>NZ_JBYTDF010000001.1:0-1185200 GCF_058790995.1 Mesorhizobium sp. EU05-FHT14A09
CTGGCCGGCCGCACCGTCGAGCAGAACGGCATCCTGGTTGCCTCGACCTCGGTCAACACCCGCGGCACCATCCATCTGCTCAATTCCGCGACCGACAAGGCCGGCAGCGTCACGCTCGGCGCCGGCAGCCTCACCACCATCATCCCCGAGCTGGAGAGCAAGGAGACGGCGCTCAACTCGCAGCGTGACGCGCTGATCAAGGCATCGGCCGGCGCCAACGCCCAGCGCAGCCAGTCGGCCAGCGGCGCCTTCGACAACCTGTCGCTGCTTGCCGACCGGCTCGACCAGTCGCGCATCGAGATCGTCAGCGGCGGCAATGTGGTCTTCAAGGGCGGGGCCGCCGGCTCGCTGACCATTGCCCAGGGCGGGCAGACGGCGGTATCGGCGGGGGGACGCATCGTCACCGAGGGCGGCGCCACGATCGACGTGTCGGGCGTGCGCGATGTCGTGCTGGCGATGGCGACCAACAATCTGAAGGTCAACATCCAGGGCAACGAGCTGCGTGACAGCCCGGCCAACCGCGACAAGAACGATCTGAAGAACAAGGATGTGTGGGTCGACATCCGCGACCTGATCTATGTGCCGGCCGGCACCGGTGGCTATGACGCGGACCGCTATTACACGCGCGGTGGCCTGCTCGAGGTCGGCGGCTATCTCACCAACACCGCCCATTCGATCGGCGAATGGTCGACGGTCGGCGGCACGATCACGCTGGCGGCGGCGGAGGTGGTGGCGCAGGCCGGCTCGGTGTTCGACATCTCCGGCGGTTCGCTCAAATATGAAAGCGGGGCGATCCGCACGACGAACTTCCTGGGCCGCGACGGGCGTCTCTACAACATCGACAATGCGCGCGCCGACATGACGTTCTACGGGCTCGGCCAGGGCCATGTGCGCGAGCATGCACGCTGGGGCTTCACCGAGGTGTGGACGGGTCCGTTCGGGAAGGGCCGCGAGCATGTGAGCTGGGAGGCGGGCTACACGATTGGCCGCGACGCCGGCCAGGTGATCCTGTCGACACCGACGGCGGTGTTCGAGGGCAACATTCTCGCCGATGTCGTCACGGGCACGCGCCAGCGGCAGGCACGCCCGGACGGCACCTCGGACGGCTACAAGCTCGGGCAGACGCAGGTGGCCAGGGCGGGTCAGCTCCTCGTCGGCAGCTATGGGGCGCAGGGGCGGCTCGACGCGCACAACTCCGCGATCATCATCGGCGACATCGCCGGCATCACGAAGGGTCTCGACACGAGTGCTGCACTGCCATCCACGCGCAACGGCACCTTGTGGTTCGATGCCGGACATCTCAACGCGCAGAAGCTCGGCGGGCTCGACCTTGCCACGCGCGGCAAGATCAGCATCGAGCGCGACCTCACGCTCGCCGATGGCGGCTCCCTCAACCTCGTCGCGCCTATCGTCGACTTCAAGGCCGGTCTCACGGCGCGTTCGGGCAGCGTCAGCGTCAGCAATATTCTGAAGCCGGATGTTGCATCCTCCAGCCCCATCATTCTGACCACGGGCGGTCTTGCGCAACTGACGCTGCACAGCGGCGCCACCATCGATGTGCGCGGACGTTGGATCAACGCGCTGATCAATCCGAACGAGCTGCCAGGCCAGGCCCTCCTCAATGGCGGCAACGTCACCTTCGGCTCCACGCAGAACGTGACCATTGCCGCGGGCAGCACCATCGATGCGACCTCCGGCGGAGCCATTCTTCCAAATGCCAGGACAATGGGCGGCAAGGGCGGCAACGTCACCCTGATAGCCGACAATTCTTCGCTCGGAACCGCAAGCACCAGCGGGGCGCTGGTCCTCGACGGCACAATCCGTGCCTACGGCGTCAACGGTGGCGGCAAGCTCACCATCGAATCCGGCCGGGCCGTCGTCATCGGCGGCAAGGCCCTCGAAAACAATGGTATGCTTGGCGCCGGAGAGAAGGCGCCGGCCAATCTGACGGCGACGGAAACGTTTGTCGTGCGCGCCGGCGAGATCCTGCCCGCTGACTATCGCTACATGAAGACGTTTGCGCTGCCGGGCGAAGTGCTTGGCGGAGCGCCGATGTTCTCAGGCAGCGCACCGGTCGTGCTTGCGGACAAGTGGACGCCGCCGGCCCCAACCACTTTCAGCTACACGCTGGTGGTGGACGGTGTCCAACACCAGGTCCTTGCATGGGCGCTGCCGACATTCCCGGCGGGAGCAAGGGTCTCGGGCATTATCGGGGCAGGAGATTTCCCGACGACTTTCGTGGTCCCCGGGAATGTGTTTCCTGCCGGTATTCCCATCGTGCCCACGTCGGCCACACTCGCGGCCGGCAACATCGCGCCTGTCGATGCGACCTTTGCAGCCGGCACGCAGATCGTTGCGGGATCGAGGCTGTCGCAGAGCGTCACCGTCAAGCCGCTGCTCAACATCGCATCCGGGCTGCTGCAAACCGGCTTCTCGAATTATGAGGTCAACGGACATCAAGGGCTCGTTGTCGTGCCGGGGGCAAAGCTTGACGTTGCAATGCCGGTCTACCGCTTCACCAAGGACAGCCATTCCATACCGGGCGGCAGCGATCCAACAGCCGGCTTCGAACTGTGGACACCGCCGCTGTTTCTCGAAAATCCGCTGAAGGCGGAGCTGACGCAGAGGCGCGGTGCCGGCGTGACGTTCAGATCCGACTCCAACAAGCTGGGCGGGCCGATCAGCATCGGCACAGGATCCGTCGTCTCGGTCGACCCGGGGCAGTCGATCAATGTTCTCGGCGCGGAAGGAAGCCAGGTCACGGTTGACGGCACGCTCAACGCATGGGGTGGCAAGGTTACGATCGATATCATCCGCGCCGGGGCCGATCTCGGAAACGGCGCCGCAAGCGCACGCTCGATATGGATCGGCGAGCATGCGGTTCTCGATGTCGCGGGACGGGCCGCAACCGCTGTCGATTTTCGCGGGCGTCGTTATGGCGTTGCCGCAAAGGGAGGCACGATCAGCATCGGTGGAGGGCTCGACTGGGAGGAGAAAGGCGAAGCCTTTGCTGCAGATACCTTTGTCGTGATCCGTGCGGGTGCTGTGCTGGATGCCTCCGGCACAAGCGCGGTGTTCGACCTGCCGGGAAGTGGCCGCGATCTCTATCGTGCGACAGTCGCCAGCGATGGCGGTTCGATCATCCTCAAATCGAACAACGGTCTCTATCTCGACGGTAGCCTGCGCGCGCGGGCGGGCGGCACGGGAGCGGCCGGCGGAACGCTCGCACTTGCCCTGGAAACGCCGAACTATCTGCTTTCGGGAGGTGTGGATAATGCGGTCCGCAAACCGCGCGAGTTCATTCTTGCCCAGGCGCATGGCGGCAGTCGTCTGGACGTCGCGCTGCAGCCCGGCGAAAACAACCAGACGCTGACCTACGGCTCGGCGCGACTGGGTGTCGACAAGATCGCGGCGGGCGGGTTCGACAACCTGTCGGTTCTGGTCAACGGCCTGTTGAGCTTCGACGGCGACACGTCGCTGCGCATGGGGCAAAGCCTGCGGTTCTATGCCGGCGCATACGGCCTGTCGCAGAATTCTGCGGCAAACAGCCGGGTCGATCTTGCAGCGCCCTATCTGCGTATGGCGGGCGCGACGCGGGCCGCACGTGATTTTCACATCATGCCAACCGTCATGACGATATCGAACGGCTTGTCGAAACAGAGCGACAACGCTTCTCTCTCGATGACTGCGGAAATGGTCGACATTCGCGACGACGTCGGCTTCGGCGCAAGTGCCACGATCGCGCAAGCCAGCGGGTCTGCGATTGTCGTCGACCGTCGCGGTTTTGCGACGATCGATCTTTTGAGCCATGGCGATTTGCGGTTCCTCAAGAACACAACGCTGAACAGGGTCGGCGGCAGCGACGCGGAGTTCTCCGGGCCGAAGGACCTGACCATAACCGCCGGGCAGATCTATCCGGCTACGGAAGTCAAGGCCGAAATCAAGGCCGGCAAGGTCTTGACTGTCCGGAAGGCCGAGGGAGCAACACCCGACGCGCCCTGGTCGGTATTCGGCAAGCTTTATCTCGATGCCCCGGTCATCAATCAGGGTGGTGTGATCCGCGCGCCCGGCGGCGCGCTCGAGATCGGGCGTACCGGCAACATCACGACGCTGCTGCCAGGCAGCGTCACGTCGATATCCATGGCCGGCGTGCTGATGCCCTACGGTGGCACGGTCGACGGTCTCATCTACAAGTACAACGGCCAGGACGTGACCTTTGCGGGTCTGGTTACGGACGATGTCCAGACACGCGCGACCAAAGGCATCAGCATCGGTGGCGCGAGGATCGCGGTCGAAGCCGGGGCAGTACTCGATCTCTCCGGCGGCGGTGACATTCTCGGTGCCGGCTTCGTCAGCGGACGTGGCGGCTCTGTTGACGTGCTGCGCCATGCGCTGGCCGACTCTAACCCCAGTTTGGCCTACAGCGCGTCGGGCAACACGGTCTATGCCATTGTCCCGAGCTTCAAAGGCAGTTACGCGCCGGCTACACTTGATGCCGCGAATCCGGCCATCGGTCAGCAGATCACCATCCCTGCAGGTGTCCCGGGGCTTGCCGCCGGCACCTATACGCTGCTGCCTTCCACCTACGCCCTCTTGCCTGGCGCTTTCCGCGTCGAAGTCGGCCGCAGCAATGCTTCATTGATGCCGACCACCGCGGAGCTCGGCAACGGATCCTATCTTGCCAACGGGCACATGGGTGTTGCCAATACGGCCATTCAATCCGGGCTGCCGGCACAACTCATCCTGACGCCCGCCACGGCGGTGCGTACGTATTCGAATTACAACGAGACCAGCTATGCCGCATTCGGCATCGCGCGGGCGCGGGATCTCGGTTGGGCGCGGCCGTGGACCGCGGCGGATGCAGGAAATCTCAGCTTCCTCTTCAATCTGGACGATGCCAACCCCGGCAGCGCGCTCCGCTTCGACGGCAAGGTGTTGCAGGCGGGCGCCAACGGCGGTTTCGCCGGCCAGGTTTCCGTGCGCGCGCGAGCGGATGGCGGCAAGATCGAGATCACGGCGCCCAGCTCAGCGCGTCAGGCGGGTTATGTTTCGATCAGCGCGGGTGAACTCAATGATATCGGGGCGTCCCGCCTCGTGATCGGCGGCTCGCTTTGGCAAAGGAACGGTGACTTCGGTCGCGGCCCGTATCCGGGCTCGGTGATCTCCGTCGAATCGCGTGGCGGCGAACTGGTCGTGCGCCGCGGCGCGGTGCTATCCGTGGCCGACGTTCTGCTCGTTTCGGGATATCGCCAGTCGGATATCGTGGTCGAAGCCGGAGCGTCGATCGACACGATCGGAAAGGGGGCGTCGCCCTACGATTCTTCAGCGGGCTACCTGTTCGATCCTGTAGCAGCAAGCGTGGTCGCTGTGTCGAACGGATGGCTCGAGTTCCTGCCGCCGCAAAGCGGCGCTGGCGGCCTCTTTGGTGGCGGCAATGTCAGGATCGGCACGTGCGCAGGGTCGATCTGTAGCGGCGAGACGGGCCTCTACTCGCAAGGCACCATCGCGTTTTCCTCGCAGCAGACGATCAGCCTCGCCGATTCCGTTCGCTACGGCACCAAAAATCTCGTGCTTGGCGTATCGACCGTCAACATCGGCAGCGAAGCGTCGCTTGCGGATGCCGCCAGCCGCAATGTTCTGGCGCCCGGCCTGTCGTTCAATCAAAGCATTCTGGAGCGTCTGCTTGCCGGTAACCGGGGCGTGGGCATTCCCAAGCTCGAAAGCCTCGTCCTGACCGCGCGTCAATCGGTCAATTTCTACGGAACGGTCAATCTCAGCACCGTCGATCCGGCGACCGGGCAGTCCAGCCTGAAGCAACTGGTGCTCAGCACGCCCGCCATCTATGGCTACGGCAATGCCGGCGACGTCGCGAGCCTGACCACTGGCAACCTTGTCTGGACCGGCATCAGCTCCGGAAGTTATGAAACCGGCAGCCTGCCATCGAGCGTACCGCCAGGAGCCGTCATTCCGGGTGGTGCGGGAACCGGCCGGGGCACGTTGAATATCGTCGCCGATTCAATCGAGCTCGGCTATGCCGACCGCGTGCGTGCCGATAACCAGGTCACGGTCGATCGTTTGCTTCTGGGTTTCGGTACCGCCAACCTCAATGCCGCGAAGCGCATCGGCGGCAACGCCAAGGGCACTCTCTCTGTCTACGAGACACAAGGCACCTATGTCGCTGGCAAGGGCTACAGCTACACTGGTGGCCATCTCAATCTGGTCACGCCGCTGCTGACGGGCGGAGCCGGCTCCGTGACCTCCATAACCGTCGGCGGCATGTTCAACATCTCCGCGCCGCAGGGCGAGCTTTCGAAATCGAGCGGCGACGCACTGGGCGCGACGCTCAATCTCAAGGGCAAGGCCATCAATGTCGCCGGTGCCGTGGTATTGCCGAGCGGCAAGCTCAGCCTGTCGGCTTTCGGCGACGTCACCCTCACGGACAATGCGCGCATCGACATGTCTGGCCGCGCGATCAAGATGTTCGATGTCACCAAATATAGTTGGGGCGGTGACGTCTCGATCGAGAGCGATCAAGGCAATGTGACGCAAGCGACGGGATCCGTGATCGATCTGTCGGCGCTGAACAATCAGGCCGGCAAGCTGACCGTCATCGCGCTCGGCGGCAGCGCGGGTCATATCGATCTTGCTGGTTCGATCCGAGGGACGGCGTCCGGCCGGTACGACGTCGGGGCCGGCGTGCTTACGGATTATCCGTCGGGCCGGGTGGACACACGCGGCCAGACAATCACGGACTTCGCCGGTCTCAATCAACGTCTCGGCGCTGGTGGGCTGTTCGGCGAACGCTCGTTCCAGATCAAACAGGGTGACCTCGTCGTCGGCGATGACTTGAAGGCCAACACGGTCAATCTGTCGATCGATGGCGGACGCCTGACAGTAACGGGCCATGTCGACGCCAGCGGCGAACGCGTCGGCGCCATCCGCCTCGCTGCGCGCGACGGCGTGACGCTCGGCTCCAGTGCCGTGCTTGACACCCATGGCACGGTGTTGCGCGTCGACAGCGACGGCAAGGCGATCGACGCGCCGAACCGCGCGACGGTGGAACTGACCAGCAGTCAGGGTACGATCGCGTTGCAACCGGGCGCGGCCATCGATCTGCGCGCGGCTGACGGTATCGCGCGGGGTACGCTGACGCTCAATGCCTCGCGACGCGGCGGCACGGGCACTCCGGCTGGCGCGAGGGGCATCGACGGCGCCAATGACATCGCCATCGATGCCGTCGGTCCGCTCGCCATTCGCGGTGCCAGGAGCATCGTCGTCAACGGCTTCCGCCGCTACACCGACGCGCCGCTGGCCACCGAAACGGACGTCAACGGCCGCTACAGCCAGGTCATCACCCAGGACTATCTCGATGACATCCACGCCGACAGCGAGGCTTTCATCACAGCTGCTTCGAGCAATGCGTCGCTGCGGTCGCGCCTGAGCGGATTGAGCAGCTACCGGGATGCGTTCCATCTGCGGCCGGGTGTGGAGATCGCTGGCGACACGGCCGATCGCGACCTGCGGATCGGCGGCGATCTCGATCTGTCGGGTTATCGCTATGACAGCCTCAATCCGCACTTCGCGCGGACCAGCATCTACGGTTCCGGCGAACCGGGCTCCCTCGTCATTCGCGCCGGCAGCAATCTCGACATCTACGGCAGCATCAATGACGGCTTCGCGCCGGTCGACACGCCGGACGGCAATGGCTGGGTCCTGAAGAGCGGAGTGGAGGATTACGCATCTCCCACCGTTCTGCCGACGGCCGTAACGCTGAAGGGCAGCGCGAGCGGCGCGACGACGAGTATCGCCCTCTGGGGGCAGCGCAGCCTCAACTATGACATTCCCATTCGCGCGACGACCGTGAGGACAGGCATTGTCCTTCCGATGGATGTCGCCATTGCCGCCGCGATCAACCTGCCTGTGGGAACGGTGTTGCGGGCGCCCGTCATCCTTCCCGACGGCACGGTCTTGAATGCTGGAACGATCCTCAACAGCACTACCGCGCTGCCCGCAGGTACGCGCCTTGCCGCCGGCAACCTGGTTCCGACATCGGTCGGCGAGGCGTTCGGTGTGCAGGCGATGACCGTGCCGGCGGGCACGCCGCTTAATGTCTTCGCGGCCATGATCCTTTATCTCAGTACCAATCTGACGCTGAAGGCCGGCTCCTTCATACCATCGAACAGCAATGTCCTGTTTGCGTCGGGGCCCGAGGTCGATCTGCGGCCCACGGGACCGGACGGCAAGCAGGGCAAGAGCTATGTGGTGGCGCCAATGTTGGCGCCGGGCTCATTGTCCTGGGATATCGGCCTTGTCGCCGGGGGTGATCTCGCCGCCGCCGATAGCCGCATGCTGCGTACCAAGTCTGATCTGGGCGGTCGTGGAAACATGACTTTGTCGGATCGGCACTATATGCCCGACATCACATCCGGCACCTATCTGGCCCCGATGATCACCAGTGTGATCCGCACTGGCACCGGTGATCTCAGCCTTCTGGCTGGAGGGAACTACAACCAGATATCGCTCTACGGTATCTATACCGCCGGCACGCAGTCCATGCCGATCCTCGATAAGAGCGGCGCCAACCCCTACAACCTGCCACGCGGGAAATGGGACCCAGACGCGGACTGGTCGGGCGTCAGTCCGGTGCTCGGTCCGTATTTCGGCAGCTATTCGCCCGACTACGAAGCGCTGGTCACGGGCGACAATTATCAAGCCTGGTATCCCGAGCACGGCGGCAATCTTCTCATTGCCGCGCAGGGCAATCTGGTCGGCGTCATCCAGAACGGCACCAACCCTCCGTCTTCAAATCTCAGCAGTCTGGCCGGCAACTGGCTGTGGCGCCAGGGCAGCGAGGAGGGCGGACAGAAGACAGCCTGGTGGATCAACTTCGGCACCTATGCTTCGCCCTACTACACGTATATGGGTGACTTCATTCCCCAGATGCCGGCGTTCTCGGGCTTCGGCGCGTTGGGTGGCGGCAATGTCGCGGTCAGGGCCGGCGGCGATGCCGGCGTCCAATCGGGGCGTGGCGGTTCGACTTTCCGAAGCAGCCAGGGCTTGAATATCGCCGTCGGTTCGACCGGCCGCGTGCTGGCCGACGGCAGTATCATGCGCACGGGCGGCGGCGACATTTCCGTCGATGTGGGTGGGGCGATCAACCCGCTGCATCCAAGGGAGAATGCGAGCGGCACCACCGGTCTTCAGAACGATCTTAACGGTGCTCTCGTCAACCTGCGCGGCGCGGTCGACGTTCGCGCCGGATCAATGGGCCGTATCGACCTCACATATGGTGTAACCGGCGCTACGGATCCGCGCGCGCCGGATGCTTTCTCTGCCAACAAGGGCGTGTCGAACGGCGGCATGGTGCTGGTACTGGGCGATGCAGCCACCCGCTTAGCCGCGCGCGGTGACCTTGTGCTCGGCGGCGTAGTTGATGCCGGGCTGGGACCTCAGGTCATGAACACGCCGTATACAAAGGACGGGGTGTCCTATGACGGCGGTGGCTACACCGCCTTCTCCCTATGGACGTCCGCTACTGGGTTCGACCTGTTCTCCGCGGGTGGCAACCTGACGCCCCTTGCGCGCAGAACCGCGACAGGAAATGCCTTCTCGAACGATCAGGGCTCCAGTTCGCTGCTTCCCGCGCGGATGCGTGTCGTGGCGGCGACGGGCAGTATCTATCTCGACGACGGCGGATCTCTCGTTCCATCTCAAACGGCACAGGTTGAGTTCCTTGCCGGACAGTCGATATACGGCAATGGCGCCGGGATTCATCCAAGCGCGGCTGGTCCGGATGGTATGACCAGCCCGCAAAAGCCTTACTTTTATGCCGGCTGGAAAAATGAAGCTGAGGATACTGCCTATAAATCGCCAAACGAAGGCGGGATCGGAAACCTGCGTGGAAATGACCGCGATCCCTTGCGTTTCTATGCGATCAAAGGCGATCTCGTCGGCTTGACGACGGGGCAGTTCGTTCCCGCGGGGTTTTATCCGGCCCGTTACTACGCGGCCAAGCCA
The DNA here is from genome assembly GCF_058790995.1 of Mesorhizobium sp. EU05-FHT14A09. Lineage (NCBI taxonomy): Bacteria > Pseudomonadati > Pseudomonadota > Alphaproteobacteria > Hyphomicrobiales > Phyllobacteriaceae > Mesorhizobium > Mesorhizobium sp. EU05-FHT14A09. The sequence continues at coordinate 10,018 of NZ_JBYTDF010000001.1, forward strand.
GTCTCGATGCGGGCTGGCCGCGACATCGTGAGTGCCGGCGGGTTCTTCCTGCACGACAACATCGACGAAATCTCCATGGTCTCCGCGGGACGCGACATCATCCATGCCAGTTTCCAGGTCGCGGGTCCCGGCCAGCTTCACGTCGCGGCGGGGCGCAACATCTACCAGGCGGACAAGGGCCAGATCATATCGCTGGGCGCTGTCGTTCCGGGCGACAGCCGTCCCGGCGTGAGCGTCCTGATGCAGGCGGGTGTTGGGGCAAACAAGCCTGACTATAAGAAGCTCGTCGCGCTTTACCTCGACCCGGCCAACCTGGCAGTGGCGGGCGTGCCGCTCGCCGATCAGCCTGGCAAGGTCGCCAAGACCTACGGCAAGGAACTGGCCGCTTGGCTCAAGGAGCGCTATGGCTTTACGGGAGCCAGCGATGAGGAGCGTCGCGGCTATTTCGATGCGCTCGCCGCGGAGCAGCAATACGTCTTCTCGCGCATGGTGTACTTTGCCGAACTGCGCGAGAGCGGCCGCGAATACAATGATGCATCGAGTTCGCGGCACGGCTCCTATCTGCGCGGCCGTGTCGCCATCAATGCGCTGTTCCCCGAGAAGGATGCAGGCGGAAACAGGATCGTGCGCGCCGGCGACATCACAATGTTCGGCGACACGGGTGTGAAAACCCTGTTTGGTGGCGACATTCAGATGATCGCGCCGGGCGGGCAGATCGTGGTCGGCGTCGAAGGCCAGGTCCCGTCGTCGACCGCAGGCGTCGTCACGCAGGGAGCGGGCGATATCGCCATGTACTCCCAGGGCTCGGTCCTGCTCGGCTTGTCGCGCATCATGACGACCATGGGCGGAAACATCGTCGCCTGGTCGGCCGAGGGAGACATCAATGCCGGGCGTGGCGCCAAGACGACCGTGGTCTATGCCCCGCCGCGGCGGGTCTACGATAACTACGGCCATGTCACCGTCTCTCCGGGCATCCCGTCGTCGGGCGCGGGTATTTCCGCCTGCAGTACGATCGGCGGAATTGCCTGCGGCGATGTCGACCTGATCGCACCGCTCGGCACGATCGACATCGGCGAGGCAGGTGTGCGCGGCCTTGGAGTGAACGTCGCGGCGCTGCATGTCGTCAATGCCGCCAACATCTCGGCGCAGGGCAGCGTCACCGGCGTGCCGACGATCCAGGCCCCCAATATCGGCGGCCAGACGGAGGCTTCCAACACCGCCGGCGCGGCGTCTAAGGCGGCGGCCAATCCGGCCCAATCCGGAGCCAACGAGCAGCCGTCGATCATCATCGTCGAGGTGCTCAGCTTCGGCGGCGGGGAGGGAAAAGACGTGCAGCCTGCCAACCCACAAAAGCGAAGCCGTCAGAGACAAAGCAGTAACACCAATTACGAGCCCACCGGCATGGTCCGTGTCCTTGGCGACGGCGCTGTCACAGCCGAGGGGATGACACAGTTGACACAGGAGGAGCGCACTACGTTGGCCAGCCAGAAGGACTCGCCGGGCTCGCCCTGAGCAGCGGCGCAGAAGATCGTCTGGTCTGTCGGCGCCGTCGCGACCTCACACCGACGCCTGTGCTGCGGCACCATCAAAGACGACAGTGCGAGCTACGCTCGCCGCGCTTGTCAAACGCGGCCACAAGTTGTCTGAGAACGCGAGTCTCACGCCCTTCCGTGCGCCGGCGCAGCCTCAGCTCCGATCCTCTATGATGGACTCGACAAAGCTGTTGCAGCCGCGCTTGATGCGCTACCGAACTGCAGCGCGCGACGGTGTGAATTGAGTTCGGCGTCGCATGGAGGAACACGCGAAGCATCAACGACGGTAACATGGAATTCCTCGGCCGTGCCGCCACCCGCATAACTCGCTGGCGGCTTTATCTATCCGGAGTAGAGTTTGGCCGCGACGTCCGCGTGACAGGGGTCGCGAAGCGTAGCGGGTTGGCCATAGTTCCCACCTTGCCGTCCTCCGCCGGTAAAGCCTAGTTTGCGTCTTTGAAAATTTTCGTCGAATAGCGAGCATTTGGACCGAGTTTATGCCCTTTCGCACGGTTACTCAGTCCATTCGCATTGCGGCCGAACCTCGACAGATATGGGCAGCCGTCATAAGCCCCGATGCGGGCGCGAATTGGCGCAACGCTGACTTCAAAACCGATTGGCGAGTGGGCGACGCAATAGAGATCGAAGCTTTCATCGGGACAAAGCGCTACCGCGACAAAGGGCAAGTCGTGCAAGTTCAGCCCCACTCGATGCTCCAATACACCTATTGGTCAAGCGTTTCCGGTCTGCCGGAAATTCCTCAATCCTATTCGACCATCACCATGATGCTCGATCCCTGCAGCGTCGACACGGACCTGACGGTCGAACAACAGGTGCCGCCTTCCCCCGTGCGTCGCGGCAAAGGGTGGGAGATCGGCGAGGACTCTGGATGGAGACACGTGGATTTCTACTGGCGAACGACGCTCCCGATCCTGAAGCGGTTCGTGGAGCAAGAGCAGAAAAGAAATCGGCCAGGATAGATGGCATTGCTGATGCGGCGGAGAGTTGGCGATCCTCCCGATGCCGATGCGATCGATATCCAGAAGATCCCTCAGGACCGGCTTCCACGACGTTGCCTGTCGCGCTTTGCCGTTGCCGGTAATGGGTGTCGTGGCGGAGGAGCGTGCCATCACCGCCTCCTCCGCTCTGCCAAAAATTGCTCACGCGTTCGATGTCATCACCTTCTGCGCGATTTTCCAGCTCCCGTTCACCTTCAGGCACGACAGCAGATCCGTGAAGGAACGCGGCGGAACGCGCAGCTTCAATTTCACGAGCGCGAGATCGCGTTCAGCGTCGATCGACAGGATCTGGTCCTCGCGCTCGAAGCCCTGCTGCTTCGGGGCTTGCGCGCTACGCACCGCAGCCAGCCACGCCGCAATCGGCGTCACGCTCACATTGCCGTCATCGGCGACCTTCGTCACGGAACTCGACGGGTCGAAAATCAAGGCGAATTTTTCTGCATCCATCTCATAGGCGGCATCGAGATATATCTGCGCGAGCGCGCGCAGAGCTGACACGTCCGTATCCTGCAAAACCGGCATTTCGTTCCCTATCGATTGACTGTTCACACCGAGCATCAACCTGCCGGACAAATCGCGGCGGCCATCTCGTTGCCTCAACCTATGGCAAGGTCGATCATGAGTGTATCCGCATTGCATTGCATGGTTTTATGACTCATATTCATGATCGATGACCAGCCAGCTCGACGAACTTGCAACATTGGCGATCGTTGCCGCGGAGCGGAGCTTCACACGAGCCGCAGCAAGGCTGGGGGTGTCGCAATCCGCCCTGAGCCATACGATTAGGAGGCTTGAGCAGCGTCTCGACGTGCAGTTGCTTGCCCGGACGACCAAGAGCGTCGCGCCGACAGCGGCCGGCGCGGCACTCCTGCAAGAGCTGGCGCCGGCTCTCGAGCAGATCAATCGCGCGCTCGACAGCGCGCGCAGCAATCGCCACAAGCCTGCCGGGCGTCTCCGCATCATGATGTCCCGTTCGGCGGCCGAGATGGTGCTGTTGCCGCGGCTCGCTGCCTTCGCGGAAGCCTATCCCGACATCGTGCTGGACGTCGTCACGGCGACAGGCCCCAGCGACCTCGTCGCGGGTGAGTTCGACGCAGGCATCCAGCTCGGCGAGTACATCCAGAAAGACATGGTCGCCGTCCGGGTCACATCCGAATTGCGACTGGCGGTGGTCGGCTCGCCGCTCTATTTCGCCGCGAGGCGGGTTCCGCAGACGCCGAAGGATCTCACCGACCATCGGTGCATCGGCCTTCGGCTTGCGGGCGGGCCGTATCGATGGGAGTTCGAGAAGCGAGGAAAGTCGCTGTCGATAAGCGCGAATGGCCCGCTTCTGGTCGACGACACGCATCTGGTGATCCAGGCAGCGCTTGCCGGCGTCGGACTCGGGCTCGGCTATGAGGAGCAGGTCGCGGACGATATCGCGGCGGGCCGTCTCATCCGCGTGCTGGAAGATTGGACGCCGCCCATTCCGGGCTTCTTCCTGTACTATCCCAGCCGCCAGCATCAGCCGGCCGCACTGGCGGCGCTTGTGAAGGCACTGCGGTTCTCCGGTTCGTAGCGCGTTGCAGCGGACAACAAGCCGGCCTCTCGTTCGCTTCTTTCATCGTGTGGAGACAAACGTCACCGATCTCCGATCGGAGATTGCGTTTGTGCAATGCCTGCAGAATCTGCTTATTGAACAACGAGCGGTCGAACTTATCTAACAAAGTAGTTGTTGCAGGCTCTGGCGGATCGTTACTTAAAGAGCTAGTTGTCGCAGTGTTTCGAGGTGCGTTAGTCTTCCTCATATGTCGGCGGTGGTGGGTCGGATAGGCTGTCTCAGGCTTCAAATCCGGCCAAGGGGGTGAGCAGGCATGGGCATTCTGGACTTCATTTCCAAGCAATTTATCGACGTCATCCAGTGGACTGCCGACGAGCCGGGCGTGCTGGCTTATCGTTTCCCGATGTCCGGCATGGAAATTCAGAACGGCGCTCAGTTGGTGGTGCGTGAGACGCAGCGGGCAGCCTTTTTCAACGAAGGCAAGATCGCCGACGTTTTCGGACCAGGCACCTATACGCTCAATACCGAGACACTGCCGGTGCTGACCTATCTGAAGAACTGGGACAAGTTCTTCGAGTCGCCCTTCAAATCGGACGTCTATTTCTTCGACACGAAGGATCAGATCGATCGCAAATGGGGCACCACACAGCCCCTGACCATCCGTGACAAGGAATATGGGCCGATCCGCATCCGCGCCTTCGGAAATTTCTCCTACGCCATCAGCAACATCGAGGCGTTCTGGACACGCTTGGTCGGTACGGCCGAGCGCTCGACCTCCGAGATGATCGAAGGCCAATTGCGCGGCATCGTGTTGACCGCCATCGCCACGAGGCTGGGCCAGGGTAACGTCGCCTTTCTCGACATGGCGGCCAACCAGGAGGCATTCTCGCAGCAGCTTGCGGAGGCGATCGCCCCTGCGCTCCAGGCCTACGGCATAGAGGTCAAGAGCTTCTACGTCCAAAGCCTGTCGCTGCCCGAGGAGCTTCAGCGCGTTCTGGACAAGGTCAGTTCGATGAACATGCTCGGTGATCTTAATCGCTATGCGCAGTTCCAGACCGCCGAAGCGATCCCGCTCGCGGCGGAGAATCCGGGCGGCCTTGCGGGGGCAGGGGCAGGCCTTGGAGCCGGATTGGCAATCGGGCAGGCCATGGCGCAAGGCTTCGGCACGGCTGCCGCCCCGGCATCCCAGGCCGCACCGGCTCAGCCCGCAGAGGATCCGATCGAGCTTCTCGAGAAGCTGGGTGGCTTGCTGGCCAAGGGAATCCTGACACAGCAGGAATTCGACGCCAAGAAGGCCGAACTGCTGTCGCGGATCAAGTAGCCCGGGGCGGGTTCTGCCTCGGAAGCCTTGTCGGTGCCGGGATCTCCGGTGAAGCCAATCACCAACTCAGGGTACTCATGCGCAAGTTCGACTGCCCGTCCTGCGGTGCGGATGTGATCTTCCGGTCGGCGCAATCGATCTATGCGGTGTGTGCCTATTGTCAGTCCATGGTGGTGCGCACGGATATCGACGTGAAGTCGATCGGGGTGATGGCCGCCTTGCCGGACGACATGAGCCCGCTGCAACTGGGCAGCGGCGGTGATTGGGACGGGCAACCTTTCACGATCATCGGCAGGCTGAAAATCGGCTGGCGTGACGGACTGTGGAACGAATGGCACCTCCTGATGGCGGATGGCCGACGCGGCTGGATCGGCGAGGCACAAGGCTCCTTCTCCATCAGTTTCGAGATGGAGGGAACCTTGCCGCACGACGCCAAGGCGTCCCTAGACAACTGCCTGCCATTGCTGACAGGGGGGAAGGGTACCGATGAGGCGAAACCCGGTTTCTGGGTCGATCTCGGCGGCACCAGGCTGCGCGCGGTGGACATCAAGCTGGCGACCTGCCTGGGGTCGGAGGGCGAACTGCCCTTCGCTGCGCCCAAGGGACGCCGCACGATCGCGATCGACTGCGTAGGCCGGAAAGGTGAGTTCGCCACACTCGACCATGATGGCCACAAGGCCAAAGCCTATCTCGGCCGCTATGTGGAATGGGATGAGTTCCGCTTTACCAACCTGCGGCCTCTGGAGGGATGGTGATGGACGAGCAGCCTTCGATCACGCCGCCCGACCAGCCGGCGCCACGCGCGTCGGGCAGGCCGCGTACCTTCGACTGCCCGAATTGCGGGGGTGCGGTCACGCTGCGTGCGGTTGGCCTGTCTATCACCGCCACCTGCAGCCAATGTTCGTCCGTGATCGACGTCGCCGACAAGAACCTGCGCATCATCGAGGCCGCGCATGTAGCGATGCGGCATTCCGAGATTCCGATCGGTGCGCGTGCCCGGCTCAAGGACATCGAATGGGAAGTCGTCGGCTTCATGCGACGCAGCGACGGGCTGTTCTGGTGGACTGAGTACCTGCTGTTCAATCCCTACCAAGGCTATCGTTTCCTGACCGAGGAATACGACCACTGGACCCTGGTGAAGACTCTCAACCGCGACGTGCAGGGTGCAGGCAGTCAGGGCTGGGTCGAGGCAATGGGGCGCAGCTACCAGTACTTCGGGAGCGGCAACGCGCGCACCAGTTATGTTGCCGGCGAGTTCTACTGGCGAGCATCGACCTCAGACGTGACCGCCGTAACCGACTATATCGCGCCACCCTACCGGCTTATGGTGGAGCGCAATGACGAAGAAATCATCGTCTCCGAGGGCGAATATCTCGACGCGCGCCTCGTCGCGACCGCGTTCAAGCTACCCTTGCCCGTGCCTTCATCCTTCTCCGCGGGCATCAGCCAGGTCAATCCGCACAAGCCACGCCTGGCCATCCTCGTCGCTGCAGTCATTGCCGCCACGGTGTCGCAGTTCGTCTCGGCGGCGATGTCGGCCAACACGATCGTCAATTCACAGACTTACAATCTGACCGCCGCCGACAAGGGCAAGACCTTGTCCTCCGCACCGTTTCGTCTGGAGAGCCCGGGCAATGTCGAAATCGTCAGCAACTCGATCCTTGAGAACGACTGGCTCGAGCTCGATATGGTACTCGTCAATGTCGACACCGACGAGAGCTATGAGCTGTCCCAGGCGCTGGAGCACTACAGCGGCGTTGATTCTGATGGTCCCTGGGACGAAGGCAGCAACAGCAAGAGGTCGCTGTTGCCACCGGTTCCGCCCGGTACCTACAAGCTGCTGTTCGATCCGGACGCAGGGTACTTTTCCAAAGTGCCGACGCCGCCTGCGACCTCGTTGCCGAAACAGTCCGTCTATATCACTCTCCGGCACGCCGTGCCGGTCTGGTCGAACTACCTGATCGCCATAGTCCTGCTGTTGATCTTTCCAGTTATAGGCATGGTCAGGCGGTCGATGTTCGAGAAGTCGCGCTGGGAAAAGGGCGACGCTGCCGATTGATGGGGGAAACATGAGCAAGCTGCAGATGGTCTATGCCGCGTTGGTCGTGCTCGGCATGTCGGCGGCCAACTTCAACGGCTATGCCGTAACCGCAATGTTCAATGGCAAGCAGACAGCCAATCGCGATGCCAACGCATATCACAAATAGGGGGCTTCAATGGACGTGACCGGCCTGATCGATCTGAAACTCGTCGTTGCTTCCCTGGTCTATTCGGGCCTGGGCCTCGTCGTCTTTGTCGTCGCCTTCGTGCTGCTTGATCTGCTGACCCCGAAGGTACAGGTCTGGAAAGAGATTTGCGAGAAGCAGAATACGGCGCTGGCGATCTTCCTGGGATCCGTGGTGATAGGCATCGCCTTGATCATCGCCTCGGCCATTCACGGCTGACAGCGGTATCCAGTCCGGTTGGCGTAAGGCGCTTTCGTGGAAATCCTGCTCCTCTTTTCGGCTTTCGTCATCGCGACCTGCGGGCTGATCTATGAATTGATCGCCGGCACGCTGGCGAGCTATCTGCTTGGCGATTCCGTAACGCAGTTCTCGACCATCATTGGTACCTATCTCTTCGCGATGGGCGTCGGATCCTGGCTTTCCCGCTATATCGAACGCAACCTGCTCGCCTTTTTCGTTCGCATCGAGATTCTCATCGGAGCGATAGGCGGCTCTTCTGCTGCGGCGCTCTTCATCCTGTTCGACCAGGTCGCCTCCTTCCGCTTCTGGCTTTATTTCCTAGTCGGCGTGATCGGCGTCCTTGTCGGGATCGAAATTCCGCTGCTGCTGCGTATCCTGGAAGGACGGCTGGCGTTCAAGGATCTGGTCTCCAAGGTCTTTACCTTCGACTATATCGGTGCGCTGTTCGCTTCACTGCTCTTCCCGATGGTGCTGGTGCCGCATCTCGGCCTGATCCGTTCGGCCTTCCTGTTCGGCATCCTGAACACGCTGGTGGCGATCTGGATGCTCTATGCCAACAGGGCCGAGACGATACCGAGGCGTGGGGCGCACAAGGCCGCGGCCTTCATCGTGCTGGCGTTGCTCGCGGCCGGCTTCGTCTGGTCGGAACGTATCCAGTCGATCTCGGAAGCAAGCATCTATCCCGGCACAGTGATCTTCGCCGAATCCACACCCTACCAACGCATCGTGGTCACTCGGCAGCAGCGCGACATCCGCCTCTTTCTCAATTCGAACCTGCAATTCTCGTCGCTGGACGAATACCGCTATCACGAGGCACTGGTGCATCCTGCGATGAGCGCGCTGAAGGCGCCGGGCAAGGTGCTGATCATCGGCGGCGGCGACGGCTTGGCCCTGCGGGAAGTCTTGAAATATCCGACGGTCGAGACCGTGACCATGGTCGACCTCGATCCCGCCATGACCCGGCTGTTCTCCAGCAACGAGCTGATGACGTCGCTCAATGGCGGTGCCCTGTCTTCACCCAAGCTGACGGTCGTCAATGCCGACGCCTTTCTCTGGCTTCGGCAAGGCAAGTCGGCCGATACGCGCTTCGATGTGGTGATCATCGACCTGCCGGACCCTTCGAACTTCTCGATCGGCAAGCTGTATTCGCTGACCTTCTATCGGCAGCTGAAATCGGCGCTGAAGGATGACGGCATCGTGGTGATCCAGAGCACGTCGCCACTGGTTGCACGCAAATCCTTCTGGTGCGTGAACAACACGCTGGCAGCAGCCGGATACCAGACCGCAGCCTATCATCTTTTTGTGCCTTCCTTCGGAGAATGGGGGTTCATCATCGGCTCGTTTGCACCCTATCGGGTCCCGGAGCGCCTGCCCGAAGGGCTGCGCTTCCTCGATCTGCCGACCATGAAGGCAATGTTCCAGTTTCCGCCCGACATGGCGCATGTCGCCACCGCAATCCAACGGCTCGATGACCAGCCGCTGGTGCGCTATTTCGATGAGGAGTGGGGCGATTACCTCATCTATTGAACGTCGGAACACCGGTATTCGGGCCGCAAAGGCGCCTTTGATCCTGGCGTTGATGGGTGCGCGCGCATTGCTGTGCCCATCCCAGGAGTGCCAACCGGACGCGGCCTTGCCATGAGCCGGATCACCCGCAAGCAGTTCCTGGCCCTTGGAGCCGCTACGCTCGGTCTTGCTGGGACCGGGCTGGCAGGGAGGGCGCTGCCCGGCGGCTATGCTGGTGGTACGGTGCCCGGCGAGCTTGTTGGTGCCTCTTCCTCCATCGGTCATCGGCTGCGGGGCGGCGTCTTCGCAGCTCCGGGCGAAGTCCACCGGACCGATGTCGTCATCATCGGCGGTGGCATAGCAGGTCTGGGTACTGGTTATCGCCTCGCCAAGGCTGGCTACGACGATTTCCTGCTGCTCGATCTCGAAGCCACTCCAGGTGGCAATGCCGCCAGCGGACGCAACGAGGTCTGCGCTTTTCCCTGGGGTGCCCACTACGTGCCGCTGCTCACCCAGGAGGCCAGGGCAGTTCAGGCACTGTTCGAGGATTGCGGCATCATCACCGGCCGCGGTGCAAACGGTGCGCCGCTTTACGACGAATACGCCTTGTGCGCCGACCCTTCCGAACGCCTCTATCGCTACGGACGTTGGCAGGACGGGTTGGTGCCCGCGATCGGAATTACCGAAGAGGAGGCGGCAGAGACGGGCCGCTTCTTTGCCACGATGCGCGAATTCCGTCGCCGCATCGGCGGCGATGGTCGCCGCGCTTTCGCCATTCCCCTCGACCTGAGTTCACAGGACGCCGACCTCATGGCGCTCGATTCCATCACCATGGCGGACTGGATGGAACGCGAAGGTTTTCGATCTCCGGGGCTCGTCTGGTATGTCGATTATTGCTGCCGAGACGACTACGGCACGCGCTCGAAGGATGTCTCGGCCTGGGCCGGCATCCATTATTTTGCCGCCCGTAACGGCAGGGCGGCCGAAGCCGAAGAGCAGGGTCTGGTCACCTGGCCCGAGGGTAATGGCTATCTCGTACGGCGCCTTGCAGAGGTTCTCGGCCCGCGCGTTCGGCAGCGGGCGCTGGCCTTTGCTGTTGAAACGAGCGGGGAGCGCGTGCTGGTCGACGTCTGGGATGCGGCTAGGGACGAGACCTTCCGTGTCGAGGCGAAAGCCGTGGTGCTGGCAACGCCGCATTTCGTCACGGCGCGACTGATCAAGGATACAGCCCTTGCGGCGGGCTTTTCCTACGCACCCTGGGCGGTGGCCAACATAACCCTCGACAGCATGCCGGGCGGCAAGGGCGCGGGCCTGAGCTGGGACAACGTCGTCTTCGACAGCCCTCTTCTGGGTTATGTCGTGGCCACCCATCAGCTCACGCAGATGCGCCCGACGAAGACCGTGTTGACCTATTACTGGCCGCTCAGCCACCTGCCTCCGGAAGAGGCGCGGCGGGAAGCCCTGGCGCGGCCATTGCAGGCTTGGCAGGACCTCTTCCTGAGGGAGCTTCTCACTGTCCATCCCGAGCTGGACGGCCATGTCAGGCGGGTCGATGTCTGTGTCTGGGGGCATGCCATGATCCGGCCGGTACCGGGCTTCATCTGGGGAGCGCAGCGGCGGGCAGTCCTCATGCAGAAGCCGCCTGTTTTCACCGCACATTCAGACATGAGCGGCATCTCCATCTTCGAGGAGGCCTATACACATGGGGTTCGTGCGGCCGAGAATGTCATGACCTATTTCGGTCATCCGTTCGAGACGGTGCTGTGATGGCGCATTCCCTTCTCAAGACCCAGCCCTGGATATTCTCGGCCCGCTTCGATCTCGGCTTGATCCTGGCGCCGGCACTGTTGGTGACGCTGGCTGCACTGGCTTGGCCCCTGCTCGGCAGTCAGGCAGACGATACATCGCCCTGGATCTGGCTGACGCTGGTGGTCGGGGTCGACGTGGCTCACGTCTACTCCACGCTGTTCCGCACCTATTTAGACCGTGCCGAATTGAGCGCACGGCCCTGGCTTTATGGCTTGACGCCGCTGCTGGCGTGGCTCGGCGGCAGCCTGCTCTACTGGTGTGGCAGCCTCTTGTTCTGGCGCGTACTCGCCTATGCCGCCGTGTTCCACTTCGTGCGCCAGCAATACGGGTTCATGATGATCTATGCGCGCCGGGAACGCGGCTTGCCGCCACTCTTCCGGCGCATCGATCAGGCTGCGATCTACGGCGCCACGCTCTATCCGCTGATCTATTGGCATTGTAACCGGCGGCAATTCTCCTGGTTCATCGACGGCGACTTCATCCGCCTCGACCTGCCGTTGCTCGCCACCGTCGCCGGCCTGGGATACGGCATCATTCTGGCCGCCTACGTCGTCAAGGAGGTCATGCTGCTGCGCCGCGGCATTGGCTTCAACCTGCCGCGCAATCTGCTTCTGGCCGGCACCGCAACGTCCTGGTTCATCGGCATCGTGCTCTTTGATAACGACCTGGTCTTTACCGGTACCAACATCATCGCCCACGGCATTCCTTACATCGCGCTGATCTGGGGCTATGGCCGCAACCAGGCGCGGCTTCAGGGCGCGCGCAGTTCTTTCCTCGCGCCCTGGATTGCCCGCCTGTTCACCTGGCGGGCAATGCCGGTCTACATGATCATCCTTTTCGGCCTTGCCTATCTGGAGGAGGGCTTTTGGGATGGTTTCGTATGGCGCGAACATGGCGGCATCTTCGGCGTCTTCACCGCTCTGCCGTCGCTGGGTTCTTCCGACGCCATGATCTGGCTGGTGCCGCTGCTTGCGATGCCTCAGGCCACCCATTACATCCTCGATGCCTTTATTTGGCGCATGCAGACAAGGGACACAGATTGGAAGCGGGTGCTGTTCGCGCAAGAGCCGGGGCGGTCCTGATGGACGCCGGTGTAAACGATCAGCTTCAGGCCGGGCAGGCCCAGCCCTTCGCCCCGGGTCTGCACCTGCTCGTCGATTTCTGGGAGTGTCGCGGTCTGCGGGATGCCGAGGGCATCGAGCGGACCTTGCGCGAGGCAGCGGCTGCCTGTGGTGCCACGGTGCTGCATGTCATGCTGCACAATTTCGGCGAGGGCGGTGGCATCACCGGCGTCGCCTTGCTCGCCGAATCTCATATCAGCATCCACACTTGGCCCGAAACCGGCTATGCAGCGCTCGACATCTTCATGTGTGGCCGCTGCGATCCGCGAGCAGCTCTGCCCGTGCTGGAATCCTGGTTCTCACCTGGTGGTACCAGGATTACAGAGCATCCAAGGGGATAGGGTTGCGAGCTTATCGAAGTTGAGGACAGCTTTCGCCAACTCGTTTGGCGGACAATGGCCAATCTGCCGCCGCATGCCGTGTCATGGTTCGTCCCTGGCCAAATAGGCGTTTCGCCGGATCACAGCCCTTGGGCAAATTCGATCTGTCGGCCAGCATCTGCCGCTTCACGATACGCGGTTCAATGCGCGAGCGCCGCGGCGGGCTCAAGTCTCGCAAGCGTGGCAGCAGGACGATGTTCGCGAAACGCCGCGGCAAGCGTTCTCAGCGTCGCCCGCGACCTGGTGTCTGTCAGCGTCGACAGCAGGATGATTTCCGATGAGGGAAGTGCCGGCAGTCCAAACCGCCGGCTGACCTCGACCGTGCCGGACGGCGCCAGCCGGCACGAGAACACCGATGCCGCGAGGCCAGCGGCGACGGCTTCCGCGACAGCAAACGTGCCGCAGCCGAGGAACACTTCCGTCCAGGCGATGCCGGCATCGTCCAGTGCGCGCGTCGTCAGATTGCGGATGGCGCAGGTCGGCGAGGAGGCGGCCAGCCGCAGCGGCTCGCCTGCGCGATGCTCGAAATCCGGGGTGGCGAACCAGCCGAAATCCTCCTGCGCGAGCACTTCGCCATCCCGCCGGTCATCTTCCCGGCGAATGATCGCGGCGTCGATGTCGCCGCGATCGAAAGCGGCGAGCAGGTCGCCGGGATCGTCGAGCCGCACTTCGATGGTGAGGGCGGGATCGTGCGCGTTCAGCCGCGCCAGCAAGGTCGGCAGCTCAGGCGCTCCGACATGGCTCGCGATGCCGAGTGCGAAGCGGCGCCGAGTCGACGCCAGGGTGGCCATCGCCCGGTCATGCGCGGCCAGAAACTCGCGCGCGGCGTCGACGAACAGCGCGCCCTGGGCTGAGAGACGCACCTGGCGCGGCGTCCGCTCGAGCAGCTTTTGGCCGACCTGATCTTCCAGTCTTTTCAGCTTCACGCTCATCGCACCCTGCGTGGTGCCAAGCGTTGCGGCAGCGCGCGTGAAACTCTGGAAATCGGCGATGGCCAGGAATGCCTTTACGGCGTCGACGTCCAATGTGGCCATGCCATCCATCCGGATTTGTTGTCACTGAAATGTAGGTTCATCCAATTCTAAAATCATCCGCCAGAACCTAGTTTTTCGCCCGACGCGCAACATGCGTCGGGCCCGCGCTTGACCGTCGGCCGCCGCCCCAATCTGTCGAAAGGCTGACCATGCCAAATGCCCTGACCCGCCAAGGCGTCGTCGTTCTGTCCGCCGTCTGTCTCGCCTGCCTGATGTTCGGACTGGAGATCTCCAGTGTCCCGACGATCCTGCCGACGTTGGAAAAGGTGCTGCATGCGGATTTCAAGCAGCTGCAGTGGGTGATGAACGCCTACACACTCGCGGTGACGACCGTGCTGATGGCCGTCGGCACGCTGGCGGATCGTTATGGGCGCAAGCGCGTCTTTCTCATATCCATCGCGGTCTTCGGCATCGCATCGTTGATCTGCGGCGTCGCCGGAGATGTGCGAACCCTCATCGTGGCGCGGTTTCTTCAGGGCATGAGTGGCGGCGCGCTGCTGATCTGTCAGATCGCGGTGCTCTCGCACGCGTTTCAGCAGGGCCGGGAGCGCGCGATCGCTTGGGGCTGGTGGGGCGTCATCTTCGGCGTCGGGCTGGGCTTCGGACCGATCATCGGCGGCGGCATCGTCGCCGTTTCGAACTGGCAGTGGGTGTTTCTCATCCATGTGCTGCTGGCTGTGATCACCTTCCTGCTCACGCTGACTGGCGTTGATGAATCGAAAGATCCGCAGGCAGGCAGGCTCGACATCGCAGGCATCCTCACGCTGTCGCTGGCCGTCTTCTGCCTTGCCTTCTACATCACGCAGGGACCGGACTTCGGTTTTGCCAGCGCGACCGGCCTTGCGGTTCTCGGCTTATCGTTGGCGAGCTTCATTGCCTTCGTCATTACCGAAAAGGTCAGTGTGCGTCCGATGTTCGACTTCTCGGTGTTCGGCATCCGCCCTTTCTCTGGTGCGATCATCGGTTCGGCGGCGATGAACATCTGCTTCTGGCCGTTCATGATCTATCTCCCGATCTGGATGCAGGTCGGCCTCGGCTATGACAGCGTCACGGCCGGCCTCGCCCTGCTTGCCTACACTGTGCCGACCTTGGTCATGCCGCCTTTCGCGGAGCGCCTGTCACTTCGCTATCAGCCGAGCCTGGTCATCCCGGCCGGCCTGTTCACGATCGGTATCGGGTTCTTCCTGATGAGGTTCGGCATTGCGTCGGCGCATCCGAGCTGGCTGACGATGCTGCCAGGATGCCTGATCGCCGGCGTCGGCCTCGGCATTGCCAACACCCCGGTCACCAACACGACGACGGGCGCAGTCTCAAGCGACCGGGCTGGGATGGCGTCGGGCATCGACATGAGCGCGCGCATGGTCTCGCTCGCGGTCAACATCGCCATCATGGGCTTCATCCTGGCGAGCGGCGTTGCCGTGCATCTCAGGCAGGCGCTGCCGGAACTGGACATCACCCAGATCCGGCCGCTCGCCGAGAGGATTTCCGCCGGCGCCAGCGCTTCGATCCCCGGCGTGACGGATGTCATCGTGCATCAGGCGCTCGCAACCGGCTTTGAATGGGTGACGCTGTATGGCGGGATTGGAGTCTGGATCATGGCCGCGTTGAGCTTGCTGACCTTCAACGCAGGGGTGTCTCGCAAGCCGAAAGCTTCGCAGACCGGGCAATCGTAGTGAAACGGGGCGCAAAATGGAGAGTGCGCGATATTGCGAGGACGACGCCCTCTGGTATAGGTTCACTCCCGGATTGAACAGCAACGCGAGCAGAAAAGGAGTTGTCACATGATTGTGCTTGTCGCCAACGCGCTCCGCTGCGCCGCCCGTTCGGCTGCCCTGACGACAGGGAACTGATCAGCCTTTGGCCGGCGCCTTATATGGCATCCCGACCGAAAGATTTATCCAAGTGCTTGAAACCTATGGCTGGAGCGAAACGCTCCAAAACGCATTCCTGCCGCATGCCGCGTCAGGGCTCGTCCCTGGCCGCGTGATCGTTCAACAGCGTGGCCTCTACCGCCTGATCACACCCGTTGGCGAGTTGAGCGCCGGTCTCGCCGGCCGCTTTGCCTTTACCGCCGGCGAAACGGAGCATCCGGTCGCCGGCGACTGGGTGGTGGTGGCGGCACGCCCCGACGAAGGGGCGGCGACGATCCACCATCTGCTGCCGCGCACCACCTGCTTCCGGCGCAAGGCCGCCGGTACCGGCGAGACAGCCCAGGTCATCGCCGCCAATGTCGACCTGGCGCTGCTCGTTGCGTCGCTGAATGCCGACTTCAACCCGCGGCGGCTCGAACGCTACCTTGCCGTCACTCGGGAGAGCGGCGCCACGCCGGTCATCGTTCTGACCAAGGCGGATGTCTGCGACGATCCCGCCGGTCCCATCGCCGCCGCCGAAACCGTGGCGCTCGGGGCCAGCGTGATTGCCATGTCCTCGCTGACTGGGCAGGGGCTCGACACCGTGCGGCGTCTGATCCTGCCTGGGCACACCGCGGTGCTGCTCGGCAGTTCCGGCACCGGCAAGTCGACCCTGCTCAACGCGCTCGCCGGCAAGGCTCTTATGGCGACCCAGGCCATCCGCGAGGACGATGCACGCGGACGGCACACCACGACCCATCGCGAACTCGTGCTTTTGCCGGGCGGCGGGCTGGTGCTCGACACGCCTGGCATGCGCGAGCTCGGGCTGTGGGACACCGGTGCAGGTCTCGCGGCAACCTTTGCCGACATCGAGGAACTGGCGGGCCGATGCCGGTTTCGCGACTGCGGCCATGGTGGCGAGCCGGGCTGTGCCATCGGTGCCGCTCTGCAGGACGGAAGCCTGTCCGAGGATCGCTGGCTGAGCTACGGAAAGCTGCAACGCGAGCTGGCATATCTCGACCGCCGCGATGATCCTGTGGCGCAGGGTGAGGAGCGCCGCAAATGGGTCCGTCTCAACAAGGACTACCGCAGCCGCAAGCGCGAGAAGGGCAGGGGCTGGGCTGACGAGTGAGGGGTTCTGGGCCCTGTTGTCGATATCTGCCCTGCAGCCATAGCGCTGCAGGGCATGCTGTCTGCATGGCGGAAAACCCCTGGAGGCAGGCCGGGTCTCGACGGCGGTATGGCACTACCTTTGTTTCGCGGCAGCCTGCCTTGCCAGGTAGATGATCTGAGCTGCCAGACCAAACACGAGAATGGCCAGCAGCCCGCCCTGTGCGCCGAGCAGCAGCGGCGATTTCAGGTCGGTCACGAAGGGGTGACCATCCGGAACGCGGCGCAGCACCTCGGTAATGGTCGGCAGCAGCAACAGAAACGCGCTTACGCTCAGGCAAATGGTCTCGACGTATCTGGCCAGGCGCGTTGGGCCCAGGATGCGATCGATCCCGTAACCTGCGAGCAGGAACAGGATGGTCAAGGCTCCGATGGCGTAGCTGACCGCTTGATGTGCCACAAAGAAGGCCGTTGTCGCGCCAATGAGCATGGAAACAAAATAGATTGTTCCCGGCGTGGAGCGGGGAACGATCCGACCATGGCGGGCGAACATATAGAGCGCCACGGGAATGGCTGGCAGGCTGCCGAGTGTATGGACCCAGCCGAGCGGAGAAATTCCGAACATGGGAGATTGCCTTTCATCGAACAGAGAAGAGGTGATCAGGCAGACCGTCGACAACAGCCTGCGATAATGAAGAAACTATCTACTAGTCGGTAGGTATTTCGAGCATGTGTTCACCTCCTTGGCCGGTTCCAAGTCTCAAGCGGCTATACGATCCAAGAAGGGGCGGGTTACTGCACCGAAAGTGCGGGCATCGCCGTAAGCGCGCGCCGACAGCATCGCGCCATGCACCGTGGCCATGAACGTTTCGGCGTCGGCGCGGGCTGTGCCTGTCAGGGTAAGACGGCCTTGTGCAGCGCCGCGCTCCAGGACGGAGGTGAGCCAGTCCGAGAGACCTCGAAAATGCGCGCGCACTTCAAGGACGACGGCTTCCGGGAGAACCGGAATCTCACCGGCAAGCAAGGCGCAGACACAAAAGGGATGGCTCGCATCAACGATACAGCTCTCCCAGTAGCCGACATAGGCGCGGAGTTGATCGAGCGGATCGGAGACATTTCGTTCCAGCTCGGCGAGGCCGGCCGCAGCCTCCTCGCGATACTGTGCAACCAGCTTGCG
This sequence comes from Mesorhizobium sp. EU05-FHT14A09, assembly GCF_058790995.1. Classification (NCBI taxonomy): domain Bacteria; kingdom Pseudomonadati; phylum Pseudomonadota; class Alphaproteobacteria; order Hyphomicrobiales; family Phyllobacteriaceae; genus Mesorhizobium; species Mesorhizobium sp. EU05-FHT14A09. The sequence continues at coordinate 27,882 of NZ_JBYTDF010000001.1, forward strand.
GACCAGATCTGATTTGCTGGGGAAATGATGGTGAATGCTCGCATTGCGAATGCCGACCACGTTGGAGATGTCGGCATAGCTGAAGCTGTTGTAGCCGCCCCTGATGATGAGAGAGCGCGCGCAGCGCAGAATTGCATCGGCCTTGGTTTGCAACTTATCCATAACACAGCCTACCAACTAGTAGGTAGAAAGTCAAATGTCGCAAGCGGCTCATGTCGGTTTGGTATCTTCGACGGAAGGCGAGTGCTGCAGAAGCGTGCTCTGTTGGATCGCACACTTTGTAGCTGAACCAGGATGCGGGGAAGCGATAGCTGAAGCTCCATCGTGTCGCAGTCTGCCGCAATGGTTGTCTTTCCCCACCTGCCATGCACCGGTAAGCTGGCACGCGTGCTGGCATCGACGGACGCTTCATCCCGGCGTCTGTCGGTCAGCGAATGTTGTCTTTCAGCGGAGCAAAGTTGCCATGACCAAAGCCCCCGACGCCAACAAGACATTCAAGGTGGAGAACGACACCACGGCCGGATACTGGCACCATCGTGCCGAAAACACGCTGCCGCCGCCCGACATGATGGGCGCTTACATGCGCAACAAGCCGGTGCCGGGAAACCAGGTCAAGGGCAGGAAGGCGTGGATCATCGGCAGTGGCATCGCCGGCCTTGCGGCCGCCTTCTACATGATCCGCGACGGCGGCATGGCGGGCAAAGACATCACCATTCTCGACGCCATGCAGATCGAGGGCGGATCGCTCGACGGCGCCGGCAATCCCGAGGAAGGTTACATCATCCGCGGCGGTCGCGAGATGAACTGGAATTACGACAATCTGTGGGACATGTTCCAGGATGTCCAGGCTCTGGAATTGCCGCAGGGATACAGCGTGCTCGACGAGTACCGCCTCGTCAACGACAACGATCCCAACTATTCGAAGTCCCGCCTGATGCATAAAAGAGGTCAGATTCGTGACTTCTCGACACTCGGCCTTTCGCGCTCGCAGCAATGGGAGCTGATCAGGCTGCTGCTGAAGCGCAAGGAAGATTTGGACGACGTCACCATCGAGCAATATTTCAGCCCGGGCTTCCTCGAGACCAATTTCTGGTACCTCTGGCGCTCCATGTTCGCCTTCGAGAACTGGCAGAGCCTGCTGGAGATGAAGCTCTACATGCATCGATTTCTGGATGCGATCGACGGGCTGACGGACCTCTCCGCGCTCGTCTTCCCGAAATACAACCAGTACGACAGTTTCGTGCGTCCGTTGGTGAACCACCTCAAGGAACGCGGGGTGGTCGTTCAGTTCGATACGCGCGCCTTCGATCTCGACATGGCGGTGGAAGGCGACAGTCGTACCGTTACGGCAATCCGCGCCAAGGTGAAGGGCAAGGACACCTCGATCCCGGTCGGGTCGAACGACGTCGTTTTCGCGCTGACGGGATCGATGACCGAAGGCACCGCCTATGGCGACATGGACAATGTGCCGGTGCTGGAGCGCGGCAAGCATGAACCTGGCGAAACGAGCGACTGGGCGCTGTGGAAGAACCTGGCGGAGAAGTCACCGATCTTCGGCAAGCCGAAGAAATTCTACGGCAATGTCGACGGCTCGATGTGGGAATCGGTCACGCTCACCTGCAAGCCATCGCCTTTGGTCGAGAAGCTGAAGGAACTCTCGGTCAACGATCCCTATTCGGGCCGGACGGTGACCGGGGGGATCATCACCTTCACGGATTCCAACTGGGTGCTGAGCTTCACCTGCAACCGGCAGCCACATTTCCCGGATCAGCCGGGCGATGTCCTGGTTCTGTGGGTCTACGCGCTGCTGATGGACAAGGACGGCAACTACGTGAAGAAGCCAATGCCGGCCTGCACGGGCAAGGAGATCATCGCCGAGCTCTGCTATCACCTGGGTATCGAGGACCAGGTCGATGCCGTCGTTGCCAACACCAAGGCGCGGCTTGCGCTGATGCCCTACATCACCGCCATGTTCATGCCACGCGCCGCCGGAGACAGGCCGCATGTCGTGCCGGCAGGATGCACGAACCTGGCGCTGATGGGGCAGTTCGTCGAAACCGCGAACGACATCATCTTCACCATGGACAGTTCGATCCGTACCGCGCGCGTCGGCGTCTACACGCTTCTGGGCTTGCGCAAGCAGGTCCCGGATATCAGCCCGGTCCAATACGATATCCGCACGCTCCTCAAGGCCGCGCGGGCGCTCAACAATGACGAACCGTTTCCGGGAGAGCGGCTGCTGCACCGCTTGCTGGACAAGACTTATTTCGCGCACATCCTGCCGCCGCTCCCGGATCAGGAATCCGCCTGGCGTGAGAAGGCAGAAGGAGAGCTGGCGGAATTGCTTGGCGCGGGAGGCCAGGCGTTCGGCCGGATCGCCGGTTGGCTGGAGACGGTCCGTGACAATCTGCGCGGAAAACGCCCATAGTCCGCTTTGCAGGCAGTTCGTTTTTTAAGCGAATGCTGCCTGGCACGGATGCGTGACTCAAACCGACCGGCGGGCCGATCCCTTGCACTATCGACCGCCGGTTCCAAGCTCTGATCTTTGGTCGGATTGGTGCATCAGCTGCGGCTAAATTTCAAAAAAATTGTTTGATTAAAAAAAATTTGACGAAGGAGTTTTGAGGCGATAGAAGCCCTCCCAACCTCGGGAGGAGGAGCAAATTGCTGCAGGCGCGCAAGGCGGGGTCACAAGCGACCTCGGTGTCGATTGAAATCCAGAATGTCGAAAAGCGGTATCCGGCCACGGGCAATGGTCCCGGCACGCATGCGCTGCGCGATGTGTCGCTTTCGGTCCACAAGGGCGAGGTCGTGGTCATCATCGGTCCGTCCGGGTCCGGGAAAAGCACCCTGCTTCGAACGATCAATGCGCTCGAGACGGTCGACGGCGGCTCGATCGTGGTGGACGGTGTCTCGGTTACCGACAAGGCGACCAACCTGCCGGCGTTTCGCAGCCGGGTCGGGATGGTGTTCCAGCACTTCAACCTCTTTCTTCATATGACCGCCTTCAGCAACGTCGTCCTGCCGCCGATTGCCGTGAAGGGCGTCAGCAAGACCGATGCCGAAGCCGCGGCCAACAAATACCTCGCCAGGGTCGGCATGCTGGATCGCGCGCATGCCTATCCGGCGCAGCTCTCCGGCGGCCAGCAGCAGCGCATCGCCATTGCACGCGCCCTGGCGATGGAGCCGCAGGTGATGCTGTTTGACGAGGCCACCTCCGCCCTTGATCCCGAGGCCGTTGGCGGGGTGCTGGACCTCATGCGCGAACTCGCCGGCGAAGGCATGACGATGGTCGTCGTCACGCACGAAATGAGCTTCGCGCGCGAAGTGGCGGACCGGGTCGTGTTCATGGACGCGGGTGCCGTCGTCGAAACCGGCACGCCGGAAGAGATCTTCCAGAACGCAAGAAGTGAGCGGACGCAAAAGTTCCTTTCACTCGTTGGGTCGGCGTGAGCGATCGCGCCGGATTTGTTTGTTCACAAAAAAGGGGAACCTCATGAAGCAGCTTATCAAGTCACTTGCCGTGGCAGCGGTCGCGCTGGTGTCGGCCGTTACATCACAGGTCGCGCATGCAGACGATGTCATGGACCGCATCCTGCAGCGCGGTGAACTCCGCGTCGGCGTGCAGACCCAGGGCGAGCCCGTCAGCTTCGTTGACAAGAACGGTGCACGCACCGGCCTGGCCATCGAGATCGTGCAGATGATGGCGGCCGATCTCAACGTCAAGCTCGTCATCCAGGACTACGACTGGAAGGGCCTGATCCCGGCGCTTCTTGCCGACAAGTTCGACATCCTGGCCGCCGACATGACGCCGACGCCGCAGCGCACGGCGCAGCTGCTGTTTTCGCGGCCGTTCTTCTATCAGGACACTGTCGCCTTCGTGAAGAAGGACAGCCCGTACAAGACCTGGCAGGAGTTGAACGCCAGCGGCCTCAACGTCGGTGGCGTCCAGGGCGGCACCTACATCACCACCATCAAGGACTACCTGCCGCAGGCAACGGTGAAGGAATTCGCGAGCGGACCGGCCAGCGCCCAGGCCGTTTCGGTGGGACGCGTCGATGGCGCCATTTCCAGCGCCGGCAATGTCGCTGCCTACTCCACCAGTTTTGACAATTTGCGCATGCTCGAAGGCAACATCACCCGCGAGCCGCTGGCATTCGCCACCCGCAAGGACAACATCCAGCTGAAATTCTGGATGGACAACTGGATCGAGCTCAGGACCGCCGACCGGAAGCTCGACAATCTGGTCGACTACTGGTGGACGAGCATGAAGTGGGAAAAGGACCACAAGTAAAATCCGAACTGCTTCCCCGGTGGTCAAACCGCCGGGGAAGTGCGTGTCTCCGCTGGAGCAATTCCGGGAAAAGTGCGTAGCGGTTTTCCGTCCGAAATTGCGCAAAAACAAAGAGTTAGAGTGTTTTCCGCGTTTCCGAAAACCGGAAACGCTCTAGGGAAAAAGCAATGTCTGAATTCTGGAGCGCCGTGCAGTCTGTGTTCAATTATCGGTTTGTGCTCCAGTACCAGGACCAGTTCCTGCTGGGCATCTACAACACGATCATTGCCGCAGGCCTGAGCCTCGTCCTGTCGCTGACATTTGGTTTCGCTGTTGCCTTGATGCGACTTTCGGGCCGCAAGCCTCTCGTCTACGCGGCAACCTCGTACATTCAGATCATCCGGTCGACGCCGCTGCTGCTGCAGATCTACATCGTCTATTTCGGGCTGCCGAGCCTGATCCCGGCCATGGGGCGCATGCCTGAGATCGTGCTTGGTACGATCGCACTCACGCTTCACACCACCGCCTATATGGCCGAGATCATCCGTTCGGGCATCCTGTCGGTGCCGCGCGGCCAGCGTGAAGGCGCCATCGCGGTCGGCATGACGACCCTCCAGCAATATCGCTACGTCATCCTCCCGCAGGGCATCGTCAATGTCATACCGGCATTGCTCGGGCAGACCGCGATCCTCATCAAGGACACGTCGCTGCTGTCGCTGATCACCGTCTTCGACATCGTGAGCGCCGGCATGCTGCTCAACAGCGATCTGGTTCGCCCCAATGAAGGCTTCCTCACCGTCGCGGCGATCTTCCTGGTGTTTTACCTTGTCATGGTGTTCGTCTCGAATCTTGTCGAGACCCGTCTGGCCGGACGGGGCTGGAGGAGTGCGGCATGAGTCATTCCGTCGACATCTTCCTGGCCGTGCTGCCGGCACTCTTCGCCGGTTTTGTCGAGACCCTCAAACTCGCGCTTGCAGGCATCGTGTGGGGGTCGCTCCTCGGCATCGGGCTCGGTACGCTGCGCGGCCAATATGTGAGGATCGCAACCCCGATCATCGGCGGCTATCTCCATATCCTGCGCGGAACGCCGTTCCTGGTACAGCTCTACATCATCTACTTTGTCCTGCCCAATACCGGATGGCGGTTCCTCCAGTTCGATTCCTGGACGGCGGCAACGATCGGACTCGGCATCTACACGTCGAGTTATGTGACCGAGATCGTGAGCGGCGCCATTCGCGCTATTCCGCGCGGACAATGGGAGGCAGCTTTCGCTCTTGGCTTCACCCGCCTCAAGACACTGCGCCTCATCATCCTGCCCCAGAGCATCGGCCTGGTGCTGCCTTCGCTCGGCGGCGTCTATGTGACCCTGATCAAGGCAACGTCGATCGTCTCGGTCGTCGGGATTGCCGAACTCATGCGTCAGGCTGAAATCCAGATCGTGCGGTTCCCCGGCGATATCCTGTTTATCTATGCAATCGCCGGGGCCCTCTATTTCGCCTTCTGTTTTCCGGTACTCATGCTGGTCGGGAAGCTCGAGAAAAGAGCCACCCGAGGACTGCAGGTCAGGGTCTAGAAAGGATCAATTCCGGTGCCGAAATCCAAACAGCAGATCAGTGCGCCATCGACCGAAACCGGCAGGTTTCAGTTCGAGACCGCCATGAACATCATGGCGACGCTGGTCGCCCAGTTCGGTTCGAATTGCCAGGCCTCTCTCTATGAAATCCGGGAGGGGGCAGCTCAGCTGCGCGCCTCGGTGGGGACGGTCATGGACATACCGCAAGGGTCGCGCCTGTCTTCCGCCCTGCTTGAAAAATTCCGGCAGGCGTCGCTGAACCGCGCACCGCGCATGCAGTTCACGGGCGCGACGCCCGACGGCCGGCGGCTGAGTTCTTCGCTCACCGCGATAACCGATACCGCGACCGGCGAAGAGATCGGCCTGCTCAAGATCGATTTCTGCATCGAGCATCTCATCTCCAGCATCGATGTGCTGCAGACCTATTGCGGTATCGACGAGCAGTCGAGAACCGAGGAGTTGAACGAAGACGATGACATTGGCCGGCGTGTCGACGGCATCATCGCCGAGGCATTCACCAATGGCAGCCGGGAGAAATTGTCCGGCAAGGAATACCGCCTGGATATCGTGCGGCGCCTCGAGGAGAAGGATGTCTTCCGTGTCAAGGGCGCCGTTGAGATCGTCTCGGGCCGGCTCAATGTCTCGAAATACTCGATCTACAACTATCTCGACCAGGTGCGTCGAGCCCGTCCTTCCAAATGATCCTGAAGACTGAACCGGAATACAGCATGCTCACTCGGACCTTGCCTTTCACAGCACCCAGACAGATCGTCCTTGAGAGCGCGACGCCATTCCGGCGCCTGAAGAACCTTGAAAAGGCGCTAGGTTGCGAAGGCCTCTTCATCAAGCGCGACGACCACATGGAAATCGCCCTCGGTGGCAACAAGCTTCGCAGCCTCGAATTCTGGCTTGGCGCTGCCATGCAGGCAGACGCCGACATTCTCCTTGTCGCTGGCGGTCCCATGTCGAATCTGTGTCGCCTCACGGCGGCAGCCGCTGCAATGCACGGTTTCGATTGCATCGTGTTCCACAACGCCGAAGCATCGGAGACCGCGAAACAGAAGTCGTTCCTCAACAAGGTCTTCGGCGCCGAGGTTCGTTATCTCGGCAATCTGAGCGAGGACCTGCGCGCAAAAGCGGTTACCGATGCCGCGGAAGAACTCAAGGCTGCCGGCAGGAAGCCCTACATCGTCGGGGACGCCATCGTCGGAGCGATGGGCTATGCCGTCGCGGCTTACGAACTCCACCAGCAGGCCCAGGCCGATGATGTCAATCTGCGCCATGTGTTCCTGAGTGGTTCCATGGGGCCGACGGAAGCGGGCTTCATCTTTGGCAATGCGCTTCTCGGCAACCCGTTCACGGTGCATCTTGTCAGCGTCGAATACGGTCAGGCCGAACTCGCCGCGCGCGTGGCCCGCATCTATGACGGCCTGAGATCAGCCACGCAATTGGCGGCTCCATCTGTCGAGGATCTGCCGATTCACTACCATATGGACTATCTCGGTGACGGTTATGGGCGTCCCACGCCGGAAGCGGAAAAGGCTTTGCTCATGCTCGCGCGCGCCGAGGGAATTCTCACGGAGTATGTCTATACCGCCAAGACCCTCGCAGGCTTTGTCGACATTGCAGGCAACGGCTGTATCCCGGCCGGCGAAGCCAGCTGCGTGTTGCACACCGGCGGCGTCCCATCCCTGTTTTCGCAATTCGATCTGTTCAAGTCGTTGCACTGACGCAGGTCCAAACAAACCATACCGCGCCTGGAATTGCTCTAGCGAACGGACTTCAGGAACGCACCGAGACGTGGGCTGCGCGGCTGGCGCAGCACTTCGGCCGGTGCTCCTTCTTCCTCGATGCGGCCGTCATGAAAGAACACGACCTTGTCGCAGACTTCGCGGGCGAAGCTCATTTCATGTGTCACGACAAGCATGGTCCGGCCTTCCTTCGCCAGGGAGCGGATCACGGCCAGAACCTCGCCCACCAGTTCGGGATCGAGCGCGGAGGTCGGTTCGTCGAACAGCAGCAACTCCGGCTCGACGGCGAGCGCCCGCGCGATGGCGACGCGCTGCTGCTGGCCGCCTGATAGTGACGTCGGATAGGCGTTGACCTTTTCGTGCAGGCCGACCTTGGCCAGCAACTCCATGGCCTTCTCCACCGCCTGCTGTCGCGGCACGCCATGGACGTGGACGGGAACCTTGATGATGTTCTCCAGCACGGTCCAGTGTGACCAGAGATTGAACTGCTGGAACACCATGCCGGTACGGCGGCGCAGCCGCTCGACATCCGCCTGGGCGGGAGCCTTGCCACCGCCTATCTCCAGGCTTTGGCCCTTGAAGTCTATTTCGCCGGAGCTCGGCGTTTCGAGGAAATTGAGGCAACGCAGAAACGTGCTTTTTCCCGATCCGCTGGCGCCGATGATCGAAACCACCTGATGCTCATAGGCCTTGAAGGAGACGCCCTTGAGCACCTCGACGGCGCCGAAGCTCTTGCGCAGATCCCGCGACTCGATGGTTGGCACCGCGGACGCGGATTTGCCGGCAGGCAGTTCGATCACACTCATCATTTCCTCCGGTGGTGCTCTTGCGGCGGCACAAAGGATCCCGCCTGGCACGCCATTGCTGGAATGCGCATTCTTGCTGTCGTCTTGTCGGGTAGGCTGACGGGTCGGCGCTGCTTGCGCCTCAGCCTTCCATCGCCAGGCCTCCGCTGCGCTTGATCCGGCCTTCAAGCAGCCGCACCCCGAAACTGAGCACCATGTTGAGTGCGAGATACACCGCCCCCGCCGCCGCGAAGACTTCGATCGGGGCATAGGTTTCCGAGGCCAGGATACGCGCCTGCCCGGTCAACTCGATGATCGTGATGGTGCTGGCGAGCGATGTGCCCTTGAGGATCAGGATCAATTCGTTGCCATAGGCCGGCAACATGGTGCGCAAAGCCTGCGGGAAGACCACCAGGCGAAACCGCTGCGTGGCGGTGAGGCCGAACGCCTTGGCGGCCTCGACCTGCCCGCGCGGCACCGCAAGCAACCCGCCACGGATGATCTCGCTGCCATAGGCCGCCGTGTTCAGCGACAGCGCAAGGAGGGCGCAGGCATAGGCTTCGCGGAAGATCGGCCACAGAATGGAGCTGCGCATCGCGTCGAGCTGGCCAAGCCCGTAATAGACAAAGAAGACCTGCGCCAGCAGCGGGGTGCCGCGAATGACGTAGACAAAGGTATAGGCAAGCGCGGAAAGAGCGCGAATACCCGAAAGCCTTGCCGCTGCCAGCAGCACGGCCAGCATGAAGCCGAGCGCGATCGAAGTGAGCGCCAGTTCCAGCGTCAACGGCAGTGCCGACAGCAACGCCGGAAACGAGCCGAAAAGCACATCCCATCTCATTTGCCGTATCCCCCGATGACAGAGCGGCTGAAATGACGTTCAGCGCCCTCGAACACCTTGTTCGAGACGGACGTGAAGAAGAGAAAGATGACGATGGCGACCATATAGAACAGGAATGGGCTGCGCGTGGAGCCTGCGGCCACGTCGATGGTGCGCATCAATTCGACCAGCCCCGTGACCGAGATCAGTGCGGTGTCCTTCAGAACGAGCTGCCAGACATTGGCGATAGAGGGCAGGGCGTAGCGCAGCATCTGCGGCAGCTTGATGCGGAAAAACAAAGTGGAGCGCTTCATGCCGAAGGCATGCGCGGCTTCGATCTGTCCTTTCGGTATCGCCTGGAATGCGCCACGAAACACCTCGGCGCTGTAGGCTGCGCAGATCAGGATGATGGCAAGGACACCAGCGCTCAAGGCGTCTGCAGCGACGGCACCGGAGTAGCCCATTGCGTTGGCGACATGGCGATAGAACTGGCCGCCGCCGAAGAAGAGCAGGTAGATAACCAGGAGTTCGGGCACGCCGCGGACAACGGTCACATAGACCCCCGAAACGGCGCGCAGCAGGATATTTGGAGAGAGGCGAGCCGCTGCAATCGGTAGCCCCACCACAAGCCCGCCGGCAAAACCCAGTGCCGCAATGACCAGGGTCATTGCAGCACCGTACGCCAGCTCGTCGCCCCAGCCGGTCGGGCCGAAAGCGAGAAGGTCGAGGGTCTTCATTTGGTAGCGTTTTCCGGGATCGAACCGTCGACGCCGATCCACTTAACGCTCATCTTGGAGATGCTGCCGTCCGTGGTCGCTTCGCGGATCGCCTTGTCGAACTGCTCGCGCAATTCCGTTTCCTCGCCCTTGCGGAATGCCAGCGCCACGCCCTTGCCGAGCGCACCGCCTTTGAGCGCAGGACCGAAGGCGACGAAATTCTTGCCCGCCTTTTTCTGCTCGCCGATGAAGTTGAGCGTCGAGCCTGCCCCGTCGACGGCAGCGTCGATACGGCCGGCTACCAGGTCGAGCAGCATGTTCTCGCCCTTGTCATAGATCTTCACCTTGACGCCCGGAAAGGTCTCCTCGAAGAACTTCGCATGCGTCGAGGCGCGTTCCACGCCGACGGTTGCCTCCTTGAGCGCTGTGGCGACATCACCGATGACGGCCTTGTCCTTGTCGCTCATCGTGCCCAGCAGGATGGTCGTGCCTTCACCGCTCTTGAACTGGCCGAGCGTGCTGTCGCCGGAGGCGATGAGGCGCGTCGGGCCTGCATAGTAGGGGATCGAGAAATCGACGGCCTTGGCGCGTTCGTCGGTGATGGACAGCGACGCGAGGATGGCATCGAACCGCTTTTCGTTGAGGGCCGGGATCATGCCGTCGAAATTCTGGATGACCCACTCGCATTTGACGTTCATGCGCTTGCAGATGTCATCGACCAGATCGACTTCGAAGCCGATCAGCTTGCCTGAAGGATCGGTATAGTTGAATGGCGCGTAGGTGCCGTCGGTTGCGAGTTTCACCACCCGCTGCTCGGCCGCATGAACGGTGCCGGCTCCGGCGACAAGCATCGCCACGGAGACAAGCAGCATTCGTCTCTTCATGTTCATTTCGCTCACCCTCTGTTCTTGTTCACGCCGCCATGGAGCGCCCGGAACGGACGTCTTGCGCGGAGCCCTGTCGAGAGTAGGCCGAAAGACAGCCACGTTTGGTCAAACGAACAGCGACGGGCGGCAAAAAATGTCCGGTTTGGCGTCCTGCCCGGCAGTTTATTTTGCCAACTCCACCTGGGTCCCCTGGCTCTTCAGCCAGGTGACGAAGGCCTCTGGAACCCGCCCCGGAGTATGGACAACGGCATAGTAGGCTCCGAGTACCACCTCGACCGACGGGCACAGCTGGACGATGGTGCCGGCTTCCAGCAGGGAGGAGACGAAGACAGTGTTGGCCTGGGCGACGCCGAGGCCCGAAAGGCAGGCATCGATCGATGCTTCGTCGGTGTCGAAGACCATGCTGCGACCCCGTGGCTCGAAGGGGATGGCTGCGCCCTTGCACCACTGCCGCCAGGACCACGCATCCGCCGTGTCCTGCAGGATCGGCAGATCGAGGACCTGAGCCGGATCGATATCGGCGGTCGATCCAGCCAGAAGTTGCGGACGGCAAATGGGCGCGGTGGTGTCGGCCAGGAACAGCTCGCCCTCTGCGTCGGTTGTCGGCAAGCTGCGCGCATATCTGATTTCGATGTCGATCCGGTCGCTGCCCGCCGCTCCGATGGTGCGAAAGCGCAGGTCGACCCCCGGATGGTCGAGATGATAGTGCTCGATCCTTGGGATCAGCCAGCGCTGCGTCAATGTCAGCGGTGCCCGTATGGTGAGTTTGGCGGCCTCGCCTGAAACCTCGCGCACGCCCTTGCGCACTTCGGCCAGCGCATTCCTGACATGGCCGAGGAAAGCTCTGCCCGTGTCGGTCAGTTCGATGGCGTTGTGGCTGCGCTGGAACAGCGTCACGTCGAGAGATTGCTCGAGAAGCTTGATTTGCCGGCTCACCGCGCCGGGCGTCAGGTTCAATTCCGAGGCTGCCAGCGTCAGGCTGCCGAAACGGGACGCAGCTTCGAATGCGACCAGCGTGTTGAGCCAGGGCAGTCTGACGGTCTCTGCATGTTTGACGCTCATTCAGGCGTTACCATTTTTCGATTGCAAGCCCAGGGCGTCCTCTCATTCTGGCAGAGCCCCAGCAGACCGACTGGCCAGCAGCGCCGTGCAGCCCCCAGTTGAGCCTCGTCAGGAGAAAAACACAATGAACATGGTGCCTTTGAAACCGGAATTCGCCGGCCTGCCCGGCAAGGTCGACCGCATCGATCTGCGCATCCTCACCGAATTGCAGAAGAACGGCCGGATCACGAATTTCAAACTGTCCTCGATTGTCGGCATCTCTGCCAGCCCATGCCACAAGCGTGTGCGCCGGCTGGAAAAGATGGGGCTGATCAGCGGCTACCGGGCCCAGATCTATTGGTCACGGCTTTACTCGAACGTCATGGTCTTCGCCGCCGTGTCGCTCAAGAACCACGGCTCGGCCGACTTCCAGACCTTCGAGCGTCGTATCAAGCACCATCCGGAAATCACCAACTGTTTCGGACTGTGCGGACCTTACGACTATATGCTGCGCTTCGATTGCCGCGATATCGCCGCTTATGAAGCCATCTCGCGTGAGCTTCTCGACGGTAACGTCTCCTTCTCGCGTTTCGACAGCTTCGTGGTGCTGCGCGAGATCAAGAACGAGCCTTTGTCTCCGGCCGTCGCTTCGCTGCAGGGATCGCAGGACGAGTTGCGGCGGGTCGCCTGATCCCGGTCGTGTTCGTGCCGTCCTGTTTCAGGCAGTCTGGGCCTGCATTGGTTTCCTCGTGGCTTCAAACCGGTATGGGTCGAAGCCCTCGATCTGTGTGGATGTACGGCCGTCGAGCACCAGTTCTGTAACCACTTCGCCGATGCCGGGGCCAAGCTGGAAGCCGTGTCCGGAAAAGCCGAAGGCATGGATCAACCCGCCGACGGCACGGCTCCTGCCCAGAAACGGCAGCGAGTCCGGCGACTTGCCTTCAACGCCGGCCCAGCTGCGGATGAAATTGCGGCCACGCAGGAAAGGCAGCACGTCGACGGCGATGCGCGACGCGTCGAACAGGTTCTGTGGAACATACTTTGCCCGGCCGGTGTCCAGATCGGCGCGACCCGGGCCACGTCCGAACAGCAGATTGCCCCGCCCGATCTGCCGCGCGTAGAAGAAGCGTCCATTGACCGGATAGTCCACTGTCGAGGTGACCATGCGCGGAAATGGCTCGCTGACCACCATTTGCGGCGCCATCACGTCGAGGGGAAAGATTTCCGAGAACTGCGCCGCGAGACGTGCGCCCCAGGCGCCAGCGGCATTGATCAGGGTGGGGGCGCGGGCTTTGGTCCCGGATTCGGTTTCGATCTGGAAGCATGTTCCATCATGGCGGGCAGTCCGCACCGCATCATACTCGCATATGTCGGCGCCAAGCCTGCGTGCGGCAATGGCAAATATTGGTGTGACCAGCCGCGGATTGGCCGCGCCATCACCGGCAACGAAGCATCCGCCGAGCACCTTGGTGCCGATCCAGGGGAATCGTCTGGCCACCTCGGCTCCTGTCAGCATCTGCGCACCGACGCCATGACGTTCAGCCATGACCGACCATTGTTCGACTGCCGCCATGTGCTCTGGCCGGTCACAGATCTCGACATGTCCGGTGATTTCTGTCTCGCAGCTGTCACCGACAAGCGCTTCGATCTTCTGCCATTGCCTGCGGGCACGCAGGCTGAGCGGCAGTTCAGGTTCGGCGCGGCCGTTGGTGCGCAGGCCGCCGAAATTCACGCCACTGGCCTGGGCGCCGACCGCGCCGCGTTCGAACAGGCTGACCCGAGCGCCCCTGCGTGCGAGATAGTAGGCCGAACAGACGCCGGCTATGCCGCCGCCGACGATGATGACGTTCGTCTCAAACAACTTGGTCATCGCCATCACGCTTTTCGCAATCACGCATCCAGGCATCGACCTGCAGGTCGGCCTGGCTGCAAGTGCGCCCATAGGAGATCGGTTTCACGGGTCCCTGTCCACGCAGCTTGCCGACCTGGTCCAGCGGTTTTCCGGTTGCTGCCGAAAGCAGTTCGGCCAGGACGGGTCCGCAGACACGGCCCTGGCAACGTCCCATACCCGGACGGGCAAGCGCTTTCAGCCTGTTCACTTCCTGTGGCTCGAACCGGTCGATGGCAGCCCGGATCTCACCGAAAGTGACATTCTCGCAGCGGCACAGGATTGTTTCGTCCGGCGCCTCGCCGATCCAGTCGGCAGGAAAGGGAAAGCTCGTCTCGACGCCTTTTCGGAATGCGGCCAGCCGGCCGAGATCACGCTCGATCTGGCGTAGCCGAGCCTTGGGTGCTGGCAGGCCGATATCGGCAACTAGCGCCAGCGCCGCACGCTCGCCAGTCAGTTCGGCGACATCGGCCCCACCGATCGCACTGCCGTCGCCAGCGACATAGATGCCATCGCCTGCACGGCCCTGTCCGTCATGAGCAACGACCCATTGCCGGTTGGCAGCGTCGAAGCGCGTCCGGCATCCGGCGATCTCGGCAAGCTGCATTTCCGGACTGAGCCCGAAGCCCAGGCCAACGGCGTCGCATGGCACGAACGTGTCCCGGCCGCCGGCGCTGAAGTGGATGCCTTCGACATTGTCGGCACCTGAGACCGAGCGCAGTCGCACACCTTCACGCAGCATGATGCGCTTGCGCGAAAGATAACGGCGATAGCCAAGGCCGCGCAGCAGCATGCCAGGCATGCGGGCCATCTGCACGGCACCACGGACCTTGTCGGTGTAAGAGGAGGAGTCGAGCACCGCCACGACATTGGCGCCGGCCTTGGCGTATTGGTAGGCGACGAGATAGAGCAGGGGCCCGGTGCCGGCGAAGACCACGGCGCGACCGATGGAACAGGCCTGGTTCTTGAGTGCGACCTGCGAGCCGCCAAGCGTGAAGACGCCGGGCAAGGTCCATCCCGGTATCGGGATGATGCGGTCCATCGCACCTGTGCTCAGCACCAGCCTGTCGAACTCAACCCTGTCCGTGCCGGATGCGTCGCTGGTGTGCACGGCATCATCGAAAATGTTCCAGACCAGCGTGTTGGGTCGATAGTCGATTGCACCGGCCAGGGCATCGAACATGTCGTGAAGGTGTATCGCCTTCGGCGCGTCATCCCCATAGAGGCTGGCCGGCGGCCGCTTGAAACCGGCGGGCTGGCGCCTGTAGATCTGGCCGCCGCTTGCCGGCGCCTCGCTGATCACAGTGAGGTTGCGGCAGCCGGCGCGATAGAGCGTTTCCGCTGCCCGTGAACCTGCCGGTCCGCTGCCCACCACGACGATACGTTCATTGCCGGCCATGATCACCTCGCCTCGCGCGTCATGACATCCATGCCGTCGCGGACTTCGGTGGTGCAGGCGCGAACCCGTTCTCCTGAAGAAAGCATCAGCCAGCAATCCTGGCATGCGCCCATGTTGCAGAAGCCGGCGCGCGGTCCGTCACCGAATTCGGAATGACGCAGCCGACGCCCGTTCAGGAGCATCGCGGTCAGCAGTGTGTCGCCGCCGAGACAGGAGACGCTCTCGCCATCGATGCGGATATGAACGGGCGCCCTGTCGGCCTCGCCCAAGCGGATGAATTGTCCTGCGCTGCTGCCTGTCATCGGATCACAACTCTGAAATACCAGCACCAGACTAGCGGCCGTCTGCCCGCAGACTTTCCCAAATGGCATGTCGCAACGGACAGATTCTTCCAAAGACCGGATGCCTGCAGCATCAGTTTGACGAGGCCACTTGCCGGAGCTTTTCGAGCTGCGCCTCCAGCCGCCCGCGTGCCGATGCGAGATGCACGTGAAGAGCGTCGAGCCCGGCTCGATCGCGATCCACCTCGACCAGGGCTGTCGTTATCATGGTCCGTGTCTCGGCTGGTGAGGCGGCGCCTGCCGATCGCCTCGCCTCGATCGAACGGCTTGGGTCGAGTGCTTGGAGGACGGCTTCATCCGGCAGGTCGATTGTCTGGCCCAGTACCCGCGCGATCGCATCGAGCACGTCGCCATATCCGATCTCGCCCGGCTTCACGCTGCGTTCCAGCGCGTCCCTGACCAGATCGGCCACGACGTGGTGCGCCTCACGAAACGACAGGCCCGCTTCGCGTACCAGGCAGTCGGCAAGGTCGGTCGCTGTCGAGAAACCAGCGCCGGCGCGCTGCTGCATCGTCTCGACATCGGGTTCGATCTTTTCGGCGACGAGACGGGTAATCGTCAAAGCATTGCCGGCGAGGTGCAACGATGGCCAGAGCGGCGCCAGCGATGAACGACCGGTGTCGCCGGCGTGGCTGAAATGTCCGCCCTTGAGGATCGAGAATGTCGCGGTGAGGCCGCCGATCACTTCACCGGAACTGGCCTTCAGATATTCGACCGCCACCGGGTTCTTCTTCTGCGGCATGATGCTTGATGTGCCGGCGATGCTATCGGGAAAACGAACAAGGCCGAATTCCTGCGTGCCCCAGACATACATGTCCTGTGCGAAGCGCCCCCAAGTGGCTGCCATGGCCAGAACGGCGGCGCCTGCATCCCAGGCGTAGTCGCGTGACGCCACGGCATCCTGCGCATGGATGTGGATGCCGCCAAAGCCGAGTAGGTCGGATACCTGCTGCCTGTCGATGGGGAAGGAGGTACCGGCAAAAGCGCAGGCTCCGAGCGGACAGGAGTCCGCCGCGCGATAAGTGTTGAACAGCCGCGCGGTGTCACGCGCCAGGGCCTGTGCGACGCCTGTCAGATAGAAGCCGAACGTGACCGGCTGCGCCGGCTGCATATGCGTGTAGCCGGGCATGATGGTGTCGGCAAATTCGCGTGCCCGATGCAGAAGGGTCTGGCGCAGCGCGATGGTTTTCGCCAGGAGGTCGAGAACCACCCGCCGCATTGCCAGCCGGTCGAGTGTTGCATTGATATCGTTGCGGCTGCGCGCGACGTGCAGCCGCCCACCCGCATCCGCGCCCGCGCGGGCCATCAGCAGCGCCTCGAAATTGAAGTAGCCGTCCTCGCGGCCTGGATCGCGCGGAACCGCATGATCGCCGCTGTCCCGGATGCCGGACAGTGCTTCGGCAAGCTCGCGCGCGACCGCAGGTTCGATCAGCCCGGTCCTGGCCAGCATGACGAGATGGGCCTCGTTGATCGCGCACAGGTCGTCGATGCCATGGCCCAGCTCGCGCTCGATGCGTGGCATGAAAACGAGCTGGAGAATTTCGGGGGCCAGCGGCTCGGCAAGACGCGGCGAAACCTTCGATTGCATGGTGCCGGGCCTCAATAAGGGGTGCCGTCCTTGCGCACGAAGCGGCGGCTGCGGCCATCGGGTATCTGCAGCAGGTCGTCATCTGGATAGGTCGATACATTGGCTTCGGCAAAGCTTGCCACCTCGACGAACACGACCGGCGTGTTGCCGCGGTTGACGATCTGGTGGCCGTTGGCCTCGCCCGCCGGGAAACCGATCGCCTGGCCGGCCCGCACCAACTGCTCGCCCTGGTCGGTGACCAGCGTCGCTTCGCCCTTCAGGACGATGATGAGTTCGTCCTCATGGCTGTGCCAGACCCTGAGCGATGACGCACAGCCCGAAGGCAGCTCGACATGGACGGCCGACAGATTGCCAAGGCCCGCGAGCGAGCCAAGCCGCCGCTTGCGGCGTCCCTTGACCCGCTCCTGCAAATGGTCGGGATAAGTCGACCTTGTATCCGGCTCGATGTTTTCGGGATCGATCACGCGCGGCGAATTGGACATCATGGCTCCTTTCAAGCGCCGGCCTGCTGGCCGGTGTCAGAAGCCGACGATAGGCTGTCGGCCGGAACACAAGTTTTCGTTTCCTTCGTCGCGGCGAGCGGTTTTTGTCGCCTTCCCGGGGGTCGTGACAGAAGGTGTCGCGCCACGTTGCGGGCAAGCAGAGCCTAGTCTGCGATGTAGGCGGTCTTGGTCTGGGTGAAGAATTCGATCGCGCCCAGTCCCATTTCCTTCGGCCCATAGGCTGAAGCACCACGGCCGCCAAACGGCACGTGATAGTCGGAACCGACGGTAGGCAGGTTGACCATCACCATGCCGCTGTTGCTGGCGCGGATGAAGGCGCGGGCTTTCGCGTGCGAGGATGTGAAGATGCCGGCGCTGAGGCCGAATTCGGTGGCGTTGGCCTGTCGCACCGCATCCTCGAAGTCGCTAGCCTTGAACACCGAGACGATCGGCCCGAAGACCTCCTCTCGATTGATGTTCTGGTGCATGGCGCCATCCAGGAAGATCGCCGGCTCGAAATAATAACCGTTCGCCGGCGCCGCAAGCACGCGACCGCCGAACGCGTGCCGCGCACCGTCGGACGGTGCGGTTTCCGCATAGCGGGACACACGCTGCAATTGTGCGGCACTGACCAGCGGACCGATGTCGGACGCACTATCCAGTGCATGCCCGACGCGCAGCTTGGCTGTGCGTTCGACCAGCCGTTCGACAAAGTCGTCATGGACGTTCGCGTCGACGATGATGCGGCTCGATGCGGTGCAGCGTTGCCCTGTCGAATAGAAGGCGCCGCGTACCGCCGCGTCGACGGCCTTGTCCAGGTCAGCGTCGTCGGCAACGACAAGCGGGTTCTTGCCGCCCAGTTCAAGCTGCAGCTTGGCACCGCGGCCAACGACCTGTGCCGCGATCATGGCACCGACAGCGCCCGAGCCGGTGAAACTGACAGCGTCGACATCGCGATTGGAGACCAGCGCCGCGCCAACGTCGCCGCCGCCCATGACCATCTGGAAGACGCCGCGCGGAGCGCCGGCATCGTGCAGGATGCTGGCCAGCTCCCAGGCGATGGCATTGGTCAGCTCCGACGGCTTGAGGATGACACAGTTGCCGTAGGCCAGCGCCGGAGCGCTCTTCCAGGCGGGTATCGAGAACGGAAAGTTCCAGGGCGTGATCAGGCCGACAATGCCAACCGCCTCACGCCGGACATCGACGTCGACGGCCTTGCGCACCGAACGCAGGCTGGCACCGGCGAGACGCACGGCTTCGCCGGCGAAATACTTGAACGTATGTGCCGCCTTGGTCACCTCGGCGACGGCCTCCGGCAAGGTCTTGCCTTCTTCCCGCGACAGCAGCGTCGCCAGGTCCTGCGTTCGCCCTGCAATCTTGTCGGCCGCCCGGTCGAGGATATCGAAGCGCTGCTGGGGCGATGTTTCCTTCCAGTCGGCGAAGGCCTTGCGAGCCGCGCTCACGGCGTCGCTCACGTCGTCGGCGCTGGCAGTGGCAAAGCGGCCGATCGGCTCGCTTGTATCGGATGGGTTGTAGCTCGCGCTGCAATGCTCGGCCGGACGCCAGGCGCCGTCGATATAGTTGTTCCTGACCTGTGGCATGCAAGACCTCGCTGTGAACAGCGGCACGCCCGAATGCGAGTGCCGCGCGCCCCTGTATGGCGCGGGCGTAGAAGAATATGCTGTCATTGCCAGACGCGGCGTGGACAAATTCTGCCATGGTGCTGGAAGCTTCGACCGAACCTTGCAGCGGGCGACACTAGCCTCGCGTTCTTGATACATCGCGCCGCCCGGCCGATGACGCACTCTCGATGGGAAGCGATATGCGCATTGATCTTTTCGAACTCGAACGCAGCCAGTCGATCTGGGAAAACACGGTCGAATACAATCTGACCGAGAGCGGGCTGCATCCTTTCACGCTGCGCGAACTGCTCGACTCGCAAGAGATCGAAGCGCTGCTCGAATTGCCGCTGGGCTATGGCCATACCGAAGGCGAGCCGGCATTGCGCGAAGCGATCGCCTCGCTCTATCCCGGTGCCACCGCCGACAATGTCCTTGTCACCACCGGATCGTCGGAGGCTAACATGCTTGCGGTGATGAGCCTGCTCGAAAGCGGCGACGAAGCCATCATCGTCACACCCAATTTCATGCAGTTGCCGGGACTGGCAAAAGCACTGGGCGCAAAAGTGCACCAGGTGCCGCTGCGGCTGTCCGGCCATCGCTGGACACTCGACCTCGATGAGGTGGCCCGGGCGATAACACCGCAAACCAGGCTGATCTCGGTATGCAATCCGAACAACCCGACCGGCGGCGTGCTTTCCCTAGAAGAACGGTCGGGATTGGCATCGCTTGCCGCACGCCACGACATAGCGCTTCATGCCGACGAGATCTATCGCGGCGCCGAACTGGCCGGGCCGGAGACCGAAACGCTTTTCGCGACAGCGCCGACCACAGTCATAACCGGCGGCACGGCGAAGGCGATGGCGCTTGCAGGATTGCGCATCGGCTGGATCGTGTCGTCGCAAGATATCATCGAGAAGGCGATGCAGCGGCAGGACTACACGACGATCGGCAGCAACACGCTCGGGCAACGGATCGCGCTGTATGCCCTGCAGCCGGAAAAGCGCGCCCGGATCGTAGCCCGCAACCGTCACCTTCTTGCCCGTAACCTCGACCAGCTTTCACGCTGGATAGCGACGCACCCCGGGATTTTCAGCTGGGTGCTGCCGCAAGCTGGAGCGATGGCCTTCCTGCGCTACGACCTTCCTGTTTCCTCGGAGGAGTTGTGCCGCAGGCTGCGCGAGACGCAGAGCGTTTTTGCGGTCGCCGGCAGTTGGTTCGGCATGGAAGGACACCTGCGCCTGGGCATAGGCGGCGAGCCGGAGCATCTCGGCGCCGCCCTGCTGCGGGTGGACCGGTTCCTGCAGGACGATTTCCCCGTCATGTCTTGAAACCGGCGAGAGTTCAATCCAGGAGACCGAGCTTCCGGCACACGGCCTTGGCCAGGACGATATCCTGAACGGCAACGCCGGTGAGGTCGACGATGGAGATGTCGTTGGCCTGCCGTCGACGCCGATCCGCTCCGGAAATGATCTCGCCGAGCTCGACAACGCGTTCGGGGGCAAGCAGGCTCCGCACGATGGCATGATGGATTTCGCCGCGCTCGAAACATTGCAGGCGGCTGTCGGCGACGACGGTTGTCGCCCTGCCGAGCAGGGTTGCATCGATTTCCGATTTTTCAGGCGTGTCGGCGCCCATTGCCACAATGAGCGTTCCTGGCCGGACATGATCGTTCATCAGATATGGCGTCTTTGACGCGGTGGTGGTCACGATCAGGCGCGCATGCCTGGCAAGTTCCGCCGGCGACCCGGACGCGGTGGCTTTGAAGCCAAGAGCGGCGATATCGGCAGCGCAGCTTTTTGCCTTTTCCGAATTGCGCGCCCAGACCAGTACATTTCTGCAGGGGGTCACTTCGCGCAAAAACTGCGCCTGTAGCCGTGCCTGGCTGCCGGAGCCGCAAATGCCGATGCAATCGAGCTCGGCCGGCAGCAGCCATCTGGCGGCAACCGCTCCGGCAGCCGCGGTGCGGATGTCGGTGAGGTGGCCTTCATCCTGCAGTATTGCCAGAAGCCGGCCGTCGCTGGCGCTGAAGACCAGCACCACGCCTCCGGAGGAGGGCAGGCCGATGGAGGGGTTTTCATAGAAGCCGGTGGCGATCTTGACGACAAAGACGCCGTCGCCGTGCACGGCGCCGTATTTGATATGCATCTCGCCCGGTGGTTGCTCGAACAGCAGTTCGCCAACTGGCGGAATTGTCGCCAGGCCTTGAGAATAAAGGCTGAATGCCGTCTCAATTTCGGCGACGACGTCGATACCCGATAGGGTCTTTTTGATCTGGGCAAGATCTACGACAGCGGTCATGTCAATCTCCGGAAGCCGACCATCGATCATAGCTTCCGACGGTGCCATTTTCTGCCGAATGCTTTGCAGCAAAAGCATTTTTTCCCGAACAAGGCACGAACCTCGATCATCGGCTGTGAGCCTCGGCAGTTGGATGGCTTGCCTAAGTCCGAGCCGCTTCCCCGCGGGACGCAGACATCTCCCCGCGAGCTCGGTCTTGAGGAGAACTCAAGCAGTCAATTCGTTTAGTCGTTTGACGGACTCCCTGGCCAAGATCACGTTTTCCCTACCGCTGAGGGGCGGTCAGGGCCACCGAATTGCTGATCGTGGGCAAACGCCGCGCGCGTCTCGAACGCGCCGGCGCGAGGCATGGTCGCGTCCAAAAATGGGAGAACGGAATGTTGCAGGCGAAACTGTGGGTGACGGCGATCGTCGCCGCGCTGTCTTTGGCGAGTGCCGGCGCTCGGGCAGAATCCGACCCGGCATTGATAGAGGCGGCCAAGGCGGAAGGCACCGTTACCTGGGCGAGCGGCCTCATCGTCAACCAGGCCGTTCGGCCGGTGGCCGCCGCCTTTGAGAAAAAATACGGCATCCGCGTCGAGATCGCGAATGCGGACAATCTTCTGTTGCGCATGACCAACGAGGCAAGTGCCGGCAAGCCGACGATCGATATTTTCGACAATGCCGGCGACACCATCTCGGCCATGCGTGCGGCCGACCTGATCGTTCCTTACGCCTCTCCGGAAACGGCCCGATATCGGCCGGAGCACAAGGACGCCGAGAACTATTGGGCCTCATGCTGCGTGTTCTTCTACACGGTAGCGATCAACACCGACATGGTGAAGCCCGAGGACGAGCCCAAGAGCTATGAGGATCTGCTCGATCCGAAGTGGAAGAGCAAGATGGTCTGGCAAAACAACGAGAACTTTGCCGGCCCTCCGAGCTTCATCGGTGCGCGGCTGATCTCAATGGGCGAAGAGGCCGGCATGGCCTATCTCGAAAAACTGGCGAAGCAGAACATCACCCGTGTTCCCGGAAACGCCCGCAAGGCTCTCGATCAGGTTATTCTTGGCCAGTACCCACTGGCGATAACGGCGCTCAACCATCACGTCGTCATCAGCGCCAGCCAGGGCGCGCCGATCAAATGGCTGAAGATCGGACCCGTGGCCAGCACCGCCGAGACGGTCGGCCTGGTCAAGGGGGCGGCACACCCGAACGCTGCCAAACTGCTCTTCGACTACCTGCTGTCGGCTGAAGGGCAGAACGTGCTGCGCGAAGCCAACTACCTGCCGGCCGATCCGAACGTGCCGGCCAAGGTACCGGAACTGAAACCCGATCAAGGCGGCTTCACGGCAGTCCCGATCCTGCCTTCGATGAACCAGGAGCAGCTGCCGAAATGGCTTGAGATCTACAAGCGTCTGTTCGTCGCCGGCTAGTTCGCTCCATGAAACCACAACGGGGTCGCTCCCGGCGGCTCCGTGACCGTTCCTTGCAAGGAACCACAAAAGCGGGCGTGGCAGCTGAGGTGAAACGATGAGCGATGACATTCTGGCATCACGGCGGCGACAGGCGTTGAGTTTCCTCAACGTCTTCACGGCGCTTCAGCGGAGGCCGATCTCGGTCATCAGTGCGGTGATGGTCCTGGTGATGGCGGCGTTGATGCTGCCGCCGCTGTTCATCCTGCTGCGCAACAGCCTGACAGTGGCCAATCCCGACGGCTCCCGCGGCGCTTTTACCTTCGAGAATTATTCCCGGATCCTGTCGCAACCGGACCTCTATGTCAGCGCTTGGAACACGGTCCAGTTCGCCGGCCTGTCGACTGTGATGGTGCTGATCATCGGCGCCTTCCTGGCCTGGATCGTCGAGCGGACCAACGCGCCGTTCAAAGCACTTGCCTATCTCACCACGATCATCTCTTTGGGCACGCCGTTCATTCTCTACACGGCTGCGTGGCTCTACGTGCTGGGCAGAGCGGGACCGCTCAACGATCTCTATCGGAGCCTGACCGGCCGCGCGGACCTGCTGTTCGACGTCAACACGATCTGGGGAATGGCGCTGATCGAGACCTTCGTCTGGATGCCGCTCGTCTTCCTGATGTTCTCCGCCGCCTTTCGTGCCGCCAATGCGGAGATGGAGGAAGCCGCCCGCATGAGCGGCGCCTCGGTGTTCGCCATGTTCTGGCGGGTGTCGATACCGCTGGTCTGGCCGGCGATGGCAGCGGTCGCGATGTTTGTCTTCATCAACACGTTGCAGGCTTTCGATGTGCCCATTCTCGTCGGCGTCCCGAGCAACATCAACGTCCTGAGCAGCGACATCTATTTCGCCATTCGCGAGGTGCCCCCGAAGCTCGACCACGCCAGCGCCTTCTCCATCCTGCTGATCCTTGCGATATCGTGCCTGATGGTCTGGTACGGCCGCCTGTCACGCAATGCCGACCGGTTTGCCAGCGTGACCGGCAAGGGTTACCGACCGCGCCCGATCGATCTCGGCCGTCTGCGCTGGCTCGGCGGCGCGTTCATCCTGGTCGATTTTTTCATCGTACTGCTGGTGCCGATCGCAGCACTGATCTGGATCGCGGCAACGCCTTTCATGGCGCCGATGCGGTGGGCGAACCTGAAGCTGCTGACGATGAAGAATTTCAATGCGGTTTTCGAGGAGAGCTCCTATCTCGAATATGCCACCAACACGATCACCATCGCAGCCGTCGCCGCCTCGGTGGCGGTCTTGCTGACCATCATCATCGGCTGGCTGACGGCGCGCCGCGCGCCCGGCAGCTCCATGCTCGATCAGCTCAGCACCGTGCCGATGCTGTTTCCAGGCATCGTTATGGGGGCAGCTGTCATGCAGATCGGCTTGCAGATACCGTTCGCCATCTACGGCACGATCTGGCTGCTGGCCCTTGCCTTCGTCATCCGGGCGGTGCCGTTCAGCCTGCGCTACACCTATACGGGCGTGCTGCAGATCCATCGCGAACTCGAGGAGGCAGCGTCCATCTCAGGGGCTTCGCCGCTGCAACTCATTCGCCGCATCGTCGTGCCGCTGCTGTCGCCGGCCATCGTCTCGGCCTGGCTGTTCGTCTTTCTCAGCGTAGGCAAGGAACTGGCGATTTCGGTGCTTTTGTCAGGGCCGCGCTCGCAGACGATCGCGGTGGCGATGTTCGACAAGGCTACCAACGGCCAGGAAGGTGAACTGGCGGCTTTCGGGCTGGTCTGGGCCGGCCTGATGACCATCGTTGCCGGAATTGCCTATGCCTTCATCCGCCGCAATTCGGGCGCGGCATTCGCCAGATGAGTTGCGTCCAAGCGACGCGTTCGCCCCCGTCGCGGATTTGCGGTCTTCCGAAAATCGACTCCCGATTTCGAGCCGGTGCGCCGGTTCACGATCCGTTTGCCGAAGAATGCCACCTGGGTGTATAATTCGTGAGGTCGACAGCCGAAACAGGGCTCGGCTGCAGAGGGCGACATCCAGCCCGTTAAAGGAGGGTATGCTATGGCATTCCTCCACTTCGACACAAACCGTCCCGTACACTTCCTTTCGGATTGGGGTGTTCCGATCGCGGCAGCTTTCATCATCGGCTGCTGGATCGCCCTGATGCTATGGGGCTGAGCGCCTAACCAGGGCTGACCGTCAGCTCGACGCGATCGGCCGAGAAACGCGTCTGTGAATACTGGATTGGCTTGTCGCTGCTGTCGACATTGATGCCACGCGCGACCAGCACGATGGCGCCAGGTGAAAGCTGCAGATCACGCGTGTCGGTGTCGTCGGCATGGCGCGCTTCGATGGTTGTCGAGGCGCGGCGATAGTCGGTGATGCCTGACAGTGCCAGCGCTTGGGTGATCGAGTGGGTGCTGGCGAAATAGTCGGCGATATCGGGGAATTGCGCGGCACGAAACCACGCAGTGGACCGAGAGACAGGAATGCCATCGGCGAGGCCGCGCATCTCGAGGCGGATGACTTCCTCGGATGTCTCCAGCCCGAGCGCTGCGGCAACCGTGGCGCTGGCCGGCTCGCGCGCATGGTCCAGCAGTTCAATCTGGCGGTCCCGCGCCTGGCCTTCGAGGCCGGCGGAGAAGCGTGTCCTGGCGCCGATCGGATAGGTCAGGCGCCTCTGGCGCCGCACATAGGTGCCGCGTCCCTGTTGGCTCCGAAGCACGCCTTCATGGACAAGGGCCGCAATTGCCGCGCGCACTGTATGCCGGTTCACGCCGAACCGTGTCGCCAGCTCGGCTTCGGGCGGCAGGCGGCCGTTGTCGTCGGCCAGACCGCTGCCGATGCCGCGCCGGATCTCGTCGCCGATCTGTCGCCACAGCGCGACGCCGACCCCTCGATGCAATGCCGACTTCGACATTTTTCCTCACATCACCATTGTTGTCATTCTTCCGTCATTCAACGGGTCTAAGACAAGTTAAGTTATCTAGTTGTCTAGATCAATAGACAAATTTGAGGTTGGCATGAATATCACGGCGGATCAAACCGCGCGAAAGGACCGGATGGCGGTTCTGGCGCGCTGCAGCACTGAACGGCTGAATGCGTTGTGGGCGACGCTCGGGCTGCAGCCCAGGCATACGCCTTTGCGTGGTCCCGAGGCTGGCCTGGTGATGCTGCGTGGACGCGTCGGCGGCACCGGCGAACCGTTCAATGTCGGCGAGGCGACCGTCACCCGCGCCAGCGTGAAGCTGGAGGACGGCTCTGTCGGTCATGCCATGGCGCTTGGCCGCGATCACGCCAAGGTGCGGCTTTCCGCAATCATCGATGCGCTCTGCCGCAACGCCGAAACCGCGGCGCGCATCGATGCCGAAGTGATCCAGCCGATGCGGCGCGAACTCGATCAAGTCGATGAGGCGCGTCGCCAGCAGACTGCTGCCACGCGCGTCGACTTTTTCACCATGGTGCGAGGAGAGGACTGATGCTGAACGAAGCAATTGCCCTTGAGGGTGGATTCTCCAATCCTGTTCTCAACGCCCAGTCCGTCTTTCGTGCCGTCATGGATGCGATGGCGAAGCCTGCGACAATCGTCGAGATCGATACCGTTGTGGCGCCGCCAGTGCCGCTCGGCCGCGCTGCGGGCGCCGTGGCCTGTGCGCTGATCGATGCCGATACCCCCTTCTGGCTGGATGCCTCGCTGGCGGAACATGCCGCGTTGCGCGCCTGGCTTGCCTTCCACACCGGTGCCCGCGAGATGGCGACCTGTGGCGATGTCGCTTTCGCCCTGGTCGGTGCTCCCCTCACCATGCCGCCGCTGGAGCGCTTTGCTCAAGGGTCCCAGGAATATCCGGATCGTTCCGCCACGCTGATCCTGCAACTGCCGGGCCTGGATGGGGGTGCGCCGCTGACATTCGAGGGGCCGGGCATCCGTGATCGTGTCGTGCTGGCGCCACGCGGCCTGCCGCGGGATTTCGCCGCCCAGTGGAAGGCCAATCGCAAGCGGTTCCCGCGCGGCGTCGACCTCATCTTCACCACGGGCGATGCCATCGCCTGCCTGCCGCGCTCGGCGCGCCTCGTCGAGATGGAGGGCTGATCGATGTATGTTGCAGTCAAGGGCGGCGAGGCCGCCATCGATAACGCCCACCGCTTGCTGGCCGATCGCCGGCGCGGCGACAGGTCGGTGCCGGCGCTGACGCTCGAGCAGATCACCGAACAGCTCAGCATCGGCGTCGACCGCGTCATGAGCGAAGGCTCGCTCTATGATCGCCGGCTGGCGGCGCTCGCCATCAAGCAGGCGCGTGGTGACCTGATCGAGGCCATTTTCCTGGTGCGTGCCTATCGCACCACGCTGCCGCGCTTCGGTCATAGCGAACCGGTCGACACCGGCGCCATGCTGGTCGAGCGGCGCGTGTCCGCCTGCTACAAGGACCTGCCCGGCGGCCAGCTTCTCGGTCCCACGTTCGACTACACGCATCGTCTGCTCGATGAGGAACTCGAAGGCGATCCGCAGGTCGAGACCGGTGCGCTGCGCGGCGGTGTCCAGGAACCGGTCATGCGCGTGGCCGACATCCTTGGCCAGGAGGGCCTGATCGAGGACGACGACGTCATCGATCCCGCGTCCGAACCCGGTGACATCAATCAGACGCCGACGGAATTCCCGATGTCGCGCGCCATGCGGCTGCAATCGCTGTCGCGTGGCGACGAAGGGTTCCTGCTGGCGCTCGGCTATTCGACACAGCGCGGTTATGCGCGCAGCCATCCCTTTGTCGGCGAAGTCCGCATCGGCGAGGTCGATGTCGAGGTGTTCATGCCGGAACTCGGCTTCGCCGTTCCGGTCGGCCGTGTCCAGGTCACCGAATGCCAGATGGTCAACCAGTTCAAGGGATCGGCCAAGGCGCCGCCACAGTTCACGCGCGGCTATGGCCTTGTCTTCGGCCAGTCCGAGCGCAAGGCGATGGCAATGTCGCTGTGCGACCGCGCATTGCGCGCGGAAGAGCTGGGTGAGGATCTTGTTGCTCCGCCGCAGGACCAGGAATTCGTACTGTCGCATTGCGACAACGTCCAGGCCACCGGCTTCGTCGAACATCTGAAACTGCCGCACTACGTCGATTTCCAGGCCGAGCTCGGTCTGGTTCGCACCATGCGCTCCGAATACGAGCAGCGCACCGGCGAGGCGGTTCTTGAAACAAGGGAAGCCGCCGAATGAACGCGCACACCCAAGCATCCAACTACAACTTCGCCTATCTCGACGAGCAGACCAAGCGCATGATCCGGCGCGCCATTCTCAAGGCGATCGCGGTGCCGGGCTACCAGGTGCCGTTCGCCAGTCGCGAAATGCCGATGCCCTATGGCTGGGGCACCGGCGGTGTGCAGGTGACGGCCTCGATCCTGGGGCCGGACGATGTGCTGAAGGTCATCGACCAAGGGGCCGACGACACCACCAACGCGGTCTCGATCCGCAAGTTTTTCCAGAAGGTTGCCGGCGTCGAGACGACCACGAGCACTGAAGACGCGACCATCATCCAGACCCGCCACCGCATTCCCGAGGCGCCGCTGCAGGAAGGCCAGGTGCTGGTCTACCAGGTGCCGATCCCCGAGCCGCTGCGTTTCCTCGAACCGCGTGAGACGGAAACCCGCAAGATGCATGCGCTTGAGGAATACGGCCTCATGCATGTGAAGCTCTACGAGGACATCGCCAGGAACGGCCACATCGCCACCACCTATGCCTATCCGGTCAAGGTCGAGGGCCGTTACGTGATGGACCCGTCGCCGACCCCGAAATTCGACAACCCGAAGATGCATATGTCACCGGCGCTGCAGCTGTTCGGCGCCGGGCGCGAGAAGCGCATCTATGCGGTGCCGCCGCATACCGAAGTAATCAGCCTCGACTTCGAGGACCATCCCTTCGAAGTGCAGCGTTTTGACAAGCCCTGCGCCCTGTGCGGCGCCGAGCAGGTCTATCTCGACGAAGTCGTGCTCGACGATCGCGGCGGGCGCATGTTCGTCTGTTCCGACACCCACCATTGCGAAAGCCGCCAGGCCGCTGGCCATCGCGGCGACCAGGCCGCAGGCCATAGCGGCGACCAGGCCGCAGGCCATAGCGGCGAAATGTCCGGCGAGGCCCTGTCATGACTGTTTCGGTGAGGATCGACAACTCCGAGGTCGAAACCGACAATCTGCCGCTGATGTCGGTCAGGTCGGTGAGCAAGCATTATGGCCAGCGCATCGGCTGCGCCGATGTCGATTTCGACATCTGGCCGGGGGAGGTGCTGGCGATCGTCGGCGAGTCCGGTTCGGGCAAGACGACACTGCTGAATTGCATCTCCACGCGCCTTGCCCCGACGACGGGGACGGTGTCCTACCGGATGCGTGACGGCGAAATGCGCGACCTCTACGGGCTGGGTGAGGCCGAGCGCCGCCTGCTGCTGCGCACCGACTGGGGTTTCGTTCACCAGAACCCGGCCGACGGCCTGCGCATGACGGTTTCGGCCGGCGCCAATGTCGGCGAACGCCTGATGGCGGTCGGCGACCGGCACTACGGCAACATCCGCGCCACCGCCACCGATTGGCTTGGCCGTGTCGAGATCGATGCCGACCGCATCGACGACCAGCCACGCGCCTTTTCCGGCGGCATGCGCCAGCGCCTGCAGATCGCCCGCAACCTGGTCACTGCGCCGCGTCTGGTCTTCATGGATGAGCCGACCGGCGGCCTCGATGTCTCGGTGCAGGCGCGCCTGCTCGACCTGCTGCGTGGCCTGGTTCATGATCTCGGCCTTGCCGTCATCATCGTCACCCACGACCTCGCCGTCGCGCGCCTGCTGTCGCATCGCATGATGGTGATGAAGGACGGCCGTGTCATCGAACATGGGCTGACCGACCGTCTGCTCGACGATCCGCAGGCGCCCTACACGCAACTGCTCGTTTCTTCGATCCTGCAAGTCTGAGGCGCGGTGATGACGCAACTTCTCAACGTTTCCGGTCTGGCCAAGACCTTCACCATGCATCTGCGCGGCGGCATCGAGCTGCCGGTGATCGCGGACGCCACCTTTGTGCTCGAAGGTGGAAAATGCGCCGTGCTCGGCGGCCCGTCCGGCGCCGGCAAGAGCTCGATCCTCAAAATGCTCTACGGCAACTATGCCGTGAACGAAGGCAGCATCGAAATCCTGCATCGTGGCCGCATGGTCGACCTGGCCAGCGCCGCCCCGCGCACGGTGCTTGAGATCCGGCGCGAGACGATCGGCTATGTCAGCCAGTTCCTGCGTGTCGTGCCGCGCGTCAGCGCGCTCGACATCGTGGCGGAGCCGTTGGTCGAACGCGGCGTCGATCGCAGCAAGGCTGCCGAGAAAGCGCGCGACCTGTTGAGCCGCCTCAACCTGCCGGAGCGGCTTTGGGCATTGCCCCCCGCGACCTTCTCCGGCGGTGAACAGCAGCGCGTCAACATCGCGCGCGGCTTCATCACCGGCCATCCTGTGCTGCTGCTCGACGAGCCGACCGCTTCGCTCGACGCCACCAACCGCGCCGTCGTCGTAGAGATGATCGCGGAAAAGAAGCGGGCAGGGGTGGCCCTGCTTGGCATCTTCCACGACGCCGACGTGCGCAATGCGGTCGCCGACATCGTGATCGACGTTACCGGCTTCGCGCCGGACCGAAAGGCAGCCTGACCATGCCCCGTCTTTCCGAGACCCCGTTTGTCGATCCGACAGCCCGCCTTGAGAACTGCACCCTCGGTCGCTACACGGAAGTGACCGAGGGTTGCCGGCTCATCGAAACCGAGCTCGGCGACTATTCCTACATCATGCCGAACGGCCAGACCTGGTGCGTGACCATCGGCAAGTTCGCCAACATAGCCGCCTCCGTGCGTATCAACGCCACCAACCATCCGATGTCGCGCGCCACGCTGCATCACATCACCTACCGGGCCGGCGACTATTTCGAGGACGCCGCGCATGAGGACGATTTCTTTGCCGCGCGCCGCGCCAACCGCGTGGTGGTCGGCCACGACACCTGGATCGGTCACGGCGTCACCATCCTGCCCGGCGTGACCATCGGCGACGGTGCCGTCGTCGGTTCAGGTGCCGTCGTCACCAAGGATGTCGAGCCCTATACGGTTGTCGCTGGTGTGCCGGCTAAATTCATGCGCCGCCGTTTCGAGCCGGCGGTTGCCGAACGCATGCAGGCGCTGGCCTGGTGGGATTGGGATCACGCCAGCCTGCGCGCCGCACTCGACGATTTCCGCAACCTGAGCGCCGAAGCTTTCCTCGAACGCTACGAAGACCGGTCCGGCAGTCCGATATCGGTGAATGGTCACACAGCTGACATGAACGGTACATCGGACCGTCATCGACAAGCAGTAACCGGGTAACCAATTCCGGCTGGGCGTCGCGGCCTTGCCGGTCGCGGTCGCATGTCCGGACAAGCAAGCAACTCGCGTCCATCGACGACCACTCAATTGGTGCTGGGGCCAAAGGCCCAAACCAGGAGCGATTTCATGAACGCCATCAGCATACGAAACCTGTCGAAGAATTTTGGCAAGAAGCGCGCACTCGACAATGTCAGCCTCGATATCGGCAAGGGCGAGATGGTTGCGCTGATCGGCGCCTCCGGCTCCGGCAAGAGCACGCTGCTGCGCCACATCTGCGGACTGGAGACCGGCCAGACCGGCTCCAGCACGATCGAGATTTTCGGCGCCAGCCTGCAGAACAATGGCCGGCTCTCGGGTGGCGCCCGTGGGCTTCGCCGCAACATCGGCGTGATCTTCCAGCAGTTCAATCTGGTCAACCGGCTTTCCGTTCTGTCCAATGTGCTGATCGGCAATCTCGGCCGCATTCCGGTGTGGCGCGGCACGCTGGGTCTGTTCAGCGCCGAGGAAAAGCGGCTCGCCCGCGAGGCGCTGGCCAAGGTCGGCATTCCGGAAGTCGCCTGGCAACGTGCCTCGACCCTGTCGGGTGGCCAGCAGCAGCGCGCGGCGATCGCCCGCACGCTGGTGCAGCGCTCCAACATCCTGCTTGCCGACGAGCCGATCGCCTCGCTCGATCCGTCTTCGGCACGCCGCGTCATGGAAGTGCTGGCCGGCGTCAACCGCGAGGAGGGCATCACCTGCGTGGTGTCGCTGCACCAGGTCGAATACGCGCGTCGTTATTGCCCGCGCACCATCGCCTTGAAGGACGGCCGCGTCGTGTTCGACGGCCCGTCCACAAGGCTTACCCACAGAACCCTGGTCGAACTCTACGGCTCGAATTCCGAGGAGTTGATCCTGCCCGAGGCTGTTCCGGATTTCGTACCCGACTATCCGGAACCTGCAACCACCAAGAACCCGGACATGGCGCCGGCTTTCGCCTGAACAGAAAACCAACAGGAGACGTTGACATGAACGCTATGCTCAAGGCCATCGCCGCCACGGCGATCGCCTTCACCCTCACCGGTGCCGCTTATGCCGAGGAGATCAATTTCGGCATCATCTCGACCGAATCCCAGCAGAACCTCAAGCCAAAGTGGGAGCCCTTCCTCGCCGACATGAAGAAGGAAACCGGCCTCGATGTGAAGCCGTTCTTCGCTTCGGATTATGCCGGCGTCATCGAAGGCATGCGTTTCGGCAAGGTGCAGATGGCCTGGTACGGCAACAAGTCGGCCATGGAAGCGGTCGATCGCGCCGACGGCGAGATCTTCGCCCAGACCGTCTCGGTCGACGGCAACCCCGGTTACTGGTCGCTGATCCTGGCACCGAAGGACAGCAAGCTCAACACCGTTGAAGACCTCTTGAAGTGCGACAAGACCCTGAACTTCGGCCTCGGTGATCCGAACTCGACCTCGGGATTCCTGGTACCGACCACCTTCGTCTTCGCGGCGAACAAGATCGACCCGAAGAACTGCTTCAAGGCGGTCACCAACGCCAACCACGAGACCAACGCGATGGCCGTTGCCAACGGCCAGCTCGACGCGGCCGCCAACAACACCGAGAACCTCGCCCTCATCGAGAAGAACCAGCCGGCGGCCTTCGCCAAGATCAAGGTGATCTGGAAGTCGCCGCTGATCCCGTCCGATCCGATCGTCTGGCGCAAGGAACTGCCGCAGGCGACCAAGGACAAGCTGAAGAACTTCATCCTGACCTACGGCACCGACAAGTCGAAGGGTGACGTCGCCAAGGAAAAGGAAATCCTGGCTGGCCTGCAGTGGGCGCCGTTCCGCGCCTCGGACAACGATCAGCTGCTGCCGATCCGCGTCATGGAGCTGACCAAGGCCAAGGCCAAGATCGAAGCCGACGCCAACCTCTCGGACGCCGACAAGAAGGCCAAGATCGAGAAGATCGAAGCCGAGAAGGCCGGCTACGAAGCCAAGATCAAGGCCAAGGGCCAGAGCTGATCGGCTCGCGGCCGGCTTGATGGGCATGGCCTTTCGAGGGCATGCGCCGAGCCTGAACAGGAGTGCCGGGCGGATCAACGCCCGGCACAACCGGAGCAGAGGACGAACCCGCTCCATGTCTTTGTTTTGTCGCATGATCTTTGACCGAAAACGTCTTTTCGGGATCATGCTCCAGCGAGAATGACGATGACCCAAACGACGCATATCGGTGAAACCGACAAGCCACGCCCTGAGATCGGGCGCGACTGGACCCGTGATGTCTGGACTGCCGTCAGCTGGATCGGTCTGGCTGTGCTTCTGATCTGGAGCTGGGCACCGGCCGAGATGTTTCGCTGGACCTATCTCTTCACCGATGCCGGCAACATGGCGCAATACGCTGCCGGCTTCTCGCACCCGAATTTCGGGGAATGGCGCTATTACCTGCAGGAGATGCTGGTCACCATCCAGATCGCGCTCTGGGGCACCTTCCTGGCGGCGATCCTGGCGGTGCCGTTCGGCATCCTGTCGGCCTCCAACATGGCACCCTGGTATATCGTCCAGCCGGTGCGTCGTCTGATGGACCTGTTCCGCTCCATCCATGAACTCGTTTATGCGGTGCTGTTCGTCGTCGCCGTCGGTCTCGGGCCTTTCGCCGGCGTCATGGCGCTGTTCATCCACACCACCGGTATCCTTGCCAAGCTGTTTTCCGAGGCTGTCGAGGCGATCGATCCGCGCCCTGTCGAGGCGATCCGCGCCACCGGCGCGACGCGCCTGCAGGAGGTGATCTTCGGCGTGGTGCCGCAGGTCATGCCGCTGTGGATGTCCTATGCGCTCTACCGCTTCGAATCCAATGTGCGCGCCGCCACCGTGCTCGGTGTCATCGGCGCCGGCGGCATCGGCCAGGTGCTGTTCGAAAGCATCCGTGGTTTCTATTACCCCGAAGCCGCCGCAATGCTCATCATCATGCTGGTCACGGTGTCGTTGATCGACGTCATCTCGCAGCAGTTGCGAAAGCTGTTCCTGTGATGCGCTACGCAGTCTACTTCACGCCTTCCGAGGATGACCCGCTGACCAAGGCGGCGTCCAACTGGCTCGGCCGCGATGCTTTCACGGACGAATTGCTTGTCCCGCCTTCATTCGACGGTTTGCCGGCTGAGGAAGTCTCCAGGTTGACGGGCGAACCCCGTCGGTATGGCTTCCACGGCACCATCGTCGCGCCGTTCCGGCTCGCCGATGGCATCGGCCTGGCCGATCTCGAGGAGAGCTTCGACCGCTTCTGCGCCAAGACGACATCCTTCTTCATCGAAGGCCTGCGGATCGGGCCGCTGGGTCCGCTCGGACAGCTTGGCTCATTTCTGGCACTGCTGCCCACTGAAACCGAATACCAGCTCTCCGCCTTTGCAGCCGATGCCGTCCTGCATTTCGCGCCGGTGCGGGCCGCGCTCACCGAAGCCGAGATCGAGCGGCGCGATCCATCCCGGCTCACGCCGCGCCAGGCCGCCTATCTCAGGCGCCACGGCTATCCTTTCGTGATGGACGAATTCCGTTTCCACATGACGCTGAGCGAGCGTCTGCCCGAGGAGATGCTGGCGCGGGTGCAGCCGGCACTGGAACGCCGCTTCGAGGCGTTCACCGGCCGACCGTTCGCCATCGACGGGCTCGCCCTGTTCATCGAGCGTGAAGCCGGCGCGCCCTTCACCGTGCATTCCTACCGGCCGTTGCGGCCACTTGAAGCCAGAAAGTCTGCCTGAGATGTCCCAAGAGATCGTCCTGAAAAATGCCCGCGTCGTCCTCGAGGACGAGATCGTCAACGGATCGATACTGTTCCGCGACGGCAAGATCGCCGCGATCGATAGCGGTGCGGCGGCAACCGGCGAGGATTGCGAGGGCGACTATGTGGTCCCTGGCCTCGTCGAACTGCATACCGATCACCTCGAGGCGCATTACTCGCCGCGCCCGGGCGTGCGTTGGGACTCCATCGCTGCCCTTCAGGCACATGACGCACAGGTCGTCGCCTCAGGCATCACCACCGTCTTCGACTGCCTGCGTCTCGGCTCCGACGAGGATGGCGGCTTCCAGAAAGGCGAGATGCGTGCCATCGCCGATGCCATCGAGATCGCCGTCGCTGAAGACCGGCTGCGTGCCAGCCACCTCATCCACCTGCGTTGCGAGGTCTCGGCGGCCGATGTTCTCGACCAGTACGAAGACTTCAAGACCGATGGTTTTGTCCGGCTCGCTTCGCTGATGGACCATGCGCCCGGCCAGCGGCAATTCCAGACGCTGGAACAGTATGCCCTCTATTACAAGACCAAGCGCGGTCTGGACGACGCGGCTTTCGAGCGGTTCATGGCCAAGCGTGTCGCCGCTTCACAGAAATACTCCGCCAGCCATCGCAAGACCATTGTCGAGGCCTGCAGCGAGCGCGGCATCGCGCTCGCCAGCCATGACGACGCCACCGTCGAGCATGTCGAGGAATCGATCGCTTTCGGCGTCAAGCTGGCCGAGTTCCCGACCAGCATGGAGGCGGCCAGGGCTTCGCATGACGCCGGCATCTCGGTGATGATGGGCGCGCCCAACATCGTGCGCGGCAAATCACACTCCGGCAACATCGCGGCACGGGAGCTCGCCGAGGCTGGCGTGCTTGACGTGCTGTCGTCCGACTATGTGCCGTTCAGCCTGATGCAGGCGCCGTTCATCCTGGCCGACGGGGGCAGGCCACTCAACGAGACGATCAAGCTGGTCACCGCCGCGCCGGCGCGCACGGTTGGCCTGGCCGACCGTGGCCGCATCGCGCCCGGCCTGCGCGGCGACGTCGTGCGCGTGCGCCACACCAGGGGCGTTCCAGTCGTACGCTCCGTCTGGCGCGAGGGTCGTCGCGTTGCCTGATGCCAGCCTGCCAGGCACACTCGTCGTCGTTGTCGGCCCGAGCGGCGCCGGCAAGGACAGCGTCATCGGTTATGCGCGCGAACGCCTGGCGGCGCGCAGCGACATCCTGTTCGTGCGCCGCATCGTCACGCGCGAGGCGGCGGCCCATGCCGAGGACCATGACAGCCTGAGCGAAGCCGCCTTCGACGAGGCCAGGAAGGAAGGCCGCTTCGCCGTCAGTTGGCAGGCGAACGGGCTGAGTTATGCCTTACCGCGCAGCACCATGGACCATGTTGGCCGCGGTGGCACCGCCATCGCCAACGGCTCGCGCGGCGCTATAGAGGATATTCGTGCCGCCTTTGCCAATGTCATCGTGGTCGGGGTTACGGCCAGGCCGGAGATCATCGCGGCCAGGCTTTCAGCGCGTGGACGCGAGACCGCTGAAGAGATCGGCCGCCGTGTCGAGCGCGGTTTGAAGCTCGGCGCCCATGGCCAGGACATCACCATCGACAACAGCGCCGAACTCAGGACCGCAGGCGAAGCGCTGATGTCGATCATCACCGGCCGTCTGTCGCTGGCCTCGTAGTCGAGCAGTTCCTGCAACCTGCCGCTCACCGATCCTGCAGGATCATCTCCGATGCCTTCTCGGCGATCATAATGACCGGAGAATTGGTGTTGCCGGAGACGATCGTCGGCATGATCGAGGCATCGACGACGCGCAGGCTGCCGAGGCCGTGCACACGCAGCCGGTCATCGACCACCGCCATGGCGTCCGAGCCCATCTTGCAGGTGCCGACCGGGTGGAAGATCGTCGTGGCGATGTCGCCCACCTTGCGCACCAGGTCATCGCGGCTGATTACCTGTGGCCCGGGCAACATCTCCTCCGGCTCGAAGCGGGCAATCGCCTTTGCCTTCATCAGCCGCCGGGCGTGTTCAATCGAAGCGACCGCGACGTGCCGGTCGCCTTCGGTCGACAGGTAGTTCGGCCGGATCTTCGCCGCCGCTTTCGCATCCGCGCTTTCCATATGCACGCTGCCGCGGCTTTCGGGCCGCAGGTTGCAGACCGAGACGGTCACCGCCGGGAAGCGATGCAGTGGCTCGCCCAGGCGGTCGGTGCTGAGCGGCTGTACATGATATTCGAGATCCGGCGTGGCGAGGCGCGCATCCGAGCGGGCGAAGATGCCGAGCTGGCTCGGCGCCATGGACAGCGGGCCGCTGCGCCATAGCGCGTATTCCGCACCCATCGCCGCACGGCGCACGAGATTGTGGTAGCGCTGGTTCAGCGTATCGGCGTTCTTGACCTTGAACACGGTGCGGATCTGCAGATGGTCCTGCAGGTTCTCGCCGACGCCTTGCAGGGCATGCCGCGTCTCGATGCCCAGATTGGACAAAAGGTCCGGCTGCCCGATGCCGGACAGTTCGAGGATCTTCGGCGAGTTGATGGCGCCGGCGGCCAGGATCGTTTCTCCGGCCCTGGCGAACAGCAGCTTGCCGTCATGGCGAAACACCACGCCGCTGACGCGGCGGCTCTCGAAGGCCAGCCGCTCGGTTTCGGCGCCGGTCAGCACGCGCAGGTTCGGGCGGTCGGCGATGCCGCGCAGGAACGCCTTGGAGGTGTTCCAGCGCACGCCCTTCTTCTGGTTGACCTCGAAATAGCCGGACCCTTCATTGGTGCCGCTGTTGAAGTCTTCGGTGCGCGGGATGCCGAGCTCTTCCGCCGCGTCGCGAAAGGCATCGAGGATCGGCCAGGACAGGCGCTGCTTTTCCACCCGCCATTCGCCGCCGGCGCCGTGCATGGCGCTGTTGCCGCCGTGATAATCTTCCGACTTGCGGAAATAGGGCAAGACGTCGTCCCAGCCCCAGCCGCCATTGCCGGCCTGGCGCCAGCCATCATAGTCGGCGGCTTGGCCGCGCATGTAGATCATGCCGTTGATGGACGAACAGCCGCCCAGCACCTTGCCGCGTGGGTAGTTGAGGCTGCGCCCGTTGAGCCCGGCATCCGGCTCGGTTTTCATCAGCCAGTCGGTGCGCGGATTGCCCATGCAGTAGAGATAGCCGATCGGAATGTCGACCCAATGATAGCGGTCGCTGCCGCCCGCTTCGAGCAGAAGCACCTTGTTGCGCGGGTCGGCCGACAGGCGGTTCGCCAGCACGCAGCCGGCAGAGCCGGCGCCGACGATCACGAAGTCGAATTCGCCGAAGGAGACGGGTTCGGTCACGGCTGCGCCTGCATCTTGGCGATGCGCTCCCACAGCGGACCCATCGCCTGGTTGATCTCGCCGTAGAGTTGGTAGCGCGCAGCATAGGCAGCGGCAATCGAGCCATTGGGCGTATAGTGCCGCGCGGCCGCGGTCATCGCCGCAGCGCCTGCCGCAAAGTCGGCGAAGACACCGACGCCTGTGCCGGCGGCGATCGCCGCACCCAGTGCACCGGTCTCGCGGCTCCTGGCCACG
This sequence comes from Mesorhizobium sp. EU05-FHT14A09, assembly GCF_058790995.1. NCBI lineage: Bacteria > Pseudomonadati > Pseudomonadota > Alphaproteobacteria > Hyphomicrobiales > Phyllobacteriaceae > Mesorhizobium > Mesorhizobium sp. EU05-FHT14A09. The sequence goes on from NZ_JBYTDF010000001.1 coordinate 66,403, forward strand.
GTGACAGGTACGCCCAGCACATCGGCGAAGATCTGCGCCCAGACACCGCTGCGCGAACCGCCGCCGGACAGCACCGCTTCGTCGAAATGCGCGCCGGCCCGGTAAAGTGTCTCGATATGGCGCTTGTGTTCGAAGGCAACGCCCTCGAACAGCGCCCTCAGCATATGCGCGCGGCCATGCCAGCCGGCGATGCCATAGAAGCCGGCACGTGCGCGCCCGTTCTGCTGCGAGCCGTAAAGGAAGGGGTGATAGATCGGCACATCACCTGTCGGATCGACGGAAGCGACCAATTGACTGGCGTGTTCGAACGGCGATTTTCCATCGCCGGCTTCGTGTTCGAGGAATTCGCGGGCGATCCATTCGAGATTGGCGGCCGAGGTGGCGCTGGATTCGATGGCCAGATAACGCTGCGGATCGAAGGTCGACAGCATGAAGATCGACGGGTCGCGGATCGGCTCGTCGGTGATGACCTGGTTGATGCTCCAGGTGCCGGCGATGATCGAGGCGGCACCCGTACGCGTCACGCCCGAGCCGATGGCGCTGGCCACCACGTCGAACAGGCCCGCGACCACCGGGGTTCCGGCCCTCAGCCCGGTCAGCTCAGCCACCTGCGCCGTGACATGGCCGGCGATCTCCGCCGATTCCAGTGCCGGCGGCAACAGGTCCATGCAGTCGTCGAGGCCGTAGGCGGCGAGCAGGCCCTGCTCGTAGCGGCGCGCCGGCATGGTGAGCAGGCCGCAGCCGGACATGTCGGTGGTGTCGCTCGACCGCGCGCCGGTCAGCCGGTTGACGACGAAATCCTTGCACAGGAACACGGTGCCGATCTGCTTGAACAGTTCCGGGGCGAAACGCTTGATCCAGGCAAGCAGCGTCGGCGTCTGCGCCGCCCAGGGGCGCTGCAGGCAATGGGGATAGGTGCGGTCGCCGACATTGTCTTGCGCCCATTCGGCGACGATGCCGACGCCGCGTGTGTCGAGCGACTGGATGCCGATCAGCGGCCCACCGTCGTGGTCCAGCGCATAGAGGCCGTTGCCGTGCCCGGCGCAGCCGATGGCGACGATCTCGCCGGCATCGATGCCGGCCTGCTCGATGCAGCGACGGATCACCGTGACGGCATTGGCCCACAGTTCATTGAGATCGCGCTCGACATGGCCGGGCTTCGGCATCGACGAGCGCCCGTCGAGCGCGGCGACTGCCAGCTCCTGGCCGCTGGTGTCGAAGATGATGGCCTTGATGACGGTGTTGCCGGCATCAAGGCCCAGAATGTAGCTACCCATCGGCTCCTCCCGAGGTCGAGGTCGCTGTAAATTCTACTCTGGCGGCCATCTGTTGTGGTTTTCTGCGCTTCCGGTGCTCACGGACCTATGTCCGCTGCGCTCCGGTTCTCGAAAACCGCAACAGCCGACTCGCCATAGCGAATTTCCAGACGACCTCTTGCTTAAGCTTGGTTGTACAGGTCCCAGGCCGTGGCGCCATCCGCGTTGTCATGGATGATCGCCATCAGGCCGCGCACGACGGCGCTCGGATTGGCGTGCTGGTAGATGTTGCGGCCGTAGACCATGCCGAGCGCACCCTGCGCCATCAGCGCCGCCGACTTGTCGAACACGGCGCGCAGGTCCTCCTTGCCGCCGCCGCGCACCAGCACCGGGCAGCGCGCCGCTTCAACGACGCGGTGGAAGTCTTCCGCCCGGGTGGTCGGGTCGGCCTTGACCACGTCCGCGCCCATCTCGCGCGCCAGGCGTGTCAGCGTCACGATCTTCTCGGCATCGCCGTCCACCATGTAGCCGCCCTGTTCGACCGGCAACATGGCCAGCGGCTCGATCATCAGCGGCATGCCGTATTTCTCGCAATCGGCGCGCACGCGGGAGATGTTCTGCACGCATTGCTTGAACAGGTCCGGCTCGTCGGGCAGCATGAACAGGTTCACCACCACGCAGGCAGCGTCCATCTCGATGGCGCCGATCAGCGGTTCGGCCTCGTTCTGCAGCAAAGCCCACATCGCGCGATGGCGGATCCGGTTGTAGGGGTTGCCCATGTCGAGGCGCATGACCAGCGCCGGCTTGTCCTTGCCCGGAACATCCTGCAGCAGGTCGGCCTGGCCGTAATTCATCTGGATGGCATCGGGGCCGGCCTTGACCAGCTTGTCCACCACGCCTGCCATGTCCTCCAGACCGACCAGGAAGCTCGGCTCGTTGCAGACGCCATGGTCGATGGCGACGTCGAGGCAACGGCCATTGCCGAACAGCCTGTTCATGCGGACTTTTTTGTTCACGCGCATATCGCGCTCCTTTTGTTGTCTGTCTCGGAGGGATTGGAGAGGTCGACGCCGTGCTGGTGCTTGAGCAGGGCGATGAACGCGGCATGCTCCTGCCCGGCCTGCTTGGCATTCCAGGCCTTGTGGGCGGCAAGAATATCGAGCACCGCGTCGACGAGCGCGGTCGTCAGGCCGCCGGTGATGGCAATGGTGGTTCGGCGCAGGAAGATGTCGGCCAGTGTCTCGACCTGCTCGCGCTCGACGATCAGCCGGATTTCATTGTGGCTGTAGCCGTAGCCCGGCAGCATGGTGTCGGGGGTCCTGGAAAGCTCGTCGGCAACGGCACGGGCCGAACTGCCGTAGCGTTCGAGCAGCGTCTGCGCGCGTGTCTTGCTGAGCTTGTATTCGGACGCCACGGCCGCGCACCATGTTGCGGTGTCGGCCGGAAAATCCCGGCCGCCGCCGATCGCCAGATCCTCGGTACCGATTTCTCGGGTCAGGCCGAGGCGCTCCAGCGCCATGTCGGCAGCCAAGGCGCCGAAGGAGCGGAAGGTGGTCCATTTGCCGCCGATCATGCACAGCGTCGCCGGCACCATGCCGTTGGGTTCGACGAATTCGCAGAAATGGTCGCGCGGGATGCGCCCGGTGAAGCTGTCCTGACTGGCGGGCAACGGCCGCACGCCCGAGAAGCGGAAGATGATTTCTTCTTCGGCTATCCTGATCGATGGAAACACGAAGGCCAGCGACTGCAGGATGTATGCCAGCTCATCGTCTTCGCAGCGCACCTGATCGGGGTCGTCGACGCGAATGTCGGTCGAGCCGATCAGCACCTTGCCGAGATAAGGGAACAGGATGCAGATGCGTCCGTCCTCATTCTCGTAGTAGATCATCTGGCCGGCGAGCGCGTCGTGGAGTTCCTGGCTGTCGACGATGATGTGCGATCCCTTGGTGCCACCCATCATGGTTGGTGCAAGCGCGCCGATCGATGTGTTGGTGAGGTCGATCCAGCCGCCGGTGGCATTGATGATCAGGTGCGGGCGCACCGGCAGCGTTTCGCCGGAGATGGTGTCGGTCAGCGTCAGGCCGTCGGTATCGGAACCAATCCGGGCATAGTTGAGTGCATGCGCCGTGGGCGAGGTCGCCATGGCGTCGTGCAGCATTTCGAGGCCCAGCCGTTCCGGCCGGCTCACCCAGGCGTCGTAATAGGTCGCGGAGCTGCGCGTCGCCGGATTGATCGCCGGCCAGGTCTCCAGTGTCTTCCGGGCGCCGCGGAACTTGTGCACCGGCATCAGCCGTCGCGACGCCGTGAAGACGTCGTAGAGCGTCAGCCCCGCCTTGATGACGAGCGCCCCACGTCGGCTGGGACGCCGGGTCAGGCCGAGGAAACGCACCGCGCCGTTGGCGATGCCGGAGAAGGTGTCGAAGATCGGCACGGTGGTGGGCAGCGGCGCGACATAGTGAGGGGCGTTGCGCAGCAGCCGGTCGCGTTCGAGCAGCGATTCCTTGACCAGCTTGAATTCGCCGTTCTCCAGATAGCGCAGGCCGCCATGCACCATGCGCGAGAGTGCTGCACTGGCACCGCTGCAATAGTCGCCCTTTTCGGCCAGCAGCACGTCGACGCCCTGCAGGGCCAGCTCGCGGAAGACGCTGATGCCGTTGATGCCGCCGCCGATCACCAGCACGGCAATATCCGGCCGCTCTCGCAGCGCGGCGAGTGTTTCGTTGCGCTTCATTGCAGAATGTCTCGCTTAATCAGGCATCCAACTGGGTCAGATGCGTGGCTATCGCTTTGTCTATGGCGGCCAGTTCCGCTGAATTGAGCCTGACCTCTCCGGCGCGCGCATTGTCACGCGCCTGTTCCGGATTGCGGGCGCCGCACAGCGCGAAGGTGATGCCGGGCTGCGCCAGCGTCCAGGCGATCACGATCTGCGCCATCGAGGCTTTGTGTTGCTCCGAGATCGGCTGGATCGCCTGCTTCAGCGCCGCCACCTTCTGCCGGTTCGATGCCGAGAAGCGTGGATTGTCCTTGCGCTGGTCGTCACCGGAGAAGGCCCGGCCGGGATCGATCGAGCCGGTGAGCAGGCCGAGCGCCAGCGAGGAGTAGCTCAGCGTCGCCACATTGTGTTTCTGCGTGATCGGCAGCAGCGTGCCTTCGATCTCGCGGTCGATCATCGAATAGCGTTCCTGGATCGCATCGAGCTGGCCGGCGGCGACATAGTGCTGGAGTTCTGCGGCGTTGACGTTGCTGGCGCCGATCGCGCGGATCTTGCCGGCAGCCTTCAGCTTTTCCAGCGCGGCGACCGTTTCCGCGATCGGTGTCGTCGGATCCTGCCAATGGGTGATGTAGAGGTCGATATGGTCGGTGCCGAGCCGGCGCAGGCTCTGTTCCACCTCATAGGCGATGCCGTCGGCGCCGAGGTAGCGGTGCACCGGCTTGTCGTCCTGGTCGAAGAAATGGTTGCCTTTGCCGGAATGCCAGTTCAGGCCGCATTTCGTCGCGATGACGACCTTGTCGCGCTTGCCTTTGATCGCCTTGCCGACGATTTCCTCGCTGCGGCCGAGGCCGTAGGCAGGCGCGGTGTCGATCAGGCTGACGCCGGCATCGATCGAGGCTTCGATGGCCTTGATGGAAGCCTGCTCGTCGGTGCCGCCCCACATCCAGCCGCCGATAGCCCAGGTGCCGAGGCCGACGGCGGACGCCTGGATGCCGGATGCGCCGATGGCGCGTTGGATCTGTGTCATGCTGCTTCTCTTTCGGCGAGGTCGATGATGCCGAGGCCGGTCGCCTCGTCGGTGACGATGATATCGAGATGGTTGCCGCGCATGGCCGACAGGATCGGCGCGACCTTGCTCGGCCCGCTGGCGATGCCGATCGAGCGCGGGATGGTAGCGAATTCGTCCAGCGTCAGCGAAACAAGCGAGCGGTTCAGCGTGTAATCACTAAGCCTGCCGTCCCGATCGATCAGATGCGCCAGCAGTTCGCCCGAGGCGCCCGAGCGTTCGATGGCCTGGCGGTCGGCGCTGGAGGAGGGGTGCAGGTCGTAATAGGAGGAATCGTCGGTCAGGATCGAACCGACGCCGACCACGGCGATGGTGGCTTCGCGCGCCCGGCGGAACACGTCGGCCACGGCGCGTACGCCCATCAGCATCTCGCGCTGTTCCGGCGTGTCGGCAAACAGCGGCGCGTGGATCTGAAAGGCGCGGCCGCCGAGCTTGTCGGCCATCAGCGAGGCGACGTGGTTGACGTCGGTATAATGCTTGCCCTGCACCAGCCCGGTCGCCGGTATCACCTCGACATCGTAGCTGCGGTTGGGCTTGAGCCCGGCGACCAGCGCGCTGACGCCCTTGCCGCCGGTGATCGAGATGGTGTCGCCATCCTTGATCGTTTCGAGCAGCAGATTGGCTGCCGCCTCGCCGACGCGCTGCAACGCCGTCTGCGGGTTGTCCGAAACCGTCGGCACCACCACCGCGCGTTCGATGCCGCCGAGCCTGACCAGCCGCGTTTCGAGGTCGACCAGATGGTCGATCGGCGACTTGATCTTGATCTCGACGAGGCCGAGCTGATGGCCGCGCTTGATCAGGCGATTGACGGTTGCATGCGAGATGCCGAGTTCCTTGGCGATCTCGGCCTGCGTCTTGCCCTCCATGTAGTGGAGGACGAGCGCCTGGTGCATCTGGCGCGCGGTCGAGATGTCGTCGCGTGTGCTGGGAGGTGCCATGGTTCTTACGACTTCTTGGCGTGCAGGAAGTGGTCGGCCGAGACCGCCGCCAGCAGGATGCAGCCCTTGATCATGTCCTGCCAGTAGACGGAGATGTCGAGCAGGATCAGCGAGCTGGTCACCACCGACAGCAGCGCGATGCCGAGGATGGCGCCGAAGATCGTGCCCGAACCGCCCTTCAGCGAAGCGCCGCCGATGACCGCTGCCGCGATGATGTTGAGTTCCATGCCCGCGCCGAAGGTCGGCGTCGCGGCGCCGAAGCGCGCCATGTAGATGACGCCGGCGACGCCGGAGAGCGTGGCGCACAGCACCGTCACCCAGAATTTCACCTGGTTGGTCTTGATGCCGGAGAACTGCGCCGCCTTCTCGTTGGAGCCGGTGTAGAACACCTTGCGGAAGGCGGTGGCGCGCCGCAGCAGGAAGTCGAAGATCGCCACCACGACCACGAAGATGATGATGACATAGGGAACGCCCTGGAAGCTGCCCTGGCCGATCGCCTTGAACTCCGGCGGCAGCGTGAACAGCGACAGCGGCGTGCCCTTGGTGATGACCAGGCACAGTCCGCGTACGATCACCATGGCGGCCAGCGAGGTGATGAAATGGTTCAGCCCGACAACGGTGACGAAGAACCCCATCACCGCGCCGATCAGCGCGCTGACCGCGATGCCGATCAGGCTGGCGGTCCACGGGTCCAGCCCCATCAGGAACAGCGCCCCGGAAACCACCATGGAGAAGCACACCACCGAGCCGACCGACAGGTCGATGCCGCCGACGATGAGCAGGATGGTCATGCCGACCACGACGATGCCCTCGATCGAGAAGCCCATCAGCATGGCGCGGAAGTTGCCCCAGGTCAGGAAGTGCGGCGAGGCGAAGCTCATGGCGATGCACAGTGCCAGGATGATCACGATCAGGCCGGCTTCGCGCATCGAGGCAAGCCGGGCGAAGCTGGAACGGCTCGGGCCCATGGCCTTGATGTCGGCATGCATGACGGTTTCTCCCGCTCTAGACATGGTTCATCTGTCCCTGGTTTGCTGCGCTTGGCTGCACGCCCGAGGCCAGCATGATGATGGTTTCCTCGTCGAGCTGGCCAGCGCCGAGCTCGCCGGCGATCGCGCCTTCGCGCACGACCAGGACGCGGTCGCACAGGCCGATGAGTTCGGGCAGCTCCGAGGAGATGACGAGAATGCCGACGCCCTGGTTGGCGAGGTCGCGCAACAGACGGTGGATCTCGACCTTGGCGCCGACATCGATGCCGCGGGTCGGCTCATCCATGATGATGACCTTGGGCGACACCGAAAGCTGCTTGGCGATCGCCACCTTCTGCTGGTTGCCGCCGGAAAGCGTCGAGACAGGCGCGTCGATGCCGGCCATGCGCACGCCAAGGCGTTTGGCGAGGCTCACCGCCTGGTTGGCTTCGGCGCGACGGTCGAGCAGGCCGAAGCGGCCGGTGAGCTTGCCGAGATCGAGCGCCGACACATTGGCTGCGATCGACAGATCGAGAAACACGCCGGAGCCCTTGCGGTCCTCGGAAAGGTAGACGAGGCCGGACTGTACGGCGTCGGCATAGCTGCGGATGGCGAGTGGCTTGCCGTCGAGCGCGACGCTGCCGGCGCTGGCTTGCCGCAGGCCACAGATCGTCTGGGCGATCTCGCTGCGTCCGGCCCCGATGAGGCCGCCGATGCCGAGGATTTCGCCCACCTTCAGGTCGAGGTCGACATTGGCGAAGCGGCTACCGTCGGACAGGCCCTTGACCGAGAGCAGGGTCCGGCCGGATGCGGCATCCGAGGCGAGCTTGTCGGGATAGAGCTGGGTGATCTCGCGCCCGACCATCTTGCGCACGACGTCATCGGGTGAAGTCGCTGCGATGGCTCCGGTCGCGACATAGCGCCCGTCGCGGAAGACGGTGACGCGGTCGCAGAGCGAGAAGATCTCGGCCATGCGGTGGCTGATATAGATCACGGAAATGCCGCGCGCCTTCAGGTCGCGCACGATGGAAAACAGCCGCTGGGCCTCGGTTTCGGTCAGCGCCGCGGTCGGCTCGTCGAGTATCAGCACCTTGCAGTCGAGGGTGAGCGCCTTGGCGATCTCGACCAGTTGCTGGCTGGAAATGGAAAGGTCGGCGACCTTGGTGCGCACCGGAATGGGCGCGAGCTGGTTCATCGCCTTCTCGGCCTGCGCATAGACTTCGCCATAGTTCATCAGCGGCGCACGACGGGCGTTGATTGCCGCCATGCAGATGTTTTCGGCCACCGTTGCGTCCTGGCAGAGCGCGATCTCCTGGTGCACCAGCGCGATGCCGAGCTTCTGCGCTGCTGCGGGCGATGCGATCGCGACTGGCTGGCCGTCGATCAGAATCTCGCCTTCGTCGGGCTGCAGCACGCCGCCGATCATGTTCATCAGCGTCGACTTGCCGGCGCCGTTCTCGCCGCACAGCGCATGCACCTCGCCGCGCCGCAGCTCGAGCTCGACGCCGCTCAGCGCCTTGACCGGGCCGAACGCCTTGGAAAGGTTGCGGATCTGAAGGACGGGCGCGTCAGTCACGCCATGCTCCTGCGAAAGGGTCTGAAAAGGTGCCGGAAGGGATTGTCCCTTCCGGCCAGTCGGTGGTCGGGCCGAAGCTTACTCTTCGATGCCCTTGGTGCCACGCCGCTTGAGATACTTGTCCCAATAGAAATCGTCGGCGTTGTCCTTGGTGACGATCGAGAAGCCGTTGTCGACGAACGGCACCTTCATGGCGTTGGTGCCGGCGCGCTTGGCGTCGTTCATCGGGTCGATCAGTTCGGGGTGCTTGGCCAGCCAGAGCAGCATGAAGCCCATATAACCCTGCATGCCCTGGTTCGGGTTGACCGAACCGAAGATCTCGCCGGCCTTGATCATGTCGAGGATCTTGGCGTTGACGTCGGCGAGCATGACCTTGATCTTGCCGCCGCCTTCCTTGGCCGCCTGCGCCGCGCCGATCGCCGAATTGGCTTCCGGCATGAACACGGCGCCGAGATCGGGGTGCGCCTGAGCCAGGCTGAGCACCGCCTGATAGGCCTTGGTCGGATCCTGGTTGGAAGCGGCGCGGCCGACGAGCTTCATGTCGGGCCACTTGGCTTCCATGCGGGCGACGAAAGCCGCAACGCGCTTGTCGTGATTGTCCTGGCCTGGGTTCTCCAGCACGGCATATTCGCCCTTGCCGCCCATCGATTCCGCGACGGCGTCAGCGGCATAGGTGCCTTCGGCAACGTTGTCGGAGGTGATGTAGGAGACGCGCTTGGAATTCGGCGAGTCAGCGGCGAAGGTCACGACCGCGGTGCCCTGTTCGATGGCGCGGTTGATCGGCTCGATGAATGGATCGGAGTTCATCGGGTGAACCAGGATGCCGGCTGGCTTCTGGGCGAGCGCCTGGTCGAAGCTGGCGATCTGCTTGTTCACGTCATATTCCGGCGTGCCGGTATAGGCGGTTTCGCAGCCGAACTGCTGGCCGGCCTGCTTGAACATCTCATAGACCGGGAACCAGTATTCGACGCCTGAGACCATGACGTTCATGACGTATTTTTCGCCGGGCTGGCATTTGAACGGGTTGGCGGTTTCAGCAAGCGCCGGAGCCGAACTCATGAAGGTCGACGCCGCTGCCGCCATGGCGAGCGTGCTCAGAAATTTGCGCAAGTTTCCTCCCTTGGCCGAAGCCATTCCTCAAGAACCGTCGCGGCGCCTGCGCGCCGTTTCATGGATTGATTTGCAGCCGGACTTCCTCCCGAAGCCGGCAGCAGGATCATTGCAGCACGCGACGATACTGTCAATAAAATTCATATACTGAAATATATTTCAGATCAATCGGCCATTCAGCGGAAAATGCACGCCCCATGGCTTGCGCGAACCGGACCGGTTCTGGCAACTGGCCATGCCTTCGCGGCTGCGGCAAGGAGCAATGATGACCGTTAGTGTCCGGGATTTCGGCTTGAGCTGTGGCTCGATGCCTGCGGGTGCCTTGAACGCCATCACCGATGTCGCTGGTGTTCGTATCGGCCATGTCACGTTGCGCGACGGCGATATCAACACCGGTGTCACCGCCGTCCTGCCGCATGGCGGCGATCTCTTTCGCAGCAAAGTGCGGGCGGCGGCCGAAGTCATCAATGGTTTCGGCAAGACTGTCGGGCTGGTGCAGCTCGATGAACTCGGCACCATCGAAACGCCGCTGCTTTTGACCAACACGCTTTCCGTCGGCACCTGCGCCACCGCCCTGGTCCGGGAAGCGATCCGGCAGAACCCGGACATCGGCCGCCGTACCGGCACCGTCAATCCGCTCGTCGCCGAATGCAATGACGGTCCGCTCAACGACATCCAGGCGCTGGCGGTCGGTGAGGAGCACGCACTGGCCGCCATCGAAGCCGCTGGGGGCGGGCCGGTCGAACAGGGCAGCGCCGGTGCCGGCACCGGCATGACCTGCTTCGGTTTCAAGGGCGGCATCGGCACGGCATCGCGCCGCATCAGCCTCGATGGGCAAGAACATCATCTCGGCGCGCTCGTCCTCTCCAATTTCGGCCGTGCCGGTGATCTCGTCCTGCCGGATGGTCGCCGTCCTGACCCGCGCCGGCCAGCCGAGGCGGAAAGCGGCTCGGTGATCATCGTGCTTGCCACGGACATTCCGCTCGAGCACCGCCAGTTGAAGCGTGTCGCCCGCCGCGCCGGCGCCGGCATCGCCAGGCTCGGCGCATTCTGGGGCCACGGCAGCGGCGACATCGCCATCGCCTTCTCGACCGCCGATGCAGTCGACCATGATGAGAAGCGCGGCCTTGTCGCAGTCCGGGTGCTGAATGAGTCGCGCATTGACCTGCTGTTCCAGGCTGCCGCCGAGGCTACCCAGGAAGCGGTGCTGAACTCCATGCTCGCTTCGCCGGCTTTCGAAGGCAGGGGCGGCACGCGCCGGCCATCCCTGGCCGATTGGCTGCGCGCCAACGCCTGACTTGCCTTCTCCCCTTGAGGGCTGTGCGAACATCCTATCGAGCGAGCACGGCGCCGCCCCTCATCGCCCTGCCGGACACTTCTCCCCGTATAGTGGCGGGGAGAAGGAGGCTGACCGCAACGACGGTGCCCGTTCTGCAAGGCTGGCAATTGACGAAATCTGTGGCGGGAGCGTTCCTCTCCCCGTTCTACGGGGAGAGGGTGCCGGCAGGCGGGTGAGGGGCGGCGCCGACTTTCAGCCCCCGATCATAGCCTTTTGAACGACGATGCAACCCTCGCGGGCGAACCCCTGCGGAGCGCGCCTGTGCGCTTCCGGATTGGATGTCCACAATCCTCTGCTGCCACCGAAGTTTATGGACATTAGTCTTGACAGAAATACATATGTTCAATACCCGTCAGGCATCAGAACAGCCTGCATGTGGGAGGAGTGACTGCTATGGCTTCCAATATTGCGTTGACGGGCCTTGCCCGTGATCTCGAGGAGCGCGGCAAGTCCGGAAAGCCGATCCGCATCGGCCTGATCGGCTCGGGCGAGATGGGCACCGACATCGTCACGCGCGTCGCCCACATGTCCGGCATCGAGATCGGCGCGATCTCCGAATTGAACATCCCCAACGCCCACAAGGCCGTGGACATCGCCTTCCAGGAGGGCGGTCATTCGAAGGAAGTTTCGAACGCTTCGGCGATGACCGAGGCCATGGAAGCCGGCAAGGTTGCCGTCACCAACGACGCTGACCTCATCATCAACAATGACCTGATCGACGTGGTCATCGATGCCACCGGCGTTCCGGCTGTCGGCGCAGAGATCGGCCTGCGCGCGATGGAGCACGGCAAGCACCTCGTCATGATGAACGTCGAGGCCGACGTCACCATCGGCGCCTATCTGAAGAGCGAGGCCGACCGGCTCGGCGTCACCTACTCGCTCGGCGCCGGCGATGAGCCGTCCTCCTGCATGGAGCTGATCGAATTCGTCTCCGCCATGGGCCATCCCATTGTCGCTGCCGGCAAGGGCAAGAACAATCCGCTCAACATCGACGCCACGCCTCCCGCCTATGAAGAAGAGGCCGCCCGTCGCCACATGAATGTGCGCATGTTGGTCGAGTTCGTCGACGGCTCCAAGACCATGGTCGAGATGGCGGCGATCGCCAACGCCACCGGCCTCGTGCCCGACAAGGCCGGCATGCATGGGCCCGCCGCAACGCTCGGCGAACTCAACAAGGTGCTGATCCCGGAGAAGGACGGTGGCGTCCTCTCCAAGGTCGGCGTCGTCGATTATTCCATCGGCAAGGGCGTTGCGCCTGGCGTGTTCGTCGTCGCCGACATGTCGCATCCGCGCGTCTCGGAGCGCATGGAAGACCTGAAGATGGGCAAGGGCCCGTACTTCACCTTCCATAGGCCCTATCACCTGACTTCGCTCGAAGTGCCGCTCACCTGCGCCCGCGTCGTCCTCTACGGCAAGGCCGACATGGTGCCGCTGGCCAAGCCCGTTGCGGAAGTCTGTGCCGTTGCCAAGAAGGACATGCAGCCGGGCGACAGGCTCGATGCCATCGGCGAGTACTGCTACCGCGCCTGGATCATGACCGCTCCGGAAGCCCGCGCCGCCAAGGCCATTCCATGCGGCCTGCTGCAGGGCGGTTCGGTGACCGCGCCGATCAGGAAGGGCGACCTGATCACCTATGCCAACGCCGCTCCGGCGCCCGGCTCCAAGATCGCCGAGCTGCGCGCCCGGCAGGACAAGCTCGTCTACGGTAACTGAGGAAGCATCATCATGGCCACCGCCAGGAAAGCCGCGAACAGTGACGCGGCACAACCCAACCTGCCATTTGCCTTCCGCAAATATACGCCTGAGCAGCTGCGCGAAGTGCTGCACAAGATGTACCTGATCCGCCGCTTCGAGGAGGGCGCCGAAGACGCCTACATGCGTGGTCTCATCCACGGCACCATGCACCTGTCCATCGGCCAGGAAGCCAGCGCTCTGGGCATCTGCATGCCGCTCACCGACCAGGACCAGATCACCTCAACCCATCGCGGTCATGGCCACTGCATTGCCAAGGGCGCGGATGTGAAGCGCATGTTTGCCGAGTTCTTCGGCAAGACCACCGGCTACTGCAAGGGCCGTGGCGGTTCCATGCACATCGCCGACGTCACCAAGGGCAATCTCGGCGCCAACGGCATCGTTGCCGGCGGCATCCCGATTGCTGTCGGTGCGGCCCTGGCTGCCAAGAAGCTCAAGAACGGCAAGGTCGCCATCTCCTTCTTCGGCGACGGCGCCAACAATGAGGGCGCCTTCCACGAGGCGCTCAACATGGCTGCCGTCTGGAAGCTGCCGGTGATCTTCGTATGCGAGAACAACGGCTACGGCATGTCGACCTCGACCGAGCGTTCGACGGCGGTCAAGAACATCGCCGACCGCGCCAGCGCCTATGCGATGCCCGGCGTCATCGTCGACGGCAACAATTTCTCCGAGGTGGCCGAGGCCGCCGAAGCCGCAGTCGAGCGTGCCCGCGCCGGCGAAGGCCCGACGCTGATCGAATCCAAGACCTATCGTTACCGTGGCCACTCCAAGAGCGATCGCAACCGCTATCGCACCAAGGAAGAGATCGAGGACTGGATGGCCAACCGCGACCCGATCGCGATGTTCGAAGCCGAGCTCAAGGAGTTCGGCATCATCGACGACGCCGGCATCGAGGCCGTGCGCGAAGCGGTGAAGAAAGAAATCGCCGACGGCATCGAGTTCGCCAAGGACAGCCCGAGCCCGGAAATCCGTGACCTTGAGAATTACGTCTATACGGAGGTTGCGTGATGGACGTCGCAGTGCGTGAACTGAGTTATGCCCAGGCCATCCAGGAAGCCATGGCGATCGCCATGGAGCAGGATGAGCGCGTCTTCCTGATGGGCGAGGATATCGGCGTCTATGGCGGCGCCTTCCAGGTCACCGGCGATCTGGTCGAGCGCTTCGGCTCCGAGCGCGTCATGGACACGCCGATCTCGGAACTGGGCGGCGCGGGGGTCGCCGTCGGTGCTGCGCTCACCGGCCTGCGTCCGATCTTCGAGTTCCAGTTCTCCGATTTCGCCACGCTTGCGATGGAGCAGATCGTCAACCAGGCCGCCAAGATGCGCTTCATGCTGGGCGGTGAGGTTTCGGTTCCTGTGGTGATGCGTTTCCCGGCCGGTTCCGGCACCGGTGCTGCCGCGCAGCACAGCCAGAGCCTGGAAGCCTGGCTCGGCCATGTGCCTGGCCTGAAGGTCATCCAGCCGGCAACCCCGCATGATGTGAAGGGGATGCTGCTGGCAGCGGTCGCCGATCCGGATCCGGTCATGATCTTCGAGCACAAGCTGCTCTACAAGATGAAGGGCCCGGTGCCGGAAGGCCATTACACCGTGCCGATCGGCAAGGCCGACATCCGTCGCCAGGGCCGCGATCTCACCATCGTCGCCACCTCGATCATGGTGCACAAGGCGCTTGAGGCGGCAGCTGCGCTGCAGGCCGAGGGCATCGACATCGAGGTCATCGACCTGCGCACCGTGCGCCCGATGGACAAGCAGACCATCATCGACAGCGTCAAGAAGACTTCGCGGCTGCTGTGCGTCTACGAGGCGGTGAAGACGCTGGGCATCGGCGCTGAAGTCAGTGCCGCGGTCGCCGAGAGCGATGCCTTCGATTACCTCGACGCACCGATCGTGCGGCTGGGCGGCGCCGAAATCCCGATCCCGTACAATCCGGATCTGGAGAAGGCGACGGTACCACAGGTGCCGGACATCATCGCGGCAGCCCGCGACCTCGCCAAGGGAAAGCGCTGACGATGCCGGTCGAAGTCATTCTTCCCAAGGTCGACATGGATATGGCGACCGGGCAGATCTCGCGCTGGTTCTTCGAGGAAGGCGCCACAGTCAAGCAGGGCGACGTCCTGTTCGAGATCGAGACCGACAAGGCCGCGATGGAGATCGACGCGCCGGCTTCCGGTACGCTGCGCAACATCACCGGCAAGGAAGGCGTCGACATCCCGGTCGGCGCCCCGGTTGCCTGGATTTATGCCGAGGGCGAGGAAGCTGCCGCACCCGCCGCGGCTGCGCCGGCACCTGCCGAACCGCAGCCTGTCGTGAACGGCAAAGCCGAGACACCGATGTCCTCCTCCCAGGACAAGGCCGCGCAGACCGCGCTAGCCGTGCAGGAAACGCCTGCGCCGGCCGGCGCGGTCCGCGCCACGCCATTGGCGCGCCGCCTGGCGCGTGAGGCAGGGCTCGACCTGGCAGGTGTCACCGGTTCCGGCCCGCATGGCCGCGTCGTTAAGGCCGATGTCGAGGCAGCGATCGCCGGTGGCGGTGTGGCCAAGGCTGCTCCGGCTTCGGCGCAAGCGGCCGCCGCTCAGGCTGCCGCGCCTGCGGTCAAGCCGATGTCGGACGAAGCGGTGCTCAAGCTGTTCGAACAGGGTTCCTACGACCTCGTCCCGCACGACAATATGCGCAAGACCATCGCCCGCCGTCTGGTCGAGGCGAAGTCTACCATCCCGCATTTCTACCTCACCCTCGACTGCGAGCTGGACGCGCTGCTCAAGCTGCGCTCGGAGCTCAATGCCGCCGCCCCGATGCGGAAGACCGAAAAGGGCGATGTCCCTGCCTACAAGCTTTCGGTCAACGACATGATCATCAAGGCGATGGCCCAGGCGCTGGTAACCGTGCCGGATGCCAATGCATCGTGGACGGACAGCGCCATGGTCAAGCACAAGCACGCCGATGTCGGCGTGGCGGTGTCGATCCCCGGCGGCCTGATCACGCCGATCGTCAGGAAGGCCGACCAGAAGACGCTGTCGGTCATCTCCAACGAGATGAAGGATCTTGCCAGGCGGGCCCGCGACCGCAAGCTGAAGCCGGAGGAATACCAGGGCGGCACCACGGCGGTGTCAAACCTCGGCATGTTCGGCATCAAGGACTTCGCCGCGGTCATCAACCCGCCGCATGCGACGATCCTGGCGGTTGGTGCGGGTGAAGAGCGGGCTGTGGTGAAGGGCGGCGAGATCAGGATCGCCACCGTCATGTCGGTGACGCTGTCGACCGACCATCGTGCCGTCGACGGTGCGCTGGGAGCCGAACTGCTCGGCGCCTTCAAGCGCATCATCGAAAACCCGATGACCATGCTGGTCTAAAATTCCTCCCGGCGGGGGCGCCGTCTCTCTTCGGGGAGGCGGCGATAGACCATGGGCATCTCCCACCGTCGTGCGACCCGGACGGTTCTGCATGGCGAACCAGTCGGGAATCGCATTAGCTGGCATGAAATTCTGCCAGGGCATGCCGTGACCAATCCAACCGAAATCTCGCTCGTCCCCCCACAGATTGTCGCTGACAACGCAGCGAAAGGCCTGCGCCTGCGCGAACGGTTTGGCCGCAGCGGCACCGAGATCGGTGTCGGCCGTGCCCGCGAACTGGTCGAGCGCCGCGCACTGCAGCCATCGATCATCCGGCGGATGGTGAGCTTCTTTGCCCGTCACGAGGTCGACAAGCGCGCCAGGAACTTCGGCAATGAGGACAATCCCTCCGCCGGCTATGTGGCGTGGCTGCTGTGGGGTGGCGACGAGGGCCGTGCCTGGGCCATGGAGCTGAAGAAGGTCATTGGCAACGCGCCGGATATCTAGAGCGTTTCCGTTTTTACGGAAACGCTGAAACGCTCTACCTCTTGGTTCTTACGCAATTCCTGACGCAGAACCGCTGCGCCGTTTTGCTGGAATTGCTCCAGCCTGTCCGCCGCAGTCGTTCGCTTCGCCGATCTTCAGAGCTGGAAGCCGAGCCCGCTCAACCTGTCGGAAATCTCTCTCCAGCTCGTACAGGCCGCATGTGCGCCCTGCGCCTTGAGTCGCTCGGCATGGCCGGCATAGGTATGGCCGCCGCCGGTGTAGCCGATCGCCGTCATGCCGGCGGCAACCGCGCCCTCGACACCAAAAGGCGAGTCCTCGATCACCACGCAGTTCAATGGATCCGCGCCCATTTTCTCGGCGGCATAAAGGAAGATGTCCGGTGCCGGCTTGCCGCGCTTCACCATCGAGGACGAGAAGATCGCCTTGCCGAAATGCGGTGCCAGGCCGGTGACGGCGAGGCTGTGATGGATGCGCTCCAGTGACGAGGAGGAGGCAACGCAGCGGTCTGCCTTCAGCGTGCCGAGGAATGGCGCGATGCCATTGGTCGGGTTGAGCTTCTCGCTGAACAGATCGCGTGTCACCGTCCACAGATCGCCTTCCTGCTTGGGCTGCAGGTAATGGCCGGTCAATTCCTTGATCCGGATGATGATGTCGGCCTGCTTCATGCCGACGCATTGGGCGATGACGTCGGCGCCGACGCCGCTCATGCCGTGCTTTTCGTAGACACGCTCATAGGCTTCCGCGGCCAGCGGCTCGCTGTCCACCAGAACGCCGTCGCAATCGAAGATGATCAACTGTTGTGCCGCCACGCCACGCCTCGAACTGTCCGATAATTGCGGCACATCGCTATCGGCAAAGAGACGAATGTTCAAGCGGGCCGTCAGGCCTGATGCCCAACTTTCCGCTTTGCGCTGGTTTCGAGCGCAGCCTGCATCGCCTGCCTGGACTGCGCGCTGTCGGGCACGATCCAGTTCGGTTCGGCGCCGAGGAAGCGGTCCAGGAAGGCCACCGCATAGGCCGGCATTTCCGTGACGTTTTCGCGGTAGGACCACCAGGTGCGCAGGTCGTCGGCGCACTGGTCGATGGTTGGCGTCTGGCCGAATTCCTGTTCGTACACGGCGGCGATCGCCGACACGCAGTAGTTGGTGTAGAGGAATCCTTCCGGCCAGAACTGCACGATTTCGGCCATGCCTGCATCGGCTGGCGGCAGGTCGGGGCGCGGCCCGCTACCGATCGCCTTGGCTGGTTCCTGGCGGATCAGTTCGCGCAGTACGAGGCCGGCGGCGAAAATGATGAAATCGGCGCGGTTCACCTCGGCAAAACGCTTCTGCGCTTCCATGATCTCGATCCAGTCGAGGAAGGCCCTGGTCAATCGCGTTTCGTCGATCTCGAACCGCAGTCCATAGGTTGCCTCGACCGAGCGCGCGCTCGCACGAAATGTCGCGCGAAACCAGCGCAGGCGTCGCAGCTGATGGCCAAGATCCGGCATCAGGGCCAGTTCGTCTTTGAATCGCAGGTCCATTGCACGTCCTTTGAAGCCAATTCTAGAGCGTTTTCGCTCTCACGGAAACGCGGAAACGCTCCATTTTTGTTTTGCGCAATTCCGGATGGAAAACCGCCGCGCACTTTTCCTGGAACTGCGAGCACAGGCGCTGTCCCTGCCAAATGCGGTGGATCAACCGTTTCAGAGTTCAGGCTGAAAATCATACATATTGACATCCGAGAAAACAAATGTTCTCTAACTTTCGTCTTGGTACTGTCATGAAGCGATGGCGGGCCAGGGGCTTGGGAGGAGATATCCTGATGGCAATATGGCAGTGGGCACTGCTCGCGCTTGCGCTCGTCTGGGGACTGCAGTCCCTCGGCGTCTGGCTGCAGATGCGGCACTATTCCGACGTCTTCAAAGGCATCACCAACAAATATGCCGACGGCTTCGTCGGCGCCGGCAATCATCGCGGCCGCTTCGCCAAGGGCATCATTGTCCTGGTCGTGGTGACGCCGGATCTCGTCGTGCGCCGCCTGCTCGTGATGAGCGGCCGGTCGGTGTTCGCCAAATTCCGGCGGCATGAAGAATTCGAGGGCGTCGCCCTCGATCGTATCCGGTCCAATCCTGCGATCATGGGAGAGGGGGAGCCCGGTGTGGCCGAGGCCGTGAAGCGGGCGATCGAACAGATCGACCGGGCACGACTGGAGCCGGGAAAGAAGCCGGGTCTTACCGGCTTGAAGACAGTCAGCGCATAGCGCAATTCCAGCAAAAGTGCGCAGCGGTTTTGCGTCCGGAATTGCGTGGAAACAAACAGTTGGAGCGTTTCCGCGTTTCCGTGAAAAACGGAAACGCTCCGGAACGAACGCTGCTGCCGCAGGGACAGACGGCGGACGGCCCAAGGAGGAGATATGTCTGTAATTTCATTGTTGGCGCAGCACGCCGACATGGCCGTCCAGCACCTGCACGCAGCAGGTACGGTGGTCCAGGATGCTGCTTTACACGGCAAGCTTGCCGTCTCTCATGCCAGTGACAATCTTGTCGTTCTGGCGCAGGCCGACAGCGGCCCGATCACCGTCGAACAGTTCAAGGAAAAGCTGAACGAAGTCGCCAAGGAAGAGCAGCTCGGCTGGCTGACCGCCATCGGCAAATATTTCATCGGCATCTTCCAGAAGGGCGGCGAGGTCTTCGCCGGCTTCGTCACCGGCATCATTCCGACACTGGTAGTGTTGATGACGGCGTTCTACGCCATCACCGAACTGGTCGGCGAAGAGCGCGTGCATGGTCTTGCCCGTGGCGCCGGTCGCATCGCGCTCACCCGTTACACGGTGCTGCCGCTGCTTGCCGTCTTCTTCCTGACCAATCCGATGGCCTATACCTTCGGCTCCTTCCTCGAAGAAAAGCACAAGCCGGCCTTCTATGACGCGGCCGTGTCCTATGTGCATCCACCGCTCGGTCTGTTCCCGCACATCAATCCCGGCGAGTATTTCGTCTGGGGCGGCGTGCTGGTCGCGCTGCTCGAACTGGAGAAGAAGGGCGTTGTCGTTGCCGGCTACCATATCAAGGTGGCCATCTGGTACGCCATCGTCGGCCTCGTCGTGATCCTGCTCAAGGGCATGCTGACCGAGCGCATCACCGCCATCATGGCGCGCCGCCAGGGCGTCGAGCTGTAAGGGGCGGGAAACATCATGGCAAAGACCTACAAGGCCGTAAAAATCTCCAAGGGCTCCGGAGGCTGGGGCGGTCCGCTCGTCATCGAGCCGACCGCGCAGCGCAACAAGGTCGTCTCCGTCACCGGCGGCGGCATCCATCCGATCGCGCAGCAGATCGCCGAAATGACCGGGGCTGAAGCCGTCGACGGCTTCAAGTCGCCCCCCATCGAAGGCGAGATGGCAGTTGTCGTCGTCGACTGTGGTGGTACTGCGCGCTGCGGCGTCTATCCACGCAAGCGCATCCCGACCGTCAACGTCACGCCGGTCGGCCAGTCCGGGCCTCTCGCCCAGTTCATCCTGGAAGACATCTATGTTTCGGGCGTCAAGCCGGCCAACATCGTCATGGCCGACGGCTCGGAGGCGGTAACCACTGCGGGGGGAGCAGCGGCAATGAGTTCGAGCAACAGCAATTCGCCGGCGGCCGCGGCCCAGCCGCAGCCGAGCGAAGGTGGCATGATCGGGCTGATCTCTTCGATCGGCCGCGTCATGGGGCGTGTCGTCGGCATCTTCTTCAATGCCGGTCGCCGCACCATCGACCAGGTGATCCGCAACGTTCTGCCTTTCATGGCGTTCGTGACCATGCTGATCGGCCTGATCCTGTACACCGGGATCGGCGACGTGCTGGCGCAGCCGATGGGCCCGCTCGCCAACAACATCGTCGGCCTGCTGATCATCTCGGCGATCTGCGGCCTGCCGTTCCTCTCGCCCATTCTCGGGCCGGGAGCGGTCATCGCCCAGGTCATCGGCGTCGCCATCATCGGCCCGCAGATCGCCAATGGCACCATCTCGCCTGCAATGGCATTGCCGGCGCTGTTTGCCTACAATACCCAGGTCGGCTGCGACTTCGTTCCGGTCGGTCTGGCGCTTGGTGAAGCCAAGCCCAAGACGATCGAGATCGGTGTGCCGGCGGTGCTCATCAGCCGCCAGATCATGGGTCCCGTGTCCGTGCTTCTCGCATGGGTAGTCAGTCTGCTGGTCCTGTAACGACAAGAAGGAGTACCGCCGCATCATGACGGTTCTGTTGGAAACGCGGGTAACCGCAGTTGGACCCGAAGTGGCGGATCTCGCCGAGGGCGGTGTGGTCATCCTGTTCGCGGATGGCTCGCCGCCGGAGCTCGCCGAGGTCTCGGTGATGCACAAGGCCGTACAGGGCCCCAGCGACGGCGCGCCGCAGGTCGGCGCGTCGATCGCCATCGGCGCGGTGTCGGCAACGATCACCGCAATCGGCTCCACCGCGTGGAGCAAGGTGCGCGAGATCGGCCACGTCGTCATCTCGTTCAACGGTGCGACGGAAGCGGAACGGCCTGGTGAAATCTGCGCCAGTGCCGTCGACGCCGAGGAACTCGTCCAGGCCCTCAGGCAGGACGCCCTGATCACCATCGCCGCCTGATTCCTGGCGCCGCGGCCCTGCGCAGGTCGTGGCGCTTTTTCTTTTCAATCGCGCAGCTTCGGGTTGGAGCAACACTCCAGGGCCGGAATATCTGATAGGATTGCCTGTATGGAACGCTCGACCATCGTCAGAGTGCATGAAGGTTTGCACGCTCGCCCCGCGACCCGCTTCGTGCGGCTTGCCAAGAGCTTCGAGTCCGAGGTCGAAATCGTGAAGGCGGGCAAGGCGGTGAGCGCCAAGAGCTCGGTCAAGCTGATGCTCCTGGGCGTGAAGGAGAACCAGGAAGTCACCGTGCGCGCCAATGGCGCCGATGCCGCCGAAGCGGTCGAGGCGCTGATCGGCTACCTGGAAAACCCACGCGCCGGTGTCGAGGAAGACGATGCCGGTGGCGAGCACAAGGAACTCAATGGCGAGGCGGCCAAGCCTGCTGTGCTCGCCGTCGCGCTTGAGGCGACGCCATCGAACGGTCTGCGTGGCATTGCCGCCAGCGAAGGCGTTGCCGTCGGTCCGGCCTTCGCGCATTTCCCGCCGGAAATCCGCCCGCAGGCACGCACACTCACCTCGCAGGAGGCTGAGGCCGAGATCGTGCGCTTCGGTCATGCCGTCGCTGCCGTACAGGCGCGCATGGACAAGGCGCTGGCCAGCGAAACCCTGGCCGGTGGTGACCGCGGCATCGTCGCTGCCCTGCGCGATCTTGCCGCCGACGACACGCTGATCGGCGACGCCGAGGCGATGATCCGCGGTGGCAGCGACGCCGTCGCCGCCGTCATCGCCACCGCCGCCAGGCTCGCCGCGGAATTCGGGTCGGTCGAGGATCCTTATCTCAATGCCCGCGCCGACGATGTCCAGGCGGTCGGTCGCCAGATCTGCCTTGCCTTGCTCGGCCAGGACGATATCAGCCTGGAGGATATTCCCCAGGGGGCGATCCTGATCGCCGAGGACATCGGCGCATGGGATCTGTCGCGCGCGCCGCTGAAGCGTATCGGCGGCATCGTTTGCGGCCATGGCGGAGCGACCTCGCATATCGCCATCATCGCCCGTTCGCACGGTATTCCGGCGGTACTCGGGCTTGGCGTTCGGGTCATGGAACTCCGCGATGCAAAGCAGGTTGCCCTCGACGGCAACAGCGGCCTCGTCGTTGCCGACCCGGCCGCGGATACCCAGGCCGACTATGCCAACCGCATCGAGGCGGCAGCCAAGGAGCGCCACGCGCTCGACGTGTTCAAGGATGTCGCGCCGAAGCGCGCCGATGGCACCGTCATCGAAGTGGCCGCCAATATCGGGTCGCTGGAAGAGATCGAGGCGGCGCAGGCGGCAGGCGCCATGGGCGTCGGCCTGTTCCGCACCGAGCTCCTGTTCATGCGCCACATGCATCTGCCGTCGGAAGACATGCAGGCCGAGACCTATGCGGCACTGGCGCAAGCCTTTGCGCCGCATCCCGTCATCGTGCGCACGCTCGACATCGGCGGCGACAAGCCGGTTGCCGGCATCGAGTTTCCGGAAGAGGAAAATCCGTTCCTCGGCTGGCGCGGCATTCGCATGTGCCTCGACCGGCCCGACATCTTCAAGCCGCAGCTCAAGGCGTTGCTGCGTGCCGCCGTGCACGGCAACGTCAAGGTGATGCTGCCGATGGTGGCTGATCTCGGCGAGGTGCGGCGGGCCAAGGCGCTGATCGACGAATGCGCCGGCGAGCTGCAGCGTGACGGCGTGCCTTTCGCGCATTTCCAGCTGGGCGTGATGATCGAGACGCCGGCAGCCGTGCTGATCGCTCCGTTGCTGGCGAAAGAGGTAGCCTTCTTCTCCATCGGCACCAACGACCTGACCCAGTATGTCATGGCCGCGGACCGCCTCAATCCTACGGTTGGCGCGCTGAACGATGTCGCCAATCCGGCGGTCATGGCGGCGATCGAGATGACTGCGAAGGCCGCTGTCGAAGCCGGCATCATGGTCGGCATGTGTGGTGAGGCCGCTGCCCGTCCGGATCTCATTCCGGAATTCCTGCGCATGGGGCTGACCGAATTGTCGATGAGCCCGGCCTCGATCTCGCGTGCCAAGAAGCGCATCGTTGAGCTGGCGAAGGCATAAGCTGCCGAAAACGTTCGAGCGTCCGGGCGGACGCTCGGCGTTTTACAGCAGATGTGCCTGCAGCGTGGCGAACACCGTCGTCAGCTCGTCCAGCGGATCGTTGCCGTTGCAGGCCGCCAGGATGCGGTCGAATCTGGCATCCGTGGCGAGCAGGGCGATCTCGAGCAGGTCGGGTTCGGGCTTCGTGCTGGTGTCGACGCTGGCAAGCCCGACCGCGAGCGCGACCGGCGCCAGGCAGGAAACCGCAAATGTGCGGCCCGGGGCGATGCCAGCCGATGGTGTCTCGGCTGGTCGCAGCGGGTCATGGTGGAGGAATTCCACGAGAAGGGCCGCGCTCAATGCCGCAACCAGTGCGACGCGGCCGGCCCAGTCGCTTTCGCGGCTCAGCCTGTCGAGGAGTTCGGCATGTTGTCGCTCGACCGCTGCGTGCACGCCGGTGAAATTGGCTTCGCGCACCCGAACGCTGTCCGCCTTCCGCTCGGCAAGCACGGCCTTGACCAGCGCATACATGTCGCGCCGGAACGCGCGTTCGCCGGCCAGCGCCGCATCGCCATAGGTAAAGTAAACACCGAGCGGCTTCGGCGTCAGCCCGTTCATGCGGCCGCTGCGCTCGCGCGGCACCAGCGTTTCGGCTACCGACATCATGTCGTCGAAGGCGCTGGCGGCATGGCTGAGCAGCCCCTCGATCTCGCGGATCGGAAAAGACGGACGCGCTGTCTCTGCGCCATGCCGTGCCAACTGGCCGTCATGCCTGTGACGGCGGATGACGTGGCGCACGTCGCGCAGCCGGTCCTTCAGGTTGACGCGGACCTCTTCGGAGATTTCACGCAGCATTGTCTGTTCTCTGCTTCTGATCAGCCGGTATAGGCGGCATGGCCGTGGCAGCCAATTGTTTATATCGTGCAGGACCGGCCAAAAGGCGATAGTGGCCGTATGACGAATCGGGGAACGGTTCGTTCGCAGTGCTTACGGGGAGGGATGCAGTGGCAAGAAAGCCGCAGCGGCAGGCGGGGACGGCGGAGGGCGGAACCGGTGAGAACGGTACGGTTGCGGCCGAGAGCAAGGCCGATCGCCTGCGCATCCGCGCCGCCTGGATGTATTTCATCGAACAGATGACCCAGAACGAGATCGCCGACGTTCTCGGCGTCGGCCGTGTCACCGTCGTGCGCATGCTGGCCGAGGCCCGCGCCCGCAATGAGGTGAAGATCGCCATCGAAAGCGAACTGTCCGAGATCGTGCGGCTGGAACGGGCCCTGGAGCGGACCTTCGGTCTTGAACAGGCGCTCGTCGCCCCGCTCTCCAGTGCGGAGTCGGATCCGATCCCCAGCATTGCCGCCAAGACGGGCGCATATCTTTCGGAAGCCATGCGTTCGGGCATGCGCGTCGGCGTCGGCTGGGGCCGCACGCTGTTTTCGACCTTGCCTTTCATCGGCGCCAAGTCGCTGAACGATTTCAAGGTGATCTCGCTGCTTGGCGGCGTCGGCGTGGCGCGGCGCTACAACCCGGCGGAATTCGCCTGGCGCTTTGCCCAGGTCTTCCAGGGCGACGGCTATCTCATTCCGGCGCCGGCCGTGGTCGACAGCGCCGAGACCAAGGTGGCGCTGGTGGAGCGCTGCGGGCTGGAAGAAATCTTCGAGATGGCCGACGCATTGGACGCCGTCTTGCTTTCGATCGGTGGCATCGCGTCGGCGACGACTTTCTATCGCGGCGGCTTCCTGAAGGAGGCGGACCGCGAAGCGCTTGTCGCGCGCGGTGCCGTCGGCGACCTTCTGTTCCACTTCTTCAACCGCAACGGCGATCTCGTCGAGCATCCGGTGAACGACCGCGTGATGTCGGTGGAAGTCGACCGCCTGCGCCGCGCGCCTCTTCGCATTCTCACCTCGGGTGGGCAGGAAAAGATCGAGGCGCTGCTCGGCGCCATGCATCTCGTCAAGCCGACGGTGCTGATCACCGACGAAGAAAGCGCACGGCGGATGCTGGAGGCGCAGGGCAGCGCCGCCGGCTGACAGCCATGGAAAGCTGTCAGATGTTCGGAATTTCTATGTAATCCTCGCCGCGGAAATGGCTTGGTGGTGCGCCGATCACCCGCTTGAAGGCACGGCTGAAGGCGGCTTCGGATTCATAGCCGAGCCGGTTGGCGACGACCGCGATCTTCATGCGGTCATGCGTCAGCCACTGCCTGGCCTGATGCATGCGCACCTGCGTGACATATTTGGCGGGCGTCTCGCCGACGGTCGAAGCGAAGCGTTCGGCAAAGCCTGAGCGCGAGGCGCCCATGCTGCGCGCCAGCGTCTCGACGCTCCAATCACGGTTCGGCTCGAGATGGATCGCCGCCAGCACCTTGCCGAGCTCGCGGTCGCGCACCGCCGCGATCCAGCCTTTTGAATTGCCGCAGCCACGCTCGACCCATGAGCGGATGATCGAGGCAGCCAGCACATCGGCCAGCCGGGCGACGATGCCGGCGGAACCGACGCGCTCCATGTTGATCTCGCGCGCCATCGCCTCCAGCAGATGCGGTATGCTTGGCTCGTATTCTTCCAGGCCATGCGTGCGCATGACATCCGGCATCATGCCGAGCAGCGGGTGCAGCCTGTCGAGGTTGAAATACATGGTACCGCAGAACAGCAGCGTGCCCGGTGCGCAGTTTTCCGTCTCGGGCTCCGTCCTCATGCAATAGACGTTCTTGCAGATTTCGGTGACCTCGTAGCCCTTGAACTGCGTGGTCGGCACTTCGGGCGAACTCGCCAGCGCGTGCGGCGCGCCGCGTGGCACCAGCACCGCATCGCCGGCTTTCATCTCGAACCAGTCGCCATTGGGCATGCGCATCCAGCATGGCTTCTGGCCGACGAAGTAGAAGCGGGCGGCATCCTGCGCCGGGAACTCCAGGCCCCAGGGCTCCTTCATTTCGCAGCGGCCGTACTGCACGCCGTCAAGGCGAAGGCCGCGCAGGATGTCGGTCAGCGGATCTCCGGTCGGGAATGGCGATGAATTTTTGGACGAACGGTCAAGCATATTGGTGTTTCTAACATGGAAACTCCAGGCGGTCACCTCCATCTGTTGCACTGCAAACCAATTCGGAGACTGACCATGACCGACCCCGCGACAGCGGCGCTGGACGCGCCCGTATTGTCCTCTGCCGAGGAACGCGCCGATCCGGCCTGGGGAGCCGTCGTCTCGCTGGCGCTCGGTGTGTTCGGTCTCGTGACGGCGGAGTTTCTCCCCGCCAGCCTGCTGACGCCGATGGCGCACGACCTTGGCGTCAGTGAAGGCGCCGCCGGCCAGGCCGTGACCGCCACGGCCATCGTCGGCGCCATCGCTGCGCCCACCATGGCGATCATCACCCGCCGCCTCGACCGCAAGATCCTCATGTGGGTGCTGACCTTCCTGCTCATCATCTCCAGCCTGATCGCGGCATTTGCCTCCTCCCTCGGCATGCTGCTGGCGGCGCGTGTCGTGCTTGGCGTCGCGCTCGGTGGTTTCTGGGCGATGTCGGGCGCCATGACCATGAGGCTGGTGCCTGTGCGGCTGCTGCCGCGGGCGATGTCGATCATCCTGGGCGGCGTCTCGGTGGCGACGGTCTGCGCCGCGCCAGTCGGCGCCTATGTCGGTGATGTCTGGGGCTGGCGTACCGCCTTCCTCATCGCGGCCATTGTCGGCGCCGTGACATTGCTGGCGCAGGTCGCCACGCTTCCGAGCCTGCCGCCGTCCGGCATCGCCAGCCTGCGCACGCTGGTGGATGTCGCCAAGCGTCCGGCCATCGCCGTCGGCCTGCTGTTCATCCTGTTCATTGCGTCGGGCCATTTCGCGGGCTTCACCTATGTCCGCGCCTTCCTCGAACAGGTTCCGGTCCTGAATGTCGAAAACATCTCTCTGGTGCTGCTTGCCTTCGGCATCGGTGGTTTCGTCGGCAATCTCGTCGGTGGCTTCGTGGTGGAGCGCAGCCTGAAGCTTGCCTTGGGCATGACGCCGCTTCTGATCGCGATCTCGACGCTGGTGCTGCTGGCCTTCGGCGCCTCGCCGCTGACCTCCGCCGTCGCCGTCACCACCTGGGGCTTCGCCTTCGGCGCCATCCCGGTGTCGGTGCAGACCTGGATGCTGCGTGCTGCGCCCGACCAGGCTGAAAGCGCCGGCGGCCTCATGGTCACCGCTTTCCAGGTGGCGATTGCAGCAGGTGCCGTCATCGGCGGCCTGCTGGTCGACCACATCGGCGTCTCCAGCGCCTTTGCATATGCCGGCATCGCGACGTTGCTGGGGGCGCTGACGGCGTTCGTGATTGGGCCGAAGACCGGAAAGGCCTGAGTGCCGGTTGGCATTTCGTAGATGAAATGAAAACGGCGCGGGCATCAGCCCGCGCCGTTCGCGTTTGTTGGAGAGCTTTTGCGTCAGCGCGCTCGCAATTCCACCGGAATGAGCAGGTTGCGTCCGGAGGCTGGGACCGAATCCGGTGGTGCGGGAACAGGTGATGCGCGTCGCACCAGCGACAGGGCCGCATCATCGATCGCCTTCTCACCGGACGCGCGAACCAGCGAGGCGGATACCACGGCGCCGCTGGAATTGACGGAGAAGGCGACATAGGCAACGCCACCCCGACGCATGTTCGGCACCGACCGCATATAGCGCCTGATATGGGCAACGACCTGCGAATTCCATTTCTGCGGCGACACCGAGCTGCCTGCGCTGCCGCTGCCCCCGCCATTGACCTTGCTGTTGACGCCAGCCTTGGCCGCTTTCTGCTGGGCGACCGAATTGGCAGGCGTCTTCTTCTCGACCTTCTCCGGCTTTTCGGCCTTTGCCTCTTTGACCGGCTCGGGCTTCTTCTTCTCGACCGGTTTCTTTTCGCGCACCGGCTTCACCACCGGCTTCGGCTTCTCGATCTCGGGGCGTGGTTCGGGGATAGCCACTGCCACTTCCGGCAAGGGTGCTTCGACGAGGTCCGGTATGACTTCTTCGGCGACTTCAGGCGCCGTCTCGGCCTCCGGCTCCGGTTCCGTCACCTCTTCGACCGGTTTTTCGACCTGTTCGACAGGGTCGATCTGTTCCGTGATTTGCTGCGGTGTCGGCGAGGCCACGCTGTCGATCGGGTCAGCCGCATCGACCGCTACCGGATCGGCATTGATGACCATGGGTGGCAGCTCGAGCATGACGGCAGGCGGTGCCGAGGGCGGCGGGGAGACTTCGGCACCCCTGCTGCCCAGATACCAGCCGCCGCCGGCATGGATCGATGCCACGATCAGCGCAGCACCCGACCACAACGCCAGCTCGCGGCGGTTCATGCCGCCGAGCAGGCCGCCATGTGCCGCCGCCGCTGTCACTGCGCCGCCCCCGGAGCGGGCGTCGCTGTCGGGAGCGTTTCCAGCCCGACCAGCGCAACCTTGAGGTAGCCCACACCGCGCATCAGGTTCATCACCTCCATCAACTCGCCATAGGCGACGCCGCGGTCGGCGCGCAGGAAGATGCGCTTCTGCTTGTCGCCCTTGGCAATGGTGTCCAGCTGCTGCTGGAAAGCAGGGCGATCGACGGTGTTCTGGCCTATGGCCAGGGTGAGGTCGTCCTTCAGCGTGACGTAAAGCGGCTCTTCAGGCTTGGGGGAGGGCGTCGCCGTGGAAGCGGGCAGGTCGACATTGATGTCGACGGTCGCCAGCGGTGCGGCGACCATGAAGATGATGAGCAGGACGAGCATGACGTCGATGAACGGCGTCACGTTGATCTCGTGGTTTTCCTGGAGTTCCTCGTCGTCGAACGATTGCTTGATGCCGCCGGCCATCGCGCTTCTCCTAGAGGGCTACCGATGGAGCCTGATGGCCGTTCGCCGGCCTGCCAGCCGGTGCCGCGACGTGCGGGCGCGCCGTGGCATGAGCCGGCCCGACACGATCGAGATCGCGGCTGACCAGGCGCTGCACGCCGGCCGCGGCGTCAGCCAGGCCCTGGCGATAGCCGGTGATGGAGCGGGCGAAGACATTGTAGATCACCACCGCCGGGATCGCGGCGATCAGGCCGACGGCGGTTGCCAGCAGCGCTTCGGCGATGCCCGGAGCGACGACGGCAAGATTGGTGGTCTGCGCTTCGGAAATGCCGATGAAGGAGTTCATGATACCCCAGACCGTGCCGAACAGGCCGACAAACGGCGCGGTCGAGCCGATCGTGGCGAGCACGCCGGTGCCGCGGCTGAGCCGGCGGCCGGCCTGCGCCTGCAGACGCATCAGCCGCGATTCCACACGCTCCTTGACGCCGGCGGCATCGTAGCTACCATCGTCCTGGCGCGACATTTCCAGTTCTTCGGTCGCTGCGCGCACCAGCACGCCGCCGATGCCGGCACCCTTGCCGAGTGCCTGTGTCGCGTCTTCGAGCCGGCGTGCGCCGGTGATGCCGCGCAGGGCCTTGGCAAGGCGTGCCTTGGAACCTGCGATCTCCAGCGATTTGGCAAGCCACACCGTCCAGGTCACCAGCGAGGCGAAGGCCAGGCCGATCATCACGCCTTTCACCACCCAGTCCGCGCTCATGAACATGCCCCAGGGGGACAAATTGTGCGGTAGGGTCGCCTTGGCGGTCGATGCTGGTTCAGCGCCGGGCGCCGGGGCCAATTCGGTGGGTGCGGGCTGCGCTGCCGGGGCAGGCTGCGCCGACATAGCAGGCGCGGGTTGCATCGCCGGAGCGGGCTGAGCCGCGGGAGCCGGAGCCATCGCTCCACCCTGCGCCGAATTCGTGTTTGGCGCAGCCGTGCTTTCACCGGCGGGCACCACGCTCGGCGCGTTGTTCTCGATCGCCTGTTGCGCCAGCGCAGGGGCGACGTTCACCGCGATGATGCCCGCGAGCGCCACGGTGCGCAGCACCTGGCCAAATGAGGTCTTCCGGCCTGTCCGCGTCGCGACAGTGAGGCGCATATCGTCTTGCAAGGTCTCGTCTCCACTTTACGGAGCCGAGACGATCCGGCGGTTGGTGATGATCCACTCAGGTCTCGGCTCATACGAGCGAGAGCGACCTAACATTGTTGAGTATGATTATCAAGAATTTGCGACTTCACTTTGCATATCTTTTGCCCAGGCAATTCGCACGACCCGGACCAGCACCAACGGTCATATCGAATGACCGTTGGAGCGCGCGACCGCGCGCCGCGCCCATTGGCGCGTAAGCCAAGCGGCCCGGATGGGCCGCGCCGGCGATTGAGGCGTCCTGGATGTGTCGACATCCAGGACTTTGGTATTAAGCCGCGCCGGACGGCGTCAACGGCACGGTGAGCCCGACCTTGACGCGGTCCATGGCAACGAAGGTGCGGAATTTCTTGACGTTGTTGTTGGAGAAGAACAGGCGGCGCGTCAGCGCTTCATAGTCGGCCATGCTCGGTACGATGACGATCAGGATGAAATCCGCTTCGCCGGTCACATAATAGCATTGCTGCACTTCCGGCGCTGCCGAGAACTCCCGCTTGGCCACGTCGAGCAGTTCGGCGGTCTCGCTGACCACCTCCACCTCGACGAAGATGGTGATGGCCTGCCCGACCTTGGCGGGATCGACGATGGCGACATTGGCTGCGACCACTCCGGCCTCTTCGAGGCGCCGGATGCGCCGCTGCACTGCCGGCGCGGAAAGGTTCACTGCCTCGCCGATCAGCCGCTGCGGCGTTGCGTTGTCTTTCTGCAGGATGGCGAGGATCGCCAGATCGAAACTGTCGAGCTCGACTGCCGGTTTCGCCACCATCATGCTCCATGAAACAAACTTGCGCGAGTCCGGGTAGAATACAGCGCAATTTGCGCTTCTGATGCAATACATCTTCACGGAAACCCGGAGTGTTTCCGTTTTTTCGCGGAAATGCGGAAACGCTCTACCTCTTTGTTTTACGCAATTCCGGACGGAAAGCCGCTGCGCCCTTTTCCTGGATTTGCTCTGGAGAGAGCCACAATGTTCCTGCTCAACAGCAATCCCGACCACAACACCCCTTTGCTTCCGGTCGATGCCGAGATGCTCGGCGCTTCAGCCACGAGCGCGGTGGGGCGTTTCCTCGAATTTCGCGACAATGCAGGCGCCACGCCGCTGCTGGCCTTGCCGGCGCTGGCGGATGCGCTGGGTGTCGGCGCGATCCATGTGAAGGACGAAGGTCAGCGCCTCGGCCTCGGCAGCTTCAAGGCGCTCGGTGGTTCCTATGCGGTGATCCGGCTGGTGCTGGAAGAAGCGGCGCTTCATTTCGACTGTGACCTCGGTTTTGCCGATCTTGGTCGCCCGAGCGTACGGGCGCTGGCCGCGAGGAAGACCTTTGCCTGCGCCACCGACGGCAATCACGGCCGCTCGGTCGCGCAAGGGGCGCAGCTTGTCGGCGCGAAGTCCGTTGTCTTCGTCCATGCTGGTGTCAGCGACGACCGCGTCGCCGCGATCGCCCGCTTCGGTGCTGAGATCGTGCGCATCCACGGCACCTATGACGAGACGGTGGCCGAGGCCGCACGCGTTGCCGAGCGCGAAGGCTGGTCGATCGTGTCGGATACGTCATGGCCGGGCTACGAGCGCGTTCCAGGCCTGGTCATGCAGGGCTACACCGCCATAGCGCACGAAGCGTTGAACCAGCTCGACAGGCCGCCGACCCATGTCTTCGTGCAGGCCGGCGTCGGCGGCATCGCTGCCGCGCTGGCCGGGCACTTCGCCGACACACTTGGCGAAAGCCGTCCGAACTTCGTCGTGGTCGAGCCGGCTCGCGCCGCCTGCATCCTGGCAACCGCCCATGCCGGTCGTGTCGCCAGGATCGAGCATGGCGAACCGACCGTGATGGCGATGCTGGAATGTTATGAGCCTTCGCTGGTCGCCTGGCGCGTGCTGTCGCGTGCCGCCGATGCCTTCATGGCCGTTGAGGAAGACGACGCCATCGCGGCCATGCGGCGCCTGGCGCGGCCGGCGGGGCGGGATCCGGCGATCGTGTCCGGTGAAAGCGGTTGTGTCGGCCTCGCCGGGCTGACCCGCGCGCTGGCTGATCCCGAACTGAAGGCGGCGCTGCGTCTCGACGCTGCGTCCCGCATCCTTCTCGTCAACACCGAAGGCGCGACCGATCCAGGTCTCTACGAACTGCTCGTCGGCGCCAGCCCGGCCATGGTCGCCAACCGCGAGGGAGTTTCCGCATGACCGACACAGCTCTGCTGGAACGCGACATGACGGCGTGGCGGCGCGATCTGCACGCCCATCCGGAGTTCGGTTTCGAGGAAACGCGCACCGCGGCCTTCGTTGCCGCGAAGCTGCGCGAATTCGGTCTCGATGTCGCCGAAGGTGTCGGCGGCACCGGCGTCGTCGGCACGCTGAAGCGCGGCTCGAGCAATCGCGCCATTGCGTTGCGTGCCGATATGGATGCCTTGCGCATCAGTGAACAGGGAAGCGCCGACCATCGGTCACAGAATCCGGGTGTCATGCATGCCTGCGGCCATGACGGCCACACCGTCATGCTGCTTGGTGCAGCCAGGCGACTGGCCGAGGAGGGTGGGTTCGATGGCACCGTTCGTTTCATCTTCCAGCCAGCCGAAGAATGGGGCAAGGGCGCACTCGCCATGCTCGACGACGGACTGATGACGCATTTTCCGTTCGAGGAGATCTACGGCCTGCACAACATGCCCGGGCTGCCGGTCGGCCATTTCGAGACGCGTGCCGGCTCGTTCATGTCGGCCGAGGACAATTTCGAGATCGTGCTCAAGGGAGTCGGCGGCCATGCCGCCAGGCCGCATTGGGGCAATGAGGTGCTGGTCGCCGCCTGCGCGCTCGTCACCAATTTGCAGACCATCGTGTCGCGCCGCCTCAGCCCGACTGATATCGGCGTCGTTTCTGTCACCGAGCTGATCACCGACGGCACGCGCAACGCACTGCCCGGCCTTGCCCGGATTCTCGGCGATGCCCGCAGCTTCCGGCCGGAGGTCAGCGCCGAGATCGAGCGGCAGATGCGCATCATCGCCGAGGGCACCGCACTCGCCCATAATGTCGGCGCCGAGGTGATCTACACGCGCGAATTCGTGCCGCTGGTGAATGACGCGGCGCTGGTTGAAGAGGCTTTTGCCGCAGCCGCCACCGTCTTCGAACCGCAGGCGGTGGCGACCGCGCGGGAGCCGATGACCGGTTCGGAAGACTTCGCCCGGTTCCTCGACCATGTCCCGGGCTGTTTTGTCTTCGTCGGCAATGGCGAGAACTCCGCGCCCCTGCACAATCCGACCTTCGACTTCAACGATGCCGGCCTGCTGCACGGCTCGAACTTCCACGTCGCCATCACCCGGCGCCGTCTGCCGGAGCGTAAAGTGTCTTGAAGGCCGACGAGCCGTCTCTTCCTGGCGCGTCTGCGGAGTATGGTTGCCAGAAAGCGCGACATGCCTTGTATCGCCATGGTTGGAGCGGGAAGCCAAGCTGAACGTCCAGCACACTTGCAGCCTGCCAAAGAGAACCAACTGCCTGCTTGCCCTTCGCTTTTTCGGCTGTTCACGGTTTTGTGTTCGTTTTTCAGCCTTGGCTGGAAACCGCCGTCACAATGCCGACACACGCCTGAAAATAGGACTTGCGCGAAAGCTGCGTCGATGAGACGGAGCCTTCGCTCACAATCATCCATTTCCCCTTGCTGACGGGGGTGCGTCATGCCGGTCCAGAAATACGTTCCGCTGGCCATCCGGCGCTCGGTGCTGCCGAGCGCGTGGGATATCATGGCGCTCCTGCTGGTTGTCGGCGCGATCGTGCTGATTGCCTATGGCGCGGAAGTCACCACCGAGCCACTGTCGGCGCTCGACGCGACCCCGCTTTCGCTCGATCCCGCCAATCTGCCGGTTTATGCGCTGCGCACCACGCTGCGCATGCTGCTGGCGATCGTGCTGTCCACCATCTTCACCTTCATCTATGCCGCCGCCGCCGCGAAAAGCCGGCGTGCCGAGATGGTGCTGGTGCCGATGCTGGACATCCTCCAGTCGGTGCCGATCCTCGGCTTCCTCACCTTCACCGTCACCTTCTTCCTCAATCTGTTCCCCGGCTCGGTGCTGGGGGCGGAGCTGGCCTCGGTGTTCGCCATCTTCACCAGCCAGGCCTGGAACATGACCTTTTCCATGTACCAGTCGATGCGCAATGCGCCGGCCGACCTGGTGGAAGCGACCCGCAGCTTCCATTTGACCGGCTGGCAGCGCTTCTGGCGGCTCGACGTGCCCTTCGCCATGCCCGGTCTGGTCTGGAACGCCATGATGTCGATGTCGGGCGGATGGTTCTTCGTGGTCGCGTCGGAGGCGATCACCGTCGGCAACACCACCGTGACCCTGCCGGGCGTCGGCTCCTATGTGGCGCTGGCCATCCAGCAGCAGAACATCGCGGCGATCGTCTATGCCGTCATCACCATGCTGGTGGTGATCATCCTCTATGACCAGTTGCTGTTTCGCCCGCTGGTGGCCTGGGCCGACAAGTTCCGCTTCGAGACGACGGCATCGGCGGATGCGCCGCAGTCCTGGATGCTCGACCTGCTCCGCCGCTCCCGGCTGGTGCGTGTCCTCGTCACGCCGCTTGCCTGGCTGGCGCGGACGGTATGGACCCTTCGCCTGCCTGCAATGCCGGCTTTCGGGAGCGCCGAGCTTGGAAACGGCGCGGCGCGTTCACGCCTGGCTGACGGGCTCTGGATCGGGCTCATCGCGCTGGGCGCCGCCTATGGCGCCTATATCAGCATTGCCTATCTCAGGACCACTGTCGGCTGGCTCGACGTCGCCACCGTGCTCACCGACGCCTTCATCACGCTGGCGCGCGTCATCGTGCTGATGGCGCTGGCGACACTGCTGTGGGTGCCGGTGGGAGTCTGGATCGGCCTGCGCCCGAAGCTTGCCGAGAAGGTGCAGCCATTGGTGCAGTTCCTGGCCGCCTTTCCCGCCAACATCGCTTTCCCGGTGTTCGTGGTGCTGATCGCCCACTACGATCTCAACCCGAACGTCTGGCTCTCTCCGCTGATGATCCTGGGCACGCAGTGGTACATCCTGTTCAACGTCATCGCCGGTGCCTCGGCTTTCCCGAGCGACCTCAAGGAAGCGGCGCGCAGCTTCCACATCGCGGGCTGGCGCTGGTGGTTCAAGGTGATCCTGCCCGGCATCTTTCCGTACTACATCACTGGTGCGATCACCGCGTCGGGTGGCTCGTGGAACGCCTCGATCGTTGCCGAAGTGGCGAGCTGGGGCAACGAACAGCTTACCGCGCGCGGCCTTGGCGCCTACATCTCCAAGGCGACGTCCGCCGGTGATTTTCCGCGCGTCGTGCTCGGCATCGTCGTCATGTGCCTCTTCGTCACTCTCTTCAACCGTCTGGTCTGGCGCCCGCTCTATGCCTTTGGCGAGCGCCGGCTGCGTCTTGCGTGAACCATTCCATCGGGAGCCCTGCAATGCTCGATCAAGTCATCAGGAAGCCGCTCATCGATATCCGCCAGGTCTCGCGATCCTTTCCGAAGGGCAGCGGCAAGGACGTGACGGTGCTGGAAAATGTCGACCTGACCATTCGCGAGGGCGAGCTGGTCGGTCTGCTCGGTCGCTCGGGCTCCGGCAAGTCGACGCTGCTGCGCATCATCGCCGGTCTGGTTGCGCCGTCGTCCGGCGTCGCCGAGTGCCGGGGCTCGGAAATCCAGGGGCCGCCATCGGGCGTCGCTATGGTGTTCCAGTCCTTCGCGCTGTTTCCGTGGCTCACCGTTCTGCAGAACGTCGAACTTGGCCTGGAGGCGCAAGGGGTCGATCGCGCCGAACGCCGCTCGCGCGCGCTGGCGGCTATCGACCTGATCGGCCTCGACGGTTTCGAGAACGCTTTCCCGAAGGAGCTGTCGGGCGGCATGCGCCAGCGCGTTGGCTTCGCACGTGGACTGGTGGTGCATCCCGACCTGCTGTTGATGGACGAACCGTTCTCGGCGCTCGACGTGCTGACCGCCGAGACGCTGCGCACCGACATGATCGATCTCTGGGTAGAAGGTCGCCTGCCGATCAAGTCGGTGCTGATCGTCACCCACAACATCGAGGAGGCGGTGCTGATGTGCGACCGTATCCTCGTATTCTCCTCAAATCCGGGTCGCGTCGCGCGCGAACTGAAGGTCGACCTCCCGCACCCGCGCAACCGCCTCGATCCAGTCTTCCGGCAACTGGTCGATTCCATCTATGCCATCATGACGCAGCGCGCCGAACCCAAGGCTCTTTCCAAGGAAGGTATCCCCGGCGCTGGCATCGGCATGGTGTTGACCCATGTCTCGACCAACGTGCTCGCCGGTCTGATCGAGGCGCTGGCCGCTGCCCCCTATGATGGGCGTGCCGACCTGCCTGTGCTGGCGGGTGCCTTGCAGATGGAGGCGGACGAGATCTTCCATCTCGGCGAGACGCTGCAACTGCTGCGCCTGGCCCAGCTCAGCGAAGGTGATATCGAACTGACGGATGCCGGCAAGCGCTTTGCCCATATGGAAACGGACGATCGCAAGCGGCTGTTTGCCGAGCACATCTCGGCCTATGTGCCGCTGATCGGCCTGATCCGCAGGGTGCTCGACGAGCGTCCGTCCCACGTTGCGCCCGTAGCGCGCTTCCGCAATGAGCTGGAAGACTACATGACCGAGGACTATGCCGACGAAACGCTCAAGACGGTGATTTCATGGGCGCGCTACGCCGAGCTGTTCGCTTATGACGAACACAGCGAGTTGTTCAGCCTGGAGAACCCGCAATAGGCGAGACTGCCTGGATCATGCCAGCCAGCCAACGGCTGCGCCGACCAGCAGCAGGATGCCGATGGCGGCGCGGTAGAAGACAAATGGCCAGGTCGAAAAGCGCTCCAGGAAACGCATCAGCCCCCAGATTGCCGCAAAGGCTGAAAGGCTGGCGATAACGAGACCGAAGATCAGGACGTGCCAGGCTTCGGACGGGATGTGCGCCTTGTGGAGCACCCAGATCTCGTGCAGGCCGGCAAGTGCGATCGCCGGAATGCCGATCAGGAAGGAGAAGCGCGCGGCCTCTTCGCGCTTGAGGTCGCGAAACAGCGCCGCCGTGAGCGTCGAACCGGACCGCGAGATGCCAGGGATCAGGGCACCAACCTGGGCGACGCCGACGATCAGCGCGTCACGCAGGCGCATTTCCTCCACCGTCCGGCGATGCTTTGCCATCCGCTCGGCGACACCGAGCAGCACGGCCAATGCTACCATCGAGCAGCCGATCACCACGATGCCGCGCAGGGGCGAGTCGCAGCGGTTGAGCAGCGGTGACAACAACAGGCCACCGATCACGATGGGAATGGTTGCCAGCACGATACCGATGGCCAGGCGCCAGGTTGGGCTGGCAAAGTTGCCGGTACGCAGGGCCGTCACCGAGCCGCCGACAAGGCCGGTCACATCACGCCAGAAATAGCTGATCACTGCCGCCAGCGCTGCCAACTGCATGGCTGCGGAGAACGCGGAGCCTGGATCCTGCCAGCCGAGCAGGGCCGGTACGATGCGCATATGTGCGGTAGACGAGATCGGCAGCAATTCGGTGATGCCCTGTACCACGCCGAGCACCGCGACCTTTGCATAGCCAAGCGTCGCGAAGCCGATGTCAACGCCTTCCGAACATGCGTTTGCCATGACTGTCCCTCTCATCCCCGAGGTCGCGAGATCATCGCGGCCACTCCGTCTCCTCTCTCGCGAACCAGGCTGGCGGGATTAAGTCACGCGTGGATGAACTTTGCGTGATCGATGTGGTCGAGCGTCAGATCCAGCCCTGTGCCCATTTGAGACCGAAAGCGCCGGGTGCGAGGATGCCGGCTGCCCACAGCATTGCCGACGTCACATTGGCAAGCTGGAAGGCTAGAGGCGACATCTCGCAGATGCCGGCCACCAGTGGCATCGACGCACGCAGCGGTCCGGAGAAGCGTCCGATGAAGACGCCGAGCAAGCCCCAGCGTTCGAAGAAGCGGTGGCCGCGCTCCAGCAGGCCCGGATTGCGCGACAACGGCCAATAGCGCACCACGTCGTGCTTCAGCTTCTGGCCGATCCAGAACGAGAGCCAGTCGCCGAAGAAGGCGCCGATCGCCGCTGCCGCCCACAATGGCCAGAACGAAATGCCGCTCTCGCCGATGAGGAAACCAATACCGAGCAGGATGACGGTCGCCGGCACCAGCAGGGAGATGAAGGCGAGGGATTCGCCGAACGCGAGCGCCATGACGACCAGGAAACCCCATCCCTGGTTGGCCCGGACAAAATCGACGGCGGTTTGGGTCAGTGCCTGAAAATCCATGCTCAGGCCCTAGACGAAGTCGCCGGCTTTCGAAACCCGTTTCCGTCCGGCGCGCTGGATCAGCTTGTCACACCGCCGCCGAATGGCGGGCAGCACCTGTCGCAAGATAACTGTCGAAATGCGCCGCGATGGAGCGCACGAAAGGCTTGGCCTGCTCGGCGACACTGAACGTGCCGCCATAGGCAACCAGGCCGCTCGACGGGTCGACGGCAAGGATATAGGCATCGCGCAGGACGGGTCCGGCGGCCTCGCCGAACCGCACCAGAAGCTCGGCTTGCGAGAATGCAGAATCGCACATCAGCCGCTCGATCACCCAGCCGCGTGCGCGATCCTGCTGCGTCAGGGTGATGCCGCGCACCGTCGCCAGTTCGCCTTTTTCCACCAGCTTCTGGTATTCGCCGGTCGCCGGCATGTTCTGGACATAGCCTTGCGGCAGTCGCCCGATCGAGGACGCGCCCAGCCCGATCAGCGCATCGGCGCTGTCGACCGTATAGCCCTGGAAGTTGCGTTTGAGGGAGCCGTCCGTCAATGCCCGTGCCATGCTGTCGTCCGGCCAGGCGAAATGGTCCAGTCCGATTGCCACATAGCCGGCGCCGGCGATCATTTCCGCCGCCAGCTGCGATTGCGCCAGCCGCTCGG
Source organism: Mesorhizobium sp. EU05-FHT14A09 (assembly GCF_058790995.1). Lineage (NCBI taxonomy): Bacteria > Pseudomonadati > Pseudomonadota > Alphaproteobacteria > Hyphomicrobiales > Phyllobacteriaceae > Mesorhizobium > Mesorhizobium sp. EU05-FHT14A09. The sequence continues at coordinate 105,462 of NZ_JBYTDF010000001.1, forward strand.
CGGCGCCGGGCAAGGCAGCTTCGTCGATCATCTTCTGGTGCTTCTTGAACCATGGCACATGCGCGTAGCCAAACAGCGCGATGCGGTCGGGACGCAAAGAGAGTACCTGTTCGACGGTGCGCGCGACGGTGGTCACCGTCTGATAAGGCAGGCCGTAAAGCACATCGAGATTGACCGAAGAGACCTCGCGCGCCCTGACGCTCTCGACCACCCAGCGGGTCTGTTCGAAACTCTGCTCGCGGTTGATCGCGCGCTGCACGGTTTCGTCGAAGTCCTGCACGCCGAGGCTGGCCCTGGTCATGCCGATTGCCGCCAGGGCATCGAAACGCCCATCGTCCATGTCGTTGGGGTCGATCTCGACGCTGATTTCGGCGTCGGCATGGAACCGGAATGCCGTGCGCAGCGCTGTGTCCACCAGGATCATGTCGTGCGGGCTGAGCAATGTCGGCGAACCGCCACCGAAATGCAGTGCGCTCACTTCGCATGAGCCATCGAGCAAGGCGCCGACTGTCCTGATTTCCCGTCGCAAGGCATCGACATAGCGCCGGACCGGCGCATAGGAGAGCGTCTGTTTCGTGTGGCAGGCGCAGAACCAGCACAGCCGGTCGCAATAAGGAACATGGGCGTAGAGGGACAGCGTGCTGCTGGCAGGCAATGCCGTCAGCCAGTCGCGATAGGTCTGTGCCGTGACGGCCGGATGAAAATGCGGCGCCGTCGGATAGCTGGTGTAGCGCGGCACCGGGGCCGAATAACGATTGAGGAAAATGTCCTGCATGGCAGCCCTCGAGATCATCGATTTCTCCTGACCGCGATCATGAACCGCGCGCCGGATCGGGCTCTTGATCCAGGTCAAATCGCGCCGGAGACAAACTGACGCGGGATTTCCTGGGCCGGACGGGGTAGAAGGAAAGGGTTAGCAACGCGGGGGCGCGATTGGCATGAACCTGCGACAGGATGTTCATAACGCAGGGATTCCGGTTCTCTGCCAGGCATGCGAGGCGCGCCATCGTGGTGTCTGCGGCGCGCTCGATTCCGAGCAGCTTGTGGCGCTGGCGAAGTCCTCTTCCAAGCAGAGCATCGAGCCGGGTGCGGAACTGGTCGGCGACATGGAGACGGTAGATCATTACTCCAACGTGCTGGCTGGTGTCGTCAAACTCACCAAGACCTTGTCCGATGGCCGCCAGCAGATCGTCGGCCTGCAGTTCGCGCCCGATTTTCTGGGACGCCCGTTCAAGAGCGAAAGCGCCGTCAATGCCGAGGCTGCGACGAACGTGTCGCTGTGCAGCTTTCCCAAGGCTGCCATCGAGCGGATGATGAAGCAGAGCCCGGAGCTCGAAAACCGGTTGCTGCGCCAGACGCTGAAGGAACTCGACGAGGCGCGTGACTGGATGCTGACGCTTGGCCGCAAGACGGCGGCGGAGAAGGTCGCGAGCTTCCTGCTGCTGATCGCCAATCACATCGACCCGACCTTGGGCGAAGGCGAGGAAAAGGTAACCTTCGACCTGCCACTGACGCGCGCCGACATCGCCGATTTCCTCGGCCTCACCATCGAGACGGTCTCGCGGCAGTTCACCAAGCTACGCGCCGATGGTGTCATCAGCATCGAGAACAACCGCCACGTCACCGTGGCGCGGCGTGAAAGGCTGGAGGCCCGCGCCGGGCACTGAGGGCGGTTGGCGTTTTCTAGCCCAGGATAGCCGGTAGCACATGCTCCCGTTCGAAGGCGATGTGACGCCGCAGCGTTTCGAACAGTCCCCGCAGCATGAAGCCCATCGCTTCGGCATTGGCGATCGGTTCGCCGTGACCGACGGCCAGCAGGATCTCGGTCACTTCGTCGGCAAAACTCTCGTCCTCGACATGTTCGACGCGAAGTCGATGAATGGTCAGGTCGGCGTCGGCTGAAGCCGCAGCGAAGGCCGGAAAGATCACATCATTCTCATAAGCGTGCGCCTGCCGCAGCAGCGGTACCAGCAGGCTGGCTATGCGCAGGCATTCGGCCCGGCACACGCCATCCGGCAAAGCATCGGCCACTGCCTCCAGCGCCGCGCAGAGCGCGAGCTTGTTTTCATGGACACGCTGCATGACCAGCGCCGGGCGTCTTACCTCTTCCCGCATGGCTGCCCCCGAGCGTGGTGGCTCGCCGGCCGCCATGGTCCTTACCTGTCGTTCACCTCGCACAGACGCCCTCCGCACCCCTTGTCCAGCCGTCAAGACTGGCAAGGAGCGACCGTCGAGGCTTTGACCTGGATCAAGGCGGACGCCTTCGCTTTGTCGGAAACGGGGCAGGAAAGACCGCATGGGGATGTGGTCTCGATGCTGGACAAGCCGAGGGATCGCTCGATGAGATATGGAGCCGAAATTGCCTGGATGAGCCTGGCGACGTTCCTGGCGCTGCTCGGCGCCGGCTTCGCCGCCGATGCTCCGTTCCGCGCGCATATGTGGGTGCTGTTCGCCGTTCTGGCCATCGGCACCATCGTGCTGCTGCGCAACGTCAGTTTCGAGCCGGAACCGCCGGTGGATCAATCCGCCTATATGGACGGACCCATCCGCTATGGCGCCGTCGCGACCGTATTCTGGGCGCTGGTCGGGCTGCTGGTCGGCGTCGTCATCGCGCTGCAGCTGGCCTTTCCGGACCTCAACCTGGAGCCCTGGTTCAACTTCGGCCGCATGCGGCCGCTGCACACCTCGGCGGTCATCTTCGCCTTTGGCGGCAACGCGCTGATCGCGACCTCCTTCTATGTCGTGCAGCGCACCTGCCGTGCGCGCCTCTTCGGTGGCAATCTCGCCTGGTACGTGTTCTGGGGCTACCAACTCTTCATCGTCATGGCCGCCACCGGCTATCTTCTCGGCATCACCCAGAGCCGTGAATATGCCGAGCCGGAATGGTACATCGACCTGTTCCTGACCGTCGTCTGGGTCGCCTATCTGGCGGTCTTCCTCGGCACGATCCTGAAGCGCAAGGAACCGCATATCTACGTCGCCAACTGGTTCTATCTGTCCTTCATCGTCACCATCGCGATGCTGCATGTGGTCAACAACCTCGCGGTGCCGGCCTCTTTCCTCGGATCGAAGAGCTATTCGCTGTTCTCCGGCGTGCAGGATGCGCTGACGCAATGGTGGTATGGCCACAACGCGGTCGGCTTCTTCCTCACCGCCGGCTTCCTCGGCATGATGTATTATTTCATCCCCAAGCAGGTGAACCGGCCGGTCTATTCCTACCGGCTGTCGATCATCCACTTCTGGTCCCTGATCTTCATGTACATCTGGGCCGGGCCGCATCACCTGCACTACACCGCGCTGCCCGACTGGGCGCAGACGCTGGGCATGGTGTTCTCGATCATGCTGTGGATGCCGTCCTGGGGCGGCATGATCAACGGCCTGATGACGCTCTCCGGCGCCTGGGACAAGCTGCGCACCGACCCGATCGTCCGCATGATGGTGACGGCGGTGGCCTTCTACGGCATGGCCACCTTCGAGGGGCCGATGATGTCGATCAAGGCCGTCAACTCACTGTCCCACTACACCGACTGGACCATCGGCCACGTGCATTCCGGCGCGCTCGGCTGGAACGGCCTGATCTCGTTCGGAGCGGTCTACTTCATGGTGCCGCGCCTGTGGAACCGCGAGCGCCTTTACTCGGTGCGCATGGTCAACTGGCACTTCTGGCTGGCGACACTCGGCATTGTCATCTACGCCGCCTCCATGTGGGTGTCGGGCATCATGCAGGGCCTGATGTGGCGTGAATACGATGAGCAGGGCTTCCTGATCTATTCCTTCGCCGAGTCCGTCGCCGCCATGCATCCCTACTACGTCATGCGCGCCTTTGGCGGTGCGCTCTACCTCTCCGGCGTGGTGATCATGGCCTGGAACATCTTCATGACCATTCGCGGCCACCAGCGCGAGGAAGTGCCGACCACCGGTACGACGCCCGCCCTGCAGCCGGCCGCATAGGAGTTCTCACATGGCTTTGATGGACAAACACGCGCTCATCGAGCGCAACGCGACGCTGCTGCTCGTCGGCTCGTTCCTGGTCGTCACCATCGGCGGCATCGTCGAGATCGCGCCGCTGTTCTATCTCGAGAACACCATCGAGAAGGTGGAAGGCATGCGGCCCTATTCGCCGCTGGAGCTGGCGGGCCGCAACATCTACATCCGCGAAGGCTGCTATCTCTGCCACAGCCAGATGATCCGGCCTTTCCGCGACGAAGTCGAGCGCTACGGCCACTACAGCCTGGCGGCGGAGTCCATGTACGACCATCCGTTCCAGTGGGGATCGAAGCGCACCGGGCCCGACCTCGCGCGCGTCGGCGACCGCTATTCCAACGAATGGCATGTCCAGCATCTCAGTGATCCGCGTTCGGTGGTGCCGGAATCGATCATGCCGCGCTACGCCTTCCTGAAGGACGTGCCGCTGTCGCCCAAGGGCTTCTCCACGCAGCTCGTCGCCAATGTCGATGTCGGTGTCCCTTACACCCAGGAGATGATCGACAACGCGGAAGCCGACCTTGTCGCGCAGGCCAATCCCAATGCCGACACCTCCGCTCTGTCGAAGCGCTATCCGAAAGCCAAAACAGGCGACTTCGATGGCAACCCGCAGAAGGTGACGGAGATGGACGCGCTGGTCGCCTATCTGCAGATGCTCGGCACGCTGGTCGATTTCTCGACCTATGACGAAGCCGCCGGCTACCGCTGACGGAGGCGCGAGATGGAAACCTACACCGCCATGCGCCACTTCGCCGACAGCTGGGGGCTGCTCGGCATGACCGTCTTCTTTGTCGGCGTGGTGCTCTTCACCCTTCGCCCCGGCAGCAGGAAGCATGCCGATGCGGCAGCCAGGATACCGTTCGAGGACGACAAGCCATGACCGAAAAACACATCGATGAGGTTTCCGGCGTTTCGACCACCGGACATGAATGGGACGGCATCCGCGAACTCGACAACCCAATGCCGCGCTGGTGGCTGTGGACGTTCTACGCGACGGTCATCTGGGCGATCGGCTACACCGTCGCCTATCCGGCATGGCCGCTTCTGACATCCGCCACCAGCGGCGTGCTCGCTTATTCGAGCCGCGGCGAGGTCAAACAGGAACTGGCGGCCGCCAGTGCTGCCCAGGAAAAGTACATCGCCGCGATCAAGGCGAAGTCGGTGGATGAGATCGAAGCCGACAGCAGCCTGCGCGACTTCGCCACCGCTGCCGGCGCGGCGACCTTCCGCGTGAATTGCGTGCAGTGCCATGGTTCGGGCGCGCAAGGGTCGCTAGGCTTTCCCAACCTCAACGACGACGAATGGCTGTGGGGCGGCTCGGCCGACCAGATCCACAAGACCATCACCCACGGCATCCGCTTCGCCGACGATCCCGACACCCGCACCTCCGAAATGCCTGCCTTCGCCGAAATGCTCAATGCCGGTCAGATCGGCGATGTCAGCGCCTATGTGGCGAGCCTGTCGGGGCCGGTCAGCGATCCTGCGAAAGTCGAGCCCGGCGCCAAGGTCTTCGCCGACAACTGCGCCGCCTGCCATGGCGCCAATGCCAAGGGCAACCGCGACCTTGGCGCGCCGGACCTGACCGATGCGATCTGGCTCTATGGGTCCGGTGAACGCGCCATCGCCCAGCAGGTGAGGGCACCCAAGAACGGCGTCATGCCGGCCTGGGGCGCAAGGCTGGGCGACATCAAGGTCAAGGAACTGGCCGTCTATGTGCATTCGCTGGGGGGAGGGGAATAGGGTCCGCCTAAATCTGTTCCCCTGGGGCCCGGCGACGGGACCCGTCGAAAGGCGGGTCCCGACAGCACATCGACCGCTTGATCTCGGTCAAGGCAAATCCGCCCAGCCAGGCGCATGCAGGGTGAGAAGCGTGGGAATGCGTGATGCTTGATGTTGGAGAGGTCGAAAGGCTGGAAGCGGAGGCGGTCAATTCCGCCAGGATCCGCCAGCCTCTTTATGCGGCGCGCAGGAAGATCTTTCCCAAGCGTGCCTCCGGTCAGTTCCGCCGCTTCAAGTGGATCGTCATGGCGATCACGCTGGGCATCTACTACCTGACGCCCTGGCTGCGCTGGGACCGTGGTCCCTATGCGCCCGACCAGGCCGTGCTCGTCGATCTCGCCAGCCGCCGTTTCTATTTCTTCTTCATTGAGATCTGGCCGCAGGAATTCTTCTTCGTCGCCGGCCTGCTGGTGATGGCGGGCATCGGCCTGTTCCTGATCACGTCGACGGTCGGCCGCGCCTGGTGTGGCTATACCTGCCCGCAGACCGTCTGGGTCGATCTCTTCCTCGTGGTCGAACGTGCCGTCGAGGGTGACCGCAATGCCCGTATCAAGCTGGACGGGGCTCCCTGGTCGGCCGGCAAGATCGTCAAGCGTTTTGCCAAGCACGCCATCTGGCTGCTGATCGCCGTCGCCACCGGCGGCGCCTGGATCTTCTATTTCGCCGATGCGCCGATGCTGCTCGGCGAAGTGCTGACCGGCCAGGCCGCGGCCGTTGCCTACATGACCATCGCGGTGTTGACCGCCACGACCTATATTTTCGGCGGGCTGATGCGCGAGCAGGTCTGTACCTACATGTGCCCGTGGCCGCGTATCCAGGCTGCGATGCTCGATGAGAATTCGCTCACCGTCACCTACAACGACTGGCGTGGCGAACCGCGTTCGCGCCATGCGAAAAAGGCGCTTGCTGCCGGCGAGAGCGTCGGCGATTGCGTCGACTGCAACGCCTGCGTCGCGGTCTGCCCGATGGGCATCGATATCCGCGACGGCCAGCAGCTCGAATGCATCACCTGCGCGCTCTGTATCGACGCCTGCGACGGCGTCATGGACAAGATTGGCAAGGAGCGCGGGCTGATCGCCTATGCGACCCTGAACGACTACAACGCCAACATGGCGCTGGCCACGGGCAACGGCGCCCATGCGATCGAGCCGGTCCTGGTCAGGCAGCCGGGCGGGCGCCTCTCGGACAGGGTGGCCCAGTTTCATCTTGGCAAGATCTTCAGGCCGCGCACCTTCGTCTACACCGCCGTGTGGGCCTTGATCGGCCTTGCCATGCTTTATGCCCTGCTGACGCGCGAACGGTTGCAGCTCAACGTCCTGCACGATCGCAATCCGCAGTTCGTAGTGCTGGCGGATGGCGCCATCCGCAATGGCTACACCGTCAAGCTGCTCAACATGATCCCCGAGCCACGCACCATCCGGATCACGCTGGAGGGGTTGCAAGGGAGCGCCATGAACGCGGTCGGCGCTGGGCAGGCGGAAGGCGAAACCCTCGCCGTCGAGGTCGAGCCGGACCGGCTGAAATCGCTCAAGATCTATGTGCGGCAGCCGCGCGATCTGGTGCGCCCCGGCAGCACGGCCTTCCGCTTCGTCGCCAGGGACGCCGGTGGCGCCGAGACCGCCAGCTATGACGCCAATTTCATCGCCCCGGAGGCATCGAGATGAGCACACGCCATCGCCCCACCGGTGAGTTCACCGGCCGCCACATGCTGATCATCACCCTCACGTTCTTCGGTGTCATCATCGCCGTCAACATGACGATGGCCACGCTTGCGCGGTCGAGCTGGACCGGTCTTGTGGTGCAGAACAGCTATGTCGCCAGCCAGCAGTTCAACAGGAAGGCGGAGGAGGGACGCGCGCAGGCGGCGCTGCATTGGCGAGGCAAGTTGACGGTCGCCGATGGCGTGATCCGCTATGCGCTGGTCGATGCCGCCGGCAAGCCCGTCTTCCCCGCCGGCGTGAAGGTAACGCTCCGGCATCCGGCCTATGATGCCGAGGACCGCACGGTCGAACTTGCGCCGGAGCCGGGCGGGGCTTTCAGCGTCAGGCAGGCGGTGCGCGACGGTGCCTGGATCATCGAGGTCGATGCCGATATCGGGCGCGGCTCGCCGTACCGGCAGGTGCAGCGTGTCTTTGTGCGTGGCGGAGCAATCCAATGAGTTGCTGTGCACCGGGTATCGAATCCGCGCTCGACCTCGATCAAGCCGGCGCCCCATCCGTCGACGAGATCAGGCTTGCCAGCCGTCCGCTCGGCGGAGGGCTTTCGCAGGTCGACTTCGCTGTCCCCGGCGTGCATTGCGCTGCCTGCATCCGCACCGTCGAGACCGCCTTGCAGAAATTGCCGGGCGTGGCAGGTGCACGCGTGAACCTGTCGACCAAACGCGTCTCCGTGCGGCTGCGCGAAGGAGAACTTCCGCCACTGTTCGCGACACTTTCCGGGCTTGGTTACGAGGCGCATCTGTTCGATCGCGTAGACGACACCGGCAAGGACCCGGTGCTGGCCGAACTGGTCCGCGCCGTCGCCATAGCCGGTTTCGCCGCTACCAACATCATGCTGCTGTCTGTCTCCGTGTGGTCCGGCGCGACGGACGCCACGCGCGACCTGTTCCACTGGGTCTCGGCACTGATCGCCATTCCGGCCCTGGTCTTTGCCGGGCGCATCTATTTCCGCTCGGCCTGGAATGCGCTCAGCCATGGCCGCATGAACATGGATGTGCCGATCGCCGTCGGCATCACGCTGGCTTATGGCCTCAGCCTCTACGAGACGATCAACCATGGCCCGCATGCCTATTTCGACGCGTCGGTGTCGCTGCTGTTCTTCCTGCTGATCGGTCGCACGCTCGACCACGTCATGCGCGAGAAGGCGCGCACGGCGGTGAGTGGTCTGAGGCGGTTGGCCGCGCGGGGTGCGACGGTTGTCGCCGGCGATGGTTCGCTGAGCTATATGCCGGTCGAGGAGATCGCCAAAGGCGACGTGATCCTCGTCGCTCCGGGCGAGCGCGTGCCGGTCGATGCCCTTGTCATGCAGGGTGCCTCCGAAGTCGATCAATCCCTGGTCAACGGCGAAAGCGAGCCGGAGGCGGTAGACCGCGGCGCAGTGCTCCAGGCCGGCACACTGAACCTCACCGGTGCGCTGACGGTTCGGGCGACCGCCACGGCACAGGATTCCTTCCTGGCCGAGATGGTGCGGCTGATGGAGGCGGCGGAAGGTGGCCGGGCGCTCTACCGGCGCATCGCCGACCGGGCATCCGCGCTCTATGCGCCCGTCGTGCACCTGACCGCGCTGCTCACCTTCATCGGTTGGCTGGTCGTTTCGGGCGATTGGCACCAGGCGATCACCATCGCCATTGCCGTGCTCATCATCACCTGTCCCTGTGCGCTCGGCCTCGCCGTGCCGATCGTGCAGGTGGTGGCCGCGCGCCGCCTCTTCGAACGCGGCATCATGGTCAAGGATGGCTCGGCTATGGAACGGCTCGCCGAAATCGACACGGTGGTGTTCGACAAGACCGGCACGCTGACGCTCGGTGCGCTCAGGCTGGTGAATGGCGACCGGATCGCATCCGTCGACATGGCTGTGGCTGCACAACTGGCGGCGCATTCCAGGCATCCCGTCGCGCGTGCCATCGCGGATGCCTGTCCGGGCATATCGTTCCAACCTGATCTTCTGGAAGCGGTCAGCGAAGTGCCCGGTTTCGGACTGGAGACGTCGATGAACGGTTCGGTCTGGCGGCTCGGTCGGGCGCAATGGGCACTGAAGGATTGCAGCGAGGCGACCGGCACCGTTCTGACCCGCGACGGTGTCCTGCGCGCCAGCTTCGTCTGCGAGGACAGGCTGCGCGCCTGTGCGGCCGAAACCGTGGCGAAGCTGGCAGCGCTAGGCCTGACAGTGGAGATGCTGACCGGCGACCACGACGCCAATGCCAGACCCATAGCCAGGCAGCTCGGCATTGATGCTTACCGTTCTGGCATGCTGCCGGGCGAAAAGGTCGCGCGCATCGCTGCGTTTGCCGACAGTGGCGGCAGGGTTCTCATGGTTGGTGATGGTTTGAACGATGCGCCAGCGCTGGCTGCCGCCCATGTCTCGATGGCGCCGGCGACCGCCGCCGATATCGGTCGCAACGCTGCGGATTTCGTCTTCTTGCGTGAGAGCCTTGCCGTGATCCCCTTCGCGCTGGAGATCTCTCGCAAGGCGGGCCGGCTGATCCGGCAGAACCTGGGCTTCGCCATCGCCTACAATTTCGTCGCGGTGCCGATCGCCATCTTCGGTTATGTCACGCCGCTGATCGCCGCGATCGCCATGTCGCTGTCCTCGATCATCGTCATCGCCAATGCCATGCGCCTGGCCAGCGGCTCGAGGGCTTCCGGTAAGGAAGCCGTGATGGACACAGCAGCGCCGATCGGCTTGATCGGACGGCCGGCGCAATGAGCAATCTCGTCGTCCTGATCCCGGTAGCGCTTTTGCTTGGTGGGGCTGGCCTCATCGCCTTCCTGTGGGCGTTGCGCAGTGGCCAGTATGAGGATCTCGACGGCAGTGCCGCGCGCATCCTCATCGACGATGAGCGCGCCGATCAGGCATGACGCCATCGGTCTTCCCAGCGCCATACACGCCGCGCCTCTTTAGTCTACGAATTTTGTAGGGTTAGCAAAAAATCGCGCCGATCGCGGGGCTCGGCACGCGGGATTTTTCGCGTTCCAGTGTCAAAGGGTCGGTCGTTCCTTTGATTTTACCGATGTCATTGCCACCCTTAAGGACCAGCCAAGAGGGCCTGAAAGTGAGCAATACCACCGCCATCCAATCCATTCCGGTTCTGGATTTCTCCCTGTTTGAAACCGATCCGACCGCTTTCCTCCGTCAGCTGAAGCGTGCATCGCGCGATGTCGGCTTCTTCTACCTCACCGGCCACGGCATCCCGCAAAGCCTGATCGACGATGTGCTGGCGTCGTCGCGTCGCTTCTTCGCACTGCCGGAAGCCGACAAGCTCGAGATCGAAATGGTCAACTCGCCACATTTCCGTGGCTACAACCGTGTCGGCCAGGAACTGACCAAGGGCCAGCGTGACTGGCGCGAGCAGATCGACATCGGTTCGGAGGCACCCGCGCTGCCGTTCGGCAAGGACCAGCCCGCATGGACCCGGCTGCAAGGGCCGAACCTGTGGCCCGATGCGCTGCCGGAATTGAAGCCGATCCTGCTCGAATGGCAGTCCGAACTCACCAGGCTGGCGACGCGCCTGCTCAAGGCTTTCGCCGTGGCGCTGGAGCAGGACCGTGATGTGTTCGAGACTATCTATGGCGGCCAGCCCAATCATCTGATCAAGATCATCCGCTATCCCGGCCGCGATGCCACCGAAAGCGAACAGGGTGTCGGCGCCCACAAGGATAGTGGCTTCCTTACCCTGCTGCTTCAGGAAAAGCAGAAAGGTCTGGAGGTCGAAATCGAGGATGGCCGCTGGATCGAGGCCGAGCCGCGCCAGGGCACTTTCGTAGTCAACATCGGCGAACTGCTGGAACTGGTCACCGACGGCTATCTGAAGGCGACCGTGCATCGCGTCGTCACGCCGCCGGCCGGTACCGATCGTCTGTCGGTCGCCTTCTTCCTCGGTGCGCCGTTCGACGCCGAGGTGCCGCTGCTCGACTTGCCTTCGCATCTCAAGGCACAGGCCGGCGGCATCACGCGCGATCCGCACAATCCGCTGTTCCGCAATTCGGGTCAGAACACGCTGAAGAGCCGACTGCGCTCGCATCCGGATGTCGCCGCGCGCCATCACGCCGATCTTCTCGCCGCCCAGGCGCGCACCGAGGCCGTGCCTGTCGCCTGAAACACGAAACCGATGGATCGAAACGAGGAGCAGACGAAATGACGCTGGAAAATCTCTCTGCCGAAACGCTTGCCCTGCATGGCGGCAGCTGGCGCGCGGATCCCGCCACGGGAGCCGTGGCGGTGCCGATCTACCAGACCACGTCCTATCAGTTCCAGGACACCGATCATGCCGACCGGTTGTTCTCGCTCGATGAAGTCGGTCACATCTACACCCGCGTCTCCAACCCGACGCAGGATGCCTTCGAACAGCGCATCGCTGCACTCGAAGGCGGCGCCGCGGCGCTGCTTCTCTCATCAGGCCAGGCGGCGTCGGCCTATTCGGTGCTGAACCTCGCCGGGGCCGGCGACAACATCATCTCGTCCACCGGTCTCTATGGCGGCACCTGGGCGCTGTTTGCCGCCACACTCAAGCATTTCGGCGTCGAGGTGCGTTTCGTCGACGCGTCGGACCCGGAGAATTTCCGCCGCGCCACCGATGAGCGCACCCGTGCTTACTACGCGGAGTCGCTGCCAAATCCGAAGCTGCAGGTCTTCCCGATCAAGGAGGTCGCCGACATCGGCCGCTCGCTCGGCGTGCCGCTGATCGTCGACAACACGGCGGCTCCCCTGATCATCCGGCCGTTCGAACATGGCGCAGCGGTCGTCGTTTATTCAGCCACCAAATACATTGGCGGCCATGGCACCTCGATCGGCGGCGTCGTCATCGACGGCGGCAATTTTCCCTGGGAAGAGCATGCCGACCGGTTCCCGACCCTGACACAGCCGGACCCCAGCTATCACGGCAAGGTCTGGGTGGAAGCGGCCAAACCGCTCGGCCCGGTTGCCTATGTACTGCGCATCCGTACCGTGCTGCTGCGCGATGTCGGCGCGGCCATCAGCCCGTTCAACGCCTTCCAGCTCCTGCAGGGTCTGGAGACGCTTCCGCTGCGCATCCGCCAACACAACGAGAACGCCCTGAAGGTTGCCGAATATCTCAAGGGTCACCCCAAGGTCAGCTCAGTCATCTTCCCGGGCTACCAGGAAGGTGAGGACAAACGTCGCGCCGATGCCTACTTCCGACACGGCAGCTATGGTGCGCTGGTCGGCTTCGAATTGAAGGATGGACGTGAGGCCGGCCGCAGCTTCATCAACGGGCTGAAGCTGCTCTACCATGTCGCCAACATCGGCGACGCGCGCTCGCTGGCCATCCATCCATCGACCACCACGCATTCGCAGCTCTCCGCCGAGGACCAGCTCTCCTCCGGCGTGACGCCCGGCTATGTGCGGCTGTCGATCGGCATCGAGCATCCCGACGACATCATCCGTGATCTCGAACAGGCGCTCGACGGCGCCATCGGCGAACAGGAACGGAAGGCCGCCTGAGCATTGGCGGCGGACCTTGGCGATCTGAGGAATGTGGGAGAGGGCAATGGCATCGATTGAAAACACAAGCGGGCGCAAGTTCACCCGGCGCGGTCTGTTGCGGACGGCCGGCGTGTTGGGCGCTGGAGCAGCGGCGGCTGGTCTGCTCGCCCGACCGACCAGCTATGCTATTGCCGGCAATGCAACCAAGGTTCGGGTGTCGTGGACAGAGTTCGCGGCCTGCCACTCGCCGATCGCCTTCGCGCTGTCGAAAGGCATCTATGCCCAGCATGGCCTGGACATCGAACTCTACTATCAGGGCGCCAGCGGCCAGACGCTGATCCAGTCCATCGCCACCAACAAGACCGATGCCGGCGCCGGTCTGCTCTACGATTGGGTGAAGCCGCTTGAACAAGGGCTCGACGTCAAGCTGTTCGTCGGTTCGCATGGCGGCTGCACCCGGCTGCTCGCTTCGAAGGCATCGGGCATCACGACACTGGCCGGGCTGAAGGGCAAGACCATCGTTTCCTACGATGTCGCCAGCCCGCCGAAGCATTCCTTCCAGGTCGCGCTCGCCAAGGCCGGGCTCGATCCGGAACGTGACGTCAACTGGATCAACGTACCGTTCGATCTCGTCGGCGAGACGGTGAACAAGGGCGATGCCGACGCACTCGCCCATCTCGATCCCTGGGCCTATTCGCACAAGAAGAAATTCGATCTGGTCGAGGTAGCCAACACGCAGACCGGTTCCTTCGACGGCGCCGTCTGTTGCGTGCTCGGCGTCAACAAGACTTTCCTGGAGGCCAACAGGGATGCCATCCGAAGGCTGGCGGAAGCTGACATAGCCATCCACGAATATTCCGCGGCTCATCCCGATGAAGTCGCCAAATGGTTCGTCGACAATCTCAATCCGGGCTTCCCGGTGGAAGACATCCGCGACCAGATCGCATCCTGGACCCTGCACAACCACCCGATCGGCAAGGAATTGCAGGACCAGGTGAAGTGGGCGGCCGATGACCTTGCCCTGATCAAGGTGCTCGACCCGACCACCAGCCCGGCCGAACTGGCCAGCCGCGTCACCGTCGACATCCTGGCCTGAGGCGGCACGGCATGAGCGCGGCAGCCGAAGGTGGCACATTTCCCGTCGCTCTCGGCGGTGCCGTCTGGAAGCGCGGCCTGCTCGCAGCTGCAGCCTGGATTGCGGCGGCGATCGTGACCGTTGCCCTGCCGGACGTGGTGCCATGGGGTAGTAGCGATCTCTTCGCTGGGCTTCTGGTTGCCGGCGGTGTTCTGCTGGCGCTCGCTTCCCTCGTGATCGATCGGCTGGGCCGGTTCGGTCGCTGGCTCCAGCATTACGGACCATGGTTCATCGCGCTCGGTGTCTGGCTGGCGCTGTGGGAGCTGGTGACCGCCAAGTTCGGCTGGCTGCCGAAACCGTTCTTCTCGCCGCCGCACGGGCTGCTGCACGTCTATGTGGTCGACCGGGAGCGGTTGCTGATCTGCATCGCCTATACCGCGCGCCTGTGGTCCATCGGCTTCACCACCGGCATCGTGCTCGGTTTCTTCGGTGGTGTCGCGCTTGGCTGGTCGCAGACCTTCTCTTACTGGGGCATGCCGATCCTGAAGCTGATCGGCCCGGTGCCGGCGAGCGCCTGGATTCCGGCGACATTCTTCCTGTTTCCGACCACCTTTCAGGCCAGCATCTTCCTGGTCGCGCTGGCGTCCGGCGTGCCGGTGGCGATCCTGACGGCATCGGGCGTCAACTCGGCCAGCCGCAGCTACTATGATGTCGCCCGCACACTCGGTGCTGACAACCGCTTCCTGGTCTGGCGTGTTGCCGTGCCCGCCGCACTGCCGAACGTCTTCGTAGGCCTGTTCATGGGCCTCTATTATTCCTTCGCGGTTCTGGTTGTCGCCGAGATGCTCGGCGCGAAATACGGACTCGGCTGGTACCTGCAGTTCCAGACCGCCTATTCGGCTTACGCCAATGTCTATGCCGCGCTCATCATCATGGCGTTGATCTGCTCAGGTCTGGTGAAATTGCTGTTCGTGGCGCGTGATCGCCTGCTGTCCTGGCAGAAGGGCGTGGTGCAATGGTAGCAGCCGCGATCCATCCCGATAGGCAGGCGATAGCTGGTGTCGCTGTGGAATTCCACGGCGTTTCCCATGCCTATGAGCTGGACGGGAACGCCTTGCCGGTTCTGCAGGAATTCAGCCTCTCCGTCGCCCCGGGAGAGTTCGTCGCTCTGCTCGGCCCGTCGGGCTGCGGCAAATCCACCTTGCTGCGGCTGGCGGCCGGGCTGGAACAGCCGGTGCGCGGTACGGTTTTCGCCGAAGGCACCGTGGTCGCAAAGCCTGATCCGGAACGCGTTCTCGTCTTCCAGGATCCGACACTGTTTCCATGGCGCTCGGTTCGCGACAACGTGGCGGTCGGGCCGCAGGCGCGCGGCATTCTGGCAGCCAGCCAGTCCCGCATCGATGAGGCGCTGAAGCTGGTCAAGCTCGACGCTTTCGCTTCGGCCTTTCCGCATCAGCTCTCCGGCGGCATGGCGCAGCGCGCCGCTTTGGCACGAGCCCTGGTCAATGACCCGCGTCTGCTTCTGCTCGACGAGCCGTTTGGCCGCCTCGATTCGTTGACCAGGCTTTCCATGCAGCGGGAGTTGCTGTCGCTCTGGCAGCAGGCCGGCTATTCGGCGCTTCTGGTCACGCATGATGTGGAAGAGGCGCTGCTTCTGGCGCAGCGCGTCATCGTGCTGTCCGAACGTCCAGCCCGCATCAAGGCCGACATCGCCGTCGACCTGCCTTATCCGCGCCGCCGTGATGACCCGACCATCGTCGCGCTGCGGCGGCAGGCACTTGAGATACTGGGGTTCGCGGAATGAGCGTTCGGTCGAAAAGAATGGCCAGGACTGCCTTGCCATGGCTCGAACTCGCCGGCGTTCTGCTGGTGATGGTCAGCATCCTGTGGTGGGCTGTCGTCTATGCGCAGGTGATGGCGAACACCGGCTTCTCACCGGCGCGCACGCTGCCCTGTCTGATCTACACGTCGGACCGTTGCTCGCTGGCGATGGCGCTGTGCAAGGATTGGCATTTTCTCGGCATCAAACGGTATTCGGCGGAACTGCTGTGGCTAGGGGTGGCAGCAGCGGCGATCGCGATCTTGGTGGGTGGGCTTTTCGGCAACACGGACAGACCGGAGGAATCCCGAACATGACCAGAATCGTACCTGTGCTCGATCTCAGCCGCCTCGACCAGGGCGCGTCGGAGCGGCGCACCTTCCTGGCGGACCTCAGGTCGGCAGCCCGCGATGTCGGGTTCTTCTATCTTGCCGGTCACGGCATTGCCGTCAGCGAGATCGAAACCGTACTCGCTTCGGCAAGGCGTTTCTTCGAACTGCCGGAGGACGAGAAGCTCAAGATCGCCATGGTCAACTCGCCGCAGTTCCGTGGCTATACCCGCACCGGTGGTGAGCTGACGCGCGGCAAGGCCGACTGGCGCGAACAGCTCGACATCGGCGTCGAACGCGAGCCGATCGCGCAGAAGCCAGGCGTCGCCGCCTGGACGCGCCTGCAGGGGCCGAACCAGTGGCCGAGGCTCTATCCGGAGCTGAAGCCGGTGCTGCTGTCCTGGCAGGCGCAGGTGACCGAGGTGGCGATCCGCCTGCTCAAGGCTTTCGCACTGTCGCTGGAACAGCCGGAGGATGCCTTCGACGCCATCTATGCCGGCGAGCCCAACCACCGCATGAAGATCGTGCGCTATCCCGGCCGCGACCTCACCGGCAGCGAGCAGGGCGTCGGCGCGCACAAGGATGGCGGGTTCCTGACGCTTCTGTTGCAGGATCACAATGAGGGCCTGCAGGTCGAGTATGACGAACGCTGGGTGCCGGTCGATCCGATCCCCGGCACGCTGGTCGTCAACATCGGCGAACTGCTGGAACTGGCTTCCAACGGCTATCTGCGGGCCACAGTGCACCGCGTCGTCACGCCGCCCGCCGGCATCGAACGCCTCTCGGTGCCGTTCTTCTTCAGCGCGCGGCTGGACGCTTCGATCCCGCTGCTCGACCTGCCATCCAACCTGGCGGCGGAAGCGCGTGGACCAGCCAGCGATCCCGACAATCCGCTATTCCGCAATGTCGGCACCAATGTCCTGAAGAGCCGGCTGCGCTCGCATCCGGACGTCGCCAGGCGGCACTATGCCGACCTGCTTGAAAGCGGCTTTGCTTCGGTCGCTGCCTGATCCGCATTTCGTCTCCTCTCACCTCGGCCGGGCTCACGCCCGGCCAATTTTTTTGAAGTACCAAGCGCGCGCCGCTTCCACCTCCAAAGCTTCTCTTTTTCGGCAAAGCGCTTCCCGGAATGGCGCAATTTTGGATTGTCGTTCCTTAGTCTACAAATTTTATGGAGTTACCGTCTGTCAGGGTCGGCGAAAAGGGGCTGAGCGCGATCGTTTCGGGTCGGCCTGTCAGAGCAATTCCAGGAAAAGTGCATCGCGGTTTTCCGTCCGGAATTGCGCAAACATAGAGGGCTTGAGCGGTTCTGCACGGAACCGCTCTGCGGAATCAGGAGTTATCGAGATGACATTTTTATCGCAACCCGGCGGCCTCTGGCGCCGTACGGTGGCGGCGTCGCTGGTCGTGGCAGCGACCGCGTTTTCAAGCGTGGCCGATGCCGGCCCGACGCTGGACAAGATCAAGCAGCGCGGCGCAATCAAGGTCGGCGTCGGCACCACGCCGGGCTTCTTCGCACCGGGCGACGACGGCCAGTGGAAGGGCTTCTTCGTCGACTACGGCAAGGCGCTTTCCATCACCGTGTTCGGCACGCCGGACAAGGTCGAGTTCACCAATTCCTCGCCGCAGCAGCGCCTGCCGGCACTCCAGGCCGGAGAGTTCGACATCCTGCTTTCGGGCGTGACGGTGACCATCGCCCGTGCCCTGCAGCTCGGTTTCCACTTCGGCCCGACCGTATTCTATGACGGGCAGGGCATCCTGGTCCGCAAGGACCTCGGCGTGACCAAGGCAGCTGAACTCGACGGCGCCACCATCGGTGTGCAGAGCGGCACCACCGGCGAGCTGAACATCGCCGACTTCTTCCGCAAGACCGGCAAGAAGTTCACGCCGGTGACGATCGAGGAAACCGGTGAGTTCATCAACGCGCTGGAATCCGGCCGCGTCGACGCCATCACGCAGGACAGTTCCGATCTCGTCGGCAAGCGCACCCAGCTGAAGAAGCCGGATGACTATGTCATCCTGCCGGAGCGCCTGTCCAAGGAGCCGCTGGCTCCGGCCATCGCCGGTGGCGACGATCGCTGGCAGGAACTGGTCAACTGGACCGTCAACGTCACCATCCAGGCCGAGGAATGGGGCATTACCTCGAAGAACGTCGACGAGTTCCTGAAGTCGGAGGATCCGGCGATCCAGCGCTTCCTCGGCGTCGATCCTTCGCTGGCGCAGGCCACCAACCTCGATCCGAAATGGGCCTACAACATCATCAAGACGGTGGGCAATTACGGCGAGATCTTCGACCGCAACCTGAAGCCGCTGGGCTGGGAGCGCGGCTACAACAATCTGTGGTCGAACGGCGGCCTGCTCTATTCGCCGCCTTTCCGCTGAGCTGACCGAGCTTCCTGAACCATGGCGACGACCGAAATCGTGCCGGGCCGCGATCGGCCCGGCCTGCTGAGCCGGCTGACCGGCTGGTGGGGGCCACGACCCTTCATCCAGCTGGCTGTCTTCGTCGCGGTCGTCGCTTTGTTCTGGCTGCTGGGCGCCAATGTCGCCGACACCATGCGGCGCATCGGCGTCACGCCGGGTTTCGGCTTTCTCGAACGGTCGGCCAATTTCGAGATCGGCGAAAGCGTCATCGCCTTCAAGGCGGGCGATCTCTACGGCTGGGCAATCCTCGCCGGTCTCATCAACACCGTCAAAGTGGCCGTGCTCGGCTGCGTTCTCGCAACTGTTCTGGGCGTCGCGCTCGGTGTCGCCAGCCTGTCCGGCAATCTGCTTCTGGCGACGCTCGTGCGCTGGTATGTCGAACTGATCCGCAACACGCCCCTGCTGCTGCAGCTGTTCTTCTGGATCGCGCTCGCCAAGTCCTTTCCGCCACCCAGGCAGGCGCTGTCGGCTTTCGACGCTCTCTTCCTGTCCAATCGCGGCGTCTTCGTGCCGGGCATCATTCTCGAGGAGTTTTCCAGCCGGACGCTGTTGCTGCTGGTCGCCATCGTCTTGTCTTATGGCCTCTATCTTTACACCGCGTACCGCCGCCGTCGGCTGAGGTTCGGCAATGGTATAGTCGCTACGCTCGTTCTGCTGGCTGCCGCCGGCACGGCGTTTCCGGCCACCGGCGCCATGCTTGCGCTCGACATGCCGGTGCTCGGCGGTTTCAACATTCGCGGCGGCTACAGCCTGACGCCGGAATTCGCGGCACTGCTGGCCGGCCTCACCGTGAAGTTCTCGGCCGCGATCGCCGAGATCGTGCGTGCCGGCATCCAGTCGGTCTCGCGCGGGCAATGGGAAGCAGCGCGAGCGCTTGGCCTGCATCCGGGGCAGATCATGCGCCTGGTGGTGCTGCCGCAGGCGCTGCGCGTCATCACGCCACTGATCACGTCGAGCTATCTCGACCTGACCAAGGATTCCAGCCTGGCGGTCGCCATCGGCTATCCGGACCTCGTGTCCATCATCAACACCACCGCCAACACCACCGGCCAGTCCTTCGAGGCGCTGGCCATCCTGATCGGCATCTATCTTGCCCTCAACCTGTCGGTGTCGGCGCTGATGAATGTCTACAACCGCAGGGTCGCCTTGCGCGGAGACGTTTCGCGATGAGCCTCGTCGATATCGCTTCCCTGCCGCTGATGCGCCGCTCCTTCGACTGGAAACCGCTGTGGAACGGCCTGTTTGGCACCAGGCTGAACACGGCGCTGACCGTGCTCACCCTTGCCTTCCTGGTCTGGCTGTTGCCCCCGCTGTTACGCTGGCTGGTGCTCGACGCCACCTGGACCGGCACGGCGCAGGACTGCGCCGCGGCATCGGGCGCCTGCTGGGCCTTCGTGACAGCCAAGCTGCGCTTCATCCTGTTCGCCTTCTACCCGCAGGACCTGCAATGGCGGCCGACAGCGGCACTCGTCCTGCTGCTCGGCCTGCTCGTCATCACTGCTCAGCCGCGCTTCTGGCGGCGCGAACTGTTGATCGCCTGGCTGTTGGTCATCGGCCTCTGTTGGGCGCTGCTGACCGGAACGCTGACCGGATCGCCGGTGCCGTCCAACCAGTGGGGCGGGCTGCCGGTCACCTTGCTGGTCTGGTCGGTCTGTTTCGGGCTCTCGATCCCGCTGGCGGTGCTCCTCGCGCTGGCGCGGCGTTCGAAGATGGGCGGCCTGCGCACGCTGGCGGTGCTGTTCATCGAACTGATGCGCGGCACGCCGATGGTGGCGATCCTGTATGTCGCGATGCTGATCCTGCCGATGGCCATTCCCGGCGGCCAATTCGTCGACAAAACGGTGCGGGCTATCCTCATGATCACGCTGTTCTGGTCGGCTTATGTCGCCGAGGTGGTACGTGGCGGATTGCAGACCATCCCGCATGGCCAGGAAGAGGCGGCCAAGGCGCTCGGCCTCGGCTATTGGCGCACCATGCAGCTGATCGTGCTGCCGCAGGCGCTGCGCCAGGTCATTCCCGGCATGGTCAACCTGGCCATCGGCTTCCTGCTCGCCACCTCGCTGCTTGCCGTCATCGGCATCTTCGACCTGCTCAACGCGGCGCGTGCCTCGACCACCGACCCGAAATGGCTGGGTTTCTACGATGAGGCTTATCTGGTTGCCGGCGTCATCTATTTCCTGTTCTGCTTCGGCAGCTCGCGTTATAGCCGCTGGCTGGAGACGCGGCTGAGGGCACCACACCATTGACCCTGTAGCGATCGTCTCACCGGAGATCGCCATGCCGTCAGAGACCAGCATCGAGATCAGGCCGCTCGCTCGCCATGATGCGCCGGCCTTGGCCGCGCTGATGGCTGACTACGCCGCCGCCATGGGCGGTGCAGTCCGGCAGCCGAGGCCGGAAGCCGCGCTGCGTCTTTTCGACGAACCGATGGCCGGGCTCGTCGGTGCCTGGAACGGCGGCGCGCTTGTCGCTTTCGCCCTGTTCTTCGACCTGCCCGAGACGATCTCGGGCGAAAGGGCAGGGCAACTGGACGACCTTTACGTGTCGCCGAACGCGCGCGGCCACGGCCTCGCCAAGGCACTGATCGCGCACCTCACCGAGCTCGGTCGTGAACGCAACTGGGTTCACCTGCGCTGGCTCATGCCGGAAGACAACGCCGCTGCCCTGCGCGCCTATGAAGGCATAAGCGAAGCAGCCCCCTGGCAAAGCCGTGTCATCTGGCTGCGCAGGGAGCTGGAGTATTGAGGGGTTTCTTTCCGGGGATGGTGCACAGCAGCTGGCCAAGCTAGGCTGTTCGCATGCCACATACACCTGTTCAACCCGGGAAGCGCAGTTTTGCCAAGACACTGCGGCGCGACATGACCGAGGCGGAAGGACGGCTTTGGGAACAGCTTCGTGGTCGCCGGCTCGAGGGTCTGAAATTCCGTCGACAGGTGCCGATCGGTTCATATGTTGCAGATTTCTTCTGCGCAGATGCCATGTTGATCGTCGAGGTAGACGGCAGCCAACACGCCGATTCAGTGCACGATCGACAGCGTGCCATGGCTCTCAAGGCGCTTGGTTTCCGAGTTCTGCGCTTTTGGAATGACGAAGTACTGCGTGAAATGAATGCTGTCTGCGACACCATCATTGCGTATGCCAAGGATCAAAATCTCGAGCCATGGCGATGATCTGCCTTCTCCCCTTGAGGGAGAAGGTGGCTCGGCGCGTAGCGCCGAGTCGGATGAGGGGTGTTGGAAGAAGCGAGGCGCTGCAGGAGCGAGCACCTGTCTCAGCAAGACACAAACTTGAAAAGCCGCACTCCGTCCAGCACCCCTCATCCGACCTCGCCTTTGGCTCGGCCACCTTCTCCCTCAAGGGGAGAAGGGGAATTACCTACGCCGCCAGTGCCTGTGCCAGGTCGGCGATCAGGTCGTCGGCATCCTCGATGCCGGCCGACAGCCGCACCAGGGAATCCGAAATGCCGAGGGCTGCCCGTTGTGCGGCGGGGATCGATGCATGCGTCATCAGTGCCGGATGTTCGATCAGGCTCTCGACGCCGCCCAGGCTCTCCGCCAGCGCGAACAGGCGCGTATGCTCGAGGAAACGCTTGGTGCCGGCGAGGTCGCGGTCGAGCTCGACCGTGATCATGCCGCCGAAGGCATCCATCTGTGCCTTGGCGAGCTGATGCTGCGGATGGCTTTCCAGGCCCGGATAGAGGACACGGCGCACATCCGGACGCGCCTCGAGCCAGCGCGCGATGGCAAGCCCGTTGGCGGAATGGCGTTCCATGCGCAGCGCCAGCGTCTTCAGGCCGCGCAGCGCCAGGAAACTGTCGAATGGCCCCGAGATGGCGCCGACTGCGTTCTGCAGGAACTTGAACTGGTCGCGCAGTTCGGCATTGTCGCCGACCGCCACGACCCCGCCGACCATGTCGGAATGGCCGTTGAGATATTTGGTCACCGAATGCACGACAATGTCGATGCCGAGCTCCAGCGGCCGCTGGATGTAAGGGCTGCAGAACGTGTTGTCGGCGACCGTGAGCACGCCCTTGCGCCGGGCCAGCGCTGCGACCGCGGCGAGGTCGACAAGCCGCAGCAGCGGATTGGTCGGCGTCTCCACCCACAGCAGCTTGGTTTCCGGCCGGATCGCCGCCTCGACGGCGGCGAGATCGGTGAAATCGGCAAAGCTTATCTGCAGCCCGGCCGAGCGCTTGCGCACGCGTTCGAGCAGGCGGAACGTGCCGCCATAGATGTCGTCGGTCGCGACGATATGGGCGCCGGCATCGAGCGATTCCAGGATGTTGGCGATCGCCGCCAGGCCCGATGCATAGGCAAACGCCGCCGAACCGCTTTCGAGATCGGCCACCGCCCGCTCGAAGGCGAAGCGGGTCGGGTTCTGGCTGCGGGCATATTCGAAGCCCTTGTGCACGCCCGGCGACTGCTGCGCATAGGTCGAGGTGGCGTAGATCGGCACCATCACAGCGCCGGTGGTCGGGTCGTGGCTCTGCCCGCCATGGATGGTGCGGGTCGAGAAAGCGAGCCTGTTCTTGCCCTGGATGGTCATCGGTTGCGCCTCAGATGGTTGATCAGGTCGATACGGGTGATGAGACCGACGAATTCGTCGCCGTCGAAGACGATGGCGACTTCGTTGCGGTCGAAGACAGGCAGCAGCGCGTCCAGCGTCTGGTTGGCCTGCAGCGTGTGCAGATCGGCGGTCATGGCCGTGCGCACCGGCTGGTCGAAACGCTGCCAGCGGCCATCATACGGCCCGTCGACATTGCCCAGGATGTCGCCTTCGTCGACGATGCCGACCAGCCTGCCATCGTCGAGCACCGGCAATTGCGAGACGTCGCCGCGCCGCATGCGCCCATAAGCGGTGAGCAGCGTGTCGTCCGGTCCCACGAACACCGTGCCGCCCTCGCGATGCGAACGCGCGACCAGGTCCGAGAGATCGCCATGCTGTTCACGCTCGGCCAACCCCTGTTCGGCCAGCCAGAAATCGTCGAACACCTTGGAGAGGTATTTGTTGCCGCTGTCGCAGACGAAGGTGACGACGCGTTTCGGCACCTTCTGCTCGCGGCAGTAGCGCAGCGCCGCCGACAACAGTGTGCCGGAGGATGAACCGGCCAGGATGCCTTCCTTCGAGAGCAGGTCGCGCACCGCCAGCATCGAGTGCCGGTCCGACACCGAATAGGCCTTCTTGACCAGCGAAAGGTCGCAGTTCGGTGGCACGAAATCCTCGCCGATACCTTCCACCGTCCAACTGCCGGCCTCGACCATCTCGCCGGTCTTCACCAGCGGCGCCAGCACCGAGCCGACCGGATCGGCCAGCACCATCTCGGTTTTGGGCGAGACGCCGGCGAAGAAGCGGCCAAGGCCGGACAGGGTGCCGCCGGAACCGACGCCGACAACCACCGCGTCGACATCGCCGTCGAGCTGCTGCCAGATCTCGGGGCCGGTGGTGGTCTCGTGCGCCAGCGGATTGGCCGGGTTGGAGAACTGGTTGGCGTAGAAGGCGCCGGGGGTCTCGGCGGCCAGCTTCTCGGCCATGTCCTGGTAATATTCGGGGTGGCCCTTGCCGACATCGGAGCGGGTCAGCCGCACCTCAGCGCCGAGCGCCCGCAGGTGCTGCACTTTTTCGCGTGACATCTTGTCGGGCACGATCAGGATGATGCGGTAGCCGCGCGGGATACCGACCTGGGCAAGGCCAAGGCCGGTGTTGCCGGCGGTCGCTTCGATGATGACGCCGCCCGGACGCAGCCGGCCGTCGCGTTCGGCCTGGTCGATCATCGAGCGGGCGATGCGGTCCTTGATCGAGCCGCCGGGGTTCTGGCTTTCCAGCTTGATGAACAGCCGGCACTTGCCGGTATCGAACTTCTTCAGCTCCACGATCGGTGTCTCGCCGATCAGGTCGAGCACCGATGCGACGGGCGGCTGCAGCCGCTTCATCGCGCCACCATGTTCCGTTTCTGCTTTCGCGCCCATCGCAACGCTCCCTACCGGATTGCTGCCGGCATGCGTCCTGATCGCAGAAGCGATGGCTTCTTGTCGAAGGAAAGAATTTCCTTTGATCGACGATCAGTAGAATGTCGTTTCAGTTCTCCGGAATTCTGGTCTCCAGGCGACGCAACCATGCTCAGCATGAGAATGGTTTTCGCCAATCACATGCAAACAATATGGCGTTGCAGGCGCGGTTGGCCAGTCCTATCCGCCTAGTGGTGGGGGAGCCGGCCTCCGTTCAGCTCTTTTCGATGTGCACCGTTTCCCCATCGGCCGGGATCAACAGCTGGGCGGCGTCGATGCCAGCGGCCTCGGCTGTGCTGCGCAGTGCAGCCCGGTCGATCGTGGCGTGGTCGAGCGCTTCCATATGCACGGCAATCACCTTGGCCTGCGGTGCCGAACGCGCCACATCGACGGTCTGTTTGTCATCCATGACGATCAGCTCGCCATCCCAGCGTGCGCCACAGGAATGGGTGATGACGATGTCAGGCTTTGTCGCTGCGATCGTTTCAACGACCGGCGGATAGAGCACCGTATCGCCGGCCCAGTAGAGCGATGGCTCGCCCTCCGCCTCCAGCGAGAAGCCGATCACCGGCCCCATCTTCTCGACCACCGGTCCCAACCCATGGCTGCCGTCGCGGCGGGTCAGCCTGATGCCGTTCCAGGTTCGTTCGGAAGCAAGCGTCGTGACATTCTCGAAACCGAAGCCGCGGATGGTCTCTTCGTTGCCCGGCTGGCAGATCAGCGGCAGGTCCTTTGCGATCACCGCCTGCGCCACGGTGTCGAAATGGTCGGCATGCAGATGCGAGACGATGACCAGGTCGACTCCGGCGAGGATTTCCTCGATGTCGACCGGCAGGTCGACCATCGGGTTCGGCGAACGTCCGGTGAAGGAAGGGCGGCTGTGCTTGTCGCCAAGGTCCGGGTCGACGAGCAGCGTCTTGCCGGCGACTTCGATCTTCAGCGCGGCGTTTCGGAACAGGCGGATCTTCATGATGTCCTCGGCAAAGATGCGACAGTGCCGATGTGTACCCCGCTCTTGATCCGGGAGAAAGGCAGGGCAGCACCTCTCGCAGCCGGAGGACGAAAAAAGATCGTCGTCCTCCTCCTCCTCCGGGATAGAACTGCCGCGTCAATCCTACCAGCGGATCGAAGGATCGGGTGTCGGAATGGCATCGAGCAGTTCGCGCGTATAGGCGTGCTGCGGCCGTTCGAACAGGTCGGCGGTCGCCGCATCCTCCACGATCTCGCCGGAACGCAACACGATGACACGGCTGCACAGCCGGCGGATCACCGACAGGTCGTGGCTGATGAAGGCGAGTGTCAGCCCGAGCTCTGCCACCAGCTTCTCCAGCAGCATCAGCACCTGCGCCTGCGAGGACACGTCGAGGCCGGACACGATCTCGTCGGCGAGGATGAATTCCGGCCGCATCGCGATCGCACGGGCGATACCGACGCGCTGGCGCTGGCCGCCGGAGAGTTCGTGCGGATAGCGCCGCGCGAAATCGGCCGGCAGGCCGACATGTTCCAGTGCCTCCCTGACGCGTGGATCGTTCGCCCTGGCATTCAGCGGCGCCGCCACCGTGTGCCCGACGGTCAGGCGCGGGTTGAGCGACGACAGCGGGTCCTGGAAGATCATCTGGATGCGCGGTCGAAGCGGCCGCATGGCGGCATCGGAAAGATGCGCGATGTCGTGCCCGTCGAACAGCATGCGGCCGCCGCTCGGCTCGGTCAGCCGCACCAGCGTGCGCCCGAGTGTCGTCTTGCCGGAGCCGGACCCGCCGACGATGCCGAGCACCGCGCCACGCGGGATGGTGAAGCTGACGCCTTTCAGGATCTTCAGTCGCGGTGCTGGTCCGAACAGCGGCTTTCGCGTCATGTCGGCGACATCGACGATGAGGTCCGAAACCTCGAAGATGTTGTCAGCCATCTTGTCAGCCACGGGCGCCTCCATTCGGACGCCAGGCGCTGTCGCTGGCCGCGACCTCGGTGGCGACGGCATCGAGCACCGCGCGCGGCACCGGCTTCAGCGACGAGGCTGGATCGGTATGGCGTGGCGTTGCCGCCAGCAGCGCCGAACTGTAGGGGTGCTGCGGAGCCGCGAAGAAGCGTTCCACCGTGGTGTCTTCCACCACCTTGCCGGCATAAAGCACCGAAAGCGTGTCGCAGACCTTGGAGACCACGCCGAGGTCATGGGTGACGAACAGCAGGGCGGTTCCGTGGCGCGCCTGCAGTTCGGAGATCAGTTTCAGGATCTGCTTCTGCACGGTGACGTCGAGCGCCGTGGTCGGTTCGTCGGCAACGATCAGCTTCGGCTCGGCGGCGAAGGCCGAGGCAATCAGGATGCGCTGGCGCATGCCGCCGGACAGTTCGTGCGGGTAGAGCCGCATGACGCGCTCGGGCTCCGGAATGCTGACTTCCGCCAGCACTTCCAGAGCGCGCGTGGCGGCCCGCGCCTTCGTCCAGCCGAGAATGTCTACGAGGCGATCGGTGATCTGCGGGCCGATGCGCCGCGATGGATTGAGCGCCGTCAGCGGATCCTGCGGGATCAGCGCCGCCTTGGCGCCGATCAGCCGCCGGCGCTCGCCAGGCGACACTTTCTGCAGGTCCTGGCCGTCGAGCAGGATCTCGCCTTCGATGATCTCGACGGCCTTGGGCAGCACGCCGAGCACGGCCTTGCCGATCATGCTCTTGCCGGCGCCGCTTTCGCCGACCAGCCCACGCACGGAGCCGGCCGGCAGGCTGATGTCGACCGACCGCAGCAGGCGCTGGCTGGTGCCCGCAAGCCGCGCCGACAGTCCGCGTATCTCCAGGAAGCCGCTCATCGCAGCACCGGATCGAAACGTTCGCGCAGGCCGTCGCCGAATTGCGCGAAGGACAGCACGGTGAAGAAAAGCGCAATCAGCGGGAACACCAGCACCCACCAGGCCTGATGGATGCTGGTGCGGCCTTCCGCGATCATGCCGCCCCAGGTCGGCTGGTCGGTTGAGATCGACAGGTTCACGAACGACAGGATCGCCTCGACGATGACGGCAATGCCCATTTCCAGCGTCAGCAGCGCGATGATGGTGGGCAACACATTGGGCAGGATCTCGCAGGCCAGCGTGCGCAGTCGCGTGAAGCCCGCCACCTTGGCGCTGTGCACATAATCCATCTTCGACTGGTTGAGCGTTTCGGCACGCACGACGCGGCAGAAGCGCGTCCAGTCGATGATGACGATGGCGAGGATGACGGAGGTGAGGCCGGTGCCGAGCACCGCGATCAGCAGGATCGCGAACAGCACCGGCGGGAACGCCATCCAGATGTCGACCAGCCGGCTGATCAGCCGGTCGGCCCAGCCGCGATAGAAGCCTGCGACGAGGCCAAGCGCCGAGCCGAGCAGGCAGGTGGCGGTGCCGGCGATCAGGGCGACGATCAGTGCAATGCGTGCACCATGGATGATGCGCGACAGCACATCGCGGCCGAGGCTATCGGTGCCCAGCCAGTAGCCTGGTTCGGCGCCGGCCACCCAGGCCGGCGGCAGCCGGCCGAGCATCAGGTCCTGCGCCAGTGGGTCATGCGGGCTGATCCATGGTGCCAGCAGCGCCGCCAGCACGAACAGGGTCAGCCACAGGGCCGACAACCAGAGCCTTGCGCCAGCGCGCCGGCGTATCGAACCGCGTCCGTCAAGCATGGCGCAGCTTCGGGTTGAGGAAGGCATAGGTCATGTCGACGGCCAGATTGACGAAGGTGAACAGGATGGCGAACAGGATGACGATGCCCTGGATCAGCGGCAGGTCGCGGTTGATGACGGCGTCGATCGCCATGTTGCCGAGCCCTTCATAGGAGAACAGCCGCTCGATGATGACGGTGCCGCCGATCAGGAAGGTGAACTGCACGCCGACCAGGGTCAGGGTCGGCAGGATCGAGTTGGGCAGGGCCTCCGACAGGATGACCTTGGTTTCCGAATAGCCCTTGGTGCGGGCGAGCACGGAATAGTCGAGGTTGACCGTTTCCTTGAGCGACTGCTTGAGCAGTTGCGAGATAATCGCGGCCAATGGCAAAGCGAGCGCGAGAGCCGGCATGAACATATGGGAAAGCAGGTCTGCCAGGATGTCGAAGCGCAGGCGCAGGATGCTTTCGAACAGATAGAACTGGCTGGTGAAAGGCAGTTCCAGCCGCGGCGACACCCGGCCGGAAATCTGGAAGACGGGCCAGAGCACGCCGAACAGCAGGATCAGCGCCAACCCCCACAGGAAATCCGGAACCGACAGGCCGATACCGTTGGCGACGTCGATGCCGGCCTCCGTCTTGCGGCCCCGGAAGCGTGTTCCGAGAATGGCCAGCGTCACCCCGATCGCCACAGCCATCACGAGCGCCATGATCGACAGTTCCAGCGTTGCCGGCAGCCGGTCGAGCACCAGCGACAGCACCGGCTGGCGCGTCGAGATCGAGGTGCCGAAATCGCCGTGCAGCACATTGCCGAACCAGATGACGAACTGTTCGAAGATGGATTTGTCGAGCCCGTAGAGCGTCTTCAGCCGTTCGATATCGGCATCGGTCGCGCCGGGCGGCAGCATCATGGCGATGGGATTGCCTGGCACCACGCGGATGACGACAAAAACGATCACCGCCACGCCGAACAGCGTGATCAGCGTGGTGATGAGCCGGGAGACGGTCTGGCGAAGAAGCAGCATGAGGGATGATCTCCGGCCCGGCGCGAACCGGGCCGGGGAACTATAGCTTATGCGCGCTTGATCAGGTGCGGCAGCAGCGCGCCCGACTTGTGCGGCGTCACCTTGAGGCCTTCGCGGTGCACGATTGGTTGCGCATATTGCAGCAGCGGGATCACCAGCCCTTCTTCGGCGATGTAGCGATCGACATCCTTCCAACCCTGGATGCGCTTGGCTTCGTCCTTCTCACCCCACAGCGGGATGATGCGGTCGACGAGCTCCTTGCCGTCCCAGACCGAATGCGGGCTCGGGCCGAACATGGCAAAGCCGGTCGAGGTGGTCGGGTCCCCAACGGCGTTGCCCCAGTTGTAGAAGGCGGCCGGTGCCAGCTTGTCGGCGGCGCGCAGCTCGTAGTGCTGCGCGATCTCGTAGACCTCGATCTCGGCTTCGATGCCGACCTTGCGCCACATGCCGACGATCGCCTGGATCATCTCGTAGTCTTTCGGCTTGAAGCCGCGCGTGGTCTGGATCTTGAACTTCACCGGTTTCTCCGGCGAATAGCCGGAAGCGGCGAGCAGCTTCTTGGCTTCCTCGACATTCGCATCGACCTTGATCGAGGCGTCATAGGCCGCGTATTCCGGCGTCTCCAGCGTCGACAGCGGCACGCCGTAGCCGCGCAGCAGGCGGTCGATCAGCAACTGCTTGTCGATGGCCTTGATGGCGCCGAGGCGCACATTCTTGTCCAGCATCGGGTCGACGTCGTTGATGAAGATCATCGCGATGTCGGAGACGGTTTCGCAGCTGCCCTTGAGCTTGCCGCCGGTCAGCCGGTCGTATTCCTCATACGGGATTTCCAGCGTCACGTCGGAATTGCCGGATTCGACTTCGGCGACGCGGCTGGCGGCATCGGTGACGAACTTGATGGTGACGGTTTCGAAATCCGGCTTGCCGCCCCAATAGTCGGGATTGGCCTTCAGGCGCACGAAGGCGTTGCGTTCGTAGCGGTCGACCATATAGGGGCCTGTGCCGATAGGCTTGGCCTCGAAGCCTTCCGCGCCGACCTTTTCGTAGTAGGCCTTGGGCAGCACATAGCCGGTCAGGAACGACATCCACTTGAAGATGGTCGGCTCGAACTCAATGACGTCGGCCTCGACGCGGTTGCCGTCGACCTTGAAGTTGCCGACCTTCGACCAGACGAACTGGATCGGATTGCCGGTTTCGGCCTTGCCGGCGCGCGCCAGCGACCAGGCGACGTCCTCGGCCGTGAAGGGGCTGCCGTCATGCCATTTGACGCCTTCGCGAACCACCAGGAAGATCTTGGAGCGGTCGTCGTTCCAGCCCCATTCGGTGATCAGCCCCGGCGCGAAGGACAGGTCCGGGTTCTGGTGGATGAACATGTCGAACACGGACTGGTAGAAGCCCTGGATGGTCGGGTTCACCGCCGACGGGCCGACCGTCGGATCCCAGGAAGGCAGGTTGACGTTGTAGGCGATGGTGAGCTCGTCCTTGCCCTGGGCAAAGACTTTGCCCGGCAGCGTCAGGCTGGCGGCAGCCACACCGGCGCCCGCCAGTTTCAGCAGGGTGCGTCTGTTTGTATGTCCGTTCATCATTGTGTTCCCCATTGTTGTGATGCCCATTATTGTTTCGTGCGAGGCAATCGGCTTGCTCAGAGCGCCGCGGTTGCCTCGATCTCGATGAGAAATTCTGGCATCGCCAGCGTCTGGACGCCGATCAGCGTGTTGGCGGCAGGCGTCGCATCGCCGAAGAAGGCCTTCACTTCGGCCTCGATCGGGCCAAGCTTGTCGGGCGTGTGGTTGACGACATAGGTCCGCAGCCGCACCACGTCGCCGGGTGTGGCGCCGACTTCCGCCAGCACGGCCTTGAGATTGGCCAGTGCCTGGCGTGCCTGCGCGGCCAGGTCGCCCGGTCCGACGAGTTCGCCGGCGCTGTTCCAGGCAACCTGGCCTGCCATGTGCAGGGTGCGCCCGCTGTTCTGCTCGACGGCATGGGAAAATCCGAACGGCAGCGACTTGTACATGCTGTCGGGGTTGATCGCCTTGCGCTTCATATTGGTCCTCCCACCTCTGGAGCCCGCTCCCCGCGAGCTTTGTTTTGAAGATTTGTTTCAGCCGCCTGCCAGTTGCTGCGCGAGCAGAAAGCCGGAGCCGGCGCCGACGCCCGCGCCGGGCCATGTCGCGGCGCCGGCCAGATGAAAATTGCGCACCGGCGTGCTCCAGTCGGCCGAGCCGGTTGCCGGCCGGAACAGGAAATTCTGTGACAGGTGATGGCTGCCGCAGATCTGGTCGCCGCCGACCAGATTGGCGTTGCCGCTTTCGAGATCGAGCGGGCTCACCACCGTGCGTTCGATGATCTTGCCCGAAAGGCCCGGCGCATAGCGTTCGATGATGGCAATCGCCCGGTCGGCATAAGCCTCCCGTACCGTTGCCCAGTCGCGATCCTGGATCACGCCGGCTGCGTCGCCCCTGATCTCGGCGGGCACGACGCGCGTCTGCAGCCACAAAATATGCTTGCCGTTCGGTGCGCGGGTGGGATCGATTGCGGTCGGCTGGCCGACCACGATCACCGGCTCGGCCGGCAGCAGGCCCGCCTGGGCTTCCTGATAGGCGCGCGCCATGACATCCAGGGACGGCGCGACATGCACATAGGCGAAGCGCTGCAGGTCAGGGTCGGCCCAGTCCGGCAGTGAATCCACCGCCAGATGGATCATCATGGTGCCGGGCGCATGGCGGAAATCGCGCATCTTGCGGTCGAAACCGCTGTTGCCGGAGCCCTCCGGCAACAGCCCGGTCAACGCCTTTGGCGAAACGGTTGCGATGACGGCACGGCTGGCCTCGATGCGGCGTCCATCGGCCAGCACCACACCCGTCGCCCGGCCGCCGGCGGTGACGACACGCTCGACCCTGGCATTGCACTCGATGGTGCCACCATGGCCTTCGACCATGGTCGTCAGCGCCCGGATCATGGTGTCTGCGCCACCCTTGCCCAACACCATGCCGAAGCTCTGGTTGGCCATGCCTTCGAGATAGGGGAAGACCGCCCCGCCGGCGATATCGGGCGCGAAATCCAAATGCATGCCCCAGGCGCCGAGCATCGCCTTGACCTCGTCGCTTTCGAAGGTCTCATCCAGCCAGGCGCGCGGTGACGACAACAGGAAACGGCCGAGGTCGAGGGTGCCGGAAATGCCGTCCTTGCGCAGCAGTGAAAACAAGATACGTGCAAGTGCACGCTTTTTCATCGAACTGCCGAGGATCGAAAAGATCCGCTCGGCCCGCGCCGGAAAGGCCTTGACCAACGTCTCCCAGGTCTCGCCGTCGCGTGCTGAAACCGCGCCGATGCGCGCCATCGTCTTTGCCAAGTCGGTGGATACGCCCAGCCAGCGTCCGTCCGGGAACACCGAAGCGAAACAGTCCTGGACTGGTGCAAATTCCAGTCCATGTTGTGCCAGTTCTGCGCCGTAAACCCGGTTGAATGCAGAGCCTGCGAACAGGCTGAGGTTCATGGCGGCGAGGTCGTGGCGATAGCCGGGCCTGGTCAGCTCAAGCGTCTTCACGGCGCCGCCCGGGCGGTCCGCCGCCTCGAACAGACCGATCTTCCAACCGCGTTTGGCGAGATGCGCCGCACAGGCAAGTGCGTTGTGTCCCGCGCCAATGAAAATGGCGTCGTATTTGGTCATGGAATTAGTTCACCCTTAAAATGATATTTGCATACGCATCTAAATTCGTCTAGCCTGATCTTCGGGAAAAACCGGTGCTGCCGCGATTGCTGGCGCCCGGTCAAAAGAATGAAGAACATGCAATCAGGAGGATTGAATATGACCGCTGCAAATGCGCTTGCCGGCCTGGCCGAGCTTCTGGTGAGTGGAAAGGTTGACGTCGTTGACCTGTCCGCGCCGCTGGGTCCGGACACTCCGCTTCTCAAGCTTCCGCCGGAGTTCGCGGTGGATACGCCGAAGATCGAGATCCACACCATCTCGGAATACGACAAGAACGGTCCGTTCTGGGCCTGGAACTGGCTGAAGATCGGTGAGCATTCCGGCACGCATTTCGATGCGCCGCACCACTGGATCACCGGCAAGGAATATTCCGACGGCTACACGGACACGATTCCGGTCAGCAACTATGTCGCGCCGGTCAACGTCATCGACTGCTCGGCCGAGTCGGCGGCCGACAACGACTATCTGCTCACCGCAGAAGGCGTGAAGGCCTGGGAAGCCAAGCACGGCGCCATCGGCAAGGGCGAGTGGGTGGTGATGCGCAGCGACTGGGACAAGCGCAACGGTTCCGAGGCGTCCTTCCTCAACGCCGACGCCAACGGCCCGCATTCGCCGGGACCTTCGGTCGACTGCATCGAATACATCATCGAGCGCGGCGCGATCGGCTGGGGCACGCAGTGCATCGGCACCGATGCGGGTGCGGCCGGCGGGATGACCCCGCCATTCCCGGCGCACAACCTGATGCACAAGGCCAACCGTTATGGCCTGGCCAGCCTCTGCAATCTCGACAAGCTGCCGGCCAAGGGTGCGATCCTGATCGCCGCGCCGCTGAAGATCGTCAAGGGCACCGGCAGCCCGGTGCGTGCTCTGGCGCTGGTTCCCCGGGTCTGATCGGAGCTACCGTGGCCTACGATCACATCATCATCGGCAGCGGCATCAACGGGCTCGTGGCGGCAGCGATGCTGTCGAAATCGGGCGCGCGGGTGCTGCTCCTGGAGCGCGAGCAGCGCCTCGGCGGCTGCATGTTCAGCACCGAGGCAACGCTTCCGGGCTTCACGCATGACGTGATGGCGGCCACTTTCGTTCTTTTCCTGACCGGGCCTGCCCATGCTGCGCTCGGTCAGGATCTCGCCCGTCACGGGCTCGAATTCTGCCATACGCCGCATCCGACGGCGGCACTGCGTCCCGACGGGTCGAGCGTCGTGCTGACCACCGACCGTGCCGCCAATGTCAAGGCCTTCAATGGCCTGTCCTCGGGTGATGGCGATCGTCATGCCGCCGATGTCGGTTCGATCGAAGCCAGCGCCGGACTGCTGTTCGGTCTGCTCGGCGGCCAACTATGGAGCCTCGCCACCGCGAAACTGCTGGCGCGCGAAGCCTGGCGGCGCGGCCTGCGCGGCCTGGTCGACTATTTCGGCGGTGCCCTGGCGCCGGCACGCGACTGGCTGGAAACAAGCTACAAGTCGCCGAACATCCAGGCCTTGCATGCGCCTTGGGCGCTGCATTGCGGACTGTCGCCGGAAGACACCTATTCCGCCCAGATGGGCAAGGTCATCGCCTTCGCGCTGGAAGCGGCGGGTGCGCCCATCGTCAAGGGCGGCGCCGGCAGGGCCGTCGATGCTTTCCGCGCGCTGATCCAGGAACAAGGCGGCACGATCCGGACCGGCGCCGATGTCGAGCGCATCCTGGTTCGCAACGGCAAGGCGACCGGTGTTCGGCTTGCCGGCGGCGAGGAGATCGGCGCTTCGAATTCCGTCATCGCCTCCGTTGCGCCGGGCCAGCTCTACGGGCGCCTGCTCGGTCCGGATGCACCATCACCAGCCAAGGATGCGACCCGCGCCTATCGCCACGGTCGTGGCAACTTCCAGCTTCACTACGCGCTCGACCGCGCGCCGCGCTGGCGCGCCGAGGGTCTGGAGAAGGTTGCGCTGATCCATCTCACCGACGGCATCGACGCCGTTTCCAAATCGCACAACGAGGCGACCCGCGGCATGCTGCCGGTTACGCCGACCATGTGTGTCGGGCAGCCGGCTTCGCTCGATCCGTCGCGCTGCCCCGAAGGCAAGGCGATCCTCTGGATCCAGGTGCCGGATGCGCCACGCCTCATCAAGGGCGATGCAGCCGGCGAGATCGCCGTGCAGGGCACATGGGATGATGCGACGCGCGAGGCGTTTGCCGACCGCCTCGAAGCGATCCTGGCGAACCACATCGAGGGTTTCCGCGAAACGGTGCTGGCGCGGCGCGCCTATTCGCCGGCGGATCTCGAAGCGATGAACATCAATCTGGTCGGCGGCGATCCTTATGGCGGCGCCTGCACCATCGACCAGTTCTTTGTCTGGCGGCCATTCGCAGGGTCGGTCAACCACCGCAGCGCGGTCAAATCCCTTTATCACATCGGCGCCTCGACCCATCCGGGTCCGGGTCTTGGCGGTGGGTCGGGCTTCCTCGTGACCAAGGAGTTCCGGTGAACGAACGCACCATCATAGGCGACGATACCGAAGGGCCACGGCTCGGCGAGATCGGGTTGCAGCAATTTGCGCCCTATCTGATGAACCGCATCATGGGCCGCTACAATGCCTCGTTGCGCGAAGACCTCGCCAAGCTCGGCCTGACCACGCCGAAGATGCGGGCGCTGGCCGTGCTGTCGGTGATCGACAATCTCGCCATCAGCCGGCTGGCCGTCTACGCCATCACCGAGCAGTCGACGCTCAGCCGCGCGCTCGATGCGCTGGAGACCGACGGGCTGGTGCGGCGCACCGCCGATCCGGAAGACAGCCGTGCCACGCGCATTTCCATCACCGAGGCCGGTCGCGCCGCCTTCGAGACGCTGTGGCCAACCATGCGTGATACCTACAACCACATGTTCGCAGGCATCGATGCGGCAGAGCACGCCGCATTCGTGGCGACCCTGCAGAAGATCCTGCTCAACGTGCGCAAGCATGAATTCTGACCGACCTGGAGCATTTCCGTTTCTCCCTGGAAGGCTCCAGCTCCTACGCAACAACCGAATGATCTGAAGGCATAGAATTCCAGCCAAGCATCGATCCGAGGACCGAGATGAGCAAGAATTTCCTGATCGCAACCGCCTTCGCCGCCATGCTCTGGCCGGCACACGCCGTGGCCGAGCCGATGCCCGGGGTTCGCGGCATCAATCACATCGGCCTCACCGTACCGGACATCAAGGCGGCTGAGGCATTCTTCGTCGATGTGATGGGGTGCCAGAAGGCGACGAGCTTCGGCCCGTTTCGCGACGACAAGGGCGACTTCATGAAGGATCTCGTCGACGTGGATCCGCGCGCGGTGATCAACGAGATCACCTTGCTGCGCTGCCAATCCGGCTCGAACATCGAGTTGTTCGACTACAGCGCGCCCGACAAGAAGGACGTGCGACCACGCAATTCCGACAATGGCGGCCACCACATCGCCTTCTATGTCGACGACATCGATGCGGCGGCGAAATATCTGACCGCCAAGGGCATCCGTACCCTCAAGGGGCCGATGCCGATCAATGAAGGCCCCGTCGCCGGCCAATCCATTCTCTACTTCTTCACGCCGTGGGGCCTGCAGCTCGAAGCCATCTCTTTCCCGAAAGGCATGGCCTACGAGAAGAATGGCGGCACGGTGTTGTGGTCGAACACGGACCCATCGAAATAAGGAAGACTTGCCATGGCTGAACGGTCATTCGCCAAGGAGGTGAAGAAGCTGAAGCTCGGAGCCGGTGAGGAGTTTACCGGTGAAGGGATTCTGGCCATCACCAAGGCACTGCTGCAATGCGGTGTCGGTTATGTCGGTGGCTACCAGGGCGCACCGATCAGCCATCTGATGGACGTGCTGGCGGACTCCCAGGAAATCCTGGCCGAGCTCGGCGTGCATTTCGAGGCGAGCGCCTCCGAAGCCACCGCCACCGCGATGTTGGCGGCCTCCGTACACTATCCGATCCGTGGCGCCGCCACCTTCAAGTCGACGGTCGGCACCAACGTCGCTTCCGATGCATTGGCCAACCTTGCTTCCGGTGGCGTCACCGGCGGTGCATTGATCATCGTTGGCGAGGACTACGGCGAAGGTTCCTCCATCATGCAGGAGCGCAGCCACGCCTTCGCCATGAAGAGCCAGGTCTGGCTGCTCGATCCGCGTCCGAACCTGCCGTCGATAGTGGCCGCCGTCGAGCACGGCTTCGAATTGTCGGAAGCCTCCAACACGCCGGTCATGCTGCAGGTGCGCATCCGCTGCTGTCACGTGCACGGTTCCTTCACTGCCAAGGACAATGTCCGGCCGGCCATGACCGTCGCCGACGCGCTGGACAATCCGCGCCGCGACACGCAGCGCATCGTGCTGCCGCCGGCCTCGTTCCTGCACGAAAAGGAAAAGATCACCAAGCGCCTGCCGGCGGCCATCGACTACATCAAGCGCCACCAGCTCAACGAGACCTTCGGCGGTTCTGGCAAAGTCGGCATCATCATGCAGGGCGGCATGTACAACGGCGTCATCCGCGCGCTGCAGCGGCTCGGCCTTGCCGATGTCTATGGCGAGACGGAAGTGCCGCTGCACGTGCTCAACGTCACTTATCCGCTGGTAGAGGACGACCTTGTCGCCTTCTGCGCCGACAAGGATGCGGTGCTGATCGTCGAAGAAGGTCAGCCCGACTATATCGAGCAGGCACTGGGATCGATGCTCTACAAGGCCGGCGCTTCGGTGAAGCTGGAAGGCAAGGGCGTGCTGCCGATGGCCGGCGAATATTCCGGCGATGTCATGCTGTCCGGCATCGGCGCCTTCATGCGCAAGCATGGCAGCGACCTGCTGGCGCCGGAGATCCGCGCGCCCAACGTGCCGGCGCCGCCGATCTTCGACGATCTCGCCAAGACGGTGCCGATGCGCCCGCCAGGCTTCTGCATCGGCTGCCCGGAACGGCCGATCTTCGCTGCCACCAAACTGGCCGAGCAGGAATTGGGCAAGCACCACATCGCATCCGACATCGGCTGCCATCTGTTCTCGATCATGCCGCCCTTCGAACTGGGCGCCACGACGATGGGTTATGGTCTCGGCCCGGCTTCGGCTTCCGCCTTCAATTCGCCGGAAGCCAAGCGGCGCTCCATCTCCTTCGTCGGCGATGGCGGCTTCTGGCACAACGGCTTGACGTCCTCGATCGGCAACGCGGTCTTCAACAAGAATGACGGCGTGATCGTGGTCGTGGACAACTACTATTCGGCGGCGACCGGCGGTCAGGACGTGCTGTCCTCGCGCGCCTCCAATCGCACCAAGTCGACCAAGCATCCGATCACCGACGCCATCAAGGGCATGGGCGTGACATGGGTGCGCCATATCGAACGCACCTACGATGTCGGCACCATGCGCGACGCGCTGAAGGAGGCGCTGACGACGGAGGAGAAGGGGCCGAAGGTCATCGTCGCCTCGTCCGAATGCATGCTCAACCGCCAGCGTCGCGAAGCGCCGCTGAAGAAAAAGGCGATTGCCGAAGGCAAGCGCATGGTGAAGACCAAGTTCGGTGTCGACGAGGATGTCTGCACCGGCGATCATGCCTGCATGCGTCTCTCCGGCTGTCCGTCGTTGACGGTCAAGCATCTCGACGATCCACTGCGTGATGACCCAGTTGCGGCGATCGACGAGAACTGCGTCGGCTGTGGCAATTGCGGCGAGGTGGCCGATGCCGCTGTGCTGTGCCCGTCCTTCTATCAGGCCGATGTGATTTCCAACCCGACGGGATGGGACCGGTTCTGGTTTGGCCTGCGCCAGCGCGTCATCACCGCGCTGCAAGGCTGGCGCGAACGCGGCCGGCCGGTGTTTGGAGATGTCGCGGCATGAAGTTTGGTTTGCCGGAGGGGCCGGATACGACCGGCCGCATCATCAAGATCTGTATCCTGGCCGTGGGCGGGCAGGGCGGCGGCGTGCTGAGCGGCTGGGTAACCGATGTCGCTCAGCGCGCCGGCTGGCATGTCCAGTCGACTTCAGTGGCCGGTGTCGCCCAGCGCACCGGCGCCACCATCTATTATGTCGAGATGCTGCCGCGTGACCCGGAGCGGCCGAACGACCATCCCGTTCTTTCGCTCAGCCCTTCGCCGGGCGATGTCGATATCCTCATCGCCGCCGAGCTCGCCGAAGCCGGCCGCGCCGTGCTGCGCGGTTTCGTGACTCCCGATCGCACCACGCTGATCGCCTCCAGCCACCGCATGCTGGCGGTGTCGGAAAAGATCGTCCCAGGCGACGGCCGCGCCGATTCTGATACGGTGTCGCGTCGTTCCGGCGAGGCCGCCAAACGGCTGATCCATTTCGACATGGAAGCGATGGCCAAGAAGGCCGGCAGCGTGGTCTCTGCAAGCCTGTTCGGGGCGCTGGCGGGTTCCGGTGAATTGCCTTTCTCGCG
Organism: Mesorhizobium sp. EU05-FHT14A09; assembly: GCF_058790995.1. Taxonomy (NCBI): domain Bacteria; kingdom Pseudomonadati; phylum Pseudomonadota; class Alphaproteobacteria; order Hyphomicrobiales; family Phyllobacteriaceae; genus Mesorhizobium; species Mesorhizobium sp. EU05-FHT14A09. Next base: position 144,778 of record NZ_JBYTDF010000001.1, read on the forward strand.
CGAGCAGTTTGAGGCGACCATCAAGGCGGGCGGCAAGGGAACCGAGGCGAGCCTCGCCGCCTTTGCTCTCGCCTATGATCGGACTGCCGGCGCCGAAGCGCCCGCTGGGGCTCCCGATACAAAAGCAAAACAGACCAGGGATACGGTGCTGCCGAAGTCGTTGCAGCGCGGATGGGAAGCCCTGTCTGCCAGGGCGGCGGCGCTGCCGCAGCCGGTTCGCGAACTGGCTGAGCCCGGACTGCGCAAGGTGGTCGACTTCCTCGATCTTGCTTATGGCGAAGACTATCTGTCGGAGCTTGAGCGTCTGGTGGCGGCGGACAGCGAGGCCGAAGGCTATGCCTTTTCGCGCGAGGCTGCGAAGTATGTCGCCAACGCCATGGTCTATGACGACATCATCCGTGTCGCCGACCTGAAGACCCGGCCAGCGCGTTCGCAACGCGTGCGCGACGAGGTGCACCTCGGCAAAAGCCAGACGCTTGCAACGACCGAATATTTCCACCCGCGCATGGAAGAAATGGTCGGCCTGATGCCGGCCGGTCTCGGCGCTGCGCTGGAGGCACGGCCAAGGATGATGAAGGCATTCAATCGCTTCATCGATCGAGGCCGCCGCATCCGCACCGACACGATCTTCGGCTTCGGCATGTTATGGACGGTCGGTGGCCTGCGCCGCTGGCGTCGTGGCCTGCTGCGCCACAAGGTCGAGGCGGCGCATATGCGCGAATGGCTGCAGCTTGCGGAGGCAGAACGCGGCCGTGACTATGCACTTGCTGTAGAAGTGCTGAAGTGTCGGCGCCTGATCAAGGGCTATTCCGATACCCATGCGCGCGGCCATTCCAAGTTCGACAAGGTGCTGGGCTGCCTGCCCATGCTGCGCGGACGCGGCGATGCGGCGGACTGGGTAAGGCGTCTGCGCGAAGCGGCTCTTGCCGATGCCGATGGTGTCGCTCTCGACGGTGCCATCAAGACGGTGCGCTCCTTCGCGGATGATTCCAGTAAATTGGCTGGGTGATTTGAGCCGGTCCGTTCCGATTGACGGACCCTGCAGTTACTTTATGCTTTGACCATCACGGATGGAGTCGAGGCCATCTGCGAGCCGCGCCGGGGGGCGCGGTGTGTTTGATGGGGCGCCCGCGTGATGCGGCAGGGGTGGGTTCATCGATGGCGGATACAGATATCGAAGGCTGGCTCGATAGCGAGACCAAGGCGGCGGAAGCGCCGGCCGATCATGGCGACGAGACGCGGCTGTGGTTGCGCCTGCTCACCTGCACGACACTTATTGAAGCAGAGATCCGCCGCCAGCTGCGCGAGGAATTCGACTTTACCTTGCCGCGTTTCGATCTGCTGGCCCAGCTCGAGCGGGCGGAAGACGGCATGGTGCTGGGCGAGGTTTCGCGCCGCATGATGGTGTCGGCGGGCAATCTCACCGCATTGGTCGAGCGCCTGGTCGAAAGCGGCCATATCAGTCGCACCACCTCGCCAACGGACCGCCGTGTACAGATCGTGGCGCTTACCGACTTCGGCCGCAAGGAATTCCGCAAGATGGCTGATCGCCATGGCGATTGGATCGGTGCGCTGTTCCAAGGATTGTCGCCACGCGACCGCGAGGTGCTGATGAAGGAACTTGGCAAGCTGAAAGGCTCGATCCGTGGCGCGCTTGCGGATAACGCTTGACCGGAAACTCTTCCTGAATTGAAAAGGCCGCGCAGCGTTCGCTGTGCGGCCTTTGTTCTGTCACTCCCGCATCACTTCGCGGGCGGCGCCGGGTGACCTGCCGCGCTTCAGGCTGGGCAGCGCCAGCATCAGCAGCACGAACATGCCGGTAGCCAGCTTCAGGTCGGGCGGCGGCATGCCGGCGGCCAGACACAGCGAGACGAGCTGGTAGTAGACGACAGCGCCGACGAAAGGTGCTGCCAGTTGCCGCAGCACCGTCTGCTTGCCGGTGATCGCCTCGCCGATCATCAGCGCGGCCAGGCCGTTGATGAGGATGCCGAGGCCCATATTGACGTCGGCGAAACCCTGCGACTGCACCATCAGGGAGCCACTGAGCGCCGAAAACGCGCTCGCCAGGCCAACACCGCCGATGGTCGCCGTCCAGACATTGATGCCCTGGGCTTCGGCCATGTCGGGATTGGCTCCGACCGCGCGGATGCCGGTGCCGCGTTCCGTCTTGAAGAACAGATAGAGCAGTATGAGCACGAGCAGGCCGAGCGCACCGGCAATGACGATCTTGGTGCTCGGGAAGCCCGGCTGGCCGAAGGGCGACCACTGGAACAGCGAAGGCATGCCGAACACCGACAGGTTGGAGCGGCCCATGATGCGCAGATTGATCGAGTAGAGCATCGTCATCATCAGGATGCCGGCGAGCAGCGTGTGAATACGGAAGCGCAGGTGGATGTAGGCCGTGCAGCAACCCGCGGCGAAGCCGGCGATGAGTGCGGCAGCGATCGCCGTCAGCGGCGACTGTCCGGCCGCCAGAAGCACGCCGGCGACACAGCCGCCGAGCGGGAAGGCGCCCTCGCTGGTGAGGTCCGGGAAGGAGAGCATCCTGAACGGGATCATGATGCCGAGCACCACGAAGGAGAGGATGAGGCTCTGCGCCAGGGTGACGGGAACGAGCGCGACAAAGCTCGAGAAAATGTCCTGGATCATGGCGATCAGCTCGCGAGCAGCATGCGGTCGCTCTTGACGGCGAAATGGCCGATCAGGTCCGCAACGGAGGTCTGTTTCTTTTCCTCGCCAGTGATTTCAAGGCGGACCTTGCCGGCGTCGAGCATGATGATGCGGTTTCCATAGTCGACGGCGTGCTGCATGTTGTGCGTGACCATCAGCGTGGTGAGCTTCAGCGCCTCAACCGCACGAATGGTCGCCTTCATGACGATATCGGCCGTGCGCGGGTCGAGCGCGGCGGTATGTTCGTCAAGCAAGAGCAGTTCCGGTTCGCCACCCACCGCCATGATCAGCGAAAGCGACTGGCGCTGGCCGCCGGAAAGCAGTTCGACGCGGGTATCCAATCGGTTCTCAAGCCCAAGGCCGAGCAGTGCCAGGCGCTCCTTGTATGCGGCAAGCCGCGTGGCGTTGAGCCCCTGGCGCAGCCGGCGCTTCTGGCTGCGCAGGTCGGCCAGCAGCATGTTCTCGGCCACCGTCATCGAGGCGGCCGTGCCCTTCATCGGATCCTGGAAGACGCGAGCGAGCTTGGCAGCCCGCTTGTAGACCGGCATCCCCGTCACGTCGGTTTCGTTGATCTGCACCTTGCCGGTGTCGAGTATCAACGCGCCGGAGATGGCATTGAGCATGCTGCTCTTGCCGGCACCGTTGGAGCCGATGACAACGCCGAAATCACCCGTCTTGAGCGAGAGGCTCAAGCCGTCGAGCGCGATCTTTTCGTCGGCCTGTCCTTTGAAGAATATCTTGCGTGCCGATTTTATTTCCAGCATCCGCACCCTCCCGGCGCAACGGTCCGGCGGCGGGTTCCGCCGACCATGACGCGCGCTGTCCAATCTTTCAGGAGCCGCTGTGCATCACAACGGCAGCAGCTTCCTGGTGCTTAAGAAAAAGCGGCGCCCGAGTGTTCAGTTCCGGGCGCCGCCACGCTGTCCTTACTTTACCGAACTCAGTCGGCGAAGCACTTGCAGTCGTCCAGCGCCGCCGGGATCTTGATGCCGAAGTCAGCCGCGACCTTCTTCGAGATCAGCGGGCTGTGATCGGCATAGGCCGGACGGAACGGCGGGATTTCCTTGGGGTCCTTGCCCTTCAGGATTTCAGCAGCGATCTTGCCTGCGGCTAGGCCGACCTGATCGTAATTGACCGCGAAGCTGGCCGGAACCACGCCCTTGCGCACGGCACCGTCGTCGGAGTTGACGATCGGGATTCCGGCCTGGCGGGCAGCGGCCGAAACGGCTGCGATCGCCGGCTGCAGGAGGTTGGAAGCAGGCGTGTAGATCACGTCGGCCTTGCCGGCCAAGGAGGCGATGCGCTGCTGGATGTCGTTGACGTTGTCGACGCCGACTGCAACCACTTCGAAGCCGGCCTTGGGCGCGGCTTCCTTGATCTTTTCGAGCACGGCCACATCATTGGCCTCGCCCGGATTGTACGGAACGCCGAGGCGCTTGGCCTCGGGCAGCAGCTTCTTGGTGAATTCCATCACCGCTGCCACGTCCTGCAGGTCGGACGAACCGGTGATGCCGGTGTCGCCGGCTTCCCACGACGGGACCAGCTTGGCGGCGACCGGGTCGGTCACGGCGGTGAAGACGATGTTGATGCCGCTGCCGGCGAGCTGCTGCTTGGCGATCTGCGACACAGGGGTGGTCACGGTGTAGATCAGCTTCGGGTTTTCCGCCTTCAGCTTCTCGATCATCTGCGGCACCAGCGTGGCGTCGAAATTGGTGTGGCTTTCGGTGAAGACCACATCCTTGCCCTCGACGAAGCCGTTTTCGGCCAGGCCCTTCTTGAAGCCGGCGATCGAGGCGTTGAGCTGCGGATGCTCGCCGAAATTGGCAATGCCGATACGGATCGGATCTGCGGCGGCGTTGACGACGCTGGCGATCAGCGAACCTGCAAGTACTATTCCGGACAGCCATCCGGCCTTAGACGAAATCATGTTTTCCTCCCAGATTTGGCAAGCGGCCGTCTTCTCCCCGGCGCCCCAGATTGCATCATAACCGGTCGGCAAACCTTGTCAAAAGGTTTATATATAAAATATCTGCTGTGGATGTTTGATATATTATTTTGCCGATCGGCCCGCCAAATATATGATCCTTGCGTGGAGGAAAAGTGCGATGCGGGATGAGGAGCCCTCGACCAAGACGGAAGCGGCCTACTGGCGGCTGCGGCGGGACATCCTGACCACGCGGCTGGAGCCGGGTACGCCGTTGAAGCTCGGCGCGCTGAACCAGATCTATGGCTTCGGCTGGACGCCGTTGCGCGAGGCGTTGTCGCGGCTGGAAGCGGAGAAGCTGGTCACTGCGGTGAGCAACCGTGGCTTCGCGGTCGCACCGGTTTCGCGCGCGGAGTTGGAGGACCTCATCCGGGCCCGCGAAGTGGTCGAGCTGCCACTGCTGGAGGAGTCCATCCGCAAGGGTGGAGCCGAATGGGAGTCGGCGGTGGTCACCGCGCATTACCGGCTGTCCCGTTGTAAATTTTCGCCGGAAGATCCGTCCGAGACTGCGATCGAGGAGTGGGATGAACGCCACGCCGCCTTCCATGCGGCCCTTGTCAGCGCTGCGAGCTCAGCCTGGCTGCTGCGCTTCCAGGCTATGGTCTACGACCAGCTTCGCCGCCATCAGCACTTCCTCAGTCTCGCACCGATGCTGCGCGCTGCGCGCGGCCGTGGCGGCAATTTCGAGAAGGCGGTTGCGGCGTTGCATGACGCCATGGGCATCGATCATCACACGGAGCTGATGGATGCGGCCTTCGACCGCGATATCGAGCGCGCCCGGGCTTTGATGACGGAGCACATCTCCTTCACCTTGCAGGCTTTCGTCACTTTCGAAGGCGTTGACGCCGGCGAGGCTGCCTGACATCGGGAATGCTGGCTGCGGGTGCAAGCCCCCTCTCCGTCTCGCCCTTTGGGCGATCCACCTCTCTCCGCCTTCGGCAGGGCGAGGAACCGCAGTTGAAGTGCCTGCGCCTTTCCAGCTTGGGTTCCTCGCCCCCGTAAAGCGGGGGAGAGGTGGATCGGGCAACGCCCGAGACGGAGAGGGGGGCACTCGAGACAACACAGAAAATCACGCTCTTGAGCGGCTGCCGGTCCCCGGCTGGGGCTGGGCCATCGGCGAGGTTGTGCGACGCCGGTCGAAAGATCGTCTGCGACAATCATTTTAAGCTTGAAATATATTCGGATAGGCTCCACTATCCTTTCATGGTTCACGCACGGCCTCGATTGGCCGTGAGCAGAGCGGAGATGACCATGAAGATCGTGTGTATCGGTGGCGGACCGGCTGGGCTCTATTTTGCCCTGCTGATGAAGAAGCAGAACCCCGAACATCAGGTCACCGTGGTCGAACGCAACCGCCCCTTCGACACCTTCGGCTGGGGGGTGGTGTTCTCCGACGCCACCATGCAGTCGATGCGCAAATGGGATCCGGAAACGGCGGCGACCATCGAGGACGCGTTCAACCACTGGGACGACATCGAGCTGGTGTTCAAGGGGCGCAAGATCCGCACCACCGGTCACGGCTTCGTCGGCATCGGCCGCAAGAAGATGCTGAACATCCTGCAGGATCGCTGCATCGAACTCGGCGTCGAGATGGTGTTCGAACGTGAAGTGAACGGCGACGAGGAATTCCCCGACGCCGATCTCATCATCTCGTCGGACGGCGTCAATTCGCGTATCCGCAACAAATACGCCGACATCTTCCAGCCAGACATGGTGATGCGGCCGAACCGCTTTATCTGGCTCGGCACCAGCAAGGCCTTCGACGCCTTCACCTTCGATTTCCAGCGCACCGAGCATGGCTGGTTCCAGGCCCATATCTACCGCTTCGACGACAACACCTCGACCTTCATCGTCGAAACCACCGATGAGGTGTTCAAGGCGCATGGCATCGACGAGATGGACCAGGACCAGTCGATCGCCTTTTGCGAAAAGCTGTTCGCCGAAACGCTGGATGGCCACAGCCTGATGACCAACGCGCGCCATCTGCGCGGTTCGGCTTGGCTGAATTTCGGCCGCCTGATCTGCGGCAAGTGGAGCCATTTCAACGGCAACAGCCATGTCGTGCTGATGGGTGACAGTGCCCACACCGCGCATTTCGCCATTGGCTCGGGCACCAAGCTTGCCATCGATGACGCGATCGAGCTGACCAACCAGTTCAACATCGCGGGGCACGACGCCAAGAACATTCCGGTCGTGCTCGAGGCCTATGAAGAAGTACGCCGTGTCGATGTCGCGCGCATCCAGAATGCCGCCCGCAATGCCATGGAATGGTTCGAGGTGGTCGGCACGCGTTATGCCGACACGCTGGAACCGGAGCAGTTCATGTATTCGATGCTGACGCGCTCGCAGCGCATCAGCCACGAAAATCTGCGTCTGCGCGACAAGGATTGGCTGGAGGGTTACGAGCGCTGGTTCGCCGAGCGTGCCGGCGCGCCGGCCCAACCGAATGGCCGCCCGATCCCGCCGATGTTCACGCCCTACAGGGCGCGTGGCCTGACGCTGCACAACCGCGTCATCGTCTCGCCGATGGCGATGTATTCGTCCAAGGACGGCATGCCGAACGACTTCCATCTCGTCCATCTCGGCTCCCGTGCCATGGGCGGCGCCTCGTTGGTCTTCCCGGAAATGATCTGCGTGTCGCCTGACGCGCGCATCACGCCGGGCTGTCTCGGCCTGTGGAACGAGGAACAGAAGGAAGGCTACCGCCGTCTCGTCGATTTCGTGCACAACGACACGCCGGCCAAGATCGGTATCCAGCTCGGCCATGCCGGCCGCAAGGGTGCGACCAAGGTCGCCTGGGAAGGGACCGACCAGCCGGTGGAGCAGGGTGGTTGGCCGCTGATCTCGGCCTCTGCGATTCCCTATCTGCCCAATTCGGATGTGCCGCGCGCTGCCACGAAGGAGGATCTCGAAAGGATCAAGGCGGATTTCGTGCAAGCCACGAAATGGGCTGACGAAGTCGGTTTCGACATCCTCGAACTGCACTGTGCGCACGGCTACCTGCTCTCCGCCTTCCTGTCGCCGCTGACCAATCTTCGCGACGACGAATATGGCGGAGACCATGCGGCGCGCGCCAGATATCCGCTCGAGGTCTTCCAGGCGATCCGCGCGGTGTGGCCCGAGGACAAGCCGATCTCGGTCCGCCTCTCGACCAATGACTGGTATGAAGGCGGCAACACGCCGGAGGACGCCGCAATCTTCGCGGCCATGTTCAAGGACGCCGGTGCCGACCTCATCGACTGCTCGTCGGGGCAGGTGGTGAAGCAGGAAAAGCAGGTCTTTGGCCGTATGTGGCAGACGCCTTTCTCCGACAAGATCCGCAACGAGGTCCAGGTGCCGACCATCGCCGTCGGTGCGATCTCTGAGGCCGACCACGCCAATTCGGTGATCGCGGCCGGCCGCGCCGATCTCTGCGCCATCGCCCGTCCGCATCTTGCCGACCCGTCCTTCGTCATGCACGAAGCTGCCAAGGTCGGTTATTCCGGCCAGGTCTGGCCGAAGCAGTATTATGCGAGCCGGCAGCAATATGAGGCCAACCTGGCCCGCGCCGCGGCCGAAGCGTCGGGGCGCAAATGAGCGCAACGCGTCACGCTTTCATCACCGGTGCCGGCAGCGGCATCGGCCGTGCCATCGCGCTCGCATTGGCACAGAGCGGGCATGTCGTCTCGCTGGCCGGCCGCCGCGCCGGACCGCTGGAAGAGGTTGCCGGGGAGATTGCGGCCCGTGGTGGCCGATCCGTCGTGATCGATGGGTTCGACGTGACCGACGCCGAGGCGATCGCAGCGGGAAGCGCCAGGGCGATCGCCGCCTCGGGTGACGTGTCGGTTCTGGTCAACTGTGCCGGTGAGGCGCCATCAGCGCCCTTCGAACGCACGGATGCCGCACTTTGGGGCCGCGTCATCGGTATCAACCTGACCGGCACCTTCCTCGTCACGCAGGCCTTGCTGCCATCGATCCGCAAGGCTGCAAAGGGTCGCATCGTCAACGTCGCCAGCACCGCCGGCTTGACCGGCTACGCTTACGTTTCGGCCTATTGCGCCTCCAAGCACGGCGTCATCGGCCTGACCAGGGCGCTGGCGCTGGAGCTTGCCCGCACCGACATCACCGTCAACGCCGTCTGTCCGGGTTTCACCGACACGCCATTGCTCGACGGCGCGGTCGACACCATCGTCGGCAAGACCGGCCGCACCGCCGATGAGGCCCGCGCCAGCCTTGCCCGCGCCAATCCGCAGGGTCGTCTGGTGACGCCGCAGGAGGTGGCCGATGCGGTGCTGTGGCTGGCGTCCGAGGGAGCGGGCGCCATCACTGGCCAGGCGATCGCCGTTGCCGGCGGTGAGGTCATGGCAGGCTGACTACAAATAAAAAGGGAGGAACACATGACTGAAAAAGCATTGGAAAAAGGCATCACTGAAAACGGCACCGGCTACGAAGAAACCGAGTGGAACATTCTCGGCCAGCGCTATTTTCCGAAGGCCACCTGCGCTTCCAGCTTTGCCTTCGAGACCAACAGCGAAGCCGGACAGTTCGTGCCGGTCCACATCCATCCGACGCAGGAGGAATTCATCCTCGTGCAGGAAGGGCAACTGGAACTGAAGCTCGACGGCAAGTGGTCCACGGCCAAGGCCGGCGATCTGGTGCGCTTGCCGCGCGGCGTTCCGCACGGCTATTTCAACAAGTCCGACAAGCCGGCGCGTGCGCTGTTCTGGGTGTCGCCCGCCGGTAATCTCGAGGACCTGTTCAGGAAACTGCACAACCTCACCGATGTCGAGGAAGTGGTGCGGCTCTCGGCTGAACATGACGTGGATTTCCTGCCGCCGTCGGCCAACGACTGACGACCGGCCCGCATAACAGGACGACACACCGGCCCGCCGATGGGCGTGCCGGAAGCAAGCAAGGCCTGCACGCCGATAGGCGTACTGGAATCAAGCAAGGACAAATGAGCGATGACCGACGCGATGCTGGACAAGAAGCGCCCCTTCAAGGGCCACGAGGCCAAGCACTTCCTGTTCGAGACCGATGCGGATGGCCGTGTCGCCACGATCACGCTCAACCGGCCGGAGCGCAAGAACCCGCTGACCTTCGAAAGCTATGAGGAGCTGGGCGACCTGTTCCGCTCGCTGCACAAGGCCAGCGATGTCCGTGCCATCGTCCTGGCCGGCGCCGGCGACAATTTCTGCTCTGGTGGTGACGTGTTCGAGATCATCGAACCGCTGACCAAGATGGCGATGCCGGAGCTTCTGGCCTTCACCCGCATGACCGGAGACCTGGTTCGCCAAATCCGCGCCTGCCCGCAGCCGATTATCGCCGCGGTCGACGGCATCTGCGCCGGCGCAGGCGCGATCCTGGCGATGAGTGCCGACTACCGTGTCGCGACGCCTGAAGCCAAGACCGCCTTCCTGTTCACCCGCGTCGGTCTGGCCGGCGCCGACATGGGCGCTTGCGGCATTCTCCCGCGCATCATCGGCCAGGGCCGTGCCGCAGAGTTGCTGTTCACCGGCCGCTCGATGTCGGCCGCCGAAGGCCATGCTTGGGGGTTCTACAATGCGCTGCATGAGCGCCCCGTCATGCTGGCCGAGGCGCAGCGTTTCGCCCGCAATCTCGCCGATGGACCGTGGTTCGCGCATTCCATGACCAAGAAGATGCTCGACCAGGAATGGTCGATGGGCATTGAAGAACTGATTGAATCCGAAGCTCAGGCGCAGGCCATCTGCATGGCGACGGGCGATTTCCGCCGTGCTTTCGAGGCCTTCGCTGCCAAGACGAAGCCGGTTTTCGAAGGGAACTGACGATGGACAATCCGCAGCGTTCCGGCGGCCCGACGCGGGATCATCTCGACTGGCCGTTCTTTGCCGAGAACCATAGGAAGCTTGCTGCCGACCTCGATCATTTCGTCGGCGGCGGTGGTCTTGGCCACATCGACCACCACGATGCCGACGGCGCCTGCAAGGGGCTGGTTCGCAAGCTCGGCGCCGGCGGTTTCCTGCGCCATTGCGTGCCGTCGGAATTCGGCGGCGCGGCTGTGGAAATCGACAGCCGTTCGCTCTGCCTGGTCCGCGAGACGCTCGCTTATGCCGACGGGCTGGCGGATTTCGCCTTTGCCATGCAGGGCTTGGGCACCGGCGCCATCAGCCTGTCCGGCTCGCCTGAGATCAAGCAGAGCATCCTGCCAAGGATCGCCAAAGGCGAGTTGATCTCGGCCTTCGCATTGACCGAGCCGGAAGCCGGTTCGGATGTGGCCGCGATGAGCACGTCGGCCGAGCGCCAGGGCGACGAATTCGTGCTCAATGGCGAGAAAGTCTTCATCTCCAACGGCGGCATCGCCGACGTCTACACTGTCTTTGCCCGCACCGGCGAAGCTCCGGGAACGCGCGGCATCTCCGCCTTTGTCGTCTATGCCGACACGCCCGGTTTCCACATTGCCGAGCGCATCGAGACGATCGCGCCGCATCCGCTGGCCCGCATCCGCTTCGAAAACTGTCGCGTACCGGCAGCCAACCTGCTCGGTCAGCCGGGCGAGGGTTTCAAGATCGCCATGCGCACGCTGGACATCTTCCGCCCGTCGGTTGCCGCCGCTGCCCTTGGTTTCGCACGGCGTGCGCTCGACGAAGCGGTGGCGCATGCCAAGGCGCGCAAGATGTTCGGCGCCACGCTTGCCGATCTGCCGACCGCGCAAAGCACGCTGGGCGAGATGGCAACGGCGATCGATGCCGCGTCGCTCCTGACCGTGCGCACCGCCTGGCGGCGCGACGTGCAGAAATTGCCGATCACCCGCGAAGCGGCGATGGCCAAGATGACGGCCACCGAAAACGCGCAATGGGTGATCGACCAGGCGCTGCAGATGTTCGGCGGGCGCGGCGTACGCGTCGGTGAGATCACCGAGACGCTGTACCGCGAGATCCGAGCGCTGCGCATCTATGAGGGCGCAACGGAAGTTCAGAAGCTGATCATCGGCCGCGAGCTGATGAAGGCCGGGAAATGACTGGAGTAGACATGACTGTGACCGCAATCTCCGAACACAAGGCCGCCACGACGCCGCACCGGGTGCTGCAGCCCGAAGGCTGGGCGAAGCCGATCGGCTACGCCAACGGCATGGAGGCACGCGGCCGTACCATCTTCGTCGGCGGCCAGATCGGCTGGAACAGCCAGTGCAAGTTCGAGGTGCATGATCTGCCGGGCCAGATCCGGCAGACGCTGGAGAACGTCATCGCCATCCTGCGTGAGGGCGGCGCCGGCCCCGAGCACATCACGACCATGACCTGGTACGTGACCGACCGGAAAGCCTACTCCTCGTCGCTGAAGGAGATCGGCGCCGCCTGGAAGGCGACCATGGGCCGCAACTTCCCGGCCATGGCAGTGGTCCAGGTGTCGGGCCTGATCGAGGACGAAGCGCTGGTGGAAATCCAGGCAACCGCGGTCGTCCCTGACTGAGGAGGTTTGACGTTCTCTTTCGGACTGCGGTGCTGCCCCTCATCTGCCTGCCGGCATCTTCTCCCCGTGAACGGGGAGAAGTCCGCTCCCGCCAAGGCCTTCGCCAATCGCCGGCGTTGCAGGAATAGCGCCGTCATCGCGGCCAGCGTCCTTCTCCCCGTCACTATACGGGGAGAAGTGCCCGGTAGGGCGATGAGGGGCCGCGCGGGCCAAGCGATTCTTGGCCGGGACGGCGGGCCTTATAGTACCGTGCGAACGGTCCACAGTTCGGGGAACAGCACCACTTCCAGCATCTTGCGCAGATAGGAGACGCCGCCGGTGCCGCCGGTGCCGCGCTTCAGGCCGATGATGCGCTCCACCGTGGTGACGTGGTTGAAACGCCAGCGCCGGAAGTAGTCCTCGAAATCGACGAGCTTTTCGGCGAGTTCATAGAGGTCCCAGTATTTCTGCGGCGCGGCATAGACTGCCTTCCACGCTTCCAGAACCTGCGGGTTCTCCTCGCGCGTCTCGCGCCAGCTGGTGCGGGTGGCGTCGGCGCCGATGTCGAAGCCGTTGCGCGACAGAAGCAGCAGCGCCTCGTCATAGAGGCTGGGTTCGGCGAGGATTTCCTCGAGCTTGGCGATCAGGTCCGGCTGATGCGCGTGCGGTCCGAGCATGGCCGCATTGCGGTTGCCGACCATGAATTCGACGGCGCGATACTGATAGGACTGGAAGCCGGAGGACTGGCCGAGCGAGTTGCGGAACTCGGTGTATTCGCTGGGTGTCATGGTACGCAGCACGTCCCAGGAATTGTTCAACTGCTCGAAGATGCGCGCCACGCGCGTCAGCATCTTGAACGCCGGCTGCGGCCGGTCGGAACGGATCTCGCGCATCGCCGAGCGGATCTCGTGGATCGCCAGCTTCATCCACAGTTCCGACGTCTGGTGCTGCACGATGAACAGCAGTTCGTCATGGGCGGTGGAAAGCGGCTCCTGCGCATCCAGGATGCGCTCAAGGTGCAGATAGTCGCCATAGGCCATGCGTTCCTTGAACGACATCTGCGCGCCTTCCTGGGAAGGATCGTAGGGCTTGCTCATGTCACCAGCGCCTTCTTGCGGTACTGGGGCTCGTCCCAGAGCTTGTTCTTCATGACGTCTTCCAGGATACCGACCGCGCCGAGCACTTCCTGCTCGCCGATGTAGAGCGGCGTGAAGCCGAAGCGGACGGCGTCGGGCGCACGGAAGTCGCCGATCACGCCGCGCGCGATCAGCGCCTGCATGATGGCGTAGCCTTCAGGGTGGCGGAACGACACCTGGCTGCCGCGTTCCGCACCGTTGCGCGGCGAGGCGAGCGTCAGCTCCGGGCAGCGTGCCTCGACCTCGCGGATGAAGAGATCGGCGAGCGCGATCGACTGTTTGCGCACGTCGGCCATCGACACGCCGTCCCAGGCATCCATCGCGGCATCGAGCGCGGCCATGGCGATCACCGCCGGGGTGCCGACGCGCATGCGGTCGATGCCGGCGCCCGAGCGGTAGTCGAGGTCGAAGGCGAAGGGGCTCTCATGGCCGAGCCAGCCGGACAAGGCAGGGCGCACCTTGCCGGCATGTTTCGGTGCGACATAGATGAAGGCCGGGGCGCCGGGACCGCCATTGAGATATTTGTAGGTACAGCCGACAGCGAAGTCGGCCTTGGCACCTTCGAGGTCGACGGCCAGAGCGCCGGCCGAATGCGCCAGATCCCAGACGGTCAGCACGCCGGCGGCATGCGCCTTGGCCGTCAGCTTCTTCATGTCGTGCAGGCGGCCGGTGCGGTAGTCCACCTCGGTGATCATCAGCACGGCGACGCTGTCGTCGATCGCTGCCTCGACCTCTTCCGGATCGACCACTTTCAGCTCATAGCCCTTGTCGAGCGAGCGCAGCAGACCCTGCGCCATATAGAGGTCGGACGGGAAGTTGCCGTTGTCGGAGAGCACGACGCGTCGCGACGGATTGAGCTCCAGCGCGGAGGCAAGCGCCTGATAGACCTTGATCGACAGCGTGTCGCCGACGACGACCGTGCCTTCGGGAGCGCCGATCAGCTTGCCGATGCGGTCGCCGAGCTTGCGCGGCTGCAGCATCCAGCCGGATGCGTTCCAGCCGCGGATCAATTGCTCGCCCCACTGCGCGGTCATCATCTCCTGCACGTGCTGGGTCGCGCTTTTCGGCAGCGGCCCCAGCGAATTGCCGTCGAGATAGAACACGCCGTCCGGCATGTGGAAGAGGCTGCGCGTCCTTGTGAAGTCGGTCATGGTCAGTGCGTGTCTTTCAAGCGGAAACGTTGGATCTTGCCGGTCTGGGTTTTCGGCAGCGCATCGATGAACTTGATCGAGCGCGGATATTTGTAAGGCGCGATGGTCGCCTTGACATGGTCCTGCAGGCGCTTGGCGGTCAGCTCATCGGCTGCCACGCCTGCCACCAGCACGACATGCGCCTGCACGATCTGGCCACGCTCCTCGTCGGCCGCGCCGATGACGGCGCATTCCTTGACGTCGGCGTGCGACAGCAGCGCTGCCTCCACCTCCGGCCCGGCGATGTTGTAGCCGGCCGAGATGATCATGTCGTCGGAGCGTGCGGCGAAGTGCAGATAACCGTCCTCGTCCTGGAAGAAGGAATCGCCGGTCAGGTTCCAGCCCTTGCGCACATACTTGGTCTGGCGGTCGTCGGCCAGATAGCGGCAGCCGGTCGGTCCGCGCACGGCCAGCCGCCCGACTTCGCCGCGCGGCAGCTCGTTCATGTCGTCGTCGACGATCTTGGCTTCATAGCCGCCGACGGGCTTGCCGGTGCAGGCCGGCTTGGAATCGCCGAAACGGTTGGAGATGAAGATGTGCAGCATCTCGGTGGCGCCGATGCCGTCGAGCATCGGCTTGCCGGTCTTCTCCATCCATTCCTCGTAGACCGGCGCCGGCAGCGTTTCGCCGGCCGATACGGCGGCGCGCAGCGAGGAGAGGTCGGCGCCCTTGTCCATCGCCGCCAGCATGGCGCGATAGGCGGTCGGTGCGGTGAAGCAGACGGTGGCGCGATAGATCTGGATGATCTCGACCATGTTGGGCGGCGAGGCGTTCTCCAAAAGGGTGGCGGCCGCGCCGAAGCGCAGCGGGAAGATCGCCAGCCCGCCGAGGCCGAAGGTGAAGGCGAGCGGCGGCGAGCCGATGAAGACGTCTTCCGGCGTCACGCTCAGCACTTCGCGGGCATAGCCGTCGGCGATGATGAGAAGATCGCGGTGGAAATGCATCGTCGCCTTCGGCATGCCGGTGGTGCCGGAGGTGAAGCCGAGCAGGGCGACGTCGTCGCGCCCGGTCTTGACCGCATCGAAGCGCACCGACTTGTCGAGCGCGACGCGGTCGAGTTCCGCGTCATGATTGGCGGTGCCGTCGAAGCCGATGACCTGCTTCAGGAAGTTGCTCTGCTTGGCGCAGGCCACCATCTCCTCCATCAGCCGGGTGTCGCACAGCGCCAGTGTGATCTCGGCCTTGTCGATGATCTGGGCAAGCTCGCCGGCGCGCAGCATCGGCATGGTGTTGACCACCACGGCACCGGCCTTGGTCGCGGCGAGCCAGCAGGCCACCATGGCCGGGTTGTTGGCCGAGCGGATCAGCACCCGGTTGCCCGGCTTGACGCCGTAATTCTCGACCAGCGCATGCGCCAGCCGGCTGGTCCAGTCGGCCAGTTCCTTGTAGGTGCGGCGGCGGCCGTTGCCGATCAGCGCGGTATGGTCGCCGAAGCCCTTTTCGACCATGCGGTCGGTCAGTTCGACGCCGGCATTGATGTGATCGGGATAGTCGAAGCCGTCGAGCAGGAAGTCCGGCCAAAGGTCCGGGGGCGGGAGATTGTCTCGTGCAAACGTGTCGGTATGCGCCGTCGGCCCAAGCATCTCGTTCGATCTCCCAGCTTCCGTAAGGTCTACGCCGGCCATCTTGGTGGGGCCTTGTTCTGGGGTGGTAGGAGCAGCCCTGCCGCGTCCCCACCCGTTCCGCTGATGGAAACGCTCGCATAGCGCCAAAGTTATTTCAAGCATAAAGTTTATCGTTGCGCTGGCCCGGCGCTTGCCTATGGTAGAGGCCGAGGATGCCGGCCGCAGTCGGCAGGGAAGGGACAGCGAACATGGTCGTTCACAACATCGTCGACTGGGACAATGCCTACACCAACGGCGCCAACATCGCCGGCGGCGACCGCTGGCCCACGGCCTGGGTGGCGCCGGCGGCAGCCTATCGCGACGAACTGGCGGCGTCCGGCCGCGCGCAGCTCGACATCGCCTATGGTCCGGCAACACGCAACCGGTTCGACCTGTTCCTGCCGGCCGGCACGCCGAAGGGCCTCGTCGTCTTCGTGCATGGCGGCTACTGGATGGCGCTCGACAAGAGCTTCTGGTCGCATCTGGCGCGCGGCGCCGTCGAAAGCGGCCATGCGGTGGCGATGCCGTCCTATACGCTGGCGCCCGAGGCCCGCATCGGCCAGATCTCGGCCGAAATCGCTGCGGCGATAACCAAGGCTGCGGAGCTGGTCGCCGGCGACATCCGCCTGACCGGCCATTCCGCCGGCGGTCATCTGGTCACGCGCATGATTGCGGCGACGTCACCGTTGCCGGAGGCCGTGCGCAGCCGTGTTGTCAACACCGTCTCGCTGTCCGGCGTGCATGACCTGCGGCCGATCATGAACACCGGGATGAACAACACGCTGAAGATCGATGCCGCGGAAGCCGCCGTCGAGAGCCCCGCTTTGCTAGCACCGATGGATGGGGCGCGGCTGGTCTGTTGGGTCGGTTGCGGCGAACGCGCGGAGTTCATCCGCCAGTCGCAGCTTCTCGCCAACATCTGGACCGGGCTTGGTGCCTCGACCGGCTTCTACGCCGAGCCGGACCGTCATCATTTCAGCGTCATCGATGGTTTGGCCGATGCCGCGCATCCGCTGACCCGGACACTGCTCGAAGGTTAGTTCTTCAGACCTGCCGTGCCTCGAAGCGGCAGGCTGGAGCCCCGCAAGCCACGCATTCGGTTTCGCGTGCGACGACGTCGTCCCTGTCCAGCACCATGCGGCCGACCGCTGTCGCCATGCCGGCGATGGCGTGGCAGACCGGTTGCGAAGCGGCGCCATAGCCGGCCGCGAACGGGCTGTTGCGAACGGTGAGGTCGATGCCGGAAGAATTCCGCGCAAACGACCATGCGCCCCAACCCAAGTCGGGCGCGGTGTTGGCCACCGTCGCCAGCAGGGCGCCGACATCGCCGCCGCCATGCGCCTTGTAGGCACGCGCGCTGTCGCCGCCCATTTCGATCACCGAAGCTGCCAGTGCTTCGAGCGCCTTCCGCCGGGTCTCGTCGTCCAGGCGACGGAATAGCCCCATAAGCGCCTCGGGCCGCATCAGCATGTAGCGGCGGCTTTCGTCGAGCACTTGGCCATTGGCGCCATCGAAGTCCAGCCGTTCGCGAAAGGGCGGCTTCATGATGCCGCTCCGGCGAAATCTCGCACCACGCCGTTGAAGGCGTCGCGCACCACGTCGACATCGGAGGCGAGCACAACAAGGTGATAGCCCTCGGCACGCCGCTCGAGCGCCTTGTCGATGGTGCCGGTGAAGATGCCGCACGGGATGCCTGCCTTCGCACAGGCTTCCTTCACGCGCATGCAGCCTTTTTCCACAACGTCGCCCCCATGGCCCTGTGCCGCATAGGAGATGCCGAGATCGCCGGTGCCGATCAGCACGAAGTCCAGCCCGGGCGTGGTGAGGATTGCCTCGGCCTGGTCGACCCCTGCAGCGGTCTCGATCATCAGTCCGACGGCGACATGTCCCGCCCGTTCGAGATAGGTGCCGAACCCCATCGACAGCGGCCGCACGCCGCCACCCGAGCGGTGGCCGTGCGGCGGGAAACGGGCGGCGGAGATCGCCTGCTCGGCCTGCGAACGGCTTTCGATCAGCGGCACCAGCACGCCGTCGCAGCCGGCATCGAGCGCATTGCCGATCGCCGTCGTCGAACTGTCCGCGACGCGTGCGATCACCGGAGCGGTGCCGGCTGCAATGCCGACGGTCGTCTCCAGCGAGCGGCGATCCCACAGCCCGTGCTGCAGGTCGATGACCAGCGCATCGGCGCCGGAATGCGCCGCCATTTCGGTGATCGAGGCATGGCCGAGCGTCAGCCAGACCAGGCCGAGCTGATCGTTGGCGGCAAGCCGGGTCTTCAGCCGGCCGGACAGGACAGGGGACATCGGCTGGTCTCCGCTATTGGCCGTTTAGGGTGAGGAAGCGCCCGTGGGCGTAGAAGATCGGTTCGCGCTCGACACGGTCGAGCGTCACCTTGGTCACCAGCCCGATCAGGATCAGATGCGAGGCGCGTGCGATGATTTCGCCGACCCGGCATTCGAACATGGCGCGGGCGCCGACCAGCAAGGGGGCGCCGGCGTCGCCACGCACCCAGGAACCCGCCGAGAACCGCGCCACGCCCTTGGCCGTCGTCATGCCGCCGAACACGCGCGCGACATTTTCCTGGTCCGCTGCCGGTAGATTGACGGAAAAACCCATGTCCTGCCGGGTAAGCGAAGCGAAGGTGCTGTTCTTGTGCACGCAGGCGAGCAGCGAAGGCGGCTCGGCGCTGAACGAACAGACGGCGGTTGCCGTCAACCCGAAGCAACCATGCTCGGCATCTTCGGCAGCCAGGATCGCCACGGCACCGGCCATCGCACGCATGCCTTGCTTGAAGCCGCGCGGGTCGACCGTGCCGTGCGCGGGCAGCGCGCCGGTTGCCACGTCCATCAGTTCATCCTCAACCCGGCCTGGCGCATCAGCGGCAGCACGCGGTCGCAGAAGAACGGCAGGTCGTAGGTGTAGTTGACGAAGGAGAGGGCGGCGCCTGCATAACCCTGCTCCATGATGCGGATCAGGTCGTCGACGATCTTCTCAGGCGTGCCGACCAGCGGGTAGGTGCCGGCGCCGCCGGCAAAACGCTGCCGGTATTCGGTGAACGCCTTGTCGTCGTGCGAATGGGCGAATTCCTTCTTCTTCTTCATATGCTCGTCGACTGCACCCTTGTCGGCGAGTTCGAGCGCATAGCGACGGTAATAGTCCTCCGCCTCCTGCTGAGTTTCACGGCAGACCACGTGGCAGACCGTGTAGACACCGACGTCGCGGCCGACTTCGGCGGCGCGGTTGGCGATGTCGACGACATGGGCGCGACCTTCCGAGATTTCGGAAAAGGTCGAGAACAGATAGTCGCAATGGCGCGCCGCGTAGTTGCGGCCCGGCGCACCGAAGGCGGCGTTCATCGTCACCGGGCGCGGCGCCTGCAGGCTGGCTGGCCGGCTCACCACGCCCTTGAGGTCATAGAATTCACCGGCGAAGTCGAACGGCTCGCGCGACTTGTAGGCGCGTTCGATGATGGTGATCCATTCCTCGGCCTGGTCGTAGGTGCGTTCGCCGACCGTCTGGCCGAACATCGCGAACTCATCCGGGTTCCAGCCGCAGACGATGTTGAGCCCGGCGCGGCCGCCCGAGATATGGTCGACGGTGGCCAGCGCCTTGGCGGCCTGCAGTGGATGGACCAGCGGCACGTGCACGGTCATGAACAGGGCGATGTTTTCCGTCGCCGTCGCCAGTCCCGCCGCCCAGGTGAAGGTCTCGAACGACCATTCGCGGGCATGGGTGACGCCGCCGAAGCCGCGCCAGCGCGCGATCGGCAGCAGGAATTCCAACCCCGCGCTATCGGCGATGCGCGCCGCGTTCAGATTGTCGTCCCACCGGGCACGCCACCGCTCGGGCGCCGTCGTCATCGCCAGGCCGCCATCGGCGTTCATGGAGAAGACGCCAAGCTTGAACTTGTTCGGGCCCTTGAGCGGATGCGGCTTGATCATTTGCTATTGTCCCTGGGAGCGCCGGCCTTCCTCGCCGGCGGTTTCCAGCGCTTTGGTGAGCGCGACGAAACGCTCCTCGGCATGCTGGATGAAGGTGGTCATGTGGTCGAACGCGGCCATCGAGTCGCGGCTTGCGAAGGCGTCGTAGAGCCTGCGCATGCCGGCCAGCACGACCGCCTGCGTCGGCTGGTGCGTCAGCGTGCCGAGGCGCACGACCTGCACGTGGTCGGCGAAGCGGGCGATGGCCGAGGCAAGCCTGTCATTGTCGACGGCTTCCAGCCATGAGCGGCGGAAGCGGACATTGGCCTGGAACAGGAGCTCGGCATCGGCGGTCGCGACGGCTGCCTCGGCATCCTTCAATGCAGCGGCCAGGCGCTCCATTCCGGCGGCATCCAGCGTGCGCGCGGCATGGGCCGCGGCGCGCGGCTCCAGGCAGCGCCGCACCTCGAAGATGTTGGCGACATCGGTCGGCGTCAGCGTTGGCAGCATGAAGCCGCGCGTGGTGCCAACGAGATATCCCTCATGCGTGAGCTGAAGCAGGGCTTCGCGCACCGGCATGCGGGACACGCCGAGATTGCCCGCGATTTCCACGTCGACCAGGCGGTCGCTGGGGCCGAGGACGCCGCGATGGATGCGGTCGCGGATGTCTTCGTAAATCTGCGCGCGCAGGCTGCTGCCGGAGCCCTTGAACGGCCGGGTCATCTCCTCAGACATCAGACCCTCCGTAAATCAGTATACTGTTTTTCATCATTTTCCCGCCATGAGATGTGTTGGTTGTTCGGCGTGTGCACGACAGGATTGGCTCAAAACATCAAATTTCACCAAAGCTAACGCGCATTTTGAAAGAAGCGCAAGCTGGTCAGTAAAAAATTTTAGGCTTGAACAGTATACTGTTTCGTGCGTTATTAAGTCAGCAGAGAAGAGCAAAGCCCGCAGCAGACGTGGCTTCGTATGGCTTTTGGGAGGAATCGCTATCATGACCTTGAGCAGAAGTCGTGCATCCGCCTATCCGGCGAATGTCCGGCCCTTTCCGCCGCTCGAGGGCATTCGCCCGCAGATCCAGGACCTTCGCACCGAGAACATCGCGCAGCTGGCCGCCAAGGCGCAGAGCCTCGGCGATGTCATCCCGCTCTGGTACGGCGAGGGCGATATGGTCACGCCGGGCTTCATCATCGATGCCGCCAAGGCGTCGCTCGATGCCGGCCAGACTTTCTACATCCCCAACATGCGCGGCCTTGGCTCTTTGACCGCAGCGCTTTCCGATTATCAGAGCAGGCTGCATGGCCGCCCGATCGCGGTCGACCGGTCGACGGTGACGCCCGGCGGCATGCATGCCGTGATGCTGGCGATGGAACTACTGGTCGATGTCGGCACCAACGTCGTCTACATCGAGCCGCAATGGCCTAACATCCACAATGCCATCCATCTGGTCGGCGGCGAGCCGCGCCCGGTGGCACTGGCCTTCGATGGTGAATGGCGGCTCGACCTCGACGCCGTGTTCGCGCGCTGCGACGCCCGCACACGGGCCATCTTCCTGTCGACGCCCAGCAATCCGCTGGGTTGGACGGCGACGCGCGAGGAGCTGCAGGCACTGCTCGATTTCTCGCGGCGAGCCGGCATCTGGATCGTCTCCGACGAGGTCTATGGCCGCCTCTATTTCGACGGCGAGGTGGCGCCTTCCATGCTGCAGATCGCCGAGGACGACGATCGTGTCCTGGTGGTCAACTCGTTCTCCAAGGCCTGGGCGATGACCGGCTGGCGCATCGGCTGGCTGTCGCATCCGACCGGTGTCGCCGACCAGATCGCGGCCATGACGCAATATGCCAACAGCGGTACCGCCGCCTTCGTGCAGGCTGGTGCCGAAGCCGCGCTGCGTCAGGGTGAGCCGCTGGTGGCGGAAATCCGCGAGCGGGCCAGGCTCGGCCTCGACATTGCTTATGAGGCGCTGGCCAGGCTAGACGGCATCATCCTGCCGTCGAAGCCGAAGGGCGGCATGTATGCGTTCTTCGCTTTCGAAGGGCAGGATGATTCGCGCGAGGCCTGCGCCCGCGTCATCGAGAAGGCGCGTGTCGGCCTGTCGCCGGGCTACCTGTTCGGCAACGCGTCGCGATCTTTCCTCAGAATGTGCGTGCTGCGCGATCCGGACCAGATCCGGCAAGCCGCCGCGCGCATGGTGTCGGCACTTTCATGACGAAGGGTCGCGTCCAGACAGGCCCATCCCGCCGCAACGAACCGGTGGATAAATAGAAGGGGAACCAGAATGCTCTTGAATCGCCGCAACTTGATCAGCGCCTTTGCTGCGCTGACGATGGGCCTCGGTGCTGCGTCGCTGGCGCATGCCGAAACCTTGCTCGTCGGCGCCTATCCGGCCAACCCGCCATGGGAAAACAAGCTCGAGAACGGCCAGTTCGAAGGCTTTGAGGTCGATCTCGTCAAGGAGATCGGCAAGCGCATCGGCTCTGAGGTCGAAATCCAGGACCTCGGCTTCCAGGCGCTGTTCTCGGCCACCGTTTCAGGCCGCATCGATCTTGCCATCTCCTCCATCACCATCAACAACGACCGCTTGCAGAACCAGGCCTTCACGCAAGGCTACTATGACAGCGACATCGCGCTGGTAGCCAAGAAGGACACTCCGCTGAAAACGCTGGAGGACATGAAGGGCAAGACGGTCGGCGCCATCTCGGCTTCGGTCGGCGAGGCCTGGATCAAGGCCAACACCGAGAAATACGGCATCAAGGAATATCGCGGCTACGACACGCAGCAGAACCTCATCCTCGACGTGCAGTCGGGCCGGCTCGATGGCGGTGCCATCGGCGACATTGCCGGCTTCCAGTTCGCTTTCACCAAGATGCCTGACATGGCGGTGGTGACGGCAATCCCGACCGGCGACAAGTTCGGCATCATGATGAAGAAGGGGTCGCCGCTGCTCGAAAAGGTCAACGGCGCCATCGACGCCATCAAGAAGGACGGCACCATGGCCGCGCTTCACAAGAAGTGGCTGGGTGCGGATGCCGCCGCGGATTCGTCCACCAACAAGATCCTGCCTATTCCACAGGCCCAGTAAGCCCGGCGGGGGCTTGGGAGATGCCGGTGGCGACACGTTGGCGCCGCCGGCATCGCATTGTCAGGCGGGCTGCCAGGGGCAGCCCGCTACGTTAAAACTAACCGCGACCAATCCTGGCCATCACCAGATCGCCGGCTGCCTCCGGGCCAGCGGCAACAGCAACGCGGACGGATCGTCACGATGGGATTGTTAGAAACCTTCTTCAACTGGGACGTTCTTGTCCGTGCCTTCCCGATGCTGATCCGGGGGCTCGGCAACACGCTGCTGCTTGGTTGCGCGGCCATTGTCTTCGGCGGACTTCTCGGCTTGGGCGTCTGCCTGATGCGCCTCTACGCGCCGAAGCCGCTGCGCCTGCTGGCAGTCGGCTTCATCGACATCTTCCGCGCGACGCCGATCCTGGTCGTGCTGATCATGATCTACTACGCGCTGCCCTTTGTCGGCATCCGGCTGTCGGCCTTCACTTCCGCCACGCTCGCCCTCTCGATGGTGCTGGGCGCCTTCACGGCGGAAGTCTGCCGCGCCGGCATCGAGAACATTCCCAAGGGCCAGTTCGAGGCGGCGGCGGCCCTCGGCTTGCCGTTCTGGACCGCCATGCGCAAGGTGATCCTGCCGCAGGCGCTGCGCATCGTCGTGCCGCCGCTCACCAGCAATGCGGTTTCCATCTTCAAGGACACTGCGCTGGCTTCGGTGGTGGCGATGCCGGATCTGCTCAAGCAGGCGACCGACGCGCAGGCTTTGATGGCCAACCCGACACCGTTGGTGGGCGCGGCCCTGATCTATCTGCTGTTCCTGTGGCCGCTGGTCCGGCTGGTCAGCTGGCTGGAGCAGCGCTCCAAGGCTGATCCGAGGGCGTAATACCAACGGTCATTTAATGACCGTTGGAGCGCGCGACTGCGCGCCGCGCCCGTTGGCGCGAAGCCAAGTGGCCCGGATGGGCCACGCCGGCGATTGAGGTGCCCTGGATGTGTCAACGTCCAAAAAGGCCGGTCAGGTGAAGCCTGACCGGCCTTTTGTTGATGACAATCAGCCGATGCGTGCGAGCACCGCCACGGCACGGCCGCGCCTGTCCAGCAAGGTCAGCTTGCGGCGGCGCTGGTCGATGCGCCAGCTCCGTGCTTCGCCGAGGGCCGCGTGGAACTTACTTTCCTGGTCCATGATCGCCGGCGCGCAGGCCATCTGCGTGCTCATCAGCGAACCGAAGCGGATGCGGTTGCCGGTGATCTTTGCGCTGCCGCCATAGCCATTGCAGCCGCCCTTGCCGGATACGCCGCCATTGGGGTCGATCTTCAGCGTGGTCTGCAGGTTGTCGATCACGCCGCGACCGTTGATGTCCTCGGCAAGCCATTCGCCGGCAATGCCGAGTTCGGCGCTCGGTTCACCCGCAACACGCTCGACGCGGATCTCCGTGTTGTTCGGTCCGCCGTCGAAAACGGTATGGCGCGTCGTGTTGATGAACAGCAGCTGTTTGCCCTGGGTTATGCGGGCCTGCAGCGCGTAGGTGCGCCCCTTGCGGATCTGGCTTGAATCGAACGCCAGCCTGTAGCGGATCGGGCTTGCCCTGGCGCGGCGGATGACATGGCGGGCGATGGTCCTGGCAGGTGCATCGGCCAGCGAGATGTCGACCAGAGAGACCTCGACCGTCGAGTTCGGCGGCAGCATCATCCGTTCGCGATAGGTCACCGTTCCGGTCAGCGTCATGCTTCGCGCTTCGGCCTGTACCGCAGGCAAGGCGAACGCAACGGCCATCAGTCCGATCATGTTGCGGCGGTTGAGGTTCATCATGGCAATCCTTTCCGTGGTTGGCCGGTCCTGCGATGGTGCGGACTGGCCGGACTGTCTCCCTGTCGTGCTCTTAAGAGGCAAGGTATGAACCCTTGCTGAACAGCTTTCGGTTGCGACTTTGGCGGTGACGGCAATCTAGATTATCATGTCTGGTCAGGTGTGCATCCTGGTCGAAACAAGCCTGTTTGACTTTTGTCAGTCGTCGTGAATAATGTCGAAAACGAGATTTTCGACCATGGCGATCCGGGCGGCAGACCAGATCATTCACAAGGCAGCGTGGCTTTATTACACGCATGGACTGCGCCAGGACGAGGTGGCGAAGAAGCTCGATATCTCGCGCGCTTCCGTTGCCACCTATTTGCGCAAGGCGCGTGAGACCGGCATCGTCAACATCTCCACGTCCACCCAGCTTTTCACCGAAGATACGCTGGCGCGGGAAGTGGAGGATGCGTTCGGGCTCACCACCGTCTGGATCGCGCCGCAGGACCGCCAGGCGCTCGATGCCGGTATCGAAGTGCCGGCCCTTGCCGCCGGGGTTTTCCTCGAACTCGTCAATCGCGGTGACCGTATCGGCGTCGCCTGGGGCCGCACCGTCTACGCCGTTGCCGATGTGATGTCCTTTGCCGACCTGCAGGACGTCACCGTCGTGCAGCTCTGCGGCAATCTCGGCGCACCGTATTCGCAGCGTCCCGACCAGTGCACCATGGAAATCGCCCGGCGCCTCAACGCCAGGGGCCTCAACTTCTACGCGCCGTTGTCGCTCAGTTCCGAGAGGCTGGCGCGCGAACTGCGCGACGAGCCGGTCATCAAGGAGCAGCTCTCGCTGGTCGCACGCTGCGATCTGGCGCTGTTTTCGGTCGGCACCATTGATGCCGAAAGCCACATCGTCAAATGTGGTGCGCTGACGCCGGCCGAGATGTTCGCGTTGCGCGACCAGGGCGCGACAGGCGTCATCGCCGGCCAGCTCATCGACGCCACCGGCAAGCTGCTCGATTGTGACTACAACCGGCGTGTCATCTCCGCCGATCTCGCCTCGATGCGCGCAATCCCCAAGCGCATGATGGTGGTGCAGGAAGACAACAAGCTGGAGCCGCTGCAGGCAGCCCTTGCGGGCGGGCTCTGTTCCCATCTCGTACTCCCCGCCGGTCTGGCACGGCGCCTGCTCGAAGCGGCTCCGCGCCTGTCGCAAAAGCAAGATCAGCCTGACCTATAAAAACCCGACAGCCACCGGCAGGCCGAAACGCCTGTCGGTTGGCCGATGCATGCAACCTGACCTCTCTATCCCAATTGAAAATGTGGACGACCCGATGAAAAATCTCTGGAACGACGCCGAAGCCGAAAATGTGGTGAAGGCCTATGCGGCAAAGGGCGTGGACCGTGATCTCGCGCTGCGGGTCTACACCACACGCCTGCTCGGCGGTGAGCCGAGGCTCGTCCTGCATGGCGGTGGCAACACTTCGGTGAAGACCAAGGTGACCGACTTTGTCGGCGACGAATGGGATGTACTCTGCGTCAAGGGCAGCGGTTGGGACATGGCTGTCATCGAGCCGCAGGGCCTGCCAGCGGTGAAGCTCGGTGCGCTGCTCAAGGCACGCAAGCTGGACAGCCTCTTGGATGAGGACATGGTCGCGCTGCAGCGCGCCAATCTGATCGATCCGTCCTCGCCGAACCCGTCGGTCGAGACGCTGCTGCATGCCTTCCTGCCGCACAAATTCGTCGACCACACCCATTCGACCGCGATCCTGGCCATCGTCGACCAGGGCGGCGACAGCGAGGCGCTGTCGAAGAAGGTGTTCGGCGACAAGATGGGTTTCGTGCCCTACATCAAACCGGGTTTCGACCTCGCCAAGGTCGCGGCCGACGTCTACGACGCCGATCCGAGCGTCGAAGGTCTGATCCTCGACAAACATGGCATCTTCACCTTCGGAGATGACGCCAGGCAGGCTTACGATCGCATGATCCACTATGTGACGATGGCCGAGGACTATGTCGCGAAGAACGGCAGCAACCCGCCGAAGCCTGCGTCGCTGCCGGCCACGCTGGCGAAGCCGGAAGAGGTCGCCTCGATGCTGCGCGGCGCCGTCGCCGTCGCCAGGGGTGAGGGCCGCTTCGACCGAATGGTCAGCGATTTCCGCACGTCCGACGCCATCCTGGAATTCGTCAATTCGGCCGCCATTGCCGACTACGCTGCTGCCGGTGTCTCGACGCCGGACCTGTCGATCCGCATCAAGACCGGCCCGATGGTGTTGCCGGCGCCGGATGCGTCCGATCTTGCCGGTTACAAGGCCGAGATCGGCAAGCGTGTCGCGACCTACATGGCCGAATACACCCGCTACTTCGAAGAAAATGATGCGCTCGACGGCGTCAAGCGCACCATGCTCGATCCGATGCCACGCCTTTCGCTGGTGCCGGGACTTGGCATGTTCGGCCATGGCCGCACGCTGAAGGACGCCAGGATCGCTTCCGATGTCGGCGAGATGTGGATCGAGGCGGTCAAGGGCGCGGCAAGCGTCGGCACCTTCCGTCCGCTCGCCAAGTCCGACCTGTTCCCGCTCGAATACTGGTCGCTCGAGCAGGCCAAGCTCGCTTCCAACAAGCCGAAGCCCCTGACCGGCCAGATCGTGCTGGTCACCGGCGGTGCCGGCGCTATCGGTGCCGCGACAGCCAAGGCCTTTGCCCGTGAAGGCGCGCATGTCGTGGTGGTCGACCTCGACGCTGCCAAGGCGGCGGAAGCGGCCAAGGCTGCTGGTAACAACTCGATCGGCGTCGGCGCCGACATCACCAATCCCGCCGAAGTACGCGCGGCCTTCGACCAGGCGGTTAAGCTGTTCGGTGGCATCGACATCGTCGTCTCCAATGCGGGCGCCGCCTGGGAAGGCATGATCGCCGACATCGACGACGCCCTGCTGCGCAAGAGTTTCGAGCTCAACTTCTTCTCGCATCAGAGCGTGGCGCAGAATGCGGTTCGTATCATGCGCGAGCAGGGCACTGGCGGCGTGCTGCTGTTCAACGCCTCCAAGCAGGCGGTGAATCCGGGTGCGAAGTTCGGCGCCTACGGCCTGCCCAAGGCTGCGACGCTGTTCCTGTCGCGCCAGTACGCGCTGGAATATGGTCCGATCGGTATCCGGTCGAACGCCGTCAACGCCGACCGCATCCGCTCCGGCCTGCTGACCGATGCCATGATCGCCAGTCGCTCCACCGCACGTGGACTGTCTGAGAGAGACTACATGTCCGGCAACCTGCTCGGCCAGGAAGTCACCGCTGACGACGTTGCCCAGGCGTTCCTGCATCAGGCGCTGGCAGAGCGCACCACCGCGGATGTGACGACGGTGGACGGCGGCAACATCGCTGCAGCGCTGAGATAGTCTGGCTCACGCTCTGGCTTGCAGAGCGGTCCCGATAAACCCTGACGGAACAATGGGCGTCCTTGCGGCGCCCGTTGTTTTTGAATCTCTGCGTTGATTTTGTTCTGTTGAAGCAAGTGTCAGAAAAATACGACTGACACCGCCGGCATGCGCCCATAGATCTGCAACCCCGCAATCAAAAAGGGGTGCCGATGTGAATGAAGAGTCTTCCGAAATCCTTGTTCTTGGCGCCACTGGAACCGTGGGCAGTCTCGTGCTTGCCGAACTGCTCGCCGGACAGCATTGCGTCAGGTCAGGATCGCGTTCGCCGCATCCGTTGCTCGGCAACGCGCCGCATCGTCCGGTCGATACGAAAAGCGGCGCCGGGCTTTCGGAAGCCTTGGACGGGGTCGCGAAGCTGTTCCTCGTCACGCCCGACATGGACGATCAACAGGAAGCGGAACTGAGGATCGTCGACGGGGCGGCAGCGGCCGGTGTCAGGCATGTGGTGAAACTGTCAGCCTTCCGGGCCGAGGAGGAGAGCTATCTTCTGGGGCGGACACATCGGCGGATCGAAAGGCACATCGAGACTTCGGGCATGACGTGGACGTTCCTGCGCCCATCGGCCTTCATGCAGAACTTCGTCACCTACTACGCGCCGGCATTGCTCAGCGAAGGGCGGCTGCGGCTGCCCTGTGGCGATGCCCCCGTCAGCTTCATCGATGCCCGCGATATCGCAACGATCGCTGCAAGGGCTCTGACGGACCCAGCCTATCGCAATATAAGCTTCGAGATGTTTGGCCCGGAGCCGCTTTCCTATGCGGATGCGGTGCGCATCTTCTCGGCTCGGATGGGTTTCGACTGTGCGTACGAGCCCATATCCGATGAGGAATATTGCTGGCAGATCGGCGGGCCGAGCCAGACCTTCGAACGCATCGCCGATCTGTTTCGCTGCTACAGTTCCGGTCGTGCCGCGGGAGAGGCGTTCGACATGATGGGCCATGTCGGCAGGCCGTTGCATACGATGAGCGAGTTTTCCCTTGCCCATCGCGAGAGGTTCCTCTCCGGGCGAGCTCGCTGAGCGGCCAGGACGATACCTCGCACGCAAAACAGCCCGCCGAGGCGGGCTGTTCTCATCGTGTCGTCGTTGATGCTTACTTGGCGTTCGGGTTCGGCATCCACTTCGGCATGGCGACATCGGCATGAGCGAACTGTGGCAGCTTGGCCGACAGCTCTTCCATATTCTTGATGTCCTTTTCGACCAGTTCCTTCTGGGTGATCAGCGTCGGCGGCACGATCACGCTCTTGCCCGGGTCCTCGCCGGCCAGCAGCTGGGCCAGCGCACGCACCGAGACCTGGCCGACGACAGCCGGGTTGGTGGCGGCGGTGGCTGCCCAGGCGCTGTCAGGCTCGCGCATCGCGGCGATGTCGGAGGTCGAGATGTCGGCCGAATAGATCTTGACGCCCTTCGACAGGCCGGCCTCGTCCACGGCGATCTTCACACCCTTGGCGAATTCGTCGTACGGCGCGAACATCACCTTGATGTCGGGGTTCGCCGACAGAACCGAACGGGCTTGGTTGGCGACCGAGTTGGCGATCGGGTTGTCGAGAGTGCCGAACTGAGCAGATTCCTTGATGCCCGAGTACTTCTTCTTGAACTCTACCCAGGTTTCGTTGCGGCGGTCGAGCGGCGCGATGCCGGCGACGTAGACATAGCCGGCTTTCCAGCTTTCGCCATTGTCCTTGATCGCCTGTTCGAGCGCGAGGCGGGCCAGGTCGCGGTCCGACTGTTCGATCTGCGGGATCTTCGGGTTTTCGACATTGACGTCGAAGGCCACCACCTTGATGCCGGCGTCGACCGCACGCTGGGCGGCTTCCTTCATCGATTCCGTCAGGCCGTGCTGGATGATGATGCCGTTGACGCCAAGCGCGATCGCCTGGTCGACCATGTCGGCCTGCAGGGCAGCATCCTGCTTGGAATCCAGCACGCGCAGGTCAACGCCGAGCGCCTTGGCCTGCGATTCCACGCCGGCGAGGTAAGCCTGGAAGAAGTCGCCCGTCGAGAGATAGCGCACCAGCGCGATCTTGACCTGGCCCGGCTTGTCGAACGGCGCCGGCTTGTCCTGCGCCAGCGCTGGTGAGAAGCCCAGCGCCGTCGCGCCGAGCAGGCCGACGGCCAGCTTGGCGAATGTTCTGCGATCGAATTTCATTTAAGTCCTCCGCTTGGTTTTGATTGCCGCAGTTACCGTTTGGCCCTGGTCGACAGGGCGAATGTGAAGACGAGTGCGACGACGAGCACAGCCCCCTTCACGAAATCCTGGGTGTAGTAGGGCGCGTTCATCATGGTCAGGCCCTGCAGGAGCACGCCGACGAACAGCGCGCCGACGGCGGTGCCGAAAGCATTGGGCTTTGAGGCGCCCAGCACGGCGAAACCGATCAGCGCCGCCGCCACCGCGTCGAGCAGCAGATTGTTACCCGAGGCGATGTCGCCGCGTCCAAGCCGTGCGGCGAGCAAAATCCCGCCGATTGAGGCGAATATGCCGGAAATGACATAGGCCCAGATCTTGTATGCCTTGACAGGCGCGCCGGCGAGTTCGGCCGCCCGCTCATTGGAGCCGACGGCGTACATCATGCGGCCGAAGCGCGTGTATTCGAGGAAGAACCAGATCGCCACCGCCAGCACCACCAGCACCACGACGGAGACTGGCAACAGGTTCGGTGCGAAGAAATCGAAACGGTAGCGGCCGAGCGCCAGGAAGGCGTCGCTGAACTTGCCGGGGGCGACCGAACCGTCGGGCATCGTCATGCCGGCTGCGATCGAGCGGCCCTCGGTCGGAATGCGCTGCAGGCCAAGCAGCAGGAACATCATGCCGAGCGTCGCCAGAAGATCCGGCACGCGCATATAGACGATGAGGAAGCCGTTGATCAGGCCGATCAGCACGCCGATCGCCAGGCAGACCAGCACCGCCACCAGCGCGTTCTGGTTCAACACCACCATGACATAGGCGGCTGCCATCATGGCGCTTGTCGCCACCGATCCGATGGAAAGGTCGAAGCCGCCGACCACCAGGGTCGCGGTCACGCCGAGCGCCAGGATGCCGGTGATCGCCACCGACTGGAAGATGAACACCGCACTCTGCGGCGACACGAAGCCGTCGGCGGTGGAAGCAAAATAGGCAACCAGTACCGCGAACAGCACGAGGAAGCCGTAACGCACGGCGATATCACGCATTTAGGCGCAGACCTCGCTGAAGCAATTCCAGCAAAAGTGCGCAGCGGTTTTGCGCCCGGAATTGCGTAAAAACAAAGAATCAGAGCGTTTCCGCGTTTCCGTGAAAAACGGAAACGCTCTGCTCACAAACCCACCGGCTAGCTGCGCCATTCGCGCCCCCTTTATCGTTATCATTGTTCAGGCCGCGCCCCGCGCCGTCTGGCCGGCGACTTCCGCCAGCAGCCGGTCCATGTCGATACGCTCGTTCCTGTGTTCACCGACGATCGTGTGCTCGGACATGACCAGGATGCGGTCGGCGGTCTCGACCGCCTCGTCGATCTCGGTGACGAAGACCACTGTCGCGCGTCCGGCGGCACTAGCCCTCAGCTTCGCGGCGATGTCACGCCGCGCGGCGATGTCCACGCCCTGGAACGGCTCGTCCAGCATGAACAGCGAGGAGGGCTGCGCCATCCAGCGCGCCACCATCACCTTTTGCTGGTTACCGCCCGACAGCGTCGACATCTCGTCCTTCTCGGTGCGGCAGACGATGCCCAGTTCTTTGATCTGGCGGCGGGCAATGGCGCGTTCGGCGCCGCGGCGCAGTACCCCGAACGCAGAAATCCGCTTCAGGAACGGCAGGCTCATATTCTCATAGATGTTGAAGGCGCCGATGATGCCGCTTTCGCTGCGATCCTTGGCAACCAGGAAGGCGCCTGCGTTGATCGCTTCCGCCGGCGTGCGTGGGGCGTAGCTGCTTCCGTTCAGCGTCATCGAACCGGCAAGCGGCTGGCGCATTCCGAACAGCGTTTCGGCCAGTGCAGTCTTGCCGACGCCGACCAGGCCGGTAATCGCCACGATCTCGCCGTCGCCCAGGGAAAGCGAGATCGGCCTGGCGCCGTCGGCGATCACCACATTGTCGGCGGTGAAGATCGTCCTGCCGCCCGAATTGGCGGCGAAGGCGCTCTGGTGGACCTTGCGGCCGAGCATCGCGTTGACCGCGCCTTCATAGTCGAGCGGCTTGCTGTCGAACGTGCCAACGATCTGGCCGTCACGCAGCGAGACGATACGATCGGCCAGGCGGCGGATGTCCGACATGCGGTGCGAGATATAGAGAATGGCGACGCCGTGCGACTTCAAGCGGTCGACCAGCGCGAACAGGCGGTTGGCCTCGGCGCTGGACAGCGACGAGGTCGGTTCGTCGAGGATCAGCACCTTCGGTTCATGTGCCATGGCGCGCGCGATCGCCACCATCTGGCGGTCGGCGAGCGTGAGATCGGCGATCGAGGCGCTGAGGTCGATGTCGAGCCCCATGCGCTCGGCAACGGCGCGGGCCTCGCGCTGCACGCGGCGCGGGTTGAAGATGAGAGGCTGGCCTGTACCGCTGAGGCGGTCGAGTGTCAGGTTGGTACCGACGTCGAGCGCGGCGACCACGCCGTCATTGATGTTCTGGTGCACGGTGACGACGCCGGCGCGGATGGCCTCCGCTGGCGTCTTCGGCGCGAAGTCGGCGGCGCCCAATGTCATGGCGCCGCCATCACGCGAATGGACGCCGCTGATGACTTTCACCAACGTCGACTTGCCCGCTCCATTGGCGCCCATCAGCACCGTCACCTCGCCTGGATGCAGGTCGAGGCTGACGCCGCCAAGAACTTGGATCGGGCCGAAGGACTTCTTCAGATCCGCGATGCGGAACACGGCTTCTGCGGCCATATTCTCCTCCTTGACCTCGACGCTAGGAACAATCTCGTCATTTGTCAACACGATTGACAAATGACAGAATGGTTCCTAGCCTTTTACCTGTCATGACCGTTCGCTAACAGAAACGGGGACGCGGATCGGGAGGCCGACATGGCAAAAAATGCTTCGTTCGAAGCGCTGACGGTTGAAACTTTGCCCACACGGCTCGGTGCTCTCGCGGCACTGACCGAGCAGCTCGGCGACGATGTTTCTGCCTGGCGTGTACGCGAGGTCGGCGACGGTAATTTGAACCTCGTCTTCATTGTCGAAGGACCTGCCGGCTCGGTGGTCGTCAAGCAGGCGCTGCCTTACGTGCGACTGGTTGGCGAAAGCTGGCCGCTGCCTCTGAAGCGCTCCTTCTTCGAATATCACGCGCTGGTCAGGCAGGAGGCGCGCGCCGGTGTCGGCACCGTGCCCGCGATATTGCATTTCGACGAGGCCCAGGCGCTGATCGTCATGGAATATCTCACGCCGCACATCATCCTGCGCAAGGAACTGATCGCCGGTCGCGAATTGCCGCGCATCGGCGTGGACCTCGGCCTGTTCGTGGCGCGCACGCTGTTCCGCGGCTCCGACCTGCACATGGCGGCGCGCGACCGCAAGGCCGACCTTGCGCTGTTCGCCGACAATGTCGAACTGTGCGACATCACAGAGAACCTGGTTTTCACCGATCCTTATTTCGAAGCGAAACTGAATCATTACACGCCGGCGCTTGAGCCGTTGGTCGCCGAGCTGCGTGCCGACCGCGACCTCAAGGTGGAGGCGCAGCGTCTCAAGCATCTGTTCGCGGCCAATGCCGAAACGCTGCTGCATGGCGATTTGCACACTGGCTCCGTCATGGTGACCGACACCGACACCCGCGTCATCGATCCCGAGTTC
Organism: Mesorhizobium sp. EU05-FHT14A09; assembly: GCF_058790995.1. Classification (NCBI taxonomy): domain Bacteria; kingdom Pseudomonadati; phylum Pseudomonadota; class Alphaproteobacteria; order Hyphomicrobiales; family Phyllobacteriaceae; genus Mesorhizobium; species Mesorhizobium sp. EU05-FHT14A09. The sequence continues at coordinate 178,727 of NZ_JBYTDF010000001.1, forward strand.
GCATTCTACGGACCGATGGCATTCGACGTCGGCATGCTGCTGGCCAATTTCTGGATGTCCTATTTCTCGCAGAGTGGCCACGAACGAGATGGCTCGCGCGAAACCATGCGCGCCTACCTGCTCGAGACCGTCACCTCGATCTGGGCCGTCTTTCGCACCGAGTTTTCGAGGCTCTGGCGCAGCGAACGCGCAGGCATGCTTTATGCCCGAAGCCTGTTCGAGGATCGTGGCGACCCGCTCGGTTCCGAACAGGCGCTCGACCGTATGGTGCACGACATCTGGCAGGATCTTCTGGGTTTCGCCGGCGTCGAATGCCACCGCCGCATCCTCGGTCTCGCCCACAATGCCGATTTCGAGACCATCGAGGACGAAGCGAAGCGTGCCGTCTGCGAGGCCAAGGCGCTGCGTTTCGGCCGCCACATCGCGGTCAACCGCCGCGCCATCCACAGCATCGAAGAGGTCAACGCGTTCGCCGCGCTGATCGAAAAAGGAGCATACGCGTGAACGTAGGCGGCAAGCATTTTCGCACCATCTGGCTGAACGAGGACGGCCGTTCCGTCGACATCATCGACCAGCGCTGGCTGCCGCACGAGTTTCGCGTCGTCACCCTGTCGACTGTTGCTGATGTCGCTGTCGCCATCCGTGACATGTGGGTGCGCGGCGCTCCGCTGATCGGTGTTACCGCGGCCTATGGCATGGCGATCCAGATGCAGGCCGATGCATCCGATGCCGCCCTCGATGCCGCCTGGGAACAGCTCAATGAGACGCGCCCGACGGCAATCAATCTGCGCTGGGCGCTCGATGAGATGCGCAAGCTCTTGAAGCCGCTGCCGGTCTCCGAGCGTGTTGCCGCGGCCTACAAGCGCGCCGCCGAGATCGCCGACGAGGATGTCGAGCTCAACCGCTCGATCGGCGGCAACGGCCTTGCCATCATCAAGGAGATCGCCGCCCGGAAGAAGCCGGGCGAGCGCGTCAACATCCTCACCCATTGCAATGCCGGTTGGCTGGCGACGGTTGACTATGGCACCGCTACCGCCCCGATCTATCTGGCGGTCGAGGCCGGGATCCCGGTCCACGTCTATGTCGACGAGACGCGCCCGCGCAACCAGGGCGCCCAGCTCACCGCCTGGGAAATGGCCGGGCACGGCGTGCCACACACCTTGATCGTCGACAATGCCGGCGGTCACCTGATGCAGCATGGCGAGGTCGACATGGTCATCGTCGGCACCGATCGCACCACCGCAAATGGCGATGTCTGCAACAAGATCGGCACCTATCTGAAGGCGCTCGCCGCCAGGGACAACGACATTCCCTTCTACGTCGCGCTGCCGTCGCCGACCATCGACTGGACGGTGTCGGACGGTCTGAAGGAAATCCCGATCGAGGAACGTTCCGGCGACGAGGTCTCCTTCGTGCAGGGCAAGACCGAAACCGGCGAGATCGCCCGCGTGCGGGTGTCCCCGGAGGCGTCGCCTGCCGGCAACCCGGCTTTCGATGTGACGCCGGCACGTCTCGTTACCGGCCTGATCACCGAACGCGGTGTCGCCAAGGCTTCGCGCGACGGACTGGCGGCCCTGTTTCCTGAGCGGAAGTAGGGCCGCGAGGACCTGCGATAGTCTCCCCACGCTTTGGTCGCCTGGTTTCCGCTGAGCGGGAATGTGTCGCCGTCTCGCGGGTGGTGCATCCTTCGAGCCTCGCCCCCATGATTTTTCGCTATTATTCCAGCGGTTTGCGAGCTAGCTCCTCAGGATGAGGGCCGTCGGCGCAAACCTCTACTGCAGTGTCATCTTTCAGTTTTGGGAAGGCTTCGCACAACGGGTCCTTTTCCTGAGGCGCGAGCCTGCAACGCGTTGAAAATGCTAGCTGACCGCCATGCGGGCGAGCCTCGAAGGACGCACCAAACCGCAACATCAAACAGCCGAAATCCAGAGACGGCCTCTCCTGCCCAGACCGATTGAGCCTTGGCGGGCTTCGCGATTCGCGCAATATGGACGTTTCGGCACGGTCGTCTTTTGCTGTCACCGTCCGGGCGTATGGGAGGTGTGAGATGAATGTCGTCGACAAGCACAGGGGTGGCCAGCCGGCCGGCGCTGCCGCCTTCGCCAACCAGCCGCACCCTTACAACCCGCCGATACCGTTTTCGCTGGACCCGATCGAGGCTGTCCGCGTCAATCTGAGTGCCGCCGAACGGCGCACGTCGTCGCTTGGCGGTCGCCGCACGGTCAAGAAGGAATGGCAGGCTGCCTGGCTGGTGCGTGCCCTGCAATGCATCGATCTCACCACGCTGAACGGCGACGACACCGCCGGTCGCGTGCGCCGTCTCTGTGCCAAGGCACGCCAGCCGCTGCGCGCCGACCTGCAGGACGCGCTTGGCCTCGGCGACCGCACCATCACCACGGGCGCGGTCTGCGTCTATCATCGTTTCGTGGCCACCGCGGTCGAGGCGCTGCAGGGCTCGGGCATTCCCGTCGCCGCCGTCTCCACCGGCTTTCCGGCCGGCCTTTCGCCGCTCGACACACGGCTGAAGGAGATCGAGGCTTCGGTCGCCGATGGCGCCGAGGAGATCGACATCGTCATCACCCGCGAACATGTGCTGACTGGCAACTGGCAGGCCCTCTATGATGAGGTGAAGGCCTGCAAGGAAGTCTGTGGGCCGGCGCACATGAAGACCATCCTGGCCACGGGCGACCTGCAGACCTTGCGCAATGTCGCCCGCGCGTCCTGGGTGTCGATGATGGCGGGATCCGATTTCATCAAGACCTCGACCGGCAAGGAGGCGATCAATGCGACGCTGCCGGTTACGCTGGTGATGATCCGCGCCATTCGTGAATACCGCGAGATGACCGGGCATGTCGTCGGCTACAAGCCGGCCGGCGGCATCTCCACCGCAAAGGATGCAATGGCCTACCTCGCGCTGATGAAGGAAGAACTCGGCAACGACTGGCTGCAGCCCAATCTGTTCCGCTTCGGGGCTTCGTCGCTGCTTGCCGACATCGAGCGCCAGCTCGAGCACTACGTCACCGGTCGTTACGCGGCCTTCAGCCACCACGCTATGGCGTAACGGAGGTCTCCATGTCGATTGCTGAAATCCTGGACACGATGGAATACGGCCCTGCGCCGGAAAGCGACAAGGAAGCCGGCGCCTGGATCAAGGGGCTGGGCGGCGAAACCAGGCTGTTCATAGGCGGTGCCTGGAAGAAGGCGAAGTCGGGTGAGAGTTTCGAGACCACGTCGCCAGCCAGCGGCGAGGTGCTGACGCGCCTGGCGCAGGCGAATGCCGCCGACGTCGACGCCGCGGTCAAGGCTGCCGCCAAGGCGCAGCCGGGCTGGGCCGCACTTCCCGGCCATCTCCGTGCTCGTTATCTCTATGCCATCGCCCGGCTGATCCAGCGCCACAGCCGCCTGTTCGCGGTGGTGGAAACGCTCGACAACGGCAAGCCGATCCGCGAAACCCGCGACATCGACATCCCGCTGGTCGCCCGCCATTTCTACCATCATGCCGGCTGGGCGCAGCTGATGGACGGCGAGCTGGCCGACAGGGAGCCTCTTGGCGTCTGCGGCCAGATCATCCCCTGGAATTTCCCGCTGCTGATGCTGGCCTGGAAGATCGCACCGGCGATCGCGCTCGGCAACACCGTGGTGCTGAAGCCGGCCGAATACACGTCGCTGACCGCGCTGCTGTTCGCCGAAATCTGCCAGAAGGCCGGCCTGCCCGAAGGCGTGGTCAACATCGTTACCGGTGACGGTGCGACCGGCGAGGCCATCGTCAATCATCCGGGTGTCGCCAAGATCGCCTTCACCGGCTCGACCGAGGTCGGCCGCCGCATTCGCGAGGCGACTGCCGGTTCCGGCAAGAGCCTGACCCTGGAGCTCGGCGGCAAGTCGCCCTTTATCGTCTTTGACGACGCCGATCTCGATGCTGCGGTGGAGGGCGTCGTCGACGCGATCTGGTTCAACCAGGGCCAGGTCTGCTGTGCCGGCTCGCGCTTGCTGGTGCAGGAAAGCGTGCAGGACCGTTTCACGGCCAAGCTGATTGCTCGCATGGAGACGCTGCGCGTCGGCGATCCGCTCGACAAGGCGATCGACATCGGCGCGATCGTGCATCCGGTGCAACTGGCGCGTATCCGCGAACTGGTCGATATCGGGGTCAAGGAAGGTGCGGTTCTTCACCAGCCCAAATCAGGCGTGCCGGCGAAAGGCTGTTTCTATCCGCCGACACTGCTGACCGGCGTGCACCCGGCCGCCACCGTCTCGCGCGTCGAGATCTTCGGGCCGGTGCTTGTCGCCACCACATTCCGCACCCCGGCTGAGGCGGTCGAGCTCGCCAACAACACCGAATATGGGCTTGCCGCCTCGATCTGGTCGGAGACGCTGTCGCTGGCGCTGGACATTGCGCCCAAGCTGAAATGCGGCGTCGTCTGGGTCAACGGCACCAACATGTTCGATGCCGGTGTCGGCTTCGGCGGCTATAAGGAATCCGGCTATGGCCGCGAAGGCGGCCGTGAAGGCCTGGCCGCCTATTGCAAGCCGAAATGGCTGGCCAAGGCCAAGCCGATTGTCGCCGCGCCGGCCGTCGAACCCAATGGTGACGTTGTTTCGACCGGCTTCATCGACCGCACCGCGAAACTCTATGTCGGCGGTAAGCAGGCGCGGCCGGATGGCGGCTATTCCCGCCCGATCGTTTCGCCGTCGGGTGCATTGGTCGGCGAGGTCGGCGACGGCAACCGCAAGGACATCCGCAATGCAGTGGAGGCTGCGCGCAAGGCGACCGGCTGGGCGACGACCGCCGAGCACAGCCGCGCGCAGATCCTCTATTACATCGCCGAAAACCTTGACGCGCGCGCCAGCGAGTTCGCCGATCGCCTTGCTGCGATGACCGGCAAGCGCAAGCAGGATACCGCCCGGGAGGTTGCCGCCTCCGTCTCGCGACTGTTCTCCTACGGCGCCTGGGCCGACAAGTTCGAAGGCGCGGTGCACAAGCCGCCGCTGCGCGGTGTTGCGCTCGCCATGAACGAGCCGCTCGGTATCCTGGGTGTCGCTTGCCCGGAGGAACATGGTTTGCTTGGTTTCGTCTCGACCTTGGCGCCGGCGATCGCCATGGGCAACCGGGTCGTGGTGCTCCCATCCGCGCGCCAGGCGCTCGCCGCTACTGATTTCTACCAGGTGCTGGAGACGTCCGATGTGCCGGACGGTGTCGTCAACATCGTCACCGGCGATCGTGATGCGCTGGCGCTCGAGTTGGCCAAGCACGAAGAAGTCGATGGCACCTGGTATTTCGGCGGCCGCGATGCGGCAGCGAAGATTGAAAAGGCTTCGACTGGCAACCTCAAGCAGGTGTGGACCGAGACGGTCCAGCGCGACTGGTATGACGCACGCCAGGGTGAGGGCAGGGAATTCCTGTCCCGCGCCGTCCAGGTCAAGAACATCTGGGTGCCCTACGGCGAGTAGCGTTTCTTCCTTCCCCCGTTCTACGGGGAGAAGGTGCCCGAAGGGCGGATGAGGGGCAGCACCACGCGGCGGACGCTGGCTCTGCCCCTCACTGTCCTGTCGGACATCTCTCCCCGCAAGCGGGGAGAGAGTAGCAGCTTCGATGCGGCGCCCACGTCGAGAATCGGCTACTCGATCCCAAATCACGATCTGAGGACCTCGCCTTGACCATCACCATGTACGGCATCCCGAACTGCGACACGATCAAGAAGGCGCGCGTCTGGCTCGAGGGCCATAAGGTCGGCTACGCTTTCCATGATTATCGGGCTTCGGGCCTGGAGGCCGATCGCCTGCAGGGCTGGATCGACAGGCTCGGCTGGGAAGTGCTGCTCAACAAGGCGAGCACTACTTTCAGGGAGTTGCCGAACGACAAGAAGCAGGGCCTCGACGCCAAAAAAGCCAAGGCTCTGATGCTGGTCAGCCCGACGATGATCAAGCGTCCGGTGCTCGATCTGGGCGACCGCCTGCTGGTCGGTTTCAAACCGGATGTCTACGAGCGCGAGCTCGGCTGAGGCGATTCCAGCAAGAAGCGCTAGGCTCGCCTCTGCAGATAATCCGCCAGCGCTACCGCATTGTTGTAGCGCTCCTCATGTGCGCCGTAGAGAAGGGTGACGCGACCGTGCTCCAGCAGGCTGGCCAGTTCGCGCAGCGGCTCCTGCATGTCGGCCAGTTCGCCCTCATATCGCCTTTGGAATTCCTCCCAGCGCTCAGGCTGGTGGTCGAACCATTTTCGTAGGGCATCGCTCGGCGCGATGTCCTTCAGCCACAGGGTCAAGGCGGCTTTTTCTTTGGTCATGCCGCGTGGCCAGACGCGATCGACCAGGACACGCTGGCCGTCCGAAGCCGCAGCCGGCTCGTAGATCCGCTTGACGACGATATTGAAAGCCGTGGGTTCACCTCCATGGTGCGCCGGGCGTCCAGTCGGGCGGGATCCCGCACGACTGCTGTCAACAAGTCTCCGTCAGGCCCATTCGCCCTGGCGCATCACCGGCACCGTGCTGCCATCCTTGTTGACGCCGTCGATGTCGACCTTGTTGGAGCCGATCATCCAGTCGATGTGGATGAAGCTCTTGTTGCCGCCGCGCGCTGCGATCTCGTCCTGCGAAAGCTTGTCACCGCCGACGAAGCATTTCGAATAGCATTGGCCGAGCGCAATGTGGCAGGAGGCGTTTTCGTCGAACAGCGTGTTGTAGAACAGGATGCCGCTTGCAGAGATCGGCGACGAATGCGGCACCAGCGCCACTTCGCCCAGGCGGCGTGCGCCTTCGTCGGTGTCCAGCACCTTCTGCAGTACGTCTTCGCCCTTGGCTGCCTTCGCCTCCACGATGCGTCCTTCTTCGAACCGCACCGAGATCTCGTCGATAAGCGTGCCCTGGTAGGACAACGGCTTGGTCGAGGACACATGGCCGGTCACACGGTGTGCGTGCGGGGTTGTGAAGACTTCCTCGGTCGGGATGTTCGGATTGCAGGTGATGCCGTTCTTGGCGGTCGAAGCGCCGCCCATCCATTCATGCCCATCGGCGAGACCAACAGTCAGGTCAGTGCCCGGACCCCTGAAGTGCAAGGCATGGAAATTGTGTCCGTTCAGCCATTTCGTGCGTTCGGCCAGCGCGGCGTTGTGGGTCTTCCAGGCGCCGATCGGATCATCATTGTCGACGCGGCTGGCCGCGAAGATCGCGTCCGCCAGCTTGGCCACTGCAACATCGTCGGTTTCGCCCGGGAACACCTGCTTCGCCCAGGCGAGTTCCGGATAGGCGACGATGTTCCAGTTGATGTCGAAGCCGGTGATCTTTTCCAGTGCCGGCTGGTAGGCAATCGAATTTGCCTTGTTGGCGCGCGAAACCTTGGCCGGATCCTGGGCCGACAGCAGCGACGGGTCGTCGCCGCGCACGGCCAGCCGCGCGGCGTTGTTGGAGAAAGCTTTGGCCATGCCTTCGTAGAGCCAGCCGGCGGCGCGGTCGAAACCGGCATCGGCGCCGTAGCGGAAGCGGGCCAGCGTGATCTCGTCGTCGTTGAAGATCGGCGTCACCAGTCCGGCGCCGGCCCTGTAGGCATGCTCGACAATCTTGCGGGTCAGCGGGAGCGCTGCGATCGACGATGTCAGCACCAGGTCCTGGCCGGGCTGCAGCTGCAGGCCCACCTTGACCACCACTTCGGCCAGGCGTTCGAGCTTCACCGGATCGATGGCAGCGGAAAAATCGCGGGCGTGGGATGTCATGGTCAGGCCTCAGCTGTTGGAGATATCTATCTACATAGACCGCTGCTGCGCCGCTTTCCACACCGCATCGGCCCGAAAATCGACAGTCGATTTTCGGAAAGCACGATGCGCAGCAAAGAGTATCGGCCCGAAAATCGACAGTCGATTTTCGGAAAGCACGATGCGCAGCAAAAGAGCATCGGCCCGAAAAACGACCGTCGATTTTCGGGAGGCGCGATACGCAATCGAAAGAGCCGAGCGTTGGTCTCAGGCGATGACGGGCTCGCTGGGCGTGGCGAATGTCGCCATGGTCACGTCGATCTCTTCGCGCAGCCATGCCTTGAAGTCGCGCACCTTGCGGCTATCCGGCTCATCTGGAGCCGTCACCATCCAGTAACCGAGACCGCTCGGGGCTCGCACTCCGAAAGGAGCAACCAGACGTCCGTCCGCCAGCGCATCCGCGCACAGGAGTTGCCAGCCCAGCATGACGCCATGGCCGGCGATGGTCGATTCCAGGCACAGCATCGGATCTGTGAAGGAAGCGCCCTTGAGCAAGGTCACCGGCTCGGCCCCGGCCGCGCGGAACCAGTTCTCCCAGGCGATCATCGTGCGCTCGTCGGTGATCGCATAGGCCTTGGCGAGATCGGCTGGCGTCTTCAGTTTCGCTGCGATGGACGGCGCGCAAACCGGGAAGATCTCCTGGGCCAGCAGCAGTTCCGCATGCAGGCCGGGCCATTTTCCATCGCCGAGCCTGATGCCGATATCGACCTCGGAATTGCCGGGATCGATCAGCCTGACCGAAGCGTCGATGCGCAGGAGCACATTGGGATAGCGGGTGAAATGTCGTGACAGCCTCGGCATCAGCCATTTCGAGGCGAAGGCCGGTGCCACCGAAACCACCAAAGTGCAGCGCGAGGCATCGTCCGCCAGAGCCACGGCTTGCGTCAGTTCGCGAAAGCCCTTGCCGAGCCGTGTCGCGAACTGGTTGCCGAAATCGGTCAGCACAAGACCGGCGGGCGTGCGCTCGAACAGCGCGAGCCCGAGCTGCCGTTCGGTGCGGTTGATCTGCTGGCTGACTGCGCTCGGCGAAACGCCGAGCTCACTGGCTGCAGATGACAGCGAGCCCAGTCGTGCGACGGCCTCGACGGCACGCAGCCCGTTGAGATGAATTCGGTTCAAGGGAGCCATGAAGTTTTTCTAAACTCACGCGGTGCAAATCTCAATTGAATCTCTTCGGTTCGGTGGCAAAATCCTGAGGCTGAAAGAGAGCTGCCGCCATGACGCTTTTCTCCTTGCTGAATCCGTTCAGGGAACTGTTGCCAATCCGCCCGACCGATGGAGACATTGCCGGCTGGGTTCGTGATCCGCTTTCGCATCCGGTACTCGACACCATGTCGGAGCGCGAACTGGGCGACATGCCATTCAGGCTTACCGCGCGACGGACCGACTTTGAAATGGTACGCTGCTGCGGCGCCTGACGCGAACTGGCCCAAACAAAACGCATTGCCTCGCAGGCGCACAGTTTTATTGTGCGCTGCAATGAACGAGACACCGGCCTCTCCGCTGCGTTTTGCCCTTGCCGGCATGGTCGCCATGGCCGTCGCCATGGGCATAGGCCGTTTTGTCTACACGCCGATCCTGCCCGGCATGATGGAAGAACTCCATCTGTCGGCGGGAGATGCCGGCCTGATCGCGTCTTCCAACTATCTCGGTTATCTGCTCGGCGCTTTCACTGCCGCCGGCGGGTGGGCGCACGGCCGTGAGCGTGTCGTCATGCTGGGCGCATTGGCTGCCAGCGGCATTCTGGCCGGCCTGATGGGCTTCACGGATTCGACCGCGGCATTCCTCGTCATCCGCTTCTTTGCCGGCGTCGCCAGTGCCTTCGTCATCGTCTTCCTGGCGGCGATCGTCTTCAGTCACCTTGCCGTCGCTGGCCGCAACGGATTGCAGGCACTACATTTCAGTGGCGTCGGTCTTGGCATTGCCGGTTCGTCTTTGATGATGGCTCTGCTGGTCAGCAGCCACGCCACCTGGGTGGCGGGCTGGATGGTGGCCGCGGTACTCTCCCTTGTGGGTTTCGTTATCACTGTTCTGATGATCGATCGCGGCCCGGCACTGAGCGCTGGTTCAGGGCGGGAGCCTGCTTTGAAATGGAGCACCCCGCTGGTGAAAGTCACCATTGCCTACGGGATGTTCGGCTTAGGTTACATCGTTACCGCTACCTTCCTCGTGGCCATCGTGCGCCAGGGCGGCGGCAGCCGGACCTTCGAGGCCATGGTCTGGATGGTGACCGGCCTTGCCGGCATGCCTTCGATCTGGCTGTGGCAGAAGATCGCCGGCAAGACCGGGCTCTACGTCGCCTATGCCCTGGCCTCCCTGGTCGAGGCGGTTGGCGTGACCGCCAGCGTCGCGATGAGCCTGCCGGTCGGGCCGTTGCTCGGCGGTTTCTTCCTCGGTTGCACCTTCATCGCCATCACTGCGCTCGGCCTGCAGGCGGGCAGGGTGCTGTCACCACAGGCACCGCGCCGCGCCTTTGCCCTGATGACGGCAAGCTTCGGCATCGGTCAGCTGATCGGCCCGCTGGTCGCTGGCGTGCTGGCGGAGCGTTCAGGCGGCAGTTTCTTCGTGCCGTCGATCGCGGCGGCCATCGTCCTGGTCATCTCGGCAGCCATCGTCTGGTCGGCTGGCCGTGACGTCAGGCAGCAAGTCCAAGAAGAAGCCCGCTCGCCAACGTGACGAAAAAGTAATTCGCCACGGGGCCGGGGCACCATTCCTTTGCCGTAAAAACTATGACTTGATGGCTGCGAATCGCAATCGCGCTCGCGCGTCATCTGGGGCTGGCCAACGTGTTCGTATCCTTCTTTCCGAAGCCGAAGCTGTTTTTCCTTTCGGCCGCGGCATGGTCGCTTTTCCTGATTTTGCTATGGTTTTTTGGCGGTCATCAATTTGGTTCGGTATTGGGGCCCGCTGACCCCAGCGCGCCGCCGGCCATCGGCATCAATGTGTTCTGGTCGAAGCCATTCCTGTGGTTCTACATCTACTATGCCGCCAGTGTTCTGATCTTTTATGCGTTCTGGGCCTGGTTCTCGCCACACCCATGGCAGAACTGGTCAATTCTGGTCGCCGCGGTCGTCCTGTTCTTCATCTATTTCACCGTTCAGGTCAGCGTCGCGGTCAACAACTGGTACGGACCGTTTTACGACTACGTTCAGGGCTTGATGTCCGGAAGCAGGCAATCGACGAACAGCGAGTTTTACTGGGGCGTCGCCAGTTTTGCCTGGCTCGCGCTGCTCGGCATGAATGTGCAGGTGATCAACGCCTTCGTCGTCCAGCACTGGATCTTCCGCTGGCGCACGGCAATGAACGACTATTTCATGGGCAATTGGGAAAAGCTGCGCCACATCGAAGGCGCCTCCCAGCGTATCCAGGAAGACACCATGCGTTTCTGCCAGATCATGGAGGATCTGGGGGCGACGTTCGTAAAGTCGATCATGACCTTGATCGCCTTCCTGCCCGTCCTGATCCAGCTGCAGCAGCACATTACGGAACTGCCCATCGTCGGTGCCATTCCGCAGCCGCTCGTGATCGCGGCGCTGGTCTGGTGTGTACTTGGTACGGTCGCGGTGATGGTGGCCGGCGTCAAGCTGCCGGGCCTGCAGTTCCGCAACCAGCGCGTCGAAGCTGCCTACCGCAAGGAACTCGTCTACGGCGAAGACCATGCCGACAGGGCGCAGCCCGTCACCACCACGGAGTTGTTCAACAACGTCCGCCGCAACTACTTCACGCTTTATGCCCACTACGTTTATTTCAACGTCGTTCGCTACACCTATCTGCAGGCCGACGGCATCTATGCGCTCCTGATCCTGGGGCCGTCACTGGTGGCGCACAAGATCACCTTCGGTGTGTTCAGCCAGATTTCGAATGCCTTCGACCGTGTCGCGAATTCCCTGCAGTTCCTGCTCAATTCGTGGTCGACCATCGTCGAGCTGCAGTCGATCCACAAACGTCTGCGTGCGTTTGAAGCGACGCTGGCTGGCGAACCGTTGCCGACCATCGACCAGCATTATCTGGATCGCCAGAACAGCGGCATGCGGCCCGAGGATCAGCCGGCGTCATAGTCGTTGCTGGTAAGATGACGTGGGCGGCGTCAGCGCATGACCCCGAAAGGACGGGCGGCGCTCTAGCCGCCCATCGTCGCCGGCTTTACCGGCTTGCCCCTGGCCAGGTAGTCGCGATAGCTGATGCATTCCACATCGGCTTTCACGCAGACGTCTCCCGCGAAACGCTCCAGCGCGTTCCAGTAGGTGCCGTCGTTCATCAGCGTGAAGTGGAAGCCGAGTTCGAGCGGGATACGCTGGCCGCCATATTGCTTGTCGAAGGCGGCGCGGAAGGCTTCGTAGGTGCGTTCCTCGAATTCCTTGGCCTGGCTCGGCCGTTCGAAACCACCGGAGTGGCGCACGAACAGATTGTAGTCCATGGCGATGACGGGGCGTCGCTTAGGCCCTTCCGGGATCAGCGGCAGTGAAAACCGTGTCATCGCGCCGGATTTCGTCGGCACGGCAGGTCCCTGCGAAACGCCGCTGGCGTCATAGGTGAAACCGGCTTCCGGCAACGCCTGATAGAGGCCTTTTCCGGTCGAAAGATAAGGCGCCCGGAAACCGGTCACCGACCTGGCGAGCGCGCGCCAGCCGGCCGGCTCGGCGCTGATGCCGTTGATCGTGTAAGCGTTCTCCAGGATGCGTCGCGCGGCGCCGAGCTCTGCCAGCCAGTCGCTCTTGCTCCAGTCCTTGCCGTCGAAATGGCCGCAGGCGTGGCTGCCGAGATCGTGCCCTTCCGCGACCGCCAGGTTGATCTGCTCCAGCCGTTCCGCCACTTCTTCCTTTGAAGCGGCAAAGCCGATGTTCGACTTGCCGGTTCCCTTGGGGGGCGTGACGTAGTTCTTGCGGGTTTCTTTCGACAGCAGGAAGACGCAGGACAGGAAATAGCTGAAATGCGCGCCGGTGCGCTGCGCCAGCGCGCGGCTGCGTTTCCATTGCGCAATGTCGCGCGCGTTGTCGAAAGAGATGATCACCACCTGCTTGGGCGCGGCAGGCGTGCGCGACCGCGGCGGATCGGCAAGCGCCGTGGTCGTGGCGGCGGCGATCAGGCCGGAACACGCGAGCACGCGGAACAAACTGGGCATCATCGGTACAAAAACTACAATTCGTCCAGTTGGATAAGCGATTGCCGCTGCCCGGGCAATGGTGATGGTTCACTCGTCTAGTCGTGAAATGTGGCGCCGGTGCGGTCCCTAGAGCGTTTCCGTTTTTCACGGAAACGCGGAAACGCTCTAGGTTTTGTTCTCACCGCATTTTTGTAACGCCAAGTGATTCCACTTGACTACAAATGCTCGAAGATGTTGAGGAAAAGGTCAGCAATGCCGATTTTCCGGCTCCCCCCTTCCATGCCGACAAAATTCCGCTACAAGGCGGGGCTCATCTTTTGGCTCGGCATTTTGGCTGGGCGGCAACGGTTTGATTGATGTCCGACGACAGTTTTATCCGCGAAGTCAACGAAGAGATCCGCAGTGACCGCGCCAAGGCGCTGTGGGATAACTATGGTCCGATCCTGCTCGGCGCTGCCGTGCTGATCGTGCTCGGCACTGCGGCTTTCGTCGGCTACCGTTATTGGGACACCAGCCGCGCCAACCGTTCCGGCGATGCTTTCTCGCAGGCGCTGACGCTTGCCAATGCCGGCAAGCAGGATGACGCGCTGACCGCGCTGTCCGCATTGGAAAAGGACGGCTACGGCGCCTATCCGCTGCTGGCCCGCATGCGTGCAGCCACAGTCAAGGCCGACAAGGGCGATTTCGCCGGTGCGGTTAAGGACTTCGATGACGTCGCCGCGGACGGCGCCTTCCCGGCCTCGATCCGCGACATAGCACGCCTGCGCGCCGGCCTGCTTCTGGTCGACAACGGCAGCTTCGCCGACGTCTCCAGTCGCGTCGAGGCGCTGACGGCTGACACCAACCCGCTGCGTCATACTGCGCGTGAGGCGCTCGGCCTGTCTGCCTGGAAGGAAGGCAAGCCGAAGGACGCGCTCAAGCTTTTCGAACAGATCGCCGCCGACGAGGGCGCGCCGGGCAATGCCCGCCAGCGCGCCTCGATGATGGCAGATCTGATCCGCGGCTCCGGCAACGCATCGTGATGGGTAATGAGCTTCAAAGTCGCCATCATCGGCCGGCCTAACGTCGGCAAATCCACGCTTTTCAACCGTCTCGCCGGTCGTAAGCTGGCTCTTGTCGACGATACGCCTGGTGTCACCCGCGACCGTCGCGTTCATCCCGCCAAACTCTACGACATCACCTTCGACGTGGTCGACACGGCGGGTTTCGAGGATGCGCCGGCTTCGACGCTGCCTGGCCGTATGCGCCAGCAGACCGAGATTGCCATCCGCGAAGCCGACCTGATCTTCTTCCTGATGGATGCCAAGGCCGGCCTGATGCCGGACGACCGCACCTTCGCCGAAGTCGTTCGCCGTTCCGGCAAGCCGGTTGTGCTGGTGGCCAACAAGTCCGAAGCCCGGGGGGCACAGGGCGGCATGCTGGAGGCCTGGGAACTTGGGCTCGGCGAACCGGTGCCGGTTTCAGCCGAACACGGCCAGGGCATGCCGGATCTGCGCGATGCGGTGATCGAAGCACTTGGCGAGGAACGGGTCTTCGGGGAAGACGAGGACGCCAGCGACGAGATCGCCATCTCCGAAGTGCTGATCGGCGAAGACATCGCTGATCCCGACGCCGACGATGTGCCGGCCTATGACGAGGAAAAGCCGCTCCGCATCGCCGTGGTCGGCCGACCCAATGCAGGCAAGTCGACCCTGATCAATGCGCTGATCGGCGAGGAGCGCCTGCTGACCGGCCCGGAAGCAGGCATCACCCGCGATTCCATTTCGGTCGACTGGGACTGGCGCGGGCGCCAGATCAAGCTGTTCGACACCGCCGGCATGCGCCGCAAGGCCAAGGTGCAGGAAAAGCTGGAGAAGCTTTCGGTCCACGATGGCCTGCGCGCCATGCGTTTTGCGGAAGTCGTCATCATCGTGCTCGACGCGACGATACCGTTCGAGAAGCAGGACCTGCAGATTGCCGACCTGATCATCCGTGAGGGCAGGGCGCCGGTCATTGCTTTCAACAAGTGGGACCTGATCGACCATCCGCAGGAAGTGCTGGCGGAACTGCGCGAGAAGACCGAGCGTCTGCTGCCGCAGGCGCGCGGCATCCAGGCTGTCACCGTTTCGGCGGAGACCGGGCGCGGCCTCGACAAGCTGATGGATGCGGTCGTGCGCACCCACAAGGTCTGGAATAGCCGTGTTTCCACCGGCAAGCTGAACCGCTGGCTGGAAGGCATACTGGCGCATCATCCGCCGCCCGCCGTCGCCGGCCGCCGGCTCAAGATCAAATATGTCACCCAGGCCAAGACACGCCCGCCGGGTTTTGTCGTCTCGTGCTCGCGGCCGGATGCCTTGCCGCAATCCTATGTGCGTTATCTGGTGAACAGCCTGCGCGAATCCTTCGACATGCCCGGCGTGCCGATCCGCATGGCATTGCGCACCTCGGACAATCCTTTCGCCGGACGCGCCCGCAAGAAGAGCTGAGGCTGCCGGTCAGGCGACGCTGCGAAGGCGCGCCTGAGCCTGCTCTCCGGGCAGCGCTGCGCGCGCCGCCTGCAGCAGGATGTCGGCCAGCCGTTGCGTGACCGCATCGGCCTCCGCATCCTTCCTGAGCAGTCGCAATCCGATTTTCGGCAGTGCGGGCAGTCCCGTGGCGTCGGAAGACAATGCCTTCACCGTTGGCGGCAGGCCGATATCGGTGCGGATGGTCAGGCCGAGGCCGGCAGCCACCGCGGCCCAGATACCGGCGAGGCTCGGGCTGGAGAAAGCCAGCCGCCATGGTCGGTCGGCGCGGTCGAGCCGTTCGGTCGCGATCGTGCGCAGCAGGCAGGGCGCTTCCAACGACACCAGCGGCAGCGATGGCTCGCGCCAGTCCGCCATGTCGCCATTGGCCGGACCGATCCAGCGCAACTGCACATCGGCGATCAGGTCGCTGTTGGGCTGCGCCGTGCCGTTGTCCCAGGCCAGCGCCAGGTCGAGGCTGCCGGCGAGCACCCGTTCGGCCAGTTCCTGGCTGCGCGTGATCCTGGCCTCGATCTTCACTTTGGGATGGGCGCGGGTGAAGCGGCCGAGCACCTGCGGCAGCACCATCTCGCCGAAGTCCTCCTGCAGGCCGAGCCGCACCCAGCCTTCCAGCTCGACGTCGCGCACCGCGGATGCCGCCTCGTCATTGAGGTCGATCAGCCGCCGCGCGTAGCCGAGCATCACTTCACCCGCTTCCGTCAGCGTCAGCCCGCGCCCGGCCTTGCGGAAGATCGCTGTGCTGGCCTGGTCCTCGAGCTTCTTCAATTGCGCGCTCACCGCCGAGGTCGACCGGCCGAGGCGTTCAGAGGCCTTGGCGAAACTGCCGAGTTCCATGCCGGTGACGAAACTGCGCAGCGCGTCGAGATCGAAGGTGGTGCGGCTCATGTCTCTTCTCTCGTTATTCGTCCTGAATTTCAGGATTATAAGTCAAAAACTTCCTGATTTTTCGGATGAAGCTATGGGTGTAGTCAGGTTTCGTCAAGGCCGCCCGCTTGCGGCAGCGCGAAACAAGGACGTCACGCATGTCGCCAGAAATGTCGGTTCACCGCCTTTCATCGCCAGCAGGAGCTTGCGCCGTCGTCGAGGAATTCACCGCCGCACCGCCGCGGTTTGCCGCTGGCCATCGTTGGAAGGTGCTGGGCGTCGGTGTCGCCGCCAATGCCTGCTTTTCGATGATCTTCGCCGGCCTGCCCAGCACGGCCGTCGCGATGCGGACCGACTACCATCTCTCCAATTCCGACCTCGGCCTGGTGCTGGGGTGTCTTGGTCTCGGCGTCGCCATCAGCGAACTGCCCTGGGGCTTGCTCACCGATCGCTGGGGTGATCGCCGCGTGCTGCTGGCCGGGCTTGGCTCCCTGATGATCTGGCTCGGGCTGATGCTCGCCTTTCTGGTGCCGTCGCAGGGCTATACGCCCAGCGTTCTTTTCCTGGCCACAAACCTGCTTGTCGTCGGCCTGCTCGGCGGCAGCGTCAACGGCTCCAGCGGCCGCGCCATCATGGCCTGGTTCGGCGAGGGCGAACGTGGCTTCGCCATGAGCATCCGCCAGACCGCCATCCCGCTTGGCGGCGGTCTCGGCGCCTTGCTGTTGCCGTCGCTCGCCGAAGGCCTGGGCTTCGCGGCGGTCTATGCGCTGCTGGCCGTGACGGCGGCGGCCTGCACCTTCTTCACCTGGCTCTGGCTGCACGAGCCGTTATTGCAGCGGGCGGCGCAGCCGGTTCTGCCTGTCTCCGCGCCCGCCCCACTGCGCAGCGTCGCCATCTGGCGCCTCGCCGTGGCCGTCGGCATTCTCTGCTTTCCGCAGGTGGCGGTGCTGACCTTCACCACCGTCTTCCTGCACGACTTTGCCGGCATCGGCACGCTGGTCACCAGCGCTGCCCTTGCCGCCGTGCAGATCGGCGCGATGGTGATGCGCGTCTGGAGCGGGCGCTGGACCGACCGCCACCGCAACCGCCGCGCCTATCTGCGCTTCTGCGCGTTGCTCAGCGGCATCGCCTTTGCCGTCCTCACGCTGCTCGTCGCGCTCGCTGCTCCCGGCAGCGCCGCATTCGCCGCAGCACTCGTTGCCACGCTGGTCTTTGCCGGCATCAGCGTTTCGTCCTGGCATGGCGTCGCCTATGCCGAGATCGCCACGCTGGCCGGCGCAAGCCGGGCCGGAAGCGCGCTCGGTCTTGCCAACACGCTGGTCTTCGTCGGCTTCTTCCTAGTGCCGCTGTCGATCCCGCATCTTTTGGCGGCTACTTCCTGGAGCGGCATCTGGATGGCCGCGACGGCCTGCGCGCTTGTCGCCTGGCCGATCCTGCTGAAGCCCGAGCCGCGGGCCTGAGGCTAGAGCATGATCCCGAAAAGTGGGAACCGGTTTTCGGAAAAGATCATGCTCCAGCAAAGAGATAGAGCGGGATGCCAATTCAACGCAGTCGCATTCCGCTCTAAGCGACGGGGCAGGCGTCCCGCTTTCGGACACAGGGGCGGCCGATCGTTAACCGACCATCAAGGTTAATGCTTCATTTTGTTTTCCAGTGGCTTTTGATCAGCGTCCTGGAGAGTTCCGTGCATCGACGATTCGCAAAGCGGCTTCTGGCCGCTGCCGGTGACCGCAAATCTCTCCTGTCCCCGCTTGCCGTCGGCCTCGGCATCTGGATCGGTTTCCCCACCGCCGTCGCCTACCAGGACATGACCAGCCTGATCTCCGGCCTCGAATCTTCCAACGCCCGCTGGAACGCCTATGTGCAGAAGGCCGCCGCCGGCTCCATCCACGCTGCCGAACTGCCTTTCGTCGACAAGGATGCCGTCACCGGCTCGCTCGCCGGCTCGGGTGTGCAACTGCCCGGCATCGGCACCGTCGCTTTCAGCGGCAAAGTCACCAAGACCGGAGAGGTTTCCGACGAAGCCCGTGTCCAACGCGCCGACAAGAAGGGACGCATCGTCAAGATCGCGCCTGTGGCGCCACCGAAGAACTTCTCCGCCGGTTCGATCTTCCAGCGCACCTCATCGCTGCTGCGCCCGAGCCTCGACAGCGGATTGAAGCTCGCCTTCGCCAAGCCTGACATCAAGGGCAAGGAAGTCCAGATCGCCTCCGCCTTCCACCTGCGTGAGGAGAAGAAGAAGGACAACGGCGTGCCGACGATGCTGGCCAGCCTCGTCAACAACAACAACGCCGATGTCCTCGCCACCGCCTACGCCCCGGCCGAGCCGGACTATGCCAAGGCGTCGCC
This sequence comes from Mesorhizobium sp. EU05-FHT14A09, assembly GCF_058790995.1. Taxonomy (NCBI): domain Bacteria; kingdom Pseudomonadati; phylum Pseudomonadota; class Alphaproteobacteria; order Hyphomicrobiales; family Phyllobacteriaceae; genus Mesorhizobium; species Mesorhizobium sp. EU05-FHT14A09. Next base: position 197,292 of record NZ_JBYTDF010000001.1, read on the forward strand.
CTTCGAGGCGCTGCTGCAGGATGAGAAGCCGGCTGGTGGCCGTTTCATTCCACCGCTCGGCAAGGGTGACCACGCCTGGATGCAGACCCCCTTGCCGGCTTCGGTATTCTCCCAGCCCGAGCAGAAGTGCCTCGCCAACGGCATCTATTTCGAGGCGCGCAGCGAATCGCTGCGCGGCCAGGCTGCCGTCGCCCAGGTCATCCTCAACCGTGTCCGCAATCCGGCCTATCCCAAGTCGATCTGCGGCGTCGTCTACCAGAATGACGACTGGTTGAACCGCTGCCAGTTTTCCTTCGCCTGCGACGGTCGCCGCAAGCGCATCACCGAGCCGCAGAACTACAGGGTTGCGCAGGAAATCGGCATGGCCGTCACCGCCGGCAAGATCTTCCTGCCGGAAGTCGGTTCCTCGACGCATTATTACGCCGCCTATGTAAGCCCCGGCTGGGCGCGGGCGATGAAGAAGATGACCAGGATCGGCCTGCACATCTTCTATCGCACCTATGGCGGCGGCTGGAGCTGACCCTGACGGCGCCGCATTCGGCCCGGCCAAGGGGGCAGATTCTCTCCCCTGCCTGTCCACTTCCTGTCGGGCACGATGTCGCACTTATTTAAGTGCATGATTTCATTTCATAAAATACTTGCCGACAAAGCTTCCCCCTCGGCTTGACGGGGGGAAGGCCTCTAACTATGTTGCCCGCGACTTGAAAGCGGGCGAACGGCGACGTTTTGGCCGGGTAGGGAGGTTACGATGGCCGACAAGCCAGACGGAACCGGACGGACAGGCGGCGACGGCAAGCCGGGCTTTCACGACGACGATCTTGAGCGCCGCCGGCGCGCCCTTGAAGCCGGTCTGGCGACGAGGCATCCGGACAGGAGCCAGGGGGAAGAAGCGGCGAATGCCGGTCGTACCTCAGGGTATGGTCAGGCCTTCAAGCTGTCGAGCGAGTTCATTGCCGGCATAGCGGTCGGCACCGGGCTTGGCTGGATGGTCGATCGTCTTGCGGGCTCATCGCCCTGGGGTTTGATCGTCGGCTTGCTGCTCGGCTTCGGAGCCGGCATATTGAATGTGTTGCGCTCTGCGGGGTCTGTCGCCGAGTTCGGACAGGGCGGTAAAGGCCCGGACGGTCCAAAGAATTGAAGTACGGCTTCGTACCGAAGCCGGAATGAACGCAAAAAGCCTGAATGGCTTTCGAGAGGGTTAGAAAGTGGCAGCAGCTGACAAGGTCGATCCGATCCATCAGTTCCACATCAACAACATCGTTCCGCTGAATATCGGCGGCTACGATGTTTCCTTCACCAATTCCGCGCTGTTCATGGTCGTCACCGTGGTGCTGGCGTCGGGTTTCCTTCTTCTGACCACGTCCGGCCGCGCGCTGATCCCGACCCGTCTGCAGTCGGTGTCGGAAATGTCCTATGAATTCGTCGCCTCGATGCTGCGCGACGCCGCCGGCTCGCACGGCATGAAGTTCTTCCCGCTGGTGTTCTCGCTTTTCATGTTCGTGCTGACCGCGAACCTGCTCGGCCTGTTCCCTTACTTCTTCACCGTCACCACCCACATCATCGTTACCTTCGCGCTCGCCGCCTTGGTCATCTGCACGGTGATCCTCTATGGTTTCTACAAGCATGGCTTCGGCTTCCTGAAGCTGTTCGTGCCAAGCGGCGTGCCGGGCATCCTGTTGCCTCTCGTCGTCGCGATCGAGGTTATCTCGTTCCTCTCGCGCCCGATCAGCCTCTCTGTTCGTCTTTTCGCCAACATGCTGGCCGGTCACATCACGCTCAAGGTCTTCGCCGGTTTTGTGGTGACGCTGACGTCGATGGGCGCTGTCGGCATTGCCGGTGCGGTGCTGCCGCTGATCATGACGGTCGCCATCACCGCGCTCGAAATCCTGGTCGCTTTCCTGCAGGCCTACGTCTTCGCGGTGCTGACCTGCATGTATCTCAACGACGCCGTCCATCCGGGCGGACACTAAGCGAATACCCGGCGCAACCCGCCGGCCAATCCAAGCAATCCAGATTCATCAAGGAGTTAATTGAAATGGACGCTGAAGCCGCAAAGTACATCGGTGCTGGTATCGCTTGCCTGGGCATGGGCGGCGCAGGCATCGGCCTCGGCAACATCTTCGGCAGCTACCTGGCTGGCGCTCTGCGCAACCCGTCGGCTGCTGACGGCCAGTTCGGCCGCCTGATTTTCGGCTTCGCCGTGACGGAAGCTCTGGGCATCTTCTCGCTGCTCATCGCCCTGCTGGCGCTGTTCGGCGGCTGATACAAACCTGACGCAGGCCGGCGGCACGCTGCAGCCGGCCTGATTTTCAGGCCAGCTGGCCGTTTGTAACGCGGCCGGCCTGACTTCTGAGCCAGAATGACAGGAACCACGAGATGTTCGTGACACCAGCCTATGCTGAAGAGGCCGCGCCTGCCGCTGCCGGCGATCATGCTGCGCATGGCGAGACGCAAGCCGGCACCCAGGTGCCAGCCGAAGGCGGCCATGGCGGAAATACCTTCCCGCCGTTCAATCCTGCCACCTTCTCCTCGCAGCTGTTCTGGCTGGTGATCACCTTCGGCCTGTTCTACATCTTCCTGAAGAAGGTCGTGATGCCGCGTCTTGGCGGCATCCTTGAAGTGCGTTCCAACCGCATCGCGCAGGATCTCGACCAGGCAGCCAAGCTGAAAGGCGAGGCGGATGCCGCAGTTGCTGCTTACGAGCAGGAGCTGGCAGAGGCCAAGGCCAACGCCAACACGATCGGCCAGAAGTCCCGCGACGAAGCCAAGGCGGAAGCCGAGACCGCTCGCAAGAGCGTCGAAGCCGGCCTTGAGAAGAAGCTGGCCGAAGCCGAAGAACGCATCACTGCGATCAAGACAAGCGCGATGAAGGATGTCGGCTCGATTGCCGAGACGACCGCCTCCGCCATTCTCGACAGTCTGGTCGGCAAGTCCGACAAGGCCGAAGTGGCCGCCGCTGTCAAAGCCGCTCGCTGAGGAGACCCGTCATGGACGCCACATCTCTCGCGACAGTCTGGGCAACGATTTCGCTGTTCATCCTGCTCGGTGCCATGATCTATCTCAAGGTCCCGGGTACGCTGGCGAAGTCGCTGGACACCCGCGCCGACAAGATTCGCTCTGAGCTGGACGAAGCCCGCAAGCTGCGTGAAGAAGCGCAGTCGCTGCTGGCTGAATACCAGAAGAAGCGCAAGGAAGCCGAAAAGGAAGCGGCCGACATCGTCGAGGCTGCCAAGCGTGAAGCCAAGGCTTTTGCCGAGGACGCGCACAGGAAGACCGAAGACTATGTTTCGCGCCGCACCGCGGTTGCCGAGCAGAAGATCGGTCAGGCTGAGCGTGAGGCGATCGCCGAGGTTCGTGCCAGCGCCGTCGACCTCGCGGTAGAGGCTGCCCGCACCGTTCTCGCCGCCAAGGTCGATGCCAAGGCTGCCGGCGATCTCTTCAAGACCTCGCTGCAGGACGTGAAGTCGAAGCTCAACTGAGCTGCCGGTTCGATTGATCTTTGAGAAGCCGCTGGGGAAACCTGGCGGCTTTTTCTATGGCATTACAGGTCGCGGGATGAAGAGGGCTTCAGTCCTCGACTGCCGCCGCCTCGAGGCGAAACGGCGCGAAGGAAACCCGGTGCAGGCGCTGCAGCGGGCCATGGGCTGCAATGGCCGAGCGATGACGCGCCGTGGCGTAGCCCATATGCACTTCGAAGCCATAATGCTCATGGCGACGGCCACAGCCGGTCATCATACGATCGCGCATCACCTTGGCGACGATCGAGGCGGCTGCGATCGACTGCGAGCGCTGATCGCCCTTTACTAGCGCGCGGCCTTCGCATGGCAGTCCGGGCGGAACATCGCGGCCATCGGCCAATGCCAGCTTCGGCTGTAGGGAAAGTCCATTGAGCGCGCGTCGCATCGCTTCCAGGCTGGCGCGCAGGATGTTGGTGCCGTCGATGCCTTCTGCGCAGATCGAGGCCATGCCGATTGCCTGCGCCTTGGCCAGGATCACCTCGAACAGGGCCTCGCGCTGCGGCAGCGATAGCCGTTTGGAATCATCCAGCCCTTCGGGAATGTCATTGGGATTGAGCACCACCGCTGCGGCCACGACGGGTCCTGCGAGCGGCCCGCGCCCGGCCTCGTCCATGCCGGCAACCGGCCACAGGCCTTGCCGGATAGCCTTCTTCTCGATCGAGAAGTCCGGCTTTTCGACGATTTCGAACAAGAGCGGAGAATCGGAACGCATGCGAGCCATGATACGGCGAAGACTCGCACCCGTCCCGATTCTCCGCAAGCCCTCAGGCCAGCAGGGGAAGCTGGCGGAGAGCACCGTCTGACGGCCGGGGGACAGGGCCGGACGGGATCTGTCTGTCCAGGCGGATGCCTGGACGCCTCGGCGTTGCCGCGAAAAACGGAAACGCTCCAGTCTCGCGCATGACCCCGAAAATCGGAATCGATTTTCGGAAAGGGGGGCGGCCTGCGCCACCCGGGGTGGCCTGCGCCACCCGTCATGCGCCAAATCAAAGTGTTAGAGCGACCTTTGCGCGTCCGAAAGGACGCGCGGCGCTCTAAAGCAGCTTCAACTGCTCGAACGGGCGCGCGGCCGGAACGAACTGGTCCGTCCGCAATTGCCGCCGCTCGAGATTGAGACCGAGCCGCTTGGCGGCGATCTCGAAGCGCCGGCCGATCTGCCAGGCATAAGGACCGGCGCCTTTCATGCGCTTGCCCCATTCCGAATCGTAATCCTTGCCGTCACGCATCGAGCGGATCAAGGACATCACGTGCCGGTAGCGATCTGGGTAGTGACGCAGCAGCCAGTCCTTGAAGATCGGGCTGACTTCCAGGGGCAGCCGCAGCACCACATATCCGGCCTCACGCGCACCAGCCGCATAGGCGGAATCAAGGATACGCTCGATCTCGGCATCGGTGAGGCCTGGAACGATCGGCGCCACCATCACGGAAGCCGGAATGCCGGCATCTGACAACTGCTGGATCGCTTCCAGCCGTTTGGTCGGTGTCGAGGCGCGTGGCTCCATGGTGCGGGCAAGCATGCGATCCATCGTCGTCACCGACAGCGCGACCTTGGCCAGTCCGCGTTCGGCCATGCGCGAAAGGATATCGATGTCACGCGTCACCAGCGCCGACTTGGTGACGATGCCGACAGGGTGGCCGCGCGCCTCCAGCACCTCCAGGATTTCGCGCATGATCCGGTATTGCCGTTCGATCGGCTGGTAGGGATCGGTGTTGGTGCCGATGGCGATGGTGCGCGGCTGGTAGCCTTCCTTCGACAGCTCCTTGTCGAGCAGGCGCGCTGCGTCGGGCTTGGCGAACAGCTTGGCTTCGAAATCGAGCCCGGCCGACAGGCCCATGAAGGCGTGCGTCGGTCGCGCAAAACAGTAGACACAGCCATGCTCGCAGCCGCGATAGGGATTGATCGAGCGATCGAAGGAGATGTCTGGCGATTCATTGCGCGTGATGATGGTGCGCGGCTTCTCCACCTGCACCTCGGTCTTGAATGGCGGCAGTTCTTCCAGGGATTCCCAGCCATCGTCGAAGACATGGCGGCTGACCGGCTCGAAACGGCCCGACGGGTTGATGCCGGCGGAGCGGCCGCGATTGCGCTCGGGTCGTACGCGCATTCCGCTCTGGTCCAGCATGGCATTCGCCATCTCGGCCCTTCCGGCTCCGAAAGCCGCAATGTCGGCACGCACGACTTGTTCCATCTTGGCTCTTTCCCAGGGGCTTTCTGCGGGGCGTCGAATCGCTGTCCTCATGAAATTATTCCTATCCGCATTGTTAGAACAAAGCAAGAACTTTGATCGGCGAAGATGGCTGGCGCTGGTCGCGGCTTTCCGCTATTCGGCAGGAATGCTCAGCGTCCTGATTGAAACGCGGAATGACGAAGAGGCGCTGGCGCGCACGCTGGCCTCGCTGGTCGGCGGCGTTGTCGAAGGCATGGTCCGCGAAGTGATCGTCTGCGATCTGGGCTCGGTCGATCAGACCGCCAAGGTGGCTGAACACGCTGGCTGCCGCTATCTGGCGGCGGGCGGTATCGGCGCCGGGATCGCTGCGGCCAAAAGCGACTGGTTGCTGCTTCTGGAGCCGGGCGCGAGGCTGGTCGAGGGTTGGGCGGATGTCGTCGCCGACCATATCGCCCATTCCGGCAAACCGGCACGGTTTTCATCGGCGCGCGGCGCGCGCGTGCCCTGGTTCAGAACGCTGTTTGCGCGACGGAACCCGGTTGCCAACGGCCTCGTCGTCAGCCGCAATCAGCTGGCCGCATCGCGACAGGCCGCATCCGGCGCGCAGGCGCTGGCTGCCGGCATGCGAACCGTATCGCTGCCGGCCGATATCTGGCCGGCTCCTGGCCGATAGCTCAGGATCAGGCACAGGCGGGGACGCCTGCGATCGAAGCCCTGACGACAAGGTCGACGGGCCAGACTTCGCCGCGGGCGCCATCCTCCAGGCCGGACAGGCGTGCGATCAATCGCTCCGCCACCCTGGCGCCGGCCGCGCGGATCGAGGAGCGGGTGGTCGACAGCGGGATCGAGAAGTTCTCCGGCTTCAGCCAGGAAAAGACGTCGTCATGCGCAATCAGCGACAGGTCGCCCGGTATGGTCAGGCCGAGTTCGCGAACGGCGCGCACTACGCCCAGCGCCATGATCAGGCTGGAGCAGAGGATCGCCGTCGGGGCGTTGCCACCCTCCAGGACGCGCCTTGCCGCGCGGTATCCGTTTTCTTCCGTCATCACGGTCGAGAAAACCTGATCGGGCGGTAAGGCCAGTCCGCTGCCGGCTAGGGCGCGTCGCACGCCGCGCTCGCGATGGATGGCGAAGGTCTCTGTGTCGTCGCCATTGATCAGGGCAATCCGCCGGTGGCCAAGCTGGATCATCAAGCGCGTCGCCTCGTGAAAGGCGCCTTCGTTGTCGATGTCGAGATAGGGGTACTCGAAATCGAAGCCGTCGCTGCGGCCATGCACCAGGAAGGGCAGGCCAAGTGTATCGAGCAGCGCGACGCGGCTGTCCTGCGGGCGCGGTGAGGAAACATAGACCGCATCGACCTGCTTGTTGGCGACGATGCGTCGGTAGGTCGTCTCCTGTTCTTCCGCGTCGGCCGGCGACAGCACCAGGTCGAGTTCATGCGCGCGGGCATAGTCGCCCAGTCCCGACAGGAACTCGACGAAATGCGGATCGATGTCGACAGCCGAGCCGGTCGGCAGCACATAGCCGATCATGCCGGTCTTGCCGGTGGCCAGCCGGCGTGCGGAAGGGTTGGGGCGATAGCCGTGGCGTTTGGCGGCATCGACGACACGCCGCCGTGTTTCCTCATTGACCTCGGGATAGCCGTTGAGAGCGCGGCTCACCGTGGTCTGCGAGAGTTGCAGCATCTGCGACAACTGCTTGAGGTTCAATTGCGCCTCCCAAAGCGCTTGGAGAGCCTTCTTGGCCTTGGCAGCCAAGTTCAGGAAGAAAGGTCACTCTAGGTCCAACTGATGCGGCTTTGAAGTGAATTTGCTGCTGCGGTGCCGAAAATCCATGCTGCGTTGCGATTTTCACGTCGTGTTTCAGTCATTTAAATCGATTAATTGGGCATGGTCTTGACTCTTTTCGATTTCGGTGGCGAGATACGCGAAGCCAAAGCGCTTTGAATGCCGGTTTCGGAAGGTTGCAGACCTTTTCGGGCTCGGGCACAGTCAGGCGACGTCGGCGGCGGAATGGAGGTTCCGTCGGTATCCGATCCAGAGGGAGGATTGCAGATGAAGAAGCTGTTGTTGCTGGGCACGGCGTTTGCTGCGCTGGCCTTGGCTGTGCCTGCGCAGGCCGCCGAATTGAAGTTCAAGCCCGGCGAGGAGTCCAAGTTCAACTGGGCCAACTATGAAGACCTGAAGAAGGTCGACCTCAAGGGCGAGACGTTGACCGTTTTCGGTCCGTGGCGTGGTCCCGACGAGACGCAGTTCCAGTCCGTCCTGGATTATTTCCGCGAGGCGACCGGGGTCACCATCAACTATTCTTCCTCGGAAAACTACGAGCAGCAGATCGTCATCGATACGCAGGCCGGCAGCCCGCCGAACATTGCCATTCTTCCGCAGCCGGGCCTCATCCAGGATCTCGCCTCGAAAGGCATGCTGACGCCGCTGGACGATGCGACCGCGGCCTATGTGAAGGACAATTACGGCGCCGGCCAGAGCTGGGTCGATCTCGGCACCTACAAGGACAAGGACGGCAACGCCAAGTTTTTTGCCTATCCCTGGAAACAGGACCTGAAATCGATGGTCTGGTACGTGCCGGAGAACTTCGAGGAGAGCGGCTACAAGGTCCCCGAGACCTGGGAAGACATGATGGCGCTTTCCGAAAAGATCATTGCCGATGGCGGCGTGCCTTGGTGCATCGGCCTCGGTTCGGGTGGCGCCACCGGCTGGCCGGCGACCGACTGGGTCGAAGACATCATGCTGCGCACGGTGAAGCCCGAGGTCTATGTCAAATGGACGAAGAACGAGGTTCCCTTCACCGATCCGCAGGTCGTCAACGCGCTGAAGGTCTTCAACGACATCGTGCAGAACCCGAAGATGGTTGACGGTGGCACCGCCGCGGTCGCGGCGACCGACTTCCGCGATTCACCCAAGGGCCTCTTCAGCGTGCCGCCGAAATGCTACATGCACCGCATGGCCTCGTTCATCCCGTCCTTCTTCCCGGAGGGCAAGAAGCTCGGCGAGGACGCCGACTTCTTCTACCTGCCGCCGATGGCATCGCACGCCGATCTCGGCAAACCGGTGCTGGGTGCCGGCACTTTCGCGATGGTCACGAAAGACTCCAAGGCAGCTCGTGCCTTCATCGAGTTCCTGAAGATGCCACTGTCGCATGAGATCTGGATGGCGCAGTCGGGCTTCCTGTCGGCCCTGAAAACGACGAAGCCGGAAGCCTATGCCAACGACATCCTGCGGCGCGAAGGCGAGGTGCTGCTCAACGCCTCGACCTTCGGTTTCGACGGATCGGATCTCATGCCCGGCAAGGTCGGCGCCGGCTCGTTCTGGACCGGGATGATCGACATGGTTGGCGGCAAGGCGCCCGACGCGGTCGCGGCCGATATCCAGAAGAGCTGGGACGGCATCAAGTAGGACCCTGGCATCGTACTGCAAACCAAGAGTGCGGCCTCCCAAGGCATGCCGGTCCGGGCAAATAGGCCCCGGATCGGCCTGGGGAACCTGGAGGCTCGGAGCAATTCCAGGAAGAGTGCGTAGCCGTTTTCCGTTCGGAATTGCGTACAGCAAAAAGTCGGAGCGTTTCCACGAAAACGGAAACGCCCCATGGAAAAGAGGAAACTGAACCATCCCGGTGGCGTGTTTGCGCTGCCTGGCGGTGCTTGCACTGAATTTTGCATTCCCGGCAGGTTCCGGTCGAAGTTCGAGGCAGGTGCAGTCACGGATCCGCAGCAAGGGGAGGAACCCATGGCGGCTCAGATCTTTTCGGCCATTCTCGTCATTCTGATCGGTGTCGGCGGCTGCGTCGCCTATTTCTGGGGCGCCAACAAACTTGTCGACCTCATCTTTCCCGCGCGCGGCGTCAGCGGCCAGGCGGCGATCGACAATCTGCGTCGTCAAGGCCTGATCCGGCCATGGCTGTTCATCGGGCCGGCGCTGATCCTTCTCGTCGTCTATCTGATCTATCCGGTCGTCAGCACCGTCATCACCTCGTTCCAGGACAAGTCCGGTCACGGCTTCGTCGGGCTCGCGAACTACCAATGGGCCCTTGGTGACGGGCAGTTCCGCAACTCGATCTTCAACAACATATTGTGGCTTCTGGTCGTGCCGGCCGCTTGTACGTTCCTCGGCCTGGTCATTGCCGTGCTCACCGACAAGATCTGGTGGGGCACCATCGCCAAATCGCTGATCTTCCTGCCGCTCGCCATCTCCTTTGTCGGCGCCAGCGTGATCTGGAAGTTCATCTACGAATATCGCGGCGAGGGTCAGGTGCAGATCGGCGCGCTCAACGCGCTTGTCCAAGGGCTTGGCGGCGACCCCCAGGTTTGGATATCGATGCCGTTCTGGAACAACTTCTTCCTGATGGTCATCCTGATCTGGATCCAGACCGGCTTCGCCATGGTCATCCTGTCCTCGGCGTTGCGCGGCATCCCCGAGGAGACCATCGAGGCGGCCGTCATCGATGGCGCCAATCCCTTCCAGATTTTCTGGAAGATCATGATCCCGCAGATCTGGGGCACGATCATCGTGGTGTGGACGACCATCACCATCCTGGTGCTCAAGGTCTTCGACATCGTGCTGACCATGACAAACGGCCAGTGGAACAGCCAGGTGCTTGCCAATCTGATGTTCGACTGGATGTTCCGTGGTGGCGGCGATTTCGGCAAGGGCGCGACCATCGCGGTCATCATCATGATCGCCGTCCTGCCCATCATGATCTGGAATATCTACCAGGCGAACAGGGAGGGCTTGTGAGATGGCGCACGCGAGCGGCAAATCGGCCGGCCGGTCTTCCTTCGGTACATGGGCGGTCCACATAGCGGCGCTGCTTTTTGTCATCGTCTGGACGATCCCGACACTCGGCATTCTGGTCACGTCCCTGCGTGACAAGGACCAGATCGTCGGTTCGGGCTGGTGGGCTTCCTTCTTCAGTTCGACGCAGGTGCAGCAGGTGCGCCTGGCCGCGCCCGACAAGCAGGTCGAGAAGGACGGCAAATTCGTCATCGAAGGCAACGTCTTCGAAAATCCGGGCAGCACCCAGGTTTCGGCCTTTGGCGCACGCGCCCAGGAGCCGACCAAGTTCCAGGTCGGCACCGTCGCCGACCTTGGTGAAGGCGAGACACTGCAGGTCTCCGCCGATGGCAGCTATGTGCAGTCCTCGACCAAGAAATTCGAAGGGTCGCGCGGCCAGCGTGTCTACTTCTCCTCGACCGTTCCGCCGCGATTCACCACCGAAAACTACGGCAACGTGCTCACCTCCGAGGGAGTCGGCCGTTCCTTCCTGAATTCGCTGACGGTGACCATTCCCGCCACGATCATCCCGATCATGATCGCCGCCTTCGCTGCTTACGCCTTGGCCTGGATGCGGTTCCCGGGGCGTGCGCTGTTGATCGCCGTCATCATCGGCCTGCTGGTCGTGCCGTTGCAGATGGCGCTCATACCGCTGCTCGAAATGTACAACGGTGTCGGCAACCTGTTCGGCGTTCCTTCCAAGACTTATCTCGGCATCTGGCTGGCGCATACCGGCTTCGGCCTGCCTTTCGCCATCTACCTGCTCAGGAGCTACATCGCCGGCCTGCCGCGCGAGATCATGGAGTCGGCCCGCATCGATGGCGCCAGCGATTTCGAGATCTTCATGAAGATCGTGCTGCCGCTGTCGTTCCCTGTGCTCGCATCCTTCGCCATCTTCCAGTTCCTGTGGGTATGGAACGATCTGCTGGTGGCGATGGTTTTCCTGGGCACAGGCGCCAACGAGCTGGTGCTGACAGGCAAGCTCAACGCTTTGTTGGGGTCGCGCGGCGGGGACTGGGACATCCTGACGACATCCGCTTTCATCACGATCATTCTGCCATTGATCGTGTTCTTCTCGTTGCAGCGCTACTTCGTGCGTGGCCTGCTGGCAGGTTCGGTCAAAGGAGGTTGATGGTGAAGCAAACGATGCAGCGCAAGTCCGAGGCAGCCATGCCGGCGGTCGATCGCGACTGGTGGCGTGGCGCGGTGATCTATCAGATCTATCCGCGCTCCTACCAGGACACGAACGGCGACGGCATCGGCGACCTCAAGGGCATCACCGCCCGGCTTGGCTACATCGCTTCTCTGGGGGTGGACGCCATCTGGATATCGCCCTTCTTCAAGTCGCCGATGAAGGATTTCGGCTACGACGTCAGCGATTATTGCGACGTCGATCCGATGTTCGGCTCGCTGGCGGATTTCGATGCGCTGGTGACCGAGGCGCATCGGCTCGGCCTCAAGGTGATGATCGACGAAGTGCTGTCGCACACCGCCGACATCCATCCCTGGTTCGCCGAAAGCTGCTCCAGCCGCGACAATCCGAAGGCTGATTGGTATGTCTGGGCCGATGCCAGGCCGGATGGCACGCCGCCCAACAACTGGCTGTCGATCTTCGGCGGTTCGGCATGGCAGTGGGATACCCGCCGCCAGCAATACTACATGCACAATTTCCTCTCCGAGCAGCCGGACCTGAACTTCCACAACCGTGAGGTACAGGACGCGCTGCTCGACATCACCCGTTTCTGGCTCGAGCGCGGCGTTGACGGTTTCCGTCTCGACACCATCAATTTCTACTTCCACAGCGAGGGCCTGGAGAACAATCCGGCGTTGCCGCCGGAAGAGCGCAACGACCAGACGGCGCCGTCGGTGAACCCCTACAACTACCAGGATCACATCTACGACAAGAGCCGGCCGGAGAACCTGGCGTTTCTCGAGCGGTTCCGCGCTCTGCTCGACGAATATCCCGCCGCTGCGGCTGTCGGCGAAGTGGGCGACTCCCAGCGCGGGCTCGAAGTCGTTGCGGCTTACACAGCCGGCGGCAAGCGTGTGCACATGTGTTATGCCTTCGACTTCCTGGCACCCGAAAAGATCAGCGCTGCCAAGGTGCGTGCGGTGCTGGAAGCGTTCGGTCGTGTTGCCAGCGACGGCTGGTCCTGCTGGGCATTCTCCAACCACGATGTGGTGCGCCACGCCTCGCGCTGGGCTGCCGGCGAGGCCGACCCGGTTGCCTATCTCAAGCTTGTCTCGGCGCTGCTTCTGTCACTGCGCGGCTCGGCCTGCATCTATCAGGGCGAAGAGCTCGGTCTCGGCGAGGCCAACCTGTCCTTCGAGGATCTGCAAGACCCGTACGGCATCCGGTTCTGGCCGGAATTCAAGGGCCGTGATGGCTGCCGCACGCCGATGGTATGGGAAGCGGCTTCGCCTCATGGCGGCTTCTCAACCGCCAGGCCGTGGTTGCCGGTGCCTGGCGAACATCTGTCCAAGGCAGTCAATGTCCAGGAAAGTGACAGCGCATCGCTGCTGCAGCACTATCGCCGCTTCCTTGCTTTCCGGCGCGCCCACCCGGCACTGGCCAAGGGGGACATCGAGTTCATCCAGGGGCAGGGCGATGTCGTCGTCTTCTCGCGCGAGGAGGGCAATGAACGCATCGTCTGCGCGTTCAATCTCGGCAACAGCATCACCGAAGTGGATCTCGGTGGCGGACGTTCCTTGCAACCTTTGCCGGGGCATGGTTTTTCTTCGCAATCGGGGACCGGCAAGCTTCGCCTTGGCGGTTATGGAGCCTGGTTCGGGCGTCTCGCCTGAACCGAAAACAAGAATAAAGGGAGGAAACAATGGCCGATCTGACCCTCAGGCAAGTGAAGAAGTCCTACGGCAACATCCATATTCTTCACGGCATCGACCTCGACATCAAATCGGGCGAGTTCATCGTCTTTGTCGGTCCGTCCGGCTGCGGCAAATCCACTTTGTTGCGCTCCATCGCCGGCCTTGAGGAAATCACGTCGGGCGATTTGAACATTGCCGGCGAGCGGGTGAACGATGTGCCGCCGTCCAAACGCGGCATCGCCATGGTCTTTCAGTCTTATGCGCTCTACCCGCACATGACCGTCTACGACAACATGGCTTTCGGCATGAAGATCGCCGGCGAGAAGAAGGAAGAGATCGACCGTCGCGTCAAGCAGGCGGCCGAGATCCTGCAGCTGACCAAATATCTTGACCGCCTGCCCAAGGCGATGTCGGGCGGCCAGCGCCAGCGCGTCGCCATCGGCCGTGCCATCGTACGCAATCCGAAGGTGTTCCTGTTTGACGAGCCATTGTCGAACCTCGACGCCGCGCTGCGTGTCGCCACCCGTATCGAGATCGCCAAACTGAAGGAATCGATGCCCAACACCACGATGATCTACGTCACCCACGACCAGGTCGAGGCGATGACGCTGGCCGATCGCATCGTGGTGCTGAAGGATGGCCACATCGAGCAGGTCGGTACGCCGATGGAACTCTACAAGCGCCCGGGCAACCTGTTCGTCGCGCAGTTCATCGGTTCTCCGGCCATGAACATCCTGCCGGCTACCGTGGACAAGTCGGGGGCTTCGACCGCGATCAGCCATGTTGGCGGCCGCAAGGCCTCCGTGCCGATTGCAACACCGTCTGGCGCGCAAGGTGCGGCAATCTCGTTCGGCGTGCGTCCGGAGGATCTGTCCATCGCCACCGGTTCCGATTACCTGTTCGAAGGCAAGGTCGACTACATCGAACAGCTCGGCGAAGTGCAACTGGTCTATGTCGATATCGGTCGCGGCGACCAGCCGCTTACCGCAAAGCTGCCAGGCAATGTCGAGGTCCAGCGCGGCAGCAGCCTCAAGCTCACCGCCAATGCCGACGATCTGCATATCTTCGATGCCGACGGCCGGTCGTTTGCCCATTACGAGGCCGCAGCCAAGGCCGCCTGAAGTTCGTCATCAGTGCCAGAAACAAGAGGGCCGTCGGCCCTCTTGTCGTTTTTGATCACCTGGATTCGGGGCTGTTGCCGTCAATCATCTCTCACGACGGTCAGATGTGTTGCTTTCTCCGTCGCCACCCGGTCGGTGATGCGGTAGCCGAGAGCTGCGAGGTCGATATCCGAAAACAGGTTTTCGCCCGAGCCCATCAGAAAGGGGGCGACGGCGAGATGAAGGTCATCGACAAGCCGTGCCTTGAGATATTGCTTGAGCGTTTCGACGCCTCCGCCAACCCGGACATCCTTGCCTGCAGCTGCCTGCCTGGCTTGCGCCAGCGCGTCCTCGAAGCCGCTGGTGACGAAATGGAAAGTCGTGCCACCTTCCATGGTAATCGGTGCTCGAGCGTGGTTGGTCAGCACGAAGACGGGTACGTGATAGGGCGGGTTGTCGCCCCACCAGCCTTTCCAGGTCTCGTCCGGCCAGGGACCGCGCACAGGCCCGAACATGTTGCGGCCGAGGATCCAGGCGCCAAGGTTGTCGAAGCTGCGCGTGGCGAACTCGTTGTCGATATCCTTCAGCCCTTCTCCGCCGCCAGTCATCGCCTGGAAAGTGTCTGTTTCGAAAAACCAATCATGCAGCTTTTCGCCGTTTTCGCCGAGCGGGTTTTCGAGGCCCTGGTTCGGTCCGGCGCCGTAACCATCTTGCGATATCGAGAATGCGCGAACCACCAGTTTGGACATTTGGATCCCTATAACCAATTGCGATTTGCAACCGGTTATAGGGAGAGTGATCTTGAAATGCAACCAGTTTTCCGGCCAGGCGGATTTGGCTAGGGGCACAGCGCCGCAAAACAAAAGCGGCGGGTGAACCCGCCGCTTTGCACTCAAGACATGGTCGCTGCTTAGCGGTTGCCGAAATGGTCAACCCGGTAGTCGATGGCGGCCTGGTCAGCCTTGTCGGTTGACGTCGACTGGCCACCGTTCAGCCACTGCAGGGCAGCATTGTGCGTGGCGATCGAGGCGGTATGTCCCGTATCGACAGCTGTCGCATGCGGGTTCGAGCCGGCATAGGCATCAAAATTGTCGCTGCCAGCGAAAGCGGCGCCCGAGGCAACCAGGAGAGCGGCAGCAGTGAGAGCAAGGGTCTTCATTTTCAAACTCCAACGTTCGGTTTTTTCCGTCCGTCAGCGGCGTGTTCTTGGGAGGTCATCGCGTCG
The DNA here is from genome assembly GCF_058790995.1 of Mesorhizobium sp. EU05-FHT14A09. Classification (NCBI taxonomy): domain Bacteria; kingdom Pseudomonadati; phylum Pseudomonadota; class Alphaproteobacteria; order Hyphomicrobiales; family Phyllobacteriaceae; genus Mesorhizobium; species Mesorhizobium sp. EU05-FHT14A09. The sequence continues at coordinate 212,916 of NZ_JBYTDF010000001.1, forward strand.
TTCGGACATGACATAAATGAAAATCGGCGGCAAAAGGTTCCCATCACAACAATGTTTATTGCTGGGTTGCGATTCCCTCTTGAAGTTTCTCGTGATAATCACCGGTGGTGAGTAGATGTATGTGTTTTCAACATGTTGCGATGTTGGAGAATTTATTATCAAGGAATATTGTGAATATTATAATTCGTACTTGATGAAGGGTTTTCATGCTCACCCGAGCGGTGTGATAATTTGATCCATCTGGAAAAGAGTGCGCCTGATCGTGCTACGCAAACGAAAAAAGCGGTGGGCAAGCCCACCGCTTTTTGAAGCTGGATGCCGGCAGTACCGGCAGCCAGATTAGCTGTTGCCGCCGAGGCGCGGAGCACCGTCGGTGATGGTCTTTGCGGTTTCCTGCGAGGAAGCCGAACCATTCTGAACCGAAGCGGTGTAGGAGCTGTCAACGTTCGAATAGGTATGGTTCGAACCGTAGTGGTCGCTGCCTGCGAAAGCGGAACCGGCGGCAACCAGGAGGGCGGCGGCGGTGAGAGCAATGGTCTTCATTTTCGTATCTCCGAAATCTTCAGTGAATTTTTGTGTCAGTGAATGATTAGCTGTTGCCACCAAGGCGCGGAGCGCCGTCGGTGATCGGCTTCACAACCGAAGAAGCGGCGTCATGCTTGGCCACATCGGACTTGACCGAAGCGGTGTAGGCGTTGTCGACGTTCGAATAGGTGAAGTTCGAGCCGTAATGGTCGCTACCGTTGGCAAAAGCCGAGCCGGCGGCGACGAGGAGGGCAGCAGCAGTAAGAGCAATCGTCTTCATTTTCGTACTCCAAATTTCTTGTTCCGTCCGTCAAGCGGCGTGGTCTCTTGGGAGGCAATCTCGTCGTTCGGACAACACAGAAATGGGAATGCCACGGGAAAGGTTCCAATCACGAGAATGTTTATCTGCCATGCAAAAATGGCTCTTGAAGTTTCTTCGTGGAGACATATGCGTGCTATTGATTTGAATAATTTCAATAACTTAGGTGGTTGATATTTTCATGGTATGAAAAAACATACCGGAGATTGTTCAGGCTGCGCTGAACGGATTGTCGTCGCTGAGTGAACAATATTGATAGGAAGCGTCTAAAATAATTGACGTTCGGCGGTGCTCAACAGGAGCGAGCCTGACGATGAGAGCGCCAAATTGTAACCCTTCGCCGGCTCGCCGCGATCGGTGACCTTGTCTTTGCGAGCAGTCGGCGGGAGGGCTGGTTGGGAAAGACCTTGCTTGGTCGCCAAACGAAAAAAGCGGCGGGCAAGCCCACCGCTTTTTCCACGCCGGCAAAGCCGGCAACTGGTTCAGCTGTTATTAGCTGTTGCCGCCGAGGCGCGGAGCGCCATCGGTGATCGGCTTGGCAACAGTGCTGGCATCGTGCGAGCCGCCCTTCACCGAAGCGGTGTAGCCGCTGTCGACGGTCGAGCCGACGGCCTGCGGGTTGGAGCCTGCATAGGCGTCGAAGTTGTCGCTGCCCGCGAACGCCGAACCAGCGGCAACCAGGAGAGCAGCAGTAGCAAGAGCAATCTTTTTCATTTTCGTACTCCGAATTTCAATGTCTGTCCGTCATGCGGCGTGTTCTTGGGAGGAATTCGCGTCGTTCGGACAGGGCGTATCTGGGAAAGGCCCGGCCAGGTTTCCAATCACGAAAAAGTGCCGCCTGGACCATGGAAATGATCCTTGAAACGGTGGGCTTGAGGACTAGATTTCAAAATTAGAATAATAAAAACAATTGGATGTGCTGGTTGACGATTGGCTGATACGCAAAAGAGTACCAAGTCGGCGTTCACACCGTGCTGCACGCATCGTCAACATTCACGATGCCAATCGCACCGAGGGTCCCAACCATCTGGCCTCACGCAGGCTGCATACTGAGGCTTGAGTAGCCCCTTGCCGCAAGGCTAGAACACTGCCGCAACGCCAAAAAACCATGTCGGTTTCACCGCCCGCGCTTGTCGGGCCGGCTGTTAGAACAGTCGCGAACAGGGAGAACAGAATGCTGCGTAAGACGGATTTCTTCATCGACGGCAAGTGGGTCGCACCGGTCGCCCCGAAGGAACTCGAAGTCATCAATCCAGCCGACGAGCAGCCCTTCGCCGTCATTTCGCTGGGTTCTGCCGCCGATGTCGATAAAGCGGTCGCTGCCGCACGCCGCGCTTTCGAAAGCTGGAGCCGCACCAGCCGCGAGGAGCGCCTTGCGGCGCTGGAGCGTCTGCTTGCTGCCTACAACAGGCGAATGGACGACATGGCCAAGGCCATTTCGGATGAAATGGGTGCACCGATCAAGCTGGCGCTGGAAGCCCAGGCTGCGTGCGGTGCCGGCCACATCAAGGCCTTCATCCGCACCCTGAAGGACTTCCATTTCGAAACGCCGCTCAGCGAGCGCAACAAGGAAGAGCACATCGTCTATGAGCCGATCGGAGTCTGCGGCCTGATCACGCCGTGGAACTGGCCGATGAACCAGGTGACGTTGAAGGTGGTGCCGGCGCTTGCCGCGGGCTGCACCGTGGTGCTGAAGCCGTCCGAGATCGCGCCGGTCTCATCCATTGTCTTCGCGGAGATGATGGAAGAAGCCGGTTTCCCCGCCGGCGTGTTCAACATGGTCAACGGCGATGGCCCAACCGTCGGCGAGGCGCTGTCGCGTCACCCCGGCATCGACATGATGTCCTTTACCGGTTCGACGCGCGCCGGCATTGCCGTGGCCAAATCGTCCGCGGATGGCATCAAGCGTGTCGCGCTAGAGCTTGGCGGCAAGTCGCCCAACATCGTCTTTGCCGACAGCGACCTTCCGGAAGCGATCGCACGTGGCCTGGCACATTGCTTCGAAAACACCGGACAGTCCTGCAACGCGCCGACCCGCATGCTGGTCGAGCGCCCGGTCTATGACCGTGCCGTCGGCCTCGCCGCCGACTATGCGGCCACCGTCAAGGTCGGCAATCCGGCAGAGGACGGCGACCACATCGGTCCACTTTCTTCCGAAGTGCAGTTCAACAAGGTGCAGAGCCTGATCGAAGCGGGCATCAAGGAAGGTGCGCGTGTGGTGGCCGGCGGCCTTGGCCGTCCGGAAGGCTTCAACCGAGGCTACTATGTACGCCCGACCGTCTTCGCCGATGTCAACAACGACATGACCATCGCGCGCGAGGAGATTTTCGGGCCGGTGCTGGCGATGATCCCCTTCGATAGCGAGGAAGACGCCATCGCGATCGCCAACGACACGCCCTATGGCCTCTCCGGCTATGTCCAGACCCAGGACAAGGTAAAGGCGCAGCGTGTGGCCCGCCGCATCCGCGCCGGTATGGTCCAGATCAACGGCGCCGACAGGCCTTATGGCAGCCCCTTCGGCGGCTACAAGGCGTCCGGCCTCGGTCGCGAGGGCGGCAAGTGGGGTCTCGAGGACTTCCTTGAAGTCAAGGCGATCTCCGGCTGGGACGAGCAGGTCGGTTAAACCGACCGGGTCTGCCAGGCCGCCCGGCGTCTTCGCCGACTGCTGCCCAACGAGCAAGAAAGGCGTCGCTTTGAGCGGCGCCTTTTTCCGTTGCATTGGACACAGGGCGGGAAAAATCTGTCAGATTCGGCCCAGATAGGCTCGGGCGATCTCCTGCATCCGGCTGCGATCGAAGCGCGGGCCATGGCCGCCGTGGCCAAGGCCGATCGGCAGTTCAAGCAGCCGCTGCATGGTGTGGCGGTAGACGGCTGGGTCGGAGTCGGGCAGGTCGTCGAGCAACGTGTCGTCATAAATTGCGTCGCCGCTGAAGAAGAGCCCGTCACGCTCGTCGAACAGCGCGATCGAATCCGGCGAATGACCAGGCAGGTGCAGAACGGTGAAGCAGCGGTCTCCAAGGTCGACACGATCGCCTTCGGCCAGAACACGCGTCAGGGGAGCCGGTTCGATGCGATAGCCCTCGCGGCTCCAGCCGGGGTAGGGCAGGCGCGACACCGCGCCTTCGAGCTGGCGGAATTCATGGGCGTAGGTGGCAGCGTCGCCCATGCGGGTGAATTCGACCGCACTCTGGCGTGGCCCCGCGCGCTCGGCGAATTCGTGCAGCGAGCCGACATGGTCGAGATGGATATGGGTTGCGACCACCAGCAATGGCTTGCCCGCCGGTGTGTCGATCTCCGGCGCCAGCGGGAAGATGCCCATCCCGGTGTCGACCAGCAGGTCAACATCGCGCCCTTTCAGATGCCAGATATTGGCGCTCATATAAGGATGCACGAAGGGTTCCGTGATCAGTGTCAGCGCGGCATCGAGCGCCGTCTTGCCGAACCAGCCTGTCACGCCATCCTCATACGAATGGTTTGCCGACCTGATATTTGGCCGGCACCAGCCGATGCAGATAGGCGAGGCCGGCTTCGGAAAGGTTGTTGGCATCCTTGAGCATGAAGTCGTCGGGCATGTGCCTGGTCTTGGCGGCAACGCTGCTCAACGGCACCTTCCTGAACACGGTTTTGCTGCCGTCATATTGCAGTGCCACCGAACCGCCGCCCTCATCCGCCACACCGATGGCAAAGGCGCCGGCATCGAAGGCTTCCTGCGCGTCGACAGGGCTGATCGCGCCGATATAGCCGCGTGGCATGTAACCGAGCGCGTCGACGCGGGCGCGCTTGCCGGGCAGCCTTTCGGCCAGCGCCTGCTCGAAGGCGCGGTTGAGGTCGCTGCCGGAGAGCTTGACATTGCCATGTGCGTCCCGCTCGACCTTGTCGGAGCCGACGATCGTTTCGACCAGTGAACGGCCATCCGCGGTCGAGACGCCTTCGGAAACGGCGACGATGCAACGCTTGTGCTTCGCCATCGTCGCTTTGACGTCATCGATGAAACGGTCGACCGAGAAGGCCCGTTCAGGCACGTAGACCAGGTGTGGACCGCTGTCGCCGTCCAGCCGCCAGGCGGCGGACGCTGCGGTGAGGAAGCCGGCATGGCGACCCATGACGATGCCGACATAGATGCCGGGCAGGGCACGGAAATCGAGATCCACCGACAGGAAGGCCCCGGCGACGAATTCCGCCGCCGAGATGAAGCCGGGCGTGTGGTCGTTCTCGACGAGATCGTTGTCGATGGTTTTCGGCGCATGCACGAAGGCGATCTTGCCGCCGGCTGCATCGGTGAGGATCTGCTGCGTACCGGAGGTGTCGTTGCCGCCAATATAGATAAAGGCGTCGGCACTCGCCTTTTGCAGGCCTTTCAGGACCAGGTCGCAATAGGCGGCATCCGGCTTGTCGCGGGTCGAGCCCAGAGCTGCCGACGGCGTGCGCCCGATCAGCCTGAGCTGGTCTTCGCGCATGTCGGTCAGGTCGACATAGTCGCCGTCCCGCACGCCGCGCACACCGTGGCGGGCACCGAGGACACGGGCGCCGGGATGTTTCCTGCGAACTTCGAGGACCGCGCCGACCACTGTCTGGTTGATCACCGCGGTGGGGCCGCCGCCCTGGGCGATAACGAAAGTTCCGGCCATTGTTCGATCCTCCCGAGACCTATGGAGAGGAACTTTCGCCTGTATTCCGGCGGGACGCAACGGGGGATTTTAATCGATTAGCGGCAGGCAGTCGTGAGTAGGCAGTCGGCAATCGGAAGAGCTGTCTGCGGCGCAGTCTGGTTCTTGCAAATACCGCTTGCGCGGGGCACGCCAAATCGTCGGCAATTCGACTGCCGACTGCCGACTGCCGACTGCCTAAGCTACAACAATCGGCACCTTGTTCGGCGACGCCTTGACCCGGTTGTACAGGTCGATGACATCCTGGTTGATCATGCGCACGCAGCCGGACGAGGCCTGGGTGCCGATCGTCCACCACTCCGGCGAGCCGTGCACGCGGTAGCCGGTGTCCTGGCCGTCCTTGTAGATATAGTGTGCACGCGCGCCCAGCGGATTGTCGAGGCCGCCCGGCTGGCCACTGGCCCACTTCACCAGTTCGGGCTTGCGCGCGATCATTTCCCGAGGCGGCGTCCAGGTCGGCCACTCCTTGGTGTACTGGATCACCGCGCGCCCGCTCCATTCGAAGCCCGCCTTGCCGATGCCGACACCGTAGCGGATGGCCTCGCCACCTTCCTGCACCCAGTAAAGATGACGTTCGTTGAGCCTGACCACGATCGTGCCGGGTGCTTCGCCTGTCGGGTCGACAACGATCTGGCGGCGGAATTCCGCCTTGACCTTCTGGAACGGGATGGCCGGGACGACGAAGCCGTTGTCGGTCAGCGAGGCATACATCGCGCTGTTGTCGGTGATGTTCCTGTCTACACTGATCGGCGGGATCGGGCGGATCGACCCGGTCGACATGTCGTCGAGTGGCGGCATGTTGCTCGAGGGACCGACCGGACCGAGCGACGGGATGTCCAGGGTCTGCGAGCAGCCGGAAGCGCCAAGCAGGGTCATGATGCCGAGACCGGAAAGCACGGAGCGGCGGGAAATGATGGTGTTGGATTCCGGGAAATCGACGCTGGACGAAGGCGTCAGGTCTTGCGGCTTACGCATGCACACTTTACCCCATACGAACGGCCGGGATCACATGCCCGCCGGATGCGTCGCATTTTCACGATTCATGGTTTAAAAAGCGTGAAACCCTTGCGAAGCCTGCTTTTGCGGTCTCCTGTACGGTTTGGCGGCGTCTTCTCTGCCTCACTTCCGGCGGTTCCTGCATCAAAACTCCCAGCTTCGGTCACAATGCCGGCACGGGTCTCGCCTATCTGTTCCGTCGATCCTTGAGCATCGATTTTCGAACTGGAACGGGCCTTCGCATGGCAAGCCGCGACGACCGATATGGCACTGCTTTCATCGGCCACCATGGCCATCGCGTGCGCTGCCGCGCTCGTTGCGCCGCGCGTGCCGAGCGGCGCGACCTGATGCCTGTCTGTGGCGTAAGACCGTGCCGCAAAAACCGCTTTACATCCCGCTGAAGGCAGGGATTTATCCTGTTCTTTGACAGGAGAGACTCATGTCGTTCGAGAATTGGGCAGCCTTTGCCGCTGCATCTTCCATCCTGCTGATCATTCCAGGTCCGACCATCCTGCTCGTCGTCTCTTATGCGCTCGGGCAAGGCTGGCGCACGGCGTTGCCGATGGCGATTGGCGTGGCACTCGGCGATTTCACCGCCATGACGCTGTCCATGCTTGGCATCGGCGCGTTGCTGGCCGCTTCGGCCACCGTCTTCACGGTGCTCAAGGTGATCGGTGCCGCCTATCTCGTCTATCTCGGCATCAAGCTGTTCCGTGCCGGTGGCACGCTGGAAGCGACACCACGCCACGATGCGGTATCGGCAGCGAAGATGATGGCGCATGCCTGGTTGGTCACGGCGCTCAATCCGAAGAGCATCACCTTCTTTGTTGCCTTCTTGCCCCAGTTCATCGACCGGCATGGCAATTTCTGGACGCAGATGGCGATCTTCGAAGCGACCTTCCTCACGCTCGCCTTCGCCAACGCTTTCGGCTATGCGCTGGTCGCCTCCCGGGCGCGCAACGTGGTGCGCAACCCGAAGGCGATCCGCATCTTCAATCGTACCGGCGGCACGTTGCTGGTTGGCGCCGGCATTGCTACGGTCGCGATGCGATCCGGCAGTTGAAAGCTGCGGGGCTGCTAAGCCCCGCCTGCCTCTACCACTTCACGCTGAGGCCGAGATTGCCTTCCCAGACCCGGCGCTTTTCTCCGCCGAGATTGGTGGTGTAGTCGGCCGTTGCAAAGACGCTCAGCGTTTCGGAAAGCTTCGCTACCACGCCGCCGCCGACTTCCAATGATGTGCCGCCGCGCTCGACATCGATCGGATCGCCGCCGAAATTGACGCGGTCGGTGCCATCGAACTCGTGCCAGAGATTGGCTTTCAGGTAAGGCTGCAACATCGCGGTGCCCAGCGGCATCGCACCCTGCAGGCGCAGGCCGATCCGGCCGGTGACGCTGTCGTCATTGTCGAAGGACACGGTAGAGAAGCGATCTTGCTGCCCGTCGAGTGACAGGTGCTGCCAGATCAACTGCGCCTGTGGTTCGAGTGTCCATTCCGACGAGAGCTGGATCGGATAGCCGCCTTCGAGCGACAGGGTGACGCCGGCACCATCAACATCGATGCCGACGTCGCGGTTCGATGTCGCCTTGCCGTCGAGCCAGGTGCCCATGACGACGCCGTCCAGATACCAGCCGCCTGGGCCGATATGCGTCCAGTAAGCGCCCAGGCTTGTGGCGTTGAGGTCAAGATCGCCGACGCTGAGATTGTTCCATCCCAGTGCCTGGCCGCGGATGTCGCCATCCATGCGGGTGTGGCCGATGAACAGCCCGGCCCGGTTCTCGTGTCCGGCCGGTCCTTCCCAACCGATCAGATCGGAGCCGACCTGGAAACCGAACAGATGACCATCGAAGGTTGGTGTGACAGTGCCGCCCCAATTCACTTCGGCGTCCTGGCCGAAGATACGCCCCCAACTGCCGGGCAGCATGCCTACTCCGCCGAGCAGGATTTGCTCGCCACGTCGTTCGTGGAAGGTGCCGAGATTGGCGCTCATCAGATAGTAACCTGCCGGCGGCAGCACCGCATAGGTCGGCACTTCGACGCGGTAGAGCGGCACGGCGGTCCCGGTCACGCGGGTGGCGCCAGGTGATGGTGGCATGGCGCTCCCGTCCGTCGGCGGTGTCGTCGTCGGCACGTCCGGCGGGGGCGGGGGAGGATCCGGCGGTGCCACCGCAGGAGGCGGCGGCGGCGCGACCGGCTGCTGATCGGTCGGGGTCACAGGTGGTGCCGGATCGACGGGATTGGGATTACCCGGCGTGGCCTCCGGCGGGACCGGCGGAGGCGGTGTGACCGGCGGCGGCGCCGGTGGTTCCGGCTCCGGCGGTATTGGCTGCGGTGGCGGTGGTGTGGGTTCCAGCGGATCCGGCCCCGGGGCTGGATTGGACGTGATCAAGGTCGAGCGCAGATACCAGTTCTCGTTGCTGCCGGCACTGACCCCGCCTCTGAAAAGATAGTATTCGTAGGCGCCCGCCGCCACCGGGCCATTGAGCGCGAAGGCGTTCGCCGTGGTGGAGCCGCCATTCACGGCCTGCACCACCATGATGCCATCCTGCGTCGTAGCCGCGCCGGCGCCACCGACATTGACCACGGTGATGCTGGTTCCGCCGCTTGCCGTGCCGCCGGAAATGACCAGCTTGTCGGAAGCCGAGGAATCGTCGCCGAGCGCGGTCTGCAACAGCAGCAGGCCGTCATTGCCGCTGTAGTTTCCGGCGATGGTGAAGGTATCGGTCAGGCTGTTGCCGCCATTGGTAAGATCGATGCGTCCGGCATTGACGACATTGGCAAGCTGCCCCGCCGTGAAAGCCGAGACGCCGCCATTGCCACCGCCGCCATAAAGTGTGCTGGTGGCATCGACGTTGAGCGTGCCGGTTCCGGTGCCGGCGTCGCCGAGTGCCAGTGTTCCACCGAATTTCAGTTCGGTATCGTTGGTGGCGTTGACGGTTTCCCAGTTCTGCAATCGGGACACATTGGCAAAGTCGACGTTGGAGAGGGTGATCGCATCGGTACCGAGCCCGCCGCTGATCGCCTTCGTGGCGCCGAGATTGCCATTGTTGAGGTTGCTCAGCGCGGCAGTATCATTGTCGCCGCCGAGGTCGATCGTGCCGTAGATGATGCCGCCATTGCTCCAGGTGAAATTGTCTTCTCCGAACGAGAGCAGGACATCGCCGCCGATCGAGCCGCCCGTCACCGTGACGCTGTCGTTGCCGCCGCTGACGCTGATGTTGCCGCCGATCGTACCGCCGGAAATGATGACCGTATCCTGGTCGAAGCCGGTGACGAGGTTGCGGTCGATCGTGCCGCCGGACATGTTGAAGTAGTTCTTGTCGAGCTTCATGTTGACGCGGCCGATGCGTCCACCACTCATGAAGGCTTGGTCACCGTCGTCGAAGAAGTCGACGATACGGCCGCCCGACATGAAGAAAGTGTCCAGCGCATCGCCCTGGTTGAGCGAACCGATCTGGCCGCCGCTCATCTGGAAGCTGTCGATGCCGGCGCCTTGCTGGACATTGCCGTTCACCGTGCCAGCGCCGATGACGAAGCTGTCCTGGCCATCGCCCTGATCCACTGCGCCGGTGATGGTGCCGGATTGCATCTCGATGCGGTCGGCGCCGACGCCATAGGTGACGTTGCCGGTGATCTGCCCGGTGCCTGCGGCCGGAAAGACCAGCGTGTTGTTGCCGCCGGTATCGAGAAGATTGCCGAGCGCCGTACCGCTGTCACAGATGACGGTGTCGTCGCCGGGAGAAGAGGAAAGCACGCAGGCTGCCGAAGCGGGGGAAGATGGCAGCAAGCTGAGAAGGAGCGAGGTGGAGGCCAGCAATCCGAGTTTTCCGCGAACGGATAACCTGACCCGGTACGACCGGGTCGAATGGTGTTGCCGCATGAATGGTGTCCCTCTCAATCGCTTGTTTTTGTTGGTCTATGAACCTTTCGTCCCGACAAACCCCAAAATATCCCCGCACCACCGATCACGCTGGCTGCCACAAAGAAGCCATGATTTGCCTCGTGCTTCCAAACACGGTTTGTTGCCATGGTTTATTATTTGCGAATGTTCGGAAATGCCGACTTTCGGGCAAGGACCGGCTTTCCTTGAAAGAGGCTCGCAAATCATATTGCTTGGCGGCGAACAGGACGGAGCAGCGATGACGACCACCGACACATCCGGCCTCGCTTTGACAGGCGCTTCGGCGCCCGCCCGGGAGCACTATCTGCGCGGCCTCTCGGAACTGCAGCGTTTCGTCGGTGATCCCGTTGGTTCGGTCGACCTGGCGATTGCCGAGGCACCAGGCTTCGTCATGGCGCATGTGCTGAAGGGCTATCTGTTCGGACTTGCAACGGAACGCGAGGCGATGACGGTCGCACGTGCCTGCCATCAAGCCGCGCTGCCACTTGCCGCGACAGCGCGGGAGCAGGGCCATGTCGCCGCACTCGGCCATCTGGCGGTCGGACGCTGGCATGAAGCGTCGCGTGTGCTGGAGGACATTACGATCGAGTTTCCGCTTGATGCCCTGGCCCTGCAGGCGGGGCACCAGATCGATTTCTTCACCGGCAATGCCCGCATGCTGCGTGACCGTATCGGCCGGGCTTTGCCAGCCTGGGACAAGGCGATGCCGGGTTGCCATGCCATTCTCGGCATGCAGGCCTTCGGGCTGGAAGAAACGGGCGACTACAAGCGTGCCGAACAGTTTGGTCGTGCCGCCATCGAGCTCGAACCGCGCGACGGCTGGGCGCAACACGCTGTCGCCCATGTCATGGAGATGCAAAGCCGCCAGCGCGATGGCATTGCCTGGATGCACGCCAACAAGGAAGGCTGGACGCGTGAGAGCTTCCTGCAGGTGCATAATTGGTGGCATCTGGCGCTGTTCCACTACGACCTCGGTGAAACCGAAGAGGTGCTCTCGCTGTTCGACGGGCCGATCTACGGCAAGCGCTCCACACTCTCGCTCAACATGGTCGACGCTTCGGCTATCCTGTGGCGTCTGCATCTTGGCGGGGTCGATGTCGGCAACCGCTGGGCGGACCTGGCCGCCAACTGGGCGCCGAAGGCCGCGGCTGGCAACTACGCCTTCAACGACGCCCATGCGATGATGGCCTTCGTCGGCGCCGGACTGGAGGCGTCAGCCAGAACGCTGCTCGAAACGCAACATGAAGCGATGCAGGCTGGTGACGACAACGCCGCTTTTACCCGGGATGTCGGCCATCCCGTGACCCTGGCCATGAAAGCCTTCGGCGAAGGCAACTATGCGGAGACCGTGCGGTTGCTGAGGCCGATACGCGCTGTCGCGCACAGCTTCGGTGGCAGTCACGCTCAGCGCGATGTCATCGATCTTACCTTGATCGAGGCAGCGCTGCGCAATGGCAACACGCCGCTGGCAAGAGCGTTGACGGCCGAACGTGCGCTGGCGCGGCCTGAAAGTCCGCTGTCGACCCTGTTCACACGCCGTGCTGCGGCGCTGGGCGCGAATTGACCTCATCCGGCCCTTAAAGTAGAACTGGCGATTATATTTTTCGATACTCGAAAAATATAAGAAGGTGCGATCGAACGACACTAGAGCGTTTCCGTTTTTCACGGAAACGCGGAAGCGCTCTAAGTTTTTGTTTTCGAAGCATTTTTGTAACTCCAAGTGATTCCACTTGGCTACAAAATGCTCTAGGTCGCAAGTCGACCGGATGGGGAGGAAGGCATGTATCTCGGGCTCGATCTCGGCACTTCCGGCATCAAGGCACTGCTGATTGACGACAGGCAGCGTGTTGTCGGTTCAGGTCATGCCTCACTTGATGTGTCGCGTCCGCATCACGGCTGGTCGGAACAGGATCCGGCCGAATGGATACGCGCCTGTCGCGAGGCCATTGCCGAGCTCAGGGCCGCGCACGCCAGGGAATTCGCGGCGATCAAGGGCATCGGTCTCTCCGGCCAGATGCATGGCGCGACACTGCTGGATGCCGCTGATGCCGTGCTGCGACCCTGCATCCTGTGGAATGATACGCGCAGTTTTGCCGAAGCCGCGAAACTCGACGCCGAACCACGCTTTCGCAAGCTCACCGGCAACATCGTTTTCCCGGGTTTCACCGCGCCCAAGCTCGCATGGGTAAGCGCAAACGAACCGGCCATTTTTGCCAAGGTCGCCAAGGTGCTGTTGCCGAAGGACTATCTGAGATTCTGGCTGACAGGCGAGCACATTTCGGAAATGTCGGATTCGGCGGGCACTGCCTGGCTCGACGTCGAAAAGCGGCGCTGGTCCCCGGAACTGCTGGCCGCCACCGATCTCGACGAAAAGCATATGCCGGCACTGGTCGAGGGTACTGAAAAGGCAGGCGGATTGCGCGCTGAACTCGCCTCGGAATGGGGCTTGAGCGCGGGTATTCCGATTGCTGGCGGTGCCGGCGACAACGCCGCTTCCGCCTGCGGCATGGGCACGGTGGGGGAGGGCCATGCCTTTGTCTCGCTCGGCACCTCGGGCGTGCTGTTTGCAGCCAATGCATCCTACCTGCCCAATCCGCAAAGTGCGGTGCACACCTTCTGCCATGCCTTGCCGGCGACCTGGCACCAGATGGGTGTCATCCTGTCGGCGACGGATTCGCTCAACTGGCTGTCGAGCATTACCGGCAAGAGCGCCGGCGATCTGACGGGAGAACTCGGCGATGTCCTCAAGGCACCCGGCGGCGTCACCTTCCTGCCTTATCTGTCGGGCGAGCGCACGCCGCACAATGACGCCGCCATTCGCGGCGCCTTTGTCGGGCTCGAGCATGAATCGCATCGTGCTGCGCTGACGCAGGCGGTGCTCGAGGGCGTCGCCCTTGCCTTCCGCGACAGCCTGGAGGCCTTGCGCACCGCCGGAACGACGCTCGAACGCGTCACCGCGATCGGTGGTGGCTCGCGTTCGCGTTATTGGCTGAAGGCGATCGCCACTGCGCTCGGCATTCCGGTCGATGTGCCTGCCGACGGCGATTTCGGCGCCGCGTTTGGCGCGGCGCGGCTTGGCCTCATTGCGGCAAGCGATGCAGATCCGCTCGCGGTGTGCACGGCTCCTGCAGTCGCAGCGACCATCGACCCTGAGAAAGCGTTGGCTGGTGCCTTTGAGGACGCCTACAAACGCTATCGTTCGCTCTATCCGGCCATTCGCGGGACGATGTAGGCGCCAGGCCCTCCTCGGAAGAGAAGGGCGGCCATACTTCCCCTACTACGCTGGCACCTTATCGAGAAAGCCGGTGACGCTTTTCAGCCGGCCGTTCTCGATCACGGCGATATCGGTGCCTTCGATCACGGCGTCCACACCCTCTGGGCCGAGGTTCCATGAGAAGCGAATGAACGCGCCGAAGCCGTCAGGTGTCCCGCGCAGCGAAAAACGGAAACCCGGAAAGCGCTGCTGCACACCATCGATCAACTGGGCGATACCATCGTGTCCGTCACCCTGCATGATCGGATCACGGTAGCTGACGTCCTTGGTGAAGGTGGTGTCGAGCAGGCTGGCGCGCCGTGTCGCGTCGGCCTCGTTCCAGGCGGCGACGTAGTTCAGGGCGATGGCGGTGAGGTCGGTCATGGTCTGGTTCCTTCGTTTTGCGTTTTGACGTCGATCTTTTCGCCTGTCCGCGAAACGGAACCAATTATGCGCCAGGTAATCGGCATGATGGTGTTGGTCAGCCGTGCGGTGCTGGTCCAGCGTCGCGAAAAAGAAGGCGCTTGCGAAAAGCATTGCACCGCGCGAGACCGCCACAGAGGACAGTCGCGCCCGCATGCGGCAGGCAGGAGCTTATGGAAATGGCAACAGGTAACGTATCGCAGAGAGATGGGGCAAAAGCTCAAGAGGTCGTTGTCCGGCGCGCGACAGAGGTCGACTTTCCGGACTTGAAGCGCATCCTGAGCGAGACCTTCGCAAGCACCTGGCAACCTGAAATCACGGCTGAGGCTGCGCGGCGCTATCTCGAGACAGATGTCGGTGGTCGCTTCGTCGACGAGCAGGGCCTCGATTTCCTTGTTGCCACAGTCGACGGCAAAGTCGCGGGGCTTGTCAGCTGGCAGGACGATTTTATCGATGCCCTTCATGTCAGCACGCGACAGCAGCGTCTCGGCGTCGGTCGTGCGCTGATGAAAGAGGCCGAAAGAGCCATCCAGGCTGCAGGCCAGACACAAGTGCGGCTGGAGACCGACAGCTTCAACCAGCAGAGCCAGGGCTTCTACAAGGCCCTCGGTTATGAGGAGAAAGGCCGCTATCCCGACCTGGAGTGGGAGAGCGATCTGACGACGGTGCTGTTCGAAAAGAAATTCTAGGAATCTGTTAGTCGGGTAAGCTGCGGTGAAATGAAATCACCGTATCTGCACGTTTTCGTGACGTAATTTTCTCAATCTGCCTTTCAATCGCCCCAACCTTGCCTTCAAGAAGCCGTCACAGGTTTCCTATATACAGACTTCGCCAGCACGAATCGAAAGGAGGCGAAGAATGCAGACCGAACACGAAATCGACGCCCTTCTGTCGCGTGAGCATGTCGGCTCGATCATCGACCGGTTGATGTCGATGCCGCGCCCGACCAACGATGCCAAGGTGGCCAATGAATGGGACCGCGCGGTTGCCGGTCGCTTCGAGGCACATCTTGCCAAACAGATGCGCGACCTGATCGACGGGACCGAAACCCGCAGCCGCGCCGCCTGACCTGGCGGCGCTTTTAGCCGCCTCTTGCCTTTGTCGGCGCTTCGCCGAACGCTTTCGAAAACGCTCTTGAAAATGCCGCCGCGGATGAAAATCCCGTCCGTTCGGCAATGTCGGCCATGGCGATGCGTGTATCCACCACAAGTCGCCGGGCCGCAGCGAGCCTGAGCCGCAGATAGTAGGCGCCCGGCGTCTCGTCGATCGACGAGCGAAAGATACTCTCCAGCGTGCGGGCGGTGACGCCCGCGCGTTTTGCGATTGCGGCGATCGTCTGCGGCTGGTCGACATGCGCCTCCATGAACCGGATGGCCTGGGCGAGGCGTGGATCGTAGCCGTCGAGCCGGCCAAGTGAGACCAGTGGCTGTGCGTCGGTTGCCGCGCGGGCCTGATCGTAGATGAAGACGCTGGCGACATCGAGCGCCACGGCCATGCCGAGCCGCGAGCGCACCAGATGCAGCATCAGGTCGAAGGTCGGCGAGGCGCCGCCCGAGGTGAAGACGGGGCCGTCGATGACATAGCGGTCGGGCCGAACGTCGGTGCCTGGAAAGGCGGCGGTGAAATCCTCCATGTCCTCCCAATGGGTGGTGGCGCTGCGTCCTTCCAGCAGTCCGGCACGGCCGACCAGCCAGGTTCCGGCCTCGACGCCGCCCACGGCGCGCGCAGTGCGGGCCGCCCGCCTCAGGCCGGCCAGCAGGGCCGATGTGGCGTAATTCTGCGTTCCGAAGCCGGCGATCACCACCAGCATGTCGGCGGCTTCGGCCGGATCGAAACGCCCGGAGACGGCGACGGGCAGACCGCAAGTGGTCACCGGCGCGTCGCCGGTCATGGAGACGAGCCTATAGTCGAACAGCGTCTCGCCGGTGATGCGGTTGGCCGCACGCAGCGGATCAAGCGCGGACGCCACGCACATGATCGACGAACCGGAGAAGACAAGCAGGGTGACCTTGAGTGGCGCGCGCTCGGCAAGAAAGATTGAGGCCCTTTCGGTTTTTGCCATGTTTGTTTCGTAAAACGCAAAACAGACTTCGGCAAGCGGCGCAATGATCCGTCAAAAGCATTTCGGGAGGAAAAGCGATGCCGCTTGCGATGAACCGCGAGGTCTTCATTACCTGTGCCGTGACCGGGTCCGGCGGCACCCAGGACCGCAGCCCACATGTGCCGCGCTCACCCAAGCAGATCGCCGATTCGGCCATCGAGGCGGCCAAGGCGGGCGCTGCGATCGTGCATTGTCACGTCCGCGATCCCGAAACCGGCAAGCCGCGCCGCGATATCCATCTCTACCGCGAAGTCACCGAACGCATCCGCGACTCCAATGTCGACGTCGTGCTCAACCTGACCGCCGGCATGGGCGGCGACATGGTGTTCGGCGATGTCGAAAACCCGCTGCCATTGAAGCAGCAGGGCACCGACATGGGGGGCGCCAGCAACCGTGTCGAGCATGTGCGCCAGTGCCTGCCCGAGATCTGCACGCTGGATTGCGGCACGATGAATTTCAACGAAGCCGACTATGTCATGACCAACACGCCCGGCATGCTGCGCGCCATGGGCGGCATGATGACGGCGATGGGCGTGAAGCCGGAAATCGAGGCGTTCGATACCGGCCACCTCTGGTTCGCCAAGCAGTTGGTCGAAGAGAAGGTGCTGGCGTCCGACGCGCTGGTTCAACTGTGCATGGGCGTGCCGTGGGGCGCTCCGGACGACCTCAACACTTTCATGGCTATGGTCAACAATGTGCCGAAGGAATGGACGTTCTCGGCCTTCGCGCTCGGCCGCAACCAGATGGCCTATGCGGCGGCGGCCGTGCTGGCCGGCGGCAATGTCCGTGTCGGCCTGGAAGACAATCTCTGGCTGGACAAGGGGGTGCTTGCCACCAACGCGCAACTGGTCGAACGTGCGGCCAACATCGTCGAAAATCTCGGCGCTCGCGTGATCGGGCCGGAGGAGGTGCGCAAGAAGCTCAACCTCACCAAGCGCGCGCCGCTGGCTGCATAAGCTTCATCGAAACTTGAAGCCCTTTCGGGGAACGACAAAATGACAATCGAAAAAGCGGCCGCCATCGGCGGCGGAGTCATCGGCGCCGGCTGGGTCGCGCGCCTTCTGCTCAACGGCATCGACGTCTCGATCTACGATCCCGACCCCGAGGCATCGCGCAAGGTCAGCGAAGTGATGAAGGGCGCGCGCCGCGCCTACAAGCAGATGCTGCCCGGCGGCTTGCCCAAGGAGGGCAAGCTTACCTTTGCCAAGACAATCGCCGAGGCGGTGACGGATGCCGATTTCATCCAGGAAAGCGTGCCGGAGCGGCTCGACCTGAAGCACAAGGTGCTGGCCGAGATCGACCTCCATGCGCCGGCCAATTCGATCATCGGCTCGTCGACCTCCGGCATCAAGCCGTCCGACATGCAGGTGGCGATGAAAAAGCACCCGGAACGGCTCGTCGTCGGCCATCCGTTCAATCCGGTCTACCTGCTGCCGCTGGTCGAGATCGTCGGCGGCGCGCAGACCTTCCCCGAAGCCATCGAGGTCGCCAAGGAGATCTATGCATCGATCGGCATGAAGCCGGTGGTCATCCGCAAGGAAATCGAGGCCTTTGTCGGTGACCGCCTGCTCGAGGCAGCCTGGCGCGAGGCGCTGTGGCTGATCAAGGATGGCATCTGCACCGTCGAGGAACTCGACGACATCATGCGCTATGGCTTCGGCCTGCGCTGGGCGCAGATGGGCATGTTCCAGGTTTACCGCATCGCCGGCGGCGAGGCTGGCATGCGCCACTTCATGGCGCAGTTCGGGCCATGCCTGCAATGGCCGTGGACCAAGCTGACGGATGTACCGGAGTTCAACGACGAACTGGTCGACCTGATCGCCGGCCAGTCCGACGACCAGTCGTCGAAATGGTCGATCCGCGAGCTCGAGAAGATCCGCGACGACAATCTCGTCGCGATCATGGACGCGCTATCGAAGCAGAACAAAGGCAAGGGCTGGGGCGCGGGCGCGCTGCACAAGAGCTATACCAAGCAGCTGGCCGATCTGGCTTCGGCGAAGACGAAGGTCTCCAGCGCAGCCGCGAAAGCCAAGGCGGCCAAGCCGATGAAGAAGGCAGCCAAGAAGGCCGCCGGGAAGAGGGGCTGAGCCATGCATTTCGGCCTCACCGAAGAACAGCAGCTCATCGTCGACACCACGCGCGCTTTCGTCGAGAAGGAGCTCTATCCCTATGAGCTGGAGGTCGAGCGCAGCGGCCACCTGCGCATGGACCTGATCAAGGAGCTGCAGGCCAAGGCGATATCCGCCGGTCTCTATGCCGCCAACATGCCGGCCGAAGTCGGTGGCGCCGGCCTTGATACGCTGACCTGGCTGCTTTACGAAAAGGAGCTTGGCCGGGCCAATTACGCGCTGCACTGGACCTGCGTGGCGCGGCCGTCCAACATCCTGCTCGCCGGCACCGATGCGCAGCGCGAGAAATACCTCTTTCCCTGCATTCGCGGCGAGAAATGGGACTGCCTGGCCATGACCGAGCCTGGCGCCGGCTCTGACCTGCGCGGCATGAAGGCGAGCGCGGTCGAAAAGGGCGGCGACTGGGTGCTGAACGGCACCAAGCACTTCATTTCTCATGCCGACATCGCAGACTTCGCCATCTGCTTCATGGCTTCCGGTGAAGAGGACAGCCCGCGCGGTAAACGCAAGAAGATCACTGCGTTCTTCGTCGATAAGGGTACGCCCGGTTTCACGGTTCGTGATGGCTACCGCAACGTCTCGCACCGCGGCTACACCAATTCGGTGCTGGAGTTCGACGATTGCCGCATCCCGCAGGAACAGGTGCTGGGCGAGGTCCACAAGGGTTTCGAGGTGGCCAACAGCTGGCTGGGCGCCACACGCCTACAGGTTGGCGCCACGTGCCTTGGCCGGGCAGAGCGCGCGCTGCAGCACGCCATCGACTATGCCGCACAGCGCGAGCAGTTCGGCCAGCAGATCGGCAAGTTCCAGGGCGTCTCCTTCAAGCTGGCCGACATGGCGACGGAGCTGAAGGCCGCGAACCTCATGGTGATGGAAGCCGGCTGGAAGTATGACCAAGGCAGCGTGACTGATCAGGACATGGCGATGGCCAAGCTCAAGGCCACCGAGGTGCTGGCCTATATCGCCGACGAAGCGATCCAGATACATGGCGGCATGGGGCTGATGGACGACCTGCCGCTGGAGCGCATCTGGCGCGATGCACGCGTCGAACGCATCTGGGAAGGCACGTCGGAAATCCAGCGCCACATCATTTCGCGCGCCCTGTTGCGGGCAGTCGGAGGATAGTCCCGCATTATGGCCTCGCATCATGGCTAAGACCGGCATCAGGGAAACCGACCTCTATCTGCCCGTGAAGCACCTGCTTGAAGCGCAGGGCTACATGGTGAAGGGCGAGGTCGGTGCTGCCGACATCGTCGCGGTCCGCGAGGGTGATGATCCGGTCATCGTCGAGCTGAAGGCGGGCTTCTCGCTGTCCCTGTTCCACCAGGCGATCCAGCGCCAGGCCATCAGCGACGCTGTCTATGTCGCCGTGCCGCGCGGCGCCGGGCGCGCATCGCTCAAGGCGCTGATCGACAACAGGAAGCTGTGCCGGCGGCTCGGCCTAGGCTTGATTACGGTCCGGCTTGCCGACGGGTTTACCGAGATTCATTGCGATCCCGCACCTTACAAACCGCGCCAGTCGAAGCCGCGCAAGACGCGGTTGCTGCGCGAGTTCGAACGACTGGTCGGCGATCCGAACCTCGGTGGCGCCACCCGCCGCAATCTTGTGACAGGATACCGACAGGAAGCGCTGCGCTGCCTCAATTTGCTTGTCGAACAAGGTCCGACAAAGGCCGCTGAGGTCGCCAAACAGACCAGCATATCGCATGCCCGCCGTCTCATGGCCGACAACCACTACGGATGGTTCGAGCGGGTCGGCACCGGCATCTACGGGCTGAGCCCGAAGGGTGTGAAGGCGACCGAGGACTATCTGAGCGAACTCGAAAAGCTCCGCGCGGCGCACGCGGACAATGCAGCTGTGACCCCATGACAATGCCCCGTGACCTTTCCCGTCTGCTGCGTCCGAAATCGATCGCTGTCGTCGGTGGTGGTTTCTTCGCCCCCAATGTCGTCAAGCAATCGCTCAAGATGGGCTTTGCCGGTGACATCTGGCCGGTCCATCCGAGCAAGGACGAAGTGGCCGGCGTCAAGGCCTATCGATCTCTCGCCGAACTGCCGCATGCGCCGGATGCCACCTTCATCGGCGTCAACAGGCATCTCACCATCGATGTGGTGCGCGAATTGCGTGAGAGCGGCGCTGGTGGCGCCATCTGCTTTGCGGCGGGCTTTCGCGAGACCGCGCACTACGAGGCAGAAGGCCAGGATCTGCAGCTGGCATTGATCGAGGCTGCCGGTGGCATGCCGATCATCGGCCCGAACTGCTATGGGTTGATCAACTATGCCGACGGCGCCCTGTTGTGGCCAGACCAGCATGGCGGTCGCCGGCTGCAGGAAGGCGAGAAGGGTGCCGCCATCATCACCCAGTCCTCCAACATCGCCTGCAATCTGACCATGCAGACACGCGGCCTGCCGGTCGCCTTCCTGATGACTGCCGGCAACCAAGCACAGACCGGTCTTTCGGAGATGGCGCTCGGCCTCATCGAGGATGAGCGCGTCTCTTGCCTTGGCCTGCACATCGAAGGGTTCGACAAGGTTGATGGCTTCGAGCGGCTGGCGGCACGGGCGCGACAGTTGAAGAAACCGATCGTCGCCATGAAGGTCGGTCGTTCCGAGCAGGCGCGCGCCGCCACCATCTCGCACACCGCTTCGCTTGCTGGCTCCGATGCGGCGTCCGATGCCTTCCTGAAGCGGCTCGGCATTCCGCGTGTCGACACGATCCCGTCATTCCTGGAAACGCTGAAACTGCTGCACGCGGTCGGCCCGCTTTCCAAACCAACCCTCTCGTCGATGAGCTGTTCCGGCGGCGAGGCGTCCGTCATGGCCGATACCGCCGAGGGGCGACGCGTCTATTTTCCCGCATTGACCGAAGCGCACAAGGCGCGCGTGCAGGAGACACTCGGGCCGCTGGTCGCGGTTGCCAACCCGCTCGACTACAACACCTATATCTGGGGCAAGCAGGACGCGCTGACCGCGACCTTCTCGGCGATGGCGTCCGGCGGCTTCGGCCTGAACATGCTGGTGCTGGATTTCCCGCGCACGGACCGCTGTTCCGACGCGGACTGGTGGCCAACGGTGAATGCGTTCGAAGCGGCGCTGAAGGCCAATGGCGCCGACGGAGCCATCGTCGCTTCGATGGGCGAGAATCTGTCAGATGATCATTCGGTCGAACTGCTCAAGCGCGGCATCGTCCCAATCCACGGTATCGCCGAGGCATTTGACGCGGCCGAAGCGGCCGTGTTTGTCGCTGAGGCATGGAGACATCCGTCTTCACCAGCCGTCTGGGCTGCTGGTTCAGAGCCCGACGAAAGTGTCACTGTGGAACGGCAACCGGACGAGGCCATCGCCAAGGCCATGCTGGCCGTTGCCGGCCTGCCGGTGCCGCAAGGCCGGCGGGTCGCCGATGTCGGCGAGGCCGTGGCGGCGGCCGAGGCGCTCGGCTTTCCAGTTGCGCTCAAGGCGCTCGGTGTTGCGCATAAGAGCGAACTCGGCGCCGTGCGGCTCAACTTGAAGAATGCCGGGGATGTTCGCGATGCAGCTGCGGCTCTGCTGGCGCTGGGCAGCGGCCTTTACGTCGAGGCGATGGTGGCCAGCGGCATCGCCGAACTCATCGTCGGTGTGACCCGCGATCCGGTCTTTGGTCCGGTGATGACGGTCGGCACCGGTGGTGTATTGGTGGAATTGTTGAAGGACAGCGCCACGCTGCTGCTGCCGACCACACGTGATGACATCGAGACAGCGTTGCGCAGCCTGCGCATGTTCCCTCTGCTCGATGGGTATCGTGGCAGGCCGAAGGCTGACCTGGAAGCAGCGGTTGCGGCCATCGAGGGCATTGCTCGCTTTGCCTCCGCCCATGCCGGCGGCATCGAAGAGCTCGACATCAATCCGCTGATCGTCTGCGCCGAGGGCAAGGGAGCGTGGATCGCGGATGCGTTGCTCATCACACGGCAGGTACGGTCATGATTTTCCCGCCGCCGTCTGCTCAGTGGGAAGGCGAGCTTCCGTCATCGGCAATCGATGCCACCACTCACCCGCCTTACAGGCTCGTCTGGTGCTTGGAAAAGTTTGACAAACAAACTGAGTTCCTCGTCGAAGAGGTCGTGCTGAAGGATTTCAACGTTCTGGCCCTTAGAAGGATCTACAGGCGTCCCCCAAGCGATTCCATGATCGAAGGCGGTTGGCCGATAACCGGACGCGTTCACAGTCAAATCGAGGCTTTGATCGGCCGCAGGCTTAACTTGAAGCGATACAGCTATTTCATCGCCGCAAGCGCGGTGAACTACAATGAGGTGAACGGATCACATGTCTGACGTCGTAACGACCCGCCGCGAAGGTGTCATCCTCGAAGTCACGCTGGACAGGCCGAAGGCCAACGCCATCGACCTGAAGACGTCGCGCCTGCTGGGCGAAACCTTCAAAGCCTTTCGCGACGATCCGGAGCTGCGCATCGCCATCGTCAAGACGGCTGGCGACAAGTTCTTTTCCGCCGGCTGGGATCTCAAGGCGGCTGCCGCTGGCGACGCAGTGGACGGCGACTATGGTGTCGGCGGTTTTGCCGGCCTGCAGGAATTGCGCGATCTGAACAAGCCGGTCATCGCTTGCGTCAACGGCATGGCGGTCGGCGGTGGCTTCGAATTGGCACTCTCCTGCGACCTGATCTACGCCTCGGATCATGCCAGCTTCGCGCTGCCCGAGATCCGCGCCGGCACGCTGGCGGATGCTGCCACCATCAAACTGCCGAAGCGCATTCCCTACCATGTCGCCATGGACCTTTTGCTCACCGGCCGCTGGATGGACGTGCAGGAGGCGCATCGCTGGGGCCTCGTCAACGAGGTGCTACCGGCCGACAAGCTTGAGGATCGCGTCTGGGAGATCGCCCGGCTGCTCGCTGGTGGGCCACCGCTGGTCTTTGCCGCTATCAAGGAAGTGGCGCGCGCCGCCGAGACCATGGGCTTCCAGGAGACCATGAATCGCATCACCAAGCGCCAGTTCCGCACGGTCGACGAACTCTATGCCTCGGAAGACAATCTCGAAGGTTTCAAGGCTTTCGCGGAAAAGCGCGATCCGGTGTGGAAGGGCAAGTGAGCTGCCGACGGCCATGACCGACTACACCAAGCTGATCGACGCCGAGACCTGGGCTTTCATCGAGAAGACCAATTCTTACTATCCGCCCGACACGATCGACTACACGATCGAACAGCAGCGCGGCGTCTACAACCGCATGTGTCGGGAGTTCTTTGCCGGATATCCGGAGGGAGTGTCGGCGGAGACGACAACCATCGGCACGCCCGGCCACGCCATTCCGATCCGCATCTACCGTCGGGCGGGCGCAGAGCCGCAGGCGCTGATCCTCTATTTCCATGGCGGCGGCTTTATCCTCGGTGGGCTGGACAGTCACGACGATGTCTGCGCCGAGCTGTGCGGCCGGACCGGCTATGAGGTCGTTTCGGTCGATTATCGGCTGGCTCCGGAACATCGCCATCCGGCTGCCTACGACGATGCGATGGCGGCGTTCCACTGGGCGGTGCCACGCTACCAGGTGCCGATCCTGCTGGTCGGCGACAGTGCCGGCGGCAATCTTGCCGCCGCGGTTGCGCACGCAACGCGCGCGCATCCACGTCGTGCCGTCGGCCAGGTGTTGATCTATCCGGGTCTCGGTGGTGACCAGTCGAAGGGCTCTTACGTCGAGCATGCCGAGGCGCCGATGCTGACGATGCGGGACTTGATCTTCTACAAGAACGTCCGCACCGGTGGGGAAGGGCGCATGATCGATCCGACCATCGCGCCGATGCTCGACCGCGACTTTTCGAACCTGCCGCCCACTGTCGTCATTACCGCCGAATGCGACCCGCTGTCTTCCGATGGCGAGGCCTATCGCGACCGCATCCAGGCGGCGGGCGGCAAAGCGTTCTGGCGGGAAGAAGCGGGCCTGGTGCATGGTTATCTGCGTGCCCGTCACACCGTGGCGCGTGCCCGCGAGAGCTTTTCGCGTATCGTGGAGGCAGTGCAACGCCTCGGCCGAAGCGAATGGCCGCATTGAGCCGCGGCCCGTAACAGCCTGTATCATAATGTTAGCATTTTAGCGGGTCGTCAGATACCAGTGCGGATGCTAGCTTAAGGACGGGTGGCATTTTCGACGACAGGAGATCGTCATGGCCACCGTGCGCAACGCCAAGGGCGTCCTGCTTCCTTACAGTAATCCCTCCGTAAACCACGTGTCGGCAACCAATTCAGGTCCCGAACTTTACGGGAGCGTCAGGAACGACTCGCTGTGGGGCGACAGCAAGGTGAACGTCACCATGCATGGTGGGCAGGGCGACGATATCTACCACCTCTATTCGGCCATCAACCGTGCGCATGAGCTGCCGGGCGAGGGGATCGACACCGTCGAAACCTGGATGAGTTACAAACTACCCGCCAATATCGAGAACCTGACCGTTACCGGTAGCGGGCGTTACGCCATCGGCAATGATCTGAACAACATCATCAGCGGCGCTTCCGGCAGACAGACGATCGACGGCGGTCTCGGCGACGATGTCTTGAGAGGCGGTGGCGGCGCCGACACCTTCCTGTTCAAGACAGGCAATGGCAGCGATCTGATCCTGGATTTTAGCGCAGACGACAATGTCCGCCTGACCGGCTACGGCTTCAGCTCTTTCACCGAAGTGAAAGCGAATATGGTCCAGTCGGGCAGCGACGTGCGGCTGAATCTCGGATCAAACGAATTCCTGGTCTTTGCCAACACCACCGTCGACCAGCTCAAGGCGGATCAGTTCGAACTCAGTCTGGACCGGTCGCATCTCAAACTGTCCTTTTCCGATAATTTCAACACGCTCAGCTTGCGCAATGGCACCAGCGGCACCTGGGACACCAATTTCTGGTGGGGGGCGGAAAACGGCAGCACGCTGACCGCGAATGGTGAGAAGCAGTGGTACATCGACCACGACTACGTACCCACCCGTTCAGTCGACCCATTCGATATCGACAATGGCGTGCTGACCATCACCGCCGCCCGGGCCGATGCTGCGATCAAGCCCTACATCAACAATTACGACTACACCTCGGGACTGCTCAACACCTACGCGTCGTTCACCCAGACCTACGGCTATTTTGAAATCCGCGCCGACATGCCGAACAATCACGGTGTCTGGCCGGCTTTCTGGCTGCTGCCGGCGGACGGTTCCTGGCCGCCGGAACTCGATGTGGTGGAAATGCGCGGGCAGGATCCGAATACGGTTCACGTTGCCGCGCATACCAATGAAACCGGCAGCCGCACCACGGTGGGGTCGGCAGTGAATGTGCCTGACACCGAAGGCTTCCATAATTACGGGCTGCTTTGGACCGAGAACGAACTGGTCTGGTATTTCGACGATACCGAGATTTTCCGGGCCAACACGCCTGCAGACATGCACAAGCCCATGTACATGCTGGTCAATCTGGCTGTCGGCGGAGCTGCTGGCACACCCGCGGACGGACTGGCCACACCTGCGGAAATGCAGATCGACTACATCCGTGCCTATGAGTTGAACAACACCAACGCTCAGGCGGATAGCGCCCGGATAGATCAGGCGATCCACGCCCATGACTGGTGGCACTAGAGCGGCCCGCGTCCATTCAGATGGACAAAGGACGCTCTGACAATCTGCGCATGAAGAACCTCTCCGAAATCATGCGCTGAGCCACCGTCTTCAGCGCCATGCGGCGATCCCTTCCTGCCGCATGGCGCTGTGTTGTCAGGCCTTCAGCCAGCAGGCACCCAAGGCATAACCATCCATCATCTCGCCTTGCGGATTGGCGACCCAGCCGCCGATCTTGTTGGTCGCCGCTGCGTCGATGAACTGGTTGAAGAATGGCACGATCACGCCGCCTTCATCGCGCACCAGCACTGCCATGTCGTGGAACAGGCCCTTGCGCTTGTCCGGATCGAGTTCACCGCGCGCTTTCATCAGCAACTGGTCGAAATCCGGACGCTTGAAGCGCGTGTCGTTCCAGTCCGCGGAAGAGGCCAGCGCTGTTGCATACATCTGTGCCTGCGTGGCGCGACCGCCCCAATAGGAGAGCGAGAATGGTTTCTTGTTCCATACTTCCGACCAGTAGCCGTCGCCGGGCTCGCGTTTGATTTCGATCTTGATGCCGGCCTTGGCACAGCTTTGCTGGTAAAGCTGTGCGGCATCGACCGCGCCGGGAAACGCCACATCGGAGGTGCGCAGCAGGATCGACCCTGAATGGCCAGATTTCTTGTAGTGCTCGGCGGCTTTTTCGGGGTTGAATTTGCGCTGTTCGACGTCTTCTGGAAACAGCGGATAGGCCGCGTTGATCGGGAAGTCGTTGCCGAGCGAACCGTAGCCGAACAGGATCTTGGAAAGCAGTTCCTCGCGGTCCATCGCCAGCTTCAACGCCGTGCGCAGATCGCCGTTGTCGAAGGGTGCGGTGTCGCAGAACATGTTGAACGGATAGAAGCCGCGGCCTGAGGTTGCCTCCACCGACACGCCGGGTACCCGTTTGACGAGATTCACCACCTTCGGCTCGACGCGGTTGATGAAGTGCACCTGGCCACCCTGCAGGGCTGCAAGGCGTGCTGTGGCGTCGTTGATGACCACGATCTCGACCTGATCGGCGTGGCCGAGCCTGTCGCCGCCCCAATAATTGGCGAAGCGTTCGCCACCATGGCGCACACCCGGCTCGTTCACCTTGACCTTGTAAGGCCCGGCGCTGATGCCGGCGTTCGGGTTGTCCTTGCCGCCATTCGGCTGGATGACGAGATGATAGTCGGCCATCAGGTAGGGGAAGTCGGCATCTGGCTCGGCCAGCGAGACGATCACCTCCTTGCCTTCGGCCGTCATCGCCTTGATGTTCTTCAGCACACCGAGGGCGCCGGACTTGGATTTCTCGTCGGCATGCCGCTCGAGCGTGGCGAGCACATCCTCCGCCTTGACGGTTTTGCCGTTGTGGAACTCGATGCCGTCGCGGACCTTGATGGTCCAGGTCTTGGCATCGTCGGACGAGCCGATCTCCTCCGCGATCAGGTTCTCCAGGCTGCCGTCCGGCTTCAGCCGATTGATGAATTCGCCCCATTGCTTGCAGAAGTTGAAGGTGACCTGGCTCAGGTTCAACGCAGGGTCGAGGCTGTTGGTCGATTCACCGCCCTGCAATCCGGCCTTCAGAATGCCGCCCTTGGCTGGCACCTGGGCAAAGGCACGGTCGGCAACTGTGCCCGCCAAGGTGGCGGTGACGCCGAGTGCTGCGGCACGACCGAGAAAGTCGCGACGGCTGATGCCGCCTTTGCCGGCCAGTTTGGCGAGATGATCGAGTTCGGTTGTCATGGTCTGCTCCCTTCCCGGTTTGGGCTCCTCCGCCCCCAAGAAGATCACAGTGGCGGCCGCTCGTTGCGGCCGCATGACAGTTGACCCAAAAGCTAGTTTCCGGCGCTCTCCATGCGCCGCCCCTGGATCGCACTTTCCAGCCAGCCCTGTTCCATTTCCGGTACCGAAGAAAGCAGCAGGTCGGTGTAGGCGTCGAAAGGCGGCGCCAGCACATGGCCCTTGGAGCCGTAACGCACGACTTCGCCGCGATACATCACGGCGATGGCGTCGGCGATCGATTTCACCGTGGCGATGTCGTGGGTGATGAAGAGGTAGGCGACCTTTTCTTCCTGCTGCAACTCGAGCAGCAGTTTCAGGATGCCGTTGGCCACCAGCGGGTCGAGCGCGGAGGTGACTTCATCGCATATGATCAGCTTCGGTTTCGCGGCCAGCGCACGGGCGATGCAGACACGCTGCTTCTGGCCGCCGGAAAGCTCGGCCGGATACCGGTCGGCGAAACCCTGGCCCATCTCGATCTTGTCGAGCAGTTCCGCGACCCGCTGGTCGCGTGCCTTGCCGCGCATGCCGAAATAGAACTCGAGCGGGCGGCCGATGATGGTGCGCACGGTCTGGCGCGGGTTCATGGCCACATCGGCCATCTGGTAGATCATCTGCAATTGGCGCAGATCTTCCTTTGGCCGGTCAGCCAACCGGTTGGACAAGGTACGGCCGTCAAAATGGATCGAACCTTCCTGTGGCGGCAAAAGCCCGGTGATGGCACGCGCCAGTGTCGATTTGCCGGAGCCGGATTCGCCGACCACTGCCAGCGTCTGGCCGGGGTGCAGGTCGACCGAGACGTTCTTCAGCACCTTGACGGCGCCGCCGCCATAGGCGGCCGTCACATTCTTCACCGACAATATCGGGGCCGCAGTCGGTTGTTTTTCCGAATGGTCGATCTCATGCACCGCCACCAAGGCGCGCGTGTAATCCTGCTGCGGCAGCTTGATGATCTGGTGAGTGTCGCCGCGCTCGACCAGGCGGCCATGACGCAGCACCAGGATTTCGTCGGCGACCTGCGCCACCACGGCGAGGTCATGGCTGATGTAAAGCGCCGCGACATGCGTGTCGCGGATAGCGTCCTTGATCGCGGCAAGCACGTCGATCTGGGTCGTCACGTCCAGCGCCGTCGTCGGCTCGTCGAAGACGATGAGGTCGGGTTCCGAGCACAGCGCCATGGCCGTCATCACGCGCTGCAACTGGCCGCCCGAGACCTGGTGCGGGTAGCGATTGCCGATGGTTTCCGGATTGGGCAGGCTGAGTTTCTTGAACAGCGCAACCGCGCGTTTCTCGGCCTCGGCGCGCGAGACGACACCATGCAGCAGGACTGCCTCCACCACCTGGTCCATCAGCTTGTGGGCGGGATTGAAGGCTGCGGCCGCCGACTGCGCCACATAGCAGACCTCGCGGCCGCGCAGCTTGCGCACGCCTTTTGGACCAAGCGTCAGGATATCGCGCCCGTTGAGCAGCACCTGGCCGCCGGTGATCTTCACACCGCCGCGACCATAGGCCATCGAGGACAGGCCTATGGTCGATTTGCCGGCGCCGGATTCGCCGATGAGACCCAGCACCTTGCCGCGCTTCAGTGTCAGGGAAACGTCGTGCACCAGCGTGACGATCTTCGGCGCTTCGTCGGGTGGGTAAACCCGCGCCTCGATACGGAGGTCGCGGATGTCGAGCAGCATTTCCGGTTTGGGTGTGGCTGCCTGGGTCTTAGCCATTGCCGCGTCCTCCCTTCAGGTCCGAGGTGCGGTTCAGCACCCAGTCAGCGACCAGGTTGACCGAGATGGCGAGCAGGGCGATCGCGGCTGCCGGTATCAGGGCTGCCGGAATGCCGAAGACGATGCCGTCTTTATTCTCTTTCACCATGCCGCCCCAATCGGCGTCCGGTGGCTGCACGCCGAGGCCGAGGAAGGACAAGGCCGACAGGAAGAGCACCGCATAGATGAAACGCAGGCCGAGTTCCGAAATCAGCGGTGACAGCGCATTGGGCAGGATCTCGCGGAAGATGATCCAGCCCATGCCTTCGCCGCGCAGCTTGGCGGCCTCGACGAAGTCCATGACATTGATGTCGACGGCGACCGCACGTGACAGGCGATAGACGCGAGTCGAATCGAGGATGCCCATAACCAGGATCAGGGTCATTATCGTGGAAGGCAGCACCGACAGCACAACCAGCGCGAAGATCAGCGTCGGGATTGCCATCAGCAGATCGACGAAGCGCGACAGGATCATGTCGAATTTGCCACCGACCGTTGCTGCCGTGAAGCCGAGGATCGAGCCCAGGCAGAATGCAAGCGCCGTCGCCAGAACCGCGATGAAGATGGTGATGCGCGCACCGTAGATCATGCGCGAAAGCAGGTCGCGGCCGAGATTGTCGGTGCCCAGCACGTTGGCCGATGACATCGGCGCCCAGACGTCGCCAACGATCTCGCCATTGCCATATGGCGCGATCCAGGGCGCGAAGACCGCGCAGATCAGGAACATTCCGGTCAGGATCAGGCCGATCCAGGCGGTGAGGGGGATCTGTCTCATTCCGCCCTCACTTCGGATGCCGCAGACGCGGATTGGTGAGGATCGCGGCAATGTCGGCGATCATGTTCAAGGTGATGTAGACGGCGGCGAAGATCAGGCCGACTGCCTGCACCACCGGGACGTCGCGCTTGGCGACATGGTCGACCAGATATTGTCCCATGCCCGGATAGACGAAGATGACCTCGACCACGACGACGCCGACGATCAGATAGGCAAGGTTCAGCATCACCACATTGACCACAGGCGCTATGGCATTCGGGAAAGCATGCTTGCGGATGATGTCGAAAGGCGACAGCCCCTTGAGCTCGGCGGTCTCGATATAGGCCGACTGCATGACGTTGAGGATCGCAGCGCGTGTCATGCGCATCATATGCGCCAGCACGACCAGCGTCAGCGCGGTCGCCGGCAGGGCGATGGCTTTCATCCGCTCCAGGAACGGCATGCCGTCATAGACCGTCGAAATGCCGGGGAAAATCTGCCACTGCACGGCGAAGAAGTAGACGAGCAGGTACCCGATGAAGAATTCCGGCAACGATGTCGACGCCAGCGCCAGCCCCGAGATCAGCTTGTCGACGAAACCGTTGCGGTAACGCACGGCAAGCAGGCCGAGGCCGATCGCCAGTGGCACGGAGACAGCAGCGGCCCAGAAGGCGAGGAACAGGGTGTTCCACAGCCGGCCGCTAATGGCGGAAGCGATATCCTGGCCAGACGACAGCGCTGTACCGAGATTGCCGGTCAGGATGCCGCCCAGCCATTTGAAGTAGCGGACATAGGCCGGGTCGTTGAGGCCGAGCGCCTCGCGCAGGTTGGCGAGCGACTCGGCTGTCGCCGACTGGCCGAGGATGGACTGGGCAACGTCGCCCGGGAGGATCTGCGTGCCGACAAAGATCAGCACGGAGACGGCGAACAGGAGAAGAAGGCCCAACGCGATGCGTTGGGCGATCAGCTTCAGGATGGGCGAACTCACCGGCCGGCCTGGATCAAGCTGCCAGCCAGCAGATCGACAAGGCGTAGCCCCCGCACATTTCTTGTGCCGGGTTGCTCACCCAACCCTCCACACCTTTGCCGGAGGCGTCGATATACTGATTGAAGAACGGAACGATCAGTCCTCCCTCGTCGCGCATCACCGTAGCGATGTCACCGTACATCTTCTTGCGCTTATCTTGATCGAGTTCTCCGCGCGCCGCCAGCACCATCTTGTCGAATTCCGGACGCTTGAAGCGCGTGTCGTTCCAATCTGCGCTGGAGATGTAGGCTGTGGAATACATCTGGTCCTGCGTTGGCCGGCCGCCCCAATAGGAGAGCGAGAACGGCTGCTTGTTCCATACTTCCGACCAATAGCCGTCACCAGGCTCGCGCTTGATCTCGATCTTGATGCCCGCCTTGGCGCAGCTCTGCTGGTAGAGCTGGGCTGCATCCACCGCGCCTGGGAAGGCGACGTCCGAGGTCCGCAGCAGGATGGAGCCGGAATGGCCGGACTTCTTGTAGAACTCAGCCGCCTTTTCCGGGTCGAACTTGCGCTGTTCGAGATCGGTCGGGAACAGCGGATATGCTTCGTTGACCGGGATGTCGTTGCCGACCTTGCCATAGCCGCGCAGGATCTTCTCCAGCATCTCGTCGCGGTCCATGGCGAGCTTCAATGCCATGCGCAGGTCGTTGCTGTCGAAAGGCGCGGTATCGCAGAACATGTTGAACGGGTAGAAGCCCTTGCCCGACACCGCCTGGATGGTGACGCCCGGCACGCGCTTGACGAGATCGACGATCTTCGGCTCGACGCGGTTGATCATGTTGACCTGGCCGCCCTGCAGTGCGGCGGTACGCGCGGTCGCATCATTGATCACGATGATTTCGACCTGCGCTGCATGGCCGATCTTGTCGCCTTGCCAGTAGTTGGCGAATTTTTCGCCGCCATAGCGCACGCCGGGTTCATTGACGGTCACCTTGTAGGGACCGGCGCTGATGCCGGCATTCGGGTCATCCTTGCCGCCGTTCGGCTGGATGACGAGATGGTAGTCGGCCATAAGATAGGGGAAGTCGGCGTTCGGGTCCTTGAGGGTGATGACGACTTCGTCGCCGTTCACCGCCATCTTGTCGATGCCCTGCAGGATGCCGAGCGCCGCCGATTTCGACTTCGCGTCGCTATGGCGCTCGAGCGTGGCGACGACATCCTGCGGCGCCACCGTCTTGCCATTGTGGAACTCGATGCCTTTGCGGATCTTCATCGTCCACACCTTGGCGTCGTCCGACGAACCGATCGATTCGGCAATGCGGTTATCGAGGCTGCCGTCCGGATTCAGCTCGACCAGCATTTCGCCCCAGCACTTGCCGAAGTTGAAGTTGACCTGGCTGAGGTTCAACGCCGGGTCGAGGACGTTCGAGGATTCTCCGCCCTGCAGGCCAGCCTTCAATGTGCCGCCCTTGACTGGGCCTGCCGCCCTGGCGGCGTCGCTGAGAAGGGTGTTGGCAAAGGCGGCGGTGACGCCGAGCGCTGCCGCACGGCCCAGAAAATCGCGTCGGTTCAGCTTACCGGCGGCAACAACACGGCTGAGATACTCGAGTTCATTCGGCATGCCTGTTCCTCACTCTTTTGGCTCGACCGTTGCGGTCGATTTCTTGTTTTTGTCACGAGAATAATGGACGTAAGGGAAACTTCGGCGCAAGGCAGGATGCGACATCGACTGCCGCATATGGTATGTCGTTTTTGAGCCGATCGTGCGCGTACGGTTTTTGTGGATTTTGGAAAATCGCGGCCGGATTGTTACGAAGTCGACTTTTTTCCTGCAAAAACCAGGATTTTGGAAAGCTGAATGTCGTTTGCCAATTATCTGGCAGGTGGGTTTGGGCCAGATGCAATGGGGCCATCCTGTTTGCGACATGCGGTTGCGTGCGGAACGAGTTCCCGCGCAACCGCATAAGGCAATGGTCAGGTCACGTCGTTTCGAAGACGTCCATCAGGCTTGCAGCCAGCACTTGGTCAGTGCGTGACCGTTCATCAGTTCGCTGTTCACATCGTCCACCCAGCCCCCGACCTTGGCGCTGGTCGCGTCGATATAGTCGTTGAACATCGGCACGATCACACCGCCTTCGTCGCGCAGCATGACACCGGCCTGGCGGTAGAGCATCTTGCGCTTGGCTGAATCGAGTTCCGAACGTGCCTGCAGGATCAGCTTGTCGAAGTCGTCGCGGAAGAAGCGGGTGTCGTTCCATTCCGCATTCTTGAGGTAGGCGATGGAGTAGACCTGGTCCTGCGTCGGGCGTCCGGTCCAATAGGACATCGAGAAGGGCTGCTTGTTCCACACCTCCGACCAGTAGCCGTCACCGGGCTCGCGTTTGACCTCGATCTGGATGCCCGCCTTGGCGGCACTCTGCTGGTAGAGCTGGGCGGCATCGACAGCGCCCGGGAAGGCGACATCCGAAGTACGCAGCAGCACCGGCCCGGAATGGCCGGACTTCTTGAAGTGGAACTTCGCCTTGTCGGGATCGTATTTGCGCTGCTCGATATCGTCGGAGAATAGCGCATAGGCTTTGCTCGCCGGCATGTCGTTGCCGACAGTGCCATAGCCGCCGAGGATCTTCTGCACCATCTCCTCGCGATCGACGGCGTATTTCAGCGCCAGCCTGAGGTCATTGTTGTCGAAGGGCGCGGTGTTGCAGTGGGCGATGAAGACGTAGTGTCCCTTGCCGGCAACGTTGCGGATGGTGACGCCCGGCACGCGCTTCACCAGTGAGACGATCTTCGGCTCGACACGGTTGATCATATGCACCTGGCCGCCCTGCAGCGCCGAGGTGCGCGCGGTGGCGTCATTGATGACGATGATCTCGATCTGGTCGGCATGACCGCGTCGTGCCTGATCCCAATGGCCCTCGTGGCGGGCGCCGACGTGGCGCACGCCGGGTTCGTTGGTGACGATCTTGTAGGGACCGGTGCCGATACCGGCGGTCGCATTGTCCTTGCCGCCGTTCGGCTGGATCATCAGGTGGAAGTCGGCGGCGACATAGGGCAGGTCGGCGTTGGGCTCCTTCAGCTTGATGACGACGTTGCCGCCGTCGGCCTTGACGCTGTCGAACTCCGAAATGAAGGCCAGCGCCGCCGACTTTGAATTCTTGTCGCCATGGCGCTCCAGCGTCGCCACGATGTCCTGAGGCGTCATCTCCTTGCCGTTGTGGAAGGTGACGCCCTTGCGGATCTTGAAGATCCAGGTCTTGGCGTCGTCGGAAGACTCGTAAGATTCGGCGAGCTTGGGTTCGATGCCGCCCGTTGGTGTCACCTCCACCATCTGTTCGCCCCAGCAGCGGCCAAACGTGTAGGGCACCTGGCTGGCCCAGAGCGCAGGATCGAGGCTGTCGGTGGCTGCACCGCCCTGCATGCCGGCCTTCAGCACGCCGCCCTTGATTGGGCCTTCGGCCCGTGCTGCATCGCTGAGCAGCGTGTTGGCGAAAGCGGCGCTGACACCAAGTGCTGCGGCGCGGCCCAGAAAATCGCGTCGGTTCAGCTTTCCGGCGGCAACGCGGCGGCTGAGATATTCGAGTTCATTCGACATGGGTTCCTCGCTCTTTGCTTCGACCGTTTCGGTCGATTTCTTGTTCTTGTGAGGAGGATAATGGACGTAAGGGAAATCCGGTCACGAGGCAGGATGCGACATCGAGTGCCGCATATGGCATGCCGTCTTCCGCCCCTTGCCGGGGCGGTTTGCGGCGGTCCGGTATTTCCCGAACGGTGGGCGCGGAGCTAATTCAACGGAATATCGTTGTCGGCCTTGCCGTCCTGATAGCCGGCGGAAAGCGCATCGTATTTGTCCGAAATGGTCTTGATGCGGGTTTCCAGACGCGTGCGCTCGATCTCGGGCAAATCCCGCACGAGCCGACGCAGCGAATAGCTCTTCCAATAGGCGTTCTCGGCATTGTAGCCACCCGGCTCGAGCGTGAAGACCTCCTTGAGGATCTTCAGGTCATGCGGAATGGCGAAGCTGTCGCGCGAATCCTCGTGGCTGAACAGGTAGTAGAAATTGTCGAAGCCGGTCCAAGTGATCGCTGAAAGGCACAGCGAACACGGTTCGTGCGTGGCCAGGAAGATCGCGTCCTTCGTATCCAACCTCTCGGCCTTGGGCATCTCGTAGAAACGCTTCAGACAGTGCACTTCGCCGTGCCAGAGCGGGTTCTCGGTCTCGTTGTTGGTTTCGGCCAACACCAGCGAGCGATCGCTCTTACGCAGGATAGCGGCGCCGAACAGCTTGTTGCCATCCGCAACACCGTCTTCGGTCTTCGGCACGATGTCATGCTCGATGACGTCGAGCAGGCGATCGATCAGCGAAACATCTGTCATGGCTGGAACCCTTCGGGCAGGTGAATTTCGTACGGGTGCGAAAAGTGGAATTCCTCGACATTGGAGCCGTCGCCACCCCGGTCGACGACAACGAAGTCCTGCGGCTCGCCGATCGGCGTGAGCACGCCATGCCAGAGATTGCGCGGGTAATTCACGCCCTGGCCCGGCTTGGTGATGAAAGCACGCGGTTCGGCCGGGCCGTCCGGACTGTCATGGCAGACCACGACCACGAATGGGCGGGGCGAAAGCGGCACGAAAGCCTGGCTGCCGAAAGGATGCCGTTCCACCATCGAGAGCTTCAACGGGAATGCGTAAGGCGTGCCCTTGAACAGGTTGATCAGGACATGCCCGTTCGGACCGGTAGCCTCCGGACGGGCGAGTGCGTGATAGCGTTCGCATCGGCCATTGTTGATCGGGTAGTGGCCATCGGTCTCGGTATCGATGACCTCGCCGAATTCCGTGAAGTTCGCGCGCGTCAGAGGCTTGGCGGTGATGATGCGCGTCATGATCTGACCTCTTTGCAGACGGGTGTCGGCTCGCCGCGTGGGCGGGACGACAGCCGGATCCGGATGTTAGCGTCCGAAGCCGCCGAGCCTGGCGTGGCGGTTGACATCCTTGTAGAGCAGGTAGCGGAACCTGCCAGGCCCGCCTGCGTAGCAGGCCTGCGGGCAGAAGGCGCGCAGCCACATATAGTCGCCGGCCTGCACTTCCACCCAGTCCTGGTTGAGACGGTAGACCGCCTTGCCTTCCAGCACGTAGAGCCCGTGCTCCATCACATGCGTTTCCGGGAACGGGATGATGCCGCCCGGCTCGAACGTCACGATGGTGACGTGCATGTCGTGGCGCAGGTCCAGAGGATCGACGAAACGCGTCGTCGCCCAGCGGCCTTCGGTATCCGGCATGGGATTGGGAGCGATGTCGTTCTCGTTGGTGAAGATCGGCTCGGGCACATCAACGCCTTCCGCCTTTTCATAGGCCTTGCGGATCCAGTGGAAACGCGCGGTCGACTTGCCGTTGTTACGCAATGTCCATCCGCTCGACGGCGGCAGGAAGGCGTAGCCGCCCGGCTTCATTTCATGGTTCTTGCCGGCCAGCGTCACGGTGATCTCGCCTTCGACCACGAAAAGCACACCTTCGGCGCCGGTGTCGGGTTCGGGTTTGTCGCTGCCACCGCCGGGCTGAACTTCCATGATGTATTGCGAGAAGGTCTCGGCGAAACCTGATAGCGGGCGGGCGATGATCCACAGCCGCGTCTTGTCCCAGCCCGGCAGGTAGGAGGTGACGATGTCGCTGAATTCGCGTTTGGGGATGACCGCATAGGCTTCGGTGAACACCGCGCGGTCGGTGATCAGGTCAGTCTGCGGCGGCAGTCCGCCTTTCGGCGCGTAATAGGTGCGATCGGCCATCTTCATCATATCCATGGTTCAAACCTATGCGGGCAGTATGTCCTTGAGGCGCAACAGCGCGATGCGTTCGACCTGCTTGCAGGCGGTTTCGAATTCCTCACCGCGGCTGTTGCCGATACGGGTTTCGAATGCTGCCAGGATCTCGTCCTTGGTCTTGCCCTTCACCGCAATGATGAAGGGGAAGCCGAAAGTGGTGACGTAGGCGGCATTCAGCTTGGAGAACAATTCGCGTTCCGCGTCGGTCAGCGCGTCGAGCCCGGCCGAAGCCTGCTCCTTGGTTGAATCTTCGGTCAGCCGCCTGGCTAGCGCCAGTTTGCCGGCGAGGTCCGGGTGCGCGGTCAGCACGCCGAGACGTTCGGTCTCGGAAGCCGAGCGAAAGGCACGGCACAGCGCGTTGTGCAGACCGCCTGCGCTGTCATGCGCCGGTCCGAGTTCCAGTTCGAAGGCGCGTTCGGCGATCCATGGCGAATGTTCGAAGATGCCGCCGAAGCGCTGCACGAATTCCTGCTTGTCCATGCGCGATGGGCGCAGGGCGGCCGGCTCATAGGGATGATGGTCGCGCCAGTGATTGGCGATGTCGATGCGGCGCGGCAGCCACACCTTGTCGTGGCTCTTCACATAATCGATGAAGCGCTGCAGCGCGGCGGCACGTCCGGGCCGGCCGATCAGGCGGCAATGCAGGCCGATGCTCATCATGCCACCGCGTCCGGCCTTGCCCTCAGAATAAAGCGTGTCGAACGCATCCTTCAGATAGGCGAAGAACTGGTCGCCCGAATTGAAGCCCTGCGGGGTGGCGAAACGCATGTCATTGGCGTCGAGCGTGTAGGGGATCACCAACTGCGGCGCGATGGCGTTGCCATGTCCGTCATGGTCGAGCCAGTAGGGCAGGTCGTCGTCATAGGTGTCGGAAATCCAGGCAAAGCCGCCTTCCGCGGCTGCCAGCTTCACCGAATTCACCGAAGTGCGTCCGAGATAGAGACCGGTAGGGCGCTCGCCCACCACTTCCTTGTGCAGGCGGATCGCTTCGTCGAGGTCGCGCTTCTCGTCCGCTTCCTGGTGGTCACGGTAGTCTATCCATTTCAGGCCATGCGAGGCGATCTCCCAGCCGGCGGCATCCATGGCCGCGACATGGTCGGGCGAACGGGCGAGCGCGGAGGCGACACCATAGACTGTCACCGGCACGCCGGCCTCGGTGAACATGCGGTGCAGCCGCCAGAAGCCCGCGCGGGCGCCGTATTCGTAAATCGATTCCATGTTCCAGTGGCGCTTGCCGGGCCAGGGGGCCGCCCCCACCACCTCGGACAGGAAAGCCTCTGAGGCCGCATCGCCATGCAGGATGCAGTTCTCGCCACCTTCTTCATAGTTGACGACGAATTGCACGGCGACATGGGCGCCACCCGGCCATTTCGAGTCTGGCGGATTGGCTCCGTAACCGCGCATGTCCCGTACGTAACGCATCATTCCTCCCTGCCGGTTGCTCCGGAAGTGGCCCCAAGATATCCAAAGGTTTGGGCGGCCATTACCACGAAATTTTTGAAAGTGCTTTTTGGTACCGTCCGCTCGACCGGGGCTTATGCATCGCCTTTAATTGGCGCACAATTCATCACTATGTTCGATTGTACCGGAATGGGAGGCGGCAATTGGCGGAAACGTCGCACAACAATGGCGGGCGTCTGACGACGCATGTGCTAGACACGGCGACCGGCAAGCCGGCGGCCGGCCTGCTGGTCGATCTGTTTCGTCTCGACGGCGACACGCGCACGCATCTGAAGTCCGTGACCACCAACAATGACGGCCGCTGCGATGCGCCGCTTCTGGCCGGCGACGACTTCAAACTCGGCGAATATGAACTGGTCTTCTCGGCAGGCGACTATCTGCGTCGGTCCGGCGCCAAGCTGCCCGAGCCGGCATTTCTCGACATCGTGCCGATCCGTTTCGGCATGGCCGAGGCCAAGCATTATCATGTGCCGCTGTTGATCTCGCCCTACAGCTATTCGACCTACCGGGGAAGCTGAGCAATGGCCAAACTCAAGACCCGCGCCGAGCTGCGCTTCATCCTCAATGGCCGTGATGTCGCCTTGAGCGATGTTGCGCCCGACCATACCCTGCTCGACTGGCTGCGGCTTTCCCGCTCGCTGAAGGGCTCCAAGGAAGGCTGCGCCGAAGGCGACTGCGGTGCCTGCACCGTTCTGGTCGGCAAGCTGGTTGCCGGCAAGCTGGTCTATGAGAGTGTCAACGCGTGTATCCGCTTCATGGGCTCGCTCGATGCCACCCATGTCGTGACGATCGAACATCTCGCCGGCGCGGGCGACACGCTGCATCCGGTGCAGCAGGCGATGGTGGATTTCCACGGCTCGCAATGCGGCTTCTGCACACCCGGTTTCGTCATGTCGCTCTATGCGCTTTGGATGAAGTCGCCCGAGCCGTCAGACGCCGAGATCGAGAAGGCGCTGCAGGGCAATCTCTGCCGCTGCACTGGTTATGAGGCGATCATGCGCGCCGCGCGTGCCATTTCGAGCTACGGCAAGGCTGCGAAGGATCCGCTACAGGCCGAGCGCAAGGCCGTGATCATGCGCTTGACGGAGCTTCAGGACGGCT
The DNA here is from genome assembly GCF_058790995.1 of Mesorhizobium sp. EU05-FHT14A09. Lineage (NCBI taxonomy): Bacteria > Pseudomonadati > Pseudomonadota > Alphaproteobacteria > Hyphomicrobiales > Phyllobacteriaceae > Mesorhizobium > Mesorhizobium sp. EU05-FHT14A09. Next base: position 252,446 of record NZ_JBYTDF010000001.1, read on the forward strand.
CTCGCGTCGAGGTCGGCGCTGGCAAAGACCGCTTCATCGTACCGGCTGACGTCGACGACTTCGCAAAGGTGCTGGAAGCAGAGCCGCAGGCCACGATCGTGGCAGGTTCGACCGATGTCGGCCTCTGGGTGACCAAGCATATGCGCGACATCTCGCCAGTCGTGTTCATCGCCGGGATCGAGGGCCTGCGCGCCATCTCCGAGGACAAGGGTGTCATCACGATCGGCGCCGGCGTCACCTACACCGAAGCCTTTTCCCTGCTCGCCAAGCGCATTCCGGCGCTCGGGCCACTCATTGACCGCATCGGCGGCCAGCAGGTCCGCAACATGGGCACAATCGGTGGCAACATAGCCAACGGCTCGCCCATCGGCGACACTCCGCCGCCGCTGATCGCGCTCGACGCCAAGCTCACCTTGCGCAAGGGCAAGAAGCGCCGCACCATTTCGCTTGAGAAGTTCTTCATCGCCTATGGCAAGCAAGATCGTCAGCCGGGCGAGTTCGTCGAGGCCGTGCATGTACCGATCCCGGAAAAGGGTGAAAAGTTCGCGGTCTACAAGATCACCAAGCGCCGCGATGAAGACATCACCGCCACGCTTGGTGCCTTCAGCCTGAAGCTTGCCAAGGACGGCACCGTCGCGTCGATCCGCATCGCCTATGGCGGCATGGCAGCGACGCCGAAGCGGGCGAGCGCCGTGGAGAAGGCGCTGGTCGGCAAGCCATGGACCGAAGCCACGGTGGAAGCGGCGATGGAGAAATACGCCGAAGATTTCGCGCCACTCACCGACATGCGCGCGACTGCCGAGTATCGGGCGCTGGCGGCAAGGAATCTTCTGTTGCGCTTCTACACCGAAACCACCGGCACCAGGGCGCCATTCCAGGTGTCGCGTTACGAGGCGGCGTGAGATGACCAAGCACACCCCAAATCTGAAGGCGCAGAAGATCGTCGGTGGTGTCCACACCGACCAGCGTCACGATTCCGCCCATAAGCACGTTGCCGGTACCGCGATCTATATCGACGACCTGCCGGAACCGGCAGGAACGCTGCATGTCGGCCTCGGCCTCTCCAATGTCACGCATGCCAAGATGAAGAAGGTCGATCTGTCGGCCGTGCGCGCCGCGCCCGGCGTGGTCGATGTGCTGACTTACAAGGATGTGCCTGGCGAGAACGATGTGTCGCCCAGCGGCATGCACGACGACCCGGTCTTTGCCGAAGACAGGGTGCAGTTTCACGGTCAGCCGATCTTCGCGGTCATCGCCGAGACCCGTGAGGCGGCACGCAGCGCCGCGCGCCTGGCCAAGGTCGAATACGAAGAGCTGCCGGCGATTCTCAACATCTGGGACCTCGATCCGTTGAAGGACAGGCAGGTGGTGACGCCGCTGACCTTGAAGCGCGGAGACCCGGACGCTGCGATCGCGGCAGCGCCGCGCCGCATCAAGAACCGTATGAAACTTGGCGGACAGGACCATTTCTACCTTGAGGGCCAGGTTTCGCTGGCGGTTCCGGGCGAGGATGACGAGGTGGTCGTTCACTGCTCCACCCAAGGGCCGAGTGAGACACAGCATCTCGTTGCGCATGTGCTCGGCGTGCCGAGCCACGCGGTCACCGTGGAAGTGCGGCGCATGGGCGGCGGCTTCGGCGGCAAGGAAACGCAGGCCAACCAGTGCGCGGCCATCGCTGCGATCGCCGCCAAGAAACACAAACGCGCGGTCAAGGTGCGCCTCGACCGCGATGAGGACATGACCGCCACCGGCAAACGGCACGACTTCGTCATCGACTACGACGTCGGCTTCGACGACGAGGGCAACATCCTCGGTGTCGACTTCATGTTCGCGCTCAATGCCGGCTTCTCGGCCGACCTGTCCGGTCCGGTCGGCGATCGCGCGCTGTTCCATTGCGACAACGCCTATTTCTATCCGAACGTGCACGCCAAATCGGCGCCGCTTTACACCAACACCGTGTCCAACACCGCCTTCCGCGGCTTTGGTGGCCCGCAGGGCATGGTCGGCGCCGAGCGGATCATCGAGGAGGTGGCGTTCGCCGTTGGCAAGGATCCGCTCGAGATCCGCAAGCTCAACTTCTATGACGCCATGGGAACGGCCGGCGAACGTAACGTCACGCCCTACCATCAGAAGGTCGAGGACAACATCATCCACCGTATCGTCGCGGAACTGGAGGCGAGCGCCGACTATGCCGGCCGCCGTCGCGAGATCGCCGCGTTCAACGCCAACAGCCGCTTCATCAAGCGCGGCATCGCGCTTACCCCGGTCAAGTTTGGCATATCGTTCACCAAGACCGAGTCCAACCAGGCCGGCGCGCTGGTTCACATCTACAATGACGGTTCGGTGCATATGAACCACGGCGGCACCGAGATGGGGCAAGGCTTGCATCTCAAGGTGGCGCAGGTGGTGGCCGAGGAGTTCCAGATCGATCTGGAGCGGGTGAAGATCACCGCGACGACCACGGCCAAGGTGCCCAACACCGCGCCGACGGCTGCATCCTCGGGCGCGGATCTCAACGGCATGGCTGCCCAGAACGCCGCCCGCCAGATCAAGGACCGGTTGATCGACTTCGCCGCGGAAAAATATTCCGTGCCGGCCGATCAGGTCGTGTTCCTGCCCAACCGGGTCCGCATCGGCAACCAGGAGATTTCGTTCAACGATCTGGTCAAGCAGGCTTATCTCAATCGCATCCAGCTTTCGGCGGCAGGGTATTACAAGACGCCGAAGATCCACTGGGATCGCGCCAAGGGCCGGGGCCATGCCTTTTATTATTATGCCTATGGTGCTGCCTGTTCGGAGGTCTCGATCGACACCCTGACCGGTGAATATGTCGTCGAGCGCACCGACATTCTGCACGACACCGGCCGCTCGCTAAACCGAGCGATCGATATCGGCCAGGTCGAAGGCGGCTTCGTCCAGGGTATGGGCTGGCTGACCACCGAGGAATTGTGGTGGGACGGTAAGGGGCGGCTGCGCACACACGCGCCATCGACCTACAAGATCCCGCTGGCGTCCGACCGGCCGAAGATCTTCAACGTCGCCCTGACCGACTGGTCGCAGGCCTATGAGCCGACGATCCACCGTTCCAAGGCGGTCGGCGAGCCGCCATTGCCGCTCGGCATTTCGGTGTTGCAGGCGCTATCCGATGCGGTGGCCAGCGTGGCCGATCACAAGATCAGCCCGCGCCTCGATGCACCGGCGACGCCGGAGCGGGTGCTGATGGCCGTCGAACGGCTGAAGAAGGAAGCGCGCGGTAAGGCGTAAGCCTGCCGAACGGGCAATTCGACGCGAAAAGTGTTATATTCCCAGGACGGGAATGCGATCATGACCTCGAAAGTGCAGGACCTGAAAGAATTCCTTGCCGGCTCCGGCCCGGTCGCGCTGGTCGAGGTGGCCGGCACGCGAGGGTCGACGCCGCGCGAGAAGGGCGCCTACATGCTGGTGTCGCCCATCGCGACCTATGGCACCATCGGTGGCGGCCAGCTCGAATACATGGCGATCGACAAGGCCCGGCAGATGTCGGGAGTGCTGCCATCGCGCAAGGGTGCGCAGCCGGCGGTTCAACGCATCGACGTACAGGAAGTCTGTGCGACGCTCGATGTGCCGCTGGGACCGGAGATCGGACAGTGCTGCGGCGGTCGCGTCGAAGTTCTGATCCGGCTGGTGGATGATGCGATGGCTACCGGATTGATCGCCTCGGCCGAGGCGGAAGAAGAACACTTGCCGCATCTCTACATCTTCGGCGGTGGCCATGTCGGCAAGGCGCTCGCTGCTTCGGTCTCGCTGTTGCCGATCCATGTGGTGGTCGTGGAAACGCGCGCCGAGGAACTTGAGGGCATCACCGAGACGGTCGAGACCAGGCTGACCGCGATGCCCGAGGAGATGGTCCGTCAGGCGCCGGCGGGCTCAGCTTTCGCCGTACTTACCCACGACCATGCGCTGGACTTCCTGATCGCCGCCGAAGCCTTGAAACGTGAGGATACCGCCTATGTCGGCATGATCGGCTCCAAGACCAAGAAGGCGACCTTCAGGAACTGGTTCCTGAAGACCGCCAACGGTTCGGAGATGGAATTCGAACGGCTTGTGTCGCCGATCGGTGGCGATTCCGTAAAAGACAAGCGCCCGCCGGTGATTGCTGCACTTGCCGCTTCCGAGATGATGACGGCGCTTGTCCGGCATCAGGTCAAGGTCGGCGCGGAAGCCGCCTGAGGCGTTACGCGCCTCTCATCTGGACGCCTCAATCGCCGGCGCGGCCCATCCGGGCCACTTGGCTGACGCGCCAACGGGCGCGGCGCGCGGTCGCGCGCTCCAACGGTCATTCTGAATGACCGTTGGGATCATTCTTTTTCCTGCGTGTGGGCTTCCAGGAACCACAGCGACTTGTCGAGCGCGCGCGAATAGGCGGTGAAGATGTCGGCCGTGTCGGCGTCGCCCGCCTCGTCGGCTTCATCGATCGCGGCGCGGGCGGACTTGGCCACGGCGGCATAGCGGTCGATCAATGCTGCCAGATGATCCTTGGTCTTGTGGATATCGGTCGGATAGGGCTTCAGCGTGGTCGCCTTGGTGACATCCTGCAAGGTGCCGTGCGCAGTCCCGCCGAGCTGCACCGCGCGTTCGGCGATGGTGTCGACATGGCCATCCAGTTCGGTGCGGAAGCCATCGAGCATTTCATGGATGGCGATGAACTGCGGACCTTTGACGTTCCAGTGTGCCTGCTTGGTGATGAGCGCGAGATCGATGGCTTCAGCGAGCCGCGCATTCAGGATGGCGATCGCGGTCGTGCGGGTGTTGGATTTCAAATCGTTCCGGGTCTGGATGTCGGCCATCGGGGTCTCCTGATTTCGTGGGGGCTTGCAGGCGGCTAGCGGCGGAGAAGTGACGCCTTCACGTGTCCTGCGCAAGCCGTAACGAACAGGCTGGCCCTATGGTTCCTGCTATTTTCCGGCCAGGAGGTCGCGGATCAGTTTCTGGCAGCGGTCGGCCATGAAATCGAGCAGCAGCCGCACCTTGGGATCCTGCAGTTTCTTGTGCGGATAGACGGCGGCGAACTGCACCGGTGTCGGTGGTGTTTTGGTCAGGATCACCTGCAGCCGCTTGTCGCGGATGTAGGGTTCAACCTCGAAACGCGGCTTGTTGATGATGCCGCGACCGGCCAGCGCCCATTCCGTCAACACATCGCCGTCGTCGCTGTCGAACGGGCCGTGCACCTCGAACTTCACCACGCCTTCCGGCGTCTGCAGCATCCAGAAGAATTCCCTGCTGCCGGGATAACGCAGCATCAGGCAGTCATGTTTCCTGCCGATGAGCTCGCTGCAATCGGTCGGTTCGCCGCGCGCCGCGAGATATTTCGGCGAAGCGACCAGCACGCGCTCGCACTCCATGATGCCGCGCATTCTCAGCGACGAATCCTCGATCACACCGAGCCGGAAAGCGACGTCGATGCCTTCCTTCAGGATGTCGACATTGTGGTCGGACAGGCGCAGGCGCACCTCGATATCGGGATAGGTGTCGTGGAAATCCGGAATACCGGAGGCGATCAGTCGGCGCCCGAGTCCGAGCGGAGCAGTAACGCGAATGGTACCGCGCGGCTGGCCCGACAGAGCGGCGACGGAGGCCTCTGCCTCGACGATGGCGTCCAGCACCTGCTTGGCACCGGAGTAGAAGACGGTGCCGTGCTCGGTCGGCATCAATTGCCGTGTCGTGCGGTTGAACAGGCGCACGCCGAGGTGCTTTTCGAGCTCCTTGATGCGGTTCGATGCCACCGCCGGTGAAATGCGCATGTCGCGTCCCGCCGCCGAAAGGTTGCCCAATTCGACGACGCGAACGAAGACGGCGATGTTGTCGAGGTAAGCCATTGTCCAGGACGTCCCCTCTGCGCCTGATTTTGATAGCAGGCTACTATTTTCCAATTTTTTTTGAAAGTCATCGTGTTGCCCGCCTCTTTCGATTTGCGCGGCAGTCCGTAATGTCGACTGATCGGCACGAAGGGGTGGAGCATGCTCGACTATGTGATTTTCTGGGATTGGATGGCATTCGCGGTGCGCTGGCTGCACGTCATCACCGGCATCGCCTGGATCGGCTCGTCCTTTTATTTCGTTGCGCTCGATCTTGGTCTGCGCCAGCGGCCAGGCCTGCCGGCTGGTGCCCATGGCGAGGAGTGGCAGGTCCACGGGGGCGGCTTCTACCACATCCAGAAATACCTGGTTGCGCCGGCCGAGATGCCGGAACACCTGACCTGGTTCAAATGGGAATCTTACGCGACATGGCTGTCCGGCTTCGCCATGCTGGCGATCGTCTATTATGCCGGTGCGGATCTTTTCCTGATCGACCGCAATGTGCTCGACGTGTCAGCGCCGGTCGCCATCCTGATTTCGCTCGGCTGCCTGATTTCCGGCTGGATCGTCTATGATCTGCTGTGCCGCTCGCCGCTCGGCAACCACGACACGCTGCTGATGCTGGTGCTCTACGCGATCCTGGTGTTCATGGCCTGGGGCCTGACGCATCTGTTCACTGGACGCGCCGCCTTCCTGCATCTCGGCGCCATCACCGCCACGATCATGTCGGCCAACGTCTTCATGATCATCATCCCGAACCAGAAGATCGTGGTTGCCGACCTGATTGCCGGTCGCAAGCCCGATCCGAAATACGGCAAGATCGCCAAGACCCGCTCGACGCACAACAACTACCTGACGCTGCCGGTGTTGTTCCTGATGCTGTCGAACCACTATCCGCTGGCGTTCGGCACCCAGTTCAACTGGATCATCGCCTCGCTGGTGTTCCTGATCGGCGTGCTGATCCGCCACTTCTTCAACACCCAGCATGCCCGCAAGGGCAATCCGACCTGGACCTGGCTGGCCGCTGCCATCCTGTTCGTCATCATCATGTGGCTGTCGACCGTGCCGAAGGTGCTGACAGGCGAGCAGAAGGTCTCGTCGGCGGCGGAGATCTACACTACCTCCACGCATTTCCCGGCAGCGCGCGACGCCGTTCTCGGCCGCTGCTCCATGTGCCACACCCAGGAGCCGGTCTATGAAGGCATCTATCACGCGCCCAAGGGGGTGATCCTGGACAGCGACGCGACGATTGCCGAACACGCCCGCGAGATCTATCTGCAGGCCGGCCGCAGCCATGCGATGCCGCCCGGCAACGTCACCCAGATCACCGACCAGGAGCGCGCGCTGCTGGTCACCTGGTTCGAAGAAGCGGCCAAGAAGAAATAGGCATCGTCCGCACCCGGAAGCGGTGCAGATCGATCCGTTTCGCTGACATCTCAGCCTCGGACAAACTGCGGGGTGAGCTCGGGCAGCAAGACCATCTCCTCGTTCGGAGCGGAGATGTCTGCGAAGCGGATGGCGAAGTGAAATTGGATACGGAAGCCGAAATGACCACAACACTCCTGCGCGGCCGCACACTGTCCTTCCTGCGCTGGCCGGAAACGATCGATGATCGCGCTGCTTACGCCTATGAGGAGGACGGCGCCGTTCTCGTTGCCAACGGCAAGATCGTCGCCTCGGGCTCTTATGCAGAAGTTTCGGCTCGCGCCGGTGCCAGCGCGCGCGTGATCGATCATCGCCCGCACCTGCTGTTGCCCGGTTTCATCGACGCGCATGTCCACATGCCGCAGATGCAGATCATCGCGAGCTATGGCGCCGAACTGCTCGACTGGCTCAACACCTACACATTCCCGGAAGAGTCGAAATTCGAGAACGCACAGCATGGCCGGCGCATTTCCCGGCTGTTCCTCGACGAGATGATCCGCCAGGGCACCACGACGGTGGCTGCCTATTGCTCGGTGCACAAGCAGTCGGCGGAAGCCTTTTTCGCGGAAGCCTATGATCGCGACATGCTGGTCATTGCCGGCAAGGTGATGATGGACCGCAACGCGCTGGAAGCGGTGCACGATACGCCGCAATCGAGCTATGACGATACCAAGGCGTTGATCACGGCCTGGCACGGCAAGGGCCGTGGCCTCTATGCGATCACGCCGCGCTTCGCCATCACCTCCACGCCGGAGCAGATGGAAATGGCGCAGGTGCTCGCCCGCGAGCATCCTGACCTGCATATTCAGACCCACCTTTCCGAAAACCACGCCGAGATCGCCTTCACCCAGGAGCTTTATCCCTGGTCGAAGGATTACACCCACGTCTACGAACATTATGGCCTGATGGGCCCGAAGACCCTGCTTGGCCACTGCATCCATCTTTCCGAGCGCGAGGCCGATGTGCTCTCGGATACGGGCGCGGTCGCCGTCTTCTGTCCGACTTCCAACCTTTTCCTCGGTTCCGGCCTGTTCGCCTATCAGGGCTATCGGAGGCGCGAGAAGCCGCTGCGCATTGCGACGGCGACCGATGTCGGCGGCGGCACCAACTATTCGATGCTGCGTACCATGGACGAGGCCTACAAGATCATTGCTCTGCAGGGCGAAAAGCTCAATCCGTTCCAGTCGTTCTGGCAGGTCACGCGCGGCAATGCCGAGGCGCTGTCGGTGGCCGACCGCGTAGGCACGCTGGATGCGGGAACCGATGCCGACATCGTCGTGCTCGACAGCCGGGCGACGCCGCTGCTGCAGGTGCGTTCGGAGCGCGTCAATTCGCTGGCGGAGGAACTGTTCCTGCTGCAGACGGTCGGCGACGACCGTGTCGTGCGCGAGGTTTATGTCGCCGGCAAGCCGGCCAAGAGTGACCTTATCATGGCGAATTCCTGATCCGCCCTTGACCCTAGGACAGATTGCCGTAAACGCGAAAGGACGTCTTCTGGGAGGAAGCATGGCCGCGAGCGAGGATATCGAGACGATCAAGCGTCAGGAGGCGGCGCTGGTCTTCGAACGCTTCGATGAGGCTGTCGCCTTCGAGATCGGCAGCGCGATCCGCGAGCGGGCGCTGAAGCAAGACCTGCCGATCATCGTCGACATCCGCACCTTCGACCGGCCGCTGTTTTATGCCGCCATGCCAGGCTCCAACGCGTCCAATCCCGATTGGGCGCGGCGCAAGATCAATGTGGTGAAGCGCTATCTGCGCAGCACCTATCGTCTGGTGCTGGAGCAGCAACGCCCGGACCGTACCTTCAAGGTCGGCGAGGGGCTGGATGTCTCTGAATATGTGCTCGCCGGCGGCGGCTTTCCCGTCACCGTCAAAGGCGCCGGCGTCATCGGCGTGATCGCCGTTTCCGGATTGCCGGAGCGGGAGGACCACAATGTCGTGGTCGACGCCTTGTGCGCGCATCTCGGCGCAAACCGCGCCGAGCTAGCCCTGCCATTATCCGGTGACTGACCTCTCTATCCGCCGCTAAACAAAGGCTTCTCCATGACCCTCGATCCGAAGGCCTTCCTCACCGCGATCTTCGAGGCTGCCGTGGCCGCGGCGGATCCGGAACTGACGATCCGCAAGCATCTGCCGGCAAAACCCAAGGGCCGCACCATCGTCATCGGTGCAGGTAAGGGCTCGGCGCAGATGGCTGCGGCGTTTGAAAAGGTATGGGACGGACCGATCGAGGGGCTAATCGTCACACGTTACGGTTATGGCGCACCGACCAGACATCTGGAGGTGGTGGAGGCAGCGCATCCGGTTCCGGACGCTGCCGGCCTTGCCGCTGCGAAGCGTCTGCAGGAGATCGTCTCGGGTCTCAGCGAGGATGATCTGGTTGTCGCGCTGGTCTGCGGCGGCGGCTCGGCGCTGCTGCCCGCACCTGCCGGCAGTCTGACGCTGGCGGACGAGATCGCCGTCAATGAGGCACTGCTGGCTTCCGGCGCGCCGATCTCGGCCATGAACACGATCCGCAAGCACATTTCCACCATCAAGGGCGGGCGCCTGGCTGCCGCTGCCTGGCCGGCCAGGGTGGTGTCGCTGATCGTTTCCGACATTCCCGGCGACAATCCGGCACTCGTCGCTTCCGGGCCGACGGTTCCGGACGAGGCCGGCCGCACTGATGCGCTCGCCGCCATCAACGCCTATGGCATGAAACTGCCGGATGCGGTGATGGCGCACATCAACTCGCCTGCTTCCGAAGCGCCGCGTCCAGACGATGCGAAGTTCAGCCGCAACGAGGTCCATGTCATCGCATCCGCCGCCGTCTCGCTGGAGGCCGCGGCTGCGGAGGCAAAGCGCCAGGGTGTCGAGGCGGTCATCCTCTCAGATGCGCTGGAAGGCGAAGCGCGAGAGGTCGGTTCGGTGCATGCCGCCATCGGCCGCGAGGTCGCTGCGCGCAACCGGCCCTTCAAGAAGCCGGTTCTGATCCTGTCCGGCGGCGAAACCACGGTGACGCTGCGCGCCAAGGGCAAGGGCGGACGCAATTCGGAATTCCTGCTGGCCTTTGCCATCGGCATCGACGGCGTTGAAGGCATCGAAGCCCTCGCTGCCGACACTGACGGTATCGATGGTTCGGAAGACAATGCCGGCGCATTCTGCAATGCCTCCACCGTGACGCGCATGCGAGCGGCCGGGGTTGATGCCAAGGCGATGCTCGCCGGCAACAATGCCTGGACCGCCTTCAACGCAATAAACGACCTGTTCGTTCCGGGCCCGACCGGCACGAACGTCAACGATCTGAGGGCGATCCTGGTGCGCTAGCTCTGCCCTGATGGAAGGGCAGGGCTAGGCGTCAAACCTCGTGCAGATAGAGGTGATAGTCGAGTTCGCTTACCGTGCGGGCGACACGCAGATATTCCGCCCATTTGATCTCGACGAAGGTCCTGTGCAGGTCCGGGCCGAGCGCGCTCTTCAGGAAGGTTGAGCTACGCGCCGCGTCGATGGCGGCGCGCCAGTCGATCGGCATCCTGTTCTTCGCCTCGCCGGCGGCCTCATAGCCATTGCCGGTTACTTCCGGACCTGGATGGAGCTTTTCCTCGATGCCCTTGGCAACGCCGGCCAGGATGGTCGCGGCGACCAGATAGGGATTGGCATCGACACCGGAGGGCCGGTGTTCGATACGGCGGTTCTTGGCATCGCCTGCCGGCACGCGCAAAGCAACGGAACGGTTGTTCACACCCCATGTCGGCGCCACCGGGGCGTAGGACTGCGAAACGAACCGGCGCCAGGAATTGGCATGCGGGGCAAACACCAGCATGGACTCGGCCATCGTCTCGGCAAGCCCGCCGAGTGCGTTGAGCAGCAGCGGCGACCATGTGCCGGGCGTGGCCTCGGTGAAGACGTTCTTGCCGGCGGCATCCAGCAGCGAGACATGGAAATGCATGCCGGAACCGGCATATTTTTCGATCGGCTTGGCCATGAAGCAGGCCGTCACGCCATGGCGGCGCGCCTGCATGCGCACCACCCGCTTCAGCAGGATGAGATCATCGGCGGCGCGCATCACATCCTTGCGGTAGTTCAGCGTCAGCTCGTATTGGCCCGGCGCATATTCCGAGATCACCGTTTCGGCAGGGATGCCTTGCGCCTTGGCGGCCGCGTAGATGTCGGAAAACAGCGGCTCCATGCCATGCAAATGGTCGACGGAATAGACCTCCGTCTTGCCGCTGCGGCGGCCGTCGAGAACGGCATTGGCCGGCTGCACCTTGCCGTCGGCGTCACGCTCGTTGCTGAGCAGGAAGAATTCGAGTTCGAAGGCGCCGGCCGGATGCAGGCCCTTGGCGGCCAGTGCCTCAACCTGGCGAGCCAGCGCATGGCGCGGGTCCGAGGTCATCGGCTCGCCGTCGAGATGGTACATCGCCATCAGGACCTGGCCGCGCGGCGGATTGGTCCCGTGCAAGGGCACCAGCGTGCCGGGGATCGGCCAGGCGCGCAGGTCACCGTCGCCAGAGTCCCAGATCAGGCCGGTTTCGTGGACATCCTCGCCGGTAATGTCGAGGCCGAGGATGGAGATCGGCATATGGCGGCCGTTTTCATAGACGCCGGCAAGTTCATGGCGGCGCAGGATCTTGCCGCGTCCGACGCCATTCGCGTCAGTCAGGATGATGTCGAAGGCTTCGATTTCAGGATGGGCATCAAGGAAAGCCGTGGCCTCGGCAGGCGTCGAGCCGGAAGGAGAAGTCATGATTGCACTCTGAAGGATAGAGCATTTTGTAGCCAAGTGGAATCACTTGGCGTTACAAGAATGCGGCGAAAACAAAAACTTGGAGCGTTTCCGCGTTTCCGTGAAAAACGGAAACGCTCTAGTTGTCTGGCTTGTCTCATGCCGCGAGCCTGGCGGCAACATCGGTGAAGGCGGCGATCAGCCGTTTCACCTGTGCCGCCGTGGTGACCGGCGAGATAAGCATCATGTTGTGGAACGGAGCGATCAGCACTCCGCGATTGACCAGCGCGACATGTACGGCCGCTTCCAGTTCCGGTGCATGCGCGCCTTCCGCTTCCGCGCCATTGCCAAGCGGGCCAGGTGCACAGATGAACTCGACACGGGCGCCGACACGCATGACATGCCAGGGCAGGCGATGCCGTTTTATGGCAGCCGCCAGTCCGGCGGCGAGTTTGCCCGCCAGCCGTTCCATATGGGCGTAGTTCTCTGCCGTCATCACCTCTTCCAGCGTGGCGCGCATGGTGGCGAATTGCAGCGGATTTGCCGACAGCGTCGTGCCCATTCCGGAATAGCCGGGCTCCTTGCCGCGGTTGTAGGCGGCGTAACGCGAGGCGGTATCCTCGCTCATGCCCCACACGCTCGCCGGCACGCCGCCGGCCACCGGTTTGCCGAGCACGAACAGGTCGGGCTCGAGACCGTGGGTCCTGGTGTAGCCGCCGCGGCCGGTCGAAATCGTGTGCGTCTCGTCGATCAGCAGCAGCGTGCCCGTCTCGCGGGTGAGACGCCTGAGCGCTTCATGGAAGCCGGGTTCCGGCAGCACCATGCAGGAATTGGTCAGCACCGGCTCGGTAATGACGCAGGCCACGTCCTTTGCCTTCAGTGCCGCTTCCAACGCCGGCAGGTCGTTGAACTCGACGATCTTGGTGCGTTGGGTCAGGTCGCGGAACTCGCCGGCAAGCCCAGGCCGGTTGATCGGCTTGCCATCCTTCAGACGCACCATCGTCTCGTCGACCGAGCCATGGTAGGCGCCATTGAAGACGAGAATCTTGTCGCGGCCGGTCACGGCGCGGGCGACGCGCAGCGCGAAACGGTTGGCGTCCGTCGCGGTGGTGGCGATCTGCCAGTAGGGCAGGCCGAAAAGCTCCTGCAGCAGCGTACCGACGGCAAGCGCATCTTCTGACGGAAGCATATAGGTGAGGCCACGACCGGCCTGCTTGCGGATGGCGCGGGCAACCGGCGCCGGCGAATGGCCGAACATCGAGCCGGTGTCGCCAAGGCAGAAGTCGTCGAGCTGATTGCCGTCGACGTCAGTGATGGTGGCGCGTCGGGCGCTTTCGACCAGGATCGCGAACGGCGTCGGCCAATCGGTCATCCAGTGCATCGGCACGCCGTCGAAATAGCCGGCGATGCCATTGCCTGTGCGGGCCAGCGATTTCGGACGCGCTTTTCGGAAGACCTCCGCTTCTGCTGCCCGCAGTTGGGCGATGCGTCCGGCTTCAATGCCGCCGATGATGTTCGAACTCTTGCCTACGCTCATTCACTCCCCCTGTTGGCGCGGACGCACTCTAAGCAAATGCGATCGACGACCGCAATCCGTCGCGTGAAAAAGTCTATTGGTTCAACGCATCTGTTGCGAATTCAGAGTGAAAAACTGGAATGACCATGGCGAATTAGTCGTCATGCATGGCGCTTATGGCGCGACGCATCAGTGCCAGGAACATTTCCTTCTCCTGATCGCTGAAATCGGCCAGCGCGGTCGCGTTCTGGTCGCGGGCGGCATCGGTGGCCGGATCGCGGAGCCGTTTTGACTTTTCCGTCAGATGAATTGACTGCGAACGGCCGTCGATCGGGTTGGATCGTCGTTCGATGAGCCCATCGCGTTCCATGCGCGTCAGCGTGTTGGCCATCGTCGCCTGCTCGACATCGAGGCGGCGCACCAGTTCGCTTTGGGTCAATCCGTCCTGGTCCCACAGGGCAAGCAACGTCATGAACTGCGCCGGCGCCAGGCCAAGGGGGCCGATGCGCTTTTGCAAGCCCTTGGCGAACAGGCGTGCCATCTGGTTGGCGAGGAAGCCGGCCGAACGTTCTTTCTGGAATTTCATGGCGCAGGAATAGCTATTGAATAGCATGCTATGCAATGGTATATAGCATGCTATTCAAATTACGAGAGATCGCGATGAAAGCGAAGATTCACGCGGCGGCTGGTGCCGTCGCGCTGCTCGTCGTTGCCTGTTTCTGGCTGTCCACGGTGATGGCTGAACTGTCCGGCAGCATGGTCGCTGTCGCAGCCGTGAAATCCGGCATACTGACCGGCATGCTGGTGCTCATTCCGGCCATGGCTCTGGCCGGAGCTTCCGGTTTTTTGCTGGGCAAAGGCTGGAAGAGCCCTGCCGTCCAGCGCAAGAAGCGCCGCATGCGCTTCATCGCCGCCAACGGCCTGCTGATCCTGTTGCCGTCGGCCTACATGCTTGCGAACTGGGCGGAGCAGGGCCGTTTTGATGCTGCCTTCATCGCCGTTCAGGCGCTTGAACTCGCGGCTGGGGCGGCAAACATCATCCTGTTGTCCCTCAACATGCGTGACGGGATGGCGCTGCGTCGCAGGGGCAGTCCACGTGCCGCTTGAGATCAGGCGGTGATGTCGATGATGCCGCAATCGCCGACGGCACTGCCGAAGGCCAGCCGACGCTCGGCCTTGTCCCAGGTCAATGCAGTGATCGCGCCCTTGCCGGGGCGGCGCAACATCACTTCCTTGGCGTCCTGGAAGCGGGAGGCGATGACCATGCCGTCTTCGTAACCGATCGCGACCACATCTTCACTCGGGTGGCAGGCGACCGCGGTGACCATCGTGTTGCCGCGCGTGCCGAGTTCCAGCGGTGCCTTGCCCATTGGGCCATCCTTGGCCTGGAACGGCCAGACGATCGCCGCCGGTGCGCCGGAACTTGCCAGCCATTTGCCTTTTGCGCTCCACGACAGGCTCTTCACCTTGGCGGGGTAGCCGGACATGCGCATATGCTTGGCATCGGCCAGCTTCCAGCCATGCAGCGCGTTCTCCTGCATGGTGGTGACCAGGAAATTGCCGTCCGGCGAGAAGGTGACGCCGGTATGTGCGCCGGCCCATTCCAGCTCGGTCGGTTTGCCGTCGGTGGCCGGGAAATGCAGCGTCGCACCGTTGTAGCGGGCAACGGCGATACGCATGCCGCGCGGCGCGAAAGCCAGGCCTTCAACGGTGCGCGGGTGCTGGAATTCCTTGACCTTGCCATCCTTGAAACGGACGAAAGCGCTCTTGCCCGCGCCATAAGCGATCGCTTCCTGCGGACCGGCAGCGATGCTGGTGATCCACTTGCGGCCGGCTGCGGCCAGTTCTTCGACAACGCCCTCCGGTTTGACGGAAAACACCTTGCCGTCTTCGCCGGCGGTGATCAGCCGGCTGTTGGCTTCGTCATAGACGGCAGCAAGCAGCCCGTCATTGGCCTGCACTGTCTTGTGGCCATTGTCCAACCTGTGCACCGCGCCGTCGGCGAATGCAAAATACGGCACATCGTTGAGGAAGACCGCGGCGATGCAATGGCCGTCGATATCAAGCGGAGCGACTGTGGGCATTGGGCAGAAATTCCATGCGCGATTTTGGATAGGCCATCAAGAGAACAGCCCCTCATCAGCTAAAAGCCGGTGAGGGGCTTACTCGACCTTGCCGGTCCAGGCAAGAAAAGTGCGATCACGGCACGCTTGTGCCAGCATGCATGTCAGCTACCACTTGTCGCGCGCAACCGCGCGCCGCCCGTTGGCCCGTTAGCCAAGCGACCCGGATGGGCCGCGCCGGCGACTGAGGCGTCCCGGATGTAGCTACATCCAGGACCTCCAAACTAAGCCACCTGGCAGGCGTCGAAGCTCGACTTCAGGCGTTCGGCGTCGAGCTTGCGGCCGATGAACACCAGCCGGCTCTCATGCTTCTCGCCATCCTTCCAGGCGCGCTGATGATCGCCTTCGATGATCATGTGCACGCCCTGCAGCACATAGCGGTCTGGATCATCCTTCAATGCGATGATGCCTTTCAGGCGCAGGATGTTCGGCCCTTCCATCTGCGTGATCTTCTCGATCCACGGGAAGAACTTCTTCGGGTCCATCTCACCGCCGCGCAGCGAAACCGACTGCACCGTCACATCATGGATAGGCGAGGCGTGGTGATGGTGGTGATCATGGTCATGGTGGTGATGATCATGATCGTGATGATGATGGTCGTGATCGCAATCCGGGCCGCATTCATGATCGTGGTCGTGATCATGCGCTTCCAGGAAATGCGGATCGTTCTCCAGCGCGCGCTTGAGATCGAAAGCGCCGCGGTCGAGCACCTCGGTGAGCGCCACACCCGACCGCTGCGTGCGATGGATCCGGGCCGATGGGTTGATGGCGCGGATGGTCGCTTCGACCGCTGCCAGTTCTTCCGGCGTGACCAGGTCGGTCTTGTTCAGAACGACCACATCGGCGAAGGCGATCTGGTCTTCGGCCTCCTTGGAGTCCTTCAGGCGCAGCGGCAGATGCTTGGCGTCGACGAGCGCCACGACAGCGTCCAGCTTGGTCTTGGAGCGGACGTCTTCGTCCATGAAGAAGGTCTGGGCGACCGGCGCCGGATCGGCGAGACCGGTGGTCTCGACCAGGATGGCGTCGAAGCGGCCGGGGCGGCGCATCAGGCCTTCCACCGTGCGGATCAGGTCGCCGCGCACCGTGCAGCAGACGCAGCCATTGTTCATCTCGTAGATCTCCTCGTCGGACTCGACGATCAGATCATTGTCGATACCGATCTCGCCGAATTCATTGACGATCACGGCGTAACGTTTGCCATGGTTTTCGGAGAGGATGCGGTTGAGCAGCGTCGTCTTGCCCGCGCCGAGATAGCCGGTCAGCACGGTTACGGGAATCTGCGTCTGTGTCTCGCTCATGTTGGGGCCTCGAAGGGAAATTTCCATCCATATAGGACGTCGTTCCCGCTTTTGCACCTGCCAAACCGCTGATCCAGACAGGTCTGCTGTCATTCGTCAGGCAGCATTTTGCGATGCAATAATGTTTTGTCATCTAACTGAAATAATGATCTGTCATTAGCCACGGCGAATGTTGCGTGGCTTGCCGGCAAAGCGGTTCATTGGCCGGCCTCTTTGAACACTCATTGCCAATCCGAGCGCCACGGCTATTGTGCCGTTTCAGGCGCGGTCCAGGAGACTGACCATGGCCAAGGCTGACAAAAGTGCAACGATGAGCCGGCTGCATTCCGCGGCCAGATTGGCAAGAACGGCACTTGCCGCCCGATTGCTGACACACGGCTTTTATGCCGGGCAGGACCAGATCATGCTGGCGCTGAGCCGTGAAGACGGCCAGACGCCCGGCACGCTGGCCGATCGCCTGGGCGTTCGCCCGCCCACGATCACCAAGACGATCAACAGGCTGCAGGCTCAGGGGTTCCTGGAGAAGCGCGCTTCCAATGCCGATGCTCGCCAGGCACATATCTTCCTGACCGATTCCGGCCGTGAGACCATCCACGCCATCGAGAAGTCGGTGAAGAAGACCGAGAAGCAGGCGCTGCGGGGGCTCGACAAGAAAGACCAGAAGACGCTGTTCAAATTGCTCGCCCGCATTGAGGCGAACCTGTCGGATGAAGAGATCGTGCTCGCCGACGAGGACGAGGACGAACAGGAAGTCCGCCCCGTCGCGGTTGCCGTCTAGAGCATTTTGTAGCCAAGTGGAATCACTTGGCGTTACAAGAATGCGGCGAAAACAAAAACTTAGAGCATTTCCGCGTTCGCGGTTATTCTAGGCCGCCGTCAGAATTTCGGCTGGCCTCTCGCCACGGATCAGGGTCGACCAGCGCCCCGGCGTCAGGCCGAAAGCCTTCTTGAACTGGCGATTGAAATGGCTCTGGTCGGCGAAGCCCGCTGCCGCGGCGATCTCTGCCAGCGGCGTGCCGACTGCCATCATTCTCTTTGCCTGCTCCAGCCGGCGCATCACCAGGAAGCGATGCGGGCTGGTGGAAAAAGCGGCGCGGAAATGGCGTGACAGCGCGTAGCGGTCGAGGCCGGTAACCGCCTCCAGTTCCTCCGATCGCACCAGGTCCGAAGCATTGTCTTTCAGGTAGTCACGGGCAAGGTTCACGGCACGCCAGGCCGTCTTGCCCAGCGGTTTAGCCGCCTGGTTTGCATGGCACTGCATGAAGCCGGCAAGCTCGGCAATGAAATCGTCGACGAACAGCTCATCCAGTTCCTGGTCGAGTTCACCGAGCGCGCTGGCCAGCGTGGTGCGGAAGCTTTCGTCGTCGACAATGCCTGCCGGCACGAAGGGAAGCGGCGCGCCACCCATCGCATCGGCCAGCAGCGACGGCTCCAGATAAAGCATGCGGTAGCGCAGGCCCTTCTCCGTACCAGCGCCTCCATCATGCACTTCGTCGGGATGCAGCACGATCAACTGGCCAGGAAGGCTGTGCCGCACGGCACCGCGATAGTGAAAGCTCTGCACGCCGGAAAGCGTGACGCCGATCGCATAGGTGTCATGGCGATGCGGGTCGAAAACCGGGCCGTGGAACCACGCCTCGATGCGTTCAAGGCCTGCGGCACCCGGTGCCTGCACGATGCGGTCGCCGCTGTCGTTTGCGCACAAACGTCCAAGACCCTGGAAGGCCTCGGCGGCTAGATCGGTGGACATCATCTCATTCATCGCAACCAATATAGGAAGCTGCCATGTTCGATACGAAATTTACAGTCGTTCTGAGGGAAGATCTCGCCGTCTGGCAGAAACTCAACGTGACTGCATTCCTGAGCACGGGCGTTGCCGCGCAGTTCCCGGACATGATCGGCGAACCCTATCGCGATCGCACCGGCAATCTTTACAACGCGCTCTCCATCCAGCCGGTCATCGTGCTGTCGGCCGATCAGGCGACATTGTCCACGATCCATCGCCGTTCGTTGGAGCGGGACATCACAGTGTCGCTTTATGTCGAGGAGATGTTCTCGACTGGCTTCGATGCGCTCAATCGCGAGACCTTTGCCCAGTTCGCACCGGACGATGCCAAGGTTGTCGGTATCGCGCTGAGGGCGGACAAGAAGACCGTCGACAAGATCACCAAGGGCGCTCGCATGCACGCCTGAACGGACAAAGCCCGAGCGGAACCGCGCGAGGCGTAAAATTCCAAGGTGGATGACATCTTTTGTGTTGCTGCCGGACGCCTCTTCCCGCACAAGCGGACAAGATCATTTTCATGACCCTTTGCCGCAGTGAACCAGCCAAACAGACAGGATGATATCGCGACGCCGCCGGCGGCGATCGCCTACATGCTGTCTGTCTATGTGGTGTTCTCTTTCCTTGACACCTCGATCAAGTACCTCGTCCTTGCCGGTCTGGCGCCGCTGTTCATTGCCTGGGCACGCTTCACCGTCCATGTCGTTCTGGTCGTCGGATTGTACCGGGCGTGGCAGGGCATCGGGCGCTTCCGGCCAGTCAATCTCAAGGCCCACATCCTGCGCGGCATGCTGCTGGCGGGTTCCACGCTCTGCAACATCGTCGCATTGCGCACGCTGCAACTGGCCGAGACGACGTCGATCTATTTCTTCGGTCCGATGGTGATCACCGCACTGGCCGGGCCACTGCTTGGCGAATGGGCCGGCTGGCGACGCTGGCTGGCGATCCTGGTCGGTTTCATCGGAGTGCTTGTGATCACCCGCCCGGGCGTCGGAGCGTTCGGCATCGGCCACCTGTTCGCGCTTGCCTCGATGCTCTCCAATTCGCTTTATGTGATCATGACGCGGCGCATGGCCTCTACCGAGACGCCGGAAAGCCTGATCTTCTATTCGGCACTGGCGCCGGCCGTCATCCTGTCGCCGACACTGTTCTTTTCCCCCACTCTGCCGACGGATGCCTGGCATTGGATGATCCTGCTGCTGCTCGGCGTGTTTGGCGGCTGCAGCCATTGGCTGCTGATCCGCGCCTACAAGCTGGCAACCGCCACTGCGCTGGCGCCATACCCCTATTCGCAGATGGTCTGGATGATCGGGTTCGGCTATTTCATCTTTGGCCAATTTCCTGATGGCTGGACGCTCGCCGGCGCTGCCATCATCGTCGGCAGCGGGCTCTACATCCTGCACCGTGAACATCGGTTGCGTGTGCGCAACAAGGCAGCTCTGGATGCCGAAACCGGCGAGCTGGCAAAAAAGCTTTGATTTGCCGTCGTTCGATGGCATAAGCCGCATTTAAACAGTTTAAATCGCGAGCGGGAGCCCAGAGCGCTGGCACAGAAGATCAAGCTTTCGACCATTGCCGATGCACTCGGCGTTTCCACGGCCACTGTTTCCCTGGCGCTGCGTGACAGCCCGCTGGTGGCGGGCTCGACCCGTGAGAAGATCAAGGAACATGCCCGCGAGATCGGGTATATCTATAACCGTCGTGCCGCTTCGTTGCGCACTTCGCGTTCCGGCATCGTCGGCGTTGTCGTGCACGACATCATGAACCCGTTCTACGCTGAGATACTGCGCTCCATCGAGCACGAACTGGATCGCAGCCGGCAGACCTTCCTGCTCTCCAATCACTACGACCAGCTCGACAAGCAGCGGACCTTCATCGACACGCTTCTGCAGCTTGGCGCCGATGGCGTGATCATGTCGCCGGCGATCGACACGCCGGCTTCCGACATCATCATGGCCGAAGAAAACGGGCTGCCGGCGGTGCTGATCGCCCGCGATGTCGACGGGGCGCATGTGCCGGTGTTCCGCGGCGACGACGCCTACGGGACCGCGCTCGCCACCAACCATCTCATCTCGCTTGGCCATAAACGCATTGCCATGGTCGGCGGCACCGATCAGACCTCGACCGGCCGCGACCGCTATCAGGGTTATGTCAACGCCATGGAGGCCGCGGGGCTTGAAGTCATGCCGTCCTGGCGCGTGCCGGGACCGCGTACCAAGCAGGGTGGCTTCGAGGCTGCAGCGCAATTCCTGGCGCTGAAGGACAAGCCGACCGCCGCCTGCTGCTGGAACGATCTCGTCGCTATCGGCCTGATGAATGGCATCGCACGAGCCGGCCTCGTGCCGGGCGTCGATATCTCGGTGACCGGCTACGACGATCTCGAGGAAGCGCAGATCGCAACGCCGGCCTTGACCACTGTGTGGAATGGCCAGCGCGAAGTCGGCCGCCGTGCCGCAAGCGCGTTGCTGGACAAGCTGAACGGCCAGACCGTGCGCCCCTCGCAGGAACTGATCAAGCCTGAGTTGCATGTCCGCCAATCGACCGGCCGTCCGGTGGAGCGCCGCTGAAATTACAGCGGTGATTTTGCCGGCCCGGTAGGCAGACCCCCCTTATTCCGCGAGCATTCCAGCCGCATGTGGTCACGCATCGGCTGCAGACGGCTGTCTGCCCCAACGTCATGAAAACCCTGCTGTGTGCCCTTGATGCCGCACTGCAACATCTCATCGCGAAAACTTGACTGTTTTTGTAGTCTTCAAACTTGACTCGTTTAGTTAAGTTATTTAGGCGCGCTTCAGAGGGCCGCGAGAGGGCATGCCGGCTCCGCAATCTGGGGGTGTAAATGCAGAAGCTTGTCGTGGTGTCGTTGCTGTCTTCCTCGATCCTGGCCGGGCCGGCCCTTGCGCAGAATGCGCGGAAACAGGTGCCTGCGCAGGATGCGCAAAAACCGGCAGCTGCGCAGGACGCGCAAAAGCCGGCAGCCACCAGCGCAACGATGCTCGACAAGATCATCATCACCGGGCGTGACGACCGCTCGATCTCGAGCGTCGCGCAGTCGGTGCAGGTAATCGACCGGGATGCCATCGGCACGGCGGTGGGGCAGGGCGAAAACGCCTCCGACCTGATTGCTCGTGTGGTGCCGGGCTATGCGCCGCGAAATGAGACCATTTCAGGCGCTTCGGAAACCTTCCGCGGCCGCAGTGTGCTGATCATGGTCGATGGCGTGCCGCGCAACACGCCGCTCCGCGACGTCTCGCGTATTCTCGCCACCATCGACCTCGACATCGTCGAACGCGTGGAAATCATCAATGGTGCCTCCAGCCTCTACGGGGCCGGCGCCACCGGCGGTACCATCAACTTCATCACCAAGCGCGGCACCAGCGATACGCCGAAGGTTACGGTGCGCACCGGTGTCACCGCCTTCACCGAAAATTTCGGCAAGTCGGCGGCGCCGAGCGGCAACGTCCAGGTCGAGGGCCGCAGCGGCGACTTCGACTATTTCGCGTCCGCGTCGGGCAATTTCAGCCGCCGCACTTATGATGGTCATGGCAACGAAATGGCCTCCGACGCCATGCTGGGACAGGGCGGCGGCGATCGCACCGGTTGGGGCGATCTTTCCGGCGTGGTCGGCTACGAGAATGGTTCCAAGCGTATCGAACTCAGCGCCGACTGGACCTATGCACGCCAGAAGCCGGACTGGTTCACGGACTATCTGAGCAACCCGGTCAAGCCGAGCTTCTCCGACGCCTACACCGGCGAGCCTCTGGTCGAGGACTCCAAATATCTCGCCGCCAAATTCACCGACAGCGACTTTCTGTTCGGCAAGCTTGAAGTGAAGGCGTTCTACAACGACATCTTCAAGCAGTCGCCCTTCACCAAATTCTCCCGGGTCAACTCGCAGGTCTATCTTCCGACCAATCCGGCGCGGCCGACCCTTTTGCCGATAAACCGCGACCCGACGGCGTCCTTCAACCAGACGGCGCTCGATGTGCAGCGCTCGGGCCTCAACGTCACCGTCAACACGCCCGTCGATTTCATTACACAGGGCAGCACGCTGACCTGGGGCTTCGACTTCACGCATGACCAGACCGGCCAGACCCTCCTGAATGGCCAGGATGCCATTGCACCGTCGTCGCAGAATTCCGTCGCTGCCTTCGCCCAGGCCGAGGTCCCGGTCACCGAACGCTTCCGCCTGCAAGGTGGGGTGCGTTTTGACCAGTTCTATCTCGACGTCGCCAACTTCAAGCGACCGGCCGCTGCGGTGCTGGTTGGGTCGAACCTCGTCGGGCTGCCAGCGATCGACGTCATCGGCGGCTCCTTCGACTACAACGCCGCCACGTTCAACGCCGGCGCTGTCTTCGATGTCACCCAGGAACTGCAGGCCTTCGGCAATTTCTCGCAGGGCTTCAGCCTGACCGACATCGGCGGCTTTACCCGCCGCGCCGGCCTCAACACCAACGCCGAGACCTGCGATGCCTATGGCACCAGCATCCGGCCGCTGCTGCCCTGCACCAATGCGCCCGACTATCGCATCAGCTATGCCGACATCGCGCCGGAGCCACAGGTCGTCAACACCTGGGAAGGTGGTCTGCGTGGCGACTGGGGCAATGTCCGCGCCGGCGCCAGCGCCTACCTGTCGACCTCCGACAATGGCGTCAATTACGACATCGCCGCCAACCGCGTTTCGCAACAGAAGGAGCGAATCTGGGGCTTCGAAGCCAACGCAGAATACGATGTCAGCGCGATGTTCACGCTGGGTGGCTCGGTCGGCTACGTCGAGGGCAAATACGACGCCAACCGGGACGGCAAGATCGGCTCCGACGAATATCTGCCCAACAATCGCATCCCCACCACCTACAAGGGACTGGCCTATGTCGTCACGCATTTCGATGACAACCTGACGCTGCGCACCGAATTGGAGATGTTCTCCGGCCGCGACCGCATCGCCACCCAGAAGCTGGACGGTGCGGTTCTCGCCAACATCGGTGTGACCAAGAAGTTCGCCGGCGGCCAGGAGCTCAACTTCGGCGTACGCAACGTCTTCAACACCTACTACGTCAACCCGACTGCTTCCGCGACGCGTGGCGCGGATGTCCCGGGTCTTGGCCGCACCATCGCGGCGTCCTTCAAGGTCACCTTCTAGGGAACGGCGGCATGAGCGCGGCGGAATTCCCGAAACCCCAGGAAAACCGCTCGCGGTTCAGGCTCTTTGCCGTGCTCGGCGGTCTCTATCTGGCGCAGGGTATCCCATCCTACCTGTTCGCGGCAGCGATCCCCCCGATCCTGCGCGAACAGGGCGTGTCCCGCTCGGCCATCGGCATGCTGTCCCTGCTGATGTTGCCGCTGGTGCTCAAATTCCTGTGGGCGCCGCTGATCGATCGTTATCGCCCGTTCGCCCACGCGCACCGGGCCAGCTGGGTCGTCATCACTCAGCTCGGCATCATCGTGGCGCTGTTCGGCATGCTGGCCATTGCGCCGACGGATGTCTGGGCGATCTTTTCGATCGGCTTCTTCGTGGCGATATTGCTGTCGACGCAGGACATCGCCACCGACGGCTACGCCGCGAAATATCTCGATCCTGCGGACAGGCCGATCGGCAATGCCATCCAGGGCGGTTCGGTGGCACTTGGCGTCGTCATCGGCGGCACGCTGGGGTTGATCCTCTATCACCGTTACGGCTGGGACGTCACGATCACCACGATCGCGGTGCTGTCCTTCATTCCGCTGGCTGCTGCGTTCGCCATGCGCGAGACGGATCCTGCCGCTGAAAACCAGGCGGCCCTGACCAGACCCTCCATCCGCAATTTCCTGGCGCGGCCCGAAGCGCGCAGGATCCTGTGGATCGCACTGGTCTACCGCGCCAGCGAGGGACTGGTGAAATCGATGGAGGGCGCTTATCTCGTCGATGCTGGCGTGCCGCTCGACTGGATCGGCTATCTCTCCGGCGGTGCCGCCGTCACCGTCGGCCTTGGCGGCTCCTTCGTTGCGGCCTTGCTCCTGCGCAAATACGGATCGGCCTCTGTCCTGGCGCTGCTCGGTGGGCTGCGCACCATCTGCTTTGCCATCTTCATGCTGCATGCCTTCGCGCTGCTCTCAGGTGCTACGCCGATCTTCGGTGCGTCCTTCCTGCAGACGATGGTGCGCTATATGGAGATCGTCGCGCTCTACAGCCTGTTCATGTCGGTGACCTCGTCGGAACAGCCCGGCACCGATTTCACCATTCTCTCCTGCGCTCAGCTCATCGTCTATCTGGTCGGCTCCATGCTCGCCGGCAAACTGGCTGACCTGCTGGGTTACGGTCCGCTGTTTGCGCTGGCGACGGCGATCTCCGCAATTGCCGTGGTCATGACCTACGGCATGCTGCGCAGCGCTGCTGCCGCGGAGCGCCCGGCGGAGGCTATTTCATGACGAGGCGCGGGCCGGTGTCTTCACCGTTGCGTTTGGTCACGTCTTTCGAGCGTGGCGGCAATCGCGGCGGCGGCAAGAGCCAGGCCTGCGCAGCTTGCCAGCGGCAGTTCCGCTGCGAGCCGAAAGGCGAAGCCGCCCAGCAAGGCACCGGCCGTCTGGCCGATTATGTGGGCGCTCGACAGCCAGCCGGCGGCGGCGCTTTGTTCGTGGGTGTCCACACGTCCCGCAAGCCAGGCTGTGTAGGCGGGCGTTGCCAGCGCCGTGCCGAAGCCGGTCGCGGCCAGGGCAAGCGCCGCAAGGCCATAGCCGTCGGCAATCGTGAGACCGGCCATTCCAGATACGATCAGGCCGATGCCAGCGAGGATGCCGCTGCGCTCGTTCCAGTGCAGCCTGGGCAAGACAAGCGTCTGCACCGCGATCATGGTGACCGCCACCAGCGCGAGCGCGATGCCGGTCGCGCTCACCGCCTGGGTCGGGTTGAGACCAAGCTTCCACTGCAGCAGCGGTCCGAGCATGATCTGCACCTGACCGAAACCGGCTGTCATGCAGGCGCCGATCAGCAGCAACGGCAGGATACGCTTGTCGAATGGCGAAAGCCTGGCCGCTTTGGTTCCTGTGTCAGTCGGTGCAGCTTTGCCGCCCGGTACCAGCCACAGCAGGAGCGGAGCCAGAGCAAACAGGGCGACGGTGACCTGCGAGGCAATCACGGCGGCGGCGCCGGCCAGCGAACCTGCGAGCCGACCGAAATTGAGACCGGCACTCAGCAGGCCGAAGGCCGCTTGCCTGCGAGCGGTTTCGACAGTGCCGGCCAGCCAGCCCTGGGCGGTGGGCATCACACCCGCAGCAGCAAAACCGTAGATCAGGCGCGAGACGATCAGTCCGGCGATTGCGAAGGTGTAGGCCGTTGGTCCCGCCGACAACTGGATCACCAGCAATGCCTGGGCGCCCAGCATCGCCAGCGCCAGCAGCCGGATCATGCGGCCATGCCCGATGCGATTGCCGGCGCTGCCCCACAGTGGTGCGCCGACAAGGAAGGCGAATGTTCCGGCGGCCACGGCCAGACCGAGGTCGAAGGTCGTCAGCTGCAGCCGGGCCATCACGAGCGGCACCAGCACGACAAAGGCCGATTGGCCGAAACCGATCGACATGGCGCCGAGCGCCAGTCGGCGCGTCAGCTTTGTTTCTCCAGGAGGGGTTTGGGAGGTCATGGCAGGTATGGGTGGCGTTCTTCGGACGTCATGCATGCTCAATTTCACAATAAATATATTATTGCAACCGCTGCGAGTTAAAACGATGGACACAATTACTTATGTAGAAGATAGAAGTAATACTGCGCCATCCGTCGATAGATTATTGAATTCTATTATTCGGGAGTGGAGTGGATGCCGCTTCGATCGCGCCGAAAATTATGGCGCCATCCAGAGTGGAAAAGAGGTTGTTGTCCTTGATCTTCCAGCGAGCGGTGCGGTTGTTGTCGCGCCGCTGCGTCATCGTTCGTGTGTCGGCTATCACGGTTTCGAAGGCCGGCTATGGCTTGTGACCGATCGCAGGCTTGTCGAGATCGAACTCTTCGATGTTCTCGCCATGCTGATGCGCGAGGACGATATTCGTGGTCGTTCCAGCAGCGCCAGCCGGCTCAACCTGCAACGACGGGCAGCCGCAAGTGTCGCGGCGGTTGCACAGACCGCTGCGGTGCGCGGGGCCGTCAGACCGTTTGCTGACGGCGTGCCGGATTTCATCGAGGCGGAAAGCGCGCTGCGTTTCGGTCACGCCGTTCACCCCACGCCGATGAGCCGTGATGAGTTTTCCGAGGAAGATTCGCGCCGCTTCGCTCACGAATATGGCGGCGCCTTCCAACTGCATTGGTGGGCCGTGCATCCGCAGGTTTTCGCCTGCGGCAGTGCCGAACCGCATGACATCGCCGAAATGGTGCCCGCCCTTGCCGGCGATGATGCAGTCTCACTTGCGGAGAAAGCCGAAGGGTCGCAACTCTTTCCGATGCACCCCTGGCAGGCTTCCCGGCTGATGCTGGCGCCGGCCGTGCAGCGCCTTTTCGCGGCTGGCCTCGTGCGTGATCTCGGTCTCGGCGGCCCGCTATGGCGCGCGACGACGTCGCTGCGCACCATCCATTCGGCAGATAGTGCCTGGATGCTGAAATTCTCGCTCGACCTCAAGCTCACCAATTCGCGCAGGGTCATCGAACGGCACGAATGCGACCGTGGGCTTTCGGTGCACAGCCTGGTCAAAGGCACGTTGGGCGAGAAGCTGAGAGCTGTCTGTCCGACACTGACGGTGCTGGGTGAACCGGCGTGGATGGCGTTGCGCGATGGCCCCGACGGTGCAGTGCTCACCAGCACGATCGTGTCTTTCCGCGAGAACCCGTTCCTGCGCGACGGTGCTCCGAAGGCCGCCGTATTGGGCGCTTTGTGCGAGCGTCACCCGGGGCTGGCGGAAAGCCATCTTTCGGACCTTGTCAGGCTGGTTGCGAAGAATGAAGGCCTGGAGCCTTCCGTTGTCGCGGAGTGCTGGTTTGAACGCTTCCTCGATACGGCGATCGAACCTTTCTTCCTGGCCTTCTCGGAATTCGGGCTGTTGTTCGGCGCCCATCAGCAGAACCTCGTCGTCGGACTGAACGACGGCTGGCCCAGCCATCTCTATTTCCGCGACTGCCAGGGCACCGGCTATGTGCGCGAGTTCCTGCCGATGCTGCGCACGCACCTGCCTTCTGCCGGCGGCAGGGGCGATCATATCTTCGACGCCGAAGCGGCGGCGCGCCTGTTTGGCTACTATCTCGTCATTAACGGGGTCTTCGCCGTCGTTTCGGCGCTCGCCGATGCCGGCCTGTCCAGTGAAGAGGCGCTGCTCGCACGCTTCCGCCTGCTTCTGGAACGGCTCGCCGCGCGGGGCCCCGGCAATCCGGCCTGTCTCGACTATCTGCTCAATTCTCCCACGCTCGGCAGCAAGGGCAATTTCCTGTTTTCGTTGAAGAACACCAACGAGAACACCGAAGTGACCGACCCGCTTGCCGGTTACGTCCCGATGTCCAACCCGCTTTTCACGAGGAAGCCCGCATGAACATCCAATTGAGAGAAAAGCCCGACCGAACAGATGGCATCCTTGCCGTCAGCAAACATTTCCTGGCCTCGGACGACGGCGCGTTCGAAGTCCGCTTCGATGGCAGCAAACTGACCCTGATGTCTCCTGCCGGTGTCCGGATCGCGCAGGCGGCGCTGATCCGGCATCAGGCGGATCTGCTGCTTGATGATGTTGCCTTCGAGGCTGGCAGGCAGGATCAACCGCAAATGCTCGCGGCGCTCGCGGATGCGGTCTTCTGTCGTTTTCCAGAGGCTGGGCGGATCCTGCTGCCACCGGTCGAGGAAAGCTGGTCGGTGAGTGCGTTGGCGACAGCGCGCACCGCAGAACCTGTCGCCGGCAAGTCGCGCACGGTTCTCAACCGCTCTGTGCTGCGACAATTGCCGCTGCTCTGGCGCAAGCAGGCGTCGCATCTGACCTATCCTGCCGTCGAGACCTCGATCGGCCCTGCCGATCGGCTGCCGCCGCTGCGTTCGCCACGCCCCAATGGCGTCATGTATGAGCGCTGGCTGCCCGATCTCGATGTTACCCTGTCGTTCCGGCCGATTGACCGGAGAACCGACCTGGACCTGTTCCATGAATGGATGAATGACGGACGCGTCTCGTTCTTCTGGGAACTGGCGCAGAGCCGGGAAGAACTGGACGGCTATCTCGCAGCCCAGGAACAGGATCCGCATATTTTTGGCGTCATTGCCAGCCTGGACGGCGAGCCGAGCGGCTATCTCGAATTCTACTGGGGCAAGGAAGACCGCCTCGGACCTTACTACGAGCCGACCGACTATGATCGCGGCTGGCATGGGCTTATCGGCAACAAGCGGCATCTCGGCCGGCCAAAGACGCTGGCGCTGTTCCGTTCTGTGACCCACTACCTGTTCCTCGACGATCCGCGTACGCAGCGGATCGTCGGCGAGCCGCGGGCGTCGAACCACAAGATGCTGAGCTATTGTGCTGATGCCGCCTACGACAAGGTCAAGGAGTTCGACTTCCCGCACAAACGCGCGATGTTCGTCTGCTGCCAACGCGAGCGCTTCTTCAGCGAGGTGCCGCTGTGAGTGGGCCAGCACTCGGACCTTTGCCCAAGGGGCGAGCCGTCACCGCTCAGCTGTGGCGTCGCGCCAACCAGGCCATTCTGGCGCGCGCCATCTCGGAACTGATCTATGAGGAGGTGCTGACGGTTCGGCCGCTGGACGCGGCTGGCCGGCATTGGGAAGTGCCGCTCGGCGATGATGTTGCCTATCGCTTCGAAGCCGTGCGCCGCATCTGGGGGCAATTGTCCATAGACCCGGAAACGCTGGTGCGGGCCGCGGGTGATGGCGAGATGCCGGCAGAAGATGCGGTTGCCTTCTTCGTCGATGCGCGCGCCGTGCTCGAGATCTCCGCTCCCACGCTGAGCACCTATGCCAAGGAACTCTACAACACCCTGATGGCCGATATGCGCATCCTCGCACAGCGTGAGGCGTTCAGCGCCTTCGACCTCGCCAGATTGCCGGACCTCGACCTGCAGCGTTTGCTTGACGGTCACCCTAAGGCGCCGGCGAACAAGGGGCGTATCGGTTGGGGGCTCGAGGCTTTCGAGACCTATTCGCCCGAATTCGTGTCCGAGTTCCAGCTGTTCTGGATTGCTGCGGACCGCACGCAGTTACGCTTTTCGACCGATCGCGATGTGACCGAAGGTGCTCTGCTCGACGCGGCTCTCAACCGGACCGAACGGGCGCGCCTCGAAACCGCTCGCGATGCCGCCGGCGCATCCGCGGAGACGCATTTGCTTGTTCCCGTCCACCCCTGGCAGTGGCAGGCCATGCTTGCCGCAACCTACGCCGGCGAGGTTGCTGCCGGGCGCATCGTACCGCTCGGACAGTTCGGTGACTTTTTCGCCGCCCAGCAATCCCTGCGCACTTTGGCCAATGTCTCACGGCCCGAGGCGCTGCATGTGAAGCTGCCGCTTACCGTGCTCAACACCTCTGCCTGGCGCGGCGTGCCTGGGAAATACATGGATATCGGCCCGCTGCTGTCGCGCTGGCTGGCCGATACTGCGGCCGCTGACCCGGTGCTGAAGCCGGCTCTTGTACTCAGCGAAGTGGCGGGCGCCTTTTATCCGCACCCTCAGTTCGAACGCATCGAGGCTGTGCCTTACCAGCACCTTGAAATGTTGGGCGCGATCTGGCGCGAGAGCCCGCTTCAGCATCTGCCGAAGGGCCGGCGGCCGATGATGATGGGCGCGCTCACGCAAACCGACGTGCAGGGCCGCCCTGTCATCAGCGCCCTGATCGAGCTCTCCGGCCTTGGCCACGAGGCCTGGCTGCAGCGCCTGTTCTCCAGCGTCTTCGTGCCGCTCTATCATTTCCTGTGTCGGTACGGCGTGGGTTTCATCGCCCATGGCCAGAACGTCACCATCATCCTCGAAGGCGATGTGCCGGTCGGTGTCGCGGTCAAGGACTTCCAGGGTGATCTCGACCTGGTCGATGCCGATTTCCCGGAACTCGCCACACTCGACCCAGCGGTTCGCGCCACATTGAAACAGCGCCCGCCGGCACATCTGCTGCAGCATCTGCAGACCGGCCATGTTGCCAGCGTGCTGCGCTTCGTTTCGGCTGCGCTGGCTGATTTCGACGGGCTCGACGAGGCGGTTTTCTACCGCGTGCTCGCCGACTGCGTGCTGTCCTATCAGGCGCAGCATCCGGAACTGGCGGAGCGTTTCCACCAGTTCGATCTGCTCCTGCCGAAAATGCCACGCATCGCCATCAACAAGGTGCGTTTTGCCATCGGCTATGGCGACGCCGGCGAGCGGCCGGTTCCCGCTCTCGGTACCGAACTCGACAACCCTCTCCATATCGGCCTGTCGACAGGCCGAGACAAAGCGGCATGACTAGAGCGTTTCCGTTTTTCACGGAAACGCGGAAACGCTCTAAGTTTTTGTTTTCGTCGCATTTTTGTAACGCCAAGTGATCCCGCTTGGCTACAAAATGCTCTAAACCACGGAGCTGTCCATGACTTCCCCAGTCCTCGACCTCGCAGGTATCGGCATCGGCCCATTTCATTTGAGCCTTGCCGCGCATCTCGATGCGATCCCCTCGGCCAACGTACAATTCTTCGACGACAAACCAGCCTTCGACTGGCATCCGGGCATGATGCTGGAGGGCGTGGAACTGCAGACATCCTTCATGAAGGACCTGGTGACGGCCACATTGCCGACCAGCCCGTGGAGTTTCGCCAGCTACCTCGTCTCGCAGAAGCGGTTCTATGAGTTCCTCAACGCCGATTTCGATGCGATTCCGCGTCGCGAATTCGCCCGCTATCTTTCATGGGTCGCTGCAGGTCTCGACAATCTCCGCTTCGAGCGACCCGTGCGCGAGGTTCGTTTCGAGGAAGGGGCCTTTCATATTCGCTTCGACGGTGAAACGCAGCGGGCGCACAATCTGTCGCTGGGCGTTGGGCTGAAGCCGAACATACCCAACTGGGGTCAAGCCCTGTTGGGCGACACCTGCTTCCACACCAGTCAGGCTGCCTATCGGCTGGGCGGGCTGGACGGACGGCGTATCGTCGTCATCGGCGGCGGCCAGAGCGGCGCCGAAATCATGCAGCATCTGCTGTCGCAGCCGGAAGCGGCGGATCAGTCGATTGCCTGGATCAGCCGTCGGCAGAATTTCCAGACGCTGGATGATTCTCCCTTCACGGACGAATTCTTCACCCCGCAATATGTCGAGCGGTTCCATGCACTGCCGCGCTCGCGCAAGCAGCCGACGGTGGCACAGCAGAAACTGGCGGGCGATGGCATTTCGGCTTCGACGCTGCGGGCCATCTACCAGAAGAGTTATGCACTGCGTCACCTGTCCGGCAAGAAACACGATCTGGCCTTCCTGCCGCACCGCGAGGTTCTCGACCTGCGCCATGAAGGCGGCGAATTCCGCCTCGTCATGCGCAACGGTTTCGACGGCAGCGTGGAGATGGTGAGTGCGGACGCTGTCGTGCTTGCCACCGGTTATGTCTTCACCGTGCCGGAATTCCTGGCGCCGCTCGGCGAACGGCTCGATCTCGACGAACGCGGCCTTTACAAACTGCGCGAGGATTTTTCCGTGGAATGGGAAGGTCCGGAGGCTGTGCGCATCTTTGCGCTCAATGCCGGCCGCCACAGCCATGGCATCGCCGAACCGCAGCTCAGTCTGATGGCGTGGCGCAGTGCTGTCATCGTCAATGCCTTGCTGGGCCGCGAGCATTTCGATCTGGCCCTTCGGCCATCGGCAGTGAAATGGGTAAGCGATTCTGCGGAGGCACTGTCTCAGATGGTGCAGGGCTCCGCGCTGTAGGAACGCGGTTGCAGCAAGAGTGGCCGCCGTCGCAGGCGGCCTATAGCGATTGGACAAGCGCTTGCCTCGCAAGCGCTTGTTTTATTTTGATTTTCTCAATCGGTGTCCGAAGCGGCGGCGCGCGCACCTGCCGCTAGTGCATGTGTGCTAATGGCCGCCGTACTCCTCAAAAGGCTAGATCGCCCCGTTGCGGTTTGAGCGTGGTCGTCGGGCGGGCGGGCTTTGACGGTCATGCTTCGTTGTTCGGCGACGAACGCTTTGCACTTAATGAGGGACGTGTCTTGATCGGAAATACGATCGGAAAATCAGGCGCAGCGCGCTGGACAAAAATTCTCCTGGCTTCCACGATTCTGGGCAGCGGCGGGGCAGGTGTCGCGATTGCGTTGTCTGCGGCTGTGTCGCTGGCTGGTGTCAGCCAGGCATTCGCGGCAACGCCGCCGGATTCAAAAGATACCCTGCTGGACGGTGTCGGCGAGAGTGACACGTGGTCGAGCGATCGTGCGTTCACCGACGACCTGATCATCGGCCTGTATACACAGGGCGCGGTATTGACGATCGACAGCGGTGCCAAGGTCACGGTCGGTGACAATGTCATCATCGCTGGTAACGGTGGTTCCCAGGGTACTGTTGTCGTGACCGGTCCGGGCTCGGAACTGAATATTCTGCGCACCGGCACCGGAGACAAGACACTCAACATCGGCGGTGGCGGTGATGGCTATGCAGCGGTCCCGATCTACGGCGGCGACGGCACCTTGCGCATCGAAAATGGCGGTAAGGCGGACGCCAAGTACACCTATGTCGGGTACGGACAAAAGGCCAAGGGGACACTGGTTGTCACAGGTCAGGGTTCATCGTTGACCACGGACGAGCTTCGTCTCGGCACGGGTTTGGACGCCACCGGAAGCAGCACCATCACGATTGCGAACGGTGGTTCCGTCGCCACCAACTCTGTCGAGACATTCGGCAAAGGTTCGTCGGATCATCTCAGCGCGAACGTGCTTGTCACAGGCGAAGGATCGAAGTGGGTCAATGCCGGCAACTTCAAGCTCGGCGGCGATATGACCATTGAAAACGGCGCTACCGTCACCACCTCGACTGCCGAGATTTCCAACTCCATCATCAATGAAAACACGCTCTATCTGACCGGCGAAAAATCGTCGTTCAACGTCACCGACAAATTGACCATCGAAGACGGCAATCTTTCAGTTGCGAATGGCGCCAAGCTGAACGTCGCCAACGGCATCAAGCTGACCGGCGAAAATGGTTATCTGACCATCGGCGGCAAGATCGACATGTCGGATGTCTTCGATGAACCGAAGCCGCTTGCCGCCGAGGCGGCAGGCAGCATCAACAAGGAAGCTGTCATCACCTTTGGATCGACGAAGAGCGAGGGTCATCTCAGCTTCAACCATACGGGTGCTGGCGGCACTGCCTATACGATGGAGAATGCCCTGGTTGGCAACGGCATCATCACGGCGCTGGCTGGCGAGACCATCCTGTCGGGTGACCTGACGAAGTTCTATTCGACTGCCGGAAGGTTGGGTGGCGGTGTGGTCGTCGATGGCGACGGCGCCAAACTTGTCTTGAAGGGTGACCTGGGCACGGCCGCGTCCGATCCGCATCCAATCAGCCCGACCCGAACGAGCTTCAGGGTGAACAACGGTACGCTGGTTCTCGGCGGCGCAACCGGCCAGCTTGTTGCGAACAATAGCTATTACTCCAGCGTGTTCGATGTGAACGCCAAGGGCCGGCTTGAAGGCTGGGGCACCATCGGTTCGACGGATGTCAATGGCGGTGTGATCGCGCCTGGAACATCGGACAATCGCATCGGCACCATTACGGTCAAGGGCGACCTGACATTCTATGCCAACTCGATCTACAACGTTGACATTGCAGGCAACGGTACTGCCGACAAGATCGTCGTCGAATCCGTGAACCAAAACGGCGTGGTCGACATCAAGAACAACGTCAACGTCAATGTGACGGCGCTGGATGCGGCGGCGAACTACCAGACGGGCCAGACCTATACCATCCTGACGGCGGCTGGTGGTATCACCGGTCAGTTCGCCCAAGCTCTTTCAGAGTCGGCCTTCCTTGATGTCTCGCTGGACCAGCAGGCCAATCAGGTCGATCTGAAGATCCAGGTCAAGAAAGATCCGACGGAACCCGGCAAGCCCGGTGAGCCAAGCGAACCCGGTAAGCCTGGCGAACCTGGCGGCGAGCCTGGTAAGCCCAGCGAGCCGAGCAAGCCCTCTCGTCCGGGCCCGAATGTCAGTGGCCCGTTCGACGACGCGACCGAAACGCGCAACCAGTACGAGACGGCAGTCGCACTCAATTCGCTGCCGCAGGATGGTGGCGCCGGTCATGCGCTCTACAATGCGCTGCTGCCGCTCAACGCTGCCGACGGCCGTGCCGCCTTCGAACAGCTGTCCGGCGAAGTGCATGCGTCCGGCGCGACCGCGCTGATCAACTCGTCGCAATATGTGCGCAATGCGGCCAATGATCGTGTCCGTGCCGCCTTCGGTGAGGTTGCCGCAGCCGCCATGCCGGTCATGGCCTATGGGCCGGACGGCAAGGACATCGAAGCCGCAACCACCGCCAAGACGGCGGCCTGGGGCCAGGTCTTCGGTGCCTGGAGCAGCATCGACGGCGACGGCAACGCATCCCGCATGAAGCAGTCGACCGGCGGCTTCGTCACCGGTATCGACACAGAGCTGGCGGAAGCCTGGCGTGTCGGTGTGCTGGCAGGCTACAGCCGCACCTCTTTCGATGCCAAGGACCGCTCGTCCTCCGGTGACAGTGACAACTACCACCTCGGCCTCTATGGCGGCACGCGCTGGGGTGCACTCGCACTGCGCACCGGGCTCTCCTACACCTGGAGCAACATCGAGACTGGCCGCACCGTCTCCTTCCGTGGCTTCAATGACGGCCTGTCGGCGGACTACGATGCCGGTGCCTTCCAGGCCTTCGGTGAACTGGGCTATCGCCTCGATGCGGCCGGTGCTGCCTTCGAGCCGTTCGTGAACCTTGCCCATGTCAGCCTGCATACCGACGGTTTCACCGAAAAGGGCGGTGCCGCGGCCCTGAGTGCCGAGGCGCAGACGACCAACACCACCTTCTCGACGCTTGGCCTGCGTGCTTCGACCGACTTCATGCTGGGCTCGGTCGCCGCATCGGCCAACGGAACGGTCGGCTGGAAGCATGCTTTCGGCGACACCACGCCGTTCACCACGGTCGGCTTCGCCGGTTCCAGCCTGTTCACGGTGGCCGGTGTGCCGATCGCCAAGAACACCTTCGTGCTGCAGACCGGTCTCGACATGAAGGTGACCGACAATGCCACGATCGGCATCTCCTACAATGGCGAGTTCGGCTCCGGGTCATCGACCAATGGCGTCGACGCAAGGCTTGGCATCCGTTTCTGATGCCAGCCATCCGATTGTTGATTGGCGCGGCGGCCTTCCTGGCTGCCGCGTCTGCCGCTTCCGGGCAGGAGCAGCAACCAGCCGCCGGCGCTGCCGGTGGTCCGTCGTCGCTGTCGGAAACCTATGACGACTGGCGCGTCGCCTGCGTGGCGGCGGCAGACAACAAGAAGCAGTGTGCCTTCTCGCAGGGACAGGTCAGCCAGAACGGCCAGCGTGTGCTCACCGTCGAATTGAGCCCGGCCGACGATGGCGGCCTGAAGGGCATCCTGGTCATGCCGTTCGGGCTCAATCTCGACAAGGGCGTGACCTTCTCGGTCGATGACACACCACCGGGCAAGCCGTCACGCTTCCGCACCTGCCTGCCTGGCGGTTGCATCGTACGGCTCACCTTCACGCCGGCGACCACCGCGGCGCTGAAGACCGGCACCGCGCTCAAGCTTGGCGCCTTCGCTTCCGACACCGAAAAGGATGTTGCCTTCTCGATCTCACTGAAGGGCTTCAGCCAGGCCCTCGAAAGAACCATGCAACTGGGGAAATGACAAAGGGAGGCTGGCGCAGTTCCAGGCAAACCGTGTAACGGTTCTCCATCTCGAATTGCGTAAAAACAAAGAGTTAGAGCATTCCTGCGCTTCCGTGAAAAACGCAAACGCTCTGACTCTCTTTTTGCATTCAGGAATGTCGCCGGTCCAATGGCGGCATTCGAAATGCCCTGATTGTCGAGCCCCGGGCGATCAGCTTCTGCCCCCTGATCGGGAAGCACATCATGCCTGGTGGCTTGCGTAAAAAATTCGCTGACCTTTTCGTTACCCGTAACGACAGGCCGACCGAT
Source organism: Mesorhizobium sp. EU05-FHT14A09 (assembly GCF_058790995.1). NCBI lineage: Bacteria > Pseudomonadati > Pseudomonadota > Alphaproteobacteria > Hyphomicrobiales > Phyllobacteriaceae > Mesorhizobium > Mesorhizobium sp. EU05-FHT14A09. The sequence continues at coordinate 289,183 of NZ_JBYTDF010000001.1, forward strand.
GCCGAACGGGCGCAGGCGACCTTTCGTCTTGGTGCCGCCACCCTGTTCACGGTCGGCATGCTGAGCGTCTTCTCGTCGAGAGGCGATACGGCGTTCAGCACGACCCAGACGATCCTGTCGTTCTCATCCTACATCCTTGTCTCGGCGCTGATCCTGTTCTGGATCGTGAAGTGGCCGGGCGAGAACCTGCTTCGGCGGGCTATTTCGATGGTCAGCGACTACATCGCTGTGGGCGGGATCATGACCTTTGGTGGGGCCGCGCTGCTGCCTGCCTATGCTCCCTTGTTATGGGTGACCGTGGGCTACGGCCTGCGCTTCGGCTCGCGTTATCTGATTGCTTCCACCGGCATGGCTCTCCTGAGCATTCTGGTGACTGCCTATCTCAACCCGTTCTGGCGCGAGAACCCCTATGTGACGATCACCCTTCTCTTCACGACGCTTCTCGTTCCTGCCTATGCCTACAGCCTGCTCGAGCGGGTCTACGCAGCGTTTAATGCCGCGCGCGAGGCCAATGTCGCGAAGTCGCGTTTCCTGGCGCAGGCAAGCCACGACCTGCGCCAGCCGATCCATGCCATCAGCCTGTTCACCGCTTGCCTCAAGGATACCAGGCTCGACCGCGAGCAACGCCAGATGGTCGAGAATGTCGATCGCTCGCTGCAGAGCGTGTCGCGCCTGTTCCGCTCCCTGCTCGACATCTCAACGCTGGACAGCGGCAAGGTGATACCGGTTTTCGAGCCGGTTGCGGTGAAGGATCTGTTCGAGGACATCATCCGGCAGAATTCCGAAGCGGCGCAATGGGCTGGTGTCGAACTACGGGCGGTTTCGACGCGAAGCTATGTTACCATCGATGCTACCTTGATGACGACCATCCTGCAGAACGTCATCTCCAACGCCTTGAAATATGCACCGGGTCGCCCCGTTCTGATCGGTTGCCGTCACCGCCAGGGGCAGTTGGCTATCGAGGTCCATGATCGCGGCAACGGCATCGCCGCGCATCATCTGCCGAGGGTGTTCGACGAGTTCTATCAGGTCCGGGAGCGCGGCGACCGCGACGTCGATGGTGTCGGTCTCGGCCTGCCGATCGTCAAGCGGCTGACGCGACTGATGGGCTTGTCGGCCTATCTGCGCTCCGTGCCGGGGCAGGGCACGACTGTCATCATCGAGGGCCTTCAGATCGCATCGCAGACCATCGCGGTGAAATCGCAAACGGAGGGACCGAGACCGGCGATCGAAGGCCTGCGTGTCCTGCTTGTCGAGGACGACGAGGATGTTCTGCAGGCTACCGCCACCTTGCTGCGGCGGTGGGGCTGCGTTGTCGAGATTCAGCCGACGATCCCGGACGAAGTGGCCGAGTGCGACCTGATCGTGACCGACTTCGACCTTGGTGCGAAAGCAACCGGGGTCGATTGCATAGCGCGCGTCCGGAACCTGTTGAAACGCAAGGTGCCGGCGATTGTCATGACCGGTCACGACGAGAACAGGGTGAGAGATGATCTCGGCGATCCGGAGATCGCGATCCTGGCAAAACCGATCCGTCCGGCCGAGCTTCGTTCGATGATGACGGCAGAGAAACTCAAGATCGATCGTTTGGTCAGCCAGGCTGGTGCGCGTTTGCGCTGACTGCGGATGTCGGCGAGTTCACAGGAGGCGGGCATCGGTGTAGGGGGAATACCGATGCCACACGACCCATGGAGGGGGCGATGCTGAAGCGGCGCGATCGCCGGAGGTTTTTTCCCGTTAAGATGGCAGGCACTTTCGAAGCCAGGGAGCACGAGAACTACGAAGCCGAGCGCTCCCAGGCGATCGTGCGGATCGTCCTTGTTCCGATCCTCGCGATCTACATCTGGATTGTCGCCTGGCTCGACAATGCGGCAACATCCTATGCCAATGGTTTTGCCGCGTATTATTCCGCCTATGTTCCCTTTTCATGGCTGTTGCTGTGGTGGGTGGTTGCCAAACCGGTGGTCTATAAGCCGCGGCGGCTGGTTTCGATGGCCTGTGACTACCTGGCATTCTGCTCGGCAATGTCGATCGGTGGTGCAGCCCTGCTGCCGCTCTACGCGGCGTTGCTCTGGGTTACGGTCGGAAATGGGCTCCGTTTCGGACCGCGGTACCTGCTCCTTGCCACGGCGATGGCGTTGGTGACGATCGCTCTGTCGTGCTATCTCAACACCTACTGGCGCGCGAACCCGTATGTGGCGCTGACACTGGTGATGACCACCATCCTGGTGCCGGCCTATATCTACGCACTGCTGCAAAGGGTCTATGAGGCCTACGACGCTGCGCATGAAGCGAACCTTGCCAAGTCGCGCTTCCTGGCGCAGGCCAGCCATGATCTGCGCCAGCCGATCCACGCCATCAGCCTGTTCACCGCCTGTCTGCGGGATACCGGGCTCGACCGCGAGCAGAAGCAGATGGTCGAGAACATCGACCGCTCACTGCATTCGGTGTCGGGCCTGTTCCGCTCGCTGCTCGACATCTCGACGCTGGACAGCGGCAAGGTGATACCGCATTTCGAAGTGGTTGCCGTGCAGGATGTCATTGACGAAGTGCTGACCCAGAACGCCAGCCGGGCGCAGTGGTCGCAGACCACCTTCAAAGTGGTGCGCACCAAACATCATGTGCGCATCGATGCCGCCCTTCTCACCACCATCCTGCAGAACATCGTCTCCAACGCGCTGAAATACGCGCCGGGCAGTGAGGTGCTGATCGGCTGTCGCCGCCATCGTTACGGCCTGTCGATCGAGATCCACGATCGCGGCGAAGGCATCGCCGAAGAACATCTGCCGAGGCTGTTCGACGAATTCTACCAGGTGCGTGAGCGGGGTGACAGGGACGTCGAAGGTGTCGGGCTCGGTCTCTCGATCGTCAAGCGGCTGGCCCACCTGATGTCGCTGCGGGTTTCGATCCGTTCCGTCCGGGGCCGCGGCACCAGCGTACGCATCGCCGGCCTGCCTGCGGTATCAGCGCCTGAGCGGACAAAAAAGATCGCGCCGGAGCGTTTCTCCTCGCCGCTCGAAGGTCTGCGCGTGCTGCTGGTCGAGGATGATGAGGACGTGCTGCTGGCGACCGCATCGCTGCTGGAGAAATGGGGCTGTGTCGTGCAGGCCGAAGCGGGCCTGGAACTGTCCGTCGCGCCATGCGATCTCGTCGTCACCGACTTCGATCTCGGCGGCGGCATCGTCGGTTCGGATTTCATCGCCGAGGTGCGCCGACAGGCCGGCCGTGACATCCCGGCCATCGTCATGACCGGCCACGACGAGAACCGGGTGCGCGAGGAACTGGGACAGCAGGACATTCCGATCCTGTCCAAGCCCGTCCGCCCCTCGGAACTGCGCTCGACGATGATCGCGCTTACATTGGGACGTGCCAGGCAACGGACCCTGGCTCCGCAGCAACGCGCCTGAGCGGCTGCTCAAATACGGTCGACCCAACCCTCGTTGAGGGCCTTGACGGCAGCTGCCGAGCGCGAGCCGACATTGAGCACGCGCAGAAGTGCCGAGACGTGGATGCGGACAGTGTAGTGCGAGATGTCGAGCGTGCGCCCGATTTCCTTGTTCGATTTGCCGTCGGCAAGCAGACGCAGCACTTCGCGCTGGCGCTGCGTGAGGCTGTTCAGGATATCGGCGTCTTCGCCGGGGTAGGGCATCCGCTCGGACGATTTGAGCTTGATGACATATTCGCCGTCGCGGACGGCGGCGATGGCTTCCATCAGCTCGCTTGGCGGTACGGATTTGGAGACGAAACCATCGGCACCACCTGCCATCACCATGTCGATGGTGCGGCGATCGTCGACCATGGACACCACCATGATCGATGACCGCTGGAACTCCTGACGCAACTCGGCGAGCGAGCGCTCCGCGACAAGACCCGGAAACAACAGATCCATGATGAAGAGCTTGGGCTGGCGCCCAGCGCGCGCGGCGGCCAGGACTTCATCCATCGTTTCTGCTTCGACGATGTCGGCATCGGTTTCGACCGTCTGCACGACGCGGCGCAATCCTTCCCGAAATACGGGATGGTCATCGGCAACGATGATCAGGTCTTTTGGCATTGCTTCCCCCTTGTTGCAGGTCGGCTATCGGGGGCAGATCAAGCTCGATTTTGCATCGGCGCTATGTAGCATTGACCAAATGGTCAAACAACACGGCTTACCCTGGGATATCCCGTCTTGGGCTAGTGCATTTGCACTATGGGGGTGCCGCCGCCGCGCGATTGGAACGTGCCGGCCCTGGACAATGTCGCCCTGCAGGGGGCCGAATCTCAACGGGTCCGTGGTGGGGCCGTCGTCTCCCTTGTCACCAGCGGGCCATCGATCTTGACCGTCATCGGACGGAACTGTTTGTGGTGCGCCACCATGTCGATCAGCATCTCGGTCGCGCGTTGTCCCATTTCATAGTTCGGCAATACGAGTGTCGAAAGGCGCGGGTGTGTGTAGCGGGCAAGCTCCTGGTCGTCATAGCCCATCACGCTGAGCTCTGCCGGAACCTTGATGCCCATCTCATTGGCGGCTTCAAGCGCGCCAAGCGCCATGAGATCGTTGCCGCAGAAGATGGCCGTCGGTGGATTGTCGGTCGTCAGCAGATCCCGTGCATGGTGATAGCCGGTCAATGGCAACCAGTCGCCGCTGCGCACCAGCGTTTCGTCGAAGGCTATGTCGGCGGTGGCAAGCGCCTGCCGGTAACCTTTGAGGCGATCGACCGAAGCATCCATCCACGGCTCGCCGTTGATGAAGCCGATGCGGCGATGGCCGAGACCGGTGAGATGGGCGGTCGCGGTGAAACCACCGGCGACTTCGCCCGGCAGGATCGAGATGTGTCGCCGCGCCTCGCCATAACAATTCAGCAGGACGGTCGGGAGCCCTTCAAGGGCTTGAGGCACTGTCACGCGCCTGGTGAAGATCGACGAGTAGATCACGCCGATGATCGATTTGTCGCGTTTGATCGCTTCGATCGTCGCTGCCTCCAGTTGCGGATTGGAGCGCGTGACATAGGCGGCTACGAGAAAGTCCTGTTCGAAGGCGAAGTCGCGGGCGCCGTCGAAGCTGACCACTGGATGCGGGCTGGTGGAGATTTCGTCGATGATGTAGGCGATCGTCCGCCCATCGGCGTCTGGCGAGATCTCTCCCCTGATACCGGGCAGTTGGTAGTTCACCTGCCGCGCGGCCTCCAGCACACGCTGCCTGGTCTCCGGCGAGATCCGGGCGCCGGTCATCTGGTTGAGCACAAGCGAGACGCTTGACTGGGACACGCCGGCAATGCGGGCGACGTCCGTCATGGTCGGTCGCCCCTGGCGTTTCTCGCCACCGTTGCTCTGGCTCACAATGCTGGTCCTCGCCTTGACGTCACGATTGTCCCCGCAATGGTTTCTTGACCCGCCGACGCCATCATAGTCATTTGATCATAAAATTATCAAGCGGCGATCAAATTTCGAAATTGCAGGATGCTGTATGACTGAATTTGCGGGGATTTTCCATTCTCGGTGAATCGTAACCCACTGATTTAAGCAGGGATTTACGTGATTTTTCAGATGGATCAGTGGTTTTTTCTTCTGTTCGGATGCTGAAGCACGCTCGCGTTATCCCGTAAATATCGCGCATTGACTGCTAATAAAATTATCGTAGGATCGAATGGTGATCAGCAGACCCGCGTCTGCCCGGCTGGAGGAGCCGGTTATCCATTTGGAGGAGCCCCGATGTCACTGACCCGTCGTACTTTCTTGATGACCGCAAGCGCCCTCGGCGTGCTGGGCTTTGTGTCCAGCGTCACCATGGCCGCAGATCTTCCGCCTCTGGCCAAGAAGGACACCTACAAGGTTGGCTTTGCCCAGACCGAGTCCAACAATCCATGGCGTATCGCACAGACCGAAAGCATGAAGGCCGAGGCCGCCAAACTCGGCTACCAGTTCGTCTATACCGATGCTGCCGGTTCGGCCGCGAAGCAGGTGGCGGACGTCAACTCCATGATCGCACAGGGCGTCGATCTGATCTTCCTGGCACCGCGCGAGGAAAAGCCGCTGATCCCGGCGGTTCTCGCTGCCAAGAAGGCCGGCATCCCGGTCATCCTGCTCGATCGCAGCGTCGATCCGAAGCTGGCTGTCGCCGGCAAGGACTATGTCACCTTCATCGGCTCCGACTTCGTCGAGGAGGGCAAGCGTGTTGCCGAGTGGCTGGTCAAGAACGCCAATGGCAAGACCAAGATCATCGAACTCGAGGGCACCACCGGCTCGTCGCCGGCCAATGACCGCAAGAAGGGCTTCGACGAGGCCATCAAGGCGGCTGGCGGCTTCGAGATCGTCGCCTCGCAGTCGGGCGATTTCGCACGCGACAAGGGGCGGCAGGTCGCCGAAGCGCTGCTGCAGGCCCATCCGGACGCCAATGTCATCTATGCCCACAATGACGAGATGGCGCTCGGCGCGATCGCGGCACTTGAAGCCGCCGGCAAGAAGCCGGGCACGGACGTGCTGGTGCTGTCCATCGATGGCGGCAAGGAAGCTGTCCAGGCGATCGTCGACGGCAAGATCGGTGCCGTGGTCGAGTGCAATCCGCGCTTCGGCCCGATCGCCTATGAGACGCTGAAGCGCTATGCCGGCGGCGACAAGATCGAAGCCTGGGTGAAGAACAAGGACAAGTTCTACGACACTGCCAACGCCGCGGCCGAGGTCTCCGGCGCATATTGATCGTTCTCCCCCAGCCTGCGGTCGGAGCGTTGCAAGAACGTTTCGACCGCTTTCTTTTTGCGGCATTTCGCGATGGTATAGAAACATTGCCAGCGGAGGATCTGCGATGCTGTTGTCGATGACGGGCATCAACAAAAGCTTTGGCGATGTCCGCGTCCTTTACGATGCTTCGCTTCAGGTCGAGCCGGGTGAGGTCATGGCGCTGATCGGCCAGAACGGCGCCGGCAAGTCGACGCTGATCAAGATCCTGACCGGTGCTTATTCCCACGACGCAGGCAAGATAGAATTCCAGGGCAGGGAGGCTCGGTTCGGATCCACCGCTGAAAGCCAGGCGGGCGGCATCGCCACCATTTATCAGGAGATCAACCTCGCGCCCAACCGCACCGTGGCGGAGAACATCTTTCTCGGCCGCGAACCACGTCGTTTCGGCCTGGTCGATCGCGCCAGGATGCAGGCCGATGCCAGGACGGTGCTGCGGCGTTTCAAGCTCGACATCGACGTGAACCGGCCCCTGCAGGATTTCGAGGCGGCGACCCGGCAGATGGTCGCGATCGCACGCGGTGTCACCCAGAACGCCAGGCTGCTCATTCTTGATGAGCCGACATCCTCGCTCGACGAGCGCGAGGTCGCCGTTCTGTTCGAAACCATCCGGACCGTGAAGGCCGACGGTGTCGCCGCGATCTTCATCAGCCATAGGCTGGACGAGCTTTTCGCCATCTGCGACCGTGTAACCATCATGCGCGATGGTCGTACCGTGGCGGTCAGCCCGATGAAGGATATTTCCAAGGTCGAGCTGGTCCGGACCATGCTCGGCAAGGAACTTGCCGCCTTCACCGCCAAGAAACGCGCGCATGGTGATAGCGATGGGACAGCACTTGTCGGCGTCGAGAAGCTGGGTGCGGGGGTTCGGGTGCGCGATGTCTCCTTCAACATAGGCAAGGGCGAGATCGCAGGCCTTGCCGGGTTGCTCGGCGCCGGCCGCACCGAAACCGCGCGGTTGATCTATGCTGCCGACCGCAAGGAGCGGGGTACTGTGAGGGTCGACGGGCGCGAGACCAACTATGCCGCTCCCGCCGACGCCATCGCCGACGGCATGGGCTTCGTTTCCGAAGACCGCAAGATCGAAGGCATCGTGCCGGAGATGAGTGTGCGCGAAAACATGACGCTCGCCATCCTGCCGAAGCTGCAAAGGGCTGGTATCGTTGACAAGGCCGCTCAGCGTGCAATCGTCGAGAAATACATCGCGGCACTTGGCGTCAAATGTTCTTCGCCGGAGCAGCCGATCCGCGAACTCTCCGGCGGCAACCAGCAGAAGGTGTTGCTGGCGCGCTGGCTCTGCATGAACCCACGCCTGTTGATCGTCGACGAGCCGACACGCGGCATCGATGTCGGCGCCAAGGCGGAGATCCTGAAACTGCTGCGAAGCCAGGCGGACGAGGGCTTGAGTGTGCTGATGATTTCTTCCGAGCTCGAAGAACTGATCGCCGCCGCCGATCACGTCACGGTCCTGAGTGACGGCCTTTCGGTCCGCCGGCTGGGCTCGGAGGACATCACCGAGGCCAATCTCCTGTCCGCCATGGCCCATCAGGAGGTGCCGGCATGACCGCTGCGGAAGAGACAGTCGGCTCGAGCAGGCGCTTCAACCTCGCCACATGGCTGAGCCGCTACGGCACCTTGCTGGCGTTTCTGCTGCTGATCGCCTTCAACGTCATTGCGACGCCGAATTTCCTGTCGCTGCAGACGCTCAATGTGAACCTGACACAGGTGGCGACCATCGTCATTGTTGCGGTCGGCATGACTTTGGTGATCGCGACCGGTGGCATCGATCTCTCGGTCGGCTCGCTGATGGCGATTTCCGGTGCGCTCGCGCCAATGATCCTGATGGGGGCGCTCGCGCCAACCTCGAACCCACTGGTGGTTCTGCCGTTGGCCTTCATCGTGCCGCTCGTCGTGGCGGGGCTGCTCGGCTGGTTCAACGGCTTCCTCGTCACCCACTATTCGATCCAGCCGATCGTGGCGACCCTGGTGCTGTTCACCGCGGGGCGTGGCATCGCCCAGGTGATGACCAATGGCAATCTGCAGGTGTTCAAGAACGAGGCTTTCCAGTTCGTGGCGCTCGGGCATGTGTTTGGCATCCCGACGCAGGTGCTGATCATGATCGTGGTGGTGGCCGCGGCCGCCTTCCTGATCAAGGGAACCGCGCTCGGCCGGCAGATCCTGGCTGTCGGCGGCAATGAAAAGGCGGCACGCCTTTCGGGAATTCCGGCGAAGCGGGTGAAGCGCTTCGTCTATGTCATCAGCGGCGTTCTGGCCGGGCTCGCCGGGCTCATCGTGGTGGCCCGGAATTCGGCCAGCGATGCCAATCTGGTCGGACTTGGCATGGAACTCGACGCCATCGCGGCGGTCGCCGTCGGCGGCACGCTGCTGACCGGCGGCAGGGCAAACATCATCGGCACGCTGCTCGGCGCCTGCGTCATCCAGCTCGTCCGCTACACCTTGCTGGCCAATGGCGTGCCGGATGCCGCCGCGCTCGTCGTCAAGGCCGGACTGATCGTGGCCGCCGTCTATATCCAGCAAAGCGCGGACCGGACATGATGCAGGAAACTTCGCGTTCGAACATCGTCACGGCGTTGATCCCGCGCTCCAATCTGCAACTCGCGCGGCTGTGCGTGATCACGGTCGTGTTTGCCTTGCTGATCTTCGCGGCGTTGCGCTACGACAACTTCCTGTCGAGCTACAACGTCCTCTCATTCCTGCGCTACAATTCCATGTTCATGCTGATCGCGCTCGGTATGGCACTGGTGATCATGACGGGCGGCATCGACCTGTCTGTGGGGGGCACCGCGGCGATGACCAGCGTGGTCGCCGCATTGCTGTCGCCGTATGGCTGGCTGCCCGGACTGCTGGGCGGACTGGCTGCAGGTCTCGCCGTAGGCATCATCAATGGGCTGGTCGTGACGCGGCTGCGCATCCAGCCCTTCATCGCCACTTTGGCGGCCATGCTGGCCACCTACGGAACGGCCTTGCTGCTCTCCGGCAATCAGTCGGTCTCCGTTTCTTACGACACCGCCTTCATCTCGATCGGCCAGGACGATTTTCTCGGCTTTCCGATCCCTGCCTGGATTGCCATCGCCTGCTATTTGCTGGGCTGGGTCGCGCTGGAAAGGCATCCGGTCGGCAGGCGTATCCTGGCCGTTGGCGACGGCGAGGCAACGGCGAAGCTGATGGGGCTGAAAGTCGAGCGAACGTTGCTCGGCGTCTACGCGACCTCCGGCCTTCTCGCCGGATTGGCAGGCGTCATCCTGGCTGCGCAGTTCGGAGCCGGCCAGCCGACCGAGGGCGTGGGCTGGGAGCTGTTCGCAATCTCGTCCGTCGTCGTTGGCGGCACGCTGTTGTCTGGCGGGGTTGGCTCCGTCGGTGCGACGCTGGCAGGCGCCATCCTGCTCGCCATGGTCTTCAACATCCTCAATTTCGAGAATGGCCTTGGCGTCATCTCCCTGTCCGCCTACTGGCAGTCGGTCATCAGGGGAGCTTTCCTGCTGGTGGTCGTCATCCTGCAGGCAAAGCTGATGAGCGGGCGCTCATCGCGATAAGCGGTGAACCACGGGTAAAATACCAATGGTCTTTTGACCGTTGGAGCGCGCGACCGCGCGCCGCCGCCCGTTGGCGCGTTAGCCAAGCGGCCCGGATGGGCCGCGCCGGCGATTGAGGTGTCTTGGAACGACTTCTTCAGCGCCAGCCGAGCGCTGGCGCGACATGCTTGACGATCGACTCGATGACATGAGCGTTGTAGTCGACGCCGAGCTGGTTGGGCACGGTCAACAGCAGCGTGTCGGCTTCGGTAATGGCGTCATCCTGCTTCAACTGCTCGATCAGCACGTCCGGTTCGGCCGCATAGGTTCGGCCGAAGACCGCGCGGGTATCCGCCTCGATGTAGCCAAAGTGGTCCTGGCTATCGCTGCCGCCGAAATAGGCGCGGTCGCGATCATCGACCAGCGCAAAGATGCTGCGGCTGACCGAAACCCGCGACTCGCGTGTGTGACCGGCCTCTTTCCAGGCGGCACGGAAGGCACGAATCTGTTCGGCCTGCTGGATATGCAGCGGCTTGCCGCTCTCGTCGAATTTCAGCGTCGAGCTCTGCAGGTTCATGCCGAGTTTGGCCGCCCATTCAGCCGTGGCGTTGGTGGCCGCACCCCACCAGATCCTGTCCCGTAACCCTTCCGAGAAGGGCTCCAGGCGCAACATGCCGGGCGGGTTGGGGAACATCGGGCGCGGGTTGGGCTGGGCGAAGCCCTGGCCCTTGATGACATCGAGGAAGACTTCCGCATGGCGCCTCGCCATGTCGGCTTCGCTCTGGCCCTCTGGCGGTGCGTAGCCGAAATAGCGCCAGCCATCGATCACCTGCTCGGGCGAGCCGCGGCTGATGCCAAGCTGTAAACGCCCGCCGGCGATCAGGTCGGCCGCGCCGGCATCCTCGGCCATGTAGAGCGGGTTTTCATAGCGCATGTCGATGACGGCCGTGCCGATCTCGATGCGGCTGGTCTTTGCCCCGACCGCCGCAAGCAGCGGAAACGGCGAGCCCAGCTGGCGCGCGAAATGATGCACACGGAAATAGGCGCCGTCCGCGCCGAGTTCTTCCGCGGCAACGGCAAGGTCGATTGATTGCAGCAGCGCATCCGACGCCGTGCGCGTCTGCGATTGTGGCGAGGGCGACCAGTGGCCGAAGGAGAGAAAGCCGATGTTTTTCATGGTCAAGGATGTAGCACATCGACTTCAGGCTTCAATGGAAGGCAATGCAACGCACTGTCGCTGCGGCGGCGACAATCGGACCACTTCCCGCAAAGTGGAGCTTGCGGACAGCGGGGTCGATCGGTTCCTTCGCGCTGCCAACAAGCAGGAGGAAGACCTTGGCTGAAGATCACAAGATCGTTGTCGCCAACAACAAGGGCGAGTTCTGGACCGACGAGCGTTGCTACATCACCGAGCTGCACAACACGGAAGCGTCCCCGGAAGCCTCGCTGGCTGTGGCGCGCGTCGAAGTTGGCGTGACCACGCAACTGCACAGCCTCACTGGTGTGATCGAGCGCTACATCGTTCGGCAGGGCGAAGGCATGCTTGAGGTCAACGGCGTCAAGCGCAAGCTGATGGTGGGCGATCAGGCCGTCATCCCGGCGCAGGCGCCGCAGCGCATTGAAAATACAGGTTCTGTCGACCTGGAATTCTATTGCCTGTGCACGCCGCGCTTCTTCCCGGAATCCTACGTCAATCTCGAACAGTAGGCCCAGCCGGCATCTTCAGGCTGCCGTTCTTCGCTGCGCCAGGTCGGAAATCGTTTCGATCGCGAACTGCATCGTCTCGGCAGGACGCACGAAGGGCAGGCGGATGAAGTCGCCGAAATTCTCCTGCGCTGAATAGCCCGGCCCGGCAGAGAGCAGGAGGCGGTGTCGCTGTGCTTCCTGGCACAGCGACACCGTGTCGACGCCGGGCATGTGGATCCACATGGCCGTGCCGCCGGCCGGTTGCGACCAATGCCAGCGGCCGTGAGCCCGTTCGGAAATGAGGTGTTCAGCGAACTTGAGATGGCTGCTGATCTCCTTGTGCCGATACGCCCGCGCCGCCTGGATGTTTTCAAGCAGGCCGACGGCGAGGTGCTGGTCGAACATCGAGCAACCGAGATCGTTGACAGCCTTGAAGCTTGCCAGCCGTTTTATCATCGGCGGATTTGCGCGGATCCAGCCGATGCGGATGCCACCCCAGAACAGTTTCGAGAGCGTGCCGATGGTGGCGATCTGGTCGGACTTTGTCTGGCTGGCGATCGGCCGCGGTGTCGCCCCGGCTATCGTCGACAGCTCATTCTGTGCCCCATCCTCGACAAGGAATGTCGGATAGCGGTCGAGTAGATCGACCAGATCACGGCGGCTGGCGTCGTCCAGCGATCGTCCCGTCGGATTGTGCACTTCCGGAAAAAGGTAAAGCAGCTTTGGCCGGTTCCTGAGCGCCTTTTCAAGCTGATCCATGTCGAGGCCATGGGCGCTGATGCCGACCGTCACGATCCTGGCGTTGCGGCGACGGAAGACCTCCAGCGAACCGCGATAGGCGGGATCTTCCACGACGACGGCATCCGACGCATCGACCAGGGCATTGGCCAGCAGCCACACCGCCTGCTGCGCGCCGCTGGTGATGAGGATGTTGTCGGAATGGGTGGGCAAACCGAGGTCCGTATAATAGCGCGCGACGGCCCAGCGCAGCGCCGGCAGTCCGGAGGCATCGTAGCCGAGGCCGGAAGCCACGCTTGCCAGATCGGCGCCTCGCAACACGGCCAGCGCCTCGGTCAGGATGGGAGACGGCGGCAGGGCGCCGCTGGTCATGTCGATGTCTTCGGGCAGCGCCTGCATCTCGCCGGCCAGACGCGTATGCGCGACGCCGGGTGCGTTCGCCGATGCGATGATGCGGTGACCGCTGCCGTGGCGGCTGTCGAGCACACCGGCATCGCGCAGCGACGCGTAGGCTGCAACGACGGACCCGCGGCTGACGGCCAGGGCGATTGCGAGTGTCCGCTCCGATGGCATCAGGGCACCCGCCGGCAATTCCCTTGCCGTGATCAGCCGGCCGATCGCCAGGCTGAGTTGCTGGGGAACCTTGCCTTCCGTCGTTTGCCAGCCGCCGATGAGCCGGCTGATGCGCGCGGGTGAAATCCTGTTCATGTGTGGTCCACTTCTCGACAAGTGGACTTTGCCAGATGCTGCCCAGTAGAGCAATTTCACTTTCGGGAAAACGGATAAGAGACCTCGGTCTGGAGGTCCAAGGGGAGGAGATATGGGCTCTTTTGCCACCAGGGGCGAACATCGCCCGCTGGCCGTGCGTCAGGTTGCGCCGGTACGGTCACACGCAAACAAACGTTATCTCGTTCTTGGCGGCGCAGGTGGTGCCGGCAAGGCCGCCGCTGCATTGCTGGCAGCCGAAGGCGCCTCGGTGGTCATCGGCGACGTGCGCGAACAGGCGCTGAACGAAGCGATCGCGGACCTCAACAAGGACGGTGGCAACACCAGCGCCGTCGTGGTCGACCTTAGCAATGCCGCCTCGATCGCGGCCGCGATCGAACAGGCCGAGCAGCGTCTTGGAGGCATCGACGGCCTGGTCAACTGTGCAGCCATTGTCCGTCACGTCGATCCGCTTGAAACGCCCTGGACCGACTGGGAGCGTGTCTTCGCCATCAACGTCTTCGGCGCATTCGAAGCGTCGCGTCTCGTCGCCAAGGCGATGATCGCAAAAGGCATCAAGGGCGCGATCGTCAATGTCGCGTCGGAGGCCGGCAAGAAGGGCCATACCCAGTCGCTTGCCTACAGCGCCAGCAAGGCGGCGATGATCAATTTCACCCGCGTGCTGTCGGAAGTGCTCGCCCCCAACGACATCAATGTGAACTGTGTCTGTCCGGGCGGCATGGCTACCGACATGCTTCGCGAAGTCGCCGTCGCTTACGGCGATCTGGTCAAGCAGGCTCCCGACGACGTGTTCGAGCAACTGATCAGCTCGCAACTGCGCCGGCATATCGACCCGGTCGAAGTGGCCAGGACGATTTCATTCCTGCTCAGCGACGACGCCATGATCATTCGCGGCCAGTCCATCAACACTGATGGCGGCGATACGCCGTATTGAGGCTATTTCCCTGGCGGACTAAGCGGCATCTCCGTGCGTTCCGTTGCAACATTCATGCTTGCCTGTGGGGTTCAAAAAATGACGACTGCCAGCAAATTCCTGCATCTCTGCCTGGGCTCGGTGCTTGCCCTTTCCGCGGCTTCCGTTCCGGTCCGTGCTGAAGACAATTCATTCGTCCTGGTCACGCCAAGCCGCATCGGCGTGAACAAGTTCCTCGGTCTCGGAAAGACCGGCATCGAAAAGGCCGCCGCGGATCAAGGCGCCACGGCCAAGATCTTCGAAGGCACCGATCCGTCCACGCGTCGGCAGCATGTCCAGGCCGCGATCGACCTGAAGGCTTCGATCGTCGCGGTCATGGGCTTCGAATTCGGCGACATCATCGCCGATCTGGCGCCGGAATATCCGGATACCAATTTCGTCATCGTCGACACCTGCATTCCGGATGCACCGAAGAACGTCTATTGCGCGGTCTTCCGCGAACAGGAAGCCGCCTATCTGGCCGGAGCCGAAGCTGCATTGACCTCGACCAGCAAGACGGTCGGCGTCATCGGCGCTCTCGATATCCCGTTCCTGCATCGCTACACGGATTCGTTTGGGCTCGGCGCAAAGGCGGCCCGGCCTGAAATCAAAGTGCTGCCCACCTCATGGATCGGTGGCGACAATCCGTTCCAGGATCCGGTGCGGGCGCAGACGCAGGCAACTTTGCAACTGTCGAACGGCGCCGACCGCATCTATGCGGTTGCCGCCGGCAGCAATGGCGGTGTCTTCAAGGCAGTCGCCGACAAATCCGGCGCGATGGCGATCGGTCTGGACGTCAATCAATGCGGCGATGCGCCCGGAGCTATCCTGGACAGCACGCTGAAGAAGGTGGACGTCGTTCTGCCGGCCACCATCGACGGCATCCTGAAGGGCACGGCCAAGCCGGTGGTCAGCTTCGGTCTCGCAGAGGGTGGTCTGGAACTGGTCGCCACCACCGAAGCGGTCGCCTCGTCCGGTTGCAAGATCGCCGAGTCGCCGGACGTCATCGGCCAGCTCAAGGACATCCAGGCTAAGATCGTTTCGGGCGCCATCACAGTGCCTGACCCGATGGCGCAATAACGCAATCTCGGAGCGCGATGATGACCTTGCTCCAGATGAAGGGCATCACTAAGCGATTTGACGGCGTCGTTGCCAATGACGGGATCAGCCTGTCGGTCAACAGCGGTGAGATCCATGCGCTGATGGGGGAGAATGGGGCGGGCAAGTCCACCCTCATGAACATCCTCTACGGCCTGCTGAAACCCGACTCCGGTGAAATCCTGGTCGACGGCAAAGCTATGGATTTCACCAGTCCGCTGGGAGCGATCGCCGCCGGCATCGGCATGGTCCACCAGACCTTCAGGCAGTTTCCCGACCTGACGGTCTGGGAAAACCTGGTGTTCCAGAACGAACCCAGGCGAGGGCCGTTGGTTTCCGTTGACGCCGCGCGTGATTTCGTCCGGCGTCTTGGCTCCAGACATGGCCTGGAAATCGACCCGGACAGCCGGGTTCGCGATCTTGCGGTGGGCATACGTCAACGCCTGGAGATCCTGAAAGCGCTGTCGCGCGAGGCTCGCATCCTCATCCTGGATGAGCCGACGGCCGTACTCACGCCGCAGGAACGGGATGGCCTGTTCACCGCCATGCGTGAGCTGGCCAGCAAGGGAATGGCCCTCATCCTCGTCACCCACAAGATCCCGGAAGTCATCGCCATAACCGACCAGATCACCGTCATGCGTGATGGCCGCGTCTCCGGCACTCTGGTGACCAGGCAAACGAGCGAGGCCGAGATCATCAAAGCAATGGTTGGCCGTAATGTGCCGCCGACGATCGCCGCCAAAGTCACATCCGATGCCGAGCCGATGCTTTCGGTCAAGGAGCTCTCGGTTCGCAAGGCGGGCGTCACGGTGGTGGATGGTGTTTCTTTCGATGTCCGCCCTGGTGAGATCGTCGGCATAGCCGGCGTTTCAGGAAACGGGCAGCCTCAGCTGATCTCGGCGGTCATGGGCCTCGAGCCGGCTACGGGTGCCGTGAGCATCGGCGGTCAGGACATTTCCAGGCTCCCGATTGCGCGCCGTCGTGCCGCCGGCATCTCGTATGTGCCGGAGGATCGGCATCTGACCGGTACGGCTCCGGCAGCTTCGATTGCCGAGAATATCGTCTTCGGTAGACATCGCGATGCCGCAGCTTCCCGCAAGGGGTTCCTGCGCAAGGACGCCATCCGTGCCCAGGCACGCAGGTTGATCGAACGTTTCAGGGTCAAGGCTGCCTCCGAGCAATTGCCGATCGGCTCCCTATCGGGCGGCAACATGCAGAAAGTCGTCATCGCCCGCGAGGTCGAGCATGGTTCGCCGCTGATCATCGTCGAGGAGCCGACCCGCGGTGTCGATGTCGGCGCCATCGAATTCATCCACCAGACCTTGATTGCCGAGCGGGACAAGGGCCGGGCGATCCTGGTGGTGTCATCCGACCTGACGGAACTGCTCGCGCTCTCTGATCGAATTCTCGTGATGTTCGAGGGGCGCATCAACGCCAGTCTCACCGGAAGCGACATGAACGAGGACACTGTCGGCCGCTGGATGATGGGGGGAGCGGAAACCAGATGATCGCAGCGGCTCTCGATACGAAATCCCGCCTGGCGGCAATCCTGTTCTCCATCGCGGCTGCGGTCGTGCTCGGAGGACTTGTCGTCGGCCTGACCGGCGCCAATCCCATTTCGGTCTATCTGGAGATCGCCAAGGGCGCGGTTCTCGGCCGCGGACTGGATGAGACGCTGGCTCGCTCGGTGCCGCTGGTCGGCATGGCGTTGGCGGCGGCGATTGCACTCCGGGCAGGGCTGGTCAATCTGGGTGGCGACGGGCAGATGCTGATCGGTGGTCTCGCCGCGGCTCTGGTCGCGCTCTATTTGCCTGTTCCTGGTGTTGCCCGGACAGTCCTCGCATTGGCAGCCGCGATCTGCGCCGGTGGGCTCTACGCCTGGCTTGCCGCCATCCTGCAACTCAGCCTCGGCATCCCGTTCCTGATTGCGAGCCTGCTGTTCAGCTACATTGCGCGGGGCCTGACATCCTATCTCGTGCGCTATCCGTTGCGTGATCCGGCCACGGGCATGCCGGAGACCTATCGTGTTGCCTCAGGCGCCCGGCTTCCCGCTCATATATTGGACCTGCCGATCAGCATGGCCATGGTCATCATGGCGGTCGTCGCGGTTGTCATCGTGGTCAACGACCGGAGCGGCGTCAACGGCTTCGAATGGCGCATGACCGGTCTCAACGCCAGTTTCGCGCAGTATTCGGGCGTGAATCTGTCGCGGCAGACGCAACGGGTGGCATTTCTCAGCGGTGCGCTGGCCGGCCTCGTCGGCGCGCTGCTGATCCTTGGGCAGCAATACCGTTTCACCGACGGTGCCTTGCTTGCTCCCGGCTACACCTGGTCGGGGCTGATGGCAGCTGTCCTCGCCATGGCCAGCCCGATTGCGACGATCGTCACCTCGATATTCTTCGCCGCGCTCCAGGTCGGCGGCTTTTCCATGGAACGGGCGCTTGGCCTGCCGGCGGTCCTGACATGGGTGCTGCAGGCGCTGATCATCCTGTGCCTCGCCGCACGGCCGATCTTGTTCAGGAAGCGATAGGCCATGCTCAACATGCTGCTTTCGCAGGTGCTCGATCTGATGACGCCGGTGTTGCTGGCCGCGATGGCCGGCGCATTGTGCGAGCGCGCCGGCGTGTTCAACATCGCGCTGGAAGGCAAGATGCTGGTCGGCGCCTTCGTGGCCGTCGCGACCAGCGTTGCGTTCGGTTCGCCAGTGCTGGCGGTTTTCTCGGCTGTCCTGTGCACGGCGATCTTTGCTTCGCCACTGGCGCTCGGCGGCGCGCGTCTCGGCGGCGATCCGATCGTCATCGGCATCGGACTGAACCTGCTCGCCTCCGGCCTGACCACCTATCTGCTGGGCGCGATATTCGGCGTGACCGGTACGCTGGTCGACCCGGCGGTCATCGCGCTGCCGAAATTCGACATTGCGGCGCTGGCCGATGTTCCTGTCGTGGGAGCGATCCTCGGGCACAACGCGCTCGTCTATTTGTCCTGGCTGCTCATATTCGTCTTCAACATCTACCTGTTCCGCACGCCCTGGGGGCTGCGCCTGCGCGGCATCGGTGAAGTGCCGTCGGCTGCGGCGGCAATGGGCGCGAATGTCAGCCGATACCAGACGGCTATCGTCATCCTGGCTGGTGGCTTGTGTGGGCTGGCCGGAGCGCAACTGGCGCTGGGCTCGGTCGCGCTCTTCGCGGAGAACATGACAGCGGGGCGCGGCTGGATCGCGGTCGTTGCTGTCATGCTGGGCCGCGCCCACCCTTTGGGGATCGCCCTGGCCTGCCTCGGCTTCGGGCTCGCCGATGCCATTGGGCTGCGGTTGCAGGGGCAGGGCTTGCCCAACCAGATCACCGATATCGCGCCCTATGCCATCACGCTGCTTGCGATGATCGGTCTCGGCCTGCGTGGCATGAAGAAAAGAACCGTTTGAGGAGGAAGAGATGAGCGTTCCAAAAACCGTTTATGTGGCGGGATCATGCGACACCAAGGGTGACGAACTCCGTTATGTAACCGGTATCATCCAGGCACAGGGTGTCTCGGCGGTCCTCGTCGATCTTTCCACCGACAAGCCCGTGGCCAATGTTGATATCGACGCCAGGACCGTCGCGGGTTTCCATCCCGGCGGCATCGCGGCGGTCTTCACGGGAGATCGCGGTTCGGCGGTTTCGGCGATGGGCTTGGCCTTCGAACGCTTCATCCTGTCGCGGGATGATGTCGGCGGCGTCATCGGCCTTGGCGGCTCCGGCGGCACCGCCATGGTTACGCAGGCCATGCGTGTTCTCCCCGTAGGCACCCCCAGGGTGATGGTCTCGACGGTGGCTGCAGGCAATGTGAGTGCCTATGTCGGCCCGAACGACATCGCCATGGTCAACTCGATCACCGATATTGCCGGCCTAAACCGCATATCGCGGACCGTCCTGTCCAATGCCGCCAATTCGATCGCCGGCATGGTTCGCAACCGCCAGGAACTGGAGCAGGAAGACAAGCCGGCGCTCGGCCTGACCATGTTCGGCGTCACCACACCCTGTGTCACCCAGGTGGTGGAACAGTTGCACGACCGTTTCGAATGCCTGGTCTTCCATGCCACCGGCATCGGCGGCCAGTCGATGGAGAAGCTGGCCTCGTCCGGCTTCCTGGCCGGTGTGCTCGACATCACCACCACGGAGGTCTGCGACCTGCTTTTCGGCGGCATCCTGCCCGCCACCGAGGATCGTTTCTCCTTCTTGGCGCAATCTCCTTTGCCCTATGTCGGCTCGTGCGGCGCGCTCGACATGGTCAATTTCGCCGGCATCGACACGGTTCCGGAGAAGTACCGCAACCGCAATCTCTACATCCACAATCCCCAGATCACGCTGATGCGTACGACGCTGGAGGAAAACGTGGCGATGGGAAAATGGATCGGCGAACGCCTGAACCGCAGCATCGGTCCGGTGCGTTTCCTTCTGCCGCTTGGCGGCGTCTCGCTCCTCGACGCGCCCGGCCAGCCATTCCACGATCCGGAAGCCGACGAGGCGCTGTTCGCCGCCATCGAGAGCACGGTCCAGCAGACCGCCGAACGTCAGGTGCTCAGGGTGCCGCACGCGATCAACGCGCCGGAATTCAGTTCCGAAGTCGTTCGCCACTTCAATGAAATCAGCAAAGGTCGGTAGTATGAGATTTGAAAGAAGCCAGTTGCTGGGCAAGTTTCGCGAACAGATCAAGGCGAAGATCCCCATCATCGGCGGTGGCGCCGGCACCGGTCTCTCGGCCAAGTGCGAAGAAGCGGGCGGCATCGACCTCATCGTCATCTACAATTCCGGCCGCTACCGTATGGCCGGCCGTGGTTCGCTGGCGGGGCTGCTTGCCTATGGCAATGCCAATGAGATCGTCGTCGACATGGCGCGCGAGGTGTTGCCCGTGGTCAAGCACACGCCGGTCCTTGCCGGCGTCAATGGAACCGACCCGTTCTGCCAGTTCGATCCTTTCCTGGATCAGCTCAAGGAGATCGGTTTTGCCGGCATCCAGAACTTCCCGACGGTCGGCCTGATCGACGGCAAGTTCAGGGCGAACCTGGAAGAGACCGGCATGGGTTATGCGATGGAGGTCGACCTCGTTCGCATGGCGCGCAGCAAGGACATGCTGACGACGCCCTATGTCTTCTCGGTCGAGGATGCAAAGGCGATGACGGAGGCCGGAGCCGACATCATCGTGGCGCATATGGGCTTGACCACAGGCGGGACGATCGGCGCCGACACCGCGCTTACGCTCCAGGACTGCGTTGGCGAGATCAACGCCATCGCCGCAGCCGCACGTGCGATCAACCCCGACATCATCATCCTGTGCCATGGCGGCCCGATCGCCGAGCCGGAGGATGCCCGTTACATCCTGCAGCAATGCCCCGGCTGCCATGGCTTCTATGGCGCATCGAGCATGGAGCGTCTGCCGGTGGAAAAGGCCCTCGTCGCCCAGACGCAGGCCTTCAAGAACCTGATCGTCCAACAATAATAGGAGAGGAAAGTGGCCAAGGCTTATGCGAGCGCGGTGATCGACGCGCCGATCGAAACCGTGTGGAAGACGGTGCGTGACTTCAACGGGCTGCCGACCTGGCATCCGGCGATCGCCAAAAGCGAGATCGAGGGCGGTGCGAGCAGCGATTCCGTCGGTTCCATCCGTTCCTTCTATCTCCAGGACGGCGCCCACGTGCGCGAGCAGCTGCTTGCGCTCAGCGACAGCGAGCACTCGCTGTCCTACAGCTTCGTCAAACCGGCATTCCCGGTGAAAAATTACGTCGCCTCGATCCGGCTGCTTCCGATTACGGACGGCAACCGCACCTTCGCGGAATGGGTCGCGACCTTCGACGAAGAACCGGAAGACGCTGGGAAATACGTGGAGATCGTTTCCGACCACGTGTTCGCGGCTGGCTGGAAAGCGCTGCAGGCACACCTGGCCAAATAGCCACATATGCCTGAGGCGAGCTCCCGAGCGGTACGTTGGTCGCTCGGGAGCAATCCCTAACCTACCAACGGTCATCTTGATTGACCGTTGGAGCGCGCGACTGCGCGCCGCGCCCGTTGGCGCGAAAGCCAAGCGACCCGGATGGGTCGCGCCGGCGATTGAGGGGTCCTGGATGTGTCAGCATCCAGGACCTCAGAATCATTGCAGGATCATCTCCGCCGCGCGCTGGCCGATCATCATGCTCGGCGCGTTGGTGTTGCCGGCGATCAGCTTCGGCATGATGGACGCGTCGGCGACGCGCAGCCCTTCCAGACCACACACCTTCAGTGTTTTCGGATCGACGACGGCCATAGCGTCGTCGCCCATCTTGCAGGTGCCGACCGGGTGATAGACGGTGAGCGCCTCCGCACGCAGATAGGCAAGGATCTCGTCGTCGGAACGGACGTCCTTCCCAGGCAGCATCTCGATGCCGCGCACCGGATCGAACACCGACGATGCGAAGATCGCCCGCGCGATCTTGATGCCTTCGACGAGAACCTGTGCGTCCTTCTCATCCGAGAAGAAGCGATGATCGATCCTGGTGGTCGTTGAAGCACCGTCGCGTGCAAGCGTGATCTCGCCGACGCTCCTGGGCCGCAGCACGCAGGTGTGGATGGCGTAGCCATGACCGTATTCGACCAGCCTGCCGCGATGGCTGCGATAGCCCGGTACGAAATGGAACTGGACATCAGGCTCGGCCCCGGCGAGGCGGGTTCGCGCGAAGCCGCCGGCCTCGACATAATTGGTCGTCAGCATGCCCTTGCGGCGCGCGAAGTAGCTGTAGGGCGCTGCGAGGATGCGGGGCAGGTTGGCAACGGAAAGTCCAAGCGTGCGCGGGCTCGACGAGCGCACCGTGATCATGCCGTCGACATGGTCCTGCAGGTTCTTGCCGACGCCCGGCAGGTCATGGACCGGCGTGATGCCGACGCGCCGGAGTTCTTCGGCTGAGCCGATCCCGGATTCCAGCAGGATCTGCGGCGAGTTGATGGCGCCGGCTGAAAGCAACACTTCACGCGAAGCCGTCAGTGTCGTGTCCGCGCCTTTGTACCGGATGTTCACGCCTGTTGCGCGCTTGCCCGAGATGACGATCGTCTTCACCGCGCATTCACTCAGCACGGTCAGGTTCGGACGGTCGAGAGCCGGTCGTACGAAAGCGGTGAAGGCGCTGAAGCGCTGCCCACGGTCCTGCGTGACGTTGTAGATGCCGACACCGAATTGCGATGCTGCGTTGAAATCGGTGTTCTCCGGCAGGCCGGCATCCTTGCCCGCTGCCACGAACATGCGCGAGAGCTCGTTGGGATCGCGCGGATTGTCGACCCGCAGGTCGCCATCCGTGCCGTGATAGCGGCGGTCCTGGCCGAGCAGGTTGCGCTCCAGTCTTTTGAAGACAGGCAGCACGTCGTCATAGGACCAGCCGGCGCAGCCAAGGCTTGCCCATTCGTCGTAGTCTGCTGCCGCGCCGCGGATGTAGACCATCGAATTGATCGAGGTCGATCCGCCCAACGCCTTGCCGCGATTGACCGGGATCTTGCGGCCGTTCAACTGCGGCTGTGGCACCCCGAAGTAGCAATAGTCGTAGTTCGGGTTGCCATAGAGCGAGAGGATACCAGCCGGGACTTTCACTCGCAGGCTTTGGTCGCTGCCGCCAGCTTCGATCAGGCAGACCTTCGTTGCCGGGTTGGCGCTGAGACGGTTCGCCAGAACGCAACCGGCCGAGCCGGAGCCGACGACGATGTAGTCGTATGTGTCATTCATGATTGATGCCGGAGCAGGAGGGCTTCCCGCCCACGGAATGGGGCGGGAGCGATAAGCGGCGGGATCTGTGCCGCTACTGCAGAAGCTGGGTCCAGACCTTGGTGACCAGCTCCTGAGCAGCCGGCGAGCAGGCCTGGCCCATCTTGACCGGTGCCGTCGGGAAAAGCTCAGGCGCGTTTTCCTTGTTGTAGAGCGCCTTGCTGGCATCCACCTTCACCGGCGAGGAGTGGCCGTAGTAGTTGTATTCGATGGTGGCGTTTTCTTCCTTGGCCATGAAGTCGATGAACTTCTTGGCGTTGTCGAGATTGGCCGCGCCCTTGGGCACGACGTAGGAATCCAGCCAGCCGACAAGGCCTTCCTTGGGCATGGCGTATTCGACATTGGCCTTGTCGTTGCGGCGCACCCGCATGGTGTTGCCATCCCACCAGAAATGCATGGCCACTTCGCCGCCACCAATGCGGTTTTCGATGTTGTCGCTCGAATAGGCGGCGACGAACGGCTTCTGCGCCTGCAACAGGTCCAGCACGCGCTTCATCTCCTTCGGATCCTCGCTGCAATAGGGGATGCCGAGGTAGTTCTGCGCGGCGGGGATGACTTCGTCGGGCTGGGCCAGGCTGGCGATCTTGCCCTTCAATTCCTCGGACGGTTCGAAATAGACCTTCCAGCTGTCGACCGGACCCTTGTAGAGGTTACGGTTGACGGTAAAACCGGCATTGCCGTAGGCGAGCGGCACCGAATAGTTGCCAGTCGGATCCCACCATTGCTTCTGCCATTCCGGCAGGATCTGCTGGAAAGCCGGCATCGAGCTGGCGCCGATGTCTTCGAGCAGGCCGCTGTCGATCATGATCTTCACGAAATGCTGGGACGGCGTGACGATGTCGTAGCCCGAGGAGCCGGCCTGCAGCTTGGTCAGCAGATCCTCGTTCGAGGAGAAGGCGTCGACGGTGACCTTTATGCCGGTTTCCTTCTCGAATTTTGCGACTGCCTCAGGGGCGATGGAGTCTGCCCAGGCATAGATCGACAGCGATCCTTCCGCCCATGCCGAGGCTGAGGCGAGAAGGCTGATGGCACTGGCCGCGGCCAGCATCGAGAGACGGTTTTTTGCGGACATGGAGCTCCCCTTATCGTTGTATTTCGGGGACGATAACAAACGGGCTCCAGTGATAAATTTCATTTGCCCGACGTGGTGCTTAGGAAAAAGCTCGCTCTATTCACTGCCGGCGCTGCAGCAGGAAGGCGACGGTGGCGAGCACCACGGAAACGATCATGATCAGCGTGGAGATCGCATTGAGCTGCGGTGAGACACCCTGCTTGATCAGCGAGAAGATGTAGACCGGCAGGGTCGTGGCGCCGCCCGAATTCAACAGGTTGCTGGTGATGAAATCATCCATGGAGATGACGAAGGCGAGCATCGCGCCGGCGAACACGCCCGGCAGGATCAGCGGCAGCGTCACGCGCCGGAAGGCGACCCAAGCGGAAGCGTAGAGGTCGCGCGCGGCTTCCTCCAGGTCGGCGTCCATGCCTTGCAGTCGCGCCCGTATCGGCAGGAATGCGAAGGGGATGCAGAATGTCGTATGGGCGATGGTGAGCTTCAGCAGGCCGTTGGTCAGGCCCACTTCGGAAAACAGGATGAGCACTGCCACCGCGACGACGATCTCGGGCAGCAGCAGCGGCAGGTTGACGACCGTCTCTGAGACGCGCCGGAAGCGTACGTTCCTGCCGCGCACCAGCACCAGCGCAGCCATCAGCGCAACGATCGTGGAAAGCACCGTGGCGATGGTGGCGACGAACAGCGATGTCTTGACCGCTCCGACCAGCGCGGCGTTCGACAGCGCCGTCGTATACCAGTGCAGCGAGAACCCGCCCCAGTTGGACACGATGCGGTTGGCGTTGAAGGAATAGAACACCACAACGGCAATCGGCAGGTAGAGGTAGACGAAGAAGATCAGGCTGAAGAGGCCAAAGCCTGGATAGCGACGAACGTTGCTGGTCATGCGCCGTCCTCCCGGCTTTCCTTGCGCATCGCCTGGATGCCGCGCCACAGCAGGAAGATCATCACCGCGCACATCAGCACGATCGAGATGGCTGCCCCCAGCGGCCAGTTGCGGGCGGCGCCGAACTGCAGCTGGATCAGGTTGCCCATCATCATCGTCTTGCCGCCGCCGAGCAGCACAGGTTCCAGCACGGCGCCTAGACAGGGAACGAAAACCAGGATGGCGCCTGCGGCCATGCCTGGGCGGCAGAGCGGCAGGATCACGCGGCGAAGCGTCGTCAGGCGGCTGCCGTACAGATCATGCGAGGCTTCCACCAGGGCCGGATCGAGCTTCTCGATCGAGGCGAACACCGGCAGGATCATCAGCGGAATGTAGCTGTAGACGAGGCCGATCAGCATCGCGGTGTCGGTGAAGAGCAGGCTGCCCATGTTCTCGGTGATTCCGAGCGCCCGCAGCGCCTTGGCGATCACCCCGTCATTGCCGAGGATGATGATCCACGAATAGACGCGCACGATCATCGAGACCCAGAATGGCAGCGTCACCAGATAGATCAGCAGCATCTTGGCCGAGGTCTTCTGCAGTGAGATGAAATAGGCGACCGGGAAACTCAGGGTTAGGCAGATGATCGTGGTTGCCAGCGACAGGATGACGGTCCTGGCGACGACGACCAGATATTGCGGATTGAATTCGAGTTCCCCGCTCCAGCCCTCGTTGAACAGGATCTGCTTGTAGGGCGCGGTGGTGAACACATAGTCGAAGCCGCCATAGGGGCCTCTGGTCGAGAACGAAACCAGGATGATGATGCCGACGGGAATGACCAGCGTGAGCAGCATGATGAGCTGCGCCGGCAGAAGCCCCAGAATATTCCAGCTCGGCAATTTCAGGCGCTGGCTCATGCGCCGAGAATCCGTGCCGATTCCGCCGCGAAGCTCAGGCGAACTGGTTGGCCCACGTCCAGCGTGCGGTCACGGCTCTGGCTGTTGCGTTTGGAAACGCGCAGCAAGGTGCCGTTTGCGTTCACCACATAGTGGGTGTAGCCGCCGAGATAGTTTGCTCCAACGATCGTGCCTTCTGTGGCGATCTGACCGTCCTGCGACGACAGGCTGATCTTTTCCGGGCGGATGGACAGCACAGCCTTGCCACCCATCGTAGCCTGTTTCTGTGGTGCGCTCAGCGTGACACCGAGCGGGATCTTGACCGTGGCGCGATCACCGTCGAGGGAGACCACCTCGGCATCGAGGAAATTGGTTTCACCGATGAAGTCGGCCACGAAGCGATTGGATGGTTCCTCATAGATGTCCGCCGGCGTGCCGAGCTGCTGAATCTCGCCGTCCCCCAGCACACAGATGCGATCCGACATGTCGAGCGCTTCTTCCTGGTCGTGGGTGACGAAGACGAAGGTGATGCCGGTCTGGCGCTGCAGCGTACGCAGCTCGTCGCGCATGGCCTGCCGGAGCTTGAGGTCGAGCGCCGAAAGCGGCTCGTCGAGCAGCAGCACCTCGGGTTCTGGTGCGAGCGCGCGGGCCAGCGCGATGCGCTGCCGCTGGCCGCCCGACAGCTGCTGCGGCTTGCGGCTGGCGAATTTTTCCATGTGCACAAGGCGCAGCATGTCGGCCACGCGTGCCGTGCGGCGTTCCTTTGACCAGCCCAGGTTTTCGAGGCCGAAGGCGATGTTCTGCTCCAGCGTCATATGCGGGAACAGCGCATAGCTCTGGAACACCGTGTTCACCCGCCGCTTGTGCGGCGGCAGGGACTGGATGTTGCTGCCGCGCAGGGCGATTTCGCCGGTCGAAGGCTGTTCGAAGCCGGCGATCATGCGCAGCAACGTGGTCTTTCCGCAGCCCGAGGGACCAAGCAGGGTGAAAAACTCGTTTTCGTAGATATCGAAACTGACCGGCTTCAAGGCCTGGAAGGTGCCGAAGACCTTGGAGACGTCCTTGATTTCCACGGCCTTCTGGTGCTGCTCGGCGCGGCTCATATCCATGTAGAGGATCTCGACAGGAGGGGAGTGGATGGTCGCGACGCGATCGGTCGCCGGCATTGCGCGCGATGCGGCAATGCCGGCTGGGCGATCACATCTTGACCCACTTGCCGTCGTGCACCATGAACCGGTCGATCTCGACAGGCATCTGCGTCTGGCCATCCTGGTCGAACGAAACCGTCCCCAGGATGCCTTCGTGCTTGATCGCGCGAATGGCTTCGCTCAGCGCCTGCTTGTCTTCGATGCCCTTTTCCTTGATGACTTCGAGCAGGATCTGCGTCGCTTCATAGGCGTATTTCGCATAGGAGCCGGCCGGATCGGGGTAACCCTTGGCTTCATAGCCCTTGTAGAAAGCCTCCAGTTTGGGATTGGTCTGTACGGCGGGCGTGCCGACGACCGTGCCTTCGGCAGCGCCTCCGGCGATTTCGATGAACTTCGGATCGTAGATTCCGGAGATGCCGTACATCGGCAGCGAACCCATGCCGAGGTCGCCCATCTGGCTGCGCACGAGCGCCGCCTCCGTCACCACGCCACCGAAATAGATGGCATCTGGCGCTGCGGCCTTCGCCGTCGTCAGCATGGCGCGGAAGTCCGTGGTTCCGACCGCAGCTGCATCCGAGAACACGATCTCGCCGCCGGCCGCCTTGAAGAAGTCGCCGAACCATTTGGTGTTAGCCGCACCATAGTCGGTGGTGTCGGAGATGATGGCGATCTTCTTGACCTTGCCTTCCTTGGCAATCGCCTCGGCAAGCGGCCGGTTTTCATTGACAAGCGTCGGCGTCACGCGCGTGACATTGGGCAAATTCTGTTCAGTGATCTTCGGGCTGACAGCCCCCCAGACGATGAACGGCATCTGTGCGCGGTTGAAGACCGGGATGGTGGCGAGCGCGACCGAGCTGTTCCAGTGGCCGGTGGCGCCGACGACCGCCGGGTCGTTGATCAGCTTCTGGGCGGCGGAAACGCCGACCGCCGGATCGGAAGCATCATCCAGGACGACGCCTTCCACCTGATGCGGGTAGCCATTGGCATTGGCCTCGTCGATGGCTTGCAGGAAGCCGTTACGGGCGCCCAGGCCCTGCTGTGCGTTGCCGCCGGACAGAGGGCCGATGAAGCCGAGCTTGATCTGGTCGGCACTGGCCTCGGCCATGCCAAGGGAAAGCGCGAATACGGATCCGGCCAGCAAAGAAGATATACGCGTGAGCGCACTGCGCCTGTTAAGCATGGTTCCACCTCTGTTATCGTTTTTCTGACGCGATGGCCGCGTTCCTTTGGTCCGTGGACCACCATCTGGACGCAACTATATTGCGCGGAGACCGGCCCGCGAAATTCGGAAATTGCTATCCGCTACATCGGAGATTCATTATGTGCGCATGGGGGAGGCACTGCTAATCGTTCCGCCTCCAAACGAGCAATTCCGGGAAAGCGGGTAACGGTTTTCCGTCCAGAGTTGCATAATAACAAAGAGCCAGAGCGTTTCCGTGAGAAATCGAAACGCTCCAGAGAGGGGTGGTATGGCGGAGCTGTTTGTCCAGCAATTGGTGAACTGGGTGACCCTCGGCTGCATCTATGCTTTGCTGGCTATCGGCTTCAGCCTGATTTTCGGCGTGCTCAACGTCATCCATTTCTCGCATGGCGATGTCGCGTTGACGTCGCCCTTCATCGCACTGGCCGCTGCTCAGGCGCTTGCCATCGCGATCGGCGTGTCCGGCCCGGTCTGGCTGATTGTCGCCGCTTGCATTGCCGTGTTCGCTGTCGGCCTCATTGGTGTCATCCTGGACAAGGTGGTAATCCGTCGTTTCAGGGACGCGCCGGCGATGATGGCATTGGTTGCCACCGTTGCGCTTGGCATCGTCATTCGCGAACTGATCCGTCATCTCTACCCGCAAGGCTCAAATCCTCATGCGTTCCCGCGGCTCGCGTCGGGCGTGGCGCTGGAGATTGCTGGCGTCCAGGTCGGCTGGTTCACATTGCTGGTGGTGGCGCTCACGCTGGTGCTGGTGGTCCTGCTCTTTGCCTTCCTGCGTCTGACGCCGCTTGGGTTGCGGATACGCGCGGCATCCGAAGATCGCGTCGTGGCACGCATGATGGGCATTCGTGACACGCGTGTGTTCCGCGCGACCTTCTTCGTCGCCTCGGCCATCGGCGCCATCGCCGGGCTGCTCTTTGCAAGTTATGCCGGTGTGACGCGTTTCGACTTCGGTGTCATGGCTGGCCTGCTTGGTTTCTCCGCCGCCGTCATCGGTGGCCTGGGATCGATGCCAGGTGCCATCCTCGGCGGGTTGATCATCGCCGGGATCGAGGTGCTGGCCCAGACCTTCGTGCCGGACGGAGCTTCCTACCGGCTCGTCTTCGTCTTCCTGCTGGTCATCGGTGTCCTCCTTTTCCGCCCGGAAGGGCTGCTCGGCCGCCCCGTCGTGGTGAAGGTGTAGCATGAGCGCGCGTATATCTTCCAAAATGCCGGGCCTGGGCCAGGCCGCGTTTGTGGCAATTGGCATCCAGTTGCTCGGTGCCGCTTTTCTCTATCTCATCTTGAAAGCAGAGGGTGGTTGGCAGGTGATCGGTCTGCTGGCGCTGCTGGGAGCAGGCTTCTACCTGATCGAGAAACGGCCTCAGATCACCGACTTCGTCACCGCAAGCTTCGCGCGCGTGCCGGTCGTGGCCCTTGCGACCGCTGTCGCTGTCGTGCTGCTGTTTCCTTTCGTTGTCGGCAACAACACCTATGTGTTGCACCTGCTTATCGTCGCGCAGCTCTACGCGGTGCTGGCGCTGGCGCTCAACTTCCAGCTTGGCAGTGCCAACATTCCCAATTTCGCAACCGGTGCATCCTACGGCATCGGCGCCTATGTCTCGGCCTTGCTGGCCGTCAATTTCGGCCTGAGTTTCTGGCTGACCCTGCCGGCTGCCGCGATCGCGGCCACGCTGTTCGGCTTCCTCATCGGCATCCCGTCGATGCGCACGCGCGACACCTATCTCGCGCTGGTCACCATCGCCTTCGGCGTCGTGGTGCAGCAGCTTTTGAACAACTTCACCTGGACAGGCGGTCCGAACGGATTGGTCGGCATTCCGGCGCCATCGCTGTTTGGTCATTCTTTTGCCAGCCCGCTGGTCGTGTTCGGCTGGAAGCTGCCGAGCCAGGCCAATTTCTATTATCTCTCCGCCTTGCTCGTGGTGGTGGCCATCCTCACGGCGCACCGCCTGCATTCTTCTCGCATTGGCCTTGCCTGGAATGCGCTGCGTGCTGACGAGATCGCAGCGCGGGCGCAAGGCATCAACGTTGCCTGGTTCAAGGTGCTGGCTTTCGCCGTCGATGCATTCCTGGCGGCTTTCGCCGGCACCATCTATGCCTTCTACGTTTCCTACATCTCGCCAGACAACTTCACCTTCCTGGTGTCCGTCACCATCATGACGATGGTGATCGTCGGCGGCATGGACAACATCTTCGGGGTCATCGTCGGCGCATTCCTGCTCACCATCCTGCCCGAAAAGCTGCGCGCCTTCTCCGACTACCGGCTGCTGTTCTTCGGCATCGTCATCATCGGTTTCCTGATGATCCGCCCGCAGGGGCTCTTCCCGCAGCGTATCCGCAGCTATGGAGAGAGCCGGTGAGCGCGTTGCTGGACGTCAAGGACGCGACGATGCGCTTCGGTGGGCTGGTGGCGCTGAACGCGGTCAGCTTCTCGATCGGTCGTGGCGAAGTGCTGGCTGTCATCGGGCCGAATGGCGCCGGCAAATCGACGCTGTTCAACGTCGTCACCGGTGTCTATCGGCCGACATCGGGCCACGTAAGTTTCGACGGCACTGACATCACCGGCCACCCGTCGCATGAAGTGGTGGCGCGCGGCATCGGCCGCACGTTCCAGACGTCGCGGCTGTTTTCCGACCTCAGCGTGCTCGACAACGTCATCATCGGCATGCACACGCGCACCAGGACCGGAGTGCTGGCGGCACTGTTCCTGCCCGGGGCATCGCGGCGCGAGATGGCGGCCTGCGTGGAAAAGGCTGAACTGCTGTTGAAGGCCAGTTCCGGCGAGCTGTTCGAGCAGCGCCACCGGCCTGCCGGCACTTTGGCGCAGGCCGACCGGCGACGGCTCGAAATCGCCCGTGCGCTTGCTTCCGAGCCGAAGCTGCTTTTGCTCGACGAACCGTCCGTCGGTATGGACGAGGTCGAGACCGATGCGCTGATCGCCGACATCAGCCGCCTCAGGACAGAGCGTCCGGAGCTCTCGGTGATCCTGATCGAGCACGACATGCGCGTGGTCGAGGCGTTCCCCAATCATGTCATGTGCGTGGACTACGGCAGCAAGATCGCTGAAGGAGATTTTGCGACAGTGAAGTCCGATCCGCGTGTGCAGGAAGCCTATCTCGGGAAGGCGGCCATCCATGCTTGAGCTGAACGATGTCGACACCGCCTACGGCCCGGTGCCGATGCTGCGCGGCCTGAGCATCAAGGTGCAGCCCGGCGAACTGGTCTGCCTGCTCGGCCCGAATGGCGCTGGCAAGACGACCACCTTCATGACCGTTTGCGGCGTCGTGCGCGCGTTGCGCGGCAAGGTCGATGTCATGGGCCGCGACATGACATCGCTCGGCACCGAGAACCTGGCCGCGCTTGGCGTCGGGCTGGTACCCGAGGGACGGCGGCTGTTCCCAAGCCTGACCGTTCAGGAAAACCTGCGCCTCGGCTATGATGCCGTTTCCAGGCGAGGGCCGAACTTCCAACCCCATCTCGACAGGATGTGCGAGCTGTTTCCACGCATCCGCGAGAGGCTGCGCCAGGCCGCCGGAACCCTGTCGGGTGGCGAACAGGCCATGGTGGCGCTTGCGCGAGCCCTTATCGGCGAACCGAAACTGGTCATCATGGATGAGCCTTCGCTGGGCCTGTCGCCGAAGCTGATCGACGAATATTTCGAGATCACCAGCGAAGTGCATCGGCGCGGCACGACCATCCTGCTGATCGAGCAGAATGCAGAGATGGGGCTCGGCATCGCCGACCGTGGCTATGTGCTGGTCAAAGGCCGCGTTGCGCAGGAAGGTCCGGCGCGCGAACTGCTTTCGTCGAAAGCAGCCAAGAGCCTCTATCTCTGATTTCAGGACGACGGTTTCGGGCTTCGCCCGCTCTCTCGCATGGCGGTCGTTCGCGTCGAGCCGGTATTTAGGGACAAGCTAACCACTACCACGTGAAATCGTAATTTTCGTGATCCGACCCCTCCAGTAAACCGGCAGTCAGACCTCCGCTGGGTTGCAGGAAACCCGGAGGCCTGGAGCAATTCCAGCAAAAGTGCGTAGCGGTTTTGCGTCAGGAATTGCGTCAAAACGAGGAGTTAGAGCATTTCCGGCGACTCTGTTTCGCCGGAAATGCTCTAAAGAAGGGCTCTGAAATGTCGGTCGAAAAAATAGACACGCTTGTCGTTGGCGCTGGCCAGGCCGGGGTGGCCATGAGCGAAAACCTGAGCAAGTGCGGCGTGCCTCATCTCGTCCTCGAGCGGCATCGCATCGCCGAACGCTGGCGTTCCGAACGCTGGGACTCGCTGGTTGCAAACGGCCCCGCCTGGCATGATCGTTTTCCGGGTATGGAGTTCCCCAACATCCATCCGGACGGCTTCGTCGGCAAGGAGCAGGTTGCAGACTATTTCGTCGCTTATGCCGAGATGATCGGCGCGCCGATCCGCTGTGGCGTCGAAGTCAAGGAAGTGCGGCGGCTTGTCGGGCGCCCGGGTTTTCGTGTCGAGACATCGGCGGGGGTGATCGAGGCCAACAGCGTTGTGGCCGCCACCGGGGCTTTCCAGCACCCGATCGTCCCGAAGATCGTCCCGGACAATGCCGGGCTGACGCAGATCCACTCCAACAGCTATCACAGTCCGCAGCAGCTGCCCGAAGGCGCCGTGCTGGTGGTCGGCGCCGGGTCTTCGGGCGTTCAGATCGCCGACGAACTCGTGCGCACGGGAAAGCAGGTCTATCTTTCGGTTGGACCACATGACCGCCCCTTCCGCAGCTATCGCGGCTATGACTTCTGCTGGTGGCTGGGGGTCCTGAACAAATGGGACGCTGAAACCCCTGGACCTGGAACCGAACATGTCACGATCGCGGTGAGTGGTGCTCGTGGCGGTGAGACGATCGATTTCCGGCGTCTCGCGGCACAGGGAATGACACTCGTCGGTCGCACCGAAAGCTACGCGAACGGCGCCATGCGTTTCGCGCCGGATCTTACCCAGAACATCGCACGCGGCGATGCCAATCATCACGCGCTGATGGACGAGGCCGACGCTTATGCGCTTGCCAACGGCCTCGATCTTCCGGAAGAGCCCGAAGCACGCAGGCTCGACCCCGATCCGGACTGCATGACCAATCCCATTCTCGAGCTGAACCTGGCCGAGGCCGGCATCACCTCGATCATCTGGGCCACAGGTTACTCCGTCGATTACAACTGGCTGAAAGTCGACGCTTTCGACGACAAGGGCAGGCCGAAGCACCAGCGAGGCGTGTCGAACGAACCCGATATCTATTTCCTTGGCTTGCCCTGGCAGTCACGCAGGGGATCCAGCTTTATCTGGGGCGTCTGGCACGATGCCAAGCATCTTGCCGATCGCATCTCCACGCGGCGCAAATATCTGGCTTATCACGCCGTCGCCAAACGCCAGACCGAAGACGCCTAGCGATCTGAACCGCTTTCAGGCGACGGCAGTCCGCTGATTAGGCAGGTCCTTATCAGCGATGAGAAAGACTGTTCTTTCGGCACTCAATTCGCCCGAAGAATATCTGAACGACAAATGCGGGCGTGGCCGGCTGTCGTATGACGCGAGCCCTCGACCCGATCTGATGGAGACCAGCATGGCGCATACCCGGGTTCGCAAATTCAACACCAAGGACACCTATCCGGAGCAGAAGCTCGACAATGACCTCTGTCAGGCGGTGGTTGCGCGTGGCACCATGATTTTCCTGCGCGGCCAGTGCCCGCAGGATCTGGATACGGCCAAGAACCTCGACAGCCACGATCCCGTCGAGCAGACCCACAAGGTCATGCAGAACATCAGGCAGCTCATCGAAGAGTGCGGTGGCAAGATGGAGCACCTGGTGAAGGTGGTGGTCTACATCACCGATGTCCGCCACCGCGAGGCGGTCTACCGGACCATGGGCGAATACATCAAGGGCGTGCATCCGGTGTCGACCGGCCTGGTGGTGACGGCACTTGCCCGTCCCGAATGGCTGGTCGAGATCGACGGTACCGCTGTCATTCCCGATTGAGGAGCAGGCCATGACCTTCTCCATCGTCGCGCGCTGCAGCCGCACGGGCATGTTCGGCGTTGCCGTCTCGTCGTCCTCACCGGCGGTTGCCGCACGCTGCGCCTACGCTCAGGCCGGAGTTGGCGCTGCCGCCAGCCAGAACGTCACCGACCCGACCCTGGGAACCCGGGCGCTCGACCTGATGGCGCGTGGTGCTTCGGCGGCAGAGGCCGTCGCCATCCTGAAGCGCACCGGTGCGCATATGGAATACCGCCAGTTGCTGGCCGTGGACGGTGCCGGTGTCAGCGCAATTCATTCCGGTCCGAAGGCACTTGGCATCTGGGCCGAAGCGCACGGCGAGAACGTCGCCTGTGGTGGCAATCTGCTCGCCAATGACGGTGTGCCGCAGGCGATGGTCGATGCCTTCCTGGCTTCGGAAGGGCATCTCGGCGACCGCATCGTTGCGACGATGCGAGCGGCGTTGCAGGCCGGCGGCGAGGCTGGGCCGGTCCGTTCCGCTGGCATGAAGCTTGTCCGCGAGGTGAGCTGGCCGGTGGCGGACCTGCGTTGCGACTGGACGGAGCAGTGCCCGATCGAGGAACTGGCCAAGCTGTGGGACATCTACAAGCCTCAGCTCGACGCCTATGTGACCCGCGCCATCAACCCTTCGGATGCGCCGAGCTACGGCGTGCCGGGCGACGAATAGCAGCGCAGCAGAAGCAAGCAGGAGCCCATATGAGCGAACTCAGCCACAAGGACTGGATCGATAGGGCGGCTGCCATCCGCTTTCGCGACAAGGCCTTCATCGACGGCAAGTTTGTCGCCGCGCGCTCCGGCCGCACTTTTGCAAGCATCAATCCGGCAACGGGAGAGACGCTGGCAGAGGTGGCGTCCTGTGGCGAAGAGGATGTCGACCGTGCCGTCGCAGCAGCCCGCCGCGCTTTCCTCTCCGGCAGCTGGTCGCGGGCAGCACCTGCCCATCGCAAGGAAGTGCTGCTTCGTCTGGCACAATTGTTGCGTGAGAACCTGCATGAACTTGCCCTGCTGGAATCGCTCGACATGGGCAAGCTGGTTGCCGATGCCGCCACCGTCGATGTGCCGGGCTCGGCCGGCATCTTCCAGTGGTATGCTGAGGCGATCGACAAGCTCTATGACGAAGTTGCCCCGACCGGTTCCGGCGATCTGGTTCTGGTGCGACGCGAACCGCTCGGCGTCGTTGGCGCGGTGGTGCCGTGGAATTTCCCGCTCGATATGGCGACCTGGAAATGCGCGCCCGCACTGGCTGCCGGAAATTCCGTCGTGCTGAAGCCCGCCGAGCAGTCGCCGTTTTCCGCGCTGCGGCTGGCCGAACTCGCCATGGAATCCGGTTTGCCGGCTGGTGTGCTCAATGTCGTTCCGGGACTTGGCGAGACCGCCGGCCAGGCGCTCGGCCGGCACATGGATGTCGACTGTCTCGCCTTCACCGGCTCGACGGCGGTCGGCAAGATGTTCCTGCAGTATTCCGGTCAGTCCAACATGAAGCAGGTATGGCTGGAAACCGGTGGCAAGAGCCCAAACCTGGTTTTCGCAGACTGCAGCAATCTCGATGCGGCTGCCGACATGGCGGCCTTCGGCATCTTCTTCAACCAGGGTGAGGTCTGCTCGGCCAATTCGCGCCTGTTGGTTCAGCGCAGCATCAAGGACGCCATGGTCGAGAAGCTGGCTGCGCGCGCTGCGGCAACCCAGCCCGGCGATCCGCTCGATCCGGCTTCGAAGATGGGCGCGCTGGTCGATGCTCGCCACGCGGCCAATGTCATGCGCTTCGTCGAAGCTGGCAAGAAGACGGCGCGGCTGGTGACCGGCGGGGATCAGGTTACCGTCAACGGCCGCGGCAGTTTCGTCCAGCCGACGATCTTCGACGACGTGTCGCCGCAGGACACTATTGCGCGCGAGGAGATTTTCGGGCCGGTACTGTCGGTTATTGCCTTCGATGACGAAGAAGAGGCGATCCGGATTGCCAATGACAGCGTCTATGGTCTGGCGGCATCGCTGTGGACGGACAGCCTGTCGCGCGCGCACCGGATATCCGAACGCCTTCATGCCGGCACGGTTTCGGTCAACACCGTCGACGCGCTGAGCCCGATGACACCCTTTGGTGGTTTCAAGCAATCGGGCTTCGGCCGCGACCTGTCGTTGCATGCGTTGGACAAATACACCGCGCTCAAGACCACCTGGATCAAATATTGAGAAGCGCGGACGCCTTGATCAGCGCGCCGAAACTGGCAACATAGCCGGCCATGCCACTCCGCTTTACCCTCAGACAGCTGGAATATTTCGTTGCCGTGGGCGAGGCAGGTTCCATCGCCAAGGCGGCGGAGCAGGTGAACGTTTCGCCGCCGTCGATTTCAGCGTCCATCGCGCAGCTGGAAACGGAATTCGGCGTCCAGCTTTTTGTCCGCAAGCATTCCCACGGCCTGTCGCTGACCGCCGGTGGCCGGGTATTCCTCAAGGAAGCGGCACGCCTGCTGGCTGACGCCGATGCCCTGCATGATGTGGCGGGTGACATCGCCGAAAAGGTGAGGGGGCCGCTGGCGATCGGCTGCCTGCTGACCTTCGCGCAGATCATCCTGCCGGCGTTGCGGCGCAGGTTCGAAGAGAGCTATCCCGACGTTCGTGTCCGGCAATTCGAGCGCAACCAGGGACAATTGCTCGAGATGCTGCAGCGCGGCGAGATCGATGCCGCACTCACCTACGATCTCGAACTGTCGCAGGACATGGCTTTCGAGCCGGTGATGCAACTGCCGGCCTATGTCATGCTGCCGCCTGGACACGCACTCGCCGGCCGGGAGTCGATAGCACCGGAAGAACTGGTCGATCAGCCGATGGTGCTGCTCGACCTGCCGTTCAGCCGCGAATATTTCCTGTCCGCGTTCCAGCAAAAAGGGCTTCGACCCTACATCGCCGAGCGCACCGGCGACATCGCTGTGATGCGGTCCATGGTGGCCAACGGTTTTGGCTATGGCATTGCCAACATGCGCCCGCTCAACACGCTGTCGCCCGACGGCAAGCCGCTGGTGTTCGTCCCGTTGGGGGGCGACATCCGGCCGCTGACCATGGGCATTGCCATGCCCAATGCCGAGCATCGCACGCAGACCGTGCAGGCGTTCATCCAGCATTGCCGTCGCTTCGTGGTCGAGCAGGGCGTGTTCGGAACCGAGCGGGTCGTAGGATAATCGCAAATCAAAGTGTTAGAGCGTGCTTTGCGCGTCTGAAAGGACGCGCGGCGCTCTAGCGGTTTACTGGCGCCATGCCTTCGACCAGCCGATCCAGAAGCGTCTCCAGCATGTCATCGCAGCGCTGCATCTGTTCGACCGTGACGAACTCGTCCGGCTTGTGACCTTGCGCCATCGAGCCTGGGCCGCAGACCACCGTCGGGGTCCCCACATCACGGCTGAACAGACCACCCTCCGTGCCGAAGGCCACCTTGATGGTGCCGTTGGCGCCCGTCAGCGATTTAACGAAAGCCACGGCCTCGGAATTCGCGGGCGTATCGAGACCCGGATAGGTGTTGGTGATTTCGATGTCTATCGCTGCTTCCGGGGCGATATTCGCGGCGGCGGCAGTGATACGGGCAGCCTCACTGCGCAGACGATCCAGAATGACATCTGGATTGTCGGCAGCGACGTTGCGGATCTCGAAATCGACCTGGCACAGGTTAGGCACGATGTTCAGCGCCACGCCGCCATTGATCTTGCCGGCGTGGACGGTGGTGTAGGGGATGTCGTAGTCGCCGTCACGAGCGCCATCCCGCGCCAGTCGCTCCTGCTCGTTGCGCAGAGCGCCGACGAAATCGCATCCGAGATGGATGGCGTTGAGCGCCAGGGGCGCCAGCGCCGAGTGTCCCTCGCGCCCTTTGCAAAGCGCCCGTGCAGCAACCTTGCCTTTGTGGCCTGTGGCAACCTGCATGGAGGTCGGCTCACCGACGATACAGAGCAGCGGCCTATGGGGAGCTGAGGCAAGCATCTCAACCAGACTGCGCACGCCGAGGCAGCCGATCTCCTCGTCATAGGACAGGGCCAGATGCAATGGCGTGCGCAATGGGCGCTCCGCGGCCCTGAGTGCCGCGGCGACGGCGCAGGCGACGAAGCCTTTCATGTCGGCTGCGCCACGCCCGAACAGTTTGCCGTCCCGCCTCGACATCTCGAACGGCGGCAGTGTCCAGTCCTGGCCGTCGACGGGCACGACGTCAGTATGGCCAGACAGCATCACGCCTTGCCGGTCGGTCGGGCCGATCGTGGCGAAAAGATTGGCCTTGTGCCCGTCGTGGTTATGGATGAGCTGGCATTCGATCCCTTTTGCCTCAAGCAGATCGGCAACGTAGCGGATCAGCCCCATATTGGAATCGCGGCTCACCGTCGCGAAGGCGATCAGTCTTTCGAGGATATGGGTGCTGTCCATAGCGCAGCTTGCCTGGTGATTGGGCCGGGTTCTAGCCTGCGATCTGATAACGAGATGGCTCCGAAGGCTGAGCAGCAACGGTTACAAACCGATCGACCGTCACCACGAAGAAGGTCTTGCGGAGGCGGTCCTTGACGTCCCAGGTCACCACTTCGCCCTGGTGGCAGAACCAGCTGTCTCCGGGGCCGTATGTCACGCTGTTCCCGGCTTCATCGCTGATTGTCACTTCTCCATCGAGCACAGTGGCATGCTCATGAAAAGGATAGATCACTTTGAATTTGCCCTTCGTGACCTCATAGATGCCACTGAGAACCTGCCCGCCGCCCGACGAATACAGGTTTTTGCCGTGCATGACCGGTTTGCCCTCCAAGGTAACGGCCGAAAGATTTTCAGGCGGCCCCCATACATCAAGGTCTATGGCTTCTGCACCGAGCTTGAACGCAATCATATAGATCCCCCCATCACATTGATTGTTCTGGGCATCCTATTATCGGGCCTCCTGCGCATGAAGTCGTATTTGGTTTCGCCCTGCATCGGTTGACCCGAACTGGCGATGGCGAGGCGATTAGGGCGCTCCTAAGCGATGCAGAAGAAAACTCTAGTTTTCCGCTGCTTGGCGCGCCTTATGACTAGGCCCATACCGTCTGGATCGCGTGAGGATCCAGTTGTCTATCGCGTCGGCGGGAGGGCTGGCGAGGAGAGGAAATTTCATGCGCGATCCCCGCTACGACATTCTGTTCGAGCCAATGAAGATCGGCCCGGTCACCGCGAAGAACCGATTCTACCAGGTCCCGCATTGCAATGGCGGTGGTTATCGCGATCCGTCGGCTGCGGCCGAGATGCGGCGCACGAAGTCGGAAGGCGGCTGGGGTGTCATCTTCACCGAACAGACCGAGATGCACCACACCTCGGAGATCACGCCTTTCATCGAACTTCGGCTGTGGGAAGACCAGGACATCCCGGCGCTGGCGAAAATGGCGGCTGCCATGCGCTCGCATGGCGCATTGGCCGGCATCCAGCTCGCCTATTCCGGCATCAACGGGCCGAACCTTTACACCCGCGAGGTGCCGCGCGGGCCGACGGCGCTGCCAATTCGCACCTTCACCAATGATCCTGTGCAGGCGCGCGCCATGGACAAGCAGGACATACGCGACCTGCGGCGGTGGCATCGCAACGCCTTCAAGCGCGCCAAGCTGGCTGGCTTCGATCTTGTCTGCCTCTATGGCGCGCACGGCTTCGGCATCATCCAGCATTTCCTGTCGACCGCCACGAACCAGCGCAGCGACGAGTATGGTGGCTCGCTCGAGAACCGTTCGCGCCTGATGCGCGAGTTGATCGAGGAGGGGCGTGACGCTATCGGCGACACCTGCGGGCTGACGCTGCGGCTTTCGCTGGACGAGATGATCGGCGAACTCGGCTTCGCCAATTCAGAAGTCCGCGACATGATCGAAATGCACGCCGATCTGCCCGACCTCTGGGATCTCGCCCATGGCGCCTGGGAGGATTGTTCCGGCCCCTCCCGCTTCAAGGAGGAAGCCGCACAGGAAAGCCTGGTGACCGGCATCAGGAAGCTCACTTCAAAGCCCGTAGTCGGGGTAGGGCGCTTTACGTCGCCCGATGTGATGGTGAAGATGATCAAGTCCGGCACGCTCGATTTCATCGGTTGTGCACGGCCGTCGATCGCCGATCCTTTCCTTCCGAGGAAGGTGGAGGAAGGCCGTATCGATGACATCCGCGAATGCATCGGCTGCAACATCTGCATCACCGGCGACATGACCATGTCGATCTCGCGTTGCACGCAGAATCCGACCTTCATGGAGGAGTGGCGCAAAGGCTGGCATCCGGAGCGTATGCAGGCCAAGGGTGCCAGCGAGACGGTGCTGATCGTCGGTGCTGGTCCTGCCGGGCTGGAAGCGGTGCGCGCGCTTGGATCTCGCGGCTATCAGGTCGCGCTCGCCGAGGCCGGCACGGAGCTTGGTGGGCGTGTCGCGCGCGAATGCCGCCTGCCGGGGCTCTCTGCCTGGGGTCGCGTGCGTGACTATCGCCAGTACCAGCTTGGCCAGATGCCGAATGTCGATGTCTATTTCGACAGCCGGCTTTCCGCCGATGACATCCTGGCTTTCGGCTTCGAGAATGTCGCCATCGCCACCGGCGCCGCCTGGCGTCGCGATGGCGTCGCGCGTGCCCATGTCGTGCCGATGCCGATGGATGCCGCCATGCCGATCTACACGCCTGACGATCTGATGGACGGCAAGGTTCCGAGCGGTAACGTCGTGCTGTTCGACGACGACCATTATTACATGGGCGGCGTGCTTGCCGAGCTGCTGGCAAGGCAGGGTGCGAAAGTCACGCTGGTCACGCCATCGGCCTATGTCTCGGATTGGACCCGCAACACACTGGAGCAGGGCGCGATCCACCGGCGCCTGGCCGAACTCGGCGTCGAGATCGTTCTGAACCGCGTGGTGACACGGGTGATGGCCGGCGGTGTCGCCACGGCTTGTGCCTATACCGGCGCCGAGCGGGACTTTGCTGCCGACGCCGTGGTGCTGGTGACGTCGCGCCAGCAGAATGACGGGCTCTGGAGCGAGCTGAAAGAGCGCCGGGAGGAATGGGCTGACAACGGCATCCGTTCGATCAAGGTGATCGGCGATGCAGAGGCGCCCGGACCGATCGCCTGGGCGACCTATGCCGGACACCGCTTCGCGCGCGAACTGGATGAGCCGGACATCGGCGATGCGCTGCCGTTCCGGCGCGAGGTCACCGCATTGGCGGTCGACTAGCTCTCAATGAAGCAGCCGCCTGGCCTTTTGAGGGATCCAGGCGGCTGCTTCGGTATCGATCAGTCAGTCGATCTGCCCAGTGTGGATGTTGACGCGCGCCAAGGCATCGCCAACCGCATCGGTGACACGACTGACTTCCTGCGGCGTGATCACCAGCGGCGGCGTCAATGCCACGGCGCCGCCATGGATGGCGGTGATGACGCCGTGCTTCTTGCGCGTGAAGAGCGGGATTTCCTTCTTCAGCCCTGGGAACTTGTCGAACAGCGACTGCCGGGTCGCCTTGTCGGACACCAGCTCGACGCCTATCATCAGGCCGCGGCCGCGCACGTCGCCGACGATCGGCAGGTTGATCAACTCGCCCAGTTCGTCGAGGAACTGCTTGCCGCGCAGTCGCGATGCTTCAAGCAGGTTCTCCCGCTCGATGATGTCGATGTTGGCCGAGCCGATGGCCGATGCCATCAGATGGCCGGCATAGGAACCGCCTCCGCCCGCGCCGTCGAGAACATCGGCGACATTGCCGTCGAGCAGAAGCGCGCCCAGCGGCACGTAGCCGCTTGCAATGCCCTTGGCGAGGACGATGATGTCGGGCGTGAGATTGTAGTCGAGCGAGCTGTACCAGGCCCCGGCGCGCCCGAAGGCGGTCACCACCTCATCCGCGACGAACAGGATGCCGTGCGACTTCAGCACCGCAACCATGCGTGGCCAGTAGTCGTCCGGAACCGGGATCATGCCGGCCGGTCCCATCACCAGTTCGCCGAACATGGCGGCGATGTTGTCCGCGCCAGCGCGCGCTATCGCCTGCTCCAGTTCGCGCACGCAAAAATCGGTTACGTCCTCACCGCCGAAAAGCTCGGCATGGTAGGACAAGGGCGGCGTCAGCATGATGGCGTTGTTAGGCACATCGCCGATGCCTGGGCGTCCCCCGGCGAGTTCCACGCCGCCATAGGTGCGGCCATGGAACGAGCCGCGCAGCACCAGGACCTTGGTGCGTTGCTGCTGACCGCGCTTGTGGTGATAAAGTCGTACGAGCTGCAGCGCCTCGTCATCCGCTTCCGAGCCGCTGCTCATCAGGCGCACCTTCGCCATGTTCTTTGGTGCGCGTGCGATCAGCCTTTCGCAGAATTCGATCGTCGGGATGTTGGCGTAATCGCCCATGATCGTGAAATGCGCGAGCGTCGACATCTGCTCGGCAGCGATCCTCGCCAGTTCTTCGCGTCCGTGGCCGACCTGGGTGAGCCAGGCACCGGCATGGGCATCAATGTATTCGCGCCCGTCGGCATCCCACAGAGTCGACCCCTTACCCCGTACCAGGACAAGGCGCTCGGGGTCGGTTGCGTCGCCATGCGGGTGATGCACGACGCGCGCATCCCGTGCTGCCCAGTCGATCGCTGTGTCGGCCTTGATATTCATTTCTGGTCCCTGGGCTGAGTTGGAAAGTGACTTCGGTTGCTGCTGCCGGACCGGTTCAAAGGGTGATGAAGAGCTTGCTGATGATGCTCCAGCGGCCGTCTTCTTCGATGAGGTGCATGAAATCATTGAAGTTGAGCCCAGCCAGGTTGGTCATCACGACAGTGGCGCTGGCGACGGAGCCCTGGATGGTCAGGTTTTCGAAATGGGCCTGGTACCCGTCTTTCGAAACGCCCTGTGACGCCATTCTCTCGATGTCATCGAGGTAGAGCTCGGGTGTGCCGACCACGGCCTTGCCGAGCAGGTAACCCGTCATGATCGCCTTGGGATGAAAGCAG
This sequence comes from Mesorhizobium sp. EU05-FHT14A09, assembly GCF_058790995.1. Classification (NCBI taxonomy): domain Bacteria; kingdom Pseudomonadati; phylum Pseudomonadota; class Alphaproteobacteria; order Hyphomicrobiales; family Phyllobacteriaceae; genus Mesorhizobium; species Mesorhizobium sp. EU05-FHT14A09. The sequence continues at coordinate 332,507 of NZ_JBYTDF010000001.1, forward strand.
CCTGCCAGCTTGGCGCGATCGAGCTCTCCCGAGCCGTCGATATAGGCCTGAAGGACGGCATTCGGGGTGGTGTTCTGCATGGTTGCTCCGATCATGACGGCGTCGAACAATATGGTCGCCGTCGAAGTGATAAAAGTCGTGACGCCTCGTACTTAGTGTTCTACCAAAGCGAACGAATGACAGACGTTCGTAATATCAATCTCAATCGCCTCTCGATCTTTGTTTCAGTGATCGAGGCAGGCTCGCTGTCGGAAGCGGCGCGCCGTACCGGGCTGGCGAAATCCGTCATCAGCACGCATCTGACCCGGCTCGAAGCCGAGGTGGGCGCAGCTCTGCTGTTGCGCAATCCACGCCATCTTGGCCTGACGGTCGCGGGGCGGCAGTTCTTTGAAGCCTGCACGGCAATCCTGCGTCAGGTCGATGATGCCGTGACGGCGCTGGATCGGGAGAATCTCGACATCCGCGGCCTGCTGCGCGTGACCACCTCGGTAGATTTCGGCGCGACCGTGGTGACGCCGGTCCTAGTGTCCTTGATCAACCAGTTTCCGGGACTGAAGGTGGATCTTATCGCGTCGGACCAGATCGTCGATCTGGTCGGCGAGGGCATCGATGTCGCCATCCGGCTGGGCTGGCCGCGCGACAGCAGCCACACCGCGGCATTGCTTGGTTCTTTCTCGCAATGGCTGGTGGCGCCGCCGTCATGGTCGGATCGTCTGGCGCGCGTCCAGCGTCCGCAGCATCTGGCGGACTGGCCGTTCATCGAACTGTCGATCCTTGAGCGGCCGGAGAACTGGTCCTTCACCAGCCCCGACCAGAAAGTTCAGCAGATCCGCTTCGACCATCGTCTGTCGATATCGACGACCAGTGCGGTCCGCACCGCAGTCATGGCCGGTGGCGGGCTGGCGGTGCTTCCGGACTACCAGGTCGCCGAAGATGTCGCGCTCGGGCGCCTGATGCATGTCCTGCCCGACTGGGTGCTGCCGACTGGTGGCATTTATGCGGTGTTTCCGCAGAAGCGTCACCGGTCCCGCAAGGTCGAGCTGTTCCTGGATGTGATCAGGACCAAGCTCCGCTACCTCCAGAACAGAGGCTGACGGTGACGAACCCGCTTGGTGAAGGCGCGGCTCGATGGCCGCGCCGCCACCGGAGTGGTCAGGCTCGGCCCGGCTTGAGGAACGCCAGGACCTCTTCGAGGAATTCGTCCGGGAATTCGATGTTGGTCAGGTGCACGGCTGGAAAGCTTTTCAAACGTGCGCCTGGAATACCGGCCGCGATGGCCTCGCTCATGGCGTAGGATGTCGCCCTGTCGAACTCGCCGCCGATGACCAGGGTCGGGCTCTGGATGAGGGCGATGGTGCGCCGAAGGTCGCTGTCGCGCAGCGCGCCATAAAGGCCGGCCAGGCCCTGGCGAGGGGTAGCCAGCAGGTCCTTTCGGAATTTCTGGATGACCGGGCCGTTCTCGTCCCTCATTGCATCCGGAAACCAGTTGCCGAGGAACATTTCGGCGATTTCGCTCATGTCGGATGCTGCGCGTGTTGCGGCAATCGCTTTGTCGAAATGCGAAGCGGGACCGATGTAGGAGGAGCTGTTGGCAAGGATCAGGCGATCGATGCGTTCCGGCGCATGGACTGCCAGCCATTGACCAACCCATCCTCCCAGTGAAAGGCCCATGAAGTGGGTACGCTGGATGCCGAGATGATCCATCAACTCCAGCACGTCGCCACCCAGTCGGCCATCCGAATAGGCGCCGACGGGCACGTCGGAGCCGCCATGGCCACGATAGTCGTAACGGATGACCCGGAGGTGTTGCGACAGGTCTGGGATCTGGTCGTCCCACATATGCAAGGTGGTGGCAATGGAGTTTGCGAGGATCAGGGTCGGCAGGCCGGCTAAGCCATCGATCCGGTAGGCTATCTTCACACCGTCGCCGGTCGTGAAGAATGACAGGCTGGCTGGTTCTTCTTGGTTCAGATTGGCTTGGAGAGCGGAGGTCATGACGGCACCTTTCTTTGCATTACCAGCTGTGGCGCTGGCAGGCCGGGCATCCTGCCGGCCTTGATCAGGAATGGTGTGAAGCTAGTTCAAGCCTGTTTCGGGAAATATTTAAAAGATAGAGACATCTTTGTAATAAAATCAAACAATGAGTTCATTCACGCTTCAGGAAGTCCAGTGCTTCGACGCCGTGGTTCGCGAAGGCGGTTTCCAGGGCGCGGCCCTGGTATTGAATCGCTCCCATGCAGCGGTGTTCGCTGCCGTCGCCAAGCTGGACGACAATCTGCAAGTCGTTTTGCTCGACCGCAGCGGTTACCGGGTGACACTCACCGATGCCGGCCGTTCGTTTCATCGCAAGGCGCAGTCGCTGCTTTCCGAGATGGAAACGCTGAAGCTGCACGCGCGCCAGCTGGCGATAGGGGAAGAGACGCATCTGCGTGTCGTCATGGGCGATACCTGTCCGCTCGATGACGGTCTGGAACTGCTGAGCGGCTTCTTCGCAAACCGCCGCAACACGCGACTGGATCTGCATTTCGAAACGATCAGTGGGCCATGGGAGCGGCTTTTCGAAGACGAAGCGGATCTCATTCTGCACTGGGTCGAAAAATCCGATGCCCGACTGGAATGGATCGATCTCGCCACCGTGTCATTCGTGCCGGTGGTTGCCCCGGATTTCCTGCCGTTCCCGCTCGCGGCTGCGGTCACGCCCGAACAGATGCGTGGGCTCACCCAATGCATCATTCGCGACACTGCTCGCACCGCGCAGAAGGCGAATTATTATGTCGTCGAAGGCGCACCGCAATGCACCGTAGGCGATCATCTGATGAAGAAGGAGATCATCCTGCGCGGCATGGCCTGGGGGCATCTGCCGCGCTTCATGATCGAGGACGAATTGGGAAGCGGACGTCTCATGTCGATCACGGGAGAGCATTTCCCGGGCGTTGACATCGAACTTGTCGCCGCGCGCCGCCGCGATCGTCCGCATGGTCCCGTCGCCAATCGTCTATGGGACCACATTCAGGCGTGCGCGCCGAGCTTCGGCGCGGAGCTGCGCTGACGGTCCGTGGTGCTAGCTCTTATCGGGTTCGAACGCGCCCATTCCCTGCGCGATCAGGTTCGCTGCCATGACCAGCGAGATGATCGCGCCGGAGTTGAAGACGACGATCCACCATTTGCCACCGGTCAGGAATCCGTAGCCGTCGGCGATTGCCAGTCCCCAGTCCGCCGAGGGCGGCTGGATGCCAAGCCCCAGAAAACTCAGGGTGGCGATGGAAAAGAAGGCGTAGCCGAGCCTTGTGATGAGTTCGACGAGGATGGTTTCGCGCACATTGGGCAGGATCTCGAACAGCATGATGCCGATCGAGCTTTCTCCCGCCAATCGCGCTGCGCTGACATAATCGCGTTCACGCTCCTGCCGCACAGCGGTCCGCACCGTGCGTGCGACCAGCGGCGCATAGGCGATGCCGATCACCAGGATAACGGTCAGGTTCGAGGGGCCGAGGGCAACCAGCGTCATGGTGACAAGCACGATGAAGGGAAAAGCCATCAGGGCGTCGAGAAGCCTTGCACCGATGGCATCGATCCAGCCGCTAAAATAACCGAGCAGCAGCCCGATCAGGCTGCCGGCAGCAACACCGACCAATGTGGCCAGCGGCGCGACCAGCAGGATGTCGCGCGAGCCGACCACGATACGGGAGAGGATGTCGCGGCCCAGCGAGTCGGTCCCGAACCAGTGCACGGCATCCGGCGGTGCCAGCATGGCGAGGAAGTCTTCCGCATAAGGATCGAAAGGCACGAACAGCTGTCCAAAGACGGCGCACGCGATCCAGAACAGCAGGATGGCTCCGCCAATCAGCGTCGACGGCGCCGGAAGCCTGTTGCGAAAGCTGGCGAAGAGGCCGGTCTTGGGCACGACAGATTCCGGCGCGTGGGCGAGATCGGTCATGTTGCCGCCCTGCGCCGCTGGCGCGGATCGAGCAGCATCTGGATCAGGTCGCCTATGGTGGCCGACACCACGAAAATCGCCGCGATCACCAGCACGCCTGCTTCCAGGGTCGGGAAGTCCCGCGCCTTGGCCGCGGTCAGGACAAGGTTGCCGAGGCCTTGGATACCGAACAGCGCTTCGATCACGATGAGCCCGCCGAGCAGGAAGCCGCTCTGCGTTGCAATCACCGCAATGGTTGGCGTCAGCGCATTGCGCAGCACGTGACGGAAGACGATCTCGCGCTGGGTAAGGCCCTTCAGGACCGCCGAGCGCGTATAGTCGGCATTGACGGCCTCTATCACGCCGGCACGGGTCATGCGCGCTATGTAGCCGAGAAGATTGAGCACGAGCGGCAGCGCCGGCAGGACAAGATAGTAGCTGCTGGTCCAGAAGCCCGAACCGTCCGGAGCGACGCCCGATATCGGGAACCAGTTCAGCCATAGCCCGAACACGATCAGCAGCAGGAGACCGGAAACGAAGTCCGGCACGATCCCCAGGGAAACACCGGAAAGTACGATCGCCCTGTCGACGAAGCTTCCGGCCTTCAGGCCGGCGACAATGCCGGCGCCGATGCCAAGCGGGATGAGCAGGACAAGCGAGACACCGGCCAGCGCCGCCGAATTGCGCAGACTTTCCAGGACCAGGGGCGCCACCGGCTGGCGCAGTGACAACGACACGCCGAAGTCACCCTGGATCGCGCTCTCGAACCAGTGCCAGTATTGCACCAGCACCGGCTGATCGGTGCCGAGCTTGCGGTTGAGCGCGGCGACGGCTTCGGCATCGGCAAAAGGACCGAGCATGACGCGTCCGACATCGCCGGGCAGGACCTGCCCGGCAAAGAACACCAGCACGCTGACCAGCCACAGCGTCAACAGCAGCGAGCCGATGCGCGAAGCGATGGTTCGGCTGAGCGTCATCGGCCACTCCTGCTCATGCGCCACCTCTGCTCATGCGCCACCTCTGCTCATGCGCCGCCTCTGCTCATGCGAAGGACGCGCGGTCGAGCAGGAGATGCGAGATCGCGGTGAAGCGTACGCCTTCGATCTTGGCGCTGGTGATGCGGCTGTATTGCGAGAAGTAGCTGATGATCAGCGGCGTCTCGTCCAGCAACAGGTTCTGGATCTTGCCGGCGACCTGCCTCTGCGCCTGCAGGTCGCGCGCCTTGCTGTAATCCAGCAGCAGACCGTCATAGGTGGGATTGTTGAAATGCGCGGCATTCCACGTGCCGCTGCTCTTGAGCGTTGCGTTCAGGAAAATGTCGGGCGTGCCGCGATGCCCGAAATCGGTGATGCCGAGCACCGAATCCAGCCAGGGTGAGCTGCCGAATGTGGCTGAACCATAATAGGCGTCCTGCGGCAGCACATTGAGCTGGATGTTGATGCCGGCCTTCTTCGCGAAATTCTGGATCAGCACCGCATAGTCGGGAATGTCGTAGGCGCGCTCGGTGGTCAGCGTGACCTCCAGGCCATTGGCGAAGCCCGCTTCCGCGAGCAGGCGCTTCGCTTCGGCAAGATCCTGCTTGCGCTGTGGAACCGATGGATCCGACGATGGGAAGATCGGCGCGAACGGCGTGTCGTTGCCGACGATGGCCCTGCCTTTGAGCAGACCCTTAACCACGGCCTCCCGATCGATCGTCAAGGCGAGTGCCCGGCGCACGCGCTTGTCGGTGAACGGTGCCTGGTCGGTGCGCAGATGAACCTCGTCGTGCGAACTCGACTGCACGCTGAGGATCCTGAAGGCGGAATTGCCTTCGATCGCCAGCGAGGATCGCGTGGTCTCGGGGATCACATCCAGCTGGCCTGCCTGCAGCGCCAGCAGTTGCGCCTGCGGGTCGTCGAAGAACTTGATTTCGACCTTGTCGGGCAGCGCCTGCTCGCCCCAGTAGTCGGGATTGCGTACGAATGTCGCGCCCTGCTTGGGACGGAACGATTCCAGCCTGAACGGTCCGGTGCCGATGAAGCTCCTCTCGAAGTCGCCGCTATAGTCCGCCGGCAGGATGATGGCGTTGACGACGTCTGACGAGACATAGAACGGGAAGTTGCTGTTCGGCGCATCGAGCTCGAAGGCAACCGTCTGCTCGTCGACCTGCCGGATGCCGCCCTTGGAGAGGATGCCCTTGTAGGCGGAAAGCGCGGATGAACCGCTCTTGGGGTCGACCAGCCGTTCGAAGGAGGCGACGACATCCTTTGCCGTGACCGCCCGGCCGTCGTTGAACTTGACGCCTTGCCTGAGCTTGAAGGTCCAGCGCTTGGCGGTTTCGTCGGCCTCCCAGGAAACGGCGAGCCGCGGCAAGAGGCCATCTTTCGGGTCGTCCAGCAGCAGATATTCGCCGACCTGGCTGATCAGTGCGATGCTGGCCGGATCGGTGACCAGGATGGGGTCGATGGCAGCGGTTGGCTGGTCGAGGCCGACCCGGACCGTGCCGCCCGGCTTGGTGGCGGCGCGCGCCGTGCCTGAAAATCCGAGCCCTTGCGATGTTGCAAACCCTGTCAGGCCGATCAGCATGGCGTATTTGAGCAGGTCTCGCCGCTTGAGGAAGCCGGCGGCGTGTTCATCGACGGCGACATTCCAGAGGTCGCCGGACAGGCCGCGCAAGGCATCGATGTCAGAACGTTTGGTCATTGTTTTTCCGATGAATGGAGGAAGGGGTGGGGGCAGTTACGAGACGATCTCGCCGTCGAGTTCGATGCGGTCCACGGCTTGCGGATAGAAGGCAATCAGCCCTTTTATCTTCGGCATCTCGTCGATCGGGTCGCGGTAACTCCACGCGATATCCTTGGCTATCGAGCCATTCTTGAGCTTGCCCGACCGATAGGAGGCGATGCCTTTGTAGGGACAGCGCGTCGTGCTGTCGGACGCGACAAGGCGATCGAGCCGCACGTCGTCTGGATGAATGTAGTAGCGGGTCGGCAGGTGGGTCTCGAACAGCAGCACAGGGCGCTGGCTGTCGGCGACCAGTTCACCGTCGAACCAGACCCGCACATGACTTGTGCTGTGCAGCACATCGATGCGGGCGTAAGGGTCGCGCGCATGAACGAAGACCTCTTCCTCTTCTTCGAGCCATTGGTCGACGGCGTTCCAGACGAAGGCGATACGGCCGGCAAGCGGACCAAGCTCTTCATCCGGTGGCGAAACGAAGGTCCAGGCGGCGTTCGACGCTCTGCGGTCACCGGTATCCAGGTCCCAGTACTGCCGTTCGCCGCCGACTTCATGCGGGTCGCGATGCCCCGACGGTTTCAGCACGGACGACAGCACCGCATCAGACGGGAAGAAGTAGATCGGCAGGAAGTGGTTTGAACGCAGCACGAGCACATCGCGGCTGTCGGCGATGGTCTGGCCGCCGAAACGCACGCGGATGCGCTTCGGACTGGAAAGAACGTTGATGAGCCGCGGCGTGGTGGCTTCGCGCGGCTGCAGCTTGGTGTTTGTGACGGGGGCATTCATGGTCATCTCTCCATACTGCGGTCAGGACACGGCGCGCGCATTGGCGCGCTGCTCGGCGAACCGGTTCGCCGGACGGGCAAGGCCGAGACGATCGCGCAGCGTGCCGGGCTCGTATTCGGTTCGGAAAAGGCCGCGGCGCTGCAGTTCCGGCACAACCTTTTCGGCAAAGGCATGCCAGTCTTCCGGCAGCAGCGGGAACATCAGGTTGAAGCCGTCGGCGGCACCGGCAACGAACCAGTCTTCCAGTTGATCGGCGATCTCAGCCGGCGTTCCGGCGACTGTCGGAACCGAGCCGCTGTTGGAAAGGCGGCGTGCGACCTCGCGCAAGGTGAGGTTCTGCTTGGCCCATTCGCGCACGCGGTTGAGTGAGGTGTGGCCGCCATTGAACGTGCTTTCGTCCGGCAGTGGCGGCACCGGGCCATCCGGCGGATAGGCGGAGAGGTCGAGCCCGCTCCAGCTCGACAGAAGGTCGATGCCGACCTGATCGGGAAGCAGGGTCTGCAGGTAGTCCTGGCGCTCCAGCGCCTCGTCCTTTGAGCCCGCCACGATCGGCAGGATACCAGGCAGGATCTTGAAGCTTTCCGGCCGCCTGCCATGGCGGGCGAGACGTTCGTTGATATCCTTGCGGTAGCGGACGCCATCGTCCTTTGTGCTGAAGATCGCGAAATGCGCGTCGGCATGGGCGGTGGCGAAATTCTTGCCGTCCTCCGAGGAACCGGCCTGCACGATCAACGGATGGCCTTGCGGCGGGCGCGAAACGTTCAGCGGGCCGCGAACCCTGAAGTGGGGGCCCTTGTGGTTGATGGCATGGACCTTGGCCGGGTCGGCGAAGTAGCCGCTCTCCTTGTCGATCAGCAGGGCCTCGTCTTCCCAGCTGTCCCACAGCGCCTTGACGATATCGAGATACTCGCCGGCGCGTTCATAGCGCAGCGCATGATCGATGTTGCCGTCGCGTCCGAAGTTCCTGGCTTCTTCCTCCATGGCGGAGGTCACCACATTCCAGGACGCGCGGCCCTTGCTGATGTGGTCGAGCGAGGCAAAGAAGCGCGCCACATTGTAGGGCTCGCTGTAGGAGCTCGACGCCGTGGTGATCAGGCCGATGTGCTTCGTCACCCCGGCCAGCGCCGCCAGCAGCGTCAAGGGCTCGAGGCGGGCATTGGCGTAGTGGGCGACACCGCTCTTGACCGAATCCCAGATCGACACGTGATCGGCGACAAAGATCGTGTCGATCTTGGCGCGTTCGGCCGCCTGCACGAGATCGCGATAATAATCGAAATCGAGGACTTCGCGGCCCGGAGCGCGCGGATGACGCCACGACATGCGGTGGTCGCCCTGCGGGTTGAAGAAGAACGCGCTGAGGATGATGTGACCATGCGCCATGGCTGTTGCTTCCCTTTTGCAGTCAAAACTTTCGCCGCTTCGACGGAGCAGGCGGCCGAAAATCTCCAAACTGGCAAAAGGTTAGATTGCGCGCATATTCAATACGAGTAATTTTATAGACATTATGGATCTCACATCTGGAAGCCGTTGCCCCTGACGGCAAAGCGAGAAGAATGTGGTTCCGAAAGAGACATCATCGCCGTCCGTTCTGAACATCGAACGTCTCTCGGTCAGCTACCGCGCTGCCAATGGACTGCAGCGTGCCGTCAGCAACGTCTCGCTGAGCGTGCGGCCGGGCGAAGCCCTGGGCCTTGTCGGCGAGTCCGGTTCCGGCAAGAGCTCGGTGGCGTTGGCAGCCTTGCGCTACCTGCCAAAACACACGCAGGTGGAAGCATCCGCGCTGCAATTCCTCGGACGCGATCTGCGAACGCTCTCAACCGAGGAGCTTCGTGCCTTGCGGGGTGACCGCATCGCAGCGGTCTACCAGCATCCGGGTTCTGCTCTTAACCCCAGTCTGACCATTGGCAGGCAGATCACCGAAACCATCGTGCGGCATCGCAACGCCGGCCAGCGGGATGCTGCCCTGCAGGCCGCCGACCTTTTGCGCCGTGTGCGCGTCGCCGATCCCGAGCGTGTGCTTCGGCTCTATCCGCACGAATTGTCGGGTGGCATGCAGCAGCGCGCCAACATCGCCATCGCCATTGCGCTCGATCCTGCGCTGCTTATCCTGGACGAGCCAACCACCGCGCTCGACGCCAGCGTGCAGTCCGAGATCATCGCGATCCTCGACGACCTGCGTCGGAGCCATCAAACCAGCATCCTTTTGATCAGCCATGACATCGACCTGGTCAAGCGGTGCTGCGAACGCGTCGCAGTGATGCAGTCGGGAACCGTTGTCGAAAGCGGCAGCGCCAGCGCGCTGTTCGACGAACCGCGGCATTCATATACGCAGATGCTGGTCCGCAGCATCCCCACACTGGCCTATACCAAACGCGATGGTCGCCTCGCTGAGCCTGAAGCGTCTTCCTTCGATGGTGTCAAACCTGCTGCATCGTCGCCGAGTTCGGAAGTCACGGGCAACGACCGCCCGCGTGAGGACGTCCTCGTCTGCAGGGATATCTGGCAATCGTTCGGCGAACAGATGGTTCTGCATGGGGTCGATCTGAGGATCTCCGCCGGCGAGACCTATGGTCTGATCGGCGAATCCGGTTCCGGAAAGTCGACGCTGGCAAAGATCGTCACCGGTTTGCAGGCACCTGTCGCCGGCACCGTCGAGCTCTCGGGGCAGGCTGCCGCCACACGAGTGGAACGGCGCAGGCCCGGCCAGCGCCGCGACATTCAGATGGTCTTCCAGTCGCCGGATCGCACGTTGAATCCACGGCAGCGGATCAGCACCATTCTCGGCCGCTCGTTGCGGCGGCTGGCCGACCTGCCACGATCGGCGCGCGTGCACAGGATACCCGAACTGCTTCGGTCCGTGCGGCTTTCGCCCGCTTTTGCCGGGCGTAGACCCGGCGCGCTTTCGGGCGGACAGCGTCAGCGAGCGGCAATTGCACGCGCCTTTACCGGCACGCCGAAGCTTGTCGTCCTGGACGAACCAACCTCGGCTCTCGACGTTTCGGTGCAGGCGACCGTTCTCAACCTGCTCAACGACCTGCAGCGACGCGATGAGACGGCCTATCTGTTCATAAGCCACGATCTCCGGGTCGTGCGCTACATGGCCGACAGGATCGGCGTGCTCTATCGCGGCCGCCTCGTCGAAGAAGGCTCATCCGATCAGATCTTCGCAGGCCCCAATCACCCCTATACAGAGATGCTGCTCGCGGCCTCTTCGGCCGAGGTTGAGATCAGACTAACGCAGCCCGCATCCTCAGCTTTGGAAATCGAAAGCCACCCGAGCCAGGGCTGCGCGTTCACCGGTCGCTGTCCACAGGCGCAAGCTGCCTGCAGGCAAGGCGAGCCGCCGCGCAGGACGATCGCCGAAGGTCATACCATCCGTTGCTGGCAACGGGGAAGCTGACCTTTACATGAGCAATTCCAGCAAAAGTGCGCAGCAAAGAGAGAGCATTGAAAGCGATCTTGTTTCGCCTGAAATGTTCTAGTCGATTGCCATGATCTTCTTGTGCTCGGCCACCTCGCCGAGCAGCCAGGTCTGGAACAGGGCAGCGCCGGGTTTGTTGCCCACACTGCGGCGTTGATAGAGATAGATGCCGGCGGGATAGGTATGGCGGGCTTTGAAGGGGGCGACGAGCTTGCCTTGATGCAGCAGGTCCTGGGCCATCATCGTATCTGCGAGCGCGATCCCGCCGCCATTCATCGCCTCGCGCATGATCAGCGCGCAGTCGTCCAGCACGATGCTGGACTTGGGCATCGGTTCAAACACGCCTTCCTGTTCCAGCCAGCGCTTCCACCTGTTGGTCTCGCACTCGTGGATCAGGTGATGGTTGATCAGGTCGGCCGGTGAGCGCAACGGCATGGGGCCGTCGAGCAACGCCGGCGCACAGACCGGCGTCAACAGCAGCGGGATGAGCAACGTCAACGCCGGACCGGCCTTGTAGTCGAACTCGTCGACGATGGCCAAATCGAAATCGGCGCGTTTGCCCGAGGTCAGGATCTCCAGCTCGACCGATGAATGCTGCCGTCGGAAGCCTGGCAGCCGATCCGCCAGCCAAAGGTTGAGTACAGGGGGCACGCAGAGGACCCTCAGGCGATGGACCTTGTCGCGGCGCGGGCCGTCATGAAAGCTGACATCCTCGGTGGCGCGCCATATCGCCTCGAAAGCCTCGGACAGATTGCGCGCGTAGTAGGATCCTCTTGTCGTCAGCGTGACCTGGCGAAACCCTCGTTCGAACAGCTCCTGGCCAAGGGTTCTCTCGAGCGTGCGGATATGGCGGCTGACCGCCGATGCGGTCAGATGCAGTTCTTCCGCCGCATCCTTGATGCTGCCATGCCGTGCGGCTGCCTCGAAAGCGCGCATGCCATTAAGTGAGGGTAGGGCCATTATCCGATCATGGATTCTCAGCTGAGTTTTTGTCAATCGATAAGGACGAAATTGGCGTTTGAACGCCTGCGTTGTCAGCGATACCGAAGGGGTAACAACAACTAAGTCGTCAACCGAAACGACTATTCGGGGCTCCGGAACTTCCGTCACTATCGGCGGACACGGCTGTGCGCATGAACACTTCGGACCAGCAGCAACGCTGATTCCGGAGCATGTCGCGGTGGCCGTATTTTCTCTGGGCAACGACCATTTGGAGGAGTTAGCCGCCTGATGCCGCAGTCGCCAGTGCCGGTCTTTGAAGTTACTGACAAGCTCCCAGCGGACGCATCTGTCATCGTCATTCTGCAAACGGCCGGAAACGAACTGGGGTCTGGGTCAGCCGCATTGGATGCCGAATTGGGCGGGATGATCTCCCGTGCCTGTTCTGCTGCCAACGCCCTGGCTGAAAACGGCAACTGCATTGATCTCGTCCCGCCGCAAGGCGTGAGTGCGCGGCGCGTCGTCGTGTTGGCGCTCGGCAAGGCCGATGCCGTCAGCGCCCAGTCGCTGACACGCGCCGGTGGTGCCCTGGCAGCCCACCTGGAAGGCAAGGGCGAGAATGAAGCGGCGCTGGTTTTCGATGCCGCCGCAGGGGGCCGCCTGTCCGAAGCAGAGGTAATGTCGCGTGTTTCACTCGGCATCCGTCTGCGCCGCTATCGGTTCGACATGCGCAACAAGCGACCAAAGGCCGCCGAGGATCAAGCCTGGCGCGTTTGCCTAGTCACCGCGCAGGCAGCAGAATTGCAGGCCGAACTCGGGCGCACGCTCGCCGTCGCCGATGGCGTCGATTATGCGCGCACCCTGGTCAACCTGCCGCCGAACCATCTCCATCCCGATAGTTTTGCCGATTATCTGGAGCCGCTGCGCCAGGCCGGCATCGAGGTCGAGGTTCTGGACGCGGAGCAACTCAAGAAGCTAGGCATGAACGCGCTTCTCGCTGTCGGCGCTGGTTCGGTGCGAGCACCCAAGGTGGCGGTGCTGCAGTATCGCGGCAAGGATGCCAAGACACCGCCGCTGGCCTTTGTCGGCAAGGGCGTCTGCTTCGATTCCGGCGGCCTCTGTATCAAGGGCGGCGCGCAGATGTTCGATATGAAGGCCGACATGGCAGGCGCCGCGGCGGTCTGTGGCCTGATGCTGGCGCTTGCCCGGCAGGACAGCCCGGTGCATGCGGTCGGCGTGCTGGGTATTGCGGAGAACCTGCCTTCCGGCACCGCACTCAAGCCGCGCGAGATCATCACCACGGCTTCCGGGCAGACCGTGGAAATATTCGACACCGACGCGGAAGGGCGTCTGCTCCTGGCCGACTGCCTCTATTATGCGGCGACGCGGTTCAAGCCGACCGCGATGGTCGATCTCGCGACCTTGACCTATTCTGTGATGCGGGGGCTCGGTTCCGTCTTCGCAGGCCTGTTCAGCACCGACGATGCCATTGCTATGCGCATGATTGCCGCTGGTGAGACGGTGGGAGAGCGCTTCTGGCGCCTGCCGCTCGACCGCGCCTACGACGAGGGACTGCAGTCGCCTTTCGCTGATCTCAGGCATCACGCCAAGGACATGGAGGATGGCGATGCGCCTTATGCGGCGGCATTCCTTCGCCATTTCACCGAAGACTGCGCCTGGGTTCACCTCGACATCGCCGGCAAGGAGCTGGCCGAGGTCGACGGTCCGCTCGGTCGCCAGGGCGGCACGGCATTCGGTGTCCGGATGCTGGAGGAATGGGTCCACGCCGGCAGGTCTTGACGGTCCGGCGCATCTGGCGCGCAAGTTGATGTCAACAAGGGTGGGAACGGAATGTCGGTAGAGATCGTCGGTAGAGAAGGACGTGCCGGTTTCAGGGGTTATGAGACCTGGTATCGCATCAGCGGCGAACTCGACGGCAAGAAACCTCCAGTGGTGATCCTGCATGGCGGTCCAGGCGTCGCGCACAATTATGTCGACGCCTACAAGCTTCTCGCGCGCGACGGTCGCGCTGTCATCCATTACGATCAGCTGGGTTGCGGCAACTCGACATTGCTGCCTGAAAAGGGTGCTGATTTCTGGACACCACAGCTGTTCATCGAAGAGCTCGAAAATCTCGTCGACCATCTCGGCATCCGGGCAGGCTTTCATGTGCTCGGCCAGAGCTGGGGCGGCATGTTGGGCGCCGAATATGCCGTGCTGCAGCCGAATGGTCTCAGGTCACTGACGATCGCCAATTCGCCGGCGTCGATGAAACTGTGGGTCGAGGAAGCCAACCGGCTGCGTGCCGATCTTCCGAAAGACGTGCAGGATACGCTGACCCAGCACGAAAAGGCCGGCACGACCGACGATCCGGAATACCAGCAGGCGACGATGGTCTTCTACGAGCGCCATGTCTGCCGCGTCGTCCCTTTCCCTGCGGAAGTGGCGGAGAGTTTCGCCCAGGTGGCGCGCAATCCCACGGTCTACAATGTGATGAACGGGCCCAACGAGTTCCACGTCATCGGCACGCTGAAAAGCTGGAGCGTCATCGATCGCCTGTCACAGGTCGACGTTCCGACACTGATCATCTCGGGCTGCCACGACGAGGCGACGCCGGCGACGGTGCAGCCCTACAAGGACGGCATCAGGGGATCGCAGTGGCGGATTTTCGAACATTCCAGTCACATGCCGCATGTGGAAGAACAAGAAGAATGCATGCGGGTAGTCGGCGCATTCCTGCATCAAAACGACAACTGAAAAGGGGAATAAGAATGAAGAAACTGCTCCTGGCTGCCTCCGCAGCCGCATTGCTGGCTGCCACATGGCTTGCTCCGGCTCAGGCCGAATACCTCAAGGAACATCGCGGCGGCACCATGCGCCTGCTGGCCCGCGCTGCGGCGGGCACGCTCGACCCGCACATCAACTACACCGACCAGGGCTGGCAGATGTACCAGCCGGTCTATGATGGCCTTGTCGCTTTCCGCAAAGCCGAAGGTATGGATGGCTTCACCATCGTTCCCGATCTGGCTGAGGCACTGCCGGAGGTGAGCAACGAAGGCAAGACCTTCACCTTCAAGCTGCGCAAGGGCATCAAGTTCTCGAATGGCCAGGACCTGACCCTGAAGGATGTGGTCGCTTCCTTCCAGCGCATCTTCAAGGTTTCCGGACCGACGTCTGGCACTTTTTATGCTGGCATCGTTGGAGCCGACAAATGCCTGGCCGACACCAAGGGCTGCACGCTCGAAGGGGGCGTCGTTGCCGATGAGGCCGCCGGCACGGTGACCATCAACATCGTCAAGCCCGACGCAGAGTTCCTTTACAAGCTGGCTTTGCCACATGCGGTCGCATTGCCGGCAGACACGCCTGCGGAAGACATGGGATCCAAGCCCATTCCAAGCACGGGCGCCTACATGATCTCGGCGTTCGACCCGAACAAGGGCATGACGATCTCGCGCAACCCACATTTCAAACAGTGGAGCGAAGAGGCTCAGCCGGACGGCTATCCCGATGTCGTCCAGTATGACTACGGCCTCTCCGAAGAAGCCGGTGTGACGGCGATCCAGAATGGCGAGGCCGACTGGATGTTCGATCCTCTGCCGAGCGACCGTCTTGCCGAGCTAGGCACCAAGTACAAGGAGCAGCTCCATATCTCACCGCTGTCTGCCTGGTGGTATGCGCCGCTCAACACACGCCTTGCCCCGTTCGACAACGAAAAGGCGCGGCAGGCCGTCGCCTATGCGATCGACCGCAGCACGCTGGTAAAGCTCTTCGGCGGCAAGGTGCTGGCTTCACCGGTCTGTCAGGTTCTGCCGCCGGACTTCCCCGGCCATGAGGACTATTGCCCCTTCACCAAGAACCCTGGCGCCAAGTGGTCGGCTCCGGATCTCGACAAGGCCAAGCAACTGGTCGAGGAATCCGGCACCAAGGGCCAGAAGGTCACGATCATCGTGGAGGACACCGCCGTGTCCCGCTCCATCGGCGTCTACCTGCAGAGCGTGCTGACCAGCATCGGCTATGTCGCCGACGTCAAGCCGATCTCCAGCAATATCCAGTTCACCTACATCCAGAACACCAACAACAAGGTGCAGATGTCGGTCAGCCAGTGGTACAAGGATTACCCGGCCGCGTCCGATTTCCTGCACATCCTTTTCGGCTGTGCTTCGTTCCGCGAGGGTTCCGATGCGTCGATCAACATCTCCGGTTTCTGCGACAAGGACATCGACGCCAAGATGCAGAAGGCGCTCGATCTCGGCGTGACCGACCAGGTGGCGGCCGACAAGATGTGGGCTGAAATCGACAGGGAAGTGACCGACAAGGCACCGGCTGTTGGTCTGTTTACGCCGAAGCGCCTCGATTTCGTCTCCAAGCGCGTCGGCAACTTCAAGTTCAACCGGCAGTTCAACTGGATGGTCACCCAGTCCTGGGTGCAGTGATCAACAGGGGCGCCACCGTGTCGAACGAAGCCGTTGCCACGCCGCGCAAATCGCGGGGGCCCTGGGCCCTTGCCTTTGTGAAGCTGAAACGCAATCGCGCCGCGATGGCGTCCCTGATCGTGTTCCTGCTGATCCTGATTGCCTGTCTCAGCGCGCCTCTCTACGCGCACTGGGCAGGCGTCGATCCGTTTTCTTCGACGATCGATGCCGTCATTCAGGTCGATGGCGCGGAAGTCCCCGTGATGGAGCAGTCTACCGAAGGTCTGGGGCTGGGCTACACGCCGATCGGTCCGACCTGGCAGCTCGGCAACTACTTCCTTGGTGCGGACAGCCAGGGACGCGATGTCATGGCGAGGCTTCTCTATGGCGGCCTCAGTTCGCTTCTGATCGCGGGCGCTGCCACCATCTTCACCCTGATCGTCGGCACTGCGGCGGGCTTGACCGCGGGCTATTTCGGCGGCGTTACCGACACCATCCTGTCGCGCTTCCTCGATGTGCTGTGGGCGTTCCCGATCTACCTGCTGGCAATCTCGCTTTCGATCGTGATGATCGCGCAAGGCATCTCGATCGGGCCGATCACCATCGAATCCGGCAGCCTCTGGCTGCCCATCATCATCATCGGCATTGTCTATGTGCCCTATGTGGCGCGTCCCATCCGCGGCCAGGTCCTGTCGCTGCGCAACAGCGAGTTCGTGCTGGCGGCCATCAATCTGGGCGTTCCGGGCTCGCGCATCCTGTGGCGCGACATTCTGCCGAACCTCACCACCACCTTGATCGTCTTCGTGCCGCTGATGATGGCGTTGAACATGCTGACGGAATCGGCGCTCTCTTTCCTGTCCATCGGCGTGCAGCCGCCAGCCGCCAGCTGGGGCACCATCATCCAGGACGGGCAAGCTCTGCTCTACACGCGCCCGGTCGTCGCCCTGGCCCCTGGCATCGCCATTGCCATCTCCGTCATGGCGCTCAATGTCTTCGGCGATGGTCTGCGCGACGCACTCGACCCGCGCTCCAAAGTTCAGCTGGGGCGTGACTGATGATCTACGCGATCCTGCGCCGATTCGGTCAGATGCTGTTCGTCATGTTCGGCATTTCCGTCATCGTCTTCCTGATCTTCTTCGCCACGCCGGGATCCGATCCGGCAGCCCGTATCGCCGGGCGCAATGCGTCGCCGGAAGTGCTGGAGGCCGTTCGTCACAACTTCGGCTTCGACCGTCCGCTTTATGTGCAGTACGGGCTGATGATGAAGAAGATCTTCGTCACCGGAGATCTGACCTCCTTCGTCAATCGTGGCTGGAAAGTCGTGCCGGCGGTGATGGATTCGATACCGGTGACGCTGTCGCTGGTGTTTGGCGCGGCTGTGCTGTGGGTTGCTGTCTCCATCGTCATTGGCATCGTGGCCGCCGCTACTCGTGACAGTTGGGTGGACAAGCTGCTTATGGCGCTGGGGCTGCTCGGTATTTCAATGCCTGTCTACTGGTTGGGCGAGGTCATGAACCTCATCACCCAGAGCCGCTACCACGACACCTGGCTGTTTTCCTGGGTGCCGCCGCTCGGCTACAAGAACTTCTCCGACGATCCGAAGGGCTGGTTCCTGACCCTGGTGATCCCGTGGATCACGCTCGCTACCCTTTACATCGGCATCTATGGCCGCGTGCTGCGGGCGGCGATCATCGAGTCGATGCAGGAAGACTATATCCGTACCGCTCGTGCCAAGGGGCTCTCCGAAACCCGCATCCTGCTGCGCCATGCGCTGCGCACCTCACTGATCGCCTTCGTCACCTTGTTCGGTTTGGATTTCGGCGCGCTGGTCGGAGGATCAGCCCTGTTGACGGAAGTCGTCTTCGGCCTGCACGGCATCGGCAAGCTGACCTATGACGCGTTGCAGAACCTGGACCTGCCGATGATCATGGCCACGGTCATGTACGCATCGATGTTCGTGGTCGTGGCCAACGCCGTTGTGGATTTCATCTACATCCTTCTCGATCCACGCGTGAGGGCATCATGATGCTGTCGGTGCGCGACCTCAGGGTTTCATTCCGCACGCATGAAGGCCTGGTGCGGGCGATTGACGGTGTTTCCTTTGATCTCAACGAAGGCGAGATCCTTGGCGTCGTGGGAGAATCCGGTTCCGGCAAGACCGTATCGCTGCTGGCCGTCATGGGCCTGATCACCGATCCCAATGCCATCATCGAAGGCTCCATACGCTACAGGGATCGCGAACTGGTCGGATTGCCGGCGCGGGAGCTTCGGCGCCTGCGCGGCAACGAGATCGCCATGATCTTCCAGGATCCGATGACCGCGTTGACCCCAGTCTATACGATCGGCTGGCAAATCGCCGAACAGATCCGAGCGCACAAGCGCGTCAGCAAATCCCAGGCACTGGATCGTGTCGAGGAACTGTTGGCGGAAGTGAACTTCCCCAATCCGCGCGAAGCGATGTCGCGTTATCCGCATCAGCTTTCGGGAGGCATGCGCCAGCGAGCGGTGATTGCCATGGCGCTGTCGTGCAATCCGGCGCTGCTGGTTGCCGACGAGCCGACCACCGCGCTCGACGTGACGGTGCAGGCCGGCATTCTCGATCTCGTGCGCAAGTTGCGCGCCACGCACAATTCTGCCGTCGTCTTCATCACCCATGACATGGGCGTGGTTTCCGAACTCGCCGACAGGGTGATGGTCATGTATGCCGGCCGCGTGGTCGAACGCGGCAGCCGTGCTGAACTCTTCTCGGCTCCCCAGCATCCCTATACGCGAGCGCTGCTGGGGTCGATCCCGCCACTCACGGGAGACAAGCCGCGCCGCCTGCCGGCCATTCCTGGTTCGCCGCCATCGCTGCTGCGCTTGCCCGAAGGCTGTGCCTTCGGTCCGCGCTGTCCTGTCAACTTCGAGCCTTGCAGGGCCGCCAAACCCGCTCTTGGCGATGGCGGTCATGCCGCGGCGTGTTTCCGGGTGCAGGCATGAGCGGGCAGATGATCGACAACGACCAGCCAATTCTCGAGACGCGCGAACTCAGCAAGCGGTTCTCGATCGGCACGCGCTTTTCATCGCAAGGCAAGCGGACCGTCCATGCCGTCGACAATGTTTCCCTGACGGTCCGCCGTGGTGAGACCGTTGGCCTTGTTGGCGAGTCCGGATGTGGCAAGTCCACATTGGCGCGCTGCCTGGTCAGGCTCTATGACATCACCGACGGCAAGCTGTTGTTCGAAGGGGATGACCTCACCGGCAAATCGCTGGCCGAATTGCGGCCGTTTCGCCGTCGCCTGCAGATGGTGTTCCAGGATCCTTCGGCGTCGCTCAACCCACGACGCCGGGTCGGCGATCTGGTTGCGGAACCTTTGCGCATCCATACCAAACTCTCGTCCGGCGAAATCGCCAAGCGGGTCGCTGAACTGTTCGATCTCGTCGGGCTGCTGCCCGATCATGTCATGCGCTATCCGCATGAGTTCTCCGGCGGGCAACGCCAGCGCGTCGGTATCGCGCGCGCCATCGCGCTCAATCCCGATCTCGTCGTACTGGATGAGCCGGTTTCGGCGCTCGACGTGTCAGTTCAGGCGCAGATCGTCAACCTGCTGGCCGACCTCCAGGAAAAGCTCAAGCTCACCTATATCTTCATCGCCCACGACCTGTCCGTGGTTCGGCAGGTCTCGACGCGCATCGCCGTCATGTATCTGGGCTCGATCGTGGAGGAGGGGCCGGCGGAAGAGCTGTTCGCAACGCCTGCGCATCCTTACAGCCAGGCACTGATCTCGGCCGTTCCCGTTGTCGAGACGACGCCAACCGGGACGCGCAAGCGCATCATCCTGACCGGCGACGTGCCGAGCCCGCTCAAGCCGCTCTCGGGATGCCGCTTCCATCCGAGATGCCCGATCGCGGCGGACCGTTGCCGCACGGAGCGACCGCAACTCACGGAGTATCGTTCGGGCCGAAAAGTGGCCTGTCACTTCCCGACGCTCGCTGCCGTGGCCGGATAGGATGGCTATCGCGCAGACTAGGCTCCCGCTTCGCGCACCAGCACTTTGAGGATTTGGCGCCAGGCGCGGGCCAGAAGGCTTTCCGCCTGCCCGTCGAGGACGAGGACACCGCGCCAGGTCTGGTTCGGTCCCCGCTCGAGGTCGGTCGCACGCGCTGTCACGGCATATTCTGCCGAAGTCGGTGCCAGCCGCCTGTTGTCGGTCTGATGCACCGCGATGGGCCCGCCGAACTGGGACGTGAGTTGCGGGATCTCCAATTCTCTGGCTCCCGCGACTGCCACGGAAACAAGCACGACCTTCGCCTTGGGCTGGGTAAGGTCGTCGGGGATAAACCAGCCGGTCGCGCCATTGTCGATACGGGCACGGTCGTTGCCCGATACATAGCCGCGAACGATCGCACCGCTGTCGGATGACAAGAAGGCGAGCTGTTCCTTGCGTGATACCCATTGTCCGACGGCGATTTCAGCATTCAGGTCGGCGATCCGCCCATCGAAGGGCGCCCGAACCACCAGCTTCTGCTCACGCTGCCGCAATCCGTCGCGCTTGGCGATAAGGCTGCTCAGCTGCGTCGTGATCACGCCACGTGCGGCAAGATCCTCCGCCTCCGCCCCGATACGGGCAATACGCTGTTCGGCCAGATCGATTTCCTTCTCCGCGAGCGTGCGTTCCTGCGCCAGCGCCGGCGCGGAAATCACGAACAGCACATCGCCCTTGCGCACCAGATCGCCGCGCCTGACCTTGATCGCCTGGATTTGCCCGGCTTCCTGCGGAAAAAGCCGAACGAAGGCCTCCGGCAGGATCAATGCCGGTGCGCTGATGCGGGTGGAGAGCGGCATGGCCGCAAGTGCTGTCAGCGCAGTGACAACTGCAACGGTGACATAGGTTCGACGGCTCGCCAGTATCGCTTGGCGCATGCCCCACCACTCCCTGACTTCGGTCCAGACCGGACGGATCATGAAGAACCCGATTTCGACGGCAAACAGCATCACGCCGACCAGCTTGATGGTAAAATGGTAGACGAGCAGCGCGATGCCCAGATAGAGGCTGATGCGATAGATCACCGTGCACACCGCATAGATGGTGACGATCGCATCGAGACGTGGCGGAAACGGTTCCGGCGCGGGATTTCCGAGCCTGAACAGGAATTCGCGCAAGCGCCAGCGCATGTGCCGGAACGCGCGCGGCTGCAGGTTCTCGATCCCCAGCAGGTCCGCCAGCATGTAGTAGCCGTCGAAGCGCATGAACGGGTTGGTGTTGACCAGCAGGCTCAGGATCCAGCCCGTCGCGGAAAGGACGAAGACGGCGCTGCGCAGCGGGCCGTCGGGTAGAAACACCCAGAAGAACAGCGCGATCGCCGCGACGCACAGTTCGGTGATCACGCCGGCGGAATCGATCAACATGCGCTGGCGTCGCGACCTGAGTTTCCAGGCCTCGGTCACATCCGTGTAGAGCAGGGGCATCATCACCATGAAGGCGACGCCCATCGTAGGCACCCGGCAGCCATGTCGATGCGCGACATAGGCGTGTCCAAGTTCGTGCAGCGATTTGATCAGCACGATCGAGAAAAGCGAGACCGCGGCCCCTTCGAAGGAAAAGACATAGGAGAATGTGCCGACGAATTCCTCCCATTGGCGGGAGACGAGATAGAGGCCGGCAAGGCCGATGATCGTCACGAACAGCAGGAAGCCGCGGCTGAAGAGCGGGGCGACATAGGGCCATGTCGCCCGGATGAATTTCTCGGGCCGCACCAGCGGGATCTTGAAGAACAGGTAGTTGTGGATCAGCTGCATGAACCACGAATGATGCCGACGCGAGGCTTCGTAGAGCCCGCGCCAGGAGCCCGTCATCGGTTGAGCGAGAAAGAAATTGGCCTCCAGCAGGCGCAGCACCATGCCGACCTCCTCGGCATCGGTTTGGCGACCGAAGCGGGCGTCGAGGGTCTTGTTGAGCGATCCGACCGTCGCGCTGCGGTTCCAGACCGAAAGCAGCTGGAACATTTCATAGGTAACGCGGAAGAAGCGGTTGCGCAGCGGGTCGAGCACGATCCAGACCGGTTCGCCGGAATAGCTGGTGCCGCCGCGCATGACCTGCAGGTCTTCACGCAGCCGGGGCAGGGGAATGTCGGACGGGTTCATAGTCCCAGCCGTTGCCTGATCGCGGCGATGGGACGGCGAAACAGATAATAGGCAAGCGGTACTTTATCGCCGGAAACCTGCGCTGTCCCGCGGATGCCGAGCCGGAGATTGTCGGGTTTCTCCTCGATCGTCGCATAGATCCGGTAGGCGAGCACATTGCCTTCGATCAACTGCGCTTCGTAAGACGCCGTGCGCACATGCGCCGTCAGCGGTCGTAGCGGGTCGGAATCCAGGAAAGCCCGCACTTTTGCGCCGGACGTCACGGCCACGGCATCGGCGACCGGCACATCGATACGGATCTGAACCTTGTTCGGATCGGCGATCTCCATGATGCGTTCGCCCGTCGTCACGGGGCGGCCGATCCAATCGCGTTTGTCCGTAAAAATGGCGACGCCCGAGATGGGCGCCGTCACCCGGCTGCGCTGGAGAAGATCCGACGCATAGTCCCTCTTTGCGGTGGCGAGCGACAGTTCGGTGCGCGTCACGGCAAGATCGCCGCGCGATTTGGGGTCGGCGATGGCGGCCTGTGAAACCTGCTTGAGTTTCGCTTCCGCCACCATCACATCCTGCTCGGCAACGGCAAGTTCGTTGCGCAGGGCGGTATCCGACATGCCGAAGAGAAGCTGGCCTTGGTGCACGTTGGCATTGGGGTCGACTGCTATCGTATCCACGACGCCGTCTATGGGGGCGGCCACCACCCGCGGCTCGACAGGCGCGACTTCGGCCGGAGCAAGAACCGTCAGCGGTACCGGGATGAACCCCGCCGCAACGAGCATCAGCGCAACTGCCAAAAGCCACGGCTTGATGGAGACGCGGCGGCGAAGCCGGCGTTCACCCGTCAGCGCCACCCAGGCATGGGCATAGGTATCAGCCAGACGCGCGGCCACCACGAGGTCGCCTTCATTCCAGGGCACCTCGCGCGCCAGCAGCATACCACCGAACACGCGGCCGTTCCGCAACCTGAACGGCAGCCAGAGCAGAAAGCGGTAGGGGTAGGTTTTGTGTTCTTCGTCACCGGGCGGACAATAGGCCGGCAGGACGAATTCACGTTTGCCGTCGAGACCCGCATCGGTCGCCAGAGCCTGGGTGACGGCCTCGATCCAGCGGATACGCGGCGAATCCCGCTCGACTTTTCCGATCGACGAAACGGCCTCGACACGTTGGCGGGCGCCTTTGGTGGCAAACACGAAGATCTGCCGCGCGCGTGTCAATCTGAGCGTATCGTTGGCGATCAGGAAGACCAGCTCGCCGACTGTTTCGCAGCGCCTGGCGTCGGCTTCGATTTTCAGGAGCAGGTCGAAGGCCTGCGGTGAAGGCGGCGGTTGCGCGTTTGCCGAGACCTTGGTCTGGACCAAGGTCGGCCCGGTCACGTCGTGCTGGACGTTCTTCTCAGCCATCGGGAGCCTTGAAGCTGGCCGGGCCGCTCATTCCAGGCAGCACGCCAGCCGGCTCGCCGGTAAAACGACCGATGATTTTCACCGTCTGGCTGACAGGGTCGACAACCGCGGAAATCCGCTGGATCTCCGCTGGCAGGATCTGGCCGGTCTCTTCGATCCTCAGGTCGAAACCGACGCCCGGCTTCAGCCATTTGAGCCATTGCGACGGCAACAGGATCTCGATCTCGAGCTGGGATTGACCGACGATCTGCATGATGGGTTGGGTACGATCCGGTATTTCATAGGCATGTGCCCGCATGACGGCGACGCGGCCATCGAACGGCGCCTTGATGGCACAGCGGGAGAATTTGCTCCGGTAAGCTTCCAGCGCCGCGGAGGCTTGATCCGCCTTGGCTTTTGAAAGCGCCACTTCGAATTTGCCTGCGGCGTTCAGCTTGGCCAGTCGGGCATTGTTCTCATAGGTGATCTGTTCAGCCCTGAATTGCGCTTCGGCAGACTTCATTTCGGCAGCGAGATCGCCGCAGTCGAAGGTGGCGAGAATGTCTCCGCGCTTGAAGGCCTGACCTTCGCGGAACGGCAATGTCTCGACCCGAAAGCCCAGGTCCGTAGATATCCAGGCTTCATCGATCGAGCGGATGATGCCGCGCGCCGATGTTTCTTCACTCAGCGCAAGCGTTGGCCAGGCCAACATAAATCCTGCGACCAGCGTCAAGGAACGGGCGCGATGGTATGCAAGCATACGACAAGCTCCTTCTTCGGTTCTTGCCATCCGGCGCTATTGCAGGCCGGCGACCTCCAGCCTGGCCTTCGCACCCTCCTGAGTCCACATGCCCTTTAGTTTCTCCGCGATGACGGCGACGCTCGCATTGGTGTTCAGGTCGCGTGGGAACGGATCCAGACCCAGCGAGGCGTAGACATTGGCATAGGCGTTCTGCAGATCCGCATAGGCCATATCGAGCTTGGCGTCGGCCAGCAGCGCGTTCATTTCTTCGCGGATCAGAATCTGCTGGCTTGTCTTCTGCGCCTCTGTCTCCGAGCGCACCTGCGTGAGGATGCGGTGGGATACGTTGGAAAGCGCAGCCGCCGTGCCGTAGGACTTTCGCTGGTGTGCGTACCGGACGCGGCTGATGTGAACCTGCGTCATGATCGCCATGGCCACCGAAAGCGATCGCGCATCGAGCGCGGCGCCCTGCGCTTCGACCTTTTTCATCACGACCGGCATCGTTGCCAGTTTCATAACGTTCCAGCTGACCTTCGCCCCCCACGACACCCAGTCGTTCGAAGCGATGAACTTGTTGGAGTCGTAGTTCACGCCTGCATAAAGATTGAAATTCGGCAGCAGCTCGAGCAGCGCGGCATCGACTTCCTTGTCGTTGATGCGCATGCGGTAGGCGACTTCGCGCATTTCGGGGCGGTTCGTCGCGGCGACCTGGAACAGGTCGCCGACCTTGTCGGGCAGCCCCAGCTTCGTCGGCCGGCGACTTGGGACGGCCAAGGTGTATTTCGAGCCGGGCCGGACGTTCATCAGCGCGGCCAGCTGGCTCTTGGCAACCTGCAGTTCACCTTCGAGAAGCTCGATCTCGCGCTGAATCTGGATCAGTTCGCGCTCGTAGGTCAAGGCAACGAGCGGGGAACTTTCCGCGCTGTTGGCCAATCTACGCGTATCCTTCAACGCGCCAGCGATTCGGCCCTGCAGCGCATGCATGCGGCCGACGAGACGCTCATAGCTGGCAGCGCGCCAGTAGGCGGTGCGGACGTCCTCGATCACCCGGTTGACGATCTTGCGCTTCATCTCCTCCTGGATGAGCGCTTCGTCAGCAGCCTGCTTGGCGCGCACATAGGAAAGCCCGAAATCGAGGATGTTCCATGAGAAGGTGAGGTCGTCGCTGAAGATATCCTTGTCGCGCGTCGACGGCGTGCTGGCATCCGCTTCATTGCGGCCGGCATATCCTGAACTGGCCACAAGTTTGGGCAGGGCCGAATAGTTTGCGAGATCGAGTTCACGGACCTTGAGAGCGGCCTCCATGATCTCGACTTTCGTATCCAGGTTGTATTTCAGCGCGCGCGCCATGGCCTCATAGAGGCTGATGGGACCGCTGATCGGTTCCTGGTCGGCCGTTGCCCGGACAAGACGCTCATTCGCGAAGGCCAGGGTCTGGTCCTTCGACAAAGGCTCAATCTTGATCGCACAGCCTGCCGCCAGAAACCCGGCGGATAGTGCCAGTATCCCCACCTTCAATGCGCCGGACCTCGGATCTGCCCCACCCGTCCCGAATCGCTACACGTACAGACTTAACGTGTGTTCGCGGCCGTTCGCAATCGAAAAACCGAAACAGAATGAATGCGTGAGAAGACCAATTTACTGTTCGCCATGATTTGGCTTGAGCATTTGCTGAAGCTGGTTCAAGCTAGGCTTGCTAAGCAGGTGATTTTCAATCGAATCACCGCAGTTTGTTGTCGGGTGGGCGCCCGATAACGGATGGGCGAGGGGCTTAACTTCAAGGGTCGCTAATATTGCGGCCCCGCGGGTGCGGCCATGAATGAACGTCCTCGTCATCCACGCTCCGGCAATGCCGTCGATCCGGCCAATTCCCGCAAAACCTGGAACCGCCTTTCTTCGTCCCTCATGGAGCTTGAGCAGCGCATTGCCTTTGACGCGGCGGGTGCTGCCACGGTCGAAAAGACGCAACAGGCCGATGCCGAACCGGCACCCGTCAGAGATCAGCAGGAAGGTGCCGCCGATACGGATCACGCCGCACTGGTGGAAGCGCTGAAACAACCGGTGGATGTGAGCGGCGAAACGCAGCCGCAGGACCCACCACAGGCGGATCATCCCACCCAGGTCGTCTTCATCGACAGCTCGGTCCCCGACTACGAAAAGCTTCTGAGCAAAATTGAAGGCGACTACGAGGTCGTCGTGCTTGATGCCGGTCAGGATGGTGTCGAGCAGATGGCCAATGTCCTGAAGGACATGAAGGACGTCGAGGCCATCCATATCATTTCGCATGGCAGCCAGGGCAGTCTGAGCCTCGGGTCGGCGACGGTTACGGCCAACTCCATGATGGGGGAATATGCGGACGAGTTCCGTGGCCTGCGTTCGTCGTTGAGCGCCGATGCCGATATCCTGATCTATGGCTGCGATTTCGCGGAAGGCGAAAGCGGGGCACTTGCCGCGGACATGATGGGCCGCCTCACCGGCGCCGATATCGCAGCATCCGACGATCGCACCGGCGCGGCCGCGCTTGGCGGCGACTGGGACCTGGAGTATCGCTTCGGCGATGTTACTACCGATCTGGCGGTGAACCGGGAAACGCAGGAGCACTTCGCCGACCTGCTGACGGCACCGGCGTCGAATGGCGACGGCGCCCTGCTGATCTCGGTCGGCAAGACCATCTACAGCGTCGATGTGCTGACTGGCAAAGCCACCGCACTCACCACCGTTCCGGCCACGGTCGGCGGCATAACCATCAGCGCCACCATCAATTCGCTGGCCGTCGATCAGGCCAATGGCTTGATCTACTACACCGACAGCGATGGCGTGACCGGCAATCGCGCCCTGTTTGCGTATGATTTCATCAACAACACCCACATCGTCATCGACAGCAACCTTACCGACAACGGGGCCGGCGCAAGCATCACGGTCGGTACGACGGGCGTGGGCAGCGGTGCCGCGGCATTCCACAACGGGGCCCTCTATCTCGGCATTGAGAACATCACCGGCACCAACGACCAGATTTTCAAGATCACCTTCACCAACAATGGCCGTACGGTCGGCACGGCGGCTGCTTTCGGCGCACAGATAACGGCGACGAATGACTGGGGCGATTTCGCCATCGATGCCGCCAACAACCAGCTGTTGAGCATCTCCGGGACGACGGTCACACGATACAGCCTGACCGATGGCTCGATCCCGGGGAGCTACACCATCAGTGTCAGCGGCGCCCAGGGCGGCGGCGATCTCAACGGCAATACCTACCTGGTTGGCAACGTCATCCAGCGCATCAATCCGCTGACCGGTGCATCGGTAGGCTCTGCTGTCACGGTCACCACCAACGGTACGACGGCGTTGACGGGAGCAAGCGACGCCACGACGTGGACTCCCGCGACTGGCTCCGTCGGCGACAAGATCTTCGACGACAACAACTCCAATGGTACTTTCGACGCGGGAGATGTCGGCCTCGGCAACGTGACCGTGCAGTTGATTGACGACATCGACGGCGACGGGGTGATCGATGCGGGCGAGCGGGTGCTGGCCACCGATACCACTGACGCCAACGGCAATTATCTCTTCACCAATGTCTTGCCGGGGCAATACATTGTCCGGGTCACCGACGCCAACGGCGTCATCAACTCCGCACCATCGACAACCGGCGGCCTGACCAGGACCGCCAGCCTGGCGCTTATCGGCGCCAGCTCCCTGGCCGCGGATTTCGGTTTTGCCATTGCTGCCCCGATCGTGGACCTGAATTCGGGCCTGACCACATCCGATATCATCACCAATGGCGGATTCTCCGGAACCACCGGCTGGGTGGTCGGCGGCACCGGTGGAACAACCGCCAACGGTTTCGCCTGGTCGACGGACAACAGTACAGGAACCTTGACTCAATCCGGGATCAGCGGCTGGAATCAGGGACAGGCGCCCTCCGGTTCCGCACAGCTGGTCTTCGATTTCGGCTGGAACAACGGCAATCCCGATACGAGTTCCGTGGCGACGCTTGAGATTTCCGTTGGCGGCGTGATCTACGCACGCATAACCTCGGGTGCATCGGGGGCGGCCAACGCCACGATTGCCTATCTGAACGGAGCGACGGGCAGTCCGGCAACGGTCGCGGCGACGACCTTCGGATCCTGGACGACGGTACCCATCACCATCAACCTGCCCACCACAGTTTCAGCCACCGGTGATCTGCAGTTTTCGTACAATTCCGGCGGCAATATCCTGATACCCGGCCGTGACGACTTCTTCATCGACAATGTCCGCGCACTGACTTTGGTCGACGCAACGGCCGGCGTCGATTTCTCGACGTCCTATACCGAGAACGGGGGCGCCGTATCGATCTCCGATACCGACAACACCGTCCGCGATTCCGACAGCGCCAACATGCGCTCGGCAACGATCGTGCTGACCAACGCCTTCGCCGGCGACATGCTCAATGTCGGTTCCTTGCCGGCGGGTATCAGCGCCGTTACGGATACGTCGGTGGCCGGGCAGATCACCATCCGCTTGACCGGCATCGCGACCAAGGCGGACTACGCCACCGCCATCCGCGCGATCACCTTCTCGAATACCGGCGACAACCCGTCGACCACCAACCGCATCGTCAATGTCACCGTCAATGACGGGTCGCAGAACTCTGCAGTGGCCACGACCACCATCGCGGTCGTGGCCGTCAACGACGCGCCGGTGAACAGCCTTCCCGCTTCCGGCTGGACCACCAACGAAGACACGAGCGTTGCGCTGAATGGTCTGTCGATTGCAGACCCGGATGTCGGTAGCGGCATCATGACCGTCTCCCTGTCCGTCGGTTCCGGCACGCTGGCGGCAACGTCCGCCGGTGGGGTGACGGTGACAGGGTCTGGAACCGGAACAATCGTGCTCTCCGGCACGCTGGCCAACATCAATGCTTATCTCGCTGCGAGTTCCGCCCCGGTCTACACACCGATCGCCAACGCCAATGGTCCTGTTACGCTGACCATGGTCACCAATGACGGCGGCGGCAGTGGCACCGGCGGCGCACTCACCGATACCGATGTCCGCACCATTTCGATAACGCCCATCAACGACGCACCGACGATCGACCTCAATGGCGATCCCGCCGTGAGCGTCCCGGTGTCGAATGGCGGCGCCTTCTCGCAGCCAAGCGTCGATGCCGGCGCCGAGCGCACCAACACGCTGACTTTCACCGTGGCCGGCAATCAGCTTGCCGACCAGACCCGCGCTGTCGTGGCGCTGACGACGGTGGACGACGCATTCCGGATCATCATCAACGGCCGTGCCATCACCTCAGGCATCATAGGCGTCGATGCCGGCAATGCCGCCGCCACGCGCCTGACATTCGCCGATGGCAGCTCCGTTGTGAGCGGCTGGGTGGCCAATTCGAATGGCTTGCCGCGTGTCGAGGTACGGATCACCGAGGCGGGGATCGAGTTCTGGGGGACACGCTCGTCCACGTCGACGGTTCTGGAGCAACTGTTCTATCCGACCGGTACGGGCGGACTGCTTGCGCTTCCGGATTTCATTGCCGGGACGAATACGATCGTCATCGCCAATCCCGATGGCAGCGGACCTGAATCGATCAGCGGCGTCGTCAGCGTGACGACGCAGGATGTCGATTTTTCCTCCACCTACACCGAGGGCGGGGCAGGAGCCGCAATCGCCGACATCGACCGTGTCGTAGGCGACATCGACGATACCAACATGGAATCGGCATCGATCGTCATCAGCAATGGCAGGGCCGGCGATCTCCTTTCTCTGACCGGCGGCTTGCCTACCGGGATAACGGCGAGCTGGAACGCAGCAACCTTCACGCTCACCCTGACGGGAACAGCCAGCAAGGCTGCCTATGAGACGGCCATCGGCCAGATCCGCTATTCGTCGACATCGGACAATCCCACATTGGGTGGCACCGCCACGTCGAGAACCATCAACGTCACCGTCAATGACGGCGACATCAATTCGAATACGGCGGTCGCCACGATTGCCATCACCGCGGTCAATGACGCGCCGGTCAACACGGTGCCCGCCGGTGGCTGGACGACGAACGAGGACACAAGCGTCACACTGACCGGGCTGGCCGTGACCGACCTCGACGCCAATGGCGGCACAATCACCGTCACGCTTTCGGTTGGGGCCGGTACCTTGAATGCCCTGGCCGGGGGTGGGGTAGGTGTCGCCGGTTCCGGTACGGCGACCCTGACGCTGACAGGTACGCTCGCGGCCATCAATGCCTATCTGGGATCAGCGTCCGCACCTGTCTACGTGCCGGTTGCCGATGCCAATGGCCCGGTCACGCTGACTATGACCACCAATGACGGCGGCAACACCGGAACCGGCGGGGCGCTGACCGATGTCGATACCGCCACGATCACCATCGTTCCGGTCAATGACGCCCCGGTGCTCGATCTCGATGCCTCAGGTGCGGGAACGGGGTTCTCGACCACCTACACCGAGAACGGCGTCGGCGTTGCGATTGCCGATACCGATAGCCTGATCACCGATATCGACAGCGCCAACATGACGTCGGCGATGGTGATCATCGCCAACGGACAGGCCGGCGACGTGCTTTCGATCGCGGGCACACTCCCTGCAGGCATCACGGCAAACTGGAATCCCGCGACCTTCACCTTGACCCTGACCGGCGCCGCCACCAAGGCCGCTTACGAAACAGCGCTGGAACAGGTGCGCTACGCGTCGACCTCGGAGAACCCTTCGACAACGCCGCGCACCATCAACGTCACCGTCAATGACGGCGTCGCCAGTTCGAATACCGCGGTTGCGACTGTCAATGTCATCGCGGTCAACGATGCGCCGGTGAATACGGTTCCTGGACCTGCAAGCGTTGCTGAAGATGTGCTGACCGCAATTTCCGGCATTTCGGTTGCCGATGTCGACAATGGCACGGTCACAGTCACTCTATCGGTTGCCAACGGCACGCTCTCGCCCTCGGTCATCGCCGGAACCGTCACCGGCAACAACACGGCCACCATCACGATCTCCGGAACGGTGGCCCAGGTGAACAGCGTGCTCGCTTCGCTGCGCTATCAGGGCAACGCGGACTACAATGGCAGCGATACGCTGACAGTCTCAACCTCCGACGGCGCACTGAGCGATGTCGACACGGTTGCAATCACCGTGACGCCGGTCGCCGATATCGTTGCCGACAATGTCGCGACGAACGAAGATACGCCGATCAGCTTCAACGCCATAACCGGCACGAATGGTGCTTCGGCGGACAATTTCGAGAATGCCGGACGCGCGATCACCGCAGTGACGCAGCCGCCTGCCGGGCAGGGCTCCGTCATCTTCAACGCCGACGGCACCATCACCTACACGCCGGCGGCGAATTTCAACGGCACCACGTCTTTCACCTACACGGTGACCTCCGGCGGGGTTACGGAAACCGCCACCGTTACGGTGACCGTAAATGCCGTCAACGATGCGCCGGTCAACACCTTGCCGGCATCAGGTTGGGCAACGAACGAAGACACTGCGGTCGCGCTCACCGGCCTCTCCGTTGCCGATCCGGATGCCGCTGCCGGCACCATCACGGTCAGGCTCGACGTCGCCTCCGGCACGTTGGCCGCTTCCGCCGGAGGTGGCGTCGCCATATCCGGTTCGGGCAGTGGCTCACTGACACTCACCGGCACGCTGGCGGACATCAATGCCTACCTGGCCTCGGCTGCCGCTCCGATATTCACGCCGACCGCCAACGCGAATGGCCCCGTAACCTTGACGATGACCACCAATGATGGCGGCAACACGGGTTCTGGCGGCGCACTGACCGACATCGACACGCGCACGATCACCGTCGCTGCCGTCAACGACGCACCGGTCAACACCATGCCGGCAAGCTATGTCACGAACGAGGATACCGCCCTCGGCCTGATCGGCTTGCAGATTGCCGATGTCGATGCTGCGAGCGGGACCATGACCGTGGTTCTGACGGTCTCTTCAGGCAGCCTTGCGGCAACCGCCGGTGGCAGCGTGACGGTGGCGGGTTCCGGAACGTCGTCGATCACTTTGACGGGCACGCTGGCCAACATCAATGCGTTCCTGGCTGGCGCGTCGCGTCCCACGTTCATCCCTGCCGCGGATTTCAACGGCCCGGTCTCACTGACGATGACGACCAGCGACGGCGGCAACACCGGCGCGGGCGGCGTGCTGAGCGCCACCGATAGCCGCACGATCACGGTCAATCCGGTCAACGATGCGCCGGTCCTGGATCTCGATGCGTCCGGTGCGGGCACCGGCTATTCGACCAGCTATACCGAAAATGGCGCCGGTGTTGCGATCGTCGACACCGACCGCCTGATCACCGACATCGACAGCGCCAACATGGCATCGGCAACGATCGTCATTGCCAACGGCCAACTGGGCGATGTCCTGTCCGTTGCGGGCGCATTACCGGCAGGTATCACCGCGACATGGAATCCGGCGACATTTACATTGACCTTGACCGGGCTCGCCAGCAAGGTCGCGTACGAGACAGCGCTCGAGCAGGTGCGCTATTCGTCGACATCGGATGATCCCTCGACCGTCAATCGCACGATCAATGTGGTCGTTAACGATGGAAGCGCCGACTCCAATCTCGCTGTCGCGACTGTTTCGGTGACAGCCGTCAATGATGCGCCTGTCAACACGCTGCCCGCGACCGGCTGGACCGTAGACGAAGACACTGTGCTGCCTCTTACCGGTCTGTCGGTGAGTGATCCGGACGCAGGCTCCGGCGTCATCACGGTTACGCTCAGCGTTGGCTCCGGAACGCTGACCGCCGTCAGTGCCGGCGGTGTTGCCGTGACAGGGGCCGGCAGTAGCTCGATCACGCTTTCCGGTACGCTCGCGTCGATCAATGCCTATCTGGCTTCGGCGTCGAGGCCGTCCTATTCGCCGGTCGCCGATTTCAATGGCCCGGTCACACTGACGATGACGACCAGCGACGGTTCGTTGAGCGATACCGATACGCGCACGATCACCGTGGCTCCGATCGTGGACATAGCCAATGATACGGCCACCACGAACGAAGATTCGGCCGTCACGATCAACGTGAACGCCAACGACAGCTTCGAAAATTCCGGCCATGCCATCACCGCGATCAATGGCACGTCGATCGTGACCAATGGCGTCGTGGCCGTTGCCAACGGCACCGTCAGGCTGAACGCCGATGGCACACTGACCTTCACGCCGGCCACCGATTACAACGGCGCTGCAAGTTTCACCTACACGGTCGCGTCCGGCGGCGTGACGGAAACGGCAACGGTCAACGTCACGGTAACCGCGGTCAATGATGCGCCGGTCAATACCGTGCCTGGAGCGCAGACGATTGCCGAGGATACGCCGTTGGCTGTCGGTGGCGTGACCGTGAACGATGTCGATGGCGGTACGCTGACCACCACGTTGACGGTCACCAACGGCACGCTCTCCGTTGCAGCCAGCGGCGCGACGATTGGCGGAAATGGCACCGCGACCGTCACCATTTCGGGTACCGCGGCCCAGATCAACGCGGCGCTGGCCGGTCTCGTCTACAATGCAATGGCCGACTATTACGGACCGGCGCAACTGACCGTGCAGACTTCGGACGGAGCGCTCTCCGACACGGATTTCGTGGCCATCACGGTCACGCCCGTGGCCGATATCGTTGCCGATTCCGTGACGACGAACGAGGATACGCCGATCAGCTTCAACGTGCTGACCGGCACCAACGGCGCCTCGGCTGACAATTTCGAGAACGCTGGCCGCGTCGTTTCCGCCGTCACCCAGCCACCTGCAGGGCAAGGCACGGTGACGTTCAATGCGAACGGCACCATCACCTACACGCCGGCAGCCGACTTCAACGGCACCACCAGCTTCACATATACCGTCACCTCGGGCGGCGTGACCGAAACGACGACGGTGACGGTGACGGTCAATCCCGTCAACGACGCACCCGTCAACACCGTGCCGGGTGCGCAATCCACGGCCGAAGACACCACACTCGTGTTTGCTTCCGCCACGGGCAACGCCATCACCGTCGGCGATGTCGACGGGAACGTCATGACGGTGACGGTCACGGTCACCAACGGCACTTTCTCGCTCTCCGGCACCACAGGGCTGACATTCAGTGCCGGCGATGGCACGGCCGACCAGACGATGACATTTTCCGGTACGGCGGCGGCGATCAACGCCGCGCTTGCCGGCGCTGGCTACGCTCCGACCGCCGATTACAACGGGCCCGCGCTGCTCACCATACAGACATCCGATGGCGCGCTCTCCGACACCGATACGATTGCGATCTCGATCTCACCTGTGGCGGACATCACCAACGACACGGCATCGACCGCGGAGGATACGCCGGTCACGATCTCCGTGCTTGCCAATGACAGTTTCGAGAATCCCGGCAGAACCATTTCTGCGGTCAACGGCATTGCCGTGACGCCGGGCGGGCCGGCGGTCGCGGTGGCGAATGGCACGGTGGCCCTGAATGCCGCCGGGCAGCTGATCTTCACACCGACGACGGATTTCAACGGCAATGCCAGCTTCACCTATACGGTCTCGTCCGGCGGTGTGACGGAAACCGCAACGGTCAACGTTGCCGTGGCCTCGGTCAACACACCGCCCATCAACACCTTGCCTTCGGCTTTCAACACGCTGGAAGACACGTCCGTTGCGCTGGCCGGTTTGCAGGTAGCCGATGCTGATGCCGGCAGCGGCACCATTTCCGTTACCCTGTCCGTCGACGCAGGCACCCTGTCCGCCGCCACGGCGGCCGGCGTCACCATCAACGGATCTGGCACTGCAACGATCACGCTTTCCGGCACGCTGGCAGACATCAATGCCTATCTCGCCGGCGCGACGCGCCCCAGTTTCACGCCTGCCGCCAACGCGACCGCCAATGTGACGCTGACCATGACGACCAGCGACAATGGCAATACGGGTGGTCCGGCGCTTGTCGACATCGACACCGCGACCATTACGATCACTCCGGTGAACGATGCGCCTTCCGGTGCCGATCGCACCGCGACGATCGCGGAGGACACCACCTATACCTTCACCACGGCCGATTTCGGGTTTTCCGATCCGAGCGACAACCCGGCCAATGCTCTTGCCGCGATCGTCATCACCAGCATCCCGGCCAATGGCGTGCTTTCGCTGGGCGGAACTCCGGTCTTGGCGGGACAGGTCATCACGGCGGCCAACATCGCGAACCTGACCTGGACGCCGGCTGCCGATGCGAACGGGACGGCGCTAGCCTCCTTCACATTCCAGGTGCGCGACAATGGCGGCACGGCGAATGGCGGGCAAGATACCGATCCGACGCCGAACACTTTCACCTTCAACGTCACCGCCGTGAACGACGCCCCGATCAACACGCTGCCGGCATCGTTCGGGGTCAACGAGGATACCGCGCTTGTCTTGACCGGCTTGCGGGTGAGTGACGTCGACGCCGGCGCAGGCCCCGTCACCATCACTTTGGGGGTGAGCTCCGGCACCTTGTCCGCTTTGTCCGGCGCTGGTGTCAGCGTCACCGGATCCGGCAGCGGCACGATCGTGCTTACCGGCACGATCACCGATCTCAATGCCTATCTCGCTTCGGCGTCGCGGCCGACGTTCAATCCGTCCGCGAATTTCAACGGCCCGGTCACGCTCACGATGACGACCAGCGATGGTGGCAATACCGGTTCAGGCGGCGTGCTGACCGATACCGATACCGCTGTCATCACCGTGGCGCCGGTCAATGACGCACCGGTGGGATCGAACACAGCGTTCATTACCAATGAGGATACGCCCTTCAACGGCACCTTGCCGACCGCGACGGATGTCGACGGTGATCCCTTGACCTATGGCGCGGGCGCAACCGCGCCGGCGCATGGCACCGTGATCATCAACGCCAACGGCACCTATACCTACACGCCGGCGGCCAATTTCAGCGGCTCCGACACCTTCACCTACACCGTCACGGATGGCACGGCGACGGTCGAGTATACGGTGACGGTGACGGTCAATCCCGTCAACGATGCACCTGTGGCGGTCGGCGACACCGCGCAGACCAATGCCAACACGCCGGCCAACGTCAATGTGTTGGCCAACGACACCGACGTGGATGGTGACGTCCTGGCGGTTTCGCAGGTGAATGGTTCCTCAGTCAACATCGGAACGGCCGTGGCCGGTTCCAACGGCGGGACCTTCACCATCGGCGCGGATGGTGTCGCCGTCTTCAATCCAGGCGGCGCGTTCGCCGATCTGGCCGCCGGCCAGACGCGGACGACCTCCATCACCTATCAGGCCTCTGATGGCCATGGCGGCTTCTCGACGGCAACGCTGACGATCACGGTCATCGGAACCGACGACGCTCCGGTTTCGACGCCGATCGCCAACCAGACGTCCAGCGATGCGCAGACAATCAGCTTCAACGTCGGCGGTAATTTCAGCGATCCGGATGCCGGCGACATGCTGACATTCACCGCCACAGGCCTGCCTGCCGGGCTCACGATCAATGCCGCGACCGGCGTCATCTCTGGAGCCATCGATCGCAGTGCGAGTGTGACCGGGCCTTACTCGGTGACGGTTGTCGCTACCGACAGCAGCGGGCTGCAAGCCAGCCGCACATTCACCTGGACGGTGCTCAATCCGGCTCCCGTCGCGCGCAACGATGCAGTTACGACAACCGAAAACAGCACCGTGAGCGGTTCGGTGTTCGTCGACAATGGCAGCGGCGCTGACAGCGATCCTGATGGTGATCCGATCACGGTCGCGGCAGTCAATGGCAGTGCCGCGGGCGTCGGGGCCGGGGTTGCTGGTTCCAGCGGCGGTACCTTCACCATCAATGCCGACGGCAGCTACAGCTTTGTGCCCGGAACCAGTTTCGACGATCTCGCTGCCGGTCAGACGCGGACCACCTCCATAAGCTACACCATCTCGGACGGGCAGGGCGGTACCTCGACCGCCACGGTCGTGGTCACTGTCACCGGGCAGAACGATGCGCCGGTGGCCGTCAACGATACGTTCGCGACCAATGAGGACACACCTGTCACATTCGATGTTCGCAGCAACGACAGCGACGTCGATGGCGGTACGATCACGGTTACGCAGATCAATGGACAGAACATCGCGTCGGGCGGCTCTGTTGCAGTGACCGACGGCACGGTGACGCTGAATGGCGACGGTACGCTGACCTTCACGCCGGCGCCCGACTTCAACGGTTCACCGTCCTTCACCTACACCATTTCGGATGGACAGGGCGGCACCGCCACCGGGACCGTCAACGGCACGGTCAATCCAGTCCAGGATCCGCCGGTGGCGGCTAACGATACATTCGCCACGGATGAGGATACCGCTGCGACCTTTGATGTCCGTGGCAACGACAGCGATCCAGACGGCGACGCGCTTTCGGTCACGCAGATCAACGGCATGAACATCGTGCCCGGCAGTTCTGTAACCGTCACGGGCGGTACAGTAACGCTGAACGCAGACGGCACCTTGACCTTCACGCCGGCTGCGAATTTCAACGGCTCGCCGTCCTTTACCTACACGATTTCCGATGGCCATGGCGGCACCGCCACGGCGACCGTCAACGGCACGGTCAATCCTGTCCAGGATCCGCCCGTCGCCGTGAACGATGCTTTCACGACCAATGAGGACACGGCGGTCACCTTCGATGTCCGTGGCAACGACAGCGATCCTGACGGCGATGCGCTTTCGGTCACGCAGATCAATGGCACGAACATCGTGCCCGGCGGCTCGGTAGCCGTGACGGGTGGCACGGTGACGTTGAATGCAAACGGCACGCTGACCTTCACCCCGACGCCGAATTTCAACGGCTCGCCATCCTTTGCCTACACGATCTCGGACGGGCAGGGCGGTAGTGCCACCGCCACCGTCAACGGAACAGTCGTGGCGGTCAACGATGCACCGGTGGCCAATGACGATACGTTCACGACGGACGAAGATACGGCGACCGTCTTCGATGTCAGGACGAATGACACTGATGTCGAGGCCGACTCGCTTTCGGTTACCCAGATCAACGGCCAGAACATCGCCGTGGGCAGTTCGGTGGCGGTTGCCGGCGGCACCGTCTCACTGGGCGCCGACGGACGCCTGACCTTCACGCCAACCGCCGATTTCCACGGTTCCCCGTCCTTCACCTACACGATCTCGGATGGGCATGGAGGTACCGCCACCGCGACCGTGACGGGCACCGTCAATCCAACCAACGATGCGCCGGTAGCGGTGGCCGACAGCTTTACGACGAACGAAGACACGCCTGTCACCATCAATGTGCGCGCCAACGACAGCGATATCGATGGCGACACGATCACGATCACCCACATCAACGGCACGGCCATTCCGGTTGGCGCGTCGGTCTCCATTACGGGCGGCAGCGTCATGCTCAACGCCGATGGAACGCTGACATTCGCGCCGAATGCGAATTTCAACGGCAATCCGAGCTTCACCTACACAATCTCCGACGGCAATGGCGGCTCGGCAACCGCCACGGTCAGCGGAACGGTCGTGGCGGTGAACGACGCTCCGGTCTCTTCCGACACGACGGTCACCACACCGGAAGACGGCACGCTCAATGGCACCTTGCCACCGGCAAGCGATGTCGACGGCGATCCCGTCACCTATGCGGCCGGGTCGACCACGCCGGCACATGGCACGGTCACCATCAACGCGAACGGCACTTACTCCTATGTGCCGGCTCCAAACTTCAACGGCCCCGACAGCTTCAGTTTCATTGTCAGTGATGGCAAGGGCGGCACCAACGAATATACGGTGACGGTCAACGTCACGCCGCAGAACGACGCGCCTGTCGGCACTCCGATTCCCAACCGCTCCAGCCAGGACGGCGCGGCGGTCAATGTCAGTGTTGCCGGATTCTTCAGCGACATCGATGGCGACACGCTCAGCTTCAGTCAGGCTGGCTTGCCAGCGGGATTGAGCATCAGCGCCAACGGCGTCATTTCCGGTACCATCGACCGCCAGGCCAGCCAGGGCGGGCCTGGTGCAAACGGTGTCTACACCGTCACGATCACCGCGAACGACGGTCATGGTGGCATCGCCAGCCAGACCTTCACCTTCACGATCGGCAATCCACCGCCGGTTGCGGTCAATGACGCGGCCGTCACCAACGAGGACTCACCGGTCACCATCAACGTCCTGGACGGTTCCGCCAGCGGCGGCACGCCCGATAGCGATCCCGATGGAGATCCACTGACGGTGACATCGGCCAGCGCGGCGAACGGCGCGGTCACAATCGGGGCGAATGGTCAGATCACCTATGTGCCGAACAGCAATTTCAACGGCACCGACATCATCACCTACACCATCTCCGACGGGAATGGCGGTACCGCCACTGCAACGGTCACGGTTACTATCAATCCGGTCAACGACGCGCCGTCGGGCACGCCGATCGCCGATCGGACGCGCAATGACGGCGATACGGATTCCATCAACGCATCGGCGTTCTTTACCGATTTCGATGGGGACACCCTGGCTTATTCTGTCACCGGATTGCCGGCTGGCCTTACCATCGATGCCGCGACCGGGGTGATCTCCGGAACCATTGCACACGATGCCTCCGGCACGACCGGAGAACGTGTCTATACCGTCACTGTGAGCGCCAGTGATGGCCGTGGCGGCACGACGCCGATTACGTTCCGATATACCGTCCTCAATATTCCACCGGTGGCCGAGAACGATACGGCGACGACCACCGAGGATACGCCGGTCGATATCCCGATACTTGCCAACGACAGCGACCCCGACGGCGATGATGCCGAAGTGATCCGCGTCAACAATATCGTTCTGACGGTCGGCGGGCCTGCGGTCGCCACAAGCAACGGCACCGTGCGGCTCATCGTCGACGGGACGGGGCAGCAGCTTCTGCGCTTCACGCCGAACGCGAACTATAACGGGCAGGAATCCTTCACGTATACGATCGACGACGGCAATGGCGGGGTCGACACGGCAACAGTTACCGTGACGGTGGTCGCCGAAAACGACAATCCGGTCATCACCAAGCCGATCCCTGACCGGGTGCGAGCGGACGGACAGGCTTTCACCTACGACACCAGCGATTTCTTCAACGATCCCGACGGCGACCCGCTGAATTATGTGATCACGGGTTTGCCGGCCGGTCTTACCTACGATCCGGTGACCGGTGTGATCTCCGGCACGATCGATCACAATGCCAGCCAGGGTGGGGTTGGCGGCGTCTACAAGGTCACCATCACCGCCTATGACAGGTCGGGCGGTACAGGCCTTTCGGTTGCCCAGAGCTTCGATCTCACGGTAACCAACCCGCGTCCGAATGCGGTCAATGACACAGTGACCGTCAATGAAGACACCACGGCGACGTTCAATGTCCTGACCGGAGCAGGCACGACCAGCGGCGCCGCCGGAGCCGACACGGATTCCGATGGCGACACACTCACCGTCACCGCCGCGAGTGCCGGCAACGGCACCGTGACCATCGGTGCCAATGGCGAACTGACCTACACGCCGAAAGCCAATTTCAACGGCACGGACACGATCATCTACACGATCTCGGACGGCCAGGGCGGCATATCGACCGCGACGGTCACGATCACGGTCAACGCCGTGAACGATGCACCCACGGCAAACCCCATTCCCGCGCAGATCGACAGCGATTCACAGAATGTCAGCCTGGATGTCAGCGGCTACTTTGATGATGTCGACGGCGACACGCTGACCTTCAGCGCCTCCGGTCTGCCGGCAGGGCTGTCGATCGATACAGGCACCGGCGTCATCACCGGTACTTTGCCCGCGGACGCTTCGAGCAATTCCCCTTACGTGATAACCGTCACGGTATCTGACGGGCATGGCGGCAGCGTGCAGCAGACGATCACATGGCTGATCACGAACCTGCCGCCCAAGGCACTCAGCGATACGCTCACTGTTTCTGAGAACGCCCCGGGAAGCGGCAATGCGCTTGCCAACGATCGCGATCCGGATGGCGATGCCATCGCCGTCGATCAGGTGAACGGAAACCCGTTGGCCGTCGGCCAGCCGGTTACAGGCTCGAACGGTGGCACGTTCGTGATCAATGCCGACGGCACCTACACCTTCGATCCCGGGACGGCGTTCGACGATCTGCAGCTCGGCGAAACGCGCACCACAACCATCACCTATCGCATCACCGACACGGATGGCGACAGCGACACGGCGACGATCACGGTGACTGTCAATGGCGTCAACGACGCCCCCGTTGTCGATGCCA
Source organism: Mesorhizobium sp. EU05-FHT14A09 (assembly GCF_058790995.1). Taxonomy (NCBI): domain Bacteria; kingdom Pseudomonadati; phylum Pseudomonadota; class Alphaproteobacteria; order Hyphomicrobiales; family Phyllobacteriaceae; genus Mesorhizobium; species Mesorhizobium sp. EU05-FHT14A09. The sequence goes on from NZ_JBYTDF010000001.1 coordinate 374,156, forward strand.
TCCCCAGCTATACACGCGCCGATGGCCAGTCGATGACCAGCAATCCGCTGAATGTCTCGGCCTTCTTCCATGACGTGGAAAGCGATGCACTGGCGTTCAGCGCCACCGGGCTGCCACCCGGCCTCACGATGGATGCCGCGGGCAACATCACCGGTGTGATCACCAACAATGCTTCGGTAAGCGGGCCCTACACCGTCAGGGTGACGGCGAATGACGGCAACGGTGGCACAGTCATCCAGACCTTCACCTTCAACGTCACCAACCCAGCGCCAACGGCCGTCAATGATACGGCTTCCACGGCGGAAGATACGCCCATCGACAGCATCAACGTCATTGGAAACGACACCGATCCGGATGGCGACACGCTGTTTGTCGACCCGGCGTTCCCGCCCCGCGCCGGGCACGGAACCGTCTCGATCAACCCGGATGGAACGCTGCGCTACGTTCCGAACCCTGACTACAATGGCACCGACACGATCGTCTATCGTGTCAGCGATGGCCAGGGTGGGTTCAGCACAGGGGTCGTGACCGTCAGTGTCGGCGCTGAAAACGATCCGCCGCGCGTCACGCCCATTCCCGATATCCTGCGCAGCGACAGCGATACATTCAGCCTTAACGTCACCGGCAATTTCGTCGATCCGGAAGGCGACCCGCTCACCTACACGATCACCGGCCTGCCGCCGGGCCTGACCTACAATCCCGCGACCGGATTGATCTCCGGCAAGATTGCTGCGGATGCCTCCGGTCCGACCGGCCGGCATACCTATATCGTCACCGTTGCGGCAAGCGATGGCTTTGCAGGGGGCAGCACCTCGACGCAATTCGCCTTTGTCGTCGAAAACCTGGCGCCGGAAGCCAACAACGATACGGCGACAACGGCGGAAGATACGCCAGTCAACATTGCGGTCCTCGCCAATGATCGCGATCCGGACGGCGATTCCGGCGTGGTCATCAGCGTCAATGGCGTCGACCTGATTCTCAATGGGCCGTCGGTGCAGACGACGAACGGCTCGGTGCAGCTTGTGATGGACGGCAGCGCCATGGTGCTGCGGTTCACACCGAACCCAAATTACAACGGCACGGAGTCCTTCACCTACACGATCGACGACGGCAACAGCGGCGTCGATACTGCAACGGTAACCATCACTGTGACACCGGTGAACGACGCTCCGGTGGCAAGCACCATCCCGGACCTTTCCCGTCCGGATTCGTCGAGCGTCAGCCTCAACATATCCGGCTACTTCAGTGATGTGGACGGCGATGATCTCGACTATACCATCACCGGCCTGCCACCGGGCCTGACCTTTGATCCCGAGACCGGGCTCATCACGGGAACACTGACCGCAAACGCATCGCAAAACAGTCCCTATACCGTGACGGTCGTGGCGAACGACCGCGATGGCGGCAGTGGCCTGTCGGCAACGACGACCTTCAGCTTCACGGTGACGAACCCGGTGCCGGTGGCGAATGACGATACGGTCGTGACCAGTGAGGATACCGCTGTCACCTTCAATCCGATCACGGGTGCGGGAACGACAAGCGGCGGCAGCGGCGCGGATGTCGACCCCGACGGCGATCCTCTCGCCGTGACGCAGATCGATGGCCAGCCGATCGCGGTCAACGGGACCGTGTCGGTCACCAACGGAACAGTGCGGCTGAATGCCGACGGCACGCTGACCTTCACCCCGTCTGCCAATTTCAACGGCACGGCCGTGATCAACTACCGTGTCAGCGACGGCAATGGCGGCTTCGACGACGCGTCGATCTCCGTCACAGTGAACGCGGTCAATGATGTGCCCGCAATCGACCTGAATGCATCGACACCCGGTACCGGCCACAACGTCACCTATACCGAGGGCGACAGCCCGGTGGTGGTCGCCAATGGCGATGCGATTGCTGTCGATGTCGAAGACCAGATCGTGCGCCTCGACATCGTGCTTGCCGGTTTTGTCGACGGCAGTGCGGAACGCATCCATCTGAACGCATCCGTCGATCTGATCTATGGAACAGCCCGCAGCGGCACCATCAGCTTTGGCGGCACCAGCTTTGCCTTTACCTATGATGGCGCCGGCAGCCTGCATTTCGAGAATGCCGCCGGTGCGACCGTTCCCATGACGGGCAGTGCCGTGAGCGCTCTCGTGCGCGCACTGCAATACGACAACACCAGCGACAACCCGACGACCGGAGCGCGCACGCTGACCTTCACCGTCACCGACGCCGAAGGGGCGACGTCGGCAACGGCGGTGGCGACAATCGCGGTCGCACCTGTGAACGACAATCCGGTCGCTGTCGATGACACCGCGACCACCGGCGAGAACACGCCGCTGGCCGGCGCTGTGCCGGGCGTGCTCGGCAATGACAGCGATCCCGAGGGAGACGCCTTGACGGTGACAGCCGTCAATGGCGGCGCGGTCGGCACCACGGTGGTTGGGTCGAATGGCGGCTCCTTCATCGTCAATGCCGACGGCAGCTACAGTTTCGATCCTTCGACGGCCTTCGATGATCTCCAGCTCGGGGAAACGCGTTCCACGACAGTGACCTACACGGTTTCGGATGGTCATGGCGGTACCGCGACCGCCACATTGACCGTGGTCGTGACAGGTGCGAACGACGCGCCGGTCGGCGCGAACGACACCATCACCACCGCCGAGGATGTTCCTTTCTCGGGCAGGCTGCCAGTCGCGACCGACGTCGATGGCGATACCTTGACCTATGCGGCTGCGACCCAGCCGGCGCATGGCACGGTCTCGATCGGCACCGACGGCACCTACATCTACACGCCGGCGCGCGACTACAATGGCCCTGACAGCTTCACCTATACCGTCTCCGACGGCACCACATCGGTGACCTACACCGTCTCCATCAATGTCACGCCAAGCCAGGATCCGCCGGTCGGACAGGATATTCCCGATGCCGCCTATACCGACGCTCAAGCGGTGTCGCTCAATGTTTCCGGCTATTTCACGGATATCGACGGCGACACGCTGACCTTCTCGCAAACAGGCCTGCCGGCTGGATTGTCGATCGACCCGACGACTGGCCTTATCACCGGCCAGGTGGCAAGCGATGCCTCGCAGATCGGCGGTGGTGTCTATTCGGTCCAGATCACCGCAAGGGATCCTGCCGGCAACACGGCGAGCGAGACTTTCACGATCACCATCACCAACCCGGCGCCGATCGCTCGCGACGACAGTGTCGCGACGACGGAAAACACGCCGCTATCCGGCTCGGTCTTTGCCAACAACGGCAATGGCGCGGACAGCGACCCGGATGGCGACACGATCGCGGTCAGCGCCGTCAACGGCCAGGCGGCGAATGTTGGCGGAGCCGTTACCGGCTCCACCGGAGGAACCTTCACCGTCAATGCCAACGGCACGTTCAACTTCGATCCCGGAACGGACTTCGACACGCTGAAACCCGGCGAGAACCGCACCACCAGCATCGTCTACACCATCTCGGACGGGCAGGGCGGAACGTCGACCGCGACCTTCACGGTGACGGTGCATGGCCAGAATGATGCGCCCGTCGGATCGAACACGTCCATCAGCACCCCGGAAGATACGCCTTTGAGCGGCACTCTGCCGGCGGCAACGGATGTCGATGGCGACACGCTGTCCTATGCCGTCGGGTCGCAGCCGGCGAACGGCACGGTGACGATCAATCCGAATGGCACCTACACCTATACGCCGAATGGCAATTACAACGGTCCGGACAGTTTCACCTACACCGTCACCGACGGTACCAGCGTGGTGACCTACACCGTTTCGGTGGCAGTAGGCCCGGTGAACGATGCTCCGGTCGCCCAGGACAACACCCACACGACTGCTGAAGACACCTCCGTCAGCGGGACCATCAGCTTCACCGACATAGACACCCCGACGGCGCAGATCACGGTCTCGCTGGAGACCGCTCCAACCAGCGGGACGGTAATCGTCAACGCTGACGGCTCCTATACCTATGCGCCGAATGCGAATTTCCATGGCACCGACAGTTTCGTGGTGCGTGTCGCCGATCCTGCGGGTGGTTTCGATCTGGCAACGGTGACGATCACTGTGACGCCGGCCAACGACAATCCGGTTGCTGTCGATGACGCGGGTGTGACGACGGAAAACGCGAGCACGTCCGGCAACGTCATCCTCGATCCCCCGGGCCGCGACAGCGATGTCGACGGCGACGCCCTGGTCGTGGTCGGGGTTGGCGCGCCGACGGGCGGTGTCGGATCTCCGGTTTCGGGCAGCAATGGCGGCGCGTTCGTGATCCAGCCTGACGGTTCGTTCCACTTCGAGCCAGGCGCGGATTTCGACAATCTGGCCGTCGGCCAGACACGGATCACCAGTGTTACCTACACGATCTCGGATGGCCAGGGCGGCACGGCCTCGGCCACGCTCACGATCACCGTGACCGGGACGAACGATGCACCGAATGCAACGACATTGCCGCCTCAATCGAACGCGGATGGCGCTACTGTCTCCATATCCCCCGGCTCAGCTTTCTCGGATATCGATGTCGGCGACGTGCTGACCTTCAATGTAACCGGGCTGCCGCAAGGCCTGATTTTCGATCCGGCCAATGGAACGATCAGCGGCATCATCGATCGCAATGCCTCCGGACCAACGGGCTCGCAGGACTACACCGTCACCGTCGCGGCGGATGACGGCCATGGCGGTACGGTGACGCGCAGCTTTGTCTGGACCATAACCAACCCAGGCCCGGATGCGGTCAACGACAATCTGAGCGTTGCCGAGGATGGCACTCTCACCGGATCCGTGCTCGCCAACAACGGCAATGGGCCAGACAGTGATCCGGATGGCGATCCTCTTTCGGTTTCACTGGTGACAGGGCCGGCGAACGGTACCCTTGTCCTCAATTCCGATGGAACCTTCACCTACAATCCAGGCGCCAACTTCAATGGCGTCGACAGCTTCGTCTATCGGGTCAGCGACGGCAATGGCGGGTTCGACACAGCGACGGTGACCATCACCGTCGCGCCGGTGAATGACAGTCCGGTTGCCGGTGATGACAGCTTTGCCATCAATGAGGACGGCTCCGTCGATATCGCCGTGCTCGGCAATGACAGCGACATCGATGGTGACCCGCTGACGGTTACCGAGATCAATGGACAGTCGATCGTCGTCGGCGGCGCCGTGGCGGTGAGCGGCGGCACCGTGACCCTCAACGCCGACGGCACGTTGCGCTTTACCGCCGATCCGGATTTCAACGGCGCGCCATCCTTCACCTACACCGTCTCGGATGGCACAGCGAGCGTCCAGGCGACGGTGCGGGGGACGGTGGGGGCAGTCAATGATGCTCCGATCAACACCTTGCCGCCGACATTCAACGGCACTGAGGATCAGCCGCTGGTCCTCACCGGCCTGTCGGTATCCGACGCCGATGCAGGCGGCGGAACGGTCCAGGTGACGCTTGCCGTGGATGCCGGTACATTGACCGCCAATTCAGGGGGCGGCGTCATAGTGGCAGGATCCGGCGGCGGATCCATCACCCTGTCGGGAACGCTTGCCGACATCAACGCCTACCTGGCCGGCGGCCTTGCCCCCGTCTACCATCCGGTGGCCAATTCGAATGCTTCGGTGACGTTGACGATGGTCACCAATGATCGCGGCAACAGCGGTACCGGCGGCGCTTTGTCCGATACCGACACCGCGACGATCCTGCTCCAGCCGGTCAACGATGCGCCGGTGGCCTCGGGCAATTCGCATGTCACGCCCGAAGACACCCCCGTTGCCGGCAGGATCGTCGCGTCCGACGTCGACGGTGATGCGCTGACCTTTGCGTTGGTCGGACAGCCTGCCAACGGCACCGTCGTGCTCAATGCGGACGGCACCTATGTCTATACGCCCAACGCTGATTTCAGCGGCAGTGAGATCTTCGAGGTTGTGATCGACGACGGCCATGGCGGCGCGACAACTGTTGCGGTGACAGTGACTGTCACACCGGTCAATGACAGCCCGGTCGGACGTGACACCACGATCACCGCGACGGAGGATCTGCCTGTATCGGGAACTCTGCCCTCGGCAACCGATCCGGAAGGCGATCCCTTGACCTATGGCCCGGGTTCGCAGCCCGCGCACGGTACGGTCATCGTCAATCCGGATGGGACCTACACCTATACGCCCAATCCGGACTACAACGGGTCCGACAGCTTCACCTACACGGTGAGCGACGGCACGAACACGGTGATCTATACTGTCTCGGTCAACGTCACGCCGGTCGACGACAGGCCTGTCGGCTCGGATGACAATGTCGCCACCGATGAAGATACGTCGGTCAATGGCAGGCTGCCGGTGGCGGTTGATCCCGACGGTGACCCGCTGACCTATGGTCTCGGGTCGCAGGCGGGACATGGTACCGTTACGGTCAATGCCGACGGAACCTACATTTACACCCCAAGCCCCAACTACAACGGACCTGACAGCTTTACCTACACGGTGAACGACGGCACCAGCACAGTGACTTACACCGTCCTCATCAATGTCAGGCCGATCAACGATGCGCCGGTTGGATCGGACGTCAGCGTTGACGTCGACGAGGGGACGTCTGTTTCCGGCAAGCTGCCCGCGGCGACCGACGTGGAAGGCGATCCGCTGACCTATGGTGCCGGTTCGCAGCCGGGACACGGCACTGTTACGGTCAATCCTGACGGTACCTACACCTACACGCCAAATCCCGGCTATGACGGGCCGGACAGTTTCACCTATACGGTGAGCGATGGCACGACCACGGTGGTCTACACCGTGACGATCAATGTGCGTGCATCGAACGCACCTTCAGAACTTGAGATCGACCCGCCGGTCGTTTTCCCGGAAAACCGGGAGGACGTTTCCGAGCCGACCCGGATTTCGGTCCAGGGGGAGATCCTGCGGTCGATCGGGAACCTCGGTGGCATTTCGGATCGCATCACGGCGGACGGTCCTGTCGACAGTGTCGTCAATGCCTTTGGCACGCTGAACGGCATCTCAGGCCTGCCGGCTGAGGGTGCTGTTGTTCATGTGGTCAGGCAGATCGGAGAATGGTCCGACAGCACGAAGCGGATCGATGACCTCACGGTCCAGCCGCTCCGGGGTGGTTCGAGCATCGATGTCGGCAGTGCGGGTGGCGAGCGCACATGGTTCAAGGTCGACGCACTCTTCGACCAGGGCTTCGTCTACATCCTCATTTCAGCGCGCGACGGTGGTGGAGCCGTCGAATTCCGCGTGACGCAGGCTGATGGCAAGGCACTGCCGGAATGGTTGAGCGTGACCAGTCGCGGTGTAACCATTGGTCATGCGCCTGCGGGCCTGCCGTTTATCGACCTGCGCGTGCAGGCCGTTGTCGAGGGCGGGGTCGTGGAGGACACGTTCCGGCTCGATCTGCTCACCGGAACGATCGTCGACCACACGGCGGACCGCAGGGCGGAGCTCGATAGCGGGTTTTTCTCGGAGCGGTTGGGGCGCGAACTCGATGGAGGCATCGAGGAGGCGAGTGTTCTCGCAAGGGCGCTGCGAAACTGGTCCGGCCTGGACGCAACCTGACGTCTCCGTCGCCTCAGGGCATGGAGACGGCGGATGGGAAAACGAAGGCATTCGCCTTCGGTAACCGACACCGAGTTCCAGTTGCGGCGGCTACATCTCGTCCCGGAAAATCCCATTTGGATGCGGGATAAACCATCCGTAGAAAGAGTTTTTCGTAAACCTCCGCCGCTGCGGATCGCGGGTTTGTTCGCGCGTCGGTTTGGGATCGCGTGTCTCTGCTGCTTTGCTTTCATCGGCCGGCTTGGGACGGCGCCTGCGGTAGAACGGTCTTGCCTGCCCTGCATGGCGAACACGAGCAAGGCCAGAGTTGTGGGGTGTTTTCATATCGCCCGCGCCTCGATGATGAAGACTGGAGCCGCGGTTGGTACAATCTTCGTCAGCTCGAAGCCATTCCGGCGCAGCAGCTGCGCGAACTCCTGTTCGGTGCGCTCGCCTCCCGATACGAACAACAACATCTCGATGTCGGTCAGGGTGGCGAGCTGTGCCGGTCTGCCCGGTTCGATCAACTGCTCGACCAGGATCAGCCGGTCGCCCGGTTTGAGCGCGTTGCGGCTGTTGGTCAGGATAACGCTTGCCTCTTCGTCGCCCCAGTCATGGATGATGAATTTCATGATGTGGATGTCGCCTTTGACCGGGATCGGCTCGAAGAAGCTGCCGCCCACGACCTTGCATCGTCCAGCGCTGATCGCAGCGGCAAGGCGAGAGTTGGCAAGCGCGCGTCCGGTCACTTCCGGAAGGTCGATCAGGACGCCATCGAGATGCGGATTGGCCTCCAGGATGGTTGAAAGCAGGACCCCCGCACCACCGCCGACGTCGACGATGGTGGCGGCCTTGGGAAATTCGAGTGCCGCAAGCACGGCAGGATTCCATCCGCCCGTGATGCTGGTCATGGCTGCGTCGAAGACGGCCCCAGCCTCCGGGTGGCGTCCGAGATATGCAAATACCGGGATGTCGAACAGCCGATCGAAGACAGGACCGCCGTTTTTTACGCAATCGACGATGCCGCCCCAGTTGCGCCAGTGCCAGTCCTCACCGTTGAGCGCGGCAAACCCATGCAGGGAGTTCGGCAGGTCAGAGCGCAGCAATTTCCCCATCGGCGTAAGATCGAAACACCTCTGGCTGTCCTCTTCGGTCAGGCCGAGGCCAGCCATGGCGCGCAGCAATCGATAGAGCGGCCGCTCGGCCGCGCCAATTGTTGCGGCGATTTCGCCGGCCGTCCTGGGACGGTCCGCCAGTACATCGGCGAGTTGCAGCTTGGCGGCCGCGTAGACGACCTGCGATGCCCAGGCCCCGGTGATCAGCTGGAGAAGCTGTTTTGTCGACTCCAGGACCGAAGGCGATGGCGTTGGCTGAAAATCATCCTGCAGGCGAACTTGCGCATGTGTCATGGTCGGCTCCGCTTGGCTGGTGTCGATGTTTCCGTCCGGCTGCGATCACGAGACCGCGTGAGGACGTCTCATTGCCTGGTTGTGTTGCCCTGCGCGTCGACCACCGTCATCTTGACGAAGCCGGTTGAGAACCGAGCGCTTTCCGGCACGTAGCAAAGGACCACATCGCCAACCTGGCAGTGGCCTCCATTCAGCAGTTCCTCGATCATCAGGTACATGGAGGCCGCGCCGACATTGCCGACCCGGTCAAGATTGGTGAACCAGCGCTGCTCGGGAATCTCGAAACCCATGTCGCGCAATGATCGCTGGACGACCGGCCGGAAATAGTTCGACGAATAATGCGGCAGGAACCAGTCGACTTCGTCAGGATCGAGTGCGCGTTTCTTCAGGATATCGGAGAGTCCCCGCGCGACCGTGACCGGCACCGCCATGGCGTTGAGAAGCTTGACGTCCTGCTCGAGCGAAAGCACGTCATTGTCGATCACTTCCTGCAGCGAGCTATATTCCTTCCAGCCCTTCATGCTGCCGTCAGGTTGTTTTGCCGCTCCCATGAACATGCAGGTTTCGTAGTCGTGGGCATAGGAGCGCATTTCGATCCAGTCGATGCGCATCGAAAGTCCATGCTGGTTAGGCGCTCCACTCAACAGGGCCGCCCCGGCGCCGTCCGACAGCATCCAGCGCAAGAAATCCTTTTCGAAGGCAAGTGATGCGTGTTTTTCGAGTTCGGCAACCTTGTCGGCGGATTCCGGCGAGAAGTTCCGCGCATGGAGCTGAGTGGAGAGCATCTCCGAGCCGGTGACGACGGCGTTCTGAACAAGCCCGGCAGCGACTGCCATGTAGCCATACTTCAATGCCAGCACGCCCGATACGCAGCCACCGCTCGACGCCGCCGTTTCGCAGGTTCCGTTGCGCAGCTCGCCATGCACCATCGAAGCGTGGTTGGGCAGCAGTTGATCCGGCGACGTCGTGCCGCAGGACAAAAGCTCGATGTCCTCGAGATGGAATTCTTCATCGGTCAAGGCACGGACCGCCTCGGCGGTCAGCTGCGCATTGGTGTAACGCAACTCACCCGTGTAGCGCGAAATCGAATAGTAGCGGTTGCGGATGCCGTTGCTGCGAAGCGTAATGCTGCGGGCGCGTGACGGTTTGCCGTCGATCATGCCGAGCACCTCTTCCATGTTGTCGTTGTCGACGGGATTGTTCGGCAGGAACTTGGCGGCGCGCGTGAGGTAGACGGTTGCAGTCATGAAAATTCTCCCATGCGGAAATTGGCCGAGCCGGATGGCTGCTCGAAATATGCACGTTGTCGGGCGATGCTGCCCTCGCAAAAGGGCTTGAGGACAATGCGCAGCGCCATGGTGATCGGTACCAGCGTGAACGCCAGCAGGAACAGGACGCACGCCCAAGCCACGATCATCGGCTTGCGCGCTGGATCACCTTGCCGTCCAAACCGGCGCAACAACCGCCCCCACAGCATGAAGCTGCGCCGCGCGATCTTTTCGCTGGCGATAAGCCGCTCATCGACCGTGGCGGCGCGTAGGCCGGCCACGATCGGGCTTCCGGCGGTGAGCGGTCCAGCGCGTATCGCCGCGAGAATGGCGCGGCCGAAGCGGGCTGCGCCTTTGATGTCGTCGTCGGTGATGCCGGCGCGTGGAAAGAAACCGCCCCAGAAGGCCTCGCGCCGCCCGGTGAACATCCAGCGAGGCGTCGTTACCAAGGTCTTCATCGCGCTGCCGCGATCGGTCAGGACGATGTTGTCGATCAGCATGGCGCCGGCATCTGCGAGAAGCTGCTTGGTCTGCTCCTGCGCCTGCAGCCACATGTTGCGGCAAGCAATCAGTGTTATCACCGGGGTGCCGGCCAGCACCGCACGCGCTTCGACCGATTTCAGAAAGGCGGTGATTGGCGGCGCTGGCGAGAGATACCAGACCGTGTAGGCCAGGATGATCAACTCGAACCGCTCACCCTCCGGCAGCGCGAGCGGTTCGAGTTCCGGCGGATCAAGGTAGACCGCTTCCGGAAACTGGTCGAAGAAGGCGAAGAATGGCCAGGGGAACGGATAGGGTTTCTTGGGCTTCAGCGGCAGCCATCGCACATGGAAGCCGGCCGCTTGAGTAAGCGCTGCGGCGGCGGATTCGGCGATCCGCCTCAACTGCCCGGTCTGTGAGAAATAGACGACCAACACTTTATGCATGACGATGCCTCCCGGTTGGATTGGAAAAATCCAGCCGCGTCCAAGACTATATTCGCGTACATGCTTCGAGAGTTGCTTAATTGCTTCCCAATACATAAATTATGAAATGCTAATATGTGAGTCAACTGTTATAAATTGACTGTATTTTGAATCGATTGTAAGCGTACATTTCATCAAATAGACTGTAGTAAGTTCACATTTGGATGGATGGAATAGATTTCATATAGAGAAATGAGAAGTTTTTATTGAGGGAGGTCAGTACCATTCGCTTGTTTGAGGCGTTCCGGATTCTGTCTTTTCTCGCCCCTGTAGCGCAAGATTCCCAATTGACGGGTTCGTGCTTGCGCAATAAGTTCGGTTATAGAACGAATTAATGAGGCGGCGATGACGGACAGTCTGCGCATCTCCAGACGGTTTTCTCAGCGGTCGGTCATGGAGGCCGTCGTGCAGGGCGGGCCGATCTCGCGTGCATCGATTGCCAAGCAGACCGGGCTCTCCAAGCAGACGATTTCGGAGATCGTGCGCACGCTGGAACAGGATGGCTGGGTGCAGGAGACCGGGCGCACCAGCGGCCATGTCGGGCGCACCGCCGTGACCTATGAACTGGTCTATGACGCGGCTTACATCGTTGCCGTCGATCTCGGCGGCACCAAGGTACGGGTGGCGATCACCGACCTTGCCTGTCAGATTTTTGCCGAAGATACCGTTCCGACCGACCCGCGTGGCGGCCAGCACATCGTCGATCAGATCGTCGCCCTGGCCTTCCAGGCTGCGTTGCGCCGCGGAATCCCGCGCGAGAAAATCCGCCTGGCTGTGATCGGCGTTCCGGGGGCGCCGGACAATGTCACGGGTCGGGTCCTGATGGCGCCAAACATCGCCAACTTCGACACCATGGACGTGGTCGCGGCATTCGAACGCGGTTTCGGTTTCGATGCCATGCTTGAGAACGACGTCAATCTCGCTGTGCTCGGCGAGAACTGGCTGGGGCAAGGGCAGGGCATCGACAATCTCGCTTACGTTGCGCTGGGCACTGGTGTGGGCTCCGGCCTGATGGTTGGTGGCCATCTGGTGCGCGGCGCCATCAACGCCGCCGGCGAATTGGGTTTCCTGCCGCTGGGTGCGGACCCATTCGAAGCAGAGTCGTTGCGCACGGGCGCCTTCGAGCGTGCCGTCGCCTCGCACGGCATCATCGAGCGCTATGCAGGGCTTTCCGGCGAGCGGCTTGGCGTCCCAGTCATCTTCGAAAAGGCCGAAGCGGGAGACGAGGCAGCACTTGCGGTTCTGGACGAGACAGCGCGCTATCTGACCCGGGGTATCGCGGCAATCGCCGCGATCGCCAACCCGGAGAAAGTCATTCTCGGCGGGTCGATCGGCCTTCGCCCGGAAATGCTGGCGCGCGTGCGGGCCCTCCTGCCGCTGTGCTTCCCTTATCCGGTCAACGTCGAGACCGGGGAGCTGGGATCACGCGCCGCGATCATCGGTGCGGCAGCGATCGGTCTTGGCCAGCTTCACAATTCGCTCTTTGGGGTTAACGCACCTGATGGTCGGATCTCGCTGCCGCCCGCCAATATGAGTGCTGCACTTCGGGAGGCGGTGTGATGGTGATCGCGAATGATCTGACCGCGCGCTTGCGTGCTGCCCTCGACCGTGACGAAGCCCTGGCACTGTTTCGCGGGGCGGTGCAGCGGGAGAGCATCACCGGCAATGAGGCGAATTTCGTCGGTTATCTCCAGGAGAAGATGCATGGCCTTGGCCTGACCGGGCTGAAGACGGCCGAATTCTTGCCTGGCCGTCCGAACATCTGGGCAGAACGCAAGGGGGCTGGCCAAGGCAAGCGCCTGCTCTTCATCGGTCATACCGATACGGTTCACGTCAATGGCTGGCGCGAACATTGGGCCGGAACGGAACGCGAAGATCCATTCAGCGCGGCAGTGATAGACGATGCCGTCTGGGGACGCGGTTCCGGCGATCTGAAGGCTGGTATCTCGGCTTCGCTCGCAGCACTTTCATTGCTGGACCGAGCCGGGATCAAGTTGGCCGGTGACGTTGCCTTCGCCTTTGTCGGCGATGAGGAAAGCGGCCAGCCCGGCACGGGCGTATCCGCTGGGATCAAGCATTTCGTTTCGCGCATCGAAGCGGGCGAGGTGGAGCGTCCCGATTTCACCGTCTATGTCGAACCGACCAGGCTGTCGGTCTATCCGGCGCAGATCGGTTTCTTCATCACCGACATCACGATCACCGGTAAATCCGCTTATTTCGGCGTGCCGGAACTGGGCAAGGATGCGCTGCGCGCCAGCCACGCTGTGATGACCGCGCTGTGGAAGCACTCCGATGAGATTGCGGCAAGGGCCGAGCACAAGCTGGTTGGGCGAAGCTTCCTGCTGATCACTGGCCTGACTGGTGGCGGCTACATCGCCGTGCCCGAGCGCTGCTCGTTGTCGCTGATCCGAAAACTGCTGCCAGGTGAATCCCTCGACGAGGCTGCCGCCGATATCGAGAAGGCCGTACGCGCCGCGATTGCCGATCCGGAAATTCAGGTGGAGTTCTCTCATCCAGCGGCGCGCGACCATACGCTCGGCGGCACGGCAGCCGAGATCGACGAAACGGCCCAGGAGGTGCAGATGCTCTCGACGGAGATGGCTGCAGCCATGGCCGGGCGTGGGGTCGTGGAAGGTGCTCCATTCTGGTCGGAACAACCGTTTTTCGTCAACCGACTCGGCATCCCGGCCGTTTATTGCGCTCCGGGCGATATTCGCAACTGCCATACCTACGAGGAGCATGTCGACGTCGAGGAGTATCTGGCTGGCGTCGTCGGCTTCGCCGCCTTCATGGCCCGCTACTGCGGTGTCATCGAATAAGTTCAACAGTCTAGTGGGCTATAACGGGAGGAAAACATGATCTTGAAGAAACTGCTGGCTGCCGCATTGGCGGGTAGCTTGACGGTGGCCGCCGGCGCCACTCTCGCGCAAACTGTCGGGCCGGCCGGTGAAGCTGCAACCCCGAGCGCCGAAGTCAAACTCACGGATGCCGATATCGGCACGCTGAAAGGCAAGGGCTACAAGGCTGCCCTCTTGTGGCATACCTCCTCGGACTTCACCAACGCGGTCTCGGCCGGTGCAAAGGACGAGTTTGCCCGTGCGGGCGTCGATATTGCCGTGACCACGGACGCAGGATTCGATGCGGCCCGCCAGCGCAGCGACATCGAAACGGCACTGGCCGCCAAGCCGAACATCATCCTGGCCTTGCCGCTTGATCCCGTCACTTCCGCCGAAGCTTTTCGCCAGGCGGTCAAGGACGGCACCAAGCTGGTGTTCCTGTCCAACCTGCCCAGCGGCTACAAGCAGGGCGGCGATTATGCATCGATCGTCACCGACGATCTGTTCCAGATGGGCAAGCAGGCGGCCGATGCGCTCGCCAAGGCGATCGGCAGCAAGGGCAAGGTCGGTTACATCTACCACGACGCCACCTACTATGTGACCAACCAGCGCGATCAGGCGTTCAAGACCACCATCGAAAAGAGCTATCCCGACATCAAGATCGTCGCCGAAAAAGGCATTTCGGATCCGGCTCGCGCCGAAGAGATCGCCAATGCGATGCTGCTGCAGAACCCGGACCTGGACGGCATCTATGTGACCTGGGCCGAACCTGCCGACGGCGTATTGTCGGCCCTGCGTTCGGCCGGCAACACCAAGACCAGGATCGTTACGCTCGATCTGGCTGAACCCGTTGCACTCGACATGGTCAAGGGTGGCAACGTCACGGCACTTGTTGCCGACAAGGCCTACGAGCTTGGCCGAGCCATGGCTGCGGCGGGCATGAAATCGCTGCTCGGCCAGCAGACGCCGGCTTTCGTGGTGGCACCCGCGCTGACCGTGACCAAGGAAAACGTCGCCGCCGGCTGGAAAGAGTCGCTCAACCGCGATGCGCCGAAATCGGTGCTCGACGCCGCGAAGTAATGCACCGCCCTGCGGCCATAGCCGCAGGGCCATTCAACAGGCCTGCGGGAGGAAATGATGTCGATGAAATTCAAGAGTTTCGCACTGTTTGCAGGCCTGGTGGGAGCAACGTCCACTTTTGCCGCAGAGGGGGTGACCACCGGCCCTCACGGCGAAAAGCCAACGCCGGCGGCCAGCGTGGCGTTGAGCCAGGAGCAGGAACAGAAGATCAGGGACGGCAAGTTCACCGCAGCGCTGGTCTGGCATGAGATGAGCGAATACACCAACGCGGTGAACCGTGGCGCCCAGGACGAGTTCAAGCGCCTCGGCATCGCCGTGGTCGCCCAGACTGATGCCGGTTTCGACGGTGCGCGCCAGAAGGCGGATGTGGAAACGGTGCTGGCCAAGAAGCCGTCGATCATCGTTTCGTTGCCGGTCGATCCGGCAAGTGCGGCAAGCGTCTACGATCCGGCCCGCGCCGCAGGAGTGAAGCTGGCCTTCGTCGACAATTCGCCGGCCGGCTACGAACACGGCAAGGACTACGTCACCATCGTATCAGACGATCTGTTCCAGATGGGCAACAAGGCCGGCATCGCCATGGCCGAAGCGCTCGGCAAGAAAGGCAAGGTCGGCTACATCTTCCACGACGCCGACTTCTACGTCACCAATCAGCGCGATGGTGCCTTCAAGGCGACGATCGAAAAAGACTATCCCGACATGAAGATCGTCGCCGAGGCCGGAATGGCTGATCCCGCGCGCGCCGAAGAGATCGCCCAGGCCATGGTCACCCAGAACCCGGACCTCGACGGCATCTACGTCACCTGGGCAGAGCCCGCGCTCAGCGTGCTGTCGACCCTGCGCAACGCCGGCAACACGCATACAAAGATCGTCACGCTCGACCTCAACGAGCCGGCAGCGCTCGACATGGTCAAGGGTGGCAATATCGCAGCGCTGGTGGCTGACGAAGCCTATGACATCGGCGTTACCGTCGCGCGCGCCGCCGCCGGCTCCCTGGTCGGCAAGCAGGCGGAGCCTTTCCTGGTGGTCGACTCGCTTGCCGTCACCAAAGCGACCGTCGCGGAAGGCTGGAAGAAGTCGCTTCACAAGGACATGCCCGCGAGCATCGCGGAAGCCACGAAATAACAAGGATGCAGGGGTTTCAGCCCCTGTCTTTCCCGGAGGAAGAATAATGTCCAGTGCCAACACGAGCGCTGCCGGCCAAGGATTGGCCAGTCGCTTCAACCTGCAGCAATATGTCGTCTATCTCGGCTTCCTGGCCATTTTCCTGTTCTTTGCCGTGGTGCTTAGGGACAGCGGCTTCCTGACGGTGCGGAATCTTTCCAACATCGTGCTGCAGACGGCGCCGGCCACGATCATGGCAATCGGCCTGGTCTTCGTCATGTCAGCCGGCGAAATCGACCTTTCGATCGGCTCGACAGTCGCGGTGGCCGCTCTGGCGGCCGCGGTGACACTTGGCCAGTACGGTCTTGTCGCAGGTGTCCTGGCAGGTCTCGGCGCCGGGCTGCTGATCGGTCTGCTCAACGGCGCACTGGTGGCCTATGTCAAGCTGCCGTCCTTCCTGGTGACGCTGGCGACGCTTGGCTTGTTTGCGGGCGTCTCGCGCTCGATGACGGACCTGCGCTCCATCCCGGTCACCGACAGTGTCTTCACAGGTTTCTTTGGCTCCGGCGTGTTCCTCGGCATCCCGTCGCTGATCTGGTGGACGGCGATCGCCGTCGCGATCGGCCACATCATCTATCGCGAGACCCGTTTCGGCGCCCATGTCCTGGCAACCGGTGACAATGCGCGCGCAGCCAGTGTATCCGGCATCAGCGTGCCGCGTATCCGCTTGGCTGTCATGGCGATCAGCGGCAGCCTCGCGGGCCTTGCCGGCTTGCTCTATGCCGGTCGCCTGCAGGCCGCCAAATACACGCTCGGCGAAACCGATCTGATGACGGTTATCGCCGCCGTCATCGTCGGTGGCACGCTGCTCAATGGCGGCAGGGGATCGATCATTGGCGCCCTGGTTGGCTCGCTGATGATGGGCATGCTCAACAACGGCCTCATCCTCATGGGTCTTTCGGTCTCCGACCAGATGATCGTCAGAGGCCTCATCATCCTGGCTGCAGTCGCCGTGTCGCTGAGCGAAAAGTCCCGCTGAAGGAGCAACCATGTTTCTCGACGTTCTGCGCCGCCGCAACCCGGCTTTCATCGAAGCGGCGATGGCCTTGCATCAGCAAGGCAAGATCCCGGCAAACGCCTATGTCCTCGACCTGGACACGGTCGAGCGCAACGCACGTGTGATGGCCGACGAGGCCGCCCGGCTCGGATTGAAAGCCTTTGCGATGACCAAACAGGTTGGGCGTTCGAGCTCTTTCTGCCAGGCGGTCAAGCGTGGCGGCATCGATCGCGCTGTCGCTGTCGACATGGCCTGCGCGCGCGCCACCCACAAGGCCGGGTTGAAGCTCGGCCATCTCGGCCATCTGCAGCAGGTTGCACGCCACGAAGCGGCTGCAGCCGCCAGGACCTTCGCGCCCGACTATTGGACGGTCTTCAACGACAGCAAGGCGCAAGAAGCTGCGGCCGGTGCGAAAGCCGTTGGGCGCAGCCAGTCTCTGCTGGCGCGCATCCGTGCAGAAGGCGACACTTTCTATCGTGGTCATGAGGGAGGCTATGTCGCGGCGGATGTTACGGCCGTGGCCGATCGCCTGGATGCACTGGAGGGTGGACGTTTCGCTGGCATCACCACCTTCCCGGCGCTGCTGTTCGACCAGGCCACGCGCAAAGTCTTGCCGACGCACAACCTTGCGACCCTGTCGAAGGCAGCCGAGACCCTGGCGAAGTCCGGCCGCAAGGATATCGAGATCAATGCACCGGGCACCACTTCGGCGGTGATGCTGCAGGCCCTTGCCGATGCCGGCGCGACACAATGCGAGCCGGGCAATGGCCTGCATGGCACGACCGCGCTGCATGTGATGGAAGATTTGCCGGAATTACCGGCGGTTCTCTACCTGACTGAGGTGTCGCATCTTGCAGGAGGCAAGGCCTATTGCCTGGGCGGCGGCTTCTACATCGACCCGATCTTTCCGGATTACGAGGTGAAAGCCCTGGTCGGCGCAGAGCCCACCGTGGCGGCGACAGCATTGCGCAGCGTCGAGGTGCCGCCGCCCTCGGCGATCGACTATTACGCGATGATCGATGCCTCCGGCCCGTCGGCGCCGAAGCCTGGAGACACCGCCGTCTTCGGCTTCCGCGGCCAGGCTTTTGTCACCCGTGCCTTCGTCGTCGGCGTTTCTGGCATTTCAAACGGGCAGCCCAAGGTCGAGACCATCGAAAACAGCTTTGGCGAGACAGCCGCCTGGCCGGTCTAGGGCGTTTCTGTTTTTCACGGAAACGCGGAAATGCTCTAAGTTTTTGTTTTCGCAGCATTTTTGTAACACCAGGTGATCCCGCTTGGCTAAAAATGCTCTAGGAGATTTGTCATGACCCTTTCCGAGGCAAATGCACCGGTGCTCAAGCTGCAGGACATCCACAAGATGTTCAGCGGCGTCACCGCAATCGAGAACTTTTCGCTCGAGGTCTATCCGGGCGAGATCGTTGCGCTGGTCGGCGATAATGGCGCCGGCAAGTCGACTCTGATCAAGATCATTTCCGGCGTCCATTCTCCGACCTCCGGCTCGATCTCCATCGAGGGCGAGACGGTGACGATGTCCAACGCCACCATGGCGCGGTCGCACGGCATCGAGGTGGTCTATCAGGATCTGGCGCTCGCCGACCAGCAGAGCGTCTACATGAACATGTTTCTGGGCCGGGAGCCGGTGAACGGTCTCGGCCTGCTGGACAGGCGCCGCATGATCGCGGAGACCGAGAGCCTGGTGAAGGAACTCGACGTGCGCATTCCTTCCGCGCATGCCACCATCCGCGATCTGTCGGGCGGCCAGCGCCAGGGCGTGGCGATTGCCCGCGCCACGCATTGGGCAAGCAAGCTGATCCTGCTTGACGAACCGACCGCAGCACTGGGCGTCGCTGAAACCGCCAAGGTCGAGGAAATCGTGCTGTCGTTGAAGCGGCGCAACATCGGTGTTCTGATCATCAGCCATAGCCTCGATCAGGTTTTCCGGCTTTCCGACCGCATCTGTGTGCTGCGCCGCGGCAAACAGATCGGCGTGCGCGAGACGGCGAAGACCGACAAGAACGAGATCATCGCCATGATCACCGGACTGCAACAGCAGTAGCGCGGATCAACGCTGGTAGGCGCTGACGCGTATCTGAAACGCGTCAGCGAGACGGTACCAAACCCTCAGATGTCTAGGTTGGCCACGTTTAGCGCGTTTTCCTGAATGAACTCGCGACGCGGCTCCACTTCGTCACCCATCAGCCTTGCAAACAGCGAGTCCGCGTCGGTGGCGTCGTTGACCTTGACCTGAAGCAGCGAGCGCACGTTCGGATCGAGTGTCGTCTCCCACAGCTGCTCGGCGTTCATTTCGCCAAGGCCTTTGTAGCGCTGCATGGTCAGGCCCTTTCTGCCGGCAGCGAAGATCGTTTCAAGCAGGACGAGTGGGCCGGAAATCATCTCCGAGGTCTCGCGACGGCGCAGTTGCGGCGGCTGGGAATAGACTTCGGCGAGGCGGGCGGCGTAACGATCGAGTTGACGCGCATCGGCTGAGTTGATCAGGCCCATGTCGATCTGCACCACCTCGCGCACGCCGCGCACGGTGCGTTCGAACACATACCCGCCGGTACCATCGTTGGAAGTCGACGTGCGCCCCTGCCAGCCACGCTCGGTGTCCTCGGCGATGACGTCGAGCCGCTTCGCGATCGCTTCGGCCATGGCATTGGCACGGCCGAGATCGCTGAAGACAGTCGGGTTGAGGCCGCCGGCGATCGCTGCCTGTTCGACCACGCTGCGGTTGTAGCGCGTGTGCAGGCCGTTGATCAGCTGGCGCACGCCCAACGCGTCGGTCACGGCGGAAGCGAGGTCCTGGCCGGTACGAACTTCACCCGATGACAGGGTGAGCGAGGCGTCTTCTAGCCCGGATGAAATCAGGAATTCCTCGAAGGCACTTTCGTTCTTGATGTATTGCGAACTCTTGCCGCGGCTGACCTTATAAAGCGGCGGTTGCGCGATATAGAGGTGGCCGCGCTCGATCAGCTCCGGCATCTGCCGGAAGAAGAAGGTGAGCAGCAGCGTGCGGATGTGGGCGCCGTCGACGTCGGCGTCCGACATGATGATGATCTTGTGGTAGCGCAGCTTGTCAGCGTTGAACTCGTCCTTGCCGATCGATGTGCCGAGCGCAGTGATCAGCGTACCGATCATGTCGGACGACAGCATGCGGTCGAAGCGGGCGCGCTCGACATTGAGGATCTTGCCGCGCAGCGGCAGGATCGCCTGGTTCTGGCGCGAGCGGCCGCTCTTGGCGGAGCCACCTGCCGAGTCACCCTCGACGATGAAGATTTCGGATTTGGCCGGGTCACGCTCCTGGCAATCGGCAAGTTTGCCGGGCAGGGAGGTGATGTCGAGCACGCCCTTGCGGCGGGTGAGTTCGCGCGCCTTGCGCGCGGCCTCACGGGCAGCAGCGGCTTCCACCACCTTGCCGATCAGCGTCTTGCCCTCGGAAGGATGTTCCTCCAGCCAGGTGCCGAGCGCCTCGTTGACGAGGCTTTCGACAACCGGGCGCACTTCCGAAGACACCAGCTTGTCCTTGGTCTGCGAGGAGAATTTCGGATCCGGCACCTTCACCGAAAGCACGGCGGTCAGGCCTTCGCGGCAATCATCACCGGTCAGCGTCACCTTTTCCTTCTTGGTCAGCCCCGAACTGTCGGCATAGCCGGTCACCTGGCGCGTCAGCGCGCCGCGGAAGCCGGCCAGATGGGTGCCGCCATCGCGCTGCGGGATGTTGTTGGTGAAGGCCAGCACATTCTCGTGGTAGCTATCGTTCCACCACATCGCGACTTCGACGGTGATGCCGTCGCGTTCACTCTTGATCGCGATCGGCTTGTCGATCAGCGGCTTCTTGGAGCGGTCGAGATATTTGACGAACTCTTCGAGCCCGCCTTCATAGTGCAGTTCCTGCGTCTTGACGTCGGCATGGCGCTTGTCGGTCAGCACGATGCGCACGCCGGAGTTGAGGAAGGCGAGTTCACGAAGTCGGTGTTCCAGAGTGCCGTAGTCGAACTCCGTCACGCCCTTGAACGTGTCTGAAGACGGCAGGAAAGTGATTTCCGAACCGCTGCGGCCCTCATAGGTGCCAGCGAGCTTTTCCTGAACATAGGTGCCAGTCACCTTCAGCGGCGCGTCGGCGTCGCCATGAGTGAAGCTCATTTCGTGAATCCTGCCGTCGCGGCGAACCTTGATGCGCAGCCACACCGACAGCGCGTTGACCACCGAGACGCCAACGCCGTGCAGACCGCCGGATACCTTGTACGAGTTCTGGTCGAACTTACCGCCGGCATGCAACTGGGTCATGATGACTTCGGCGGCGGAAACGCCTTCGGTCGGATGCAGATCGGTCGGAATGCCGCGGCCGTTGTCGATTACTGTGCAAGAGCCGTCGGGATTGAGCGTCACCGTCACGAGATCGGCATGGCCGGCCAGAGCCTCGTCGATGGCGTTATCGACCACCTCATAGACCATGTGATGCAGGCCCGAGCCATCATCGGTGTCGCCGATATACATGCCAGGGCGCTTGCGCACCGCGTCCAGGCCCTTGAGAACCTTGATGGAATCGGCGCCATACTCGGCGCTGCCGCCGCTGGCGTTGTCGCTCTGATCGCTCATGAAAACCTGTTTGTTCGATACCGTTCTAAGAGGCGCAGGAAGCGCCCGAATCGTGCTCGTCCCGAAGAGACAGATATAGGGGTAAAAGGCGGTTTTTCCAAGGTTTACGGGGCGTTCGGGCGGGGATAACAGGCGTTTGCCGACCTATCCTGCAGGTGGGCGATCGCTGCGGTCAGGCGCGGGTCAGCGCCCGAGGGCTTCGTCGAGCCCCGTTCTCAGCGTATCGAGGCTCCACCGACCAGGGCCTGTGGCCAGGATATGCAGGCAGATGGCCCACAGGGCGACCAGCATGTAGGCGCCACGCTCGCTTGGCCAGGCTGCTTCCGGCAGGTAGCGGTAGCTGTAAAGAACCATGCAATTGAATGCGAGGATCATGGCGGCGGTGCGTGTGAAGAGGCCGATAAGCAGCAGCGAACTGAAAGCAAGTTCCATCCACCTTGCCACCCAGAACAAGGTGTAGGGCAGGCCGCTTCCGGCGAGCGGGAGCTTGATGATCGTCTGGATGCTGTAGTTCAGGAAGATCATCGCACACACGACGCGCAACAGGCTCAGCGTGTGTGGCGCGAAACGATCCAAGCGCGTCATTTCCCCTCCGTCCTGGAGCTCGAACATTACAGGCAGGGCGCTTCAGCCCGCCAATACTTTTCCGGCTATGAGACAGTTCCATCCGTGCGGGATGCGGGCAAGCGAGCCGAGACCTGCCCGATTCATGAGCCGTATTGGATATTCTGTCGCGTCATCGTATGATGACATGTCGGCGATCTTGATCGGGGCGTCGCTGACCACACACAATGACAGGGCTTCCGACCCACGCGCAGGGAGTGAGTGATGGTGATCTCCCATTCTTCGACTGGGGCTGCGTATCCTGACGACCTCAAGTTGCTCAAGGACATCTACGACGACATCTGCACCAAGCGAGGCCTGATGCGCGGCAGCGTCGCCGCCGAGAATTTGGCCCGGGCGGCGATGGATCTGTTCTCGCAAGGCGTCTTCGACGAGGCCGATATCCGCGAAAGCCTGAAGCTTTTCCTGGAGCGCAAGGAACTGAGGAACTAGGTATTCCGGTTGCGGGCTGCTCCGGTCGAGCAGGGCCGCCGCTGCCTTCCGCGCGGAATTCCCACCATCCTCCAGACGTCACGCCGCATGGACGCCACGATCGGCGCTCACTACATTGTGGCCAGCCACGGATGACGTCATGGACACAAAGCCAGCCCCCTTCGTCCCGCCGGCGCCGAAGCCGCGAACAACGCCGCCCTCGACGCTGGAGATGATGCGCATCGTCTACCGCAATCCGCTCGAACTGTGGGGGGAGCCTTCCTACAACGAGCCCTGGATTTCGGTGACCGGTGTCGGCGGTCCGCTGGTCGTCGCCAACGATCCGGCCCTGATCCGCCATGTGCTGGTCGACAATGCCAGGAACTACAAGATGGCGGCGGTGCGCCAGAAGATTCTGCGCCCGATCCTGCGTGACGGGTTGCTCACTGCCGAAGGGGATGTCTGGAAGCGTTCGCGCAAGGCGATGGCGCCGGTTTTCACGCCGCGCCACATCTTTGGTTTCGCCGCTCCGATGTTGAAACGGACGAACGAGTTCGTCGATCGTTACGAGGATGGCAAGGTCTCCGATGTCGCTCACGACATGACGATGCTGACCTACGAGATCCTGGCCGAGACGCTTTTCTCCAACGAGATTGCTGGCGAACCGGGCAGTTTCGCCAGCCAGATCGACCGGCTGTTCGAGACAATGGGGCGAGTCGATCCGCTCGACCTTCTGCGTGCGCCGGATTGGCTGCCGAGGCTCACACGTATTCGCGGGCGCAAGTCGCTCGCTTACTTCCGCAACATCGTCACCAACACCGTGCTGATGCGCGAAGAGCGTCTGAAGCGCGACCCGAACGGTGCGCCGCAGGATTTTCTCACCCTGCTGCTCAAGGCCGAGGGGCCGGAAGGGCTGACCCGAGCGGAAGTCGAAGACAACATCATCACCTTCATTGGCGCGGGTCATGAGACGACGGCTCGCGCGCTCGGCTGGACGCTCTATTGCCTGGCCGAGGCGCCATGGGAACGCGAGCCGGTGGAAGCCGAGATCGACGCGGTCTTGGCACGGGAGCCGGATCCGACCAAATGGCTGGACGCCATGCCGCTGACCCGTGCTGTTTTCGAGGAAGCGTTACGGCTCTACCCGCCGGCGCCGTCGATCAACCGAGAACCGATCGAACCTGAGACCTTCAACGGGCTCTACATCCCGCCGCGTGCGGCTGTGCTTGTCATGCCCTGGGTGGTGCATCGCCACCGCAAGCTGTGGGATCGACCCGACGCCTTCCTGCCCGAGCGCTTCCATCCCGGAAACCGGGAAAAGATGGACCGTTTCCAATATCTGCCGTTCGGAGCCGGACCGCGCGTATGCATCGGCGCAAGTTTCGCCATGCAGGAAGCGATCATTGCACTCGCCGTCTTGCTGTCGCGGTTCCGTTTCGACTCGGTGGCCGAGACGAAACCATGGCCGGTGCAGAAGCTGACCACGCAGCCCGACGGCGGCCTGCCGATGCGGGTGACGAAGCGGTGAACGACCAGGCGGTGCTCGTGCGCGTCGCCGGCCGGGTTCAGGGTGTCGGCTTTCGTGTTTGGACACAACGCGAGGCGCTGCGTCTTGGTCTGCGCGGCTGGGTGCGCAACGAGCCGGACGGCTCCGTCAGTGCCTTCATTGCCGGTTCGAGCGAAGCCGTGGCCGGGATGCTGGAGCGGTTCCGGTAAGGACCATCCGGGGCTCACGTGAAAAGTGTCGAGACAAGCCCTGCCGGCCTCGCGGATGCACCGGTGGATTTCGACATCACCGGCTGATCGGCCACGTCACGGCTTCGGGAATGGTTCGACCGTGCCCTTGAGCTTGATGGTGATCGGCTGGCCGAAGCGGTCCTTCGACTTGCCGGCGGGCGCACGGATCCAGCCCTCGCTGACGCAATACTCGCTGACATCGTCACGCTCGCGTCCGTTGAACAGGATGCCGACGCCGCGCTCCAGCACTTCGGCGTCGAAAAAAGGGCTGCGTGGGTCGTTGCTCAACCGGTCGGGAAGGCTCATTGGGTGCTCCATTCGCATGGGCGGCTGCGGCGAGGCAGCGCGAAATCAAGGTTGGGAAGCGCTGTTAAGGGCATTTCTCATCGCGGTAAAGACCCCAGCCCGCTAGTGTCCCTGAAAGATGTTCTCGACATGAACCGGCCAGCGCCAGGGCAGAACGGCCACCATGTCGAAGCGCACCGAAAGCCTGCCGAAGTCCGGCTGCCGCGACAGCCACAGATCGGCGGCGCGTTCGATACGATGCTCGGATTCGTATTGGACGGCTTCCATCGCTTCCTTCAAGGTTCGCCGCGCCTTCACTTCGACGATCAGCACGAGATCGCCACGCCGCGCAATCAGGTCGATCTCGCCAAGCCTGGTGCGATAGCGGCGGGCGAGGATGCGATAACCTTTGAAAGTCAGGGCGATTGCGGCGAGCCATTCGCTGCGGTGGCCGCGACGGTAGGACTTGCGTTTCCTGCTGACGGAGGCCTCAGCCACCGTTTGCATCCTTCAGCTCGAGCAGCCTGCGGTAGAGCACCTGCTTCTGCCCACCGGTCATCTTTGCCGCCTCGGCCGCTGCCTTGGAGGTTGGCATTTCCGCGGCAAGTGACAGAAGCAACCGGTCTATGTCCGCCGGACCTTCGGTTCTTGCCACCGGCGGGCCTACACAGACGACGATTTCCCCTTTCGGCGTGTCGGCGGCCGCGTAATGTGCCGCAAGCTCGGCCAGCGTACCGGGGCGCATCTCCTCGAAGGTCTTGGTCAGTTCGCGTCCGATCGCTGCCTGGCGCGTGCCGCCCAGCACCTCGGCCATTGCGCCGAGTGTCTCGGCCAGCCGTCGCGGCGACTCGAAGAAGATCAAGGTCGCCGGCACGCCTTTCAGCTCTTCCAGGCGTGTCTGGCGCTGGCCGGTCTTGGCCGGCAGGAAGCCGGCGAACAGGAAGGTGTCCGAAGGCAGGCCCGATGCCGTCAGTGCGGCAAGCGGTGCCGAAGGGCCGGGTATCGGCACCACGCGGATACCGCGCTCGATCGCTTCGCCGACCAGCCGGTAACCGGGGTCGGAAACCAGCGGCGTGCCGGCATCCGAGATCAGCGCGACGCTTTGTCCCTGTTCGAGCGCCGCGATCAGCCGCGGGCCGGCTTCGGCGGCATTGTGCTCGTGATAGGCTGTGGTGCGACGGCGAATGCCGTAGCGCTCCAGAAGCACGCGCGAAACGCGTGTGTCCTCGCAGGCGACGTGATCGGCAGCAGCCAGCGTTTCCAAGGCGCGCAATGTGATGTCGGCCAAGTTGCCGATTGGTGTAGCGACCAGGTAGAGCGCTGCCTCAAGGGGCCTGGCAGGGAGTTCTGCCTGCCCGATCATGTAGGTCTTCCTGGTTGTATCGCCGCTCATGCGCCCTCCGGTCATCCTTGTTTGGCACGGGCAGTCACGACTTGCAAAAGTCGTGCGTCGCCACACCTTTGCCACAGGGCCGCAGCACACAGGGCGCGGCGGAATTCAAGGGTGATTCTGGAAGCATACGATGCCCAATCATTTCGATGCCTGCATGTCCCAGCTGGAAGCGCGCAGCGCGCGCGAGACAGGACCTTCCAACGTCTCCAGCGACGAAAACGGCGATCATCGCCATGGCAAGGACGAGTTGAAGTCAGTTCGTGGCAGTGAACTCTTCGCCGAAAAAGATCGCGCCAAGAGCAATCACAGGCACTGATTGTTCCGGCGGGATCAACGCGCGAGATCGGCCACGACTGCATCCAGCACGATCATGCCGGCTGGCGTGGCACGCAGGCGCGAATTGCCGATCGACGCGACCAGCCCTTCTTCCTGCAGGATTGAAAGCCGGTCCGAGGGCAGTGCCCGGCCCGAATACTGCTCGTAGCGGGCAAGGTCGATGCCTTCGGCAAGACGTAATCCCATCAGCAGGAATTCGTCAGCCTCTTCCGAACGCGTCAGTATTTCGCCTCCGGTGATGCCATGGCCCTTGCTCTCGACGAGGTCGAGCCAGGTTTCCGGCATTTTCTCCGCCACCGTCACCACGCGCGTGGCTTTCTCGACGAAGCGTCCATGGGCGCCAGGACCGACGCCGACATATTCGCCATAGCGCCAATAGGTCAGGTTGTGACGGCTCTCGGCGCCTGGCTTGGCATGGTTGGAGATCTCATAGGCCGGTAGGCCATGCCCCGCGGTGATTTCCTGCGTCAACTGATAGAGGTCGGCGGCGTGGTCACCATCCGGGATTTCGAACTTCTTTGCCGCATACAGCATGTGGAAGGGTGTGCCTTCCTCGATCGTGAGCTGATAAAGCGACAGGTGGTCGGCGGCATGGCCGATCGCTTCCTTGAGTTCTGCCTCCCAGGCTTCCGGCGTCTGACCGGGACGGGCATAGATCAGGTCGAAGGAAAGCCGCGGGAAAATCTCGCGGGCAAGCCCGATGGCATGCAGCGCTTCGTCGACATTGTGCAGCCGGCCAAGGAATTTGAGGTCGCGGTCGTTCAGCGCCTGTACGCCGAGTGAAACACGATTGACGCCGGCCGCGCGATAGCCACGGAAGCGTTCGGCCTCGACAGAGGATGGGTTGGCCTCCAGCGTCACTTCGATGCCGGCCGGCACTGTCCAGTTCCTGGCAACTGCATCCAGCACCGCGCCGACCGTTTCCGGTTTCATCAGCGACGGCGTGCCGCCACCAAGGAAGATGCTGGTCACTTCGCGCGGGCCGGTGCGCTCGCGCATCTTCGCAAGCTCGGCCTCGAAGGCGCGTGTGTAGCGCTCCTGGTCCACCGGTTGGTGGCGGACATGGCTGTTGAAGTCGCAGTAAGGGCATTTGGCCGCACAGAACGGCCAATGGATGTAGACGCCGAAGCCGGGCGACCGATCCAGCAGCATCAGGTCGAACCCAGCCTGGCGCGGGCGAACTTCTGGAAGGCGCGGGCGCGGTGCGAAAGCGCCTCGGCCTGTCCTGGCTTCCAGCCATGCTTCTGCTCGGCGGTCATTTCGCCGAAGGTCTTGTCGTGGCCATTCGGGCGGAACACCGGATCATAACCGAAACCAAGCTCGCCTCGCGGCGGCCACACCAGCACGCCGTCCGCTTCCCCACGGTAATACTCAGCCTCTCCGTCAGGGAAGGCGAGGCAGATGACAGCGACGAAACGCCCCGTGCGCTGCGCCGTTTCAGTGGCCTTTACGTCCTGCAGTGCGTCTTCAGTCTTCTGCATCGCCATGCCGAAGTCGCGGCTGCCATCGGGCTTTTCCGCCCAATTGGCGGTGTAGACGCCGGGCGCTCCATCGAGCGCATCGACGCAAAGCCCGGAATCGTCCGACAGCGCCGGCAAGCCGGTCGCTTGGGCAGCAGCGAACGCCTTGATGTAGGCATTTTCCTCAAACGTCGTCCCGGTTTCGTCGGGCTCCGGCAGGCCGTACTCCTTGGCCGACTTGGCCTCGAAGCCAAACGGCGCCATCAGGTCGGCGAATTCCTTCAGCTTGCCGGCATTATGGCTGGCGACGACGATCTTCTTTCCATCGAGCGAATGCATTCACAGCTTCCAGATCTTGGGTTCGGCGAATTCCAGCGAATTGCCGGAGGGGTCGCGCAGATAGATGGAGCGGCCGCCTTGCGGCCATTCGAATTCGGCCTCGACGGCGACGCCAAGCGCGTCGAGATGTGCCTTCCAGCGATCCAGCTCTTCGGCACTCGCCGCGAAACAGAGGTGGCCTTGGCCAGCTGTGCCATGAGGCGGCACCGGCAGCCGTGCATCGAGCGCTGGTGGATGTCTTGTCGCGTCCGCATTGAACAGCAGCAGGACGCCATGGCCGCAGAGAAAGAACACATGGCGGCCTTCAACCTTGCCGATGCGCTCCAGGCCGATGATGTCGGCATAGAACACTTCCGCCGCCTCCAGATCGGTGACGTAGAGCGCGGATTCAAGGATGGCAGCAGGCTGCATCGGCCTCAGGCTACCGCCATCTGTTGCAGGGACACTAGCCGGGAAATGCCCTTCTTGGCCAAGCCCATCAGCGCCGAGAACTGTTCTTCCGAGAACGGCTCGCCTTCGGCCGTGCCCTGGATTTCGACGATGCCACCCTTGCCGGTCATGACAAAATTGGCGTCGGTGCCGGCCGATGAATCCTCAAGGTAGTCGAGATCGATGACCGGCTGGCCGTCATGGATGCCGCAGGAAATGGCTGCGACATGATCCTTCAGGACCTTGTCCAGCTTCACCATCTGTCTGGCTTCCATCCAGCGCAGGCAGTCATAGAGTGCCACCCAGCCTCCGGTAATGGAAGCCGTGCGGGTACCGCCGTCGGCTTGGATGACATCGCAGTCGACCGTGATCTGCACTTCGCCCAGGGCCTGCATGTCGACCACGGCGCGCAGGCTGCGGCCGATCAGCCGCTGGATCTCCAGCGTGCGGCCGCCTTGCTTTCCGGCTGAGGCTTCGCGGCGCATGCGGTCGCCGGTCGAGCGCGGCAGCATGCCGTATTCGGCCGTCACCCAGCCCTTGCCGGAGTTGCGCATCCAGCCTGGCACCTTCTCCTCAAGGCTCGCGGTGCACAGCACATGCGTGTCGCCGAATTTCACCAGGCAGGAGCCTTCGGCGTGCTTGGAAACGCCGCGCTCGAAGGAGATCGCACGCATTTCATCAGGCTGGCGTTTGGAGGGGCGCATCAAAGCTCTTTCTTCTTGGTTTTGGAGTCGTGGGCGGCTTGTAGCCCCATGCAGGATCGGGCGCAAAGGAAAACGGGTCGCTTGCGTCGCCCCGGTTGCAATCTATATCCTTGGCCCTGGAGATTTTGCGCCCGATGACCAAACCCATCGTCGATCCGATCATGCAATCGCCGGCCTTCCAGCCGCTCGACATACGTTCGCGCGACATTTTCCGACGCATCGTGGAATCCTATCTCCGGGATGGCGAGCCGGTCGGATCACGCTCCCTGTCGCGGATACTGCCTTCGTCACTGTCGCCGGCCACGATCCGCAACGTGATGAGCGATCTGGAACATCTCGGACTGATCTACGCGCCGCATATTTCCGCTGGGCGGCTGCCGACGCAGCAGGGGCTGCGCTTTTTTGTCGACGCCTTCATGGAGTTTGGCGACCTCACCGACGATGAACGCCGGTCCATCGAGACGCAGGTGAAGGCTTCGGGCGAGGGCATGTCGCTCGAACATATGCTGACCGAAGCCAGTCAGATGCTGTCGGGCATGTCACGCGGCGCCGGGCTGGTGCTGGCCGCCAAGGCCGAAGTTGCGCTGAAGCACATCGAGTTCATCCAGCTGGAACCGGGCAAGGCATTGGCGGTGCTGGTTTCGCAAGGTGGCGACGTCGAGAACCGCGTGATCGACCTGCCGGCCGGCATCACGCTGTCGCAACTGCACGAGGCATCGAACTTCCTCAACGCGCATATCCGTGGCCGGACGCTGGCCGAAGCGCGCGGCGAGATTGCGCGGCTGAAGGAAGAGACCCGCACAGCGCTCGACACGTTGTCGCAGGATCTGGTCGAGAAGGGCCTCGCCGTTTGGGCCGGCACTGAAAGCGGCCTGCCATCGCGCCTGATTGTTCGCGGTCGCGCCAATCTGCTTGAAAACGTCACTGCCCAGGCCGATATCGAACTTTTGAAGCGTCTGTTCGAGGACATGGAAACCCAGGATGGCTTGATCCAGCTCCTCGACCTGGCCGAACAAGGCTCGGGCGTGCGCATCTTCATAGGCTCGGAAAACAAGCTGTTCTCGCTTTCGGGCTCATCGCTGGTCGTTGCGCCTTACCGTGACAAGGATGCGCGAGTCGTCGGTGCTCTCGGAGTGATCGGACCGACGCGGCTGAATTACGCCCGCATCGTGCCGATGGTGGACTATACGGCGCAGCTGATTTCGCGCATGCTGCGGTAATTCGCTGAGACTGCCAGCCAGGAGGGAACACCATGGCGCTGGAAGAGATCAAAGCCCGCATCAGCCTGCTGCTGCAGGAGATGGTCAATCAGCCGGAAGACGAGCACGAGATCCAGGAACAACTGCGCGAGAAATTCTCCGAACTGCGGGCGCTTGGCCTGCCGCTGCCGGCCGATCTTGTCGAACTGGAGCAGCGGCTCGAAGACGGCTTTGGCGCGGAAGCATGACAGCTTTTATCTTTTCACGGTCAGTTGTGATGCGTTGATGCACCTCCCATCCTATCTTCGACCTGGTGGGCCAAGGAGGATGATGTGAAACGTGCTGTTGCAGCCTTGCTGGTTCCATTCTTTGTAGCGCCTGTGTCTCTGGCTTTCGCCCAGCAGTTCGAGGTTCTGAAAGGGGAGGCTGCCTTCGGCGGTTGGCGCACCGACAAGCCCGGTATCCAGCGCCTGCTGACGCCGCAGGATCTGCCGAAACCCTATGTCTCCGATTCCGCCTCCAACAGCCCGAGCGAAATCCGGCGCCCGAACAACGCGCAACCGAAGCTGCCTGCCGGCTTTTCGGCCGAACTGATTGCTTCCGGCATCAGCAATCCGCGTGTCGTACGCGTCGCACCAAATGGCGACATCTTCGTCGCCGACAGCCGTGCTGACCAGGTTCGGCTCTATCGGCTCGGGGACGGCAACGCCAAGCCCGTCGAAGAGGCGATCTACGCCAAGGGCTTGAGTTCACCCTATGGCATAGCCTTCCATCCGCCTGAAAAGCCGCAATGGGTCTATGTCGCCAACACCGACAGCATCGTACGCTTTCCCTACAGGGACGGCGATCTGGAGGCTTCCGGAAAGCCCGAAACCGTTGTCGCGGACATTCCGGACGGCGGTCATTGGACCCGCGACATCGCTTTTTCACCGGACGGCAAGACGCTTTACCTGTCGGTGGGCTCGGCTTCCAATGTGGCGGAAGAGTTGGGCGATCCTCCCGGAGGGCCAAAAGCCTGGGCCGCCAACGAGCCGCTGGGCGCGGCATGGGGTTACGAACGCGGACGAGCCGCGGTCTTTGCTTTCGACCCTGACGGTAACAATCGGCGCAGCGTTGCCACTGGCTTGCGCAATTGCTCGGGGCTTACCGTTCAGGCTGCGACCGGTCAGCCCTGGTGCGTGGTTAATGAACGCGATGCGCTGGGCGACAATCTTCCCTTCGAATACGCGACTTCAGTCAAGCAAGGCGCCTTCTATGGCTGGCCCTGGTACTACATCGGCAGCAATGAAGACCCGCGCCATGCCGGCACGCGTCGCGACCTTGCCGGCAAGGTGACGGTGCCGGATGTGCTGATGCAGGCGCATTCGGCCCCCCTCGGCATCACTTTTTATGAGGGCTCCCAGTTTCCAGCCGAATACAAGGGCGACGCCTTCGTCGCCTTGCACGGTTCATGGAACCGCGGTGCACCAACCGGCTACAAAGTGGTGCGGCTGTTGTTCAAGGACGGCAAGCCGACCGGCGCTTATGAGGACTTCATGACCGGGTTTGTCGTTTCCGATGACGCCGTCTGGGGTCGGCCAGTCGGCGTGGCCGTCGCCAAAGATGGTTCGCTCATCGTCACCGAGGACGGTAACGGCACGGTCTGGCGTGTCTCCTACAAGGGCAAGACCTGAGCTCAGCCGAACTTGCGGCGGGCGTCGAGCGCGAGACCGAGCCCGACCGAACCGAAGGCATCGCCCTGCACGACCTGGGCGTGCGGCACCAGGGCCAGGATGCTGCGTCGCGCCAGCGGAATAGCGGTCGAGCCGCCGGTCAGGAACACGGCCGTGATGTCTCCTGGCTTCACGCCGGCGTCGGCAAGGGTATCGGCAACCGTCTGCGTGACTCGGCCGACTTCGCCGCGGATGGTGTCTTCCAGGCCCTGCTTGTTCAAAGGCGCCGAGAATGTCGCGCCCGACAATCCGACATCCACCGACGCTTCGTCCTGATCTGTGAGTTCGATCTTGGCCCGTTCCACCTTGGTGGCGAGCGCATGGCCGAACCGATGTTCGACCACCTCGATCAGCCGGTCGACGAGATCGGCGCGAGCAGCCTCATACCGGATCTGACGTAGGTCCAGCATGGCCTTCGGCGTGTAGAGCAGGTTGATCCGCTGCCAGGTGGCGAGATCGACGAAATAACCGGCCGGCAGGTTGCGTTTACCGTCTTTCGTCTGCGTCAGATAGCCGAGTTCCGGCATGACATGGGCGATGCTGAGCAGACGGTCGAAGTCAGTGCCGCCGATGTGGACGCCGCGATTGGCCAGGATGTCGTCCTTGCGGTCGTGGACGGTCGAACGCTCCGGCGAAACCCGAACGATGGAAAAGTCCGACGTGCCGCCGCCCATGTCGACGATCAGGGCGAGCTCTTCGCGGTTCAGCGTGTGTTCGTAGTCGAGTGCGGCGGCGATCGGTTCGAACTGGAAGTCGATGTGCTTGAAGCCTTGCTTGCGCACGGCCTTTTCCAGTTGGTTCTGTGCTTCTGCGTCGGCCGCATCGTCTTCGTCGACGAAGCGCACCGGTCGGCCAAGCACCACATTCTCGACCGGTTGCCCGGCATGACTGTCCAGCTTTGCTTTCAGATTCGCGACGAACAGGCCGATGATGTCGGTGAAGGCCAGTGTGCGTGCCTGGATACGCGTCTTTTCATGTGCGAGCGAAGAACCCAGCACGCTTTTCAGCGCCCGCATCAACCGGCCTTCGACACTGTCGGTGTAGTCGGCGATGGCGCGGCGGCCGAACAGGGTGTTGCCATCCTCGAAATTGAAGAAGATCGCGGAGGGCAAAGTCGGGTTTCCGTCTTCGAGTGCCACCAGATGCGGCCTGCCGTTCTCGATCACGCCGACGGTGGAATTGGAAGTGCCGAAGTCTATGCCGCCGAAAGCCGGTCGCATCGTCTTGTCCTGGATGTTTGCGCAAAAGGGTGCGGGCCTGTCGAGGCAAGCCGCAGCGGGACCGTGCGCGTACAGGACCAGAAGCGAAATGTCGATGCCTTCTAAAGCATGATCCCGAAAAGTTGCAGACTTTTCGGACAAAGATCATGCGGCAAACAAACAGAACAGAATTCGCTTTCAGAAAAATGTGAGCGGCTGGACCAAGCGCTATGCCATTTCCAGCGGGCTGACTTCCATGCGATAAAGTATCGGTGCTTTCGAGGCTTTCCCGATGACCCTTGCCGGATTTCTTGCCTATTCCGCCGCTCTTGCGGTCGCCGCCGCCATCCCTGGCCCTGGTATAACCGCCCTGGTGGCGCGAGCGCTGGGCTCCGGCTTCCGGTCTGCATTGGCGATGTCGCTGGGCCTGGTTGTCGGCGACCTCATTTATCTTACCGCCGTGGTACTTGGTCTCGCGCTGGTGGCGCAGAGTTTCGGCATCGTGTTCCTCGTCATCAAATGGTTGGGCGTGCTTTATCTTGTCTATCTCGCCTGGAGTTTCTGGACCGCGGGCATCACGTCGGAGACCATCGAAGCCCGCAAGGGCCGGGATGGTTTCGTGCAATCGGTGCTGGCCGGCCTGGCTGTCCAGCTCGGCAATCCGAAGACGATGATCTTCTATCTGGCAATCACGCCGACCATTGTCGACGTGAAGTCCCTGACGTTCGCGGATTGTGGGGTTCTGCTCGCCATCACGGCTGTCGTGCTGCTCGTTGTGCTGGTGCCTTATCTGGCGCTTGCCGCCAAGGCGCGCTGGTTCCTGCGCTCGCCACGCGCCCTGAAGGCGTTGAACCGCACGGCAGCAGGTTTCATGGTTGGCGCGGCGGCGGCAATCGCCGCCAGGTCCTGAGATTGCTTTTTCAAAGCCTGATCTGAAATCGGATCAATCGGGAAAATTCTTCCGGTCACCCGTTGTTTCCAGCACGCCGCCCGCTCGGATATAGTCGGGCGGCGGCCTATCTTCCGTCGTTCAAAAGCCGCATAAGACAGCCTCGTTTCAGGGAGCAAAATCAATGAACAAGCCTGCAACCTCCGCACGTGTTCCCGGTCGGGGCCGCATCTACAATTCCATCACAGAGACGATCGGCGACACCCCGCTGGTCAGGCTGGACAAGTTCGCCAAGGAAAAGGGCATTGTCGCCAACCTTCTCGCCAAGCTCGAGTTCTTCAACCCGATCGCCTCGGTGAAGGACCGCATCGGCGTTGCCATGATCGAGGCGCTGGAGCGCGACGGCAAGATCACCCCCGGCAAGACCGTGCTGATCGAGCCGACGTCCGGCAACACGGGCATAGCGCTGGCCTTCGCCGCAGCCGCCAAAGGCTACAAGCTGATCCTCACCATGCCGGAAACCATGTCAGTGGAGCGGCGCAAGATGCTGGCGCTGCTCGGTGCCGAACTGGTGTTGACCGAAGGCCCGAAAGGCATGAAGGGCGCCATCGCCAAGGCTGACGAACTGGCTGCTTCGCTGCCGGACGCCATCATTCCGCAGCAGTTCGAGAACCCGGCCAATCCCGAGATCCATCGCGAGACCACCGCCGAGGAGATCTGGAACGATACCAAGGGCGAGGTCGACATCTTCATCTCCGGCATCGGCACCGGTGGCACCATCACCGGCGTCGGCCAGGTGATCAAGAAGCGCAAGCCGTCGTTGCATGTCGTGGCGGTCGAGCCGGAAGCTTCGCCCGTGCTGTCGGGTGGCCAGCCCGGCCCGCACAAGATCCAGGGCATCGGCGCGGGCTTCGCACCGAAGATCCTCGATACCACCATCTATGACGAGATCGTCAAGGTCTCCAACGAGGACGCGGTCGCCAATGCCCGTCTCGTCGCTCGCCTGGAAGGCGTGCCGGTTGGTATCTCCTCAGGTGCGGCATTGCAGGCGGCGATCGTTGTCGGCTCGCGACCGGAAAACAAGGGCAAGAACCTTGTCGTCGTCATCCCGTCGTTCGCTGAGCGCTACCTCTCGACCGTGCTCTTCGAAGGGCTCGGCGCATAGTTCTTTCTCTCAAGGGGGCTGCTGCGGCAAAGCGTTTGCGTCCGCTGGCCCTTGTGAAAAACCATCTGGCCCTGCCGTTGCCGGCTTGAGTGCCGTGCACCGGCAAGGTCAAATCTCTTCGGCTCGAAATAACGCCGGGGAGGAATCGACTGAAAATGCATAAACTCTACACGCGTCCGGGCTCGGGCGGGTTCGTGATCGAGGCCGCGCTCAAGCTGGCCGGTATCGCATTCGAACAGATCGATGTGCCGAAGACGCCGCAGCCCGCTCCGGAATTTCTCAAGATCAGTCCGATGAACCAGGTACCGGTGCTGGTTCTGCCGGACGGTCACGCCGTGCCGGAGACCGCGGCCATCTCGCTGCTGCTTGCCGAACAGCATCCCGGAAAGGGACTCGGTCCGATTGTCGGCGAGCCGGGCAGGGCGGACTTCCTGCGCTGGATGGCGTTCATGGCCACCGCCATCTATATGGCCAATCTACGCTACTACTATCCGCATCGTTCGACCACCGATGCCGACGGCGTCGGCGCGGTCAAGCAAGCAGCGGTTGTCGAAATGGACAAGGAGATCAGCATCCTGGACAGCGCACTGGTCGGGCGCGACTGGCTGGTCGGCGACAGCCGCACCATCGCCGATATCTACATGCTGATGCTGGTGTGCTGGTATCCGGAACCGGACAAGGCGCGCGCTGCCTGGCCGAATGTCGAGCGGGTATGCGCCAGGCTGCGTGCCGATCCCATGCTGGCTGCGCTCAACGGTCCGCACGAGATGTGGCCTGCCTGAGCAACGGCGACAGGCGCTGCTCAGTTCAGCAGCGTCGCCTTTCTTGCCGCGAGGAAGCGTCGCACGGCGTCGTCCCGTTCGAGGCCGATCGCCCGCTCATAGGCTAGCCTCGCTTCATCGATTTGGTGGAGTTCGGCAAGCAACCCGGCGCGTGCTGCCCAGTAAGGCTGGTAGTCTTCGATGCGACGGTCGCCGGCGACCGTATCGAGTTCGGCCAGTCCGGCGGCAGGCCCATCCGTTTCACCAATGGCCACTGCCCGGTTGATCGTCACGACCGGCGAGCCTGCCACCAGCGCAAGCGCATCGTAGAATTGCCGTATCGCCGCCCAGTCGGTCCTGCCGGTCAGGCGCCGGGCGACGTGCACGGACTGGATCGCCGCTTCGATCTGGTAGCGGCCGAGATCGGCCGAACGGCCTGCCCGTTGCAGCAGCGAGTCCGCCTCCTCGATCAGCCTGGCGTCCCACCGGGCCATGTCCTGTTCGCTGAGCGGCACGAAATCGCCTTGCGAACAGCGGCGCGCTTCGCGTCGGGCCTCGGCGTAAAGCATGAGGGCAAGCAGCGAGAGCGCTTCCGGTTCGTCCGGCATCAACTCGGTCAGCAGCCGGCACAGCCAGATGGCTTCGGTCGCCAGATTGCGGCGTCGTGTTTCGGTGCCGGCCGGATCTGTCCAGCCTTCGGCGAAGGCGGCGTAGACGGCCTCCAGCACTGCCGAGAGCCGCTCGGGCAGTTCAGGGCGCTCGGGGATCTGGAAAGGAATGCCTGCTTCCCGGATGCGGGCCTTGGCGCGGACCAGCCGCTGTCCCATCGTGGCGGGCGAGACCAGGAAAGCCGAGGCGATGGTGGCGGCGTCGAAGCCGAGCACGGTCTGCAGGATCAACGGCGCACGCACGCCTGGATCGATCGCCGGGTGGGCGCAGGCGAAGATCAGGCCGAGCCGGTCGTCCGGCAGTTTCTCGCGCATCGCTTCTTCCTCCATCTCGTCGCCGATGAGCCTGAGGTGCGGCAGTGCCGCCTCACGGGTCTGGCGCCGGCGATGCTGGTCTGTGGCCCTGCGGCGCGCCACGGCGAGAAGCCATGCTTCCGGATTTTGCGGAACACCTGTTTCCGGCCATTTCGTCAATGCCATGGCGAAGGCATCGGCGAGCGCATCTTCGGCGCCGGCGACATCGCGCGACCGCGCCGCGAGGAATGCGACAAGCTTGCCGTAGCTGTGGCGGGCGGCTGCTTCGGCTGCCGCCCGGGCCTGTTCCGTGGCCGAGGCCATGACGCTCAGTGTGTCGGCCAGATCGGGCGCACTTCGACAACGCCGTGGCTGGCCGCAGGGCAGCGCGCGGCCCAGCTAAGGGCGGCGTCGAGATCCTCGGCTTCGATCAGATAGAAGCCGCCGAGCTGTTCCTTGGTGGTGGCGAAGGGGCCGTCGAGCACCTCGGTCTTGCCGTCGCGGACCTTGACCGTCGTGGAGACGTTGGACGGTTGCAGCCTTTGGCCCACGACCATGGCTCCGGCTTTTTCGAGCGCGGCGTTGTAGGCCATGTAGGGTTCCGACATCACGCCCTGCATTTCCGGGGTCATCCTGGCGAAGGCGGTTTCGTCGACATGGATCAGAAGTATGTATTGCACGATAGTCTCCCGTGGTTTCGAAGGCCGCGTTCTTGCCGGCCACCCGAATGTCGCGGGAGCTTGCCTGATTTCGACAGGCGATGCGGAAAAATCTTGAGGCCTGCCCAGAAACAGAACCGCCAGCGAAGGCGCCGGCGGTTCGAAGATCGGGAAGTGGTATCGCTGGGGCGGTTCAGGGACGCGCGGGAATTCCGGGCCGCAGTGGCCGGTAGGTGGTCGTGCGATGTTCGCCGGCGGGACGGGCGACCCGGCTGTCGTGACGGCTTTCCAGTGTCATCAGTGCGCGCTCACGCCAAGCGCGTGGGCGCGGCGGGCGCAGGCCGGGCCTGGACCGCGCATGTAGTGGCGTTCCGGCCGATAGGTCGGCGCGATGAATTCGCGGATGGCTGCGGCGTAGCCTTTGAACTGGCTCCAGATGGTCATTCGTCTATTCCCTGTCCCGATTTTCGGATGCCCCGTCCGATTGGGATGCATCCTAGCGAGAAGGCGTGAATAGTCGGTGAACGGGATGTTAATCTTCGGGCAAAACCTTTACGAATCGTGGCCGGAAAGTGGCGGATTGGCGGTGTTTTGACGCCTTTTGACGCCTTCGTCGGCGATGTGGCTTTCGTGCCACAGAAGCTTTCGTTTGGGACTCGAAAATACGCGGTTCTGTTTCGATCCTGCGCTACGAAATACGGAACGATCGAGTCGTCTTGGGAGTTGCGGAAGAGGCTCCGTTTTCACTACGCTGCAGGACATCAACAGCGATCTGCGGGAATGTGAGAATGGAGCTCTGGCGCTTTGTCGACGCCATCAACCAGGCAGGAGAGCGCCCGGCAGCGCCAGCCGATCTGCAGCGGTTCGAGGAAACGACGGGGATCTTCCTTCCCGACGATTATTGCGCGTTCCTGATGACCTGTGCCGGCGGTCGCTGCCTGCAGAAAGTTTCATTCGATTTCCCGAACGGCGTGTGGGCCGGATATGTGGAGGACGTCGGTGGCCTGCACAAGAATCCGCGCTACTCGCTGGAGCACAACCGGAAATCTCCACCATGGCCCTTACACAACGACCTGGTGTGGATCATGAATGACCATGGCGGCAATCCGATCTGCCTCAGGTTCGATGACGGCAATGAGGGAAAGCTCTGCCTGATCGACCACGAGCTCGCGCCGGAGGACGACGACTGGACTCTGGAGGAAGCCAGTTCCAAGGACTGGGGCTACGTCTTGCCTCTGGCGTCCTCGTTCACGGAATTCGTCAGAAGTCTCCGGCGCAAATAATCGATTGGCTTAGATTTCGAGGAATGCCTTCTCGAACGCCTGGCGGCCTTTGGGCGAGAAGGTGACGACGCGGCTGTCCTTTTCGCGGCGCGCCCATTTCTCGGCGAGGATCTTGTCGAGAATTGCGGCGCCCAGCTGTCCGGCGAGATGTGAGCGACGCACGCTCCAGTCGAGGCAGTCGCGGCAGACCGGTCGGCGCGAAGGGCCGAGCTTCTCCACATCGATGCCGACGGCGGTGAAATGCGAATGGCCGATCGGGCCGAGGCGGATCTCCTGGCCATCGCGCACGAGGACGTCGCGGGCAAGGAACGTGTCCATCATTTTCACCGCGTGTTCGCCGGCGAGATGGTCGTAGCAGACCCGCGCCTCGCGCATCGCAGGTTCGCGCGGGCCGGGGCGCGCCCGCTTCGGCCCCACACCCGCAGCCACACCCATGATGGCCTCCAGCATGGAGGCAACCTGCGGCCCGGCCAGGCCGTAATAGCGGTGGCGGCCCTGGGCCGCGACCGTAAGCAAGCCGCCCTCGATCAACTTGGCCAGGTGAGATGACGCCGTCGGCAGGCTGACACCACCCTCCAGCGCCAGTTCGCTCGCCGTTAGCGCGGAACCTGTCATCAGGGCCGTCAGCATGTTGGCCCTGGCCGGGTCGCCGATCAGGCTGGCGATACGGGCAATGTCCGGTCCGTCTTTCATGGTTCGATCTCCATCAAAGCATTGCCGCAGAGAAAAGCACTAATCTGAGGGCAGTTCAAGGAGACAACGATGACCAGCCTGTTCCAACCTGTCAGCCTGCTCCAACCGGTCTGCGTCGATGCCGGTTATGCGAGGTTCCGCTTTCGCTGGAGATCGCGTGGGCTGCTCTCGCACTTCATGCGCCGTTACGATCGCTATCTGCAGCGGCTCGATCTTGCCGAACTCGACGCATGGCAACTCGGCGACCTGGGTCTGACGCCGGAAGACGTTCGGCGCGAATGCGCGAGGTCCTTCTGGCGGTTGTGACCGCATCGGCAGTCTATTCCCATTTTCCAAGCCGACGTTTCGATGCCGATCGAAGCGTCAGTGCCATATCAAGGAGACGACCGTGACCATCACCTGCTTCATCCGCTACGAGATCGACCCTTTCAAAAAGACGGCATTCGAGGAGTACGCCCGTAACTGGGGGCAGGCGATCCCGCGCTGCGGTGCGGACCTGATCGGTTATTTCGCGCCGCATGAAGGCTCGGCCACGACAGCTTATGCGCTCTACAACGTCGACAGCCTGGCCGACTACGAAGCCTACCGCGCTCGCCTCGCCGCCGACCCCGCGGGCAAGGCCAATTTCGAATTCGCCCGTCGCGAGAATTTCATTCGTCGGGAAGACCGGATCTTCCTGAAACTGGCATCCGCGCCGCATGCGGCTTTGGTGAAGCCGTGATCGCGGGCGATGTCTCAATGCTCGGCGGACGCGCCGGCGAGCCGCAGTTGCTCGTCAGGCGTGCGGCCTCATCGGGACCCAGCGTTCTCTACGTCCATGGCGCGACGTTTCCCTCGGCATTGTCGGTCGCATACCGGTTTCACGGCCATTCCTGGATGGATGATCTGCACCAGCGTGGTTTTGATGTGTGGGCGTTCGATTTTGCCGGCTATGGCGGCTCCGATCGTCCCGACTATTTTTCGCGTTCGCCTGTTGGCAAACAACCGGGCGGCCGTGCGCCATCGGCCGCCCGGCAATTGGCTCGTGTCGTCGCGCATGTCCTTGCCACGACCGGGAGGCCGCGGGTTTCGTTGCTTGCCCATTCATGGGGGACACTGGTCGCCGGGCTCTATGCGGCGGCGCGAGCCGAGACGTTGGACCGCCTGGTGCTGTTCGGGCCTTTCGCCCGTCGCGCGGCGGCAAGTCAGATCGAAGCCGATGTCCCGGGCTGGCGGCTGGTGTCGATAGCCGATCAATTGTCGCGTTTTGTAGAGGACGTACCCCCGGGGCACCCGCCTGTCCTGATCGAGCCGGAGCTGGCGTCCTGGGGGCCGGCATACCTCGCCACGGATCCGGCCAGCGCTTTGCGAACGCCGCCATCCGTCCAGATCCCCGGTGGCCCCGTGGCCGATATCGCGGCTGCCTGGAGCGGTCGGATGGCCTATGATCCCGATCTCATCAAGGCGCCCACGCTGATCGTGCGCGGTGCCTGGGATAGCGTTTCGAACGACGCCGATGCTGCCTGGCTGATGAACCGGCTCGGAAGCCGGATCAAGCTCGATCGCAAACTTCCCGACGGCACCCACTTGATGCATCTCGAGACCGGCCGTGTCGCGTTGTTTGAGGCAGTTGGCGATTTTCTCACAGGAGAGACCAATCCATGATCGCTGTTATTTTCGAAGTCACGCCGGCCGACGGTAAGCGTGACGCCTATCTCGGCATCGCCGCCAATCTGCGCCCGTTGCTCGACGGCATCGACGGTTTCATCTCGATCGAGCGGTTCCAGAGTTTGACCGATCCGGCGCGTGTGCTGTCGCTCTCGTTCTGGCGCGACGAGGACGCGGTGAGAAAATGGCGGAACACCGAGGACCATCGTCATGCCCAGAAGGCGGGTCGCGGCGGCATCTTCTCGGATTACCGCCTGCGCATCGCCCACGTCGTCCGCGACTACGGCATGTTCGATCGCGCTGAAGTGCCGGCCGACAGCCAAAGGGCGCATGGCTGATCGGCGCTTCCCGACAAAAGAGAAAGATCGTCAGGCGTTGCCGATCAGTACGCCTGCTGCGAACACCAGGGCGCCGCCAAGCACGACCTGAAACGCGGCGCGCAGGAACGGCGTTTCCATGTAGCGGTTCTGAATGAAGGCGATTGCCC
This sequence comes from Mesorhizobium sp. EU05-FHT14A09, assembly GCF_058790995.1. Taxonomy (NCBI): domain Bacteria; kingdom Pseudomonadati; phylum Pseudomonadota; class Alphaproteobacteria; order Hyphomicrobiales; family Phyllobacteriaceae; genus Mesorhizobium; species Mesorhizobium sp. EU05-FHT14A09. Next base: position 416,354 of record NZ_JBYTDF010000001.1, read on the forward strand.
ACAATTCGAAGAACACAACCACCGCCGCGACGGTGGTCGCAGTCCAGAAATTCGTGATCAGATAGGGCAAGGCGTGGCCGAGGCCGCCGAGCGACGTCATGATGCCGTTGGCCAGGCCGCGTTTCAGCGGCGAGCCGCGCCCGGAGAGCTTGCCGTCGTCATGGGCGGCTTCGGTGAAACCCATCGAGATGCCGGCGCCGATCGAGGCCGAGAGGCCGACGAGGAAGGTCTGCCAGGTGTCGTGCGTGGCAAAGGCTGCGGCGAAGATGGGTGCCAGCGTCGACACCGAGCCGTCCATCAAACCGGCCAGTCCCGGCTGCACATAGGTGAGGATGAATTGCCGCCGCTCCGTAGCGGCCTCCTCATCACGCACGTCGCCGGGCACATATTTCTGTTCGAGTCTGTGCGCCAGGTCCTCGTGATTCTGCTCTGCGGCGGCGAGGTCGCCAAGCAGCTTGCGGGTGGAAGCGTCCGACGTGCGCTTGGCCGCCTCGATGTAGAAGAGTTGCGCCTGCCGTTCCATCTCCTCGGCCTGGTGGCGAACCTTTTCGATGCCCAGCGGGCGCACCAGCCAATCGGGCTTGCGTTCGTAGTAGCCTTTCACATGCTCGCGGCGGATCAGCGGGATATGTTCGCCGAAACGCTTGCGATGCAGTTCGATCAGCATGCCGCGATGCTTGTCCTCTTCCGCCGCCATCTCCTCGAACATCCTGGCTGAATGCGGATAGCTGTCCTGCAGCCCCTCGGCATAGGAGCGGTAGATACGGGCATCGTCCTCTTCGGAGGAGATGGCCAATGCCAGGATTTCCTGTTCGGAGAGCGATGAAAAGGGACGGCGGCCGAAACCGAAAACGCGCGAAAGCATGATTGATGATCTCTAGTTTAGAATTATTCTAAACTATGTCGAGGTCTGCCGCCGGTCAAGCGTGACTGGTGCAGTCGCGGCCGCAACGGGCGCTTCGTGCGCGCCTTTTTATCGGCAAATGTTCACCTATATATCGAGGAAGCCAAACCGGAGATATTCTGCATGACGGCAGCCAGGCGCGTGAAACATATCGACCCCAAACCCGTGCTCGACCTCATTGCGTCGATCGAAGCTGATCTGGCGCGCCTCAGAGACATGGTGTCGGCCCAGATCGAGCCGTTCGATCCGGCCAATCCGCACAACAAGACATCGGACGGCAAGCTGACGGGTGAGGGGGTCGAATGCTGTTACCGGCTCTTCGACCAGGGGGCATCGCGCTATTCCGTCTCGCAGAAAATGAAGATCTCCTTCGCGGCAGCGACGCACCGTTTCAATTCCTGGCGCAAGGCCGGAGGAAACAAGCGCAAGCCGACGCTGCTGGGGTGAGGGCTGGGCAGTAGGCAATAGCGAATAGGCAGTAGAAAAACGGGTAGACACGCTCCGCGTGACGCCAAGATTTACCGTCTACTGCCTACTGCCTACTGCCCGTGCGATCAGCTCATCAGCGGGCAACGCGGATCGCGACGACCGAAGATAAGGCGCACGCGTTCACCGCTGCGGGTCATGCCACGCACCTCGATGGTGCGGCGGCCGACGCCGGCGACACGAGCGCGGCGTACGCCCATACGCTCGGCCTTGTCGAGCGCGCGGTCCGGGCTGCATTCGCGGCGGCGCTCGGAGAATTCGTCCGGATCGTTGCGGTCGCTGCGCCATTCGTCGGGGCGGCGGCGGCCATAACCGTCGTCCTCATTGCGCCATTCATCCGAGCGGCGGCGATCGCCGCAATATTCGCGGTCGGGATCGCAGCGCCGGTCGCGCATGATGACCTTGGGTCCGTCCGGTCCGATCTGGATGTTGAGATCTTCGGCCGAGGCGGTTGCCAGCGGCATGCTGGTCAGCGCCAATGTCATGGCGAGGGTGGAAAGGGTAAGGATCTTGCGCATTTGGAGGCCTCCTCTCATCGCCGCACATGGTCAGGCGGCGCCTTCCTGTTCAAGTCAGATTTCGCTTAGGGTCGAAACAATCGGTGAGCACCGCCGACGTCCCTGACGAACCGATGACACCAGAGCATTTCCGTTATTACGGAAACGCTCTAACTCTTTGTTTTGCGCAATTCCGGACGGAAAACCGCTACGCACTTTTCCTGGAATTGCTCCAAGCGAATGAACATTGTCACGGTCACATCTTTTCGTTGGCACTCGCCCATGCTTCGCGCACATGATGACGGCGAATGTGTGATTAGGCAGGGTCCCATGACAGCTTCGCTTCCTGCGATCGCGGATGTCCGTAACGCCGCCGAACGTCTGGCGGGTTTGATCGTGACGACACCGTTGATCGAATCTCCCATGCTCAACGAGCGTTTCGGTGGTCGTATCCTGTTCAAGCCGGAAACGCTGCAACGCACCGGTTCGTTCAAATTTCGTGGCGCCTACAACAAGATTTCCTCGTTGTCGCAGGAAGAGCGCCGCGGCGGGGTGGTCGCCTTCTCATCCGGCAATCACGCCCAGGGCGTCGCGGCGGCCGCGGCGATGTTCGGCCTGAAGAGCGTCATCGCCATGCCTTCAGACGCGCCGGAAACCAAGGTTGCCAATGTGCAGCGCATGGGTGCCGAAGTGGTGCGTTTCGATCGCTTCGGCGACGACCGCATGGCGGTGGTGCGGCCCTGGGTGGAGCAAGGCATGGCGCTGGTACCACCCTTCGACGATCCCGCCATCATTGCCGGCCAGGGCACGATCGGGCTGGAATTGGTGGCGCAGGCGACCGCCCTTGGCGTGACGCTCGATGCCGTGGTGATGCCCTGCGGTGGCGGAGGCCTGTCGAGCGGCATTTCGATCGCAGTCAAGGATGCCTCGCCGCAGACCGTGGTCTGGGTGGCCGAGCCCGAACATTTCGACGACACCCGCCGTTCGCTGGAAGCCGGCACGCGCATCGGCAACGATCCTGGCCATGACTCGATCTGCGACGCCATCCTCACCCATGAGCCCGGCGCCATCACATTCGAGATCAACCGCAGGAACCTTGCCGGTTCCATCGCGGTTTCGGACAAAGCGACGGCGGCGGCGATGCGCGATGCCATGGCCTATCTCAAGCTGGTGGTGGAGCCCGGTGGCTGTGTCGGGCTTGCCGCGTTATCCTCCGGCCAGATCGATCTTGCCGGCAAAAGCGTGGCGGTGGTGCTCTCCGGCGGCAACGTTGACTTTGGTACCTATGCCAGGATCCTGGCTGCGGCGTAGTGCGCTTCTGCTGAAAACGGAAACGCCCTAGTCGAGTGTGCGGCGGAAACGCATCAACGCCAGCCCGGCGAACAGCGCCACGAAAAAGATCAGCCAGCCGATCTCGCTGGCGATGGCGCCAAAGCCGGCGCCTTTCAACATCACAGCACGCACGATGCGCAGGAAATGCGTGAGCGGGAAGATTTCGCCAAGCGTTTGTGCCCATCCGGGCATGCCGCGATAGGGGAACATGAAACCGGACAGCAGGATAGAGGGCAGGAAAAAGAAGAAAGTGAGCTGCATCGCCTGCATCTGCGTGCGCGACACCGTCGAGATTGTGTAGCCGAGCAGCACCAGTCCCAGGACGAAGACCAGGATCGACGACAGAAGCAATCCGAGGCTGCCGACGAAGGGGACATGGAACAGGAGCTTCGCCGCAAACAGCACCACCACCACCTGAACCGCCCCGACGCAGGCATAGGGCAAGACCTTGCCAAGCATGATCTCGACCGGGCTCGCCGGCATGGCGAGCAGGTTCTCCATCGTGCCGCGCTCGCTCTCGCGCGTCAGCGCCATGGCCGTCATCATCACCATGGTCATCTGCAGGATGACCCCGAGCAGGCCGGGCACGATGTTGTACTGAGAAATGCCTTCGGGATTGTAGAGGCGGTGGGTGATGACATCGAGCTGGCTAGCCGCATCCTCCGCCGCGGTAGCCTCCATGCCGCGGGCGCGCAGCAGGGCCTGCGAGGCGACGGTGCCGAGCGTGGAGATGGCGCCGCTCGCCGATGACGGGTCGGTCGCATCGGCCTCGATGAGGATTTGCGGCCGGTCGCCGCGTTCGACGCGCTTGCCGAAATCGGCCGGGATGGTGACCACGAAAGAGACGTCGCCGCGCGCCAGCAGGAAGTCCGCCTCGGCCTCCGTGCGGGCGACATAGTCGAAGCGGTAGTAGTTGGTGTTCTCCAGCGCCGAGACCATGGCGCGCGTGTAAGGGTCGTTGCTCATCGCCAGCAACGCGGCGGGCAGCCGCTTGGGATCGTTGTTGATGGCGAAGCCGAACAGGATGAGCAGCATCAGCGGCACCCCCAGCATCATCGCGAAGGTGACGCGATCGCGTCGCATCTGGATGAATTCCTTGGTCAGCAGCGCGCCGAGCCTGGCGGAGGAAAACAGGTTGCTCACGCCATATTGTCCTTCGAGCCGGCCATGAACTGGATGAACACGTCTTCCAGGCTGGTTTCACCGGGCGTCACCCTGACGCCGGGATGCGCTTTTTCGACATCGGCCAGTGCCAGCTTCAGCGCGGCGGCATCCGAGCCGACGACATGCAGTGTCGCGCCGAATGGTGCCACCTGGTCGACACCCGTCCTGCCTTCCAGGGCTGCCGTCACCGTGTCGAGCCGGGGTCCTTCGACGATGAAAGTGGTGAGGCCCGCATTCTTCACCACGTCCGCCACCGTGCCGGTCGCCAGCAGCTTGCCGTAGGAAATGTAGGAGATGCGGTGGCAGCGCTCCGCCTCGTCCATGTAATGGGTCGAGACCAGAACGGTGAGGCCGCCGCGCGCAAGGTGATGGATCTCGTCCCAGAATTCGCGCCGGGCTTTGGGATCGACGCCGGCAGTGGGCTCGTCGAGTAGCAGCAGGCGGGGCTTGTGCATGATGCAGGCGGCGAGAGCCAGCCGCTGCTTCCAGCCGCCGGAAAGCGTTCCGGCAAGCTGGTTGCGTCGGCTGGCCAGGCCGAGTTCCGCAAGCGTCCTTGCGACGTGATCCTCGATCGGCTTCAGGCGATAAAGGCGGGCGACGAATTCGAGATTTTCGCCGATCGTCAGGTCCTCGTAGAACGAGAACTTCTGCGTCATGTAGCCGACCTCGTTCTTGATCTTCAGGCTCTCGGTCCTGAGGTCGTAGCCGAGCACGCTGCCTTCGCCTTCGTCCGGCGTGAGCAGCCCGCACATCATGCGGATTGTCGTTGTCTTGCCGGAGCCATTGGGGCCGAGGAAGCCAACGATCTCGCCTTCCGCCACATCCATCGAGACATGGTCGACGACGGTGCGGTCGCCGAAGCGCTTGACCAGATTTTTGACATCGATGGCGTTCATGCCTAATCGCCACTCACCAGATCCACATCCACGATCTGCCCCGGCTGCAGCCGCCCTGCATCGCCGGCCGGCCGGGCTTCGACCAGGTAGACCAGCTTCTGGCGGTTTTCGAGCGAGTAGATGACCGGTGGGGTGAATTCAGGATCGGGAGAGACGTAGCTGATGCGTGCCTTGAGGTCCTGCGGGCAGCCATCGCAGCGTAAGGCAAGTTGACCACCGACCTTCACGGAGGAGAGGCTGGCTTCGGGCACATAGACGGTGAGTTTCACCGCGCCGTCCGGCAGCACCGAGAGCACCGGCGCGCTCGGGCCGGCGGTGTCTCCGGCATGGCGGATGATGTCGTCGATACGGCCCGCTGCTGGCGCCACAAGCGTGCGCTTGGAAAGCCGCCATTCGGCCTGATCGAGCGCGGTCCTGGCCTGTTTGACCTGGTTTTCGGCGGCCTTGATCGTTTCGGGCCGAGCCGGCAGCTGGCCGACGGCCAGATTGGCGGTGGCCTGGCCGATGGCCGCTTCCGCGACCTCGGCCTGGGTGGCAGCGTCGTCGTACTGCGCCTGGGTGGTAACCCCGCGTTTCAGCAGGTCCTGCGTCCGGGCAAGCGTGCGTGCGGCGTCGGCCGCCTGCGCCTTTGCCGAGCGCAAGGTGGCGTCGAGCACGGCGATCTCTTCCGGCCGCTTGCCCACCTGCAGGTCGGCAAGCTGCGCTTCCGCCTGGGCCAGTGCCGCCTTTGCCTGCGTCACGGCGATCTCGGCATCGGCTTTTTCGAGTGTGGCGACCGGCTGACCGGGACCGACACGGTCACCGCGCCGCGCTGAAACCGCCGTCACCTCGGCCACTTCGATTGGGGCCAACAGCACGAAATCGCCCTCTACATAGCCGACGGCGAGCGGCGCGCTGGCGCTGCATGCCGAGAACAGTTTTGCCGCCAGCGGCAATGAACACAGGAAGCTCATGTTTCACCCCCAAACTATCGGTCTTGCCGCTCATGCTTGTCCTGGCGCGCGTCGAGCATCGCATCGAGATTGCTGTGCAGCGTGGCGAGGATCTTGTCGGCTTCGTCCTGGCCGATCTTTGACCAACCCATGCGGCGCAACACCGGCTCGCGCCCGATCCGGAAATAGACCGCCTGTCCGATCAGCGAGAAAATGGCGAGCCTGGTGCTCTCGCTTTCCGCCGGCTCGCCGGTGGCGCGCTCCCAGATAACGCAGAGCCTTTTGTGTGTCGGCTCGAACAGGCCGGCATAGATGCGATCGAGCGTTGGCGTGGGATCGGCGAGTTCCCGCAACATGAATTGCACGATCTCGCCGGCTTCGGGTCTTGCTACGATGAAAGCGACCATGCCTTGCAGCGTGGCTTTGAGGTGCTTGCGCGCCGTTTCCGGTGTCAGGCTTGCCGGATCGGGCCCGGCCATGCCGCCGAGCGCCTGATCGGCGATTGACTGGATCGTCTCGACGATGTGGTCGGCAACGGCAGCGCGCAGGCCTTCCTTGCCGCCGAAATGATAGGCGATCGAGCCGATATTGGCTTTGGCTGCAGCGGCAATCTCGCGCGTCGAGGTGCCATCATAGCCTTGACGGCCAAACAGCTTGAGTGCGGCGCGCACCAGTGCAGCCTTGGTCATCTCGGCGGGTGAGAGGGATGGTTTGGTTGACATGGACGTAATTTAATCAATCGAATGATTAAAGTAAAGTCGGTGTCGTTTGTCGAGAGCATTGCAGGCGATTCTGTTTTCGCCTGAGATGCTCTCGCTCTTTGTTTTCACGCAGCTCCGGACGCAAAACCGCTGCGCACTTTGCTGAAATTGCTCTAGGACGTGAACGGAGCGGGGACTTGCAACCCCTCGAGCAGCGCGCCGCGAAAGACCGCAATGGGGCGGGCGAGACGGCCGGCGGGCGGTCGGTGCAGCATCCAGGCGCGCACCTGCGGCCGAAAATCCCGGACCTCGATGATTTCGACCCGGTCCTGCCACGGGCTTCCGGCCAAGGCTGCGGGCGTCACGATGCCGATGCCATGGCCACGCGCCACCAGCGACAGCCGCAGATCGGCGCTCAAGGCCTCCACGCCGACATTGAACGGCAGCCGCGCAGCTTCGAACTGGCGGCGGATGAAGTTGCGAAAACCGCATCCTGTCTCATTCATCACCCAGGGAAATTTCGACAGGCCTTCCAGGCTCGTCGGCTTCGGCAGCAGAAGATCCTTCGCGGCGACCAGCACCACCGATTGGATTCCAAGATCCTCGCTGATGAGCTCGTCAGATGGCTGCAGCCCTTCGGCAAGGCAAAGCGCTGCAGCGTCCAGTTCACTGCGCAGGACCTGATCCACCAGCCGCGGCGACCAGCCGGAGGTGATACGCAGTGTCAATTTTGGGAAGTCGGTTCGCAGCCGTTCCACCGGAAAGGCAAGCGCGGCATCCGAAAGATAAGGCATGATGCCAAGCCTGAATTCGCCTTCGATCTCTCCGACCGGCGAAACGCCGGCCTTGAGATCGTCCAGCGAACGCAGCACCCGGCGACCATGTTCATAAGCCTCCCGGCCGGCTGCGGTCGGCTTGAACGGCTTGGACTGGCGATCGAGCAACGTGGTGTTCAGCCGGTCTTCGAGGTTCTGGATGCGCCGTGTCACGCCGGGCTGGGTAAGGTTCAACCGCGCCGAAGCTCCGACGATGGAGCCTGTCTCGACAACGGCGACGAAAGCCTCGAGGTCATGAATATTCATGCGAGTTTTGCATAATCATTATTGGTAATTTTAATTTGTATCATGATGACGGCTGAGAATAAAGCTCCTGGTCGATATGTTCACGACGAGGAGCAGCTCCATGTCCACCAACGTCACCGATGCGTCCTGTGACGTATCGCACCCGACTTCCATCACCGGTTGGCAGGTATTTCTGTTCGCGGTGGCGGTCGGTGTGATCGTGACCAACCTTTTTGCCCCGCAAACCCTTGTCGGCCTGATTGGCCCGGCTTTAGGTTTCGGAACCGGGACCGGCGGGTTGGTGGCGATGGCCACCTTGCTCGGCTACGCTGCGGGGTTGTTCTTCCTCGTCCCCTTGGCCGACCTGTTCGAAAACCGCACGCTGGTCCTGCGGATGTTGGGCTGCGCCGTTCTGGCAACGGTTGCAGCGGCGTTTGCGCCTGATGCCGTGCTGCTGATTGTCATTCTTCTGGTACTGGGTGCAGCCTGTTCCGCAATCCAGATCCTGGTGCCCATTGCCGCATCGATGGCGGAAGCGGAACGACGCGGCCGCGTCATCGGCGATGTCATGAGCGGCCTGATGATCGGCATTCTGCTGGCACGTCCCGCTGCCAGCCTGATTGCCGACGCCTTCGGCTGGCGGGCCTTCTATGGCATGAGTGCGGCCGCGATGCTGCTGCTCGGCGTGGTTCTGGCAATGCGGCTGCCGCAGCGGCGGCCGGTGGGCGGCAAAGCATATCCAGCCCTGATCGGTTCGCTCTGGAAGCTGCTGCGCGCCGAACCGGAATTGCGCCGTCATTCCCTCACGGCCAGCCTCTCGATGGCGGCGTTCAGCCTGTTTTGGACATCCGTGGCGCTTCGTCTGACGCAGCCGCCTTTCGATCTCGGTCAGCGCGGCATTGCGCTGTTTGCACTTGCCGGCGCCGGTGGTGCGGTGGTGACACCTTTGTTCGGTCGCGCCGGCGATCGCGGCTGGACGCGACCTGGAACCATCTTCGCGCACTGCCTCACGATTTTCGCCTTCGCCCTGTCGGCCTGGGCCGGATCGAATTGGTCAGGCTCCTGGCTCCTGCCGCTTCTGTTGCTGGGTGCCAGTGCCATCCTTCTTGACGTCGGTGTCACCGGGGACCAGACCTTGGGTCGGCGGGTCATCAATCTGCTGCAGCCGGAAGCACGGGGCCGTCTCAATGGCCTGTTTGTCGGCCTGTTTTTTCTCGGTGGCGCGGCCGGCTCGGCTCTGGCGGGTGTTGCCTGGACATGGGGTGGCTGGCCGGCGATTTGCGCCATCGGCGCCGTCATCGCAGCAGCCAACCTCGTCATCGACGGTCTTCGGCGCAAGCGATGATGCAGGGCGGCGGCGGCCATGTATCAGGCCAGCCCGCAATTGCGGTTGATTTGCCGCCGCTGCCGCGCTTTATTCCCTGCCGATGGCCAAGGAAGTCGAACGCAAGTTTCTGGTAAGGGACGAGGGTTGGCGCAAGGCGGTGGAGCGCAGCGTCGCGATCACCCAGTTTTATATGGCCATCTCCTCGGAACGATCGATCCGCATGCGTATCAGCAACGGCAAGGCTGCCAAGCTGACGCTGAAGTTCGGATCCGATCTGAGGGTGCGCGATGAGTTCGAATATTCAGTGCCGCTCGCCGACGCACGCGAAATGATGGCTTTCGCCATCGGCAACATCATCCGCAAGACCCGTCATCACGTCCATCATTGCGGTTACATCTATGAAGTCGATGTCTTCAACGATGTGCTCGATGGGCTGGTCGTGGCCGAACTCGAAACGAGCGACAGCGTGCCGGATGCCCTGCTGCCCGCCTGGCTGGGGCGCGAGGTTACCGGGGAACTGCGTTTCTCCAACGCCTCGCTGGCGTTGAACGGTTTTCCGGAGTTGGTGCCATGAGCGCACAGCTCGACGCAAACTTGCCACTTGCCAACGACGCCATGCGCCTGCTGCGGCAGGATGTGCACCTGGCGCTCGATCATCTGGCACGGGCCCATGCCGAGCCGGAGGAGCATCTGCACAAATGCCGTCGCCGGTTGAAAGCCGTGCGGGCGCTGCTGCGGCTTGTGCGGCCCGGCGACGAGGCCTTTTTCGAGGCGGAGAACACACGTTATCGGGACGTGGCGGCAAGCCTGGCAGGGCCGCGCGAGGCAACCGCGCTGATCGAGACGATCGACCGGCTTGCCGGTGCGTATCCCCGCCATGCCGATCTCTATGCCGGTATTCGTGCCGTGTTTGTCGAACGACGTGCTGCCGCCATGAGCGACATCACCGCTTTCGCTGCCGTTATCGAGGCGGCCACGGACACCTGCCGTCAGGGGTTGCTGCGCGTTGGCGCACTGACCCTGCCGGCCGATCCGAACGCCTCTGCGGCAATTGTCGTGGACGGGGTGCGGACTGGGCTGGAGCGTGCAAGGAAAGCGCTCGCCAGAGCCGGTTCGCGCGGCAAGGAGGAGGATTTCCACGACCTGCGCAAGGCCGTCAAGGTTCACGCCGCCCAATTCAACCTGCTGGGCAAGCTTTGGCCGGACAAGCAGCGCTACAAGGCGTTGGACAAGCTCGGCAGCAAGCTCGGGGACCTGAACGATCTCGCTGTCCTGGATGCTCTGCTGACAAAGGACGGTGAAGCCCTTGCGATCACAGCCGAGGCGCGGGCAGCTGTCGGAAAGGATCTGCAGCGGGAAGGCAAACGGTTGCGCAAGGAATGCCTTGCCGCCGCGACCGTACTTTTCGACAAGGATTGGAAGCGCAAGTTCGCAAAGCTGACCGACAAACTGCGGCTGCAGTTCGCGGCGGTTCCAACCACGACTCTGTGGGCTGCCTGAAGCTCACGCGCCCACATCGACGAGCTTGTCTGGATTGCGCACCACATAGACGCCGCAGATCGCGCCAGCGACATTGAGCTCGAAGCTCATCGTCTGCTCGACCTTGCCGGCGATGGCGACGACAAGCCCTGGTGCGCCATTGATGATGGCGGGCGCAATCGTGGTATGCGACGGGTCCGGATTCTTGCGCGCCACGCCGAGCATGAACTTCACCACGGCATCGCTGCCCGACAGAACGTTGATCGCTGCCGGGACCTTGCCGCCGCCATCGGCGACATATTCGACATCCGCAGCCAGCAACACCTTCAGCGGCTCGATATCGCCGGCGCGCATCGCCGTGTCGAATGCGGCCACAAAACGTGCGACGTCCTCGTTCGACGCCGGGAAGCGGCTTTGGTCCTGCCTGATCATCCTGCGGGCGCGAGACGCCATCTGCCGACAGGCTGCCGGTGTACGCTTCAGCGTCGTGGCGATGTCTTCGAACGGCACGTCATAGAGGTCGTGCAGGAAGAGTGCCGCCCGCTCCAGCGGCGACAGGCGCTCCAGCGCCCGCATGACCGAAAATGAGATGTCGAGTGCCGCGTCGCTGCTGTCGGGTTCGACCGCGCCGGCTCGCTCGACGATCGGCTCCGGCAACCAGGGACCGACATAGGTTTCGCGCCGCGCCTGCGCCGAGCGCAGCCGGTCGAGGCACAGGTTGGTGACGATGCGGGAGAGCAGCTTCGGGGCGTCTTCCGGCTCTTCGGCTCCGGCAAAACGCAGCCAGGCATCCTGCACGATGTCTTCCGCCTCGCTTACCGAGCCAAGGTAGCGGTAGGCAAGCCTGGTCAGGCGGTGGCGCTCGCCGAGATAGGCGGCGAGCCGCGGGTTTTCAGCCATCGACCATCTCCCGCCTTGTTTCTTCCGTTGCTTCGCCGGCCAGCCAGGCCAGAACCGGTTCGCAGGCATTGCCGTGGCCGAGCCCGCGCTTGAGCAGCGGGTAGAAGGAACCTGAAACCGTCGCCGCGGCAAGCCCGGCCACGCCGGTCTTGCCCCAGAGCGCCTCGCAGGCCGCCAGGATGTTCATCAGCGCCGGGTCGTTGGCCAGCACGGCTTCGGCGTAGTGGCGGGCAAGTGACATTTCGCGCGGTGCGGTTTCCGCGCCATCGAGCAGCATGGCACGGATGTCGCGCATCGGGACGCCGGCCTCGCGGGCCATGGCGATAGTGAGCCTCAGGCACGAGCCGCAATCCGTCTGCCGTGCCGCAGTGATGCGCGCGGCGAAATAGGGTGCGGCGGCCAATCCAAAGCGGTGGTCGGTGAAAGGCGAGACCAGTCCCAGTTTGAACGCGCCTAAGGTGTCGGTATCCGCGAGCTCCGTGAGGTAGCTGGTATCGTAGCCGTAGCGGCCGCCGAATTTGCGGAAGGCCCGTTTGAGCAGCAGGACAAGCATCAGGCTGGCCTCCTCTCGGGTGCCAGGAGTGCGATGAGAGGCAGCAGGCCCGGCAGCGCGATCAGCATGATGTCGCGCAGCGCATCCGTTGGCGTCGTGCCGTGCAGCAGGTCGGCCAGATGCAGCAGCGCATGGCCACCGAGGAAGATCGAGGCGACCAGGATCGCTTTTCGATCGCGCCTGAAAGCGCCGATGAACAGCCCTGTGCCCGCCGCGATGAAGGCGAGCCCGATGTCGCGGATGAAATGCAGATTGGCCGGACCGGTCTCAGTGACCCCCGGAATGGTTGCATACCAGGGCATTGGGGCGACCAGCATGAAAAGGCCGTTGGCGCTTTGATAAAGGCCGATGACGATGAGCAAAATTCGCATGTCGTTTCTCCTCGCCCTTTGACGGGATAGGTCCAGGAGGTGTGACATCGGACAGAAGATTTTTTCAGGTGCGGGTCCGCTGTAGAACTAGCGCGTTATCGGAAACCCGCTTCGCGCACCGCCGCCGCAAAGCTGCGGCTGACCGGCAACTGCATGCCGTCCTTCAGCGTGAGGAAAAGCTTGCCGTCCAGGCGGGCCGTGCCAGCGACTGCGTCCAGCGCAACCCAGTGCGAACGGTGTATCTGCAGTCCTGCTTCGCCTTCCGTCTCACGCATCGCATCTGCCATACGCATCAGCACAAGTGTCGAGCCCTTGTCCGTGTGCACCTCGACATAGTGATCTTGCATCGAAAGGCTTGTCAGTCTGCCGCGCAGAGGCAGCGGCAGGCGCTCCAGCAGCGGTGGTCTTGCGGTATGCTGGGACGCGGCGAGGGCAATGCCCGCTGGCGGCGCGGCAACCGGCTGTTCGGTATCGGCGCTTGTCTCGCCTTCGATCAGCATAGAGGCAAGCGATAAAGCCGCGGCGATCAAGGCGGAGTTGAAGAACAGCGTGAGGGCCGACGACGCATTCGGTATTGGAGCTGAAAGCGCCGCCCAGTCGAAAGCAGTGACCACGAGCGCGATTGGCACGCCCGCCGCAAGTCCCGTGATGAGTGCCCGCACCACCGATGGCACGGCGCGTCCGTGGAACAGGACCTCGCTGACCAGGCGAATGACGGCATAGCCTGCGGTGAAGGTGGCGAGCGCCAGCGCCAGCCAGTAGGCGAGGCGCGGCAGCAGCGTCAGTCGTTCATATGTGCCGAACGGTCCCGTCACGCCGAGCACGGCGGTGGCGAGCAGGATCAGTCCCCAGAAGCGAGGCGAAAAGGCGAGAGCCTGCATTTCGCGAAGCGTGGAATGCATCAGGCCGTGCTTCACGTATCGGATCGTCCCTTCCCGAAACGACGTTTGCCGCGACGACCGCACGCCGCCACGGTGCTGGCCAGCCGAGACGGCGGACAGCGCCACACTGGTAGCGCGCCGCCCGATACCCTTCAACCGACGATATTCCCGAACGGAGTTTCATCATGTCTGCCCAGGCCGCCAGCCCCAGCCTTATCGACATCGTCACCCACACGCCATTGTGGGTGTGGCCGCTGATCCTCTACGCTCTTTATGCCGGCTGGGCACGCACCCGCGACCGCATCGTTTCACCGGCACGCCTGTTCGCGCTCCCGGTGATCCTTGTTGCACTCGACGTTTTCGAGCTGGCCCGCAGTGGACTTACCTTGCCGACGACCGCGGGGCTCGCCGCGGGTGCCGCCGCCGGAGCGCTGGCTGGCCTGGCGGCAGCCCGGCACACACCGGCTCGTGCTCTTGGCGATGGCCGCCTTGCGGTGAAGGGACATTGGCTGCCTTTTGCCATCGTGCTGGCCATCGTTGTCGTCAGCTATGCGCGCGGCGCGGCGCTGGGCATCGATCCATCGCTGGCCTCCAATGCGCGCTTCCTGCTCGCCAATGCGGTGCTTGCCGGCTTCTTGCCGGCGCTGATGCTGGCACGAACCCTGGGCTCGCTACCACGCGGCTATACCTTTCGATGAGAGGATCGTGCACCCCCTCCGAGTTGCGCCTGTGCGTCCTTGACCGAGGCTGCGAAGCTCACCAGCGGGCGCTTGACCCCGTGGGTGATGAGCATGCGCCGCGTTTGCGGTGAAGCACCGGCGATGACGAACCGCACGCCTGCCTTCCTGGCCTTGTGCGCCGTGCCTTCGATGACATTGGCCGCGGTGGAATCGAACAGCGGCACCTGGGAACAGTCGAGGATGAAGTTCCTGCGCTGATCGGCGATGCGGTCGAGCACGGCAGCCACCGTCGAGGCGGCACCGAAGAAGAAGGCGCCGGAAATGCGGTACACGACGGTGTCAGGGTCGCTGGCCTCGCTCGCATCATAGGCGTGAGGGTCGCCATTGCTGGCATCGGCGACGTCGTCGGCGATCAACGGCGCTTCGTTTTCGGAGATGGCCACGACCTTGGCCATGCGGTCGATGAACAGCACGGACCCCAGTGCGAAGCCGACAACGATGCCTTCCGTAAGGTCGCGAAAGACGACGATCAGAAAGGTTGCGGCAAGAACCAGCGCATCCGCTCTCGAAGAGCGCAGCAGGGCCGTGATCGCCTGTTTCTCGACCATGTTCCAGCAGACGACAGCAAGCACGCCGGCAAGCGCGGCCAGCGGAATGTAGCTGGCGAGCGGTGCCGCCACCAACATGAAGACGAGCAGGAAAATGGAGTGCAGCATGCCGGCGACAGGCCCGTGTGCGCCAGCCCGCACATTGGTGGCTGTGCGCGCGATTGTACCGGTGACGCAGATGCCTCCGAATAGGGCCGAGCCGATATTGGCGAAGCCTTGCGCCACCAGTTCGCAATTGGAGCGATGACGGCGTCCGGTCATGCCGTCGGCGACCACCGCCGACAGCAACGACTCAATGGCGCCGAGCAGGGCAAAGGCGATGGCGTCCGGCAGCACAGCGATCGCCTTGTCCAGGCTCATCGGCGGCAGCGCCGGCAGGGGCAGGCTGCGCGGAATGCCGCCATAACGCGAGCCGATCGTGTCGGTCGGCAGCGCGAGCAGCGCCACCGTCAAGGAAGCCAGCGCCACGGCAACCAGCATGCCTGGCCAATGGGGGCGCCATTTCTTCAGTGCAACGACAGTCCCGATGGAAAGAAGAGCAATGCCGGCGGCGGACGGGTTGAGCGTATTGCCTGCCTGCCAAAGCGCCATCAGCTTCGGCACGAAAGGACCTGGCTCCTTGCCGGGAAGTTTGAGCCCCAGCAGTTCGACGATCTGGCCGGAGAAGATGATGACAGCGATACCGGCGGTGAAACCAACAGTCACCGGGTAGGGGATGTATTTGATGTAGGTGCCGAGCCGCAGATAACCGATCGCGAGCAGGAACAGCCCAGCCATCATCGTGGCAAGCAGAAGCCCGTCCAGGCCCTGGCGGTCTGCGGTGGATGCCACCAGCACGATGAAGGCGCCGGCCGGTCCGCCGATCTGAAAGCGGCTGCCGCCGAGTGCGGAGACGATGAAGCCGCCGATAATCGCCGTGAACAGGCCACGCTCCGGCGTCACGCCGGAGGCAATCGCAATGGCCATGGAAAGCGGCAAAGCCACGATGGCCACAGTCAGGCCCGCCAGAGCATCGGCGCGCAACTGCGGCAGGCGATAGCCTTCGCGCAGCACCGTCACCAGCTTCGGCGTGTATAATTCGGCAAATGTCGGCCCAGCCTTGCGAGCCTGCTGCTGGCGGACCTGATCCATGGCATGCCTTCCGCAAAAGCGTCGGCATCGTCGGCATCGCAATTGTCTTGCGGAAAGTCGGCGCTCGCCGTCGCGAACCTTGGAGCGCTTCCGTTTTTCACGAAAACACTCTAACCCTTTGTTTTTAAGCAATTTCGGACGGAAAACCGCTGCGACTTTTCCTGGAACTGCTCAAGCCGACCCGGATCGGGAAGCCTATACGGAGCTCTTCAGCCGCACGCCCCTGCCGCCGCGATCACTGGCCTGGTTGTCGCCGATCAGTTCCACCCCGGCCTCATCGAGTGCCTGGATGACCTTCATCAGCGTATCGACCACGCCCCGAACCACGCCGTCGCTCGCCTCCATGCGCTGGATGGTCGGCAGCGAAACGCCGGCCCGTTCGGCGAGCGTCTTCTGGTCGATGCCGGCCAGTGCCCGCGCCGCACGCATCTGTGCAGCGGTAATCACCGGTCAGAACTCCCGTCTGAGTCTGCAGAATAAATGTATGGTACTTTCATAATGATGTGTCAAACATGAATATGGATTGGAAATGCATTAGTTCAATTCGTTGTCGCCATTCTTGCCGTGCGGCATGGTGCGCGCCGCCAGCCAGCACAGCATGGCCCAGGCAAAGCCGGCACACCAGCCCGCCAGCACATCCGACGGCCAGTGCACGCCAAGATAGAGCCGCGACACCCCGACCATCAGCGTCAGCAGCACCGCAAGCACGAAGATATAGATCTTGGTGACATGGCCGGGCAGGAAACGCGCGGCCAGCGTACCGAGCGTGAGATAGGTCACGGCCGAGAGCATGGCATGTCCGGAGGGGAAGGAAAGCGAGGTTTCCACCGCGAGCCTGGGCACCAGATCCGGGCGAGGCCGGTCGATACCGAATTTGAGCAGGGTCGACAGGATCTGGCCGCCGCCGACCGCCACCAGCACGAACAGCGCTGTCGTCCAGCGCCGGATGAGCAGGAAATAGATGATGGTTGCAGCGGTGATCAGCGTCAGCACGGCAGCGCTGCCGAGCGCGGTGATGTCGCGTACCGCGCCTTCGAAGCGCGGCGAGCCGATCGGATTGCTCGGATCGCCAGCCTCGCGGAAAGCAAGCAGGATCTGTGTGTCGAAGCTGTGGGGCGCCGAGTCGCGCGCGACCTCCATCAACTCGACGAACCCCCAGAGGCCGCCGGCCACGATGATGCCGGCCAGCAGAACAGGGAATTCAATCCGGTCGTAGAGTGTCGAAATGGTCTTTCGCATCAATCCTGCCGCAATGCCGTCTGTCGAAGAATGCCGGCTTAATCTTTCCCGGCACGGCTGTCATCGGCCTTGCAAATAAGGCCCCAGCGTGACGAGCGCGACGGCAACGATGGCCAGCGCGACACCGACCGCCTGAATGGCCGTCAACTTCTCGCCGAAGAAGGCCAGGGCAACGGCATTCACCGCCACCAGTTGGATGACCGCCGAGAGGCTGAGTGAAATCGACATGCCGAAATCACGGATCAGCTTCAGCATGATCAGATTGCCGAGTGTATAAAGTGCCAGGGTGATGACGATCTTGCCGAGGCTCGGTGCCAGCGCCCAATGTTTGGCTGCCGTGGCGGCAAGCAGGAAAATCACGGTGGAGACACCGAGCTGCGCCATGCCGACTATGTTCACCGATTGCCTCCACCCAGCCCCGCTGGGCAAGCTTGTTTCCCAACGGCAAGCGACGGTCAAGTGGAGAGCCTGAGCCTAGCGCAATTCCAGCAAAAGTTCGCAGCGGTTTTGCGCCCGGAATTGTGCAAAACAAGGAGATAAAGCATTGAAGGCGATCCTGTTTTCGCCGGAAATGCCCTAGCGCAACTGAACCGTCTTCGGAAACTCGATCACCTGGCCCTTCGGCTTCGTGTGCTGGGCGGTGACGATGGCCTCGATCAGGATGTCGAGCGCCTCGCAGGCTTTCGTGCTGGTCTGGTCGTTGCCGCGCAGGTAGTGGGTTGCCCGCTCAAGATGCAGGCGCGCGGCGGCAAAATCACTGTTCATCGGTACTCCGTTTGTTGCCCACCACGAGAGAAAGCATGGAGCGATTCGGTTGCGGGAACGGAAATTCCCGAACAGGCATTTGATTCAAACTTGCTGCATTCCCTGGCTTTAGGCGTGATCCGGCGCATCGGGTTACGGTGCCGGCGACCAGGAGAAGAAGCCGAAATGGACGCGCCCTGCGTCACGAAACTGTTAAGCCCGACCGCTACGCAAGGGGCTGACACGCAGCCCAGCCAGCACCAACAGCCAGAGGTCAGCCATGTCGGACCATAAAGACATCCGCTTCCGCACCAGCCTGCTAGAAGAGAATGACGGTCCGGCGATCAACCCGACAGACAATCGCACCATGGGCGAGATCATCGCCGCACGCTTTTCACGCCGCGGTTTTCTCAAGGGCTCGCTTGCAGTTTCGGCCATAGCGGTCACCGTCAGCCCACTCGCTCTGACCAGCGCAGATGAGGCACGCGCGGCTGAAGGCGGCTCGGCCTTCAGCTTTGACGAGGTCGAAGCCGGCATCGACGACAAGCACCACGTCGCCACCGGCTACGATGCCGATGTGCTCCTGCGCTGGGGTGATCCGCTGTTTGCCGACGCGCCGGATTTCGATCCGAACAAGCAGACTGCCGAGGCTCAGGCAAAGCAGTTCGGCTACAACAACGATTTCGTCGGCTATATCCCTCTGGAGGGCTCGGCCGAGCACGGTCTTCTGGTGGTCAACCACGAATACACCAACCCGCATTTGATGTTCCCAGGCATCGTCAAGGTGGTGGAGAAGGATGGCAAGAAGGCACTCGAGCTTGCGCCGCTGACCAAGGAGCAGGTCGATGTCGAGATGACTGCGCATGGCGGCACGATCGTCGAAATTCGCAAGGAAGGCGGCAAATGGCGGGTGGTGCGTGACGGCAAGCTGAACCGCCGCGTCACCGCCAACACGGAAATGGCGCTCTCCGGTCCTGTGGCCGGTCATGACCGCGTCAAGACCAATGCCGATCCGTCGGGCACGAAAGTCATTGGGACGATCAACAACTGCGCGGGCGGCGTCACCCCTTGGGGTACCTATGTGATGGCCGAGGAGAACATCCACGGCTACTTCTCCGGGGCTTTGCCGGAAGGGCACAGGGAAGCAGCGAATTACAAGCGTCTCGGCATCCCGGAAGGCTCCTATGAGTGGGGCTCCCATTATGATCGCTTCGACCTCGCCAAGGAGCCGAATGAGGCGAACCGCTTCGGCTGGATCGTCGAGGTTGACGTCACCGATCCCAACTCGGCGCCGAAGAAGCGTACGGCGCTCGGTCGTTTCAAGCACGAAGGAGCTGAATCGATCGTCGCCAGGGATGGTCGCGTCGTCTTCTATCTCGGCGACGATGAGCGCTTCGACTACGTCTACAAATTCGTCACTGCCGGCAAGTTCGACCCCGCCAATCCGGCTGCCAGCAAGGATCTGCTCGACGAAGGCACGCTTCACGTCGCCAGGTTCGCGGAAGACGGCGGTGTCGAATGGTTGCCGATCGTCTTTGGCCAGGGCCCGCTGACCGCCGAGAACGGCTTCAGCAGCCAGGCCGATGTGTTGATCGAGACGCGCCGCGCCGCTGACCTGCTCGGCGCCACCAAGATGGACCGCCCCGAGGACATCCAGCCCAACGGCGTCAACGGCAAGGTCTATGTGATGCTGACCAACAACAGCAAGCGCAAGGACGACCAGGTTGACGCCGCGAACCCGCGCGCCAAGAACGCCTTCGGCCATATGATCGAGATCGCCGAGGAAGGCGGTGACTTCGCCGCCACCAAGGGCAGATGGGAAGTGCTGCTGAAATGCGGCGATCCGTCGGTGGCCGAGGTCGGCGCTTCTTTCTCGACCGCGACCACGGCCAATGGCTGGTTCGGCATGCCTGATAACTGCGCCGTCGATTCCACCGGGCGGTTGTGGGTGGCGACCGACGGCAACAACGCCAAGGAAACCGGCCGCACCGATGGCCTCTGGGCGATCGATACCGAGGGGCCGGCGCGCGCCACCTCCAAGCTGTTCTTCCGCGTGCCGGTGGGCGCGGAACTGTGCGGTCCGCAATTCGCGCCGGATGACAAGACGGCCTTCGTGGCCGTGCAACATCCTGGCGATGGCGGCACCGACTGGGAGCCGTTCGGCAGACCGTCCTACTATGAGGATCTTTCGACGCGCTGGCCGGACTTCAAGCCGGATATGCCGGTGCGTCCATCGGTCGTCGCCATCACCAAGCAGGATGGTGGCAAGATCGGCGTCTAGAGCAATTCCAGGAAAAGTGCGGAGCGGTTTTCCGTCCGGAATTGCGTAAGAACAAAGGGTCAGAGCGTTTCCGTGAAAATGGAAACGCTTTGGAGATTTGGATTGCTACCATGCGCAGGCGGCGAGGTCATCGCCGACCTGCGATTTGTGCCGCAATCGCCCTGGCTTCCTGGCCTGCGGCATAGAAGTGGCCGACGATGCTCGGCTGCATGGAGATGAACCATAGGCCGGGCTGGCCGCCGGTCTCTGCTCCGTTGACCTTCGGCTTGCCGGTATCGTCGACAACGCCGAGCCCGTCCAGCATGGTGTCCAGCCCGGTGCGATAACCGGTCGCGGCAATGACGACATCGGCCTTGATCTTCGTGCCGTCGGCCAGCACGACCTGTTCCGTCTCGAAGCCTGCAACCGAGGCCACGACCTTGATGCGGCCAGCCTTGATGGCGTCGATAGCGCCATCATCGGCGGAGATGGCGACGTGATCCTCCTTCAGCCGGGTGATGCCGCCTTTTTTCACAGGCGCGAAACCGAGTTTGCGAAGGTCGCCGAACAGCAGGCGCTGCAGCAGCGCGACCATGAAATCGCCGACCGGAATCGGCAGCGCATCGGTGATCCTCGAGAAGCGCTGCACGGCGATCTTGCCGACGCGTTTGGGCAGGACGGAAGGACCTGCGCGGGCGGCGAGGTGGATCATGGCAGTCTTGGCGCCGATCAGATAGTTCAGCACGTCGAAGCCGGAATTACCGGCGCCGACCACCAGCACGCTCTTGCCTTCATAGTCCCTGGGGCTGCCGAATGCGGCGGAGTGGATCAACCGTCCCTTGTATTCCGATGCTCCCGGCCAGTTTGGCATCCACGGCACCTTGTCATGGCCGGTGGCGACGATGAGGTTCCTGGCGCGGTGCACGCCTTTTCTGGTGTGGATCACCCAGTGGTCGCTTTCGCGCGTGACCCGTTCGACTTCCGTGTTGAACGCGATGGCGATGTGGCGCTCTTCGGCAAAGCGCTCGAGATAGGCGATCACCGCGGCCTTGGGCGGGAATGCCGGCACACCCTTGGGATAAGGCATGCCCGGCAAATAGGACATGTCGCGATGCGTGTTGAGCGCCAGCCGCTCGTGGCGCTGGCGCCACGGTTCGGCGATCTTGGCCTCTTTTTCGAACACGCGGGCCTTGATGCCATGCCGGGCCAGTGCGTCTGCCGCAGCCAGTCCGGCCGCCCCCGCACCGATCACGATCACTTCTTCGATCGCTTCGGTCATATTTCCACCAAATCCTTTCGCGACATCCCAGCCGCAACTCGATTGCGCTATGTGGCAACGAAGCCGATATGGCAAGAGAGGGTTGTGGGGTGGCAGCGGCTTGTTGATTCGGAAGACGGATCGATTAGCCGTTTTTGGGTATCATCTGGGCGTAATTTATGGGCTCGCTCCGCAAAAGCATCGACCGCTTCCTTGACGACCGCGCTGCCGCTGTTCCGCGCGCAAGCCTGCCGCTTGCCAAGCGGCTGGAAATGCTTGCTCAGCACGGCGATTTCTCGCTCGCCTATTCGACGGCCACGCAGCCACTTCTGTCCTACTTCGGCGACGAAGACGGCTACATCGCCTTCCAGACGATGATGGGGCGCCATTATGCGCTGGCCGATCCGGTCGTCGGCGACACGGATCGAGCCGCGCTGATTTGCCGCTTCGTGGAAATCGCTGATTCGCCCTGGTTCGTGCAGGTCGGTGAAGCGACCGCAAAGGTCCTGTCCGGCCTTGGCTACCAGGTCAGCCGCATCGGCTACGACACGCGCCTGCCGCTGCCGGCACATGACTTTTCCGGCAAGCCCAATGAAACCGTCCGCTATTCCGAGCGCTGGCTGGTCAAGAAGGGCTACACGCTGACCGAGGATCCTGGCGGGTTGGCCGACGCCGACGAAGTACGGCGGCTTTCCGATGAGTGGCGGGCCGGCCGCATTGTCGCGCGCCGCGAAATGGCCTTCCTCAACCGTCCGTTCCCGATTCTGCCCGGCCCCGGTATGCGCCGTTTCGTGCTGCTCGATCCGGACAGGAAGCTCACGGCCTTGCTGGATTTCGACCCGATCTCCAGAGGCGGCAAGGTCACCGGTTACACCACGGCCTTCAAGCGCAAGCTGGCCGGCGCTACCCCGCATGCCGAGATCGGCCTGACCAAGTTCGCCGTCGACCAGTTCCGCAAGGAGGGCATTTCCGCTGTTACGCTGGGCCTGTCGCCTTTGGCCGACATGGCGCCGAGCGGTTTTCCCGAAAGCACGTTCTGGCGCGGTGCGTTCAGCCGCGCCTTCGATTCAAATCTGGTCAACCGCCACCGCTTCAATCTGCAGGGCCAGGCCGCCTTCAAACGACGCTTCCACGGTGTCGAGGAACCGGCCTACATCGCGTTCAAGCGTGGCACCGCCAGTGGCATGCTGGCTTTGCTGCGGCTGCTGAAGGCGATCTGACCTGGAAGGTCGCGCCGACCTTCCAGGTCTCGATCGGGCGAAAATCTACGTTCTCAGCCGGTATCCGGTCTTGAAGATCCAGGCGACGACGCCGATGCACAGCAGCAGGAACACCAGCGTGATGCCGAGGCTGATTTCCACCGGCACGTCGGAATGGCCGAAGAAGGCCCAGCGAAAGCCGCTGACCAGATAGACGACGGGATTGAACAGCGAGATCGTACGCCAGACGCCGGGCAGCATGTCGATCGAATAAAACGAACCGCCAAGGAAGGTGAGCGGCGTCACCACCAGCAGCGGGATCAATTGCAACTGTTCGAAGCCGTTGGCCCAGATGCCGATGATGAAACCGAACAGGCTGAACGTGATCGCGGTCAGCACCAGGAAGCCAAGCATCCAGAACGGATGCTGGATGTCGAGTTCGACGAAGAGCGAGGCAGTGGCCAGGATGATCAGGCCGATGCCGATCGACTTGGTGGCGGCGGCCCCGACATAGGCGATGACCACCTCCAGATAGGAGACCGGCGCCGACAGCAATTCGAAGATCGTGCCGACGAATTTCGGGAAATAGATGCCGAAGGAGGCATTGGAAATCGACTGGGTGAGCAGCGTCAGCATGATCAGCCCGGGCACGATGAAGGCGCCGTAGCTCACTCCGTTGACTTCGGTGATGCGCGAACCGATTGCGGCGCCGAACACCACGAAGTAGAGCGACGTCGAGATGACGGGCGAGATCACGCTCTGCATGATGGTGCGCAGTGTGCGCGCCATCTCGACCTTGTAGATCGCCCAGACGGCGCGATGGTTCATGATTGCCTCCTCACCAGGGAGACGAAGATCTCCTCCAGCGAACTGTTTTCGGTATCCAGATCGCGGAACTGGATGCCGGCCTGGTCGAGGTCGCGGATCAGCGAGGCGACGCCTGGCCGTTCTGCCTGGTTGTCATAGGTGTAGGTGAGCTTTGTGCCGTCGGACGAAAGCTCGAGATTGTAACTTTCGAAGCCGTCGGGCAGGGTGGTGAGCGGGCTGCGCAATTCGAGCGTCAGCAGCTTGCGGCCGAGCTTGCGCATCAGCTCCGCCTTTTCTTCCACCAGGATGATCTCGCCCTTGTTGATGACGCCGACCCGGTCGGCCATCTCCTCGGCTTCCTCGATGTAGTGGGTGGTCAGGATGATGGTGACGCCGGAATCGCGCAGCGTCCGCACAAGCGCCCACATATCCTTGCGCAGCTCCACGTCGACGCCGGCCGTCGGCTCATCGAGGAACAGGATTTTTGGCTCATGCGACAGTGCCTTGCCGATCATCACGCGGCGCTTCATGCCGCCTGACAGGGTGATGATCTTGGCATCGCGCTTGTCCCACAGAGACAGGTCCTTGAGGACTTTCTCGATGAAGTTAGGGTCGGCCGGCTTGCCGAACAGCCCGCGGCTGAACGCCAGCACCGACCGCACCGTCTCGAAGGATTCCACCGTGAGCTCCTGTGGCACCAGGCCGATCAGGCTGCGCGCGGCGCGATAGTCTTTCGATATGTCATGGCCGTCGACGGTGACGGTACCGCCAGATCGATTGACGATGCCGCAAATGATCGAGATCAGCGTTGTCTTGCCGGCGCCGTTCGGCCCGAGCAGCGCGAAGATCTCGCCGCGCTTGATGTCGAGATTGATGTTCTTCAGAGCGCTGAAGCCGGTGGCATAGGTTTTCGAGACACCGGAAACGGAGATGACGGATTGCATGATGAAAAAGGTCTGATTGGAAAGGATTTGCGTTGTGCGCCTGAATGTCGGTTCCCGCAACCCGAAATCAAGGCGGCTGCTGACATATCTCGCCATCACTGGCCATGCGGCTAGGCTGGGCGCGGTTGGTCTCGCAGTGACATCGAAAGCGGAACGCCAGGCGAAAAATCATCGGGCCGCCGCAAAAGAACCGGGAAGTTTCCCGACATCAATGTCGATTGATGCGTCGCGAGAGGTTGGTCGCATGAGGAATGGTCTGCTTTTGCCGGCACTTGCGTGCGCGCTCGTTGCCAGTGCCACAGGTTTTCTCATCCACATGATTTCGGCCGAACCAGTCGCCTCATGGGTGGCGCGCCGCATGGCTGGGCAGAGTGTGGCACCATCCTGGGATGTTGCTGTGCCGGCGGCTTTGTCGTCGATCGAAATCGGCGTTGGCTTGACCATTCTCTATGGCCTGTGTCGCTCACGCTTACGATGGCTTGGCACAAGTCTGAGCGGTCTCGCTGTCGGCCTGTTGCTGCTCGCCGTCATGGGGCGCTTGATCCGACAACCGTTGATGGATTTCCTGGT
Organism: Mesorhizobium sp. EU05-FHT14A09; assembly: GCF_058790995.1. Classification (NCBI taxonomy): domain Bacteria; kingdom Pseudomonadati; phylum Pseudomonadota; class Alphaproteobacteria; order Hyphomicrobiales; family Phyllobacteriaceae; genus Mesorhizobium; species Mesorhizobium sp. EU05-FHT14A09. The sequence goes on from NZ_JBYTDF010000001.1 coordinate 441,278, forward strand.
CGGCAATCCCCTTGATGTCGTACTCGCGCAGAACGGCATGAGTTGGTTGACCTGGCTGGCGATGGGATTGGTGACCGCCTGGTGTTACGAGGCTCTCATAGCACGCCGCTTTGCCCAAACCGGAACGTCGACCTAACTGTGTCTCAACTCCTGCATCCGCTGCTTGCGGAACGATCGTTTATGCCGTGAGTTATGCAAATGGCCCGCAGGGTATCATGAGGACGCGCGTCGCGCGCCAGCTTCGGAGGGATCACATGCGTATCATCACTGTTCTTGCGGCGATTTCCTTGGTTGCCGTCGCTGTGCCAGCTGGTGCCCAGGCCAGGGACGTGCCGCCGCAGAACGCCAAGAAACTGTCGGAGATCGTCGCCAAGGTCGAGCAGCGGCCGGACTTCGCCTTCATCGACGAGGTCGACTGGGACAACAAGGGTTATGAGGTCACCTATTTCACCAAGGACGGGGCCAAGGTCGAGATCAAATACGATCCGGTGACCGCAGCGCCCATGAATCTGCAATAGGCTGGTACTGAGGGTGCTGCCGCCCAACAAAAAACCGCGCCGGGATCTTGGCGCGGTCTTTTGTTGTCTGGAGGTGGTCTAAGCCATTAACTCTTCGGGTTCGCCATGACGAGCATCGGCTTTTCGGAATAGAGATCGGGGAACATCGCCTTCAAATTCTCGATCTTCGGCAGGTCGTTGTAGACGATGTAGGGGTAGGTCGGGTTCCGCTCGAGGAAATCCTGATGGTAATCCTCGGCCGGATAGAACGCCTTGCCGGTTTCCAGCGTCGTCACGATCTTTTTGGGAAATGCCTTCGCCGTATCGAGCTGGGCGATGTAGTCCTCGGCAATCGTCTTCTGCTCGGCATTGGTCGCGAACACCGTGGAGCGGTACTGGGTGCCGTAGTCCGGTCCTTGATAGTTGAGCTGGGTCGGATTGTGCGCCACCGAGAAATAGACCTGCAGCAGCTTGCCGTAACTGATCTTCGAAGGATCGTAGGTGACCTCGACGGACTCGGCATGGCCGGTGCTGCCCGAGCCGACGCGCTCGTATTCGGCCGTATCCGCCGCGCCACCGGCATAGCCGGAAACGGCCTTCGTCACGCCCTTGACGTGCTGGAACACGCCCTGCACGCCCCAGAAGCAGCCGCCGGCGAATACGGCCTTCTGCAATCCGGCTGCCGATTTCGCATCGACGGTGGGCGGTGGGATGTTCACCGCTTCTTCGGCCGCACGGGTTGGTCCCTGCAGCAATGTCAGCGCGGTCGCGGCCAGCGCAAGGCCTGTGAGTGCCGAGCGTGTCAAGGCCTTCCACGGTCTGGCTGCCTTGGATTTGCGGTTTGAGATCATGCATGGGCTCCTTCACAAGGGCCGGGCGACGATGCACGCACTATACGACGGTCGAGGCCGATTGGCTTTCACGATCCCGTGCGTCATCGCCCGAATCCGGGGTTATTGTGCTGGTTTCATCGCATCCGCAGGCTTCATGGCGTCAGCTGGCTTCATCGCATCTACGGGTTTCATAGCATCTACGGGTTTCATGGCGTCGGCAGGCTTCATGGCGTCGGCTGGTTTCATGGCGTCAGCCGGTTTCATCGCATCGGCAGGCTTCATCGCATCAGCGGGTTTCATGGCGTCAGCGGGTTTCATTGCATCCGCAGGCTTCATGGCATCTTCGGCATAGGCGCCGCCAGCGGTGAGCGCGGTCGCGGCAAGGGCGAAAGCCAGCGCCTTCAGGCTGAATGGACGGGTCATGCTGTTCTCTCCTTCGAGGTTTGCTGGCGCATCTGACGGCGCCGGTTGTGCCCGGCCGCTGCCGCGGCCGTGCGATGCTTCGGCCGCGATTGGCCGAAGATTCGTGGTGCTTCGCCTAGGTCAACTCCAGCAAAAGCACGCAGCGGCTTTGCGTCTGGAATTGCGTAAAAACAAAGAGATAGAGCATTGAAGGCGATCCTGTTTTCGCCGGAATGCTCTAGTTGACGGCCGCAGCCAGGATCGCTCCGCCTTGCGGTGCCTGCACCAGAACGGCGGTCGAAAGACCGTCGCCGGCCTTGGGCAGCGGCAGTGTCGCCGCTTCGCCGGTCCAGGTGCCTAGCCGGGTCAATGCGTGGACAACATTGGCGTGCGGCAAGCTATGTCCGCTGTTTTCGCCACGCCCGACCGGCACATCGACGACACCTGGCCGATACTGCACCAGCCAGACGTCGGCACCGCCGGCAGGGGCAGCACCGGGGCCGATGGCTGCCTTGCCGTCGGCGAGCGACAGAATCGGTCCGCTCGCGGGCTTGTCTGCGCCAATCAGGGCTTCGATGTCGGAAAGCTGGTTGCCGACCGTATCGGTGCGGCCATTGACGACGACCTGCGGCGTGAACGGGCCGCTGCGGCCAAGCGCCGGTTCATAGGTCACCTGCCGTTCGGTAAATTCCGGCCTGCCGAACGTGTCCTTCCAGCCGAGGTAGTCCCAGTAGGTGACCGCGAAGGACAGCGCCAGCACATCCGGCCGGTCCTTGAGCTTGATCAGGTTGGCATTGGCTGGTGGGCAGGAGGAACAGCCCTGGCTGGTGAACAGTTCAACCACCGTGAGAGGCTGGGCAGCCGCTGCGGCCACGCCGGCCATCAGCAGGGCGCCCGCCGCAATGCCCTTCGCTGCAACAGCCATGCCACCGGAGAAATTCCAGCAAAAGCGCGCAGCGATTTTGCGTACGGAATTGCGTAAAAACAAAGAGATGGAGTGTTTCCGCGCTTCCGCTAGAAGCGGAAACGCTCCAGGGATCTTCGCATGCATCGAATGCTCCGTGTCGCGGCCACCAATGGCCTCTGCTGGAACATTCGGCGCTACGCAGCCGCTCGTTACCGCCCATCACTGCTTCGTGATCGAGCGGGCAAAAAAAGACCCGCCGCAGACGGATCCGGGCGGGTCGAATTGGACGAGAGTAAACTTGGGCAGGGACTATTCAGTGAGGGCTGTGGTCGACGGCTTCTGCGAAAATTCGCATTTGCCTGTCACAGTGTAGAAGAAGTCGGCGTTTGCGACAGGCGCGGGTACCGCGTTGCCACCGTCTTCCCACGCCTGCTGGCTGCTGGTTCCGCAGGGCACCGCCCGAAAGATGTCGACTTTCTTGCCGGTCCCCACTTCGACATCGTCAATGTAAAGGCGGTTCGAAGTCGCCGGGTCATTGGACTTGAGCTGCTTTGGGTTGCCTTCCGGGACATCCATCTGCAGGTAAAGCGTTTCCATTGTGCTGACGTCGACTTTCGCACCGTCGGTATCCGCCGGTGAACTGGTGCAAACCACCTGCACGCTGCCGTCTCTGAAAGCGCCTGGCTTGAGAGGATTGGTCACGGCACTCGTCACGCATGTCTGCGTCTGGCGAACCGTCATCTTACCCTTGCTATCGGGTGTGGAGAGGACGGCTTTGCCGTAACCTTTCCCGCCGTTGTCGTTCTTTTGATAGGTGATCTGCATCAACGCTTTTGCGCTGGTCTGATTAAAGCCGGTGCCATACAGCGTCACTGTTTTGGCCCACCATCCTGAAACCTTGTCGACCTTGAATGTCGCTTCCACCAGCGCTGGTGTCTTGGTGGCGGCGGAAGTGACGCCGATTGCCACGCTGGTGATGGTGGCGAGCTGCATGAATTTGGTCGGCATGTTGTAGCTCGCCGCCGATTTGGCATGCGCCGTGCCGTCGCCGTCGACGATGAAGCTGGACAGGGTCGCGGTGCCGTTGCCCCTGTTGGCGTCATAGAAAGCCTGCAACGCCTCCTGGCGTTTGGCCAGGCTCGTATCGGTCGGCAGCGTGGTGATGGCCAGTGTTGCCGCATCCAGCGCATTTTGCATTTCGTTCTTTGAACTAACGCCGGACGTATAGTCGACCGACAGGCCAAGCACCGCAAACAATGGCAGCGCAGCCAGCGCGAAGGCCGGCGCGAAGGAGGCATTCTCCGAGGTAAGGAACTTCAGGCAGGGCTTTCGCATGAGCGCATCCTGGGGCAACGATCCATGACGGATAGCATGCGCCTTTCCAACGCCCGGCTAACACAACCGCTAAAGATTTAACTTCTATGCGCAACCCCAGCGCCGCCGCCGCTTGCCGGAGCATTCCGCCCCTGATAAAGGCCGCGCCATGAGCACGCCCATTTCCAACATCCGCAATTTTTCGATCGTGGCACACATCGACCACGGCAAATCGACGCTGGCCGACCGCCTGATCCAGATGACCGGCGCGCTGGAGGCGCGCGAGATGACGGAGCAGGTGCTCGACAACATGGATATCGAGCGCGAGCGCGGCATCACGATCAAGGCGCAGACCGTGCGCCTGAACTACAAGGCCAAGGATGGCCAGGACTATGTGCTGAACCTCATCGATACGCCCGGCCATGTCGACTTCGCCTATGAAGTGTCGCGCTCGTTGCGCGCCTGCGAAGGTTCGTTGCTGGTTGTCGACGCCTCGCAGGGTGTCGAGGCGCAGACGCTGGCCAATGTCTACCAGGCCATCGACGCCAACCACGAGATCGTCGTGGTGCTGAACAAGATCGACCTGCCGGCGGCGGAGCCGGACCGCATCAAGGAACAGGTCGAGGAGGTGATCGGGCTCGACGCTTCCGAGGCCGTGATGATTTCAGCCAAGACCGGCATCGGCATCGACGAAGTGCTGGAAGCGATCGTCACCAAGCTGCCGCCGCCGCGCGAAGGCGATGCCACGAAACCGCTGAAGGCCATGCTGGTCGACAGCTGGTACGACGCCTATCTCGGCGTCATTGTTCTGGTGCGCGTCATCGACGGCGTGCTCAAGAAGGGCCAGAACATCCGTATGATGGGCACCGGGGCGAAGTATCCGGTCGAGCGTACTGGCTTCTTTACCCCGAAGATGGTCCAGGCCGACGAGATCGGCCCCGGCGAGTTCGGCTTCATCACCGCCTCGATCAAGGAAGTGGCCGACACCCGCGTCGGTGATACCATCACCGAGGACCGCCGCCCGACCACCGATCCCTTGCCAGGTTTCAAGCCGGCGCAGCCGGTGGTGTTCTGCGGCCTGTTCCCGGTCGATGCCGCCGATTTCGAGGACCTGCGCGCCGCCGTCGGCAAGCTGCGCCTCAACGATGCGTCCTTCTCTTATGAAATGGAAACCTCGGCCGCACTTGGCTTCGGCTTCCGCTGCGGCTTCCTTGGCCTGCTGCATCTGGAGATCATCCAGGAACGGCTGGAGCGCGAGTTCGATCTCGATCTCATCGCCACGGCCCCCTCGGTCGTCTATCGCCTTGCGCTGACCGATGGCACGGAAAAGGAACTGCACAATCCGGCTGATATGCCCGACGTGGTCAAGATCGATCATATCGAGGAGCCGTGGATCCGCGCCACCATCCTGACGCCGGACGACTATCTCGGCGGCATCCTCAAGCTTTGCCAGGACCGGCGCGGCATCCAGGTCGACCTGTCCTATGTCGGCAAGCGCGCCATGCTGGTCTACGAACTGCCGCTCAACGAAGTCGTGTTCGATTTCTACGACCGGCTGAAGTCGATCTCCAAGGGTTATGCTTCCTTCGACTATCATCTGACCGACTACAAGGAGGGCGACCTCGTCAAGATGTCGATCCTCGTCAATGAAGAGCCGGTCGACGCGCTCTCCATGCTGGTTCACCGCACCGCAGCCGAAAAGCGCGGCCGCGCCATGTGCGAGAAGCTGAAGGAATTGATCCCGCAGCACATGTTCAAGATCCCGATCCAGGCCGCTATTGGAGGGAAAGTGATCGCGCGCGAGACAATTTCGGCCCTGCGCAAGGACGTGACCGCCAAGTGTTACGGTGGCGACGTCACCCGCAAGCGCAAGCTGCTGGACAAGCAGAAGGAAGGCAAGAAGCGCATGCGCCAGTTCGGCAAGGTCGACATCCCGCAGGCGGCCTTCATCGAAGCGCTGAAGATGGGGGACAACTAGGGGCGGCTCGACGCACCGCGTGATTGGCGATGCCGCACCTATGCTGCCGATACCATGGTTCGTCCCTTCATCCTGCTTCCGCTCTTCCTGTTGTGCGCCTGTGCATCGCCACGCCCGATGCCGCCGGCTCCGGTCAAAGCCGTGGCATCAGAACCCGCCGAGCCGCTCGATCCTTCGATCAAGCCGCTGAGCCAGGAGCTGGAAGAGGCGGGGCAACAGAAGCGCAGTCCATCCTAGTACCTGCTGCCGTTCTGGCACAGCCTATCCGCCTTTCGCGGTCGGCCGTGATGGTCTAAAGCCCGGGCAGCTTCTGTCTTGCTTGGGTCCTGCCGTGACTGTTTCTTCTTCCGCTCCGCTTTTCCTTGGTATCGACACCGGCGGTACCTATACCGATGCGGTCCTGTGGTCTGATACGGGTGACAGGGGCACGGTGGTCGCCAAGGCAAAGTCGCTGACGACGCGGCACGATCTTGCCGTCGGCATTTCCGGCGCGGTCGGGCAGGTATTGGAACAGACCGGCGCCGATCCCGCCTCGATCAAGCTGGTTTCGATGTCGACCACCCTTGCCACCAATGCGCTGGTGGAAGGGCAGGGCGGGCGTGTCGCGCTGGTCATGATCGGCTTCGGCCAGGGCGATCTCGAACGTGACGGGTTGAAGGCTGCACTCGGCACCGACCCGGTGCTTTTCTGCCCCGGCGGCCATGATGTGCATGGCAATGCGGCAGTTCTTGATCTTTCCGAGCTGGAAGCAGCCCTTCCTGAGCTTGGCCGGTCCGTTTCGGGTTTCGCCGTCTGCGCTTATTTCGCCACCCGCAATCCCGCGCATGAACTCGCTGCACGCGAACTGATCCGTGACGTCACCGGCCTGCCGGTCACCTGCAGCCACGAATTGTCGTCGAAACTCGGTGGCCCGCGCCGGGCGCTGACCACTCTGCTCAATGCGCGGCTGATCGCCATGATCGACCGGCTGGTCGCAGCCACCGAGGGCTTCCTCGTCGAGCGTGGCATTGCCGCCCCTTTGATGGTGGTGCGTGGCGACGGCGCGCTCGTCTCCGCCGATTTTGCGCGCCAGCGGCCGATCGAGACCATTCTCTCTGGGCCGGCAGCCTCCCTGGTCGGTGCGCGCCACATGACCGGGCTGGACGATGCCGTCGTCTCCGACATCGGCGGCACCACGACCGACGTCGCCGTGCTCGACAAGGGGCGGCCACGGCTCGACCCGGAAGGTGCCACTGTTGGTGGCTTCCGCACCATGGTCGAAGCGGTTGCCATGCGCACCTTCGGCCTCGGTGGCGATTCAGAAGTGACACTGGAAGACGGCGGCTTGTCGCCGAGGATCCAGCTGGGACCGCGGCGGGTCGTGCCACTGGCGCTAGCCGGCCTTGCCCATGGTGGGGCGGTTTTGGCCGAACTGGAGCGGCAGCTGCGTGCGCCAAACCCGGGCCGTATGGACGGGCGCTTTGCGGTGCGCACCGGCGTGCCGGAGCGGCTGGCTGCCGGCTTGAGTGCACCGGAGGCCAAGCTTTACGAGGCGATCGGCAGCGTGCCGTTGCCGATCGATCGGTTGCTCACCTCCAATGCGCAGAATGCGACGCTGAACCGATTGGTGGCGCGGGGGCTGGTGCACATTGTCGGCTTCACGCCTTCGGATGCGGCGCACACGCTGGGCAAGCAGTCAAACTGGGACGCTGTGGCCGCCCGGCTGGGCGCCGAACTGTTCGCCCGCCGCAAGGACGGACGCGGCCAGCCGATCGCCGCCTCGCCGGAGGAGATTTCCGAACGAGTTCTGGTGGCGCTGACCAGGCTCTCGGCGGAAGTCATCCTGGAGACCGCCTTCGCCGAAGACGGGCTGGACGGCGCCGCCACCGTGGCGCATGCGCTGGTGCAGCGTGCTGTCGACGCTCATCCAGGCATCGCCAGGCTGACCGTGGCGCTCGATCGCCCGGTGATCGGCCTTGGCGCTTCGGCGCCGCTGCACTATGCGGGGCTTGCTCCCCTGGTCGGCAACGAGTGCATTGTGCCGGTCGACACCGATGTCGCCAATGCGCTGGGTGCCGTGGTCGGCCAGGTGCGGGTGACGGCGGAGGCGCGCGTCAGCCAGCCGAAGGAGGGACTGTTCCGGGTCTCGTCCGGCGAAGGGGTGCGCGACTTCACCAGGGAAGAGGAGGCGATGGCCAAGGCGGAAGCCGATGTGCGCAAGCTCGTTGCCTTGCGCGCCGGCGAGGCCGGAACGGATACCGCCGAGATCGATGTCGCCCGCGATATCCGCGCCTCCGTGGTTGAAGGCCAACGCATGTTCATCGAGGCGCATGTCGTGGCCACTGCCGCCGGTCGGCCGCGCATCGCGGCGTGAGACCGGCACGCAAAGCGGCACTCCAGCCACTTGCGAAGCGTAAACGCGTACCGCGCCGCCTTGTAGCAAGCGCTAAATCGATTGTTCCCCAGCGACACCCGGTTTGCGACTGACGACGAATTGACCGGGCGGCGCTGACATGCCAAAGCCCGCCGATCCTACCCCCGCCTTGCTCCCAGGCGGCATTTCTGGAGACTGTATATATGACCGATCGGATCGAGATCGCCGGATTGCAGATCGCCCGTGAACTGCATGACTTCGTTGCCAATGAAGCCGTTGCCGGCACTGGCGTGAAAGCCGCCGATTTCTGGACCGGCTTTTCGAAACTGGTGCACGATCTCGCGCCGAAAAACCGCGCGCTGCTGAAGAAACGCGACGATTTCCAGGAAAAGATCGACCGCTGGTATCGCGACAATGGCGCGCCGGTCGATATCGATGTCTACAAGGACTTCCTGAAGGAGATCGGCTACCTGCTGCCGGAGGGCCCGGCCTTCAGCGTTTCCACCGACAATGTCGACCCTGAGATCGCCGTTGTCGCCGGCCCGCAGCTCGTCGTGCCGGTGATGAATGCACGTTATGCCCTGAACGCCGCCAATGCGCGCTGGGGTTCGCTCTATGACGCGCTTTACGGCACCGACGCCATTCCCGAGACGGATGGCGGCGAGAAGAGCAAGCACTACAACCCCAAGCGCGGCGAGAAGGTCATCGCCTGGGCGCGCGACTTCCTCAATGAGGCAGCACCGCTCGATGGTGCCGTCTGGCAGGATGCGCGCTCCTTCACGGTCACCGGCGGCGCATTGCGCGTATCACTCAATGGCGGCCGTACCACCGGGCTGAAGCGGCCTGAACAGTTCGCCGGTTATCTCGGCGAGGCGGCCAGCCCCGGCCAGTTCCTGCTGGCCAACAACGGCCTGCACATCGAGGTGCTGATCGACCCGAGCTCGACCATCGGCAAGAACGACGCCGCCCATATTTCCGACGTCTGGCTGGAATCGGCGCTCACCACCATCATGGACTGCGAGGATTCGGTCGCAGCCGTCGATGCCGAGGACAAGGTCGTCGTCTATCGCAACTGGCTGGGTCTCATGAAGGGTGACCTTGCAGAAGACGTGAGCAAGGGTGGCAAGACCTTCACCCGCAAGCTCAATCCCGACCTCGACTACACCGCGCCGGACGGTTCGACTTTCCCGCTCAAGTGCCGCTCGCTGATGCTGGTGCGCAATGTCGGGCACCTGATGACCAATCCGGCCATCCTGCTTTCGGACGGCACGGAAGTGCCGGAAGGCATCATGGATGCCGCGATCACCGCGCTGATCGCGCTGCACGATGTTGGTGAGAACGGCCGCCGCGCCAATTCGCGCGAAGGCTCGCTTTATGTCGTCAAGCCGAAGATGCACGGACCGGAGGAAGTCGCCTTCGCCGTCGAGATCTTCGACCGCGTCGAAAAGCTGATCGGCATGAAGCCCAACACCATCAAGATGGGCATCATGGACGAGGAGCGGCGCACCACCGTCAACCTCAAGGAATGCATTCGCGCCGCCAGGGAGCGCGTGGTGTTCATCAACACCGGTTTCCTCGACCGCACCGGCGACGAGATCCACACCTCCATGGAAGCCGGCGCCATGCTGCGCAAGGGCGACATGAAGCAGGCCGCCTGGATATCGGCCTATGAGAACTGGAATGTAGACACCGGTCTGGAATGCGGTCTCGCCGGCCATGCCCAGATCGGCAAGGGCATGTGGGCGATGCCCGACCTGATGGCGGCGATGCTGGAACAGAAGATCGCTCACCCCAAAGCCGGCGCCAACACCGCCTGGGTGCCGTCGCCGACGGCGGCAACGCTACATGCCACGCACTATCACAAGGTCGACGTGCACGCCGTGCAGGAAAGCCTGAAGAGCCGGCCGAAAGCCAGGCTCGACGACATCTTGACGGTGCCGGTGGTCAAGCGTCCGAACTGGACGCCGGACGAGATCCAGCGCGAGATCGACAACAATGCGCAGGGCATTCTCGGTTATGTCGTGCGCTGGATCGACCAGGGCGTCGGCTGTTCCAAGGTGCCCGACATCAACGATATCGGCCTGATGGAAGACCGCGCCACGCTGCGCATCTCCTCGCAGCACATCGCCAACTGGCTGCATCACGACATCTGCTCACACATCCAGGTGCTGGATTCGCTGCAGCGCATGGCCGTCATCGTCGACACGCAGAATGTCGGCGATCCGAGCTATCGTCCGATGGCGCCGGACTTCGACCGGTCCATCGCTTTCCGGGCCGCCTGCGACCTGGTTTTCAAGGGCCGCGACCAACCGAACGGCTACACCGAGCCGGTGCTGCACAAGCGTCGTCTCGAACTGAAGGCCAAGCTTGCCGGTGGCGCTGCCTAGGCGAGAGGGCGAGCCGCGTGTGCGGCTCGCGTCCGGCTAAGTATCGAGTCTGCTTGTCGAAGGGGCGGCGATCGGTTAGGCGAAGCTGACATGAAACTGCTCGCCATCGATTGCTCCGCCAGCCTCTGCGCCGCCTGCGTTTATGACGCGGTGACGGGCCAGCTTCTCGGTCGGCACGTACTCGATCTCGGCAAGGGCCATGCCGAACACCTGCTGGCGGTGATCGACAAGGCGCTGGCCGATGCCGGCACGACCTATGCCGATATCGGCGCCATCGCCGTTTCGACCGGTCCCGGTTCCTTCACCGGCATCCGCGTTGGCGTCTCCACTGCGCGCGGTCTGGCGCTGGCGCTGAAGATTCCCGCCATTGGCGTCACCACGCTGGAAGCATTGGCCGCAGAAGCCGCATCGGCGTTCCCGGGACGCGCGGTGCTGGCCGTGCTCGACGGGGGGCGCGGTGAAATCCACGCCGCCCTGTTTGGCTCGGATGGCAAGGCGCTTTATGGCCCGGCCATAACAACGCTAGAGGACGCCGCTGCGATGGCGCGGGATAACACCGCGGTGCTGGCCGGTACGGCTGCCGAGGCGGTTGCTGCCGGCGGCAGGTTCGATTTCGGCCCGCTTGTCGCCACGGCCGACGTCGCCACCTATGCACGCCTGGCGGCGATGAAGGGGCCAGGGGAAAAACCCAGGCCGGTTTATCTCCGCGATGCCGATGCCAAGCCACAGGCTGGTTTTGTGTTGCCGAGGGCCGGGTGATGCGCATTCCATTTTTTTCGCCGCGTCGCGAATATGCACTCGAGCCATTGACCATTGCGGATGCCGCCGCCGTTTCGTCGTTGCATCACGAGGATTTCGTGCGGCCATGGACCGATGGCGAATTCGCCACGCTGCTCGGCCAGGATACCGTTTTCGGCTTCGCCGCCCGCGAGGTCGGCCATGGTGCCGAGCCGCCGGTCGGTTTCGTACTGGCCAGGCTTGCCGCTGGCGAGGGCGAAATCCTGACGGTTGCGGTTGCCCGCACCCATCGCAGGCAAGGGCTCGGCTGGCAGCTGATGGATGCTGTGCTGCGCAGCCTGCACGGCGAGCGCGCCGAGGCGCTGTTCCTGGAAGTCGACGAGACCAATGTCGCGGCTCTGAACCTTTATCGCCGGCTCGGTTTCCGCCAGGTTGGCAAGCGGCCGAATTATTATCGTTCTCCCGAACATGGCCCAACCGGCGCGCTTGTCATGCGCCGCGATCTCCGTTAGCCCGGCTATGCTGCTTTCGGGGACATGATGGTCGGAAAAATCAGGACGGTTCTGGCGTTCGCTTATGTCGTGCTGGCAACCGTCGCGCTGGTGCCGCTGCAGCTCATTTCGATGAAGACGGGATGGTGGCCGGAAGGCGTCATCCTGAAACTCTGGCATCGCGCCGTCACGCGCGCGCTTGGCCTTCGCGTCCATGTCCACGGCACGTTGTCAAACCAGCGGCCGCTTCTGGTGGCCTCCAACCACATCTCGTGGACGGACATCCTGGTTCTCGGCTCGCTGGTCGATGTGAAATTCATCGCCCGCGCCGACATGGAGAACTGGCCGGCGATCGGCAAGCTGTCGAAACTGCAGCGCACCGTCTTCATCGAACGCGAGCGCAAGCGTACCTCCGGCGATCAGGCCAACGAGATTGCGGCCCGTCTGGCCAAGGGCGACGCCATGGTGCTGTTTGCCGAAGGCACCACCGGCGACGGCAACATGGTGCTGCCGTTCAAGACCACGCTGTTTGGTGCCGCTTCCATGACCATTGCCGAAGGAATAACGGACGAAGTGTTCATCCAGCCGGTCGCAATCGCCTACACCCGCTTGCATGGCGTGCCGTTGGGCAGGCGCTGGCGGCCGGTCGCTTCCTGGATCGGCGATCAGGATCTCGGCCCTCATCTCAAGGCGTTGCTTGCGGAAGGTGGTCTTGATGTCGAGGTGCATTTCGGCGAGCCGGTGGCCTTCTCGAAGAGCTCCAACCGCAAGGAGACGGCACGCGTCGTCGAAGCGCGCGTGCGCGAGATGATGCAGGCGGCTCTCAGCGAACCGGTGAAGTAGCGCTCTTCGCCGGAAACGGCTGTTTTTCGGGATCGAAAAGCGTTAGAGCAATTTCAGGAAAAGTGTGCGTAGCGGTTTTCCGTCCGGAATTGCGTCAAAACAAGGAGATAGAGCGGGGTCCCGGGAACCCGCTCGCGAAGCCGCGGCATGGAACTGGAAACGCTTTCACTGAACACTGAAAAGGGTGCCGATGCACCCCAGCCGAAGAAGGTCTTCGTCAAGACCTATGGCTGCCAGATGAACGTCTATGACTCGCAGCGCATGACCGATGCGCTCGCGGCGGATGGCTATGCCGAAACCAGCGTCATCGAAGATGCCGACCTGGTATTGCTCAACACCTGCCACATCCGCGAGAGAGCCGCCGAGAAGGTCTACTCGGAGCTCGGCCGCATCCGCGAACTGAAGAACGAGAAAGCGGCGGCGGGCCGGGAGATGCTGATCGGCGTTGCCGGCTGTGTCGCCCAGGCCGAGGGCCGGGAGATCATCCGCCGGGCTCCAGCCGTCGATCTGATCATTGGCCCGCAGACCTATCATCGCCTGCCCGACGTCCTGGCGCGTGTCCGTGGCGGCGGTAAGGTGGTCGAAACCGAATATGCGCTCGAGGACAAGTTCGAACACCTACCACAGCCGAAGCGCGCGCAGGTCGCCAAGCGGGGCGTCGCAGCTTTCCTTACAGTGCAGGAAGGCTGCGACAAGTTCTGCACCTTCTGTGTCGTGCCTTATACCCGTGGCTCGGAAGTGTCGCGGCCTGTCGCCCAGATCATCGCCGAGGCTGAACGGCTGGCCGAGGCCGGCGTGCGCGAAGTGACGCTGCTTGGCCAGAACGTGAATGCCTGGCACGGGGCGGGGCCTGATGGTGCCGAGTGGGGGCTGGGCCGGCTGCTCTATCACCTGGCCGAAATTCCCGGCATCGCCCGGCTGCGCTACACCACCAGTCACCCGCGTGACATGGATGACGAGTTGATCGCCGCACACCGCGACCTGCCCACTCTGATGCCCTATTTGCACCTGCCGGTGCAGTCGGGTTCCGACCGCATCCTCAAGGCCATGAACCGTCGCCATAAGGCGGAGGACTACCTGCGCCTGGTCGACCGGGTCCGCGCCGCGCGTTCGGACATTGCGATGTCGGGCGATTTCATTGTCGGTTTTCCCGGTGAAACGGATGCCGATTTCGCGGACACCATGCGGCTGGTGCGGGAAGTGGGTTACGCGTCCGCGTTCTCGTTCAAATATTCGCCGCGCCCCGGCACCCCGGGAGCCGAAATGGAAGGCCATGTACCGGAACCGCTGAAGGACGAACGCCTGCATACGCTGCAGGCACTGCTGGTCGAACAGCAGCAGGCTTTCACCGCTTCGATGGTCGGGCGCACCATGACGACGCTGATCGAGAAGCCCGGCCGTCAGGCCGGTCAGAAGGTCGGGCGGTCACCGTGGCTGCAGCCGGTGATTGTTGATGAAAAGGTCGGCGAAATCGGTGACATTATCGAGGTGCGAATCACGCGGCCGGGCTTCAACAGTCTGTACGCCGAGCCTATCTGAATAACGGATCAGATGAGGAGAGACGTTTGAGCGCCACTGAACTGAAGAACGTGCCCCCCAGCACTGCATCCGGGGCCTCGGATATGGCGCATATCGTTCTGACTTTCGACAACAACAAGCTGGCCAGTGCGCTTTACGGCCAGTTTGACGAGAACCTGGCACGGCTGGAGCAGAAGCTCGGCGTCGACATCCGTTCGCGCGGCAATCAGCTGACCATCAAGGGTTCGTCGACCGCTGCGGAACAGGCGCGCCGCGCCTTGGACAATCTCTACGATATCCTGCAGAAGGGCGCCGATATCGCCCAGTCGGACGTGGATGGCGCCGTGCGCATGGCGGTTGCCGCCGACGACCAACTGGTGCTGCCGACGATGGAACGCAAGGGCAAGGTATCCGCCGCGCAGATTTCGACCCGCAAGAAGACCATCTATGCCCGCTCGCTGAACCAGGACGCTTACATGCGTGCCCTGGAGCGTTCGGAACTGGTGTTCGGCATCGGCCCGGCCGGTACCGGCAAGACCTATCTGGCAGTCGCGCATGCAGCGATGCTGCTGGAGCGCGGCATGGTCGAGCGCATCATCCTGTCGCGTCCGGCGGTCGAGGCGGGAGAGCGGCTCGGCTTCCTGCCTGGCGACATGAAGGAAAAGGTCGATCCTTATCTGCGCCCCCTCTACGACGCCCTTTACGACATGATGCCGGGCGACAAGGTGGAACGTGCCATAGCTGCCGGTGTGATCGAGATCGCACCGCTGGCCTTCATGCGTGGCCGCACGCTGGCGCATGCCGCCGTCATCCTCGACGAGGCACAGAACACCACCCAGATGCAGATGAAGATGTTTCTGACGCGTCTGGGCGAGAATTCGCGCATGATCATCACCGGTGATCCGACCCAGATCGACCTGCCGCCCAACACCAAGTCTGGCCTGGTGGAAGCGCTGCGCGTCCTCGACGGGGTCCCCGGCATCATCACCGTGCGTTTCGCCGACGTCGATGTCGTGCGTCACCCGCTGGTTGGGGAGATCGTCAGGGCCTACGACCGTGACGGCAAGGTTTCCCGCGGCCTTGGAGCGGACAACTGATCCTTTCCGTGTGCCTGCTAGCGCATGACCCCGAAAATCGGCATCGATTTTCGGAAAGGATCATGCGCCAAAACAAAGTGTTAGAGCGACCTTTGCGCGTCCAAAAGGACGCGCGGCGCTCTAGCCAGTACAAGGTGTAACGACCTTGCGTGAGCTGCCACTTGATATCGATCTCGCAGTCGAGGCTGGCGCTTGGCTGCCGGAGGCGGAGTTGCTTGCCCTTGTCGAACGCGCCACGGCTGCGGCCTTTGATGAACTGCGCCTTGTCGGGACGTCCGAGCTCAGCGTTGTTTTCACCGACGATGCCGCCATACAGGCGCTCAATGCCGAATGGCGCGGCAAGGACAAACCCACCAACGTGCTGTCTTTCCCTGCCTTTCCCACGGCCAAGGGCGGGCAATTGCCGCCGATGCTGGGTGATATCGTGCTGGCGGCCGAGACCGTGGCGCGCGAGGCGGCCGAGGAGAACAAGCCGGTCGAGAACCACGTCAGCCATCTGGTAGTCCACGGCCTGCTGCACCTGCTGGGTTATGACCACGAGACCGACGACGAGGCCGAGGAGATGGAAGCGGTCGAGCGCGCCGCGCTGGCAAGGCTTGCCATTCCCGATCCTTATGCGTAACTAAACACTCAATTGACCGGACGACGATGAACGAGAAATCAGAAACTGCCGCCCCTACGGACGCCGGCAGTGGTTTAAAGGCTTCCGGAAAGACGGAAGAAACGCCCAGTCCGAGTACCAGCTCCGGCAGTTTAGCGAGCGAGCCTTCTTCTGCCGGCCCCTCCCTGTTCGAGCGCGTTCTGGGTCTTTTCCGCCAGCGTAACGGAACCTCGTTGCGCGAGGAAATCGCCGACGCATTGGCCGAAACCGAGTCCGGCACCGAATCCTTCTCGCCCGGCGAACGGGCGATGCTCAACAACATCCTGCGCTTGCGTGAAGTGCGCGTCGAGGATGTCATGGTGCCGCGGGCCGACATCCAGGCGGTCGAGATCGGCACGAGCCTGGGCGATCTGCTGGTGCTGTTCGAACAGTCCGGCCATTCCCGCATGCCTGTCTATTCCGAGACACTGGATGACCCGCGCGGCATGGTTCACATCCGCGATGTGCTTGCCCACATCACGCGTCTTGCTCGGGTCAAGAAACCGGGTCGGGCCAGCCGCAAGACACCGGCCGCGGCTTTGCTCGACCTCACCCAGGTCGATCTCGCCCGCACCATCGGCGATCTCAGCCTGATCCGGCCGGTGCTGTTCGTGCCGCCGTCGATGCTGGCTTCCGACCTGATGGGCCGCATGCAGGCGGCGCGCACGCAGATGGCGCTGGTCATCGATGAATATGGCGGCACCGACGGTCTCGCTTCGTTGGAAGACATCGTCGAAATGGTGGTCGGCGACATCGAGGACGAGCACGACGACGACGAGCCGATGATCACACAGGCCGGCGACGGCATCTATGTGGTCGACGGCAAGGCCGAAATCGATGAAGTCGCCAAGATGATCGGTGAGCATTTCGCTGCAGGTGAACATGGCGAGTCGGTCGACACCATCGGTGGCATGATCTTCAACACGCTAGGCCGGGTGCCGGCGCGGGGTGAGGTGGTGCAGGCCATTCCCGGCTTCGAATTTCATATCCTCGATGCCGATCCGCGCCGCGTGAAGCGCGTGCGTATCGTCGAAAGCCAGAAGGCGATCGAACGTCGACGTCGCGCACGTGCCGAACAGGCCTGATCGGATTCAGAATTTTTAGTTAGCTATTGCGCTAAGTTTTCCGAGATGATACTTAGCCTCATGGATCAGTATTCGGCGCCTTTGGACGGAATTTTTCAGGCGCTCGCCGACCCGACGCGGCGGGCAGTGCTGGCGGAGCTCGGCAAGGGCCCGTCCAGTATCAGCGACCTCGCCAAACCGTTCGACATGGCGCTGCCATCCTTCATGAAGCACATCCATTTCCTTGAAGGCAGCGGCCTGATCCGGACGCAAAAGCAGGGACGCGTGCGCACCTGCGTCATTGAGACCAAGCAGTTTGCGATGATCGAAACCTGGCTGTCGGCACAGCGCGCGGTCTGGGAAGGCCGCAATGACCGCCTGGAACGTTTCGTTCTCGCTGAGCAGAACAAGGAGAGACCGGAATGACCGAGATCGTGAATCCTGAGACCGACCTGACCCTCTCGCGCATCATCAGGGCACCACGCTCGGCCATCTGGAACGCGTGGACCGACCCGGCAAGCTTTGCGCGCTGGTGGGTGCCGGCTCCGGCCAAATGCAAGGTCGAGAAGATGGATCTTCGTCCCGGCGGCGCTCTCGTCACGCGCATCAGCGAGGATGGAGGTCCGTTCCAGCCGCATCTCGATGCCTGTTTCCTGGCCATCGACGAGCAGGAACGCATCGTCTTCACCAACACGCTCACTGGCGGCTGGCGTCCCGCCGACCAACCCTTCATGACCGCGATCATCACCTTGCGCGAGCATCCTGAGGGCACGGATTATGCCGCTCATGTCATGCACAAGAGCAGGGCCGAGCGCGACATGCATGAAGAGATGGGGTTCCACGACGGTTGGGGCACGGTCGCCAGGCAACTCGCCGAGCTGGTCGAGCCGGCCGGTCAGGGCATGCTGAAATCTGCCTGAAATCAGTCACGAGCCGCGCCGGTGCGCCAATGCCGGCATTTGGATCGCGGGGCGGGGCCTGATACACCTCTAGCCATGATTCTCGCGACTCGGAAGAATGCATGGAGCGCCTCGCCGGCCGGATAGTTCTGCTCTGGGGCTGGCGACGTGCGCTGGCGGCCTTTCTGGCCGGCGCGCTGGCGGTTTTGGGGCAGGCCCCCTACGATTTCTTCGCCGTCTGCTTCATTTCATTTCCCGTGCTGGTCTGGCTGCTGGATGGCACGACGGGTGAGGCATCCGGTGGGTTTCTGAGGCGGTTGCGACCGGCCTTCGCCGTCGGTTGGTGGTTCGGCTTCGGCTATTTTCTGGCCGGTCTGTGGTGGATCGGGCAGGCCCTGCTTGTGGAAGCGGACGATTACGCCTGGGCACTGCCGTTCGCAGTGGTCGGCATCCCGTTGTTGCTGGCCTTCTTCTATGGTTTCGCCACCGCTGTCGCTCGGCTGCTTTGGAGCAGCGGGCTGGGGCGTATCGCAGCGCTCGCCTTTGGTTTTGCCTTGGCGGAATGGCTGCGCAGCTTCATCCTGACCGGCTTTCCGTGGAATGCGGTCGGCTACGCAGCGATGCCGGTTCCCCTGCTTATGCAAAGCGTGTCGGCGATCGGCATGAACGGGATGAATGCGCTTGCCGTTTTCGTCTTCGCCATGCCTGCGCTGCTGGTTGGACGGCGTAATCTTGCCGTCGGTGCAATCCTGGCGCTGGTCGTGGTCTGCGCCCATCTCGGCTTCGGTTATCTGCGGCTTACGACACCTTTGTCGGCTGAAAAGACCGTTGACGTGCGCATCGTCCAACCATCGGTCGACATGCGGGAGAAATGGGACGCTTCGGTTCGCGATCGTATTTTCGCGACCTTGCTTGGCATGTCGTCGAAGACACCCGATCCCGGCAAGAAGAAGCCGCAACTTATCTTGTGGCCGGAAACCTCGGTGCCTTTCCTGTTCACCGAGCGGCCGGACGCCTTGACCGCGCTCGGCGACATGCTGGGCGACGGCCAGATGCTGGTTGCCGGGGCGGTGCGCGAAGAGGGCGCGTCGGCCAACACCGGCGCGCTTTATTACAACTCGGTGGTTGCCATCAACGACAAGGGCGAGATCGCCGACGCATTCGACAAGATCCACCTCGTGCCGTTTGGCGAATATCTGCCTCTGGCGGATCTTTTGCGGCGCATCGGCATAGAACAGCTGGTCGCCGGGCCGACGATGTTTTCCGCAGGAAACGATCGCCACCCGCTTTTGTTGCCTGGAGCGATCCGAGGACTGCCATTCATTTGTTATGAAGTCATTTTTCCCGACGAAGTGGCAGTTGACGCTGCGTCAAGTCAGCTTATTGTGAACCTTACCAATGATGCTTGGTTTGGCGATACGCCCGGTCCTTACCAGCATTTCCGTCAGGCCCAGATACGCGCAGTGGAAAATGGAATGCCTCTGTTACGTGCGGCTAACAATGGCATATCCGCGGCTGTGGATGCGCGTGGTCGAATCCTCGACGCGCTGGCCATCAATGCACGCGACAGCATTGATCTGAGCATCCCCGTCGCATCGGTGTCCGATGTGATCTCAGCCGGCCAACGGCGTGTTAACGGATATCTGATTATGCTCGCCCTGGCCCTGATTGCTTTCGTCTTTTCGGTAAGGCACAAGCTACCGGCGAATTGACAGCCCGTATTTTAGAAACCCATTATGGAGCGGTTGGCATCTCTCGCACGCTGTTGCTTTTTCGGATGAGGTGGGAGCTCAGGTCAGAGGTTAGGCGTCAAAAAACACAAGAAGCCGGAAGAATTCGGCGAGGACAAAATGGTAGAAGAAAACAAGAAAAAACCAAACCCAATTGACACTCACGTAGGCAGCCGCATCAGACTTCGGCGTAACATGTTGGGAATGAGCCAGGAAAAGCTTGGCGAAAACCTCGGAATAACGTTTCAGCAGATCCAGAAATACGAGAAGGGTACCAACCGCGTCGGCGCCAGCCGGCTGCAGGCAATCGCCTCGATCCTGAGCGTGCCAGTTTCCTTCTTTTTCGAAGATGCACCAGGGCAGGACGGTGTCGCGCGCGGCGGTTTCGCAGAAGACAACGCCATGGCTTTGGCTGCGGAATTCTGTTCCACCCCGGAAGGCTTGCAGCTCAACCGCGCTTTCGTGAAGGTCGCCGACCCGAAGGTTCGCCGGCGGATCATCGATCTGGTCAAGTCACTCGCCGGCGACGAAGCAGGCTAATCCAGGGGCGATTTTCCACTGTAGCAGAGACTATGGTCAGCTTGGCTCTTTGTCCGGCTGTGCCTGGTATTTTGTTCCATCGCCTTGCCTGCCTTTGATATCCGTTACTCCGCAATCGTCTTGACGAGGCTGGCGCGGCCCCGCTAACACGTGGCCCGCCAGATCGGCAGTCTGCCGATTGCTTTCTAGAGGGATCACCCGTGTCACGGCAGAACTATCTCTTCACATCGGAATCCGTATCCGAGGGGCACCCCGACAAGGTGTGCGACCGCATCTCCGACGAGATCGTCGATCTCGTCTACCGCGAAGCCAAGAAGACCGGCATGGACCCTTGGAAGGTCCGCGTCGCCTGCGAGACGCTTGCCACCACCAACCGCGTCGTCATTGCTGGCGAAGTGCGGGTGCCGGAGACACTTCTCAAGAAAGACAAGGCCGGGAACATCCTGAAGGATGCGGCTGGACATCCGGTGGTCAACCCCTCCAAGTTCAAGTCCGTGGCGCGCAAGGCCATTCGCGCCATCGGCTACGAGCAGTCGGGTTTCCACTGGAAGACCGCAAAGATCGATGTGCTGCTGCACGGACAGTCGCCTGACATTGGCCAGGGCGTCGATAACGCTGCTGATCGTCAGGGCGAAGAAGGTGCCGGCGACCAGGGCATCATGTTCGGTTATGCCTGCCGCGAAACGCCGGATCTGATGCCAGCGCCGATCTACTACAGCCACAAGATCCTCGAGCTTCTGGCTGATGCCCGCCACAAGAACCATGGCGATGCGGGTAGGCTTGGTCCGGACGCCAAGAGCCAGGTCACGGTGAAGTATGTCGACGGCAAGGCCGCCGAAGTCACGCAGATCGTGCTCTCCACCCAGCATCTCGAAGAAAGCTGGGATTCCAAGAAGGTTCGCAAGGTCGTGGAGCCTTACATCCGCGAAGCCCTTGGTGAGCTGAAGATTGCAAATGATTGCAACTGGTACATCAACCCGACCGGCAAGTTTGTGATCGGCGGGCCTGACGGCGACGCCGGCCTTACCGGCCGCAAGATCATCGTCGACACCTATGGCGGTGCCGCACCGCACGGCGGCGGCGCCTTCTCCGGCAAGGACACCACCAAGGTCGATCGTTCGGCGGCCTATGCCGCGCGTTACCTTGCCAAGAACGTCGTGGCGGCCAAGTTGGCCGATCGCTGCACCATTCAGCTCTCCTACGCCATCGGCGTTGCGCAGCCGCTGTCGGTCTATGTCGACCTGCATGGTACGGGCTCCGTTGACGAAGCAAAGCTGGAAGGCGCGCTGCGCAAGGTCATGGATCTGTCGCCGTCGGGCATCCGCCGGCATCTCGACCTCAACAAGCCGATCTACGCCAAGACCTCCTCCTATGGCCATTTCGGCCGCAAGGCGGGCCGTGACGGCTCTTTCTCCTGGGAGAAGACCGATCTGGCCAAGGCGCTCAAGGACGCCGTGGCCGCCTGACGGCGGATGCGGCCATGGAAGAGCAGGGCAGGCGCAGCCGGTTGAGTGAGGCCTTCTTCGGCCGGCGGAAGGGTAAGACCATCCGCCCGGCACAGGCCACGGCGCTCGAGAAAGGCCTCGAGCGTTACCGGCTCGACTTGAAACAGCCTGCACCGAAAGATCTGGGAAGCCTCTTCGAGGCTCCCGTTTCTTCCGTACGGCTCGAAATCGGCTTCGGCGGTGGCGAGCATTTGCGTCAGGAAACGCTGACGCATCCGGACACCGGCTTCATCGGCGCCGAACCCTTCATCAACGGCATGGCCAAGATGATGATGGCGCTGGCAAAAGCGCCGGCGGGCAATCTTCGTGTCTTCGACGACGACGCAGCCTTGCTGCTCGACTGGCTGCCGGAAGCCTCGCTCGACTGGATCGACCTGCTTTATCCCGACCCATGGCCCAAGAAACGGCACTGGAAGCGGCGTTTCGTAAATCCGGTCAATCTCGACCGTTTCGCGCGCGTCCTGAAGCCGGGCGGTCGCTTCTGCTTTGCGTCCGATATCGACACTTACGTGAACTGGACCCTGCAGCATTGCCACGCGCATTCGGGCTTCGAATGGCAGGCTGGCGAGGCGGCTGACTGGCACACGCCTTACCCGGGCTGGGAAAGCACGCGCTACGAGGCCAAGGCGATCCGCGAGGGACGGCGCACGGCCTATCTCACATTCCGCCGGATGTGAGATCACAACCGGCAGCGAGTTGCGGCCTGCATCAGGTTTCTGCGTTCAAAAATACTGCTTCAGGTTTTTGCGAAGTCGCTCCAGGACGCTCCCTTCAGAGAGGTCTGGAGCGAAGGTTTTGCCGGTAATCGCTTCATAGGCCTGGGTATAGATGCGTGAGGTCTGCTCGACGAGATCGGCAGGGATGTCGGGAATGGCGTCTTTGTAGGGATCGCAGCGCGCCGTCACCCAGGCACGCACGAAATCCTTGTCGAAGCTGCGTGGACGTTCGCCCGCCTCGAAGCTTTCGGCATAGCTGTCCGCCAGCCAGTAGCGGCTCGAATCTGGTGTATGGACCTCGTCGGCGAGCACGATGCGGCCGTCGCGGTCGACACCGAATTCATATTTGGTGTCGACCAGGATCAGGCCGCGCTCGGCGGCACGGGTCTGGCCACGGGCGAACAATTTCAACGCGTAGCTGGAAACTGTGTCCCACTGCTCTTCACTCAGCAGGCGCTTGGCAAGGATGTCGGCGCCTGACAGCGGCTCGTCATGGCCACCGTCGAAGGCTTTGCTGGTCGGTGTGATGATCGGCTCGGGCAATTGTTCATTGTCGCGCAGCCCGTCGGGCAGACGCATGCCATACATTTCGCGTTCGCCGTTGCGGTATTTGGTCAGGATCGACGTACCGGTGCTGCCGGCCAGGTAGCCGCGCACCACGATCTCCACCGGCAGGATGTCCAGCCGCGTACCCACAACGACATTGGGATCGGGATAGTCGAGCACGTGATTGGGACAGATGTCGGCGGTTTCTTCGAACCAGTACCGCGCGGTCTGCGTCAGCACCTGTCCCTTGAAAGGGATCGAGGTCAAAACAACGTCGAAGGCGCTCAGGCGGTCTGTGGCGACAATGATGCGGCGGCCATCGGGCAGGTCGTAGTTGTCGCGCACCTTGCCGCGGTAGTAGTTCGGCAGTTCGGGAATGAAAGCATCCGACAATACGCGCGAAACTGTCATGCTGGGTGATCCTTCGTGGGGAATTGTCCCTCGCTTAGTGCGGCCGCGGCCGGAGGGTCAAGGGGTGGAAACGCCACCAGCGCCTTGAGCCCGCGACCGCCTGCCGCGACCGACAGGGTCAGTTTGCCACCGAACAGCTCGGCGATTTCTTCAACGATCGGCAGGCCGAGCCCGCTGCCGGGCTTGTCGGCATCGGCGCCACGCGAGAACCGCGCCCTCACGGCGGCCAGTTTTTCGGGCGCAATGCCCGGGCCGTTGTCCTCGACTTCCAGCACCGTTTTCGGGCCGCCGGATACTCGCACCGTGATCTCGGCCCCGCTGCCGGCATAAGCAATGGCATTGTCGACCAGATTGCCGACCAGTTCGCCGATGAGCAGCGCTTCGCCCCGAATGATGACAGGCTCGCTGCCCTCGAAGCCGAGATCGCTGCCAGCGGCATTTGCCTTCATGACGCGATCGGCAACGCTCTCCATGGCGATGGCGGCGAGATCGACCGATTTCGTATCGATTCCGTCCGATGCAGCAGCTTCAATGCGCGCCAGCAGCAGCAATTGCGAAAGCACATGCTCTGCCCGCACGATCGCCGTGTCTGCCGTCTGCGCTGCAGCCTTGGCCTCATCGAGCGACTTGGCGCGACCGGCGAGTGCAAGTTGCGTGCGAACGATGGTCATCGGTGTGCGCAACTGATGGCTGGCGTTGCCAGTGAAGTTGCGCAGGCCGGACAGGGCGGAACCGAGCCGCACCATGAAGGAATTCACCGTTTCGACCAGCCCGCGCACCTCACCCGGCACCCGGTCGTCGATGGGATGAAGGTCGTCCGGGCTGCGTTCGGCGATTGCCGCACGCAGGCGATAGAGCGGCTGCAGCGACGCATTGACGGCGAACCAGGTGATCAGGGCCGCGCCACCGATCAGCACCACCAGCCGCAGAGCCGAGTGCAGCAGGATGGTCTGAGCGAGCTGGGTTCGCGCAATGGTGGTCTCGGCAACGGTGACCACGAAAGGAATGGAGTCGACACCGGTCGAGGCCGAGCGGGCCAGTGCCGCCAGCCGGATCGGCTCGCCACGAAACATCGCTTCGGAAAACTGGGCTTTTTCCGGCGGAGGCGCGGGCATCGTCGGTAGCGTGTCATAGCCGGTGATGAACGTGCCCGGCGGACCATCGACGCGGTAGAAGACCCGATCCTGCGCCGCCGATGTCAGCATTTCCAGCGCCACATAAGGGATGTCGACCTCAAGGGTACCTTCTTCTGAAACGACGACACGCTCCGCAATCGCCAGCGCCGAGCCTGCAAGCACACGGTCCGACGCCGCGTTTGCCGTTCCGATCGCTTCCCGCCAGGTGTCCAGCAAGGCGATCAGTCCGATCGCGATTAACGGCACGAGCAGCCAGAACAGGAGACGGCGGCGTAGCGAATAGGGTGTACTGGCGGCCATCAGCGAGGGGCTTCCATGTCTCGCGACACCTTCTCGAGATAGTAGCCGATGCCACGCGCTGTACGCACGGTTACACCGTGCGGGGCAAGCCTGCGCCGAAGCCGGCTGACATATTGTTCGATGGCGTTGAAGGACAGCTCTTCGTCGAAGCCGGACAGCGATTCCAGGATCGATTGTTTCGTCACCACCTTTCCTGCGCGCAGGAACAGTGTTTCGAGCAGGCTGACTTCACGGGCGGGGAGGTCAAGCGGCATGCCACCGCCGGAGAAGCTGCGCGAGGTGAGATCGAAGATCACCTCGCCGAACGAAACCGTCGACGACTTCAGCCCGGCATGGCGGCGCAGCAGCATGCGCACACGTGCTTCCAGCTCGTCGACGTCGAACGGCTTGGTCATGTAGTCGTCGGCGCCGAGATCCAATCCTTTGATCTTGTCATGCAGGTCGGCACGCGCGCTCAGGATAAGCACACCCGGCCCATCCTGGCGGGCCCGGATGGTGCGCAGGACCTGGAGCCCGTCCATGCCTGGCAAATTGAGATCGAGGATGACCAGGTCCACGCGTTCGGCGGCAAGCACGGCCAGTGCCGATTGGCCATCAATGACGTGGTCGACCGCGTAGCCGCTGCCTTTCAGCACGGCCACCAGCCCATCGGCTAGTGTCTGCGTGTCCTCCACAACCAGAATGCGCAACGCAGTTCCTCGTCGAAATTGTTTTGCCGAACCTAGAGCATGATCCCGAAAAGTTGCAGACTTTTCGGATGACGATCATGCGCAAGACAAAGACACAGAGCGGAGCGCCGATCCATCTGATCGCATTCCGCCCTGACAGGTCTTTCGTGTGCTCCAAACCGCCGCAATGGGCGACGCTTGTGGATGATCGCGGGCTCGGGCAAGTTGGTCGCTATGCGCTTTCTGGTCTTTGCTCTGTTGGTTTTGCTTTCGAGGCCTGTGCTGGCTGAGACAACGCTTTTCCCGGCTCTCAACGGTGATGCCGGCGCGCGCACGCTGGTCGTCTATTCGGCACTCGACGCACCTTTGGCCAGGGGCATGATCGAGGGGTTTCGCCGCTCCAATCCCGCCGTCGCCGTGCGGTATGAGGAATTGCTCACAGGCGACATCTACACGCGCGTCACCGAAGAGACCAATGCAGGCCAGAAAACCGGCGACGTCGCTTTTTCTTCCGCGATGGATCTGCAGGTCAAACTCGCCAATGATGGTTATGCGCAGGAAAGCAACATGCCGATGAGCGCGCGCTGGCCGCGCTGGGCGAACTGGCGCAACACTGCCTATGCACTGACCTTCGAGCCTGCGGTCTTCGTCTATCACAAGCCGAGTTTTCGCGATGTTTCGCCGCCGGCGACACGTGCGCAGTTCGTCGATTACCTCGAGCGCAATGCCGAAGGTGTCCAGGGCAGGATCGCCACCTACGACATTGAGCGTTCCGGCGTCGGTTTCATGTTCATGGCGCGCGATCAGGAACAGTTTCCTGACATCTGGTCGGTGATCCGCAGCATGGGAAAGGCCGGCGTGAAGCTCTACTCCAGGAGCGCCGCGATCCTGGAGCGCATTGCCGATGGTCGCGCGGTGCTGGGCTATAACATCCTCGGCTCCTATGCGACGGATTGGGCGGCCAGAAATCCCGATGTCGGCATCGTCATGCCGCGGGACTATACGGTCGTCATGTCGCGCATCGGCCTGGTACCGAAGGCCGCGGCGTCACCGGATCTGGGGCGTGCCTTGCTCGCCTACTTCATGTCTGCAGAGGGCCAGACCATCATGGCGCGCGATCTCCACATCGCGGCCGTCAATCCGGATGTGTCCGGTGAAAACACCGCCAACGCCATCCAGGCCACGATGGGCGCGCAATTGCGTCCGGTCCCGGTGAGCCCCGGTCTTCTTGTCTATCTCGATCAGGTCAAACGAACCCGCCTGGTCGAGCGCTGGAACGCTGCTCTACAGGGGCGCTGATCAGGAAGCGTTGGCAAAGGCATCATGTTTAAGTCATGATCGCCGTGCGAGCAGGATGTCAGTCAGATGTCAGCTTGCTCGGTTAGCATTTCTGTCGGTTTGGCTGTTGGAGGCAGTCGGGCCTGCAGGTCTGGGAGGAGAGGGACCGTAACGGTGCCAGCACGAAGGCAGCAGCCTTCGGCGGCAGCCGCTCAAACCATCATTCTCCCAGGGTTGTCTCGACGCGACGCCGGTCGTGCGGCGCGAACCAATGCGAACATGACGCCAGCCGACCCCAATGGGCTGCGTCTCAAGGGAGAGAGACCGTGAAGAAATTCCTTCTGGCGACCATCGTGGCGAGCGTGATGGCCATTCCGGCCTTCGCCGCCGACTACAAGATCATGGCTCCGGCTGCACCCGGCGGCGGCTGGGACCAGACCGCGCGCTCCATGCAGACCGCATTGCAGGACGAGAAGATTTCCGGCTCGGTGCAGGTAACCAACGTGCCGGGTGCCGCCGGCACCATAGGACTTGCGCAATTCGTCAACCAGGCGAACGGCGATCCTTCGCAACTGCTCGTTGGCGGCTATGTCATGGTCGGCGGCATCCTGACCAACAATTCGCCGGTGACGCTCGATCAGGTGACGCCGATCGCGCGCTTGACCGGCGAGTATGAAGTGGTGGTGGTGCCTGCCGCTTCCGACATCAAGGACATGGCTGGGTTGATCGCCAAGCTCAAGGCGGATCCGGGTTCGGTTTCGTGGGGCGGCGGTTCTGCCGGCGGCACCGACCACATCACCGCTGGTCTCATTGCCAAGGCGGTCGGCGTTGATCCGACCAAGGTCAACTACATCGCCTTCTCGGGTGGCGGCGAGGCGCTTGCGGCTCTGCTTGGCAACCAGGTCACGGTCGGCATCTCGGGCTACGGCGAATTCTCGGAACAGGTAAAGGCAGGCACCCTGCGCCTCATCGGTATTTCCAGTGAAAAGCCGATTCCAGGCATCGAAGCGCCGACCTTCAAGGAAGCTGGCGTCGATGTCGCCATCCAGAACTGGCGCATGGTTGCCGCGGCTCCCGGCATCAGCGCGGAGCAGAAGGCAGCGGTCCTTGCCGACATCGAAAAGATGGCAAAGTCCGCCGCCTGGCAGAAAATCCTCGCCGATAAGGGCTGGGAGAACACCTACCTGGCCGGGGACGACTTCACCACGCAGTTGAAGAAGGACACCGAGCTCACGGCCGGTGTGCTTAAGGACATCGGCCTGGTCAAATGAGCGAAAACACGTCCAAACAGATGTCGCGCCGCCCGGACTGGGCGGCGCTTGCCATCGCTGCCGCACTGGTTGTCGTGGCCATCGTGGTCGTCTGGTCGACTGCAAGGCAGGCCGGGGCTGCGAGCTATGCCCGCATCGGTCCGACCACGTTTCCGTATGTGATCGCAGCTGTTTTTTTCGTCCTGGCGATCTGGACGGCGATAGAGGCCTGGCGTGGCGATTTTCCTGAGCGCGAACAGCAACAGATCAGCCCGATCCTTTGGATCGTCGGCGGGCTGGCGGCGCAAATGCTGCTTCTGAAAGTCGCCGGGTTCTCGATTGCCACTGGACTTCTGTTTGCAGCCACGGCGCGCGCCTTCGGCAAGGGGCCTCTGTGGAAGACGATCCCACTTGGCATCGTGCTTGCCTACGTCATCTGGGTGATCTTCGCGCGTGGCCTTTCGCTTTCGCTGCCCGCCGGTCCTCTTGAACATCTTTTGTTTTGAACGGGACTAGGGGACGAGGCCCATGACGACGTTCGAACTTCTGGCGCACGGGCTCGTGGTTGCCCTGCAGCCGATGAACCTACTTTACGCGCTGATCGGCGTGACCTTGGGCACAGCCGTTGGTGTCTTGCCGGGCATCGGTCCGGCGCTGACGGTCGCGCTGCTTTTGCCGGTCACTTACAAACTCGACCCGGCTGGCTCGCTCATCATGTTCGCCGGCATCTACTATGGCGGCATGTATGGTGGCTCGACCACCTCGATCCTGCTCAATACGCCGGGTGAAAGCTCCTCCATCGTCACTGCGCTCGAAGGCAACAAGATGGCGCGCGCAGGGCGGGGCGGTCCTGCCCTTGCCACTGCCGCCATCGGCTCCTTCGTCGCGGGTCTGATCGCTACCATCGGCCTCGCCTTCATCGCGCCGGCCGTGGTGAAACTGGCGCTTTCTTTCGGTCCCGCCGAATACTTCGGTCTGATGGTGCTCGCCTTCATGACCGTATCAGCCGCCTTCGGCGAATCGACGCTGCGAGGCCTGACTTCGCTGTTCATCGGTCTGCTGCTCGGCCTGATCGGCATCGACCTGCAGACCGGCCAGGCGCGGCTTGCTTTCGGCATCCCGGACCTGCTCGACGGCGTCGAGGTGACAACGCTGGCCGTGGCGCTGTTTGCAATCGGCGAAGCTCTCTCCGTTGCCGCTGCCAAGGGAGGCGATTCGACAATTCAGGCGATCAAGGGTTCGGTCTGGATGACGCGCGAGGACTGGCGTCGATCCTGGAAGCCGTGGCTGCGCGGTACCGCGATCGGCTTCCCCATCGGTGCCATGCCGGCCGGCGGTGCCGAGATCGGCACCTTCCTGTCCTACTCGGTGGAAAGGCAACTGGCGGAAAAGCCGGAGGAATTCGGCAAGGGCGCCATCGAGGGCGTCGCCGGGCCAGAGGCGGCCAACAATGCTTCCGCGGCTGGCACGCTGGTGCCGTTGCTGACGCTCGGCCTGCCAACGACGGCGACTGCTGCCATCATGCTGGCTGGTTTCCAGCAGTTCGGACTTCAGCCGGGGCCGTTGCTGTTCGTCAGCAATCCGCAACTGGTCTGGGGCCTTATCGCCAGCCTGCTGGTGGCCAATCTGATGCTGCTGGTGCTGAACCTGCCCTTGATCGGGGTGTGGGTGAGGCTGCTCACCATTCCGACGCCATGGCTTTACGCCGGTATTCTGATGTTCGCGACGCTCGGCACCATTGGCGCCAACCCGTCAACCTTCGAACTCGGCATGCTGCTGGCTTTCGGCCTGCTCGGCTACGGCTTGCGGCGCTTCCACTATCCGATCGCGCCTGTCGTGGTGGGATTGATTCTGGGACCGCTGGCCGAACAGCAACTGCGCCGCGCTGTCGCCATCAGCCAGGGCGATCCTTCGGTGCTGTTCCATTCGTGGATCGCGATCGGGCTTTGGGTGCTTGCAATTGCGGCGGTAGTCGTGCCGCTCTACCTGCGCTGGCGCGGCAAGGATCAGGTGCTGTCACAGCTCGGCGGCGATAGCGACTGAGCCAATTTCTGTGCTGGGCGGCTTGAATGCCGCTCGCTGCTCCGATCGGGGCGGAGGCTTGGGCCTCCGCCTTTCATGTCAGATGCGGCGAATCTTGCCGAACTCGACCGGGTCGATGCCGAGGCGGCGCAGGTCGTTGCCCTTAGGCGCTCGGTTGCCTTCCACGGCGCCGGCCGCATTGATCGCGCTGCCGACGATGTCGATCAGATTGCGGATCGCGGTTCTGCTGGTGCGCACGGTTTTACTCCATCTTTTTCCATACAGCTTTTTGCTGCACTGCACAAAACATAGGAAGCAAGCCGGCCCTCTAACAGGGCTTTGAAGGCAAAGCTGCCATGCAGATCACGCATGGATGGGGAAATCGGCGCCGATTTCGCGCCAGCCTTGCATTTCACCACCGCCATTGTTATATCGGCTTCAAATTCTTGGTCGGTATGACGAAGAGTGGGTCCACCCGGTCCCGCTCTTTTTTGTTACCGGCCGCAGCCAAGAGATTCGAGTAGCGGACACCGCATGACTTCAAGCCAGGCCGATAGCGACGACCGTATCATCCGCGAGAGCGGTATCGATGCACGCATCGCCATCATCGTTGAGCCCGTTCTGCGTGGCATGGGCTTCCGTCTCGTGCGTGTGCGCCTGTCGGGCCAACATGGTCTGACGCTGCAGATCATGGCCGAACGCGAAGACGGCACCATGACCGTCGAGGATTGTGAAGAAGTCAGCCGGGCGGTTTCGCCGGCGCTTGATGTCGACGATCCCATTGAGAAGGCGTATCATCTGGAAGTGTCGTCGCCTGGTATCGACCGGCCACTGGTTCGTACGTCCGATTTCGTCGCCTGGGCCGGCCATCTGGTCAAGTTGGAGACCTCGGTCCTCGTCGCCGACCGCAAACGCTTCAAGGGCAAGATCGCCGAAGCCGATGCCGAAGGCATCCTGCTAGAGCGTGACAAGGCAGCCTACGGCGAAGAGCCGACAGTACGCATTCCATATGACACGATCGCCGAAGCCCATCTCGTGCTGACCGACGATTTGATCCGCGAAGCCTTGTCGAAGGACAACCGGGCACGCAAGGACGCCAAGAAACACCGCGGTGACGATGACGCCGCAGAAGAAACCGAAGCCGAAAAGTGAATGAGCGGCCGCCGGTGAAGGCGGCCCTGTTCAGGGAGACTAAGATGGTTGTAAGCGCCAACAGGCTCGAACTGCTGCAGATTGCAGACGCAGTCGCGCGCGAAAAGTCGATCGACAAGTCGATCGTGATTGCCGCGATGGCCGACGCGATCCAGAAGGCCGCGCGCTCGCGTTACGGCCAGGAAACCAATATCCGCGCCGACATCAATCCGAACACCGGTGAGATGAAGCTGCAACGCCTGATGGAAGTCGTCGAAAACGTCGAGGACTACGCCACGCAGATTTCGCTGTTTTCGGCGCGCGAGCGCAATCCCGATGCGCAGCTCGGCGATTTCATCGCTGAACAGCTGCCGCCGATGGATTTCGGCCGCATCGCCGCGCAGTCGGCCAAGCAGGTCATCGTGCAGAAGGTTCGCGAGGCCGAACGCGACCGTCAGTATGACGAATACAAGGATCGCATCGGCGAGATCGTCAACGGTACCGTCAAGCGCGTCGAATATGGCAACGTCATCGTCGATCTCGGCCGTGGTGAAGCGATCATCCGCCGTGACGAGCTGATTCCTCGCGAAAACTACAAGTATGGCGATCGCGTCCGCGCCTATGTTTACGACGTGCGCCGCGAGCAGCGCGGCCCGCAGATCTTCCTGTCGCGGACTCATCCGCAGTTCATGGCGAAGCTGTTCACCATGGAAGTGCCGGAAATCTACGACGGCATCATCGAGATCAAGTCGGTTGCCCGCGATCCGGGCTCGCGCGCCAAGATCGCCGTCATCAGCCGCGATTCTTCGATCGACCCGGTTGGCGCCTGCGTCGGTATGCGTGGTTCGCGCGTCCAGGCCGTTGTCGGCGAGCTGCAGGGCGAAAAGATCGATATCATTCCGTGGTCGCCTTCCGCAGCCTCCTTTATCGTCAACGCCTTGCAGCCGGCGGAAGTCGCCAAGGTTGTTCTGGATGAAGATGCGGAGCGCATCGAAGTGGTGGTGCCGGACGATCAGCTGTCGCTGGCCATCGGCCGCCGCGGCCAGAACGTGCGCCTTGCTTCGCAGCTGACCGGGTGGGATATCGATATCCTGACCGAGCAGGAAGAGAGCGAGCGCCGCCAGAAAGAATTCGTCGAACGCTCCAACCTGTTCATGGAAGCTCTCGACGTTGACGAGATGGTTGGCCAGGTGCTGGCCTCGGAAGGCTTCACCTCGGTTGAGGAAGTGGCTTATGTCGACGCCGGTGAGATTTCCTCGATCGACGGCTTCGACGACGACACCGCGACCGAGATTCAGAATCGTGCCCGCGAACATCTCGAGAAGGTCGAGGCCGAGCACGACGCCGCCCGCACGAAGCTGGGCGTCAAGGACGAACTGCGTGAAATCCCGGGCGTAACCACCGCGATGATGGTGACGCTGGGTGAGGACGGCGTGAAGACCATCGAGGACTTCGCCGGCTACGCTGCCGACGATCTCGTCGGTTGGAAAGAGCGCAAGGACGGCGAGACCAAGGTATTCCCGGGCGTGCTTGCCGCGCACGGTATTTCCAAGACTGAAGCCGAGCAGATGGTTCTGGCTGCGCGCCTCAAGGCTGGTTGGATTTCCGAAGAGGAAGCCCAGGCTGAGGTCGCTGACGCCGAAACCACCGGCGCGTAAGATGAAACCGGCCGGAGCAACCCTTGTCCGAGATGAACGATCGCACCTGCATCGTCACAAGGAAGACCGCCGAAACGGATGACCTGATCCGTTTCGTCGTCGGTCCGGATTCGGCCGTCGTTCCAGATCTCAAGAGAACATTGCCCGGTCGGGGCTGCTGGGTCAGCGCCGACCGCGTTACTGTTGATAAGGCCTCGGCAAAGGGGCACTTTGCCCGCGCCTTCAAGAAGCAGGTCGTCGTTCCGCCGGAACTCGGCGCTATGGTCGAGGGGCTGTTCATGCGCTCGGCCCTGGGCGCGCTCGGATTAGCCCGCAAGGCCGGTGCGGTTGCGCTTGGCGCCGCCAAGGTCGACAGTGTCGTGCGCTCCGGTAAGGCGGCACTTGTCCTGCACGCATTCGAAGCCTCCGAGGATGGAGTGCGCAAGATCACCCAGGCACGCCGGGCCACCGCCCATCTCGGCGGCCCCGCTATTCCCGCATACAAACTTTTCGCGGAAGCGGATTTGGGTTTGGCATTGGGGGGGACAAATGTGATACATGCTGCCGTTCTCGCGAGCGACGCGGGTAAGGCGGCCGTGAAGCGCATGGTTGCGCTCGACCGTTACCGGGGCGGTTCCCCGGACGATCTGGCAATGATTGCGGCTGTTGCCGGCGATGATGATGCCGCAGAGGATATGGAATGAGTGATACGAATTCGGGCGACGACAAGACGCTGAGTGTTACGCCCAAGAAGACATTGACGCTGAAGCGCCCGGGTATCGAACAGAGCACCGTGCGCCAGAATTTCTCGCATGGCCGCACCAAGCAGGTCGTGGTCGAGACCAAGCGCAAGTTCGTAAAGCCTGGCGAGCAGGCCGCACCGGTCGCACCGTCGGTTTTCGCGCCGAAGCCGGCCGCGCCTCAGCCACAACCTCAGCCGCAACCACAGGTTCAGGCACCGGCCCAGCCGCAGCCTCAGGCCCAGCCGCAGGCTCCGGCCCAGCCACAGGTTCAGGCTCAGCCGCAACCTCGGCCGCAGCA
The DNA here is from genome assembly GCF_058790995.1 of Mesorhizobium sp. EU05-FHT14A09. Taxonomy (NCBI): domain Bacteria; kingdom Pseudomonadati; phylum Pseudomonadota; class Alphaproteobacteria; order Hyphomicrobiales; family Phyllobacteriaceae; genus Mesorhizobium; species Mesorhizobium sp. EU05-FHT14A09. Next base: position 475,150 of record NZ_JBYTDF010000001.1, read on the forward strand.
GGCCGCTCCGGTCGTGCAGGAGCAGCGTCGCCCGACGCCGCCTCAGCAAGATCGTGGTGGTATGGTGCTGAACGAACTGTCGCGCGGCGAAATGGAAGCCCGCCGCCGGGCCCTTGAGGGCTCTCAAGCGCGCGAAATCGAAGATCGCCAGCGCGCCAGCGAGGATGCGAGGCGCCGCGCCGAGGAAGAAGAGCGCCGCAAGCGCGAGCGTGAGGAATCCGCGCGCCGTCAGGCCGAGGAAGAGGCCCGCATCAAGGCCGAGGCCGAAGGTCGCCGCCGCGCCGAAGAGGAAGCACGCCGCCGTGCGCCGCAGACTGCCGATCAGGTGGCAGCCGAGGAGGAAGAAACCAAGCCGCGCGGTCGTAGTGGTGCTCCTTCGGCTTTGCCGCCACGCCGTCTCGTGACGCCTGAACTGGCGAAAGCGGCCAAGCCGACCAAGGCCGAGGAAGACCGGCGCCGCGGCAAGCTGACGCTCAACACGGCGACGTCTTCCGAGGATGGCGACGCCCGTGCGCGTTCACTGTCGGCCATGCGTCGTCGCCAGGAGAAGTTCAAGCGCGCGATGCACAATGAGCCGCGCGAAAAGGTGGTGCGTGAAGTGACCATTCCTGAGACGATCACGATCCAGGAACTGGCACAGCGCATGTCCGAGCGCGCCGTGGACGTGGTCAAGTACTTCATGAAGCAAGGCCAGATCCTGAAGCCGGGCGATGTAATCGATGCCGACACCGCCGAACTGGTGGCTTCGGAATTCGGTCACACCGTCAAGCGTGTCGCCGAATCGGACATCGAGGAAGGCCTGTTCAACATCGCCGACCGCGACGAAGATCTCGAATCGCGGCCGCCGGTGGTAACCATCATGGGTCACGTAGACCACGGCAAGACCTCGCTGCTCGATGCCCTGCGTCACGCCAATGTGGTTTCCGGTGAAGCCGGTGGCATCACACAGCATATTGGCGCCTATCAGGTCGAGAAGGACGGTCAGAAGATCACCTTCATTGACACACCAGGCCATGCTGCCTTCACGGCGATGCGCGCCCGTGGCGCCCAAGCCACCGACATCGCGATCCTGGTGGTCGCCGCCGACGATAGCGTGATGCCGCAGACGATCGAATCGATCAGCCATGCCAAAGCGGCCGGCGTTCCGATCATCGTGGCCATCAACAAGGTCGACAAGCCGTCCGCGGATCCGCAGAAGGTGCGCACGCAGCTCCTGCAGCACGAAGTGTTCGTCGAATCGATGGGCGGTGAAGTGCTCGACGTCGAAGTGTCGGCCAAGACCGGCGCAGGCCTCGACAAATTGTTGGAAGCCATTCTGCTGCAGTCCGAAATCCTTGACCTCAAGGCCAATCCGGACCGTACGGCGGAAGGTGTCGTCATCGAAGCTCGCCTCGACAAGGGACGTGGTCCGGTTGCCACCGTGCTGGTGCAGACCGGCACGCTGATGCCGGGCGAAATCCTCGTTGCCGGCAACGAATGGGGCCGTGTGCGCGCGCTGGTCAATGACCGCGGCGAGCAGGTCAAAGAGGCGCCGCCAGCCATGCCGGTGGAAATCCTTGGCCTCCAGGGTACTCCGCAGGCTGGTGACCGTTTCGCGGTTGTCAACAACGAAGCGCGTGCCCGTGAGATCACGGAGTATCGCCAGCGTCTTGCCCGCGACAAGGCCGTTGCCAAGCACGCAACCCAGCGTGGCTCGCTGGAACAGATGATGTCGCAGTTGCAGGCGAGCGGGCTGAAGGAATTCCCGCTCATCATCAAGGGCGACGTGCAGGGTTCCATCGAAGCGATCGTGACGGCACTGGACAAGCTCGGCACCGACGAAGTTCGTGCCCGTATTGTCCATGCCGGTGCCGGCGCCATCACCGAAAGCGATGTCACCCTGGCCGAAACCTCGGGCGCGGCGATCATTGGCTTCAACGTCCGCGCCAATGTACAGGCGAGGGCTGCCGCCGAGCATGCCGGCATCGAGATCCGTTATTACAACATCATCTACAACCTGGTGGATGACGTTAAGGATGCGATGTCAGGCCTGCTTTCGCCGGAGCGCCGCGAAACCTTCCTTGGCAATGCGGAGATCCTCGAGGTCTTCCACATCACCAAGACCGGCAAGGTCGCAGGTTGCCGTGTCACGGAAGGCCGCGTCGAGCGCGGCGCCGGTGTGCGCCTGATCCGCGACAACGTGGTTATCCACGAGGGTACGCTGAAGACTCTGAAGCGGTTCAAGGACGAAGTTCCGGAAGTGCCGGTCGGCCAGGAATGCGGCATGGCCTTCCAGAACTACGAGAACATCCAGGTCGGCGACATCATCGAGTGCTTCCGCGTCGAGATGGTGACCCGCAAACTCTAAGGGCCTGGCGAAAACGGGAGGGCGGCGTCAGCCGCTCTCCTCTGATGACAACCGTGGCTGCGGTCCCACTCCGCAAACGGGTTAGGTCGGCTAATGTTCGGGGCCACCCGCATCGATCCACCTAAGATCCGGCCAATGGCTGGACGGTCTCATGTGATTGTAATTTCCATGCAAATGGCCTTCGCGCCATTGCTGTCACTTGTCCGTGCAGCTTTCCCATCTGAGAGATTGAAATGAGTAGACAGCAATCCAGTGCCCCTTCCCAACGCATGCTGCGCGTCGGCGAGCAGGTGCGCCATGCCTTGTCCGAAATGCTGCAGCGCGGCGACGTGCGAGATGACCTTATCGAGATGACGGTCATCTCGGTATCGGAAGTGCGCATGTCGCCCGATTTGAAAATCGCCACCGCTTTCGTTGCGCCGCTCGGCGCCAAGGACGACAAGGCGGTCGTCGAAGCGCTGAACCGCAATGCCCGTTTCATCCGCGGGCGCATGTCGCCTGCATTGCGGCAGATGAAATACATGCCGGAATTCCGCTTCCGGCTCGACACCAGCTACGACAATTTCTCAAAGATCAACGAGTTGCTGCATTCGCCGGAAGTGGCGCGCGACCTTGGCCACGACGAGAATGACACTGACAAGGAGAACGACGAGTAATGGCGCGTCGCGGTAAGAAGAAGGGCCGTCCGATTTCCGGCTGGCTGATCCTGGACAAACCGGTTGGCATGGGGTCCACCGAAGCCGTATCCAAGGTGAAATGGCTGTTTCAGGCTGAAAAGGCTGGACATGCTGGTACGCTCGATCCGCTTGCTTCCGGCATGCTGCCGATCGCCCTGGGCGATGCGACCAAGACCGTGCCCTATGTGCAGGATGGTGCCAAGATCTACCGCTTTACCGTCGCTTGGGGCGAAGAGCGCAGCACCGACGACCTCGAGGGGCCGGTGACGAAGAATTCGGACAAGCGTCCGAGCGAAGCGGATGTCCGCACGCTGCTTCCCAATTACACCGGCGTCATCATGCAGACGCCGCCGCAGTTCTCCGCCATCAAGATCGCCGGAGAGCGTGCCTATGATCTTGCCCGCGACGGCGAGACGGTCGAGATACCCGCCCGCGAGGTCGAGATCGGGCGCCTCGACATCGTTGAACACGGCACCGACCGCACCATTTTCGAGGTCGAATGCGGCAAGGGCACCTATGTCCGTTCGCTGGCGCGTGACATGGGACGTGACCTCGGCTGCTTTGGTCATATCGCGGACCTGCGCCGCACCGAGGTCGATCCGTTTACGTCGGAGGATTTCGTCACCATCGCTGAATTGGAGGCTGCGCTGCCTCCGGCAGCAGAAGGCGACGATGCGCCGTTCTCCGGCACGGAGCGTCACGCTGCGCTGGACGACTTCCTGATCGACACCGCCGCAGCGCTGGAATGCCTGCCACAGGTCGCCATCAGTGATGATGCGGCCACGAAGATCCGGCTTGGCAATTCCGTCATCATCCGCGGTCGCGATGCACCACTGGAGGCGGAAGAGGCATGCGCTACCGCGCGAGGCAAGCTGGTCGCCATCGGCGCCATCGAGCAGGGCATGTTCAAGCCCAAGCGGGTCTTTGCGGGCTGAGGCCCGTCCCACCAGATCAATTCCGGCAGCGCGCGCAACGGTCTTGTGTCCGGAATTGCGTAGAAACAATAGGTTAGGACATTTCCGGGATTCGGACAGAAGCGGAAATGCTCTAGTATACGCGCCAGGGATTCGCTCGAGGCTCGTATGACAAAAGCGGAAACGGTTCGGAAGCGAGAGCCGGGAATGGCGAAGCGCTCACCTATAGGCGCTTCGCCCGGCACGTTGATTGCCGACCCCAGGGCACGGCGTAGTGAGCTTAGTCTGACGCTGATCGATCGCGACCGCTGCGAAAAGATCGACGACGCCAGCCTCGATGACCTCAAGACGCATTGCGAAAAATGGCCGCTTGTCTGGCTGGATTGTGTCGGCCTGGCAAATGTCGAGTTGATCGAGCAGATCGGTAAGCAGTTCGGCCTGCATCCACTGGCCCTGGAAGACGTCGTCAACACCGGCCAGCGACCAAAGGCTGAGTTTTTCGACGACCACGCCTTTGTCGTCGTCAATATGATCGATGACCCCGCCACCTACCGCTATGAGCAGATTTCCCTGTTCTTCGGCAAGGGGTTCGTCATTACCTTCCAGCAGCGCGAAGGTGATCCTTTCGATCCGGTGCGCAAGCGTATCGTCGCCTCGATGCCCAATCGCTTGCGTTCGCGTGGAGCCGATTATCTCGCTTACGCGCTTATCGATGCCATCGTCGACTCGTTCTTTCCCTTGATCGAAAACGCCAGCGCCCGCACTGACGAGGTCGAGGATGCGATGCTGCGTCATCCACACAAGCAGCAGGTCCGTATTCTGCACGAACAGCGCCGTCACGCCGGCCAGCTGCACCGGACGATGCTTTCGCTGCGTGATGCGCTGGCGGGGCTGGTGCGCTCCGATGCCGCCTACATCAAGCCGGAGACGAAGATTTTCCTCAACGACACGCTGGATCATGCCTATCGACTCGTGGAACTGGCGGATACGCAGCGCGATATGACGACCGGCCTGATCGAAATGCATCTCTCGCTCAGCCAGGCACGGACCAACGAGGTGATCAGTCTGCTCACCATCGTCTCAGCGATCTTCATTCCGCTTACTTTCCTTGTCGGCGTCTGGGGCATGAATTTCGACCCGGCGGCATCGCCATGGAACATGCCGGAGCTGAAGGCCTATTACGGCTATCCGGTTGCTCTTGTTTTCATGGCGCTGGTAGCGATAGGGCTGGTCAGTTTCTTCAAATGGAAGAAGTGGCTCTAGGCCCGGAAGGGGCTGGCGCGCGCTGCGCTCAGGCCAGCCTTGCGAATATGCGCTGGCTTTTTGCGTTTTTTTGCACTATACGCGCCGCAACATCGCGCTGGATTGCGTGATGCTCATCGACCCTTGCTGGACGACATCCCGGCTCTGGGCGCCTCGTTTCCTCCATTGAGAAAGGAAAAATGCGATGTCGATTACTGCTGAACGCAAGAAGGAACTGCTGACCCAGTTTGCTACCGTTGCCGGTGACACCGGTTCGCCGGAAGTGCAGGTTGCCATCCTTTCCGAGCGTATCAAGAACCTGACCGAGCACTTCAAGGACCACAAGAAGGACAACCATTCCCGTCGTGGCCTGCTTGCGCTCGTTTCCCAGCGTCGCAGCCTGCTTGATTATCTCAAGCGCAAGGATGAAGCGCGCTACCAGACGCTGATCGAGAAGCTCGAACTGCGTCGCTGACGAATTGGCCGGCGGGCTCTCATCGAGGGCTCGCCGGTCGCGCATTCGGGCCTCAGGCCCGACCCGGTTTCTGTAGGCAGAGGGCCGCATGAAACCGCCCGTGGACGGTCATGGGGCAGGATTGCAGGATGCTTGCACGGGCGCCAGCCCGGCTCTCTCAAGCCTCCCGTTGTCTTGCCCGTGGCTGCCCGACAAAAGGAGCCAGGAAGGGGGCGTCGCGCATGATTGGATGGCGCGGCCCCTTCCGCATATGAAGGACAAGATATGTTCAAGCAACACAAAGTGGAAATCGAATGGGGCGGCCGTCCGCTCATCCTCGAAACTGGCAAGATCGCGCGCCAGGCTGACGGCGCTGTGCTGGCGACTTATGGCGAGACCGTGGTTCTGGCCACCGTCGTTTCGGCCAAGGAGCCCAAGCCCGGTTTCGATTTCTTTCCGCTGACCGTCAACTACCAGGAAAAGACCTACGCCGCCGGCAAGATCCCGGGCGGCTATTTCAAGCGTGAAGGCCGTCCGAGCGAAAAGGAAACGTTGGTTTCCCGCCTGATCGATCGTCCGATCCGCCCGCTTTTCGCAGACGGCTACAAGAACGACACCCAGATCGTCGTCACCGTCGTGCAGCACGATCTCGAGAACGATCCGGACATTCTGTCGATCGTTGCCACCTCAGCAGCGCTGACGCTTTCAGGCGTCCCGTTCATGGGCCCGATCGGTGGTGCTCGCGTCGGCTACATCAACGGCGAATATGTGCTGAACCCGCATATCGACGAGATGCAGGAATCCAAGCTCGACCTCGTGGTTGCCGGTACGAACGAAGCTGTTCTGATGGTCGAGTCGGAAGCCAAGGAACTGGGCGAGGAGCTGATGCTCGGCGCTGTCATGTTCGGCCATAAGGCTTTCCAGCCGGTGATCGAAGCGATCATCAAGCTGGCGGAGGTTGCCGCTAAGGAGCCGCGTGACTTCACACCGCCATCCTTCGGCGATCTGGAAAAGGAAATGCTCGGCGTTGCCGAGGGCGACCTGCGCGCTGCCTACAAGATCACCGACAAGCAGGCCCGCTACGCTGCGGTTGATGCCGCCAAGGCCAAGGTGAAGGCTGCTTTCACCCCTGCCGAAGGCGAAGATGCGAAGTATTCGTCCGAGCAGGTTTCGACCGTGTTCAAGGAACTCCAGGCCAAGATCGTGCGCTGGAACATCCTCGACACCGGTTCGCGCATCGACGGTCGCGACCTCAAGACCGTCCGTTCGATCGTGTCGGAAGTCGGTATCCTGCCGCGCACGCACGGCTCGGCGCTGTTCACCCGCGGCGAGACCCAGGCGATCGTTGTCGCCACGCTGGGCACCGGCGAAGACGAGCAGTATGTCGACTCGCTGACCGGCATGTACAAGGAGACCTTCCTCCTTCACTACAACTTCCCGCCCTATTCGGTTGGCGAGACCGGCCGCATGGGTTCGCCAGGCCGCCGCGAAATCGGCCATGGCAAGCTCGCTTGGCGCGCCATTCATCCGATGCTGCCTTCGGCCGAGCAGTTCCCGTACACGCTGCGCGTCGTTTCCGAGATCACCGAGTCCAATGGCTCGTCCTCGATGGCGACCGTCTGCGGCACCTCGCTGGCGCTGATGGATGCCGGTGTGCCGCTGGCCAAGCCGGTTGCCGGCATTGCCATGGGCCTCATCAAGGAAGATGAGCGCTTTGCCGTGCTTTCCGACATCCTGGGCGACGAAGATCACCTTGGCGACATGGACTTCAAGGTAGCTGGTACCGCCAACGGCATCACCTCGCTGCAGATGGACATCAAGATCGATGGCATCACCGAGGAGATCATGAAGGTGGCGCTGGGTCAGGCCAAGGACGGCCGCCTGCACATCCTCGATGAAATGGCCAAGGCCATCTCCGAGGGCCGCAAGGAACTCGGCGAGTTTGCGCCGCGTATCGAGGTCATGCACATTCCGACCGACAAGATCCGCGACGTCATCGGTTCGGGTGGCAAGGTCATCCGCGAGATCGTTGAAAAGACCGGTGCCAAGATCAACATCGAGGACGATGGCACGGTGAAGATCGCTTCGTCGAACGCCAAGGAGATCGAGGCGGCGAAGAAGTGGATCCACACCATTGTGGCCGAGCCGGAAGTTGGCGAGATCTATGAAGGCACGGTCGTCAAGACTGCCGATTTCGGCGCGTTCGTGAACTTCTTCGGTCCACGGGACGGCCTCGTACACATCTCGCAGCTGTCCGACCAGCGCGTTGCCAAGACCACAGACGTGGTTAAGGAAGGCGACAAGGTTTGGGTCAAGCTGATGGGCTTCGATGAGCGCGGTAAGGTCCGCCTGTCGATGAAGGTCGTCGATCAGGAGACTGGCAAGGAACTCGCCCGCGAAAAGAAGGCGGAAGGCGAAGAAACCGCCGCCTAATCGATTTATTCACTCGAATTTGTGAAGGGCGCGGCCTCGGCCGCGCCCTTTCCTATTGGGCTGCAGACCGGCTCGATCGCGCAACAGGGGCAGATTGGAGGCAGATTTCGTCCGTTTGCATTTCTGGAACGGCGCACGAAAATTAACTTAATTAGACAAAACTGATTAAGGACTTATTTACATATTAGGGAACCGCGTATGTAGTATTGGCGTATAGGTCATTCGGGAAAAAGGGGGCCTGTCATGGGGTATATCTCGAGATCGACGACCGGCGTCAAGTCGCGGTATATGTTGCGCGCGATGAATGTTGATGACATTCCGACAATCCGGGACATCTTCCAGCAAGTTTTTCGACCAAATTCAAAATCTTGTAACGAGAATTTCGACCAATACTTCCGAAAACTCTTCTTCGAAAACCCTTACTATGATCCGGAGATCGGGAGTGTTGTGCATGAGAATGATCGCGGTGAGATAGACAGCGCGATTTCGATCTTGCCTGTTCCTTACATCGTTGACGGGCAATCGGTGATGGGGCGGCTGCTCTGCGCCTTCATGATGAGGCCCGAAGCCTCACCGCGAGGCGCTGCTGAACTGTCACTCAGCATACGACCGAGTGAAACGACGATCAATTTCAGCGACACGGCCGCACCTGTGAGCCTCAGGCATTTCGAGGCTCTCGGTGGCGTCACGCTGGGAGCGCACGCACTCGGATGGACGCGTATCTTCCAGATGGCAAGCTATCTGGGGACGATTGCGGCGAGGCGGCATCCCTTCCTGGGCGGGTGGGTGGCCTCCACTGGCAGGATGCTCAATCCGCTGTTTCCGCTTCAACCGGTCAAGAAGATTGCGAAATCCAATGTCACGGTGAAGGAAATAACGCATGAAGAAGCGATCTCCATCATTCCTGTCTTGCTGCAAAGCTATGCCGCGCATCCGGATTGGACAGAGAAAGATCTGCATTGGCTTCTGGATATGGCGGAGGACAATCGCGTCGTCGGCGCGCTTCGGTTCTTTGCGATCATTGATCGCAGTGGAGCTCCGAGTGGCTTCTTCTGTTATTACAGCCGCCCAAACGGCACGGTTGAAGTGTTGAACGTGATCGCGAAGTCCGGCACCGAGACGCAGGCTGTCAGCGTCATGCTGTTCCATCTGCAGGAGGAAGGATATGTCGCCGCGCAAGGTCGAGTGGATCCACGCCATCTCTCGGCGCTTGCGCAGCAATCGAACATGTTCTTTCGCCATCGGGCCAATGTTTGCGTCACGACTGCGCGGGCCGATGTCCTGAACGCGGTTCAGCGAAATAACATGTTCATCGGTGGGCTTGCAGGCGAAAGCTGGAGCAGGTTGGCGACTGACTTTTATTGAACTAACCAGTGTTTTGTTCGGGGCGACTGGCGCGGATGGACCGGCCAGTCGCTTCGTTTTTTACGTCATGTCGCCATGGCGGGTAGTCTCTGGCGCGACGGTTGCTGAGAGACGTGAGGATTGGGCCAGGCGGCCCTGTCGCTTTCTCATCGAGTTGGGCTGGCGCGAGTTGCTGCACCGATCAGCTCAAACAACAGCAGCTGTTTCAACGATTTTTTACACAATTCAGACGAGTGTGACCCTGACATAGGGGGCTACGTCGTTCATCCGTCTGCCAAGGTCGAGATGCCGGAACCAGCCAAGACAACCGCGTGAAAGAGGCCTCATGGGGCGTATCTCGGCATCGGCGAACGAGGTGAAATCGCGACGCGTGCGCGCGATGGAGATTCAGGACATTCCGGCCGTCCGAGTTCTTTTCAGGCAAGTCTTCCGTCCCGGCTCGACATCCTGCGATGAAAGCTTCGATCGTTATTTTCAGCGGCTCTTCTTCGAGAATCCCTATTACGATCCTGCGTTCGGGAGCATCGTGCATGAAAACGAGGATGGCGAAGTAGACAGCGCGGTCTCCATTCTGCCGGTTCCCTATACGGTCGATGGACGATCAATCATGGGACGTATGACCTGCGCCTTCATGGGAAAGCCTGGCGGGGCTCCGCGTGGGCCTGCCGAATTGACGCTCGCGCTGCGCCCGACTGGGGGGACGGTAGAGTTCAGCGACAGCGTGGCGCCCGTAAGCCTCAGGCATATCGAGGCTGTCGGGGGGCTGTCGCTCAACACGCACGCGCTGGGGTGGACCCGCATATTCCGGCTGGGTAGCTATGCCGCGAACCTGGTAGCGCAACGGTATCCAGTCGTTGGCGGACGAGCGGCTGTGCCCGTCGGCAAGCTGCTCAACCCGCTACTTCCGCTTGCTCCAGTGAAAGGCACTGCGAAATCCCACGCCACGGTCAAGGAGATAGCGCGGGATGAGGCCGCTTCCCTGGTTCCTGAGCTGCTTCAGGGCTATGCGGTGCATCCGACTTGGACAAGGCAGGATCTGAACTGGGTTCTCCAGCTGGCGGCGGAAAACCAGGCCGCAGGCACATTGCGCCTGTTTGCCGTCGCGGATCACACAGGCGCCCGAAAAGGCTTCTTCTGCTACTACAGCCGAACGAACGGTGTGGCGGAAGTGCTGAATGTGATTGCGAAATGCGGCGCGGAAGGGCCCGCTGTCGATGCCATGTTGTTCCATCTGCAGGAGGAAGGGCATGTCGCGGCGCAGGGGCGTGTGGAACCTCGTCACCTTGCCGCCCTTTCTCGCCAGCCTGGCGTGTTCTTTCGCCACAGAGCCAATGTCTGCGTCGCTACCACGCGGGTGGAGGTGTTGAGCGCGGTTCAGCGAAACGAGATGTTCATCGGCGGTCTGGCCGGAGAGGGCTGGAGCAGGCTTTCAACGGATTTTTTCTGAACGGAAAATGTCACACCTTGACCGGAACGTCATCATGTTCCGCTGAGCGCTGCGAGGCAGGAGATGGTGGACGCCATGACGCAGGAGACTTTTGCCTCCGACATCGGTGGGTGGTCCGTTCTCATTGCGGATTATCTGCGAAACAAGGTGCATCCAGATCGCTGACGCGATAGTGGCCTTGTTATGAGTTCCGAAGCGCTGAAAACCCTGTTCCATCCTTTTGAGGCCGACATGCTGCCTCTGCCTGGCGCTGGCACGCGCACGCTTTTTCTCGGCGCTCTGCCAGGCTATCGACTGCCGGCCGGCTTCGACACTGCTTTGCATCTTGTCCAAGGGTTCCGCCCCGACTTTCGTCATCTGGCGGCATCTGCGCAGGTGGTTTCGCCGGAGCCTGAAGGGGAGGGTTATGATGTCGTGCTTGTCCTCGCCGGTCGTCATCGCGGCCTCAACGAACTGCGTATCGCTGAAGCCATCGAACGCGCGGGCGATGATGGCTTGATCGTCGTTGCCGGCGGCAAGGAAGATGGAATTGCTAGTCTCCGCAGACGGGTCGGTGAATTTGTCCGCATTGAAGGCCATCTTTCGAAACATCATGGCCAGGTTTTCTGGTTTGCCCAGCCGGGCCGTGCTGCTGCTGCCAGATTGCGTGGTATCAATCCTTCGCTTCTGGTCGAGGGCCGTTACGAGACAGCGCCCGGTATGTTTTCCTTCGATCGCGTCGACGCGGGTTCGCGACTTTTGAGCGAGCATCTGCCCGCCGATATCCGGGGCCATGTCGCCGATTTCTGCGCCGGCTGGGGCTATTTGTCGGTCGCGCTTGCCGAGCGGGAGGCCGGCCTGAGCGGGCTTGATCTCTATGAAGCCGACTATGCCTCATTGCAGGCAGCAGGGCGGACATTGACGCGACTGCAGCCGGGCCTTGGCGTCAGGCAGTTCTGGCATGACCTTGCGACCGAACCTGTCGGGGAGCGTTATGACGCTATTGTCATGAACCCGCCTTTCCATCGCGGGCGGGCAGCCGAACCGGAACTCGGCGGCGCGATCATTCGTGCTGCCGCAAAGTCCCTGAAGTCCGGTGGACGCCTTTTGATGGTGGCGAACCGGCAACTGCCTTACGAGCCGTTTCTGGCCGCTGCTTTCTCAAATCACGCTGAAGTCGGGCGCAACGACGCCTTCAAAGTTCTGCTGGCACGCCGCTGATCGACACGGCGGACGGCTGCCAGCCAGGCACCATCAATGCAGGTTTGCTGCGCTGCGCGGGGTGTAGGGGACTTGCTCGAGGGCCTGCCCGCCGATCACCCGCAATGGTGCGGGCCTGCCGAACAGATAGCCTTGAACGACTTCACAGCCTGCTGCCTTCAGCATGGTTGCCTGGCTCTCGGTTTCGACACCTTCGGCGATTGTGGAGACGCCCAACGCACGCGACAGGCCGACAATGGTCGAGACGACGGCGCCGGAGCCGGAATCGGTATCGATGCGGCTGACGAAGGACCGGTCGATCTTCAGCTTGTGGAAGGAGAAATCGATCAGGTAGCTGAGGTTGGAGTAGCCTGTGCCGAAATCGTCGACAGCCACGGAAATACCCATGTCGGACAACTCTTTCAGGATGGCGGCGGCGCGCTCCTTGTCCTGCATCATCGCCGTTTCCGTCACCTCCAGTTCCAGGCGCGACGGCTTGATGCCGGTGCTTGCTATGGTGTTGCGCACCATCGCCAGGAAATCTCTGGTCATGAACTGAACCGGGGAGATGTTGACGGCCACGAAACAGTCTTCCGGCAGGTGCCGGGCATCACTGCAGGCCTTGCGCAGCACCCATTCGCCGATGGGGCCGATCATACCGGTTTCTTCCGCCAGCGGGATGAACTCCATTGGAGGAATCGTGCCACGTTCCGGATGGTTCCAGCGGATCAGCGCCTCATAGCCGACAACCCTTCCGACAGAGAGGTCGAGCTGGGGCTGATAATGCAGGTCGAAATCGCCGCGCTCGAATGCCGTGTGCAGTTCGGACTCGACCCATTGCCGATGATCCGCGACCTTGCCCATTTCAGGCTGGAAAATCGACCACGTGCCGGCTGCGTTGGTTGCCCGTGCATTCTGCAGGGCCAGATTGGCGCGGCGCAGAAGCAATACGGGATCGACGCCATCCTTTGGCATGGCCACGACGCCAACGGAAAGACTGACCGATTGCAGGTGTGTTTTCAGTTGATAGGGAGCGATCAAGTCATCGATCAGCTTCTCGACGAGTGCCTCCATCGAACCGGGAAGGCGCTTGTCAGGATAGAGCACAGCAAATTCGCCTGGCCCGACACGGCCGACCACCGCCTCACGCGGCAGAAGTCCTTTCAGGCGCTGGGCGAAAAGCCGGATGAGATCATCCACCTGGGTGTAGCCGATCGCGTCATTGATCTGGCTGAAGCGGTTGATGTCGATGTCGAGCAGATAGACCGGCTCGCCGGTCTTGAGGGTGGATGACGCGGCTTCCGCCACCTTGCCGACCATTGCATGCTTGGCCAGTGTTCCCGTCAGCTTGTCGAAATTGGTTTCGGAGAAGACATAGTCTGCCGATTCGTCGACACCCGCGAAAAAGGACATTGCCGCACAGGCTGCCGCTAGAGCGCAGAGGCCGGCTACAATGGCAACAAGGGTGTTGAGTGGAAGTTCCGTAAGGTTGTCGCCAATGCCCATCCTGAGGGCCCACAGGCCGAGGATGAAGCTGCCCATGCCCGCGCTGGCGATGGTTATCAGCCGGAAAAGTGGCGTTCGGCCAGGATTCTTGTCAGAGGGCATGCGCAGGTTCCCAATCTGCAGGATGTTCTAACCGCGATCCCCTTAAAATAAGTTTCCTGCGATCGATCGCATTTTATCGGCGACGAAGTTGACTAACGTTTCATGAAAGTTTGCCAAAAGGCAAGAGCATACGCTTCATGATGAGCGATATGCTGTTTGTACCTTGGTAAGGGTAGTCGACGAGGCTAGCGCGAGCCTTGCGCCTCAGTCCTTGCCGCCGTCCAGCCGTTTCAGCTCGTCGAGCGTCGGCATCGAAACCACATGATAGCCGGAATCGACATAGTGGATCTCGCCGGTGACGCCGGATGAAAGGTCGGAAAGCAGATAGAGCGCCGAATTGCCGATTTCGTCGATACCGACGGTACGCCGCAGTGGAGCGTTGCGCTGCTGGTAGGAGTACATGTAGCGCGCATCTGAAATGCCGGCTCCGGCGAGCGTGCGCACCGGGCCAGCCGAAAGTCCGTTCACGCGGATCCCACGCGGGCCGTAGTCATTCGCAAGATAGCGCACGCTGGCCTCAAGGCCTGCCTTGGCGACGCCCATAACATTGTAGTTGGGCATGACCCGTACCGAGCCGGCATAGGTGAGGGTGATCATTGATCCGCCGTCCTGCATCAACGCAGCGGCATGCCGAGCAACTTCCGTGAAAGAGTAGCAGGAAATCACCATGGTGCGCACGAAGTTGTCGCGCGTCGTGTCGGCGTAAAGGCCCTTCAACTCGGTCTTGTCCGAGAATCCGATGGCGTGGACGATGAAATCGAGCTTGCCCCACTCGCTCTTCAGCGTGTCGAAAGTGGCGGCGACCGACGCACTGTCTTCGACATCGCATGGCACCACGAGTGACGCCCCGACCTTCTCGGCCAGTGGTTTGACACGGCGGCCAAAGGCTTCGCCCTGATAGGTGAAGGCAAGCTCAGCGCCTTGTTCGGCCAATTTCTGGGCGATACCCCAGGCGATGGAATGATCATTGGCAACGCCCATGATCAGGCCGCGCTTGCCTTTCATCAAACCCTGCATGTGAAAATCCCTATGCGGTATGGCGCTGGAAAACGAGCGTGGCGTTGGTGCCGCCGAAGCCGAAGGAGTTGGAGAGCACCGTATCGATCTTGGCGTTGTCGATGCGCTTGCGCACGATCGGCACACCATCAAATTCAGGATCGAGCTCCTCGATATGCGCGCTTTCGCCGATGAAGCTGCCCTGCATCATCAAGATGGAGTAGATCGATTCCTGTACGCCTGCTGCGCCCAGAGAATGGCCGGTCAACGATTTGGTGGAGGTAATGTGCGGCAGCCTGTCGCCGAACACCTCGCGGATGGCGCCAATTTCCTTCGAATCGCCGATCGGCGTCGAGGTGCCATGCGTGTTGATGTAGTCGACCGGTTCCTTCACGGTTGCAAGTGCCTGGCGCATGCAGCGGATCGCGCCTTCGCCGGAGGGGGCTACCATGTCGAAACCATCGGAAGTCGCGCCATAACCGGTCAGTTCGGCGTAGATCTTGGCGCCACGCGCCTTGGCGTGCTCAAGTTCTTCCAACACGAGCACGCCGGCGCCACCCGCAATGACGAAGCCATCGCGATTGACATCATAGGCTCTTGAGGCCGTTGCGGCGCGGTCGTTGAATTTGGACGACATCGCGCCCATGGCGTCGAAAAGGTTGGACATCGTCCAGTCGAGGTCTTCGTGGCCGCCGGCGAACATGATGTCCTGCTTGCCCCACTGGATCATCTCGGCGGCATTGCCGATGCAGTGGGCCGACGTCGAACAGGCGGACGAGATCGAATAGTTCACGCCATGGATTTTGAACCAGGTGGCCAGCGTCGCCGAAGCCGTCGACGACATGGCTTTCGGAACGGCAAATGGCCCGATGCGCTTTGGACTGTTGTTCTTGAGTGTGACTTCCGAGGCCTCGACGATGGTGCGCGTCGACGGACCGCCCGAACCCATGATGATGCCGGTGCGTTCGTTACCCGAAACTTCGCTTTCCTCAAGCCCGCTGTCGGCGATGGCTTGCTTCATGGCGACGTGGTTCCACATACCGCCTTGCGACAGAAAGCGAGCGGCACGGCGGTCGACGAGTTCGGTTGCGTCGAGGTTTGGAGCGCCCCAGACTTGGCATTTGAAGCCGTGTTCGGCGAAGTCGTTGGAGAAGCTGATGCCGGATTTGGCATCATGGAGAGAGGCGCTGACCTCCTCGGCATTGTTGCCGATGGACGATACGATGCCGAGGCCTGTAACTACGACCCGTCTCATGTTGCGCTCCTCGTTTTCTCTTTGAGTGCAGGTGTCAGGCCGCTGGCTGCTTCGCCAGGCCCACCCGCAAGTCCGTGGCCGCGTATATGGGTTCGCCGTCGGCCTTCAACCAGCCATCGGCGATGCCAAGCACCAGTCGGCCACGCATGACGCGTTTGAAATCGACGCCGTATTCCACCTTCTTGACCGAAGGCGTCACCATGCCCTTGAACTTGACCTCGCCTGTCGACAGAGCCATTCCCTTGCCCGGCTCGCCCAGCCAGCCGAGGAAAAAGCCCGTGAGTTGCCAGAGCGCATCCAGGCCCAGGCAGCCGGGCATCACAGGATTGTCGATGAAGTGGCAGGGAAAGAACCAGAGGTCGCGGTGGATGGCAAATTCGGCGCGAACGAAACCCTTGTCGAAAGCGCCGCCGGTCTCACTGATCTCGGTAATGCGATCGAACATGAGCATCGGCGGATAGGGAAGCTGGGCATTGCCGGGACCAAACAGGTCGCCCTTCGCGCACGCCAGCAGATCGTCGTAGTCGTAACTCGATTTCCGATCCGCCATTGAGTTCTTCCCCGTCGTTCGTCGGGCGATGTGAAGCCCGTGTCCGATTTCTAGTAACACAGTCCGTTTCACGCCGGAAACCGACGCCGGAGATATCGCGCTGGCTCTAGCCTGCCCATTTCGTCGGGTCAATGCGCGCTATTGATCGGATTTGGCCTACAGAATATATCTGGCATAATATGGGACTGGGATTTTCGCCTGATTTTTGCCGCTCTCGGCGGGCAGTTGCGGGCGGAACGCGATGGTGAGTTGATCGGTTTGGACGATCGGAAAGATGGCATGACTGTGGACAAGCGGGTACGCGAAGCCGGCCTGAGGCCGACTCGCCAGCGCATTGCACTGGCCGATCTGCTGTTTGCCAAAGGCGACCGCCATCTTTCGGCAGAAGAGCTGCATGAGGAAGCGCTTGCCGCGGGTGTGCCGGTTTCGCTGGCCACTGTCTACAATGCGCTGCATCAGTTTACTGAAGCCGGTCTTCTGCGCATCCTGGCTGTCGAGGGCTCACGCACCTATTTCGATACCAATACATCCGACCATCATCATTTCTTTGTTGAAGGTGAGAACCGGGTTTTCGATATCGAAAGTGGTCCCGTGACCGTCGGCAACCTTCCGGAGCCGCCGGAGGGCATGGAAATCGCCAATGTCGATGTCGTGGTGCGTTTGCGCCCTAAGCGCGATTAGTCTGCACGGGCCGCATTCGGCAGCCTGCCGAGCGCTTGGGCCGCCAGGTTTTGCGTTGCGCGGCCGGAACCGACGTCCTACTCGTTGATCTTTTCGCCGGGATATGCGCCCCAGACCAGCGATTGGCTGATCCAGCCCGTGTGGCCGCCCAGGCTCATTTCACACCATTGGCCATCACAGGACTTGATCGTCCCGATGGCGCCGGGTTCGATCATTGCCACCACGCTGGCATCCTTGGCAGCGCTCTTCACGAGGTTGATGCGTGTATCCTTGCCGCGTTGCCACGGCGCAATGATTGCGGTCCGCTTGCCGGAGAGCAGCGCCTGGCTTACCCAGCCTTCGGAGCCATCGGCGTCGCGTACGCGCCGCCAGGTGTCGTACTCCTGAACGATCTCCATCGGCAGCCCGGCCTTGGTGTACATCCAGTCGACCGAATAGTTTACGCCTGGGCCGACGCGCGAATTGACCCGCGCCGATTTCAGGCTGACGAAGCGCGGCAGCGGCAGGCCGCTTGGCCCCAGCGTCACTGTCTGGGCCGGTGCTGCGGCATTTTGTGCCGTCGCGACCGGGGTAAGCGTGAGCAGGCCAAGCATTGTCGCGGAGACAATCAGACGTAGCGACGCGAAACCAGACACGTTCGTTCCTTTTTCCGGCGCCGTCGGCAATCCTGTGCGCGCCCTTTTTCTTTGTCTTCGGCGGTCCCGCTTGTTACATGAGGCATGGCTACCGAGACCAGTTTGCAGTTTCGCCGGTCTTGGTTAAAGAGGTCTCAACAGCATCCCGGGAACGAGGAAACGATGGCCGGCAAAAAGAAGCCTCTCGTTGTGATCACGCGCAAATTGCCGGATCCTGTCGAGACGCGGATGCGCGAACTGTTCGACGCCAGGCTGAATGTCGAGGACAAGCCAATGTCGCGCGAGGAGATCGCGGCGGCGTTGCGCGAGGCCGATGTGCTTGTTCCCACCATCACCGACCGCATCGATGCCGAATTGATCGAGCAGGCGGGACCGAACTTCAAGCTTATTGCAAGCCTCTCCAACGGTGTCGATCATATCGATGTCGCTGCGGCTTCTAAAAAAGGCATCGCCGTCACCAACACGCCGAATGTGCTGACCGAAGACACCGCCGACATGACTGTGGCGCTGATGCTTGCGGTGCCACGGCGGCTTGCAGAAGGCTCCAACGTGCTGACCGGCGACAAAAAATGGCCCGGCTGGTCGCCGACCTGGATGCTCGGGCGCCGTATCTGGGGCAAACGACTTGGTATCGTCGGCATGGGACGCATTGGTACCGCCGTTGCCCGCCGCGCCAAGGCATTCGGCCTTTCCATCCACTACCACAACCGTCACCGTGTTCTGCAAAGCGTCGAGGACGAACTCGAGGCCACCTACTGGGAAAGCCTCGACCAGATGCTGGCCCGCATGGACATCATCTCGGTCAACTGCCCGTCGACACCAGCCACTTTCCATCTCCTGTCCGCCAGGAGGCTGGCGCTGCTGCAGCCCTCCGCCTATATCGTCAACACGGCACGCGGCGACATCATTGATGAGGATGCGCTGATCAAGCTGCTGCAGGAAGGCAAGATCGCCGGTGCAGGCCTCGACGTCTACGAGAACGAACCCGCGCTGAATACCAAGCTGCTCAGGCTCGCCGCAAAGCACAAGGTGGTTCTGCTGCCGCATATGGGGTCGGCGACCCTCGAGGGCCGTATCGACATGGGCGAGAAGGTCATCATCAACATCCGTACTTTTTTCGACGGTCACCGCCCGCCGGATCGTGTGTTGCCAGCCCGCGTGTAGTCGCCGTGTACCCGGATCAGGATGTCAGGATGCGGATCGTGCCGTCCTGGTCCACGCGCACGCTTTTCCCGTCATAGCCTGAAAAGGCTTGCCGGCCGAGCTTGACCGCAATCGGGGTTGGCCAGCCCATCTCACGCGCCACGATCAGGCCGAGCAGCAGGATGGCATCGGGTTCGTTGAGCGCCAGCGCTGTCGGCGCATGGCCATTGTGGACGAGTTCCATGAGAACCGCCGAGGCTGATGACGACCCGATGGTGCCGGGCAGGAACAGCACCTTGCCGGCAATGCTCGTACCACATTGCGGATGGCGCACATCGGCGATTCGCCCGCTCTTTGGATCAACGCCGCCCCAGAAGCTTATTGGTGCCGAAAGGATCAGTGCTTCGCCATCGCCGGCATGTCCGGGCACGAGGATTTCGGCGTGGATGGTCATGCCGCGATCTCCGCATACCGAGGGCGGCCGGCCACCGCGCTTTCGACGCAGTCGGCAAGTGAACCATAGAGCACGTGATAGCCGGTGTTGCCCGGCGCATAGTGGGCGAATTTGCCCGAGTTGGTCATCAGCACGCCATCGGCGCGATCCGGCATGATCGGCGTCACGACGACACAGGTGTCGGTCACGATGACGACACCACAGGCCTCCAGGGCTTCGCGCCGTCCTTCGCGTTCGATCTCGGCGAGGACGTGCCGGCCGGTGCAGGCGTAGATCGGAACACGCAGTAAGCGGCCGGCCAGCAGCCTCTCCAGCATGTCGAACTCGGTTTTGGAAAGGTGTGGGCTGCCGATCGCGACGGCGTCGATCTCGTTGGGCTTGTCGGCCGTCGAAAGCCGGCCTCTCGCTACGGCGATCATATCGGCGGTGACGGGGATGACGGTTTCAGGCCTTTTGCCACCGAGCGTTGTGGGAAGGTCAGGTGCTTCAGGGGTAATCCCGGCAATGTGGAACAGCCCGACTGCGCCGGAGGAAGCCGCTGCAGCGCCGAATGCCTTCAGCGCATCCTCGCCAGGGTGGTCGCGAATGCCGTCGATCACGCCGACAGCTTCGCCCACCTCGCGCCCGTAGAGGCTGCCAAGTATCGGCCATGCCGTCTCGGAAGCCAGAAACGAAGCTGACAGGCCTGATACATCGAAAACCAGCCTCGCGAGCCGATTTTCCGACTGATGTAGGCCATAATCCGGAGCTCTGCCGGCAATCGCGCAGGCGATGTCGAGGAAGTCGCCATAACGGTTGGTGCGGGCACCGAGCACGGAATTGCAGAAGACGACTGCGTTGGATTCGCCCCAGGCCACATCGGTTCCCAAAGCCGGCCGGTGTCCGGCTTGATAAGGAGCACAGGTCCAGCTCTGCTCGCAGCCGAGTTTGCGATAGGCCTCCATCATACGTCTTGCCATCGAACGTTGCGGCTCTTCCAGCCGGACACGTGAACAGCCCATCAGATCGAGTGCGCCGACATTGAGTGTGGCCCGTACGGAAACATGCGCGTCGCCCGCGACCAGCCGTTCGGCAAAGAGCGTGCCGGAATCCCCGTGGTAGAGTGCGCCGTCGATATGGGCCGATACGATGGGGATCAGCCGCCGTGCGCCGAGCAACCGTGCACTCTCGGCAACGATGCGCATCGCCATGGCGGCCCCTTGGCCGTCGCGGCCGGAAGCGATCGCTGCTTCTTCGGAAGTGAGTTCGGCCATCATGATAGGGTTTTGCGCATGGTCACTGATGTCGGCCGGTCGTAGCCGGTATGGGCAGTCTGCGCCGTTTCGACAAAACCCATGCGGCCGAAGGCTGCCCGATTGGCGGCGAGTTCAATGCGTACCTGCAATTCGAGAACTGGCTTGCCCGCTGCATGCGCAAGCGTTTCGACGGCTCTCATCAGTTCACGGCCGAGTTTCCTACCCTGCAGGCTGGGCTCGACTGCCAGCTTGCCGACGTAGAAATGTCGCGCATGCTCCGCAGCGAAAATGCAACCGACGATCTTGCCGTCCAGGATGGCGAGAAAGCCGCTTTCCTTGCCGGCTTTTTCGCGGAGGCTTTCGGATGTCAGCCGGTGCGCCGAGGAGGGTGGGTCGATCACGCCATCCATATGGGCGAAGGCGCGCAGGATAAGCGCGAGCAATTCATCCCAGCGCGCGAACTCGGAGGACAATCCTGTGACCGTGATCCCGGCGTTCATCCCTGGCTCCGGTAGCGGATCGTGTCGAAACGTGCGGCCAGCCCGTCATAGAGCAGCAAGCGTCCGACCAGCGGTTCGCCGATGCCCGCAATGAGCTTGATCGTCTCCATCGCCTGCAAGGTACCGACAACGCCGGTGAGTGCGCCGAGAACGCCGGCGACGGCGCAGGACGGAACCAGTCCAGGCGGCGGCGCTTCCGGAAAGAGGTCGCGGTAGCTGGGGTTGGGACGTCCGTCCTCTCCGTTTTCAAAAGGCTTCAGCACGGTGATGGAGCCGTCGAAACGGCCGACCGCGGCATGCACCAGCGGCTTCCCTTCCGCCGCGCAGGCATCTGCCAGCGCGTAGCGGGTTTCAAAGTTGTCGGAACCGTCCACCACGACGTCGTAGCTGCGGATGAGTTCGGCTGCGTTTTCGGATGTCAGGCGCAGATTGTGCAGTTCCACCGCGACATGTGGATTGATGCGGGCGATCGCGGCCTTGGCGCTCTCGCCCTTGGCGGTTCCAACCGCTCCGGTGTCATGAATGACCTGGCGCTGCAGATTGGACAACGAAACGGTGTCGTCGTCGACGATGCCCAGCGTACCGACGCCGGCCGCCGCCAGATACTCCAGCACTGGTGCCCCAAGCCCGCCGGCGCCAAGAACTAGCACACGGGCGCGTTTCAGCCTCTGTTGGCCAGGTCCGCCGATTTCCGGCAACACGACATGGCGCGCATAGCGTTCGAGTTCTTCATCAGAAAGGGCGGGGGTGCTCATATGCGGACCATACCGTCCCGCCGGGCAGTTGTCAGGCGTCAGCAGTTGGCACAACAGCGCCGTGATCGACGCTGAGAAACTGCGCTCGACCGCGCAGGCTGGAAAACAGCGCCGCGTCGGTGCCGGTCATGAACGCCTGGCAGTTCAACTCTTCCAGGATCGAAAACAATGCCGCGCGGCGGCCGGCATCGAGATGCGCCGCGATCTCGTCAAGCAGCAGGATGGGAGTGAGGCCTGACATTTCTCCGGTAAGGCGTGCATGCGAAAGCACCAATCCGACCAACAGCGCCTTTTGTTCTCCGGTCGAGCAGAGTTCGGCGGGCATCGCCTTTGGGCGATGTCGCACCAGCAGATCTGAGCGATGCGGTCCGT
The DNA here is from genome assembly GCF_058790995.1 of Mesorhizobium sp. EU05-FHT14A09. Classification (NCBI taxonomy): domain Bacteria; kingdom Pseudomonadati; phylum Pseudomonadota; class Alphaproteobacteria; order Hyphomicrobiales; family Phyllobacteriaceae; genus Mesorhizobium; species Mesorhizobium sp. EU05-FHT14A09. The sequence continues at coordinate 497,392 of NZ_JBYTDF010000001.1, forward strand.
CCAGAGTGCGGCCTGCGGCGCGGTCGCGGTCGCGCCCGTTGGCCAGCGCACGACGGAATTTCTCCTCCAGCTCGACTGCCGGCATGGTGTCGATCTCGGTTTCCAGCTCGCCTGCGAGTTCGATATCGGCTTGCGGAAAAGGTCCGTCTCCCGGCAATTTCTCGATCATCGCCGACAAAAGCCGCACCATCTCGCGGCGAGCGGCGGCAATCGCCACGCCGGTTTCGGCCATCTGCGTTTCGATCGCATCGAACCAGGCGCTGTCGCGGGTGCCTTCGGCGAGCAGCCGGTTTCGGCCGCGCATGGCTTTCTCATAGTCCAGGGCGCGTTGCCCGTGACTGCCGTCGATCGCCAGCACCAGCCGGTCGAGGAAGCGGCGGCGATCGCCTGCGGGGCCGGTGAACAGGGCATCCATCGCTGGCGTTAGCCAGACGACGCGCAGCCATTCCAGCATGTCCTCGGCAGAACGAACCGTCGCGCCATTGATACGCACGCGTCGCCCGCTTTCGCCGGGTGCATCGCTGCCTGTTATGCCGGTACCGATTTCTGCCTCTCCGGATGGGCCATCGAGACGAACATGCAGCGCGAAGCCGCCATCGCCGCCATCCCGGGCAACGTCGCCATAGGGGGCACGACGCAAGCCACGACCTGGCGTGAGAAAGGAGATGGCCTCGAGCAGATTGGTTTTGCCGGCGCCGTTATCGCCACTGAAGACGACCGCGCCCGGCTCCAAATCAAGCGACAATTCCGCATAGTTGCGGAAATTGGTGAGTGTGAGCCGGGTGAGGTGGGTCTGTACGCGGCTGGCGCCGTCCCGGCTCTGTTCGCTTGTCATATTCTCAATGTGCGCTGCTACACGCGCATCGGCATCAGCACGTAGAGCGCGTTCTCGTCACTGGTATCGTGGATCAAAGTGGGAGATCCGGCATCGGCCAGCATGAACCTGGCCTCACCCCCGGTGAGTTGCGCTGCAACATCGAGCAGGTAACGTGCGTTGAAGCCGATCTCGATGGGATCGGCGCTATAGTCGGCAGCCAGTTCTTCGGTAGCGCTGCCGGAGTCGGGGTTGTTGACTGCCAGCGTCACCTGGCCATCCGAGATCGTCAGCTTTACCGCGCGTCCGCGTTCGGAGGAGATAGTGGAAACGCGGTCAACCGCAGCCGCAAAGCTCTGGCGATCGATGACCAGCTTCTTGTCGTTGCCGGTCGGAATGACCCGCTGGTAGTCGGGGAAGGTGCCGTCGATCAGCTTTGACGTGAGGACGACGCTGCCGATGGTAAGACGGATCTTGGTATCGGAAAGCTCGGTCGTCACCGCCACATCCGGGTCGTCGACCAGCTTCTGCAGTTCGCTGACGGTCTTCCGCGGGATGATGATGCCTGGCATGCCTTCGGAGCCCGCAGGTGCATCCATTTCGGCGCGCGCAAGGCGGTGGCCGTCGGTCGCGACGGAACGCAGCTTCAGTTTTCCACCCACTTCATGCGTGTGCAGGAAGATGCCATTGAGATAGTAGCGGGTCTCTTCGGTCGAGATCGCGAACTGCGTCTTGTCGATCAGGCGCTTGAGAGCAGTCGCGTCAAGCCGGAAGATATGGGAGAAGGTTCCCGCCGACAATTCCGGGAAATCGGACTGCGGCAGGCACTGCAGCCGGAAGCTGGAGCGGCCCGAGATGACGGTCATGGCATTGCCGTCCTCATCCGTCTTCAGCATCACCTCGGCGCCATCCGGCAATTTGCGCACGATGTCGTAGAGCAGATGCGCGGGCACGGTGGTCGCGCCCGACTGTTCCACCTTTGCAGGTGCGGCTTCTGTCACTTCCAGATCAAGGTCGGTGGCCTTCATTTCCAGGCTGCCGCCCTCGGCCATCAACAGCACGTTGGACAGGATCGGGATGGTGTTGCGGCGCTCGACCACGCGGTGAACGTGGTTGAGGGACTTCAGGAGATTGGACCGTTCGAGGATAACACGCATGACGATGAAGGCTCGCTTGAATGACTTTCGAGGTTCCGTGGCACGGCGCCCCGCGAAAGGTCTGAACACATTCAGATTCTTGCCAAGCTGACAGGAAAAAACCCCTGAACGCAAGCCCGCGGAACCGGCAGCGAGCGGTTCCGCGGGCTTTGTCGGGGATAACGGCAGATGTGGGCGGCTTCCTCGCCGCCACGCTCGTCAAGCCTGGTCGTTGATCAGCCGGCGGAGCAATTCGAGCTCCTGCGCCAGCGTGTTGTCCGCGCCCGACAGATCTTCGATCTTGCGGACAGCGTGAAGAACCGTGGTGTGGTCACGGCCGCCGAACCTGCGGCCGATTTCCGGGAGCGAGCGCGGGGTGAGCACCTTGGAAAGGTACATTGCCACCTGGCGCGGCTTGACGATGGTGCGGGTGCGCCTGTTTGAGAGCAGTTCCGTCTTCGAGACGTTGTAATGGCGCGCCACGATGCGCTGGATATCCTCGATGCGCACGCGCTTGGGCTCGCCCGTGCGGTAGATATGACCGAGGATCTCATCGATACGGTCGATCGTGATCTGAGGCTCGAACGACTGCCGGAAGAGCAACTGGTTGAAGGCTCCTTCCAGTTCGCGGCCGGAGCCGGTCACGGTGCGGGCAACATGGTCGAGAATGTCGTCGGCAATGTCGAGCGAGGTATCGTCATGCTTGGCTGTGGCCAGGCGCTGTTTCAGCATGGCCAGGCGCATCGTGTAGTCGGGTGCTGCCATCTCTAGTGCAACGCCGCCATTGAGACGCGAGCGGACGCGCGGCTCCAGCGATTCCAGTTCGGACGGCGGCCGGTCAGCGGCAACCACCACCTGTTTGGCGCTGTCGAGCAGCATGTTGATCAGGTGGCAGAATTCGTGCTGGATCGACTTGCCTTGCAGGAACTGCATGTCGTCGATGATCAGCAGGTCGATGTCGCGCAGCTGCTCCTTGAGGGTAAGTGCATTGTTGTCGCGGATCGCGGTAGCGAAGCGCCACATGAAGTATTCGGCGGTCAGGTAAACGACGCGCGATTTCGGATTTTGGCGCAGCGACTCTGCTGCGATCGCCTGCAGCAGGTGGGTTTTGCCCAGTCCAACAGTGGCGTGAAGGAACAAGGGGTTGAATCGCACCGCGCTCGAAGCCGACTCGGCAACGGCACGCGCGGCGGCGAAAGCCACACGGTTTGACGGGCCTTCAACGAATGAGCCGAAAGTATAGCGCGGATCAAGCGGCGAGCCGAGCACGTTCTGGCGGAAATCAGGCTCGACAGTCGTGCCGCGGACAAGCGGCGCGCGCTCCTGTTTGCCTGCGCCCAGGGCGGTGCCGGCAGCAAGTGTGCTCTGCGCCTGTTTGGCGACCTTGCGCAGCGGCGCGGTTTCCAGTTCCGGGCCGGCATGGCGCGTGGCGCTGCGAACGACCACCTCGACCTTGAGGATGCCGGCTTCTTCCTGCTTCCACAGCTCGGTGATGACGTCGAGATAGTGGCCGTTGATCCAGGAGCGCAGGAAGGCGGTCGGTACCGACATGCGGGCGACGCCCTTGGAGAGCTCCACAAGCTTCATGCGACCGAACCAGCTGGAATAGACCTCGCTGCCGAGGCGCGCCTTCAACTGCGCCCTGATACGCTCGAAACGTTGTTCGGCCTCATTGCTTGCAGCCATAGCGCCTTCTCCGACGATGTCTCCGGAAAAAGGAAAGCTGCCGCCGAGCTCCCTGTTTGTGCCACTGTGTATCATTCAGATCCTCGTTCTTTGTCTGACTTTCACCGCGGGCTGATCTTCGCAGCCTTCTTTCGGTGTCATACCTCCCACGTTCCCGGCCGCCGCTGGCTGGAAACGCAGTTTTGCGCGGGAAGGCGAAGAGCCCCCAGGAATGCAATCCGAAGTGACAGACAAAACGAACCCATCTGGCGAAATGCCAGCTACGTCCGACCTGCCATGCCCTGTTAACCCCGGTCCCCACTACATCGAAAGGGCAGATCTAACCCTTCGCGGAATTGCTTCCGCGTTGCAGATTTTGCCTGTTTTTGGGCTAGGTCGAGAGCCTAACGGCCCGCCCCTCTCGATGACCAGACATTACAGAAATCGCTGTGGAAAGGGCAAGGCCGCCTCTAACGCATTTTTAACGAATCTGGCAGCCATCGGGGCGCATTTTGGCCTCCTTACATGCCCCTCCGCTGGCAAAGTTCTTGTGATTCAAACCCTTTTCCGGCGAATATGAAAAAGGGTAGCTGGCGCGAAATAATTTTTAAAAAATCGCTTGACATTGAGTTCTTCCCGAAGCCCGGCTGGCGCTGTGAACAAGCTGTGGACAATTGCGCGTTGCCATCAGCTAACCTTTTGAAGTTAAAAGGGTATTTATGTCGGGGAGGATTTGACTGCGGTTTCGCGATCTCTTCCGGAACAAAGATGCCGGCAAAGTTCCCGACATGTTCGACAACTGCCGCAACGGCAGTTATCGGACGTTCATTTCAAGTCATTGCCGGCAAACGAAAAAACCCGACGCAGGAGCGCCGGGTTCTCAGAATTTCGTAGTGCCTGGTAGGTTAGGCCGACAGCGTCTTCAGGCGCTGAGCGAGGCGCGAAACCTTGCGGGACGCGGTGTTCTTGTGCAGAACACCCTTGGTGGCAGCGCGCATCAATTCCGGCTGAGCGTCCTTGAAGGCTGCCTCAGCGGCAACCTTGTCACCAGCCGCCAGCGCTTCTTCCAACTTGCGCACATAAGTGCGCACGCGCGAACGGCGGTTCTTGTTCACTGCCGCACGACGAGCGATCTTGCGCGTAGCCTTCTTGGCCGACGAGGTATTGGCCATACTGCCTCTCTTCTTATCTCTATGGTAAGCGTTTGCGGCGTGCCGCAGGGCGCAAAAAACAGATGGGCAGCCACAGGCCGCCTCAGTCGTGGCGGCTTATAGTTCAGCTTTTCCGATGCGTCAACGCTGCCGGCATGTATTTTCCGTGCATTGGCGGCCTCAACGGTTGCTGAAGTTGGCTTTTCGCTTCTCTGCGAAAGCGGCCATGCCTTCCTTTTGGTCATCGAGGGCGAACATCGAGTGGAAAACGCGCCTTTCGAATCGCAGGCCTTCGGCGAGAGTCGTCTCGTAGGATCGATTCACGGCCTCCTTGGCCATCATGACGGCAGGTAGGGAGAAGTCAGCGATCTTGGTCGCAGCCTGTAGCGCGTCGTCGAGGAGTTCGGCCACAGGCACGACACGTGAGACCAGGCCACAGCGCTCCGCTTCCGCAGCGTCCATCATGCGTCCGGTCAGCACCATGTCCATGGCTTTGGACTTGCCCACGAAACGGGTGAGCCGCTGCGATCCTCCCATGCCCGGCATGACACCGAGCGTGATCTCGGGCTGGCCGAACTTGGCGTTGTCGGCGGCGATGATGAAGTCACACATCATGGCGAGTTCGCAACCACCCCCCAGGGCATAGCCGGCGACCGCGGCGATAACCGGTTTGCGGGCGCGCGTAAGCTCCTCCCAGCCGACGAAAAAGTCCTGCATGAAGGCTTCGACATAGGTCTTGGCCTGCATTTCCTTGATGTCGGCACCGGCGGCGAATGCCTTTTCGGATCCCGTGATGACCATGGCGCCGATGTTGGTGTCAGCCTCGAAGACCTTCACCGCACCGAGGATATCGGCGAGCACCTGCGAATTGAGTGCGTTCAGCGCCTTTGGTCGGTTGAGCGTGATCAGTCCGACCTTGCCACGGGTTTCGGCGATGATGGTTTCATAAGCCATGGATCGGTCTCCTCATTGTGGTGAGACCCGTCTAGCCTACTCCTGACAGGAGCGGCAATAGAAGGTGGAGCGCCCGCTCTGAACGATCCGTTCGATATGCCCGCCACAGCCCGGCTTGGAGCAGGGCTCTCCCTCGCGGTCGTAGACGGCGAAGGAGTGCTGGAAATAGCCCAGAGAGCCGTCGGTCTGAACATAGTCTTTGAGAGATGAACCACCGGCGGCTATTGCATCCGCGATGACTGAACGCACGGCCTCGGCCAGTTTTTCGCTTTGTTCCTTAGCCCTCTTGTTTGTGCCGGCAATCGTACCGGCTGCGCGCGTCGGCAGCAGGTCGGCACGCCACAGCGCTTCCGAGACATAGATGTTGCCGAGGCCGGCGATCAGCCGCTGATCGAGCAGGGCAGCCTTGAGAGGCGTCTTGCGTCCCTCGAACAAGGAGCTGAGCATCGGACCATCCAGCGCATTGCCGGTTGGCTCGACACCGAGATCCTTGAGCATGGGGTGCTCTTCGGCCGTGCCTTCGCCAAACAGCATGAAGCCGAAACGACGCGGATCGTTGAAGACGACACGTGCTTCGCCGCCTGCTGCCGGCGCGAGGTGGAATACGACATGATCGTGTGCGACAGCTTTCGAACGGTCGTGATGAAAGTCGCCCGGGATATCGGCACCACTCGCCTGTTCTATGCGGAAAGAGCCGGACATGCCGAGATGACAGATCAGCAGCGGTCCGTCCTCCACATGCATGGTCAGATATTTGGCGCGTCTGCCCAATGCCGTGATCCGTCTGCCCTCAAGCCGTTCAACAAAACGCTCGGGGAAAGGAAAACGCAGATCCGGGCGGCGTGCCTCCACGGCCGTAATGCGAGCGCCTTCCATGACTGGCTGCAAGCCGCGTCGGACAGTTTCTACCTCAGGCAATTCAGGCATGGTCACGCAGCTCAGCGAGGAAAGAAGTGCCGTGGCGGCCGGGAGGCAAGTCGAGATGCTCAGCCACCGTTTCGCCGATGTCGGAAAAAGTCAGCCTGAGCCCGATGTCGCCACCTTTCAAGCCTGGGGCGACGCCGATCACCGGAATCCGCTCGCGGGTGTGATCCGTCCCGCGCCAGGTCGGGTCGTTGCCGTGATCGGCCGTGAGGATGAACAGATCGCCGATTTGCAGTTTCGCCAAAGCTTCGGGAATACGCTTGTCGAAGGCTTCCAGTGCGGCCGCATAGCCAGCCACGTCGCGGCGATGACCGAAATCGGTATCGAAGTCGACAAAATTGGCAAAGACGAAATCACCGTCGCGCGCGTCGTCGATCGCCGTAAGCGCCTTGTCGAACATCGCCATGTTACCCGGCGCTTTTCGTACTTCCGAAATGCCGCGATGTGCGAAGATGTCGCCGATCTTGCCGACGGCAATGACGCGGCTGCCGCGCGCTGTCAGTCGGTCGAGAAGCGTGGACTCGGGCGGCGGAACGGAAAAATCGCGACGGTTGGGTGTGCGGCTGAACGTGGCTGCGGTTTCGCCGATGAAAGGTCGGGCAATGACACGGCCAATATTCAGCGGGTCGACCAGTCGGCGCACGACCTTGCAGAAATCATAAAGCCGTTCAAGGCCGAAATGCTGTTCGTGCGCGGCGATCTGCAGCACGGAGTCGACCGAAGTGTAGCAGATCGGCATGCCGGTGCGGATATGTTCTTCGCCGAAGTCTTCGATCACGCCGACACCTGATGCATGCCGGTTGGCGAGGATGCCCGGCACCTTGCCTTCGTGGATCATCGCCTCGGTCAGTGAGGCAGGGAACGCCGGAATGGTGTCTGGAAAATAGCCCCAGTCGAAACGCACCGGCAGAGCGGCGATCTCCCAATGGCCGGACGGGGTATCCTTGCCGCTTGAAACCTCCTGCGCTGCGCCATGGAACGTGCCTGTATTCACAGAGGCGTCGGCGAAAGTGAAACCCGTTGCCGTCCTGGCGGCGCGACCAAGGCCGAGCGCAGCCATGTTGGGCACGTCGAGCGGCCCACTGCGGAGACCCTGGCGGTCGGCCTTGCCGGCTGCGCATGCCTCAGCGATGTGACCGAAGGTGTCAGCACCCTTGTCGCCGTATTTCTCGGCATCGGCGGCACCTCCGATACCGAAGGAATCCAGAACGAAGATGAAAGCGCGCGCCATTCGGGCCTTTCAGTTAGTTGGTCGGCCAAGACATAGAATTGCGCAACGGCGTTGGCAATTCGGAAACCAAACGGAAACCGTTTCCGCCGACAATGGTGGCAGCGGCTTTCGACGAAGTCGGACGGAAACTCAAGAAGGGGATCAATTCCGGGTCGATGCCACGCTATTTTTCTCTTCATCAGATGGTTGCAACCGTCGCGGCTTTGCTGATCCCAGCAATGTCGCCTGCCTATGCCGATTGGCAAGACGACATCGGCACGTTCCGGATCGGCATTATTGCAGAGCCGGGCGCCGGCAACACGGTGTCCGGGCTCTCAGCCCTGACCAAAGCTTATTCCATGGCACTTGGCATGAAAGTCGAGTTCCTTGTTGCGCCGGACTACGCCACGCTGGTCGAAGCGCAGGCGGCTGGCCGGATCGAGTATGCGATCTATTCTGCGCTGGCCTACGCCGCCGCCTTCGAGCGTTGCGGCTGCGTCGAACCTCTTGTAGCGCCTACCGACAAGGACGGAGCGACCGGTATCCGATCGATTCTGATAACGCGGGACGGAAGAATTCCAGCGCTAAAGGCCATGACCACACAGCGTGTGGCCGTGGGACCGGCGGACAGCGTCGCAGGTTGGATGCTGCCCATGGCGGGACTCGCATCTGAGCGGATCTTTTCGCAAACCAACCCGTTCCTGGAGCATGCGCCTTCGGCCCTGGCAGCGGAGACAATGCTGGTCGACAAGAAAGTCGATGCCGTCTTTGGCTGGGCTCCGTCTGGTCCAGATAAAGATGGGGCGATGACAGGTGGTACGATCGCACGATTGAACGAGGCAGGCGTTTCAGCGGCGACGCTTCAAGTGATCTGGAAGTCGGATCTGCTGCGCTATGGTCCTCACGCCGTTCGGACAACTCTCGATCCCGAAGCCAAGCGGCGTTTGCGGGTTTTTCTGACCAATCTCAAAGGACAGACGCCGGAGACGTATAACCTGCTGGAGTCCAGACATCCCGGCGGGTTCGTGTCGGTCGATCACCGTGATTACGCGACCGCTGACGCGATCCTGCAGCGGATAGGTCAATCAGACGTTGCTCAAGGAATCGACAGGCTCGTGCCCTAGCAGTCGGAACAGGCCAGAGCCGCAACGGTCCGTGGACGAAGCAGATAGCTCTCGCTCATCTTGATCCCAGCAAAGGAGTTGAGAAACCCTAGCCCCTGATTGGCTTGCGACCAGGTGATCACAGGTTCATAAACCAGCTCGCTGTCTACCTTGACCAGGAAGGTGTTCGGGATGACTAGCGCGGACGGGATCGTAATTTTGGTTGTTTTGTCCATGCCGGGGCCGAACACGCCGTTTTCCAGCTTGCGTGACCAGGCAATACTCAAAGTCGAATTCGCATCAATCTGCACGCCTGTAACCGTGATGGTGGGCTTGCTGCGGTTGTAAGGCAACAGGGTAGTCTGCCCGATATCCATGATGCTCTGGATAGCGGCTTTGTCGATGCCACCGGGGGTCTGCGCGACCAGGTCGGCAACCATGCTGCCAAGGCGGCTGACCTTCTTGTTAGCCTCGATGGCTTGGGAGGCCTCCATGGAAAGGAAATACATCATCAGCAAAATGGGGGCCAGAAAGGCAAACTCGACAGCTGCCACACCGCGCCGCTCCTTGATGAAACGCGCCAGCTTTAAGCGCAGCGTCCGGAGCGTTGACGTCTTCAGTGACGGAGACAGCATCTTTTCCCCTTTGCCGAGCGCGGCTTCCGGTCAACTGCCATAGGGTTCGTTGGCCCATGTGTTGGTTGCGAAATGCAGCGTTGCATTGGCCTTGCCGTCGAAATTCACGGTAGCCATCCACTGAGCCATAAAGTCGGTGATGACCGGCCATCTGTAGAAAACGCGCAGCATGTTGATCGAGTCAGACCCACCGGGTTCTGCGACGAACTGCTTTGGATCCACCGTCGCGCCTTTCATCAGCACGACTTCATTTTTGTCGATTTTGTAGCTGTGGCTCGCTGCTTCGAGATATGTCGAATAGTTGCGCAGATCGACTTGCAGGCGCTCGATGCAACGGTTCGCCATCAGGATTTCGAGCCGGTCGCAGATCTTTTGCTTTAAAGAATCCACGGTGACCGCGCCGGCTCTAATCTGGCCGGTCCGCAATTGACGGGCAATGTCGTCGGTGGCGTTTGTCAAAACCTCTCGGCCGGCGAACGAAAGGCAACTCTCAAGGATCGCGAAAACAAGCATCGAAAAGGGTATCGCCAGAGCTGCGAACTCGATCGCGGTGCTGCCGCGGCGGTCACGTCTGAAACGGGCAACGATACCGCGACGCGCCGCCACGCGGGCAGTGCTCTCGCATTTGCCTCCTTGCCCCATTCCCTAGGATCCCCAAGCCGAACTCGCCGGAAACTTAGACCAAACCCGTTGAAGGCTCGTTCCGTTGAGCCCTTAAATTATGGATGAAGTCTTTACCTGAGCTTAACCGCGAGGCCTGTCTCGTAGAACTGGCTCAGGGCTGCCCTGCGTTCATTTCGGTTTCGGAGAGCTTCTCAGCCTCCGTCTTTGTCGCGCTTTCGCAATAAGGGGTACAGGACATCGTCTGCACCTGCGAGCGCCGGTAGATCCGCACCGATGTGACGGCTTGCCGGACCACCGTGATCTGTTCGTCGAGAACCGGGCTGCCCTGATGGTCGAGCACGACCAGATTGGTGACACCAAATCCCTTGCCGGTGAGCACGATCGTTGAGGCATCCTGTACGGCTGCATCGGCAATTGCCGAGTTACCGACGACCACCGTATCGGCCGCTCGCGGCAATTTCACGATCTTGGCCTGGTTCATGATGACTTCGATGCCCACGCCTGCCTTGCTGGGCAACGCAAAGATCGCAGCGGCAAGAGCCGCGGCTACGATCAGCGGTTTTGACACGGACATCTCGATCTCCGGCACGGCAAAAGTCAAAACGGAAGATGAACGAGATTGGTGAACCAAGAGTTAAGTACGTTCAGCTGTGGACCGCGAGGGTTAACTCTTGGATGGGGCGAGGAGGTTCTCGAACAAGAAATGCGGCATTTTCTGGATACGACTCATCGATCCTTAATGCAGTTAGCGTAGTTTTTGCCGCATCGAAGTTGCTTTCCGTGACAGGCCATGCTCGTAGCGCTGATCTTTGTCGTCTTCCCGTTCTGCATGTTGTTTGCAGCTATCTCGGACATGCTGTCGATGACGATCGCCAACCGTGTCTCGGCCTTGCTGGTAGCGACCTTTGTTCTGGTCGCCCCGCTGACTGGCATGGATTGGACGAGTTTCGGCCTGCATCTGGGGGCTGGTTTTCTTGTTCTGTGTGTAACGTTCACGCTTTTTGCAATTGGTGGAATGGGTGGTGGTGATGCCAAACTGCTCGCGGCCACGTCGGTGTGGATGGGGTTCAGTCTAGTCCTTCTCCAATACTTGGTGCTCGCCTCCATCATTGGTGGCGTGTTGACGGTAGCGATTGTTGTTTATCGGAAGTCGCCGCTCGCGCTGATCACCAGCCAGAATGTATTCCTGCGTCATTTCGCCGACGAAAAAGTCGGTGTGCCATACGGTATCGCGTTGGGTCTCGGCGGTTTGCTCACATTCCCGGAAACGCCACTTGCAATTTGGGCACTGGAGCGGCTGTCGTCATAGCGTAGGAAGTTATTTCGGCGATCTGGCAAGAAAGCTGCTGATTAACGCCGAACCAAGAGATTAGAACTCCATTAACCATAATTTGACGATTTCCGACGCACAGTCCGACGTGGCTAGGTGGTTTGTCAGGATGGTATGGGGCGATGCCGGCATCCCGGGTAATTATTTTGAGTGTGGCTGTCGCCGCTGCTGGCGGCGCGGGCTATGTCGCCAAGAACATGGCTGTTCCGGCGGCGCCGCAAATCATTGAAAGTGCGCCTCAGCAGCCGGCGATCGCACTGGAAGACGTGCTGGTTCTCAGTGGCGATGTTGCCATGGGCAACCCGCTGGAAGCCAATATCAAGTGGGAAGCCTGGCCAGCCGATGGTGTAAATCCCAACTTCATCACCCGCGCTGCCGATCCGGAAGCCGCTGAGAAGCTGAAAAGTTCGGTCGCTCGCGTCGCCTTGTATACTGGTGAGCCTCTCCGTCGTTCCAAGTTGATCGGGGAGGGACAGAGCTTCATGTCATCCATTCTGCCGTCGGGAACACGGGCTGTCGCGACGGCGATCGCCGCCGATACATCCGCCGGCGGTTTCATCCTCCCGAACGATTATGTCGACGTGATCATGACACGCAAGGCTGATCCGTCGAATGGCGCTGGCGGCTTTACAACCGAGACCATCCTGAAAAACATCCGCGTGCTGGCGATCGACCAGACCATCCAGGAGGATGAGGAGGGCAAGAAGACCCGTGTCGGTCAGACCGCTACGCTCGAACTCACCCCTCAACAGGCCGAAATCATCACCGTGGCACAACAAATGGCGGATCGGCTCACGCTTGCATTGCGCTCGATCAAGGACACCCAGGAAAAGACGGCAGGCGAAGCCGACTACCTGGTCTCGGGCAATGGTCGGCGTGGCACGGTGCGACTCATCAAATCCGGTGAGGTTTCCGAGGTGGGAGCAAGAAAATGAGAGCGATCGCCAAATCCCGGTTTGCTACCATCCTTGCTGTCGGCCTTCTGTTTACTGGGGCCTATGCCGCAGGTCCGATCGAGGCGCAGGCTGCAGGCGCCAAGGCACGCGTCGGCAACACAGCTGCCACCCAGCGTGTCAAGCTCGGCCTCAATAAATCGATCGTCATCGACCTGCCGAACGATGCCTATGACATCCTGGTCGCCAATCCGGCTGTTGCCGACGCCGTGACACGCACGTCGCGCCGTATCTACCTGTTCGGCAAGGCTGTTGGCGAAACCAACATCTTCGTCTTCGGCCCGAATGGTGAGCAGATCGTCAGTCTAGACCTTGCCGTGGAGCGCGACGTTGCGGGTCTGGAGGACTATCTCAAGCGCTTCATTCCGAATTCCGCAATCAAGGTGGAATTGCTCAACGACAACGTCGTTCTGACCGGCACGGTTGATACGCCACTCGATGCCAAGCGCGCCGTCGATCTCGCCACCATCTTTGTGTCGGGTGGTGAGGCGACGACGGGGCAATATTCACAAACTGCGGTCGGTGGCTCCCGTGACGGCGGAGTGGACATAAACAATCCTGATCAGACCCGCCAGAAGAGCCAGATCGTCAATCTCATCCAGATCATCGGCGATGACCAGGTGACGTTGAAGGTCACGGTTGCCGAAGTCAGCCGAACGGTCATGAAGCAGCTGGGCGTCAACATGATGGGCAGCGGCGGCAGCGGCGGCATCAGTTGGAGCGCGATCAGCGACCCGGTCTTCGGCCTTGGCAAACCCGCAGGTAGCTCCGGTCTGTCGATAGGCTCTTCGTCGATGCAAGCCTACATCAACGCGATGGAACAAGCAGGCGTTATGAAGACGCTGGCGGAGCCGACGCTGACGGCTGTTTCTGGCGAGAAAGCCACATTCAAAGTGGGCGGCGAATTCAATCTTTTGACGAAACAGGACGTCAAGGACGTCAACAACGAAGAACGGGCCAAAGGCGAAAGGCCTGAGATTACGCATACGTTCGAACGGCTCGAGTACGGCATTGGACTGGAGTTTCAACCGGTCGTTCTTTCGCCTGGACGCATCAGCCTGAAAGTCAGGACCGCGGTTTCAGAGCCTACCACTGAAGGATCAATCGGCTTTCCAACCGGCCTGAACATGCCGGGATCCAACATGCTTTCCATTCGCAAGCGCCTCGCCGACACCACTGTGGAATTGCCGTCCGGCGGTTCGATGATGATCGCCGGCTTGGTGCGCGATGACATACGCCAAGCCATCAACGGACTGCCGGGGCTTTCGAAAATCCCGGTGCTCGGCGCGCTGTTCCGCAGCCGGGATTTTGTCCGCAACGAGACGGAACTCGTCATCATCATCACGCCCTATCTGGCTCGGCCGGTGGCTCGCAACGAACTCGCCAAGCCTGATGACAATTTCAATGCCGCCAGCGACGGCGCTGGTATGTTCCTTGGCCGCGTCAACCGCGTCTACGGCACCATGAAGACCGACAAACCCGCCGGCAGATACCACGGCGTCGTTGGTTTCATCTACAAGTAAGCGGGGGAACGGCTATGTCTCACTCGGCAATCATCGACGTTCTGCAGGCAGCGCCTAGAAGCAAGGCAGCCAGGCTGGCAATGCCGGCCGTGCTGCTTGCAGCCGTGCTGCTCGGCGGCTGCGCCAATCGCGACAGCGTTACCGTGGGCGCGATCCCGGACGACTATCGCACCAATCACCCGATCATGATCTCGCAGCAGGACAAGACGCTGGACATTCCGGTCGGCGCCAGTGACCGCGGCATCACCCGGGCGCAGAGCCAGTCACTGCTCGGCTTCCTTGACGGTTATGATCGCAGCGCCGCGTCGGTGCTGACCATTTCGGTGCCGTCGGGATCGGCCAACGAGATCGCAGCACAATCGGCAGCGCAAAGCTTTGCCAAGGTCGCAGCGACCAGCGGCGTTCGTCGCGATCGTATCGCCTTCATCTCTTATGATGCCAGCGCAGCCGATGTCGCCGCACCGGTGCGGCTGACCTATTCCGCCATGCGCGCGCATACCGATAAATGCGGTCGCTGGTCGGCAGATATCGCAGATACGTCCGACAACAAGCACGCCACCAATTTCGGCTGTTCCTATCAAAATAACCTGGCTGCCCAGATCGCCAATCCAACCGATCTCTTGGGACCCCGCCAGCAAACGCCGGTCGACGCGACGCGGCGCGGAGTGGTTATCGACGGTTACCGCAAGGTCCCGTTCTATTCGCCGACGCCGCGCACGGAAGTAAACTACTGACGATCGAAGATCGCAGAGGGCAATAGCATGAACAACCTGGCCTACGATCCTTCGGTGGAAGACGGCGATGCCTCGCACCAGGACATCGCTGCCATGCAAACGCTGCGGCCTGTTCCGCGCATCTCGATTCAGGCTTTCTGCGAGACTGAAGGTGTCGCCAATCCGATCGAACGCGCCGGTCAGGACCGGCGCATGGCCAAAACCCACCTGAAGGTTCACATGGGGGGTATTACAACGGCGGTCGACTTCTACCATTCCGCACCGACTCCCAACTTGATCGTGCTGGAAACCCGGGCCGAGCCGAAGGAGATGCTTGAGCAGCTCGGTCAACTGGCGGAATATTGCGATCCCTCGTCCAAGGTGGTGGTGATCGGACACTACAATGACGTCGGCCTATATCGAGAGCTGATCCGATCCGGCATTTCCGAGTACATTGTCGCTCCGATTTCGATGGCCGATATCATTGCCGTTATCGCTTCGATTTTCGTCGATCCAGAAGCCGAGCCGATCGGTCGTTCTATTGCCTTTGTCGGTGCCAAGGGTGGCGTTGGCTCGTCGACCATTGCCCACAACGTTGCCTGGGCCGTGTCATCGCTGTTCAAATCGGAGGTCGTCGTCGCCGATTTGGACCTCGCCTTCGGCACGGCGAACATCAACTTCGACCAGGACCCCGCCCAGGGCATTGCCGAGGCGGTGTTTTCGCCGGAGCGGATCGACGAGGTCTATCTGGATCGCCTTCTTGCCCAGTGTGCGGAGCATCTGTCCCTGTTGGCTGCGCCTTCGACGCTGGATCGTGTCTATGATTTCGATCCTGAAGCGTTCACCCAGATCATCGACACCGCCCAGCGCACCGCGCCGCTGTTGGTTCTCGACGTGCCTCACATCTGGAGCGGCTGGAGCAAGAACACGCTCATCAAGGCTGACGAGATCGTCATCACCGCGACACCGGAGTTGGCCAATCTGCGCAACGCCAAGAACTTGGTGGATATGCTGAAACGGCTAAGGCCGAACGATCCGGCGCCAAAGCTGATCCTCAACCAGGCAGGGGTTCCCAAGCGCCCCGAAATCTCGGCCAATGATTTCGCCGAGCCGCTTGGCATTACTCCGATGGCCGTGATCCCGTTCGAGCCTTTGCTGTTTGGCAATGCCGCCAACAACGGCCGTATGCTGGGCGAAATGGACGCCAAGAATCCGGTTGTCGCGACCATCAAAGAAATCGCTCATGTGCTGACGGGGCGCAGCGAGCTCAAAGCGAAGAAAAAGGCCAGCCTTGGCGGCATCCTCGGCAAACTCAGGCGCAACAAGAAGTAGCCGCCATCGGCGGAATGGGTAATGAATCATGTTTGGTAAGAGAGGCAGTGACGACGGTAGCCGGGCAATGCCGGAATTCCGGCAGCTCGCGCCAGCGCCGTCAGAGGTAGCGGTGGCACCGCGACCCTCTGCGCCCATCGCGCCGCAGCAGACGCCGTCGCCTGCAGCCGCGCCCGCGCGCCGCATGGTTGAAGCTCCTGCCATGACCGCTGAAGCCAAACGGGCACCGCGCGAGCGTAGTGAGAACTACTACGACACCAAGAGCCAGGTTTTCTCGGCCCTTATCGATACGATCGATCTGTCACAGCTTGCCAAGCTCGATCCCGAAACAGCGCGCGAAGAAATCCGTGACATTGTCAACGACATCATTGCGATCAAGAATTTCGCGATGTCGATTGCCGAGCAGGAAGACCTGCTCGAAGACATATGCAACGACGTTCTGGGCTACGGTCCGCTCGAGCCGCTGCTGGCGCGCGATGATATCGCCGACATCATGGTGAATGGTTCTCGCAACGTTTACATCGAAGTCAACGGACGTGTAGAGACGACCGGTATTCGTTTTCGTGACAACCAGCAGCTGCTCAACATCTGCCAGCGGATCGTCTCCCAGGTCGGTCGACGCGTCGATGAATCTTCGCCGATCTGCGACGCTCGCCTGCCCGACGGTTCGCGCGTCAACGTCATAGCGCCACCGCTGGCGATCGACGGGGCCGCGCTGACAATTCGCAAATTCAAGAAAGACAAGCTTACTCTGGATCAGCTCGTGCGCTTTGGCGCAATCTCCCCAGAGGGAGCGGAGGTGCTCAAGATCATCGGGCGTGTTCGCTGCAACGTCGTCATCTCTGGCTCGACAGGTTCAGGCAAGACGACGCTGCTGAACTGCATGACCAACTATGTCGACCGCGATGAGCGTGTGATCACCTGCGAGGATTCCGCGGAACTGCAACTCCAACAGCCGCATGTGGTGCGGTTGGAAACCCGACCGCCCAACCTGGAAGGCGAGGGCGAAGTGACCATGCGCGATCTGGTCAAGAACTGCCTGCGCATGCGGCCAGACCGGATCATCGTCGGCGAAGTGCGCGGGCCTGAGGTTTTTGACCTTTTGCAGGCCATGAACACCGGCCATGACGGTTCGATGGGCACGATCCACTCCAACAGTCCACGCGAATGCCTGAACCGAATAGAATCCATGGTTGCCATGGGCGGCTACACGCTGCCGCAGAAGACGGTGCGTGAGATCATCGTTGGTTCGGTCGATATCATCATCCAGGCTGCCCGCCTGCGCGACGGCTCGCGCCGTATCACCCACATCACCGAGGTGATCGGTATGGAGGGTGACGTGATCATCACCCAGGATGTCGTCCTCTACAATATCAAGGGAGAGGACATGAACGGCAGGCTCATTGGCGAGCATGTATCCACTGGTATCGGCCGTCCGCATTTTTGGGAACGGGCCCGCTACTATGGTGAGGAGCAGCGCCTGGCCGCTGCGCTCGAGGCGATGGAGAAACGAGCGGAGTAGCGTTTCAAGCGCGAGGAACCTTGCCGATGTTCGGTATCGAAAACACCGCCCTGATCTTCATCCTCCTGGCTGGCACCAGCGCCGGTGCGATCGCTTATGCATTGATGTACAATCGCATGAGCGCCGAAAAGCAGGTCGGCAAACGCCTGGAAATCATCAAAGCAGCCGAGAGCGATCGCGCGGTCGTAAAGGCCGCGCGTGAGAAAATGAATGAGGCAGCCAAACGTCGTAAGTCCTTGCAGGATACGCTGAAAGACCTCGACAGCAAGCAGAAGACAAACGCCCGCAACATCAAGAGCCCGCCGCTGAAGGTCCAGATCCGCCAGGCAGGCCTTTCGATGACGATCGAACGCTTCTACATATACTCAGCGGTTTGTGGTGTGGTGCTTGGCCTGTTGACCTTCATCGCTGGGGCACCACTCTTTGCTGTGCCGGCCGCGTTGTTGGTCGGCGCTCTTGGTCTGCCTCGCTGGTTCGTTTCTCACTGGCGCAAGCGTCGCGTCAAAGCCTTTCTCAACGAATTCCCGAATGCGCTGGATGTTATCGTGCGCGCCGTCAAATCCGGCTTGCCGCTCAACGATGGTATTCGCCTGATCGCCAACGAAGCCGCCGAACCTGTGAAAAGCGAATTCCGGCGCATTGTCGATGCCCAGCAGATGGGACTGTCGATCCCGGACGCCGCCTTGCGCATGCCGGAAACCATGCCATGCGCCGAAGCCGGCTTCTTCGGCATCGTCATCCAGATTCAATCGCAAGCTGGCGGCAACCTTTCGGAAGCACTGGGCAATCTGTCGCGGGTCTTGCGCGATCGCAAGAAGATGAAAGCCAAGATCCAGGCGCTGTCGATGGAAGCCAAGGCTTCCGCCGCGATTATCGGCGCGTTGCCTTTTATCGTCGCGGTTCTGGTCTATCTCACCAGTCCAAACTACCTGATGCCCCTGTTCACCACCAGCACCGGCCATATGATCCTGGGCATTTCTGCCATCTGGATGTCGCTTGGCATTTTTGTCATGCGGCGCATGATGAACATCGAGGTCTAAAAGCATGACCGGTGAAACAATCAGAACCCTGACTGATCCGGCTTTTCTGATCGCCATTCTGGTTGCGATCGCCGTTTTTGCCACCGTGTTCACGCTTCTGCCTGCCTTCGCGCGCGATCCTCTCAAGGTGCGGATGAAATCGGTAGCTCTGGAGCGCGACGAATTGCGCGCCAAGCAGCGCGCGCGGCTCGCGGCTGAAGCGGACAGGCGCCGCAAGGGACTTCGCGAAGAGAAGTCCGTCGGCATGCACAACATTGTCGAACGACTCGACCTGAGGCGTGCTCTGGCGGACGAAAGCACGCTGCAGAAACTCAAGATGGCTGGCTTTCGCGGGCAAAACCCGCTGACGAAATTCCTGTTTTTTCGCCTTGTACTGCCATTCGCCGGTCTGACACTGGCTGTCTTTTACGTTTTCGTTCTTGGCTATCTTGGAGAGCAGCCATTCTTCGTGAGGCTGTTTGCTTGCGTCGCCGGTGCTTATGTAGGGTTCTATCTTCCTATTCTCTACGTCTCCAACCGTGCTGCCAAGCGCAAGCAATCCATCCAGAAAGCTTGGCCCGATGCGCTCGACTTGATGCTGATCTGCGTGGAATCAGGCATGTCCGTTGAATCTGCGATGCATAAGGTCGCGGACGAGATCGGTACGCAGTCGGCCGAATTGGCCGAAGAACTGGTGCTCACCAACGCCGAACTCTCTTATCTTCAGGAACGTCGCCAGGCCTATGAGAACCTGGCCGGTCGTACCGGGTTGGACTCGGTCAAGTCGGTCTCCCAGGCCCTTATCCAGGCTGAGCGCTACGGCACTCCGGTTGCTCACGCGCTGCGCGTGCTGGCGGCTGAAAGCCGCGACATGCGTATGAACGAAGCGGAGAAGAGGGCCGCGGCACTGCCACCGAAATTGACCGTTCCGATGATCCTGTTCTTTCTGCCAGTGCTCTTTGCAATCATCCTGGGCCCAGCCGGTATCACCGTCAGCCAGCAGGGTATGTTTGGCGAAAAACGACAGTCGACAGAACAGCAGTAACGCAGTCGTTGCCGATCATCTCGCAAAATGCGTAAAGCCGCGCGGCCTGGGCTGCGCGGCTTTGCCATTCACGCATGCGAGTGATCAGTTGGCGGCAGCTGCCGCAGGTTTCTTGCCTTTGTCCTGAGCCTTCAACTGGCTCCAGGCATTTTGCTGGGACAGCATCTGACGCAGATAAGCGACATTGGCCTGTGCCTGTTCGGGCGCCAATTCCTGTGATGCGATCTTTTCCGCTTCGTCGAAACGGCCCTGCAAACCGACGGCCAGTGCCAGGTTCTGGCGCACGCGGCTATCGGCGTTGGGCTGAGATGCTGCGGAGCGCAGATAGGTTTCTGCCGTGCGAAGATCGCCTTCCAGCATATAGGACATGCCGAGGTTGGACAGGATCGTCGGTTCGTTCGGCTTGAGATCCTGCGCCTTGCGATAGAGTTGCCGCGCTTCGTCGCGTTGACCGAGTTGATCGAGGATGGCGCCTTCGGCGGAAACGAGTCTCCAGTCCGGATACTCGGGCGTCTGCGCGCGGCGCACAGCATCGAGCGCTGGCTCGAGCTGGCCGTTTGCCGCAAGCGCCTTGCCATAGGCGGCAAGGACGTCACGCTCTTTTGGATAGGCAATGGCGAGCTTGCGCATGACAGCCAGCGACTGGTCGGCATCGCCGTTCATCTGCAGGACGATGGCATATTTCAGCGCAATGTTCTTGTCATTGGGGTTGCGTGCGTAGGACTCGCCAAGCCGGCCGGTCGCATCGCGCAGTTCGCTGGATGACATCAGCTCCACCGGTTTGCCGCTGCCACGCCCGATCGAGCCTGTCGACATGCGATCCGTAGTGCCGCAGCCTGCAACACCCGCCGCGAGCACGGCCAGAAACGCCGCGGTCATCAACCGCTTGCCTGTCCTGGGGGCGGGGAGGGTGATGGGCATTGGGTGGGCTCCATTCTTCCGGGGGCCGTGCGCCGGCTGTCTTCCCTAGCCGAGAAATATTCTGTTAACCCTAACGGATGGTTAAGAGCGCCGAGTCGCAGGCGCCTTCGGAGCTTGCAAATGCCGGTCGAACTCGTCGCAAAGAAATCCCGTAAAGCGCTACCTGTGTATCTCGTTCGCAAGGATGGGCTGGATGCGGCTCGGTTGCCGCCCGAGGCATTGGCCTGGGCCAGGGCCAACGGATTTTCAGGCGAAGTCGGACGCACACTCGTGCTGCCCGGAAAGGATGGCGAAATCACTGGCGCTCTGTTCGGTGCGGGCGAGGGCGCACTGCAGGCAGGTTCACTGGCAAGAGCGCTACCCGCAGGTGACTGGCACTTTGCGGAAACACCGGCAGAGCCGGAACTATCCGCTCTGGCGCTGATGCTTGGCGGCTATGCCTTTACGCGCTACGGCAAGAAACCCAGCAAAGCGTTGCGTTTCGCCTTGCCTGCCGGTGTCGACGTGGAGCGTGTCGGCCACCTTGGTGAGGGCATTTTCCTGGTCCGCGACCTCGTCAACACGCCGACCAGCGACATGGGACCGGAAGCGCTGGAAAACGCTGTACGTGCGCTTGCCAGCCGACACAAGGCGATCGTCGCCGTCACCAAGGGCGACGATCTCATCGCGAAGAACTTTCCGATGATCCATGCGGTTGGCCGGGCCTCGGCCGAAGCGCCGCGCCTCATTGATCTGACCTGGGGGCCGAAGGGAGCGCCGAAAGTAACGCTGGTGGGAAAAGGCGTGTGTTTCGACACCGGCGGGCTCGACATCAAGCCGTCCGCTTCGATGCTCCTCATGAAGAAGGACATGGGCGGTGCGGCCAATGTGCTTGGCCTGGCTGCCATGATCATGGCAGCCAGGCTGAAGGTCAGGCTGCGCGTGCTGATCCCCGCGGTGGAGAACTCCATTTCCGCCAACGCCTTTCGACCGGGGGACGTGTTGACCAGCCGTAAGGGTATAACCGTCGAGATTGGCAATACCGATGCCGAAGGTCGCCTGGTGCTGGCCGATGCACTGGCTTTGGCGGACGATGAGCAGCCTCAGCTTTTGCTGGACATGGCGACGCTTACCGGCGCCGCGCGTGTCGCGCTGGGGCCGGATCTGCCACCATTCTACACCGATGATGACACTCTCGCCGCCGAGATCTCCGCGGCCGCAGTCGCGGTCGAGGATCCATTGTGGCGCATGCCGCTCTGGAAACCCTACGATGCCAAGCTGTCGTCCAAGATCGCCGACATGAACAACGTCACGGCAGACAGCTTTGCCGGTTCGATCACGGCTGCTCTGTTCCTCAAGCGGTTTGTCGAGAAGAGCGCAAGCTGGGCGCATTTCGACATCTTCGCGTGGAATCCTGCCGAGCGTCCCCATGGTCCGGCAGGTGGTGAGGCGCAGGGCATTCGCGCACTGGAGCGGGTGATTTCCAGCCGCTTCGGCTAGAGCATTTTGTAGCCAAAGGGAATCACTTGGCGTTACAAAAATGCGGCGAAAATAAAACTTAGAGCGTTTTCGCGTTTCCGTAGGAACGGAAACGCTCTAATATCGCAACTGAAACGGACGCGAAACGATTTTCCGTCATGCTGAACGGATGTCGATAGCTCTGCGTCCCAGCCAGGCCTTGCGACTGTGGCAGCAGGTCATGCTCTCGCAGGTGCGCGGGGATGCCCCTGATCTTACGGCGCGACAGCTGGCGATCCTGCTCACCATCTATCTCGATCCGCCGCCGCACACAGTCCGTGGCCTCGCCAACCGGCTCGACGTCACCAAGCCGGTCATCACCCGCGCGCTGGACACGATGGGCGCACTCAAGCTCGTCTCGCGTCATCGCGACGAACTCGACAAGCGCAACGTCCTGGTCAAACGCACCGTCGAGGGCGCACTCTATGTCGAGCGCCTTGGCGATGATATCATCGCCAAGGCGCATGATTTACCGATCTGATTTTCAAACAGCCGAGTTGATGTCTTGACCGCTCACGATGCCCGCCTGCACGCTTTTCGCACCGACCTCGCCGATGCCCGGCTGAAGGGGGAGGTGGCAGCCGAGCGTTTCGTCACAGGGCGGCCTGCACAGATAGCGACTTCAGTCGCCGACCTGCGCCGCGCACCACGCCTCGATTCCGGCATCGACACACAGTTCTTGTCGGGCGACGACGTCCTGGTGTTCGACGAAGCCAACGGCTGGGCCTGGGTTCAGGGTGAGCGCGACGGCTATGTTGGCTACATCCTGCTCGAGCAACTGAAGACGCGCGCCGCCGCCGCGACCCATATCGTCTCGGCAGGGCGTACGTTCCTGTATCCGGGGCCGGACCTGCGTTTTCCGCGCAGCGGCCAATTGTCGATGGGGTCGACTGTCACAGTCACCGGTGCCGCTGAGACGCGCGGCACGCACTACGCGGTGCTGTCGTCCGGCGAGACGATCATCGCTGGCCATCTGCGGCCGATCGGTGAACAGGCGACAGACTATGTCTCGATCGCCGAAACGTTCCTCGGCACACCCTATCTGTGGGGGGGGGCCTCGGCTTTCGGCATTGACTGCTCCGGGCTGGTGCAGCTTTCCATGCGCATGGCCGGTCGCGATGTGCTCCGCGACACCGATATGCAGGAGACATCGCTGGGTAGGCCTCTCGACACGACCACCGACTATTCCGGCCTGCGGCGCGGCGACTTGGTGTTCTGGAAAGGCCATGTCGCAATCATGACCGACGGCGAAATGATGATCCACGCCAATGGTCACACCATGACTGTGGCTCTGGAGGGGCTGAAGGACGCGATCGCCCGTATCGGCTATCTTTATGGTGGCCCGACGAGCTTCCGCCGGCCTTAGAGCGTTCCGTTTTTCACGGAAACGCTGAAACGCTCTAACTCTTTGTGCTTATGCAATTCCTGCGGAAAACCGCTGCGCGCTTTTCCTGGAATTGCCTTCGTCTCATATCTTCAGAATTCGCCGGACCATTTCACAGGCATCCATCGGGTGCTGCGCCGGGTGATGCGCTGGTCGCGCGTTTCCTTGTCATAGACGGTGGGGGAAGGTTCGCGGTCGAATTGTTCGCGCTCATCCAGCGCGTTGACGATAACGATTGCCCGTCGCTCGACAGCATCGATCGTCACGGCGGCGACGTAGACGCCGCAATCGCGGCAGACAAGATATTCGGCCGTTCTCAGGCCGAAAGCATAGCGCGACAGCCGCGCTTCGTTCTGTACGTCGATGGTCAAGATACCGTTGGGGTCGGCAGCCGCCAGCGAATTGTGCCTCCGGCAGAATGAGCATTGGCAGGCCCGGATCTCCAGGTCGTGCGGGGCGATAGCTGTCTGGAACGACAGTCGGATGTTGCCGCAATGGCATCCGCCTTCGTAAACGGTCATCGCTGCCTCCCTTTCGGAAAGGAAGGATAGCGCTTTTGCCACCGTCTCGAAATGTCGGTTCAGAGGCCGGATGCTGCGCGCGGCTTCGAAATCAAGGGAAAAGGCTGCAATGCTTTGTGTTACTTGCCGCCGCGCCGCAGGTGTTCGTCCAGCCTCGGCATGATCTCCACGAAATTGCAGGGCATATGCCGGTAGTCGAATTGGGCCTTGAGGATGCCGTCCCAGGCATCCTTGCACGCGCCGGGCGATCCCGGCAGCACGAAGACGAAGGTTGCGTTGATGACACCGCCGGTTGCCCGGCTCTGGATGGTCGAAGTGCCGATCTTGTCATAGGAGATGCGGTGGAAAACCTCCGAGAAGCCGTCCATGCGCTTCTCGAAGATCGGTTCCAATGCATCCGGCGTCACGTCGCGGCCGGTAAAGCCGGTGCCGCCGGTGGTGATGATGGCATCGACGCTTTCATCCTTCGACCAGGTCAATACCTTGTCACGGATCTTGTCGCGGTCGTCCGGAACAATGGCGCGAGCGGCCATGATATGCCCGGCATCCTCGATGCGGTCGGCCAATGTTTGGCCAGATTTGTCGTCGGCGAGGCTGCGCGTATCGGAAACGGTCAGCACTGCGAAGCGAACAGCGACAAAGGGACGGCCCGTATCAGGCATGTTGATCTTCCAACGCCTCGGATGGCAGGGAGCGTGTCGCGGCAACAAACCAGTCCGGATGGCGCGAGCGGATGCTTGCGGCAGCGCGTTTGGCGACGTTGCCGGTTTCAAACAGGCCGAAACAGGTGGCGCCCGAGCCCGACATGCGGGCAAAGGCAGCATCGGCTCGCAGCAGCGAAGCCTTGGCCTTGCCGATCAGGGGGGCGATCGTCTCGGCCGCGGTTTCGAGGTCGTTGCGAGTGGTCTCCAGCCAACTGAGCAGGCTGTGGAAGTCGAGGGTCTTCGGCAGCGGCGGTAGCGCTTCGTTGTCGCAGCGGGCGAGTGCTCGGAACACGTCTGGAGTGGCGACTGCAATGCCCGGATTGACCATGACCAGGCCGAGCGCAGGAAATTTCGATACCGTCGAAACCGTTTCGCCGGCGCCATAGGCAAGAAGCGGCTGCGCCTTGAGGCACATGGGCAGATCGGCGCCGAGCGAAAAACCGATCCGCGCCAACTGCGCCTCGTCGATGCCGGGGTTCCATGTCGAGACGAGCGCGCGCAACGCGGCTGCCGCATCGCTTGATCCGCCGCCGATGCCGGAAGCCACCGGAAGGTTCTTTTCGAGCGAGATCGCCACCGGTGGAGCGTTGCCCGGGCCGACATGGTGGCGCAGCGCATCGCGCGCCTTGAGGATCAGATTGGTTTCATCCGCTGGAACCAGCCCGGCGAAACGGCCCGAAACGCTGAAGCGATCCTCATCTGCCCTTTGCACTTCGACCCGATCTCCGAAGCGGGTGAACACGGCGAGGCTCTCGATGGTGTGATAACCATCGGCGCGTCGACCGGTGACATGGAGAGCAAGATTGACCTTCGCGGGCGCCAGTCGGGCATCCACGGCATGGTCTTCAGATTCAATGGCAAGTGTCGCGGTGCTCAATCCTTGGCCAGCCGGTATTCGCCGGTCTTGGGGTCCTTCACCAGCGTCCCCGTTGTACCGTTGGTCCGTTGCTGTTCGGTGCGTCGCACCTTGGCGGTCACACGTTCAGCTTCCTTGGTGAAAGAACGGTACCCGACATAGGCAACGACGCCGATGACGATGAAGAAGATGATCTGCGGCATCTCGAAACTCCTTCCTCAATGATCCTCGGACGTTCGGGTCGGGCAAGCAATCATCGTAGACCGTTCCCGTGGCTTTTCAAAGGCCGAAACGGCTCCACAGCGCGCGTTCTTCCGCCGCATCGAAAAGCGCGTCAACGCCTGCGGCGGCCAGCGCCGGAGCGCTGAAGCCGCCGGACGAGCCGAAAAGGCCGAAGCGGCTGAACAGCCCTCGCGGCTGGCTGACCAGTTTCAACTGGGTTTTCGGACCGAAGCGGTCCTTGAGCGTGCTGCGCATGTCGCCCAGCCCGTCGACCAGGCCGAGTTCCAGTCCTTTCTTCCCGGTCCAGAACAGGCCGGTGAACAGGTCCGGATCGTCCTTCAATCTGCTGCCGCGCCGCTCCTTGACCAGATCGATGAAGGTCTCGTGCAGCTCCAGCATCAGCGTTTTCAGTCGCTCGACGTCTTCCTTCTTTTCAGGCTGGAACGGGTCCATCGAGGATTTGTTTTTGCCGGCGGTGTGCACACGGCGTTCGACGCCGATCTTCTTGATCAGGTCGGTGAAGCCGAACGTCCCGGAAATGACGCCGATCGATCCGACGATGGATGACGGGTCGGCGATGATCTCGTCGGCGGCAACGGCGATCATGTAGCCGCCGGAAGCCGCCACGTCCTCGACGAAGACAAATACTTTCTTGTTTTTCTCTGCAGCCAGGTCGCGGATGCGCTTGTAGATCAGCCGCGACTGAACTGGGGAGCCGCCGGGCGAGTTGATCGAGATTGCGACTGCCGGTCCGGGAAAGGAGAACGCTTTTTCGATCAAGCCGACCGTCGAAGCCAGCGAGAGGTTCTGCCGGAATTGGCTGCCGCCCGCCATGATCGTGCCGTGCAGCCGGATGACAGGCACGACGACATCGGTGGAGCGCCACGATTTAGGCAGGATGCGGTTGAAAAGGCGACGCACGGGATGTGGTTCTCCAGTTTGGCTAGCGCATGACCCCGAAAACCAGAATCGATTTTCGGAAAGGATCATGCGCCAAATCAAAGTGTTAGAGCGACCTGTGCGCGTCCAAAAGGACGCGCGGCGCTCTAGAGGCATGTAGGCATTTGCTACCGGACAGCAATGGTGAAGGACGGTCAATCTCCGAAAAGCGTGGCCGTTCCGTTGCTGATGGCGTCGGCCAGCGGCAAAAGTCCCTTCGCCGTGGCATCGTGCAGCACGAGCGGAGGCTTGAGCGCCAGCTTGCCACGTGCACCGAGCATTCCACGGACAACGATACGGATCGCCGGTCGATCGGCACGTGGGTGCACCGGCACGATCTCGGCGTTGCCGAAACGACCGGCCAGCGCGTCGAGGATGGCGGCCAGGGATTCCGGTCGCGCGATGATCGCGACGCCGCCGCGCGGTTTGACCACGGCGGCGGCACTGCGCACCCAGGTCTCGAACAGCCCATCTGTCATGACATGCGCTTCGCGCCGCAGCGCGTCGGGCGTGGCGCGGTCCACGCCGTCGTTGAAGGGTGGATTCATGATGACGAAGTCGAACCGGTTGTCGGGGAGCCCTGCGGTGCCTCGCGCCTTCCCAGTCAGTGTGACGTCGGCGCGTAGCACCGTTACCCGGTCGCTGAGATGCTGATTGGCCGGGTGCGCCAGCGACGCTTCGGCGAAAGCCGCCATTTCAGGAGATCGTTCGACCAGTGTCGCCCGCGCACGATCGCAGCGCGAGACGACCGCGAGCCCTGCAGCGCCGGCACCAGCGCCGAAATCAACCACTTGCCCGGCAAAATCGGTTGGTACGGCGGAGGCCAGCGTCATGGCGTCCATACCGGCACGATGTCCGCCCTCAGCCGGTTGCACCAGCCAGAAACGGCCGCGATGGAAGGCATCCACCGTGTGCCTTGGCACGACGGCCGGTTCGGCCATTGTCATGGCCGGCGGATTTCGTTGGCAATGCCCGCGTCGGTGAGAATACGACGGGCTTCCTCGATGCGGTCGTCCTCGACGAGGATCCGGCGCGGCAGGATGCCGATCGAACCGTCCAGCACGCTCATGTTCTGATCGGCGGTCAGGTAGCCTATCTCGGCATCGCGCATCAGCGATTCGACAAAGGAGATGACAACGGCGTCGTTGGTGCGAATGAGCTCGATCATGCCGGCAAAATCGCAGCTTGTCCCCGCGATGTAAACGGTTCGCTCCAATACCCTCTTGCGCAATCCGCGCCAATTCGCCACTTGCCGTATGCGCTCCGGCCGCTAGAGTCCAATCAAGCAGCGTGCGGTGGCGCGGCGTACGGGAGTTTTGGCGTGGGTGTTGTTCTCAACCTCGAAGACGGAAAGCGGGAAGCTGCGTCGATCAAGGACCTGATCGACCTGACGGCGTCGGATATGGGACGGGTCAACGAACTGATCCTGTCCAAGGCCGGTTCCGACGTGCAGATGATCCCCGAGGTTGCAAACCATCTGATCTCTTCGGGCGGCAAGCGGTTGCGCCCGATGCTGACGCTCGCTGCAGCGCAGATGTTCGGATATTCCGGCGAAGGCCACGTCAAGCTCGCGACGAGCGTCGAATTCATGCACACAGCGACCCTTCTGCACGACGATGTGGTCGACGAAAGCGGCATGCGACGCGGCAAGAAAACGGCGCGCATGATCTGGGGCAACCAGGCAAGCGTGCTGGTTGGCGATTTTCTGCTCGGTCAGGCGTTCCGCATGATGGTCGACGTCGGCTCGTTGGACGCTCTCGACATCCTCTCCTCCGCCGCCTCGATCATCGCCGAGGGCGAAGTCATGCAACTTGCCGCGGCGAAAAATCTCGACACCACCGAGGATGAGCATTTTTCGGTCATCAAGGCCAAGACCGCGGCGTTGTTCGCGGCCGCCGCTGAAGTTGGCCCGGTGATCGCCGGGGCCTCGCGCACTGATCGCGCGGCACTGCGGTCCTATGGCATGAATCTCGGCCTTGCCTTCCAGCTCATCGACGATGCGCTCGACTATGGCGGCTCGTCCAAGGACCTCGGCAAGAATGTCGGTGACGACTTCCGCGAGGGCAAGGTCACGCTGCCGGTGATCCTTGCCTATCGGCGCGGTACAGCGGCCGAGCGCGCTTTCTGGAAGCAGGCCATCGAGCAAAACGTGGCGGACGATGCCGGTCTCGAGAAAGCGATCGGCCTGATGACAAAGCACGCCGCCATCTCGGACACGATCGGCCGTGCCCGTCATTTCGGCGAAATCGCGCGTGATGCGCTGGCGCCGCTCGAGGCAACCCCTCAGAAGATGGCGCTGATCGATGTCATCGATTTCTGCATCAGCCGCGTGAACTGAGACACTGGGATTGGCGGCGGCGCTGAGGCGCAGCGCCCCCTCATTTGTTCGCCCAGAGCGCGTCCAGCACCTTCGGCAATTCCTGCAGGAAAGCTTCCCGGGCGCGGGGGCCGGCAGGCTCTGCTTCGCGTTTGCTGTCCTGGATCAGGCGTGCGAACACGATTGTGCGATCATCCTTGGTTGCCCAGCCGACGAACCAGCCGTACGACCGGCTCCAATCCTCCTTGCCGTCCACCTTGCGCGGGAAGCCGGTCCCTGTCTTGCCGTGCACTTCCCAACCGTTCGACAATTTTCCGACGGTGGTGATCTTGGCCGTCATGTCGAAAGCCCTGGCGTTGACCGGCAGTTTGCGGGTGACGATTTTTTCGAGGAAGCTGAGCTGTTCCAGCGGCGATATCTTGAGAGAAGAAGACAGCCAGGATCGCGTCAGGCCGTCGTTCTTGCCTGCATTGCCTGAAATATCCCTGTTGCCGTAGTCGAACGCTTCGACGTACCGCTTGAATTTTGCCTCACCCAGCGACTGTGTGATCTGCCATGAGTACCAGACCACGGAATTCCGGATCCAGCTTGTCGGGTCGGTGTCGGTGCGCCAGCTTTTGATCCAGCCGGCATAGCCTTTTTTGAAAGGCAGTTTCGGGTCGTGAGTGTCTTTCAGAAATCCGGAATCGTAACCCATCAGGGCGAGGGCGATCTTGAAGGTGGATACGGCTGTAACCCGTTGGTCGCAAATGCCTTCCTGCTTCAATATTTTGCCGGTGTCGGCTTCGGCGAACGCGGTGCAGATCGTCTCTGCCTGTGCGCCGGTGGCGGACAGAAAGAGCCCCGCTGCCGCGAGGACCCAGTTCCTGGAATTCATTGAAGAACCTCATGTGACGTATTTCATGGGGAGCACGGCAATTGTCCGCCACGATCGTCACGGGGGCAACAGCCATTCCCCAGTGCAGGCGGCGTCACCGGGAGCCATGCTTTGTTAAGACGATGTCCGCATTGTGACCGCGAGCCGGATTGAAGCGCGACCCCAAAAAGGCCATGCTTTGCCGGAATGAAGGATTCTTGGCGATCCCTGCCCAAGCCGGGAGACGCCGCCAGAAAGGGATACGATGCGGCAAAGACGTGCTCGCTGGCTTTCGAGCCTGGCCATCCTCGCGGGCCTTGCGGCCCAGACGCAGTCCGGTTTCGCTGCGCCGGCATCGGCACCTGTCGAAATCAACTCATTCTCCGGCGCTTACCTGTCGGCGAGGATCGCTGAGAACGACAACGATCTCGACAACGCCATCAACTATTACAAGCAGGCGCTGGCCTTCGCGCCCGAGGATACGCAGCTCCAGCAGAGCCTGATGCTTTCGCTCATCGCACAGGGCCGCTTCGAGGAATCGCTGCCTTACGCCGACAAGCTCAAGGAAGTGCCGGATATCGAGCGCTTCTCGCGTCTGGCGCTGGCGGTGGACAGTTTCAAGAAGAAGGATTTCACCAAGGCGCAGTACTGGCTGAAGCTGTCGCTTGGCGCGGACCTCGACAAGCTGATCAGCGGTGTCATGACCGGCTGGGCCAAGCAGGGTGCCGGCCAGGGCACCGACGGGATGGATTATGTCGGCAAGCTGGAAGGGCCCGAATGGTTCGACCTGTTCAAGGCTTACCATCGCGCGCTGATCGCCGATGCCGCCGGAAAGACCGACAAGGCCGACGCTGCTTATGCAGAGGCCATCGGCAACACCTCCGCAGGAGGGGCCGCGCCCGAGACGTGGATGCGCGCGGCACAGGCCTATGCGATCTTCCTGGCCCGCAAGGGCGACAAGGAAAAGGCTCTTTCAGTCCTCAAGCAGGCAGAGGAGTTCGGCCCGGGCAAGATCGAGATCGTCTCCCTGCGCGAGAAGATCGGCAAGGGCGAGAAGCCGGATCCGCTGGTCGCGAACCCTTCGGAAGGTGCATCCGAAATTCTGCTCAATCTTGCCACCGCGCTCAATCGTGGCGGTGGTGAGCCTTTCGTGCGCCTCTATCTCGAATATGCTTTGGCGCTGAAGCCCGACAGCGATGTCGTTCTGGTGCAGCTTGCCGCCGTTGCCGAGCAGCTCAAGGATGGCGAGCGCGCCATCGACTTCTACCGCCGTATTCCGGCATCGTCGTCGCTGAAGGAGGTCTCGGAGCTTCAGACTGGTCTGAACCTCGCGGATCTCGGTCGCAATGACGAAGCGATCAAGCAACTGAAAGTTCTTGTGGAAGCCAGTCCACAGGACATGCGCGGTTATCTGGCTCTGGGTGGCGTTTATGCTTCCAAGCAGGATTTCCGTTCCGCCGCTGAACTGTTCGACAAGGCGGTTGCCGTGTTGAAGACGCCGACCAAGGCCGATTGGAACATCTTCTACCAGCGCGGTATCGCCTATGAGCGCGTCAAGGAATGGCCGAAAGCCGAGCCGAACTTCCGCAAGGCGCTGGAGCTCTATCCGAACCAGCCCCAGGTGCTGAACTACCTGGGCTATTCCTGGGTCGACATGGGCACCAACCTCAAGGAAGCGCTGGATATGATCAAGAAGGCCGCCGAATTGCGGCCGAGCGATGGCTACATCGTCGATTCCCTGGGTTGGGCCTACTACAAGCTTGGTCGCTACGACGACGCGGTGCGCGAGATGGAGCGTGCCGTGCAGTTGAAGCCGGAAGATCCGGTGCTGAACGATCATCTGGGCGACGTCTATTGGCGTGTCGGCCGCAAGCTGGAGGCCACTTTCCAGTGGCGCCATGCTCGCGATCTGAAGCCCGAGCCGGACGTGCTGGCCTCTGTCGAGCAGAAACTGCTCAAGGGCCTGCCGCCGCTCGAGAACAAGACGGCACAGGAAGCGCCAAAGCCGAAGCCGACCGCTCCGAAAGGGTGAGTTGAAAGGGGTTCGTAACGGCCCCTCAAAGCGGCATGCTGTTCCGTTTTCAGCATCTCGTTGACTTCCAGACCCGCAGCCAGCCATGATCGCAGTGGTAAGTTTGGGGGTATGGCGATGCTGCGCGTGTGCCTGTCTTTGGCGATCTTGCTGCCTTCTGCGGCCATGGCGGACGAAATCAGGATCTACGGCCGCTGGAATACGGCCAACGGTCCATTGACCATCAGCCGGCTCGACACGGGCGAGTACGCGATCGTTTTTGACAGATATGCGGGCAGAACCGTCGGCAAACTGGCCGACAATGTCCTCAGCGGAACCTGGCAGGATGTGGTGAAAACACAGCCATGTTCAGCCGAACAGGACGGATCGACCTACTGGGGTACGTTCAGCATCAGTTTTTATGGCCCACCGGCGATCAAGAAACCAGCATTCCAGGGAATTCTGGCCTTTTGCGAGAACCCGAACGAGGGCACCAATTTTTCGGGAGAGTTGGCAGACTGATCGGCACCTGCCTGCTGTTATCGTCTCGTCGCCTTGACGCCTTTCCCCCTCGGCACTAGGGAGTGGCGCATCCTGCAGCTCCCCCCATCGAGGCCGCCGTGACCGCCGAACTTCCCGCCAATCTGGACCCCAAGCGCTCGTTCCAGGGCCTTATCCTGACGCTGCACAATTATTGGGCTGCGCATGGTTGTGTCATCCTGCAGCCATACGACATGGAAGTGGGGGCCGGTACGTTTCATCCGGCGACGACGCTGCGCGCGCTCGGCCCTCGTCGATGGAACGCTGCCTATGTGCAGCCGTCACGCCGCCCGAAGGACGGTCGCTACGGCGAGAACCCGAACCGGCTGCAGCATTATTATCAGTATCAGGTCATCCTGAAGCCGAACCCGTCGAACCTGCAGGAGCTTTATCTCGGCTCGCTGAAGGCGATCGGCATCGATCCGCTGCTGCATGACATCCGTTTCGTCGAGGACGACTGGGAAAGCCCGACGCTCGGCGCCTGGGGGCTCGGCTGGGAATGCTGGTGCGACGGCATGGAAGTGTCGCAGTTCACCTATTTCCAGCAGGTCTGCGGTATCGAATGCGCTCCGGTGGCGGGTGAGCTGACCTACGGGCTGGAGCGGCTCGCCATGTATGTGCAGGGCGTCGACAATGTCTACGACCTGAACTTCAACGGCATGGAAGGGCCGGATCGCGTTTCTTACGGCGAGGTCTTCCTGCAGGCAGAGCAGGAGTATTCGCGGCACAATTTCGAGCATGCCAACACGGCCATGCTGCTGCGTCATTTCGAGGATGCGGAAGCCGAGTGCAAGGCGTTGCTGGAGGCTGGCGCGCCTGATGCGAACGCCAATGTCGCCATGCACAAGATGGTGTTCCCAGCTTACGATCAATGCATCAAGGCCAGCCATGTCTTCAACCTGCTCGACGCGCGCGGCGTGATCTCGGTCACCGAGCGACAGAGCTACATCCTGCGTGTGCGCAATTTGGCCAAGGCTTGTGGCGAAGCTTTCCTGCTGACCGAGGCTGGTGGAATGGCTGCCTGAGCTTAACCTTCGTCGGCCAATTCGGCGTCGATGATAGCAGCAGGAAGGGACTGGCGATCGGGTCCAGCGATCGTCTTCAAGGCTTGTCGCACGCCTGGCATCCTGAATTCGGCAGGCGCCTCGACCTGATTGACGAAGCAGGCGCTCAGCGCGATGACCTGAAGCAGTGTCGATGCTGTTTTCATGGTGTCGGCCAATGGTTTCCCGTCTGAGCGTTGACCGCTTCAGCGCTGAGTTTCAGTGATGTCGTTGTGTCCCTAGGACGGGTCACGCAGCTGCTTCCCGACACGCCGGTCTAAATTTTCATCGACCGGTTCGCTCGCACGAAGGGTGACAGGGCGCGGACGACTTGCTATTGCCGCCGCAGCTTTCCCGTTTGAGACCGACCATGCCCGATCTGCTTCTTGAACTACGTTCCGAGGAAATCCCTGCTCGCATGCAGAGGAAGGCCGCCGGTGATCTGAAGAAGATGCTGACCGACGGTCTTGTCGAGGCGGGTCTTACCTATGAGGCGGCGCGCGAATATTGGACGCCACGCCGTCTGACGCTCGATGTTCGTGGTCTCACCGCACGCTCCAAGGATGTGCGCGAGGAGATCAAGGGGCCGTCGACCAAGGCGCCTGAGCAGGCGATCGAAGGGTTCCTGCGCAAGGCGGGCCTGGCATCGATTGCAGATGCCCATGTTCATTCCGATCCGAAGAAGGGCGATTTCTACGTTGCCCATATCTCCAAGCCTGGCCGCGCCGCTGAAGACGTGATCGCCGAACTGGTTCCGACCATCATTCGCAGCTTCCCCTGGCCCAAGTCGATGCGCTGGGGGCCTGCGTCGGCCAAACCCGGCTCCTTGCGCTGGGTGCGTCCGCTGCAGTCCATCGTCTGTACCTTCGGCCCGGAAACCGAGGAGCCGGTGGTCGTCGATTTCGAGATCGACGGTATCCGCGCCGGCAACGTCACCTATGGCCACCGTTTCCATGCGCCTGGGGCCATCACGGTCAAGCGATTCGACGATTATGCCGCGAAGCTTGAGGCAGCCAAGGTCGTTATCGACGCCGAGCGGCGCAAGGAGATCATCCTGGCCGATGCCCGCAACCTGACCTTCGCTAATGGGCTGGACCTGGTCGAGGACGATGGGCTGCTCGAAGAGGTCTCCGGCCTGGTCGAATGGCCGGTGGTTCTGATGGGCGAGTTCGAGCAGGCTTTCCTGGCGATCCCGCCGGAAGTGATCCGCCTGACCATCCGCGCCAACCAGAAGTGTTTCGTCACCCGCCCGCAAGGCGAGGCGGAAGAGCTCTCCAACCGCTTCATCCTTACCGCCAACATCGAAGCCAAGGACGGCGGCGCCGAGATCGCTCATGGCAACGGCAAGGTCGTGCGTGCGCGCTTGTCGGATGCACTCTACTTCTGGAACACCGATCAGGGTGACCTGCCGGACCTCGGCGCGCTGGAAAACTCTGCTGCAAAGTTCGATCTTGATCTTGCCAAACCGCTCGACCAGCGCATGGCCAGGCTCGACCATCTCAATGTCACCTTCCATGCCAAGCTGGGCACGCAGGGCGCGCGCGTCGAGCGCATCCGCACACTCGCCCGTAAAATTGCCCTGATCGTCGGTGCGGATCCGGTTTCGGCCGAACGCGCCGCGGTTTTGGCCAAGGCCGATCTGCAGACCGAAGTGGTGGGTGAATTCCCGGAGCTGCAGGGCGCCATGGGTCGCAAATATGCACTCCTCCAGGGTGAAGACGCTTCCGTGGCGGCAGCGATCGAGGAACATTACAAACCGCAGGGACCGTCAGACCGTGTGCCGACCGATCCAGTGTCGGTTTCGGTGGCGCTGGCCGACAAACTCGACACGCTGGTCGGGTTCTGGGTGATCGACGAGAAGCCGACCGGTTCGAAGGATCCCTACGCCTTGCGCCGCGCTGCGCTGGGCGTGATCAGAATCTTGATCGAGAACGGGGCACGGTTGGGCCTGCGCAAAGTCTTTGACGAGGCCAACAAGGCCAGAACAACGGCGGTGGTGTCGGACCAGGCCGGTGATTGGGCTGCCGACCTTCTCTCTTTCTTCCACGACCGCCTGAAGGTTTATCTGCGCGATCAGGGCGCACGCCACGATCTGATCGATGCCGTCATCACGCCGGACGCCGATGACCTGTTGACTGTCGCGCGTCGGGTCGAGGCGCTCGGCAAGCTGCTTGAAGCCGAAGACGGCAAAAACCTTCTGGCCGGCACCAAGCGCGCGGCCAACATCCTCGCGGCCGAGGAGAAGAAGGGCACGGCAGTGGCTGCTGCTGTCGATCCGGCACTGTTCCGCGACGACGCGGAGAAAAGTCTGTTCGGCGCGATCGATCAGGTGGAAGCCCAGGCAGGCGAAGCCATTGGCCGGGAAGATTTTTCCGGCGCCATGGTGGCGCTGAGCACACTGCGCGAGCCGGTCGACACGTTCTTCGACAAGGTTCTCGTCAACGACGACGACACCGCTGTGCGGGCGAACCGTCTGGCGCTGTTGTCGCGAATCCGAAGCGCAACCGATCGTGTCGCCGATTTCTCGAAGATCGCCGGCTGATCGTCGAAATCGGGGCGCCGGCAGGCGCTCTGATCAGCTATTTCAGAGACTTGTGAAATAGCCGGCCGAGCCGGCTTACAGTCATATGGCGATGATGTCGGCGTGGGACAAATCGGGTGTCAACTCGAACCCACGGAGGCTTTCATGACATTCGTTGCCGAACCAGAAATGATTGAAGACACCCTGGCCTCTGACGAGGCGCTGCTCGAAGCTACCCCCGAATACGAACTCGAAGCTCGTGACGACGACGAGGTCGTGCTCTCGGACGATGAGGATGAGCAGGACGACGACGGCGAGGAATCCGAAGACGAGTCCGACGATGAAGATGAGTCCGAGGATGGCGAAGAAGCCGCCGAAGACGAGGACGAGTCTGAAGACGGCGAAGAGACCGCCGAGGACGACGGCGAGGAAGACGAAGCCAAGGCCGCTGCCTAAACCTGGTTGCGAACGGGCGGATGGCGTTACGCCGTCTCGGTCCTTTCTATGCATCCACGACCGAATTCGCTGGGCGGGCAGGGCGACGATAGGCGCTTTGCCCGCTTGGACGGTGATTTCCTAACGCGCTGCTTCGGACTTGGGCCTCCCAGCCAAGCCATCCTTCCCGGCTTTTGCGGATATCTCGGTTGCCGGTTGTTTGCTGTTTGCCGCAGCCTTGGCGACATGACGGGGCAAGGCGCTGCCCACGACACCATTGCGGATCACCATCGTTGCAGTTGCTGGCCGGCCGCGGTCGGGAATGGCCGAAACCTTCTCATGTGTCACCGCCGGCATAGCGCCTTCGCCGGCCTGCACCATCGACGTGCCCGGTTCTTCGGCCGGAAAAACCACCGAAGGTGTTGCCGCTGGCGCGGCATCGCTGAAATAGACCAGCGAGGACGCCTGTGCTGTACCCGCCATGCACAGGCCGAAAAATGCGGTTGCCATGCCACGCATGAAGCTATCCCCTTGCCCAAACTCCCGTCCTGCACCCTAACGTAACCCTATTGATATCGGCTTACGGTGGTCCGACGCATTTTAGTGATAGGCGCGTCAGGCTTGCTCATGGTCGCGCCGCGTATTACGCAGCCGCCTCAAACAAGGTTGTGATCGTGGCCGACATCATATCTGCCCTCGAGGCTCTGGAACCTGCGCTGGCTCTGCTCGAAGCCGGCGAGGTTGTCGCCATTCCGACCGAGACCGTTTACGGCCTTGCCGGTGACGCCACCAACGGCCAGGCGGTTGCCCGTATCTTCGAAGCCAAGGGCCGGCCACGGTTCAACCCGCTGATTGCCCATGTTGCGGACATGGCGATGGCCGAGCGCTTGGCGGTATTCGATCCACTGTCGTGCAAGCTGGCGCAAGCTTTCTGGCCAGGACCTTTGACACTGGTGTTGCCGTTGAGGCAGGAAGCTGGGATCCATCCGCTGGTGAGTGCGGGCCTGGACACGGTTGCGCTGCGTATGCCCAAGGGCTTCGGCGGCGAGCTCATCCGCCGCCTTGGCCGTCCGCTGGCGGCACCCTCGGCCAATTCGTCAGGCAAGATCAGCGCCACGACCGCACATGCTGTGGCCGATGATCTCGGCAGTCGCATCAAGCTCGTCGTCGATGGCGGCGCAACGCCGGTCGGACTGGAATCGACCATCGTCAAGGTAGAACACGAAGGTTTGCGCCTTCTGCGCCCGGGCGGCGTCGCTGCTGCCGAAATCGAGGCGGTGGCGGGCGTGCAGCTCCTGCGCGGCGCCAGCGGCATCCAGGCACCGGGAATGCTGGCTTCGCACTACGCGCCAGGCGCTGCGATGCGGCTGGGTGTTGAAAAGGTGGCATCCGGAGAGGCCCTGCTGGCCTTCGGTCCCAGGAGGGCTGCCGGCTGGCAGGCGGCCGTCGCTGTGAAGAACCTGTCCGAGCGTGGCGACCTTACCGAAGCGGCTGCCAATCTGTTCGCTTTCATGCAGGATCTCGACCGTGTCGGTGTAGCGGTCATCGCCGTCGAACCGGTGCCTCGCGACGGTCTTGGTGAAGCGATCAACGACCGGCTCGCCCGTGCTGCCGCGCCGCGTGACAAACCGCTTCTGGAGCCCTAGTTCTTGGGCATGACCGACACCGATCTCTCCTCCAGCCTTCTCCAGCGTTTCGCAGATATCGTCGGCGCCAAATACGCTTTGCGCGACCAGACCGACATCGCTCCCTATCTGATCGAGCGTCGGGGGCTCTGGCATGGCCGTACACCGTTGGTACTACGCCCTGGCAGTGTCGAGGAAGTGAGCCGCATCATGCGGCTGGCCACCGAGACGCGCACGCCGGTCGTGCCGCAAAGCGGCAATACCGGACTGGTGGGGGGCCAGGTGCCGGATGCGTCCGGCCATCAGATCGTGCTCTCGTTGTCGAGGTTGAACCGCATTCGTGAAATCGACCCGCAGTCGAACACTGCGACCGTTGAGGCTGGCGTCATCCTGCAGTCATTGCAGGAGGCCGCAGACGTTGCCGACCGACTGTTTCCATTGTCGCTGGCTGCGCAGGGTTCGTGCCAGATCGGCGGCAATCTTTCTTCCAATGCTGGTGGCACGGGTGTCCTTGCTTATGGCAATGCACGCGAACTTTGCCTCGGTGTTGAAGTGGTCTTGCCGACAGGAGAGGTTTTCGACGATCTGCGCAAATTGAAGAAGGACAACACCGGCTACGATCTGAAGAACCTGTTCGTCGGTGCTGAGGGAACGCTGGGCATCATCACGGCCGCCGTCATGAAGCTCTTTCCGAAGCCGAAAGGGCGCGAGGTCGCCTTTGTCGGCCTGCCGTCGCCGCAGGCTGCCCTCGGTCTTTTCAACCTGGCCGAAGACCGTGCGGGGCCGGCGTTGACCGCTTTCGAGCTGATCGCCAAAACACCCTACGATTTCACGCTGCGCCATGGTGCCGGCGTCATCCGTCCTTTGGCCGAGGATTGGCCCTGGTATGTGCTGATGCAGGTATCGTCGGGTCGTTCGGCCGAGGACGCCAGGGCGTTGATCGAGGACATCCTGTCGGAAGGCCTGGAGAAGGGGCTGGCGCAGGATGCGGTGATTGCCGCGAGCCTTGCGCAGGCCGATGCCTTCTGGAACTTCCGCGAAACGCTGCCGGAAACGCAGAAGGCAGAGGGCGCTTCGATCAAACATGACATTTCCGTGCCGATCGCCTCGATCCCGTCATTCATAGAGCGGGGCGCCAAGGCCGTCGCTTCGGTCGATCCCGGTGCGCGCGTCGTCTGCTTCGGCCACATGGGCGACGGCAACCTTCACTACAACATTTCAAGGCCCGTCGACGGCGACGACAAGGCCTTCCTCGATCTCTATCGGCCGATGAACAAGGCCGTGCATGATGTCGTGCGTTCGCTGAACGGCTCCATCTCGGCCGAGCACGGCATTGGCCAACTGAAACGCGACGAGCTGATTGCGACTGCGCCGCCCATGGCGATCGAGCTGATGCGCCGGGTGAAGGCGTCCTTCGACCCTGCCGGCATCATGAATCCCGATAAGGTTATCTGATCGTTTCGAAAGTCTCCGTTGGTGGGATTCCAATAACCATCTGGAAGATCAGCAAAATTTAACCGACTTTTTTAAGCCGGCCGGTAAGGAGCCGCCGCTAGTCTCTCCCCATAACGAGGCGGGAAAACCCGCACGGAGATGACCGGGATACCCGGCTCTCAGGAGAGACAGGAAGGCATCCATGAACACCGGACTGAAGCCAGTCTGGGCTGGGCGCAATATGCGCCTCGACCCTTTTCGCCTGCCGCAGGTGGTGAGCTACGCCGCCCGCGACGACGCCGGCGACATCACGCTCACCATTGATCGGCGAGGGGCCATCATGCGGCGCA
This sequence comes from Mesorhizobium sp. EU05-FHT14A09, assembly GCF_058790995.1. Lineage (NCBI taxonomy): Bacteria > Pseudomonadati > Pseudomonadota > Alphaproteobacteria > Hyphomicrobiales > Phyllobacteriaceae > Mesorhizobium > Mesorhizobium sp. EU05-FHT14A09. The sequence continues at coordinate 537,221 of NZ_JBYTDF010000001.1, forward strand.
AGCTGCAGATGAGCGGCATGCCCGTCGTGATCGCCCTGCCGGCCAAGGCTTTTCGTGGCGTTGCCGCGCGCGCCATGGAAGATGAGGACGGCAATGTCACGGTGACGCTGGAACTGCTGCATACGGACGCGCTGCTCTCGGTGCCGCTGCTGGTTGCCGACGATCTCGATGATATCGCTGCCGACTGGCGCGCCTGGGCCGAAGCTTTCGGCCTGCCGATGCTGCTGATCGAGGCAGACGGTGTTGCACGCACGCTTGAGGAGTCGCTGGGCGCCGCAATCAAGACGCAGCCGCCACGGGCGCGCCGCAAGGGCCGCATCTCCACGACCCGCCGTCCGCGCTTCCTGGCACGCCGCCGTACCGGCAATCTGGGCCTTCGGCTGGTCATCGGCGGTGAGGAGATCATCGCGCGCGAATAGCGCATTGTTCGGAATACATTATCGAAACAAAGGTCAGCGGCACGATGGTTGCTGACCTTTTGCAGTTGCAGCGGAATACCTTTGTCGGATCCGCTCTGGCTCTTTGTTTTTACGCAATTCCGGACGGAAAACCGCTGCGCACTTTTCCTGGAATTGCTCTAGAGCATAGGCTTCACCGCCACCCATACCGCTCCGCCGATCAAGCCGATGAAGATCAGCCAGCCGACCTGGTTGTTCGAGCGGAACAGCTTGAGACACTGCTCCGGATTGTCGATGTCCAGCGTTACGATCTGCCTTGCCATATGCGCGCCGGCAGCAATCAGGCCGGCCAGCGCCACGACCGGCACTTGAGCCGAGGCGAACGCTACGGCGAAACACATCAATGCACCGGCATAGAGCCCGGCCAGCCACGACTTGGTGTTTTCACCGAACAGGCGCGCGGTCGAGCGCACGCCGACGATGGCGTCGTCTTCCTTGTCCTGGTGGGCGTAGATGGTGTCATAGCCGATCACCCATAGGATCGAGCCGATGTAGAGCAGGAAGGCCGGGGCATCGAGATCGGCGAACTCGCTTGCCCAGCCCATCAATGCCCCCCATGAAAAGGCAAGGCCGAGCCCGAACTGCGGCCAGTTGGTAAAGCGCTTCAGGAACGGATAGATCGCCACCACGGCCAGCGAGCAGATGCCGAGCAGGATGGCGAAGCCGTTGAACTGGACGAGCACCAGCAGTCCGACGAGTGCCTGCAGGATCAGGAAAGTCCAGGCCTGTTTGCGGCTGACCTTGCCGGACGGCAGCGGCCGCGAACGGGTGCGCTCCACCTGGTTGTCGATGTCCTGGTCGACGAGGTCGTTATAGGTGCAGCCGGCGCCACGCATGGCGACGGCGCCGAGCAGGAACAGGATCAGCGTCGACGGCAGCGGAAGCAGCGAAAGCATGCTGTCTTCCGGCCGCGCATAGGCGCTGGCGGCAAGTGCCGCCGACCACCAGCAGGGCCACAGCAGCAACTGCCAGCCGATCGGCCGGTCCCAGCGCGCAAGCTGCGCGTAGGGCCACAGCCAGCGCGGTAGCACGCGATAGACCCAGTGCCCGCTCGGCGCGTCGGCGACACGTCCCTGGGCCGATTTCGACTGTATGGTTTCCATCGCCGTGGAGTGGCAGGCCACGGCGCGGGCGTCAAGCAGACATGATGTCTCGAAGACCTGTATCGCTAGGGTTGGCGCTCGAACGGCAGATACCAAAACAGCGCAATCTCGCGGGTGCCGGGGTGGAGTCCGCGATAGAAAAACCGGTCGATCCCACCGAGCTGAAAGCCCTGCCTCTCGTAGAAACGGCATGCGGTCAGGTTGTTGTTCTGCGTTTCCAGCGAAAGCCCTGGCAAACGCTGCTCCCGCGCCCAGCTTTTGGCATGGTCGAACAGGCGGATACCGATGCCGCCGGCGCGATGCGGGCGGTCCACGCCGAAATGGTCGAGCAGGCCGTAACCGTTCCAGTTACGGGTGGCGGAAAGCCGGCCGATAGGCGCGCCATCCAGCAAGGCGACAAACAGTGCGCTGTTGTCGTCCCATTCCTCGTCGCCTTCATCCGACTTGTTGTAGCTCTTCACGTAGGGTTCGGTGGCGATCCGCTGCCATTCGGCGACCGGTGTGCCGAAGGCCGGTTCGAGATAGGCATCAACCTCGAAGCTGAAGTCGGCTTGGCCAGCGGCGTCGAAGAGGAGGGGATCGGCACGTTCGATGGTGACGGGCATGAACAAATCCTTCTGTGCATGGCTCCTCCGGGAATTGAAAGATCATGCAGCAAAACGAAGGGGCTTTGGGGGCAGATAGTCAGCCAGCCGCCGGCCTACAATGCCGTAGCGGTTGATATGGATGATCGCGCCTTGACCTGCCGCGTCATCGCCAATAGCCAGAGCGGGCTACACGGATGGGCGAGGTTGCCGACATGAACGTTCTTCTCCTCGGTTCCGGCGGACGCGAACACGCGCTGGCCTGGAAACTCGCCGCCTCGCCGCTGCTGACCAGGCTCTACGCCGCGCCCGGCAATCCGGGCATTGCCGAACAGGCCGAGCTGGTTGCGCTCGATGTCGGCAATCACGAAGCCGTGGCTGCCTTTTGCCGTGACATGAAGATCGATCTCGTCGTCGTCGGTCCGGAAGCGCCGCTGGTGGCCGGAATCGCCGACGATTTGCGTGCTGCGGGCATCCGTGTCTTCGGACCCTCCAAGGCGGCGGCGCGTTTGGAGGGCTCAAAAGGCTTCACCAAGGATCTGTGCGCCCGCTTCAACATCCCGACCGCCGCTTACGGGCGCTTCGACAATCTGGCGGCTGCGCGCGCCTATGTTGAAAAGGTCGGTGCGCCGATCGTCATCAAGGCCGACGGGCTTGCGGCCGGCAAGGGTGTCACGGTCGCCATGACTTTGCCCGAGGCGCTGGATGCGCTGAATGCCTGTTTCGATGGTTCGTTCGGCAGCGCCGGCGCTGAAGTCGTGGTCGAGGAATTCATGACTGGCGAGGAGGCGAGCTTCTTCTGCCTGTGTGATGGCACGACGGCGCTGCCTTTCGGCACGGCACAGGATCACAAGCGTGTCGGCGATGGGGACGTCGGTCCCAACACCGGTGGCATGGGCGCTTATTCGCCGGCGCCGGTGATGACACCCGATATGGTCGAACGTACCATGCGCGAGATCATCGAGCCGACCATGCGCGGCATGGCCGAACTCGGGTCGCCCTTCGCCGGTGTGCTGTTTGCAGGGCTGATGATCACCGACCAGGGGCCGCGGCTGATCGAGTACAACACCCGCTTCGGCGATCCGGAATGCCAGGTGCTGATGATGCGGTTGAAAGACGACCTGCTCGTCCTGCTGAATGCCGCCGCCGATGGCCAGCTTGCGCATATGTCGGTGCGTTGGCGGGATGAGGTGGCGCTTACGGTGGTTATGGCTGCCTCGGGCTATCCCGGCACGCCCGAAAAGGGTTCGGTGATCCGCGGCATCGATGCGGCGCGGGCCGAAGGTGCGGAAGTCTTCCATGCCGGCACCGCGGTCAACGCCGGCGCTTTGGTTGCCAATGGCGGCCGTGTGCTCAACGTCTCGGCCACCGGCCGTACCGTCGCCGAGGCGCAGCAGCGCGCCTATGCCGCCGTCGATCGCATTGACTGGCCGCAGGGGTTCTGCCGCCGTGACATCGGCTGGCGCGCTGTCGAGCGCGAAGTGGGACGATGAGCGTCACCATCTACCACAATCCGGCCTGCGGCACTTCGCGCAACGCACTGGCCATGATCCGTGCTTCCGGCGAGGAGCCCGAGATCATTGAATATCTGAAGACACCGCCGTCGCGCGCCAGACTGGTGGAACTGTTGCGCCTGATGGGCATGACGCCGAAACAGCTGTTGCGCCAGAAGGACACGCCCTATGCGGAACTGCGGCTCTATGATCCGCATTTCAGCGAGGAAGACATCCTCAATTTCATGATGGACTATCCGATCCTCATCAACCGGCCGATCGTGGTGACGGAAAAGGGTGCGGTGTTGGCCCGGCCTTCTGAGCGGGTTCTCGAAATCCTCGCCAATCCCGACATTGGCGATTTCGTCAAGGAAGACGGCGAGGTGGTGCACACTTCCGCTCGCCGTTGACGCTTCGAAGATCAGCGCTCCGCAGGAGTGGTCGCGGCCTTGGCCGGCTTGATCGAGCCTGTCGCGATCGGATCGACGCCGGTCGGTGGCGTATCTTGCGATACCAGCACAGCCTGGGTTCTATGCCTGACAGCGGCGACGTACGCGGCGATGCCGCGCATCTGTTTCGCCACCAGCAGCGGTGGGCGACGGAATGCATTGCGCAGCGCGACCAGGCGCGCCCGCAGCGCCGCGCCGAGCTCATCCAGTGTCGGCGGCGCTGCTACGGCCGCATAGGTGAGACGTTCCCCACGCATGCCGGCCTCTCGCGACAGCGGCACTGGCACGCTTGCCAGATAGTCGGCCGGCACGTCGATCAGGGCGCCGAATGGCCATTGGTTGCGTAATTCGGCCGCGTCCATCGGCGCGACATTGACGTCGATGTCGTTGGGTGTGCCGGCCGCGCGATAGGGGCAGGAGAGGCGCCCGCAATTGGCCTGCGCGGCGAACTGCCAAAGCGCATAGCCGTTCCAGTGACCTTTCGGGAAACTGGCGCCGACCTCCGGCTTGTAGCGCGCATACCAGAGTGGCAGCCGGGAGAGCAGGCGGTAGCGATAGCGGTTGGTGGCGATGTGGCTGGCGGTGACCTCATTGGTGTAGAGGATAGGAAAACGGCCGACGCGGCGGTGGACTTGCCGCACGAACTCTTCGGCGTCCTCCAGCGACATCCATTTGTCGGGGTCGTTGTCCTCGATGTCCAGGGCGAGTAGGTCATCGGGGCCGGGTTCGGCGAAATCGATAAAATTGTCGGCCTGTTCGACCGGGTTGCCCGGGCGGGCGAGGTGATAGGCGCCCCACTCCAGCCCCAGTGCCTTTGCCACCACCTTGCGTGTCTGGAACAGTTCGCGCGCCACGGCATGCCGGCGCCAGAGCGCTTTGCACAACCGCTGCTCGGTCTCGGTGCCGGTACAGGAGTAGGGCGGCGGCATGCCGTCCGAAGCCTTGTTGATGAAGCCGACGATGCGCTTGTCGGAGGCCAGCGCGTTCCAGTCGATGGGGTTGTATTCATAAGCGTCGATGACCAGTGCACGGTCTTCCTTTTTCCAAGGTTCGGAAAAGTCGGAAGCCATGACCGCGCCCGTCGCCATCGCCAGGCCTGCTGCCAGCGTCGCCATGCGGAAGAATTGTCGCGTGCGGCCAGTCAAGGGCGTACTCCGCTCACTGACCGTCGATCCTGAACGGCCATGGTTAATGAACGGTTTTCGCACGGTGTATTGGCTAACGAGTTGCGCTCTCAACCTGCAATGAACGCGCGGATTTCAGCGGCCAGACCGTCCGCGACCTTCGTCATCGGGCCGAGATGCGGCGAGCACACCATCAGCACGTCAAGTTTCAGTCCGCCAACTGCGACATCGACCTGTTCGACGCCTTGCGGTTTTGTCTGGTCGAGCAGGCGCTTCGGAAAAAGCCCCAGCCCAAATCCCTGCCGCACCAGTCCCATCTGCAGGCCGGCATCCTCGATCTCTGCGGTGAGGAGCAGGGGACGGTTCTGTTCGGCAAGGCGGCTGGCAAGGCGCCGACGTGCGTCGCAGGGTTCGGGGCTCAGTATCCAGCCGTTTTGCTGAATTCCTCTCGCGATCAGTTCGCGCGAGCCAATCGTGACCAGTTCTTCCTCACCGATGGGCTCCGCCTGATAGAAAAGCGATTTGTCGGACAGCAGGATTGCCGCGTCGAGCAGGCCGAGGCGATGCTGCTCGGCGAGGTCGGCGCTCCAGCCCGATTTGAGACGCAGCGACACATGCGGAAAGCGGGCAATGACGGTTGCGACGCGTTCCGCCAGGCTGTGATGGGCGAGACCGTTGACGAGGCCGAGGCGGAACACCCCATCCGGTTCCGGCGTGGCCGCGATGGCTTTCAGTCTGGTGAAGCCGTCCAGGATCTCACGGCTTCGCGCCAGCACATCCTGGCCTGTTGGCGTCAGTGTCGGCGGTTTCTGCCTGCGGTCGAGAAGCTGGACACCCAGCGCCTGCTCCAGCCGCTGGATCTGGCGGCTGACAGCGGGCTGTGTCAGCGGCAGCCGCCGCGCGACCTTCTGGATCGAGCCTTCCTCGGCAAACAGCACGAAGGTGCGCAGTTCTTCAATCATGCAGCATGAACATAATCATTCTGCTTATTATGAATTTGAAGGCGATCCGGCGCAAGGTCATTCTGGCGGTGTCAAAACTGGAGATACCGCTCATGAAAGCGATTGTGTTGCAGGACAGGCCAGGCGTGGAAAACCTTCGTATCGTCGATCGCGCGGTGCCGGTGCCACGCCGCCAGGAAATCCTGATCAGTGTGCGTGCCATGGCTCTCAACTATCGCGATGTCGAGATCGTCAACGGCAGCTATCATACCGACTTTACCTTGCCGCTTGTGCCGCTGTCGGATGGCGTCGGCGAGGTGGTCGCGATCGGCGATGAGGTAACGCGTTTCAAGATCGGGGACCGCGTCTGCTCGACCTTCTGGCAGCGCTGGGCTGGCGGCTCCTTCCGAATGGCCGAGCCGGCCTATCAGCGGGGCGGCCCGATCGACGGCTTGCTGGCGGACTATGCGGTGCTCGACGAACAGGCTGCGGTGCTGGCGCCGAAGAACCTCAGCGATGTCGAAGCCGCGACCTTGCCTTGCGCGGCGGTGACCGCATGGCATGCGCTTGTCACGCTGGGGACCGTGAAGGCCGGTGACACGGTCCTGATTCAGGGCACCGGCGGCGTTTCACTCTTTGCCTTGCTGTTCGCCAAGGCGAATGGAGCACGGGTCATTGTCACGTCCAGCAGCGACGAAAAACTGCAGCGTGCGCTGGCGATGGGTGCCTTTGCCGGCGTCAACTACCGGCAAAATCCCGAATGGGCCGACGTTGTCCTGAAACTGACGGACGGGCGCGGCATCGACCATGTCATCGAGGTTGGAGGGCCGGGTAGCTTCGAACAGTCGCTGAAAGCATCAGCGCGCTGCGGGCAGATCAACGTGATCGGCTATCTTGGCGGTACCGTTGGAACGATCAACCCGCTCGATATATTCAGGAAGCAGGTCCAGGTCCGCGGCATTCCGGTCGGATCGCGTGAATCCTTTGAGGCGATGGTTCGCGCCATCGAGGCCCTTGACCTGAAACCTGTGATCGACAGGACGTTCATGTGGACCGAGGTTGCTGCCGCGATTCGCTACCTGGAAAGCGGATCTCATTTCGGCAAGGTCGCCCTGCTGCACGAATGAGATCCGCGCATGGTGCGATTGGCTCCAGATCCAGGGCCGCCACCATCGATCTTTGCAGCTATAGGTGGCCATTGAAACCTTCACAGAATCCGCGTGACAAAATTTGACGTTTACGTAAAAGTATGTCGGTGGGCGGCATTGCACCATAGCACTGTTGCGTCGCAACGTAGGCGCGCGGCAGGATCGCGCGCCATCAGAGGAGGAGACGGCATGTATCGGGCACCGGTCGCGGATATCGCCTTTACCTTGAAACATGTCGCAGGGTTGAAACCCGCTCTCGATGCCGGGTCGTTTGGCGAACTTGGTGAGGATCTGGTCGATGCCGTGCTGGAAGAAGCGGGCCGTTTCGCCACCGACGAAGTGGCACCGCTCTACAAGATCGGCGACGAGACTGGCGCGATCCTGAAAGACGCCGCCGTGACCATGCCGGCGGGGTGGAAGGATGTTTACCGTCGCTGGATCGAAGGCGGCTGGAACGGTCTGTCCGCACCCGAGGAGTTTGGCGGCCAGGCGCTGCCAACCATGCTGGGTGTCGCGGCACTTGAGATGTGGAACTCGGCCGCCATGGCCTTCGGCATTGGCCCGACGCTCACCATGGGGGCGGTCGAAGCGTTGCACAAGCACGCCTCAGACGAGCTCAAGGCAAAATACCTGGCCAAGCTGGTATCGGGCGAATGGATGGGCACCATGAACCTGACCGAGCCGCAGGCTGGGTCTGATCTCGCGGCCCTGCGCACGCGCGCCGAACCAGCCGGGGATGGCACCTATCGCCTGTTCGGCCAGAAGATCTTCATCACCTATGGCGAGCATGATTTCACCGACAACATCGTGCATCTGGTGCTGGCGCGCCTGCCTGACGCTCCAGCCGGCACGCGCGGCATCTCGCTGTTCCTGGTGCCCAAATTCCTGGTCAATGAAGACGGGTCGCTCGGCGCCCGCAACGACGTGTTTTGTTCCGGCATCGAGCACAAGCTCGGCATTCACGCCTCCCCGACATGTACGATGATCTATGGTGACGGTTTCGGTGGCGTCGCGCCTGGTGCGATCGGCTGGCTGATCGGCGAGGAAAACAAGGGCCTCACCTGCATGTTCACGATGATGAACAACGCCCGTCTGGCCGTCGGCATGCAGGGGGTGGCGGTGGCAGAGGCGGCCTATCAGAAGGCGCTGGCCTATGCGAACGAACGCCGGCAGGGCAAGGCAGCTAGCTATGCCGGCAACGGCATGGCGCCCATCGTTCACCATGCCGATGTGCAACGCAACCTCCTCACCATGAAGGCGCTGACCGAGATCGCGCGTTCGATCAGCTATTCCTGCGCACATGCACTCGACATGGCGCATATTTCAGAGGGCGACGCCGCTGGCCACTGGCGCGACCGTGCCAATCTGCTGACCCCGCTGGCCAAGGCTTTCTCGACGGATGCCGGCGTCGATGTGGCGTCGCTTGGCGTGCAGATCCATGGTGGCATGGGTTTTATCGAAGAGACAGGCGCGGCCGCCTATTATCGCGACGCGCGCATTGCGCCGATCTACGAGGGCACCAACGGCATCCAGGCAATCGACCTGGTGACGCGAAAGCTGCCGCTGGGCGGCGGCCAGCATGTGTACGGCTATATCGATGAGCTGAAGGCGGTGGCTGCCGATGTTCGCGCTTCGAACCGTCCTGGTTTTGGCCGCACGGCGGACTTGCTTGACCGCGCGCTGGCTGACCTCGTGGAAGTCACGCAGTTCCTGCAGGCACGCTTGGCGGACGGCAGCCAGGAGACCGCCCTTGCCGGGGCAACGCCATATCTCAGGCTGATTTCGCTCGCCGCGGGCGGTGCCTATCTGGCACGTGGCGCGCTGGCCGCCGAGCAGCGTCAATCGCTGTGCCGTTTCTATGCCGAAAACATGCTGGGCGAGACCACAACGCTGAAGGAACGCGTGCTTGGCGGCGCCGAAAGCCTGGTGGAAGCCGGCAAGGCGTTGATCTCGGCCTGACCATTTCACAACAAGGAAGACAATCGTGACGCATCACATCGTAGTCGAGCGCCAGGGCGCGGTTCAGATCATCCGCATGAACCGGGCCGACAAGAAGAATGCGCTGACCCGCGCCATGTATGCGGCGATGGCTGCGGCGCTGGGCGAAGCGGATGCCGATCCGCAAGTGCGCGCGACCGTCTTCTTTGGCCTGCCGGGCGCATTCTCGTCCGGCAATGACCTGGCCGATTTCCTGGCTGTCGCTACCGGCGGAGAGGGTGGCCGCGAGGTGTGGGATTTTCTGCTGGCGCTGGCACGGTCGCAAAAGCCGCTGCTGTCGGGTGTCGACGGCATCGCCGTCGGCATCGGCACCACGCTCAATCTGCACTGTGACCTGACCTTCGCCACGCCAAGGACCATCTTCCGCACGCCGTTTGTCGATCTCGGCCTTGTGCCCGAGGCGGCATCCAGCCTGCTCGTGCCACGCATTATCGGGCGCCAGGATGCATTCGCTCTGCTTGGGCTGGGGGAAGGCTTCTCAGCGGAGCGCGCCAAGGCGGCTGGGCTGATCTATGCCATCGTCGGTGAAGATACGCTGGAAGCGGCCGTGCTTGCCAAGGCCGAAGAGATCGCGGCCAAGCCGCCGCAGGCGCTGAAGATCGCCCGGGACCTGATGCTGGGTTCGCGCGAGGAAGTCGTCGCACGCATTGAGGAAGAGGGCCGGCACTTCGGCGAGCGCCTGAAGTCGGACGAGGCTCGCGCCGCCTTTGTGGCCTTCATGAACCGCAAGAAGGCGGGTTAGCTGCAACAACGCGCCGGCCCGCAATCCAGTCGGATTTCGGGCCGACGCGTTTACATCAGGTCATATCCCTCACCGATAGGGCGAGATGCACTGCTGGCGCGGCCCGTAGTTGGGCTGGAAGGTATTGTCCGACACGCGATAGGAGCGATAGCGGTCGTAGCACCAGCGCACATGCGCGTTGCTCAACCGTGCCGGATAGGCCGGACGATAGGCGGGGCGCCCCTGGTTGGCGATCGCACCGCCGATGATGGCGCCGGCGATGAAAGCCGCCGGCGGGAACCACATGCCGTTGTGGCGTTTCCAGCCTGGCCGTGCATCACGATAGCCGCGATGGCCGTTGTAATAGTAGCGGTCGCCGTCGCGATAGAAGCCGCGCCGGTTCTGCACCTGCAGGATGTCGCTGTTCGTTTCGACGGTAGGCCTTTGCATCGGAGCCGCCTGGCCAGGCGTTGCCGAAGTGGCAAAAGCGGTGAACACGGTCGCAACCGCGCAAAGGGTGGAAATCAGCTTTTTCATCACATTCCTCGTTCGGTTAGAAACTTCGGATGCGAGAAGCTTCGCAGCCGAGGTGTGAACCGAACCTGAACGGCTGCATTAAATATTTGTAATGTCTGGATAAACGGCGTTTTGCTTGTCTGAGGGGATTAGCGCTGCTCCACGGCTATGCGGATACCCAGCCCGATCAACAACGTTCCGGTCAGGCCTTCGACCGTTCGCCGTATCTGGGGTCGGCGCAGGAAGTCGCCTGCTTTGGCAATGAACGCCGCATAGAGGGCGAGCCAGGCAAAGGTCATGACCGAGAAGACGATGCCCAGGGAGAGCAGGGCGGCGAACGTGGCGCCGGCGGTAGGTACGAATTGCGGCAACAGGCTGGCGAAGAACACCGCCATCTTCGGATTGCCGAGATCGCTGATGATGCCTTGCCGGAAAGCGGAAAGCCCGGACAGCCGCAACTGGGGCTGATGCAAGGTATCGACGAGGTTGTCGGCGGTCGGCCACAGCGCCTCGCGCAATGCCTGGATGCCGAGAAAAACCAGATATGCCGCGCCTGCATATTTCACGGCCATGAAGATAGGCTCGGAGGCCGTCAGCAGGGTGACTGCACCGGCGCTTGTCGCAAGCGCCCAGATCGCCTGTCCACAGGCGATGCCCAGCGCTGTCATGAGCCCGGCGGCACGGCCGCCGAGCAAGCTGTTGCGGATTGTGATCGCGGTATCCGGCCCGGGCGTGGCGATGACGATGAACGACACGCCCAGGAATGCCAGGAACAAGATCATTGCCGGTCTTCCTTTGAGGATGTGACCGGCAAATCCTACACGATCCGTGTTGTGCGAACAGGACCTATTCGATCCGCTCTGCCGGCATATCGGCGCCGTTCTGGTGCAAAGTCAGGCGTTTGGCCTTGCCGTCGCTGCCCGCCTCGAAGCTTATCTGGGCGTCGACAACCTTGTAGAAGAACGCACGTTCGCTTTCAGGAAAGACCTCGATCTCGGGCTGGCCGGTCGCTTGCACCATCAACCGGTCACCGTCACGCCTGATCGTCAGGATGAAATTCGGCGCCAGTTGATAGCGCCCGATGTAACGATCGTAGACGGCGGGATCGACGGTCACGGCCAGCCTGACCTTAGGCGCCTCCGCGAGCTTGGCGGTCGGGTCGAGCAGATGGCGGCCGATATCGTCGACGCCAATTTCAGTCGATGTATTGGACAATGCCACGACGCCGACTTTCGCCTTGACCAGGAAGCCGATGAAGGAGCGATGGCCACCGGTGCCGCCATTGTGCCAGATCATCTCGTCGTCGCCGACCTTGGTGATCATCCAGCCGAGGCCCATTTGGGCAGCACCTTCGCCGCCAAGGTTGCGTCGTGTCGTCTCGCTCAGCGCAAATGCGGCTTGCAGCGGCGTTTCCCGCTTGCCCATCGCCGCTTCCAGGAAGATCAGCATGTCGTTTGTGCTGGAGCGCAGGGCGCCGGCGCCGCCGAGTGTCGGCAATTGCCAGGCCGGAACGCTTTGCAGGGACTGGTCATGGCCGGGCGTGAGCCGTGCCTGCAGAGCCGACGGAAGCGTGACCGCCGTGCTGTCCATGCCGAGAGGCTTGCTGATCCGGTCTGCTATCAGCCCCGCATAGTCGGTGCCGGCGCGCAAGGCCAGCGTATGGCCAAGCAGGCCGAAGCCTAGGTTGGAATATTCGAATTCGCTGCCGATATCGCGCGGCAGCTTGTACCCCGACAGGAAAGCATAGAGCTGTTCGACCGTGTAATCCGCATAGGGGTCGTCCTGGTCTTTCGGCGCGAGATTGTCCGGCAGCCGCGGCAGGCCGGACAGGTGTGTTGCAAGGTCCTGGAAAGTGATCCTCTTGCCGCCTCGCTCCGGCATCGTCACGCCGGTAGGCAGGTACTTCGCCACCGGATCATCGAGCGAGACTTCGCCTTTCTTGACCATGTCGGCCAAAGCCAATGCCGTGAAGACCTTGGAAATGGAACCGATCTCGAAAATCGTATTGCCGTCGACCGTGCGGGCATCGCTGGCGCCGAAACGGCCATGGGCGATTGTCCGGCGGCCGTTGCCGTCAACAACGCCAATGACGATGCCCAGGCTCTGTTTTTCAACATCGATGCGTTGTTCAAGGATACGGCGGATTTCAGGGTCTGGTGGGATGGGGGACTTTTCTTGTGCCTTGGCTCCAAATTGTGTGGTGATCACGAGCAGCCCTCCGAGCAGCAAACGCAGCATTCGTTTCTCCTGACACCCCAGTCCGTGCGGATGTGGTGGCAGGCGGCTGCATGCGCAATGGGCTGCCGTCGATTAGATCACGGATAGAGGCGGCTCTTGTCCCAGCCGCCGTGGGCATTGCGGCTGAACACGATGCGGTCGTGCAGCCGGAACGGGCGATCATGCCAGAACTCGATCGTCTGCGGCAGGATGCGGAACCCGGACCAGTGCTTGGGGCGCGGAATGTCTCCTATGGCATAGCGGGCCGTGTACTCAGCGACCGCCTTCTCCAGTGCGAATCGGCTTTCCAGGGGGCGTGACTGCTTCGAAGCCCAGGCGCCAATCCGGCTGCCGCGCGGACGCGACGCATAGTAGGCATCAGCCTCCGCGTCGGAAACGATTTCGACCGGCCCGCGCACGCGCACCTGGCGGCGCAACGACTTCCAGTGGAAGCACATCGCTGCCTTCATGCTGCCCAGGATCTCACGGCCCTTGGCGCTTTCGAAGTTGGTGTAGAAAACAAATCCATGATCGTCGAACCCCTTGAGCAGCACCATGCGCACGTCCGGCATGCCGTCGGCGTCGACGGTTGCCAATGCCACGCCGTTGGGGTCGTTGGGCTCGGATTTGGAAGCATCGTCCAGCCAGGCAGCGAACAGCCGGAAAGGCTCCGCGCTCTCCGTAAAGTCACTTGTTGTTAAGACTGTCTCGTTCATAGTTTTTCCGATGTGAACTGGCCGAGGATTTGCCGATTGTCGCGCATCGCGCACATTTTTGACAGCCGGCCAGTGGGCACTTTCCTTTCGTCCTGTCTCAGGGCGGCGGCACCTTGCGCGCTGCTTCTCCTCGCCGGCTGCGGCGCCGGTGGCTTCAGCCTGGAAAAGGCCGAGGTCGATCGTTCCATCGTCACCGGTTCGATTTCACCGAGCGCAACCACTCCTGGCGATGCCGGCATGGCTTCCGACGAGGCGACGATCCGCAATGCCGCGTCTTCCGCCGATCTGCAGGGATTGGCGAACCAGGCTGTTCCCTGGGCCAACTCCGCAACCGGCTCGCGCGGCACCATCACCGCGCTGGCCGAGACCGGCGACGCCACCAGGGGACGCTGCCGCCAGTTCGACGTCTCACGCGAGAGCTATGACGGCGTCACCATGTACAAGGGGGCCATCTGCATGACGCCAGCCGGCGCTTGGCAAACCCAGGATTTCAAGGCGCTTTGATTTTCCGGGTCACTACTGGAATTTCTTCCTATCAAGGCGCATATAGGACATAACTCTGAATTCACCCCGTTCAATGAGCAGGATTGATGCGCGACCCCTATGAGGTGCTGGGAGTTGCCAGGAACGCTTCGTCCAAGGACATCAAGTCGGCGTTTCGGAAACTCGCCAAGAAGCACCACCCGGACCAGAACCCGAACGACCCCAAGGCCAAGGATCGCTTCTCTGCAGCCAACCAGGCCTATGAGATTCTTGGTGACGAGAAGGCCCGCGCGGCCTTCGATCGAGGCGAGATCGGTGCCGACGGCAAGCCGCGGTTCCAGGGCTTCGAGAATGCCGCAGGTGGCGATCCTTTCGCTGGCTTCCGCCGCCAGCAAGGACCTGGCGCATCGAATTTCGAATTCCGCTCCGGCGGCGGCAGTCCCTTTGGTGAAGGGGCTGGCGATATCTTCAGCCAGATTTTTGGCGATGCCTTCAGCCAGCAGCGTGCTGGTGCCGGTGGTGGCGACCGCCGCAGGCAGGCGCCGGCCGGGGGCGACATCAACGTGACGCTGGATGTCACGATCGAGGAAGCCGCGAGCGCCGAAAAGGTGACCGCGATGTTCCCGGACGGTCGCAAGGTGGCGGTGAAACTGCCGGCCTATGTCGAGGACGGCCAGACCATCCGTCTCAAGGGGCAGGGCGAACAGGGTTATGGCCAGCCCGGTGATGTGCTGGTCAAGATCAGGTTCCGCCGCCATGCCCGCTACCGCATCGAGGGCCGCGATCTGCACGTCGATCTGCCGGTATCGCTGCATGATGCGGTGACCGGCGCCAAGGTGGCGGTCGAGACCCCGACTGGCCGCATCGCGCTTGCGGTACCGGCCTGGTCGAGCTCCGACAAGGTGCTGCGCGTCAAGGGACGCGGGCTGCCCGAAAAGGCCGGCGGTCATGCCGACCTTTATGCCCATGTCCGTATCATGCTGCCGGAAGGTGGCGATCCGGAACTGGAAGCGCTGGTCAGGAAGCAGGGCTGAGCAGCCCGAACGCCTTCGCCTGGCCCAAAAGATTGGGTCAGGCGATCCATTGCCGCAGCCGTTTCGTCCGATAGCAATGCCGCTGTCATTCACACCAGCGGCTGCCTCCATGTCTTCTGAAATCATCGTTCGCCCGGTCATTCGTCAGGACTTCGACCGTTGGTTGCCACTTTGGCAGGGCTACAACGCCTTCTACGGCCGGTCCGGGCCCACCGCGCTTGCCGACGCTATTACCCAAATGACCTGGTCACGGTTTTTCGACGCCTACGAGCCGGTGCACGCGCTGGTCGCTGAAAGCGGTGACCGCTTGCTCGGCCTGACTCACTATCTTTTCCATCGCTCGACCACGGCCATCGAACCGAACTGCTACCTGCAGGATTTGTTCACGTCGCAGGAAGCGCGCGGCAAGGGGATCGGCAAGGCACTGATCGAAGGCGTCTACGACCGTGCCCGCGAGGCGGGCTCGCAGCGGGTATACTGGCAGACCCACGAAACCAATCTGACGGCGATGCGGCTTTACGACCATGTCGCGGAGCGTTCCGGCTTCCTGGTCTACCGCCGGCTTTTCTGAAACCCGCAGCCGTGGCTGCGGCGAGGGGCGGCCGGTTGGGCACCGCGCCGTCTGTCTATCATCGCTTGAAGGCATCAAGCGCCTGTGCGATAGGGCAGTTCAAAGCGGATCAGTATGCGGAGAGCGCTCATATGGTGGGTGGACAGGGCCTGATGGCCGGCAAGCGCGGGCTTATTCTCGGCGTCGCCAACAACCGTTCGATTGCCTATGGCATTGCCAAGGCTTGTGTGGACCATGGCGCCGAGATTGCGCTGACCTATCAGGGCGAGGCGTTCAAGAAGCGCGTCGAGCCTCTGGCAGAAGAACTTGGCGCTCATGTCGTCGGCCATTGCGACGTCACCGACCCGGAGAGCCTGGACACGGTGTTCGAAAACGTCAGCAAGCTGTGGGACCGGCTTGATTTCGTGGTTCACGCCATCGCCTTCTCCGACAAGGAAGAGTTGACCGGTCGTTATGTCGAGACCACGCGCGACAACTTCCTGCGCACCATGGACATCTCGGTGTTCTCCTTCACCACCATCGCCAAGCGTGCCGAGCCAATGATGACCAATGGTGGTTCGATGCTGACGCTGACCTACTATGGCGCCGAAAAGGTGATGCCGCACTACAATGTCATGGGTGTCGCCAAGGCAGCGCTTGAAGCCTCAGTGCGTTATCTGGCCGTCGACCTCGGTGCCAAGGGTATCCGCGTCAACGCCATTTCGGCCGGCCCGATCAAGACGCTCGCTGCTTCCGGCATCGGCGACTTCCGCTACATCCTGAAGTGGAACGAGTACAATGCGCCGCTGAAGCGCACGGTGACGCCGGAAGAAGTCGGCGATTCGGGTCTCTACTTCCTGTCGGACCTGTCGCGCGGCGTTACTGGCGAAATTCATCATGTCGATTCGGGTTACCACGTCGTCGGCATGAAGGCCGTCGACGCGCCGGATATCTCGGTTGTCAAAGACTGAGGCTCCTGCCCGGCATTCCAGCATCGTACCGGAGGTCGTTCGCGCACCATGTCTGCGCTTATCTATGTCGTGCGCCACGGCCAGACCGACTGGAATGCCGAGCATCGCTTGCAAGGGCAGGCGGATACGGATCTCAACGAGCTCGGCCGTCGCCAGGCATCGGAGAACGGGTGCAGGCTCGCCGGCTTGATCGGTGCTGCCAAGGCCGATTTCGACTACGTCTCCAGCCCGATGCTGCGTACGCGCGAGACGATGGAGTTGCTGCGCTCGGCCATGGAACTGGATCCCGCCGGCTATCGGACCGACGAGCGGCTTGTCGAGCTCAACTTCGGTGACTGGCAGGGCTTTACCTATCCCGAACTCGAAACCCGCTACCCGGGTGCGAGCCGCGCGCGTGGCGAGGACAAATGGGACTTCACTCCGCCGGGTTTGGGCGCTGAGAGCTATCAGGCGCTGCTGTCCCGTATCCAGCCGGTGTTCCAGGCGATGCAGCGTGATACCGTCTGCGTCACGCATGGCGGCGTCATACGCTGCCTGTTCCGCATGGTTGCGGGAGCATCGAAGGACGAAGCGGCCTCGTTGGAGATCCCGCAGGACCGCGTTCTGAAGATGCAGGGCCGTCGTCTGGAATGGCTTTAGGCGGGAAAGCGCCGACATCGCCTGCGGTTCGATTGCGTTGCGACGCAAAATGACGGCTTCTCCTTAATCGTCCTTCAAAGGCGGCTGGCAGAGTAAGCGGATGAGAATCACCTCCATTACGAACTGGGCGTACGGCATCACCGTTGCCCTGACGGCGTTTTCGGGCGCTGCGTTCATCATGTCTTCGCGCAGCGCGCTCGATGAGCGCGTCGCCGTCGAGGAACATCTGACGCTCGATACGCTCGCCGAGGAACTGGCGCTCGGCGCCGAAGCTGGAAGCGACGATGTGCGTCTCTACGTTATGCGCGGGGACGGGCGCTTCCTGGAGGCCTTCCGCGCCCAGGAGAAATTGGAACGCGACGAGGAGGCCGTGGCAACCAGGCTGGCTGCCAAGGGGCTTGCGTCGGGTGAGGCGGAAGCGCTGAAGGCGGTCATTCGGGATGCGGAGGCACTGGACAAGATTGAATTGGCCGCGATCGAGGCTTTTCAACGCGGAGACAAGGTCGCTGCCCAGGAAGGCTTGTTCGGTGCAGACTACGAACGGGTGCAGAAGGCGCTTCTCCAGACTGTTGCCCATTTTCGCGACCTGACGGCGGCGCGTACGGGAGCTCAGCTCGAAGCGGCTCGCGACCGGAGCGACTGGTGGAGCCTTGTCGCCAAGATCATGCTCGCGGCCACCGGCGCATTGTTTGTTGCCGTGCTCTACTTCGTCCTGAGGCGCAGGGTGGTGAAGCCACTGATGCAGATGACCGGGATCGTCAGTCGGCTCGCCAAACAGGACTATACGGTCGAGGTGCCGGTCGACCGCCGCGCCGACGAGATCGGTGAGATGAATGAGGCGATCGAGATATTCCGCACGAATCTGATCGAGCGGGAGCGGCTGGATGCCGAGCGAAGAGCCGATCAGCGCACCAAGGACATGATCCTGCAGATGATGCACCGGGTGCAGGCATGCCAGAACCAGGCAGAGCTTGCCGAGGTCGTGGTTCGCTTCACGCCTGAGATATTCCCCGATCTCGCCGGTGGCTTGTACATCCTGAACGACAGCAAGACGTCCCTCGCACGCGCCGGAGTATGGCTCGAGCCCCAACGTTCGTTGGTGGCGTTCCCTGCCTCAGCCTGCTGGGGGCTTCGCCGTGGCCGCGCCCACGAAAGCGGCGCGAATGGTTCTGACGTTCCCTGCCGGCATCTCGACGTGTCAGGCCCGACGGCACTCTGTATGCCGTTGACGGCCCAGGGGGATATGATCGGCCTTCTCTACACGGAAGAGCGTGGAGAGAAAGCGCTCGGGCTGGGCGGCGCCAGGCTTTATCTTGAACTGATCGCGGAAAATGTCGGCCTGGCGATCGCAAATCTGCAATTGCGGGAGAAGCTGATCGAGCTTGCCGTGCGCGACCCGCTCACCGGTCTGTTTAACCGTCGTTTCCTCGACGAGACGCTGCAGCAGCACCGGCAGGAGCGCAAGGGCGAGCAACTGGCTTGCCTGATGGTCGATATCGATCATTTCAAGCGCTTCAATGACGAGTTCGGGCACGATGCCGGAGACCTGGTCATGCAGCATGTCGGGCAGACCTTGCGGGAAACGGTGGGAGCGGCCGGCAACGCCTACCGTTTCGGCGGTGAGGAGTTCACCGTGCTCTTGCCCGGGCTCGACGAACAGCGGGCCGCAGAGCTTGCGGATGTGCTGCGGCACAAGATCGGCGGCGCCACGCTCTCCCATACCGGTCGGGTCCTTGGCACGGTGTCGACGTCCATCGGTGTTGCGGCAGCTCCGCAAAGTGGCTCGATCGAAACGCTTGTTACACGCGCGGATGCGGCTTTGCTTCAGGCAAAAGCCGCAGGTCGCAACAGGACGGTGGTGGCAAGCCAGATCAAGAGCACGGATCCGCTGTAATGGCCGGTGCCGCAGGTTTGCCCTACTGCGGCAGTTCCATATCGGTGATGACGTTTTCGCCATTGGTGACGTCATAGGCGATGACGACATCGGTGCCGGGCTTCAGCGCTTCGAGGTCCATTTCGGCATTCAGCTTGTAGGCCTTGCCGTCATCCAGCGTCAGCGTCAGCGTCTCCCGGTCGACCTTCTTGATTTTGCCTTCGGCTTGGCCAGCAAATGCGGCTGTCACGACAAGCACGGTGG
This sequence comes from Mesorhizobium sp. EU05-FHT14A09, assembly GCF_058790995.1. Lineage (NCBI taxonomy): Bacteria > Pseudomonadati > Pseudomonadota > Alphaproteobacteria > Hyphomicrobiales > Phyllobacteriaceae > Mesorhizobium > Mesorhizobium sp. EU05-FHT14A09. Next base: position 556,503 of record NZ_JBYTDF010000001.1, read on the forward strand.
CGGCAAGGGCGCCGAACAGGGTACGCATTGATGGTCCTCATTGTTTGTTGTTGTGCGCCGTTCCCGTGCGGCGGCCGCGTGCGGCGACGGAAGCAAACAAAAACCAGTCGAATGTGTCAAACCTAAGTCACCAGCGGTGGACAACAAGCTGTGACCTTTCTGTGAAGACAGCTCCTTGATCAGTTTGGTTCGCGCTGCAGGACGGCGACATGCATCTCCGAGCGCACTGAAAATCCAATGGATTCATAGAGCGCGATCGCGACCGTGTTCGTTGCATAGGCGTGTAGGAAAGGCTCTTCGCCGCGTTCGATGATGCGGCTGGCCACCACCATCGACAGTCGTTTGGCAAGGCCGCGGCCGCGGGCATCCGGATGTGAGCACACGCCGCTGATCTCGGTGAAGCCTTGCGGTTTCATGCGCTCGCCAGCCATGGCGAGCAACCGGCCATTCTCCTTCACACCCCAGAATGCCCCCAGTTCGAGCGCACGTGCCGTGAAGGGGCCGGGTTTGGTAAGCTCCGCCAGTGCCTGCATCGCAGGGATGTCGAACTCGCCGAGAGGTTCGATCCGGTCACCCTGTTCGATCTGCAGCGGCCGGTTGGCGGTCATCTGCACCGCGACCGCGCTGGACACGGCCACCATGCCGCGCGGTACGACGACGGCATCGGCTTGAAGAAAAAGCAGGCTCCGTCCATCAAAAGACAGATCTGCGAGTGCCCGCAGGGCGGTGGGAGAGTCATCATGTGTCGCGGCAAAGGTGGCGACGGATGGCTGATAGCATTTTGCCTGCGGGCCACCCTCCGACAGGTGGGCATGGCGCGTGGTGAGGGCGTTCCAGATCGGGCGATCAAGCGGATGGCTGGTCATGAAGTTGCCTTGCGACACGGTGGTGAAGTGGGGTTGCCTCGAGATCGCACTCGATGGCGGTCAGTTGCTCGAGCAGTGGGCCGGTCAGATCGGCACAGATTTCCGCCACGGCGGCATCGATGCGGGGCCAGAGATCGCGTTTCGAGGTTTCAACAAGCTGACGTCCCTTGTCCGTCAGGCTGATGAGCCGGCGCCGCTGGTCTTCTGAGGACTGCCGGACATCGAGCAGTCCGCTTTCGCTCAACTGTGTCACGATGCGTGTGACGCCGGGCTGGGTGATGCCGATGGCCTCAGCCAGGTCGCCGACAGTCAGAGGACCAAGCCGGTCGACGGCGGCAAGGGCAGGGAATTGGCTGCTCTGTATCGGCAGCTCCATCTCATCCAGCACCCGTTGCACTTCCGACTGGAGACGCTCGCCAATCCGCCTGAAGCGGCTGCCGAGCGTGAGGTAGCCCAATTCTCGAACGACATCGTCAACCATCGCACGGCTCCAATCTTTTTGTATAACAATTTATATAACTAGTTATTCATTTATATCCAGTCGGTGGCGCAGCTGTGGAAAGTTGCGCAAATCGAGCCTGCGCCCCGCCGTTTGACCACCGTGAAAAACGCTAATAGAAGGCAGGCCATGCCGGGGTCAGGCCCGCGCGAGGGCTGCTACCGATGTCGCACAACACCTTCGGCCATCTTTTCCGGGTCACCACCTGGGGTGAAAGCCACGGGCCCGCGCTGGGCTGCGTGGTTGATGGCTGCCCGCCAGGCATCCGCTTCACCCGCGAAGACATCCAGGCCGAACTCGACCGCCGTCGTCCGGGCCAGTCGCGCTTCGTGACCCAGCGCCGCGAACCGGATGAGGTCAAGGTGCTGTCCGGCTTTGTCCTCGAAGAGGACGGCGTCACCATGATCACCACCGGCACGCCGGTGTCGATGCTGATCGAGAATGTCGACCAGCGCTCTAAGGACTATGGCGAGATCGCCCGCCAGTATCGGCCGGGGCATGCGGACTATGCCTATGAGGTCAAATATGGCATTCGTGACCATCGTGGCGGTGGCCGATCCTCGGCACGCGAAACCGCGGCCCGCGTCGCTGCCGGTGCGCTTGCCCGCAAGGTGGTGCCAGGCCTCGCCGTGCGTGGCGCGCTGATTTCGATGGGCGAGAAGGAAATCGACCGCGCCAACTGGAACTGGAATTTCATCGGCGATGCCGAAAATCCGTTCTTCACGCCGGACCCGCAATCGGTCCCTGTGTTCGCGGCCTATCTCGACGGCATTCGCAAGGCAGGCTCATCCGCTGGTGCGGTGATCGAGATCGTCGCCGACGGTGTGCCGGCAGGGTTGGGCGCGCCCATCTATGCCAAGCTCGACCAGGACATCGCGTCGAACCTGATGTCGATCAATGCCGTCAAGGGCGTCGAGATCGGCAACGGTTTCGAAGCTGCGCGCATCACCGGCGAGCAGAATGCTGACGAAATGCGCATGGGCAATGACGGCAAGCCGGTTTTCCTCTCCAACAATGCCGGCGGCATCCTTGGCGGCATTTCGACCGGTCAGCCGATCGTCGCGCGCTTTGCCGTCAAGCCGACTTCCTCGATCCTCAATCCGCGAAAGTCCATCGACCGGGATGGCAAGCACGTTGACGTCGTCACCAAGGGGCGGCACGACCCTTGCGTCGGTATCCGCGCCGTTCCGATCGGCGAAGCGATGGTCGCCTGCGCCATTGCCGACCATTACCTGCGCCATCGAGGGCAGGTCGGTAGTAGGCAATAGGCAATCGGCAGTCGGGACACGCCATCGGAACCCGACTTGCTGTTGTTCCTGTTTCACACCATCTTCGCCTACTGCCTACTGCCTACTGCCTACTGCCTACTGCCTACTGCCTACTGCCTACCGCCGCGAACGAAGTGAGCTCCATGCCTTACGATCAGAAGAAAATTGTCGAAGCCCTGCGCGCTTTCGAGCGCGGCGAGATCGTTGTCGTCATGGACGACGACGGGCGTGAGAATGAGGGCGACCTGATCGTCGCGGCCGTGCATTGCACGCCGGAAAAAATGGCCTTCATCGTGCGTCACACGTCCGGTATCGTTTGCACGCCAATGCCGCGCGAAGAGGCCAAGCGGCTGAATCTGGCGCCGATGGTGGCCGACAACGACTCCGCCCACACCACCGCCTTCACGGTCAGTGTCGACTTCAAACACGGAACCACCACCGGCATCTCCGCCGAAGACCGGACCTTGACCGTACGCAATCTTGCCAATGGCAATGTCGCGGGCAGCGACTTCGTGCGTCCCGGCCATATCTTCCCGCTGATCGCGCGCGAAGGCGGTGTGCTGATGCGCTCCGGTCATACGGAAGCTGCCGTCGACCTGTGCAGGCTGGCGGGTCTTCCCCCTGTCGGTGTCATTTCAGAGCTGGTCAACGACGACGGCACGGTCAAGCGAGGCCCCGAAGTGGCGGCCTTTGCCGAGGAACACGGCCTGAAGCAGGTTTCGGTGGCAGACCTCATCGCCTACCGCCAGCGCAAGGAAACGCTGGTCGAACGCGTCGCTTGCTCCGACATCGACACGCCGGGCGGCAAGGCGACTGCAATCGCCTATTCGCTGCCCTGGGAAGCGATGCATCATCTTGCGATCGTCTACGGCGATATCCGCGACGGTGAGGAAGTGCCGGTGCGGCTGCATCTGGAAGACGTCACGACGGATGTGTTTGGCACCCGTACCGTTCTCGACGGCATCATGAAGACGCTCGGAGAGCGCAAGCGTGGTGTCATCGTCTATCTGCGCGAAGGGTCCACGGGCGTCGGCAGCCATGGCGGTCGCAACCGGCAGGCCGGCGGCGAGGATCACGAGGAAGCGCGCAGGCGCGAGAATGAATGGCGCGAGATCGGCCTTGGCGCCCAGATACTCAAGGATCTCGGTATTTCCTCGATCAATCTGATCGCCTCGCGCGAGCGGCATTATGTCGGCCTGGAAGGTTTCGGCATCCGCATCGCCAAAACCGAAATTCTCTAGGCTTCAACACGTGCTGCTGCAAAAGAAAGGGCGCCCATGGCGCCCTTTCTTGCCCTGCCGGAACCGTTCAGGCGATGGCCGGAGCGGTCGCCCTGCGCACGGATCGCTGCAGGTTGCCCTGGCCGGCCAGGGCGATGATGAAAGCGACAATGCCGGCGGTGATCGAAACCAGGAAGCCGCTGGTTGGTCCGTAGGTGTCGATCACCCAGCCGGCGGCAGACGAGCCGGCCGCCAGGCCGATGCCGATGCTGGTAATTGCCCAGGTCATGCCTTCGGTGAGCTTGGAGGAGGGCACCAGCTTTTCGACCAGCGCCATCGCGGTGATGATGGTCGGCGAAACAGCAACCCCGGCGACGAACAACACCAGACAAAGCATCGGAATGCTGCCGACGATCAGCAGCGGCAAGGTGGTGAGTGCGGCCAGTGCGATCATGATGAGCAATTGCCGGGCCAGCGGCAGCTTAAGTTTCAGCATGCCGAAGGCAAGGCCGGCGACGAGCGAACCCGCCGCATAGGCTGACAGCGCAAAGCTGGCCGCGGCTTTGTTGCCTTGCGCCTCTGCGAAGGCGACGGCCGCCACCTCGGCCGTGCCGAAGATCGCGCCGATGGATGCCAGTGTCAGCGCGATGATCTGCAGCGAGCCGAGGCGGATGACGGAATGACCGCCGCTGCGCTCCTGTGCGTGGACCGGCGGCTCGGTTGATTTCTGTGCGGCAAACAGCAGGCTGCCGACGATGAGAAAGACGGTGGCGGCCAGCGGACCTGCTTCCGGGAACACGGTAACGCTCAATCCGACCGCCAGGATCGGGCCAATCATGAAGACGGCTTCGTCGACGACGGATTCGAAGGCAAAGGCGGTGTGCAGCTTGGCGGTGCCGCGATAGAGCTCGGTCCAGCGTGCCCGCACGAACGAACTGAAGCTCGGCATCGCGCCGCTTAGCACGGCAAAGGCGAACAGCGTCCAGTTCGGCGCCCTCAAATGGGTTGCCAGCAACAGGCAGATCAGGGCCGACACGGCGACGACCGTTGCCGGCACAAGCACGCGGCGCTGGCCGTGGCGGTCGACGAGCCGCGATACCTGCGGTGCGATCAGGCCGCTCGCCAGCGCGAACGTGGCCGCAACGGCGCCCGCAAGCCAGTACTCGCCATGCGTCTCGGACAGCATCGTCACGATGCCGAGCGTGATCATCGAAAGCGGCATGCGGGCCAGGAAGCCGGCCGCGGAAAACGCCTTGGCGCCGGGCGCCTGGAAAATTTCACTGTATGGATTGCGCATGTAAGCCCCCCGGGGCACGGAGATAGAGCATTTTGTAGCCAAGTGGAATCATTTGGCGTTACAAAAATGCTGCGAAAACAAAAACTTAGAGCGTTTCCGCGTTTCCGTGAAAAACGGAAACGCTCTAGTTGAAATTTCGAAGACAGTCGAGCCGCCTGGGCGGGCGGCTCGTTGGTCCTGTCCGGGCTTGGGCAGGGAAGTGGCGAACGTTACTTGGCGGCTTGCGGGGCAGTCTGCGATAACTCGCCTTCGGTCTCGCCGGCGAGCGTCTTCTGGCCGAGAAGCACGATCACGAAGGCGATCGTTCCCGCCGCGACGGAAACCCAGAAACCGTTCTGCGCACCGTAGTTGTCGACCACCCAGCCTGCGATGAAGGCACCCAGGGCCATGCCGATGCCGATGCCGGTCATCACCCAGGTGATGCCTTCGGTCAGCATGGCTTCGGGCACCCGGCGTTCGATCAGGCCGAAGGCCATGATGAAGGTGGGCGAGATCGCAACGCCGCTGACGAAGACGGCGAGCGCCAGCAAGGGGACGGTGTTGGCGACGAGCAGTGGCAAGGTGGTCAAGGCAACCACGGCGATCGAAAGAGCCAGCAGGCGCTGTTTCGGAGCCTGCAGGTTCAGCGCGCCGATAATGAGGCCAATTATGAAGGAACCAGCGGCGTAGACGCCGATGACGAGGCTGGCTGCGGTAGGCTGGCCAAGTTCCTTGGTGATGGCCACGGAGCTTACCTCCGCCGTGGCAAAGATCGAGCCGACGAAGATGAGCGCCAGGGTGATGATCTGGACGGGACGCAGCATGATCGCCGAGCCGCTGCTGCCATGCGCCTGCGGTCGGACCTTGGGTTCGCTGGACCGCTGCAGGATGAATGCCGTCATGCCGAAGGCAAGAAGGAGCGTGCTGGCCAGCATGCCTGCCTCGGGGAACAGTGCTACGCTGAGACCCACCGAAAGCGAGGCGCCGGCAATGTAGACCAGTTCGTCGGCGACCGATTCGAAGGCGAAGGCTGTGTTGAGTTCCGGCTGGTCGCGGAACTTTTCGGTCCAGCGCGCACGCACCATGGCTGGCACCGAAGGCATTGCGGCTGCCAGGAATGCCGAGGCAAACAGCGTCCAGCTCGGCCAGTCGTAGTGGGTTGCCGCGAGCAGGGTGACGAAAGCGATGACGGAGACGATCGTGGTCGGCGTTGCGACGCTTGTCTGGCCGAGCCGGTCGATCCATCGCGAGATCTGCGGGGCAGCAAAAGCGTTGGTCAGGGCAAAGGTGGCCGATACCGCGCCGGCCAGCCAGTATTCGCCGCGCGCCTGCGACAGCATTGCGACAATGCCGATGGGGGCCATGGCAATGGGCAGCCGGGCAATGAAGGCGGCGGCTGCGAAGCCTTTGGCTCCGGGGACTCTGAAGATTTCACCATAAGGATTGCGCATGGGAGCACTCCTGGAATTTTGAGGGTGCGCCACTTACATACGTGGCGTATGCGAATGAGATAATTGCATACGTCGCGTATGTCAATTAATATACGGCTCGTATGTAAAAAAATATACGCAGCGTATGTAAAGACGACGCAACAAGGGAAACAAAGCAATGCGGCCGGCTCATAAACCCCGTAGCGAAATGATCGCCGAAACCCGTGCGAAGCTGATTGCATCGGCGCGCCGGGCCTTCGCGACAGTTGGTTACGCGAACGCGTCCATGGACGATTTCACCGCCCAAGCGGGGCTGACGCGCGGCGCGCTCTATCATCATTTCGGTGACAAGAAGGGGTTGTTCGAAGCCGTCATCGCACAGATCGACCGCGAAATGGCTGCACGTCTCAGTGCGGTCTCTGCGAAGGCCAAGACACGCTGGCAGGGGTTCATCGACGAGAACATCGGCTATGTCGAAATGGCGTTGGATCCGGAAGTCCAGCGCATTGTCCTGTGCGACGGTCCGGCGGTTCTGGGGGACCCGGCGCAATGGCCGAACGCCAATGCCTGTATCCAGTCGGTGACCAAGAATCTTGCGGCGCTGAAGGAAGAGGGCGTTATCCGCGATATCGATCCGGAGGCGATGGCGCGGCTGATCAGCGGCGCTTCGCTTTATGCCGCGCAGTGGATTGCCAATTCCGATGACCCTGCCGCGACATCGTTGAAAGCGGTCAAAGCCTTCCGCGCATTGATGGAAGGTTTGCTGGTGGAAGGCAAAGCCGCTGCCTGAGTTGACCCAGACTAATTCCGGCCTGTGACGGCGTCGGCCGCTTTTTTCAGGCCGTCTTCGCCGGCGCCGCCGAAGGTCTCGCTCATGACAAGCCTGGAGAGCGGCAGACGCGAGGCCCAGCCATTGCGTTCGAGGTCGGGCCTTGCAGCAAATTCCGAGACGTGGCCGACGCAAAGATAAGCGACGGGCACGACGTGGTCGGGAATGCCCAGCAATTGCTTCAGCGCCTCCGTGTCGAGGATGCTCACCCAGCCGACGCCGATCCCTTCCGCCCGCGCCGCCAACCAGAAATTCTGGACCGCGCATACCGTGCTGAAGAGATCCATCTGCGGATTGTGCCAGCGGCCGAGCGGCGAGCCTTCACTGCGTCGCCGATCGCAGGTGATGCACAGGTTGAGCGCGCTTTCGCAGATACCTTCGAGTTTGAGCTTGCTGTAGAGCGCCTGTCGCTCCTCCGCTATCCGGGGCAATTCCTGCGACCGGGCCGCCAGGAAAAGGTCGCGCACCGCCTCCCGTCGTTCACGATCACGGATTACGATGAAGTCCCAGGGTTGCATGAAGCCGACCGACGGCGCGTGATGCGCGGCTGCGAGCAGGCGGGCGAGCACGGCGTCGTCAATCGGATCCTGTCGGAAATGGCTGCGCACATCGCGGCGCGTGAAAATGGCGCGATAGATGGCCTCGCGTTCAAAGTCCCCGAAGGCCAAATCCCCGGATAAATGGCAGGCATGGTTGCGGACGGTGTCCATCGCTTTTCCCTTGCGATCGAAACAACGTCATCCGCCCGTCCATGCGCATGACCATTCCTGTCCGGCCGGTCTTCTGGCTTGGGTTCGTCCCGCTTGTCGGCGCCTTCCCGTCCGTTTCACGGACAGTGGCTTTTGCCGAGCGATCCCCCATACAGCGTTGGGCACGCCACGGATTTTCACCGTGTTCCCGATTCTCCCACCTCGCGGCAGGCACCTGACAGTGGAGCGAATCTATCCGAGTTGAGGCGCGAATACAGCCTTGATCTCGACGTCGCGTGACGCCTTTTCCCCAACAGGCTGGAGCAATTTCAGCAATAGAAAGTTGGAGCGTTTCCGCATTTCCGTGAAAAACGGAAATGCTCTACGCCTGTCGCGTGGCCATCATCTCCATTGCTGATAAGGTGCCCCCATGACGACCCGTCTCTACACACATCCGATTTTCCTGGAACACATCACTCCCACCGGTCATCCGGAGCGGCCGGACCGGCTGCGTGCGATCGAACGGATACTGGATGACGAGGCCTTTGCCGCGCTCGACCGGCAGGAAGCGCCGATGGGCGACGAGGCAACTGTCCTCTATTGTCATCCGAAGGATTTCGTCGAGCGTGTGCGCAAGGCGATCCCGTCGGACGGCATCGCCGTCATCGATTCCGATACGGTGGCGAGCCCGAAAACCTGGCAGGCGGCGCTGACGGCGATCGGCGCGGCCAATGCTGCCGTGGACGATGTCTTCGCCGGCAAGGCCGACAACGTCTTCGTGGCGGCGCGTCCGCCAGGCCACCATGCCGAGAAAACCACGGCCATGGGATTTTGCCTGTTCAACACCGCGGCGATCGCTGCCCGCTACGCTCAGGAGAAACACGGCGTCGAACGTGTCGCCATCGTCGACTGGGACGTGCATCACGGCAATGGCACCCAGGACATCTTCTGGGATGATCCGTCGGTGCTCTATTGTTCGACCCACCAGATGCCGCTTTATCCCGGAACGGGCGCGAAAAGCGAAACGGGCGCCGGCAACATCGTCAACGCGCCTTTGGCGCCGGCGACCGGCAGCGATATCTTCCGGGAGGCATTCAACACGCGTGTCCTGCCCGCGATCGATTCCTTCGCGCCGGACCTCGTCATCATCTCGGCAGGTTTCGACGCGCACCATCGCGATCCGCTGGCGGAGATCAATCTTGTCGAGGATGATTTCGACTGGGCAACCGGGCAGTTGATGGATCGCGCCCGCCGTCATAGTTCAAACAGGCTGGTCAGCGTGCTGGAAGGCGGCTACGACCTGCACGGATTGGCATTTTCGGTCGCAGCGCATGTCGGCCGCCTGATGAAAGGATGAGCCGTGGCTGAAGAAGCGAACCAGGATGTGAAGGCGATGAGCTTCGAGCAGGCACTCGATGCGCTGGAGAAGATCGTCGACGATCTCGAACGCGGCGACGTGCCGCTGGATCAGTCGATCCGCATCTATGAACGCGGCGAGGCGCTGAAGGCGCATTGCGATCGTCTTCTCAAGGCCGCCGAGGACAAGGTGGAAAAGATCAGGCTCGCGCGCGACGGCAAGCCGGTCGGTACCGAACCGCTGGATGGCGAACAATAGTTAGAGCGGAATACGGATGGCATTTCGCTCTAACGAGGGCAGGGGACAACACCGGGCATATCAAAGGGAGATATCCATGTGTCGTAACATCAAGCCGCTCTTCAATTTCGAACCGCCGGCGACGGATACCGAAATTCATGAGGCGGCGCTGCAGTTCGTGCGCAAGATCAGTGGCGCCAACAAGCCGTCCATGCGCAACAAGGAAGCCTTCGATCACGCGGTGCGGACCATCGCCAACGCCGCGCATGAGCTGCTTGTTGTGCTTGAGACGACCCAGCCGCCGCGTAACCGCGATGAGGTGGCGGCAAAAGCCCGGGCCAAGTCGGCCTTGCGGTTTGCTCCCAAGCCGGTGACAGCCTAGCAGGTTTGTTGTCGCGCGGATCGGACGGGCCCAGCAAAGTCGGTGGGCACGACAAAGTGGCCGTCGGTTAAAGTCTGCAAGCTCGGAATTCACCGGATCGGTGAACGCATCGTCGTCGCATCGCCGGTTTGCCAGGGCGGGGCAGGCGTATAAGTTCGCTGCTGCAAGTCATCAGCAGACGGAGCAGGACCGATGAGCTTCTTCCCTGGAAACGATCCCGAACCTGGCGATGCCTTCTCCTGCGATGCCATCGAACTGATGGTGGTGCCCAATGCCAAGGACATAGGCGGTTTCGAGGTGCGCCGTGCCTTGCCGACCGCAAGGCGCCGGCTCGTCGGCCCTTTCATCTTCTTCGATCGCATGGGCCCGGCCATCCTGCGTGCCGGCAAGGCGTTGGACGTGCGCCCGCATCCACATATCGGACTGTCCACTGTCACCTATCTGTTCGACGGCAAGATCAGGCACCGCGATTCGCTCGGCACCGAAATGGTGATTTCTCCCGGCGACGTGAATTTGATGACCGCCGGGCGCGGCATTGTCCACTCCGAACGCACGCCGGAAGAGCTGCGTGGTGCGCCGATGTCGATGTCGGGGCTGCAGACGTGGATAGCGCTGCCCGACAGGCACGAGGAAATGGCACCTGTGTTCGAGAACACGGCCGGCGCCGAGCTGCCTGAGTTCAGTGCCGAAGGTGTGTCGGGCCGTCTCATCATCGGTGAACTGGAAGGCCGCCGTGCCCCGGTGACCACCTATCACGACACGCTGTATGCCGACATCCGGCTGGAACCCGGCGCAAGGTACCGCATCGCGGCCGATGCCGAGGAGCGCGCGATCTACGTGCTCGACGGCTTCGTCTCCATTTCCGGCGACAGTTTCCCCGAAAACCGGCTTCTGGTGTTTCGTCCCGGCGACGAGATCATCGTTTCGTCGGAATCAGGTGCGCATTTCATGCTGTTCGGAGGCGCTTCGCTGGGATCTCCGCGCTACATCTGGTGGAACTTCGTTTCCTCATCGAAAGAACGCATCGAACAGGCCAAGCAGGAGTGGAAGAGCGGTCGCTTCGACATCGTTCCCGGCGACGAAAAGGAATTCATTCCGCTGCCCGACAAGTGAACGTGTCATTGCGGCACATTTACTTTCCCTGGTCGGAGGCCTATTCGACTTTTGAATACTGTTGAACGTGAGCTCGAACGGGCCAGCCATTGATCGCCAGACCCCAGACGCCGCTTCTCGACAAGGTTCGCATTCCCGCGGATCTGAAGAAGCTTTCCGAAAGTGACCTGCCGCAGCTCGCAGAAGAGTTGCGCGCCGAACTGGTCGATGCCGTGTCGCAGACCGGCGGGCATCTCGGCGCAGGTCTCGGGGTGGTCGAGCTTACCGTGGCGCTGCACTATGTTTTCGACACGCCCGATGACAGGATCATCTGGGACGTGGGACACCAGGCCTATCCACACAAGATCCTGACCGGCAGGCGGGACCGCATCCGCACGCTGCGTCAGGAGAACGGGCTTTCCGGCTTCACCAGGCGCGCGGAGAGCGAATACGATCCGTTCGGTGCCGCTCATTCGTCCACCTCGATCTCGGCCGGTCTCGGCATGGCCGTGGCGCGCGATCTGTCTGGCGGCAAGAACAATGTCATCGCTGTCATCGGCGATGGCGCGATGTCGGCCGGCATGGCCTTCGAGGCGCTGAACAATGCCGGCGCGCTCGATGCGCGCCTTATCGTCATCCTGAACGACAACGACATGTCGATCGCCCCGCCGACGGGAGCGATGAGTGCCTATCTGGCCCGCCTCGGTTCGGGCAGGACCTATCTTGGCCTGCGCGATTTCGGCAAGAAGCTGACGTCCTATCTCGGCAAGCGCGCCGACCGTGCCATCACCCGCGCCGTCGAGCATGCGCGCGGCTATGTTACCGGCGGCACCTTGTTCGAGGAACTCGGCTTCTTCCACATCGGCCCGATCGACGGCCACAATCTCGAGCACCTGATCCCGGTGCTGAAGAATGTGCGCGACAACGGCAAGGGCCCTGTCCTGATCCACGTCGTGACGCAGAAGGGCAAGGGCTACGCGCCTGCTGAAGCGGCTGCCGACAAGTACCATGGCGTCAACCGCTTCGATGTCATCACCGGTGCGCAGGCGAAGGCCCCGGCGAATGCGCCGACCTACACCAATGTCTTTGCCGAAAGCCTGATCCGTGAAGCCTGCGAAGACGACAAGATCGTCGCCGTCACCGCGGCCATGCCGACCGGCACCGGGCTCGACCTGTTCGGCGAGGTTTTCCCGAACCGCACATTCGATGTCGGTATCGCCGAGCAGCACGCCGTGACTTTCGCCGCTGGTCTCGCCACCGAAGGCTACAAGCCGTTCGCAGCGATCTATTCGACCTTCCTGCAGCGCGCCTACGATCAGGTCGTGCATGACGTCGCCATCCAGAAGTTGCCGGTGCGTTTTCCGATCGACAGGGCCGGCTATGTCGGCGCTGATGGCGCGACCCATTGCGGCGCGTTCGACACCACCTTCCTTGCCTCGCTGCCCGACTTCGTTGTCATGGCGGCAAGCGACGAGGTGGAGCTGCGCCATATGGTGCGCACCGCGGCTGAATATGATGAAGGTCCGATCTCGTTCCGCTATCCGCGCGGCAATGGTATCGGCATCGATATGCCTGAGCGCGGCTCTCCGCTTGAGATCGGCAAGGGCCGCGTCGTGCGTGAAGGCACCAAGGTGGCGTTGCTTTCCTTCGGTACGCGCCTGCAGGACTGTCTCGCGGCAGCCGATGAGCTGAGTGCTGCCGGCCTCTCCACGACGGTGGCGGATGCGCGTTTCGCCAAGCCGCTCGACCATGATCTTATCCGCCGCCTGGCTCGTTCACACGAGATCCTGGTAACGGTGGAGGAAGGTGCCATCGGCGGTTTCGCCGCGCAGGTGCTGCATTTCCTCGCCCATGAAGGCTTGCTGGAAAGCGGGCTGAAGGTGCGCCCGCTGGTCCTGCCGGATGCTTTCACCGACCACGCCAAGCCGGAGAAGATGTACGCCGATGCAGGGCTCGATGCGACAGGCATCGTACGCACGGTGTTCGCAGCCCTTGGTCATGCCGCGAGCGCCCAGCGCGCCTGAGCATTTTGTAGCCAAGTGGAATCACTTGGCGTTACAAAAATGCGACGAAAACAAACTTAGAGCGTTTCCGCGTTTCCGTGAAAAATGGAAACGCTCCAGAGTTCGACAATGCCGGGATCGGGATTCAAAACGCTATCCTGATCCAGGCGGAAGCATCGACAAGTTGAATCAGTGCGTGAGCGGCTTGAATCACCGTCTCAACACGCGGAATCTGTTTCTCGGCTACCCTGATTAACCTGTTGTTCAGATTGCTTTTTGGTGCTTCGCTTACCTTTTCCCTTGGCCTTTTCTCAATCGCGCCCTGCTAGGGACATGACAGGCAGGGAGAAGAAGAATGAGAGCGCTTCCAATTGGCGCGGCCAGCATGTTTTTGCTGGTTGGTTGGGCTGCGGCCGAACCGCAATATGACCGCGTTCTTGAACAGGCAGCCATCGACATCGTGGCAGCCAACATCGGTACGTTGCGCGGCGGCTTCGCCTACAATCAGGTGCCGCAGATGGTTGTCGTACAGGACGCGCCTCCGCCTCGCCGGGCACCGGCCGATGGTTTGGTGCCGGCTGTCGAGCGTCCATCGACCAGCGAACTTTACTAGATCATACCAACGGTCATTCTGAATGACCGTTGGAGCGCGCGCCAATTGCCAGTGTTCTTGGGCGCCGCGCCCGTTGGCGCGAAAGCCACGCGGGCCGCACCGGTGTTTGAGGCGTCCTGGATCTCAATATCCAGGACCTCCAGTATCCGTCCCGGCTTGCTATCGCGCGCTGCTTTCGCCAATGAAGGCGAATGTGTTCCCATCAGCCAGCCAGCCAGCGCCAGCGGCTCGACGACCTGCTCGTCACGCGCGGCCTGTTTGCCAGCCGCTCGCGCGCTCGCGACGCGGTCGAGCGCGGCACCGTTTCGGTTGACGGAACCGTGGTGACGAAGCCTGGGCAGAACGTGGCTTCCAGCGTCGACCTTGTCGTGGACGATCCGGCGCGCAACTACGTCTCCCGTGCGGCGCTGAAACTGATCGCCGGCCTAGATTACTTCCAATTCGATCCCTCCGGTGTGCAGGCACTCGACATAGGCGCCTCGACAGGCGGCTTCACACAGGTGCTGCTCGAGCGTGGCGCTGGCCATGTCACCGCGATCGACGTCGGCCACGGCCAGATGCATGGCTCGATCGCAACCGACCCACGCGTCACCTCGATCGAGGGACTCAACGCGCGTGACCTCTCGATCGCCAATCTCGAGGGCCGGATGCCGGATTTCATCGTCTCCGACGTTTCCTTCATTTCGCTCAGGCTGGCGCTGCCGCCGGCTCTCGATCTGGCAAAAGCAGGCGCGCGCGGGCTGCTGCTGGTCAAGCCGCAATTCGAGGCTGGGCGCGAAGCGATCGGCAAGGGTGGCCTGCTCAGGAACCCCGCCGAGGCGGAAGCTGTTGCTGCCGATCTTTTGCGATGGCTTGACGGGTTCGCCGGCTGGCGTGCGCTTGGCCTTCATCCGTCGCCGATCGAAGGTGGCGACGGCAACCGTGAATTCCTGCTGGCCGGAGTGAAAGATCGATGAGCACGCGTTACCAGATCGCACGGCTCGGCGCGCAGGGCGACGGCGTCGTCGACGCCGATGGCGGCCACGTCTTTGTCCCGTTCGCGCTGCCGGGCGAAGTGGTGACCGCTGCACGCGAGCGGGATCGGGCACAGCTGCTCGCTGTGCTGGAGCCTTCGCCGGAGCGTATCAAGCCGGTCTGCAGGCATTTCACCGATTGCGGTGGCTGCGCCATCCAGCATCTCGAAGAAGGCGCCTATCGAGCCTGGAAGCGCGGCCTTGTTGTGCATGCGCTGAAGGCGAGGGGCATCGAAGCCGAGGTCGCCGACCTCGTCGCCTGCGCGCCGCATAGCCGTCGCCGGGCCGCCTTCACGGCGCGCAACACCGACAACGGGTTGCATCTGGGTTACAATCAGGCTTTCTCCAACATCCTCGTGGACATCGAAGAGTGCCCTGTGCTGTTGCCTGCCATTGTCGAAGCGGCTGGGGTTCTGCGGCATCTCGCCAGCATCGTCGCCAACACGTCGAAGCCTTTCCGCTTCCTGGTCACCGCTACAGCATCCGGGCTTGATGTCGCTGCGGCCGACTGCGGCAAGCCTACCGAAGCGATCCGTCGCGCCGCCACGGATTTCGTGATCAAGTCCGGGATCGCCAGGCTATCCATCGATGGCGAGATCATAGTCGAGGCCATCAAGCCGACGCTGGTATTCGGTTCCGCAACGGTCACGCCACCGCCAGGAGCCTTCGTGCAGGCTGTGGCTGAGGCCGAGAACGCCATGGCCAATCTTGTCGCCGCGCATGTGCGTAAGGCCAAGAGGGTCGCCGATCTCTTTTCGGGATGCGGAACCTTCGCACTGAGGCTTGCCGCCAATGCGGAGGTTCTTGCGGTGGAAAATGACGGGCCGGCGCTCGCGGCACTCGACCGCGGCTTTCGTTTTGCCAGCGGGCTGAAACGCGTGACGGTCGAGCGCCGCGATCTCGATCGCCGGCCGCTGACCTATAAGGAACTGCCGGCTTTCGATGCTGTCGTGTTTGACCCGCCGCGCGCCGGCGCCGAGGATCAGTCCAAACAGATCGCCCGTTCGGACGTGCCGTACGTCGCCGCTGTTTCCTGCAATCCGGTCACATTGGCGCGCGACCTGCGCATCCTGATCGATGGCGGCTACCAGCTGAAGAGCGTGACGCCGATCGACCAGTTCTTGTGGTCGCCGCATGTCGAGGCGGTGGCGCTGCTGGAGAAGCCGCGGAAACGGCGCTGAAGCAGCCCTTCAGCGAGCTGTGAGTATTCTGTCGACAAAGGCCGGGACGATTTCGGTCGCCTTGCCGAGCACAGCCTCATCGAAGCTGCTGTGCCCATCCGATGGTTCGAGGTTGAGCTCGACCGTATGGGCGCCGTTGAGCCGTGCCTCTTCGACGAAGCCTGCGGCCGGATAGACGTTGCCGCTGGTGCCGATCGAGACGAAAAGGTCACAATCCGCCAGCGCGGCGTAGATGCGTTCCATCTGGTAAGGCATTTCACCGAACCAGACGACGTCTGGGCGCAGATACCCGACGGCGCCGCAAGCCGGGCATTGCGAAAGCGCGGACATGTCGCTCGACCAGGGGGAGCGGCACTCGCAGGCTTGGCACAGCGCCTTGCCGAGTTCGCCATGCATGTGGATCAGGCTGGCCGAACCGGCCCGTTCGTGCAGATCGTCGATGTTCTGCGTGACCAGCAGGACGGAGCCGTAGAATGCGCGCTCCAGCCGCGCCAACGCCGCGTGCGCCGAATTCGGTTTCACCTTGGCCATGCCGTGCCGGCGCTCGTTGTAGAACGCGTGCACCTTGGCGGCATCGCGAATGAAGCCTTCCGGCGTGGCGACATCGCGGTAGTCGACCTTCGACCAGATGCCGTCCTTGTCGCGGAACGTGTCGACGCCCGATTCCGCCGAGATCCCGGCGCCGGTGAGGATGACGATGGATTTGTAGGCAGGCATGATCGACCGTCGCAGCAGGCAGCTAGACCTGCGTGCCGCCAACGGTCATCTGATTCATGCGCAGGTGCGGCTGGCCGACGCCGACGGGCACGCCCTGGCCGGCCTTTCCGCACATGCCGATGCCGGTGTCGAGCTTCATGTCGTTGCCGACCATGCTGACCCGATGCATCGCGTCCGGACCGTTGCCGATCAGCATCGCGCCCTTGATCGGTTGTGTGACCTTGCCGTCCTCGATCAGATAGGCCTCGGTGCAGCCGAACACGAACTTGCCCGAGGTGATGTCGACCTGGCCACCGCCGAAGGAAACGGCGTAGATGCCTTTTTTCACCGACGCGATGATCTCCTCCGGCGTGTGGTCTCCGCTGGTCATGTAGGTGTTGGTCATGCGCGGCATCGGTTGATGCGCATAGGATTCGCGCCTGCCATTACCGGTGGCGGCCATGCCCATCAGCCGTGCGTTCTGGCGATCCTGCATGTAACCCACCAGCTTGCCGTCATCGATCAGCACGGTGCGGTTGGTCGGCGTGGCCTCGTCGTCGACAGTCAACGAGCCACGCCGCTCGGCAATCGTGCCGTCGTCGACGACGGTCACGCCCTTGGCGGCGACCTGCTGGCCCAAAAGACCGGCAAAAGCCGATGTCTTCTTACGGTTGAAGTCGCCTTCCAGGCCATGGCCGACCGCTTCATGCAGCATCACGCCTGGCCAGCCGCTGGACAGCACGATGTCGAAAGTGCCGGCCGGCGCGGGTATGGCCTCCAGATTGACCAGTGCCTGGCGCAGCGCCTCCTTGGCGGCATGTTTCCAGCTGTGTTCGACCAGGAATTCGCTGAAACCGGTGCGGCCGCCCATGCCGTAGGAACCCGTTTCCTGCCTGTCGCCATCGCCGACCATGACCGAGATGTTGAGGCGAACCAGAGGCCGGATATCACGCACCAGCTGTCCGTCGGCGCGCAGAATTTCGACCTGCTGCCAGGAAGCCGCGAGCGATGCCGTCACCTGTCGCACGCGCGGATCTTCCGCGCGTGTCCAGGCGTCGATTTCCTGCAGGAGCTTGGCCTTGGCTTCAAAGCCGGGCGAAGGGATCGGGTTTTCGTCACTGTAGAGACGGCGGTTGGTCCGTGGCGGCGCATCGGCCAGCGTACCGGAATAACCGGCCTTGACGGTGGCGACTGCACCCGCGGCGCGTTGCAGCGCGGCTTCGGACAGGTCGCCGGCATGCGCATAGCCACTGGCTTCGCCGGCGACGACCCGCAGTCCAAAACCCTGGTCGGTGTTGAAGTTGGCCGTCTTCAGTCGGCCATTGTCGAACATCAGCGCTTCGCTTTCGCTGTATTCCAGGAAGAGTTCGCCATCGTCCGCACCTTTGATGGTGTCCGCGACGATCTTCTTGATCTGCTCTTCGGAAATGTCGAATCGGCTGATGAGGCTGCTCATGGCGCGCATCCTTGAAAGAACTGTTGGACCCGATGTAGGCGCCGGGACGCCATTCGGCAATGCGCGACCGTGATCGTGGCGATCAGGGCAGGGCGTTGAAGCCGTCGGCGAAGCCCTTGAGGTCGACCGGAATGCCGATGCCTTCTTCGGGCGTCTGGAAGACAATGAAGGTTGCGGCCTTGCCGCTCTTCAGCGTGTCGAGCAGCGGCTTCTCCAGGATCACTTCGGCATAGCAGCCGTCCTGGAAGCAGCGCACGAAATAGGCGCGGCCGATATCCTTGCCGTCGACATTGAGGCCAAGGCCGTTGGGGAGCAGGACGCCGAGCGGCGCCAGCACGCGCAAAATCTCGGCCTTGTTGTCGGCGGTCCGCAGCACGACGACCGAAAGGCCCATCTCTGGGCGATCTTCGGCCACCACATTCTGCATCATCACGCATTGTTCGGACGTCGCGCCCGCCGGCGTGTCGCAGATGACAGACCAGGCGCCGTGCGTGGACTTTACATTGCCGCTCGGTTGCTGCGCGGCCGCCATCGCCTGTCCGGCGCCGGCAAGGGCGGCGAGAAAGATGACCTTCGCCAAGGTTCTCGAAACCCAAGAGTTCATGTCGGCTCCATTCCGAATCACGCCACTGTAAGCCCCGGCACCGCTAAGGAAAAGCGTGGGGGCGACGCGCAATCCCTTTCAACTGCGGCAACAATACGATTTTCCAGCGCAAATAGCGCAATTCGCTGCGATTGTCTCTCCTGTGGTCACACGACAGTCGCCGGATTGGCATGCCGCCTGTGTATGCGGCTGCCGTCAATCAAGGCGCGCGCAAAAATGCCGCATGGTTTTACCCGCTCCTTTCTTGCGGCGGGAAAGAGAGTATGGTTTGAACCAATCTGGACCGTCCGGGATTCCCTGTCCCGGCGTTATATCGTATTCCTGCCACCTGATCGCAGGACGGGGACTGGGAGATGAAGAGGGCGATGAAGAAGTTTCTTGCTGGCTTTGGTGCCGCATCGATGGTTTTCGCCGGGTCTGCCGCCCAGGCCGCGCAACCGCAGCCGTGGGAGATGACGTTCCAGCCGGCCGCGACCGCAATCATGAGTCAGATCACCTGGTTCGAGCGTTATACGCTCTGGTTCATCGTGCCGATCACGCTGTTCGTGCTCTTCCTGCTGGCCTGGTGCATTCTCAAGTTCCGTGCGAGCGTCAATCCGACGCCGTCGAAGACCAGCCACAACACGCTGATCGAGGTGGCCTGGACGCTGGGGCCGGTTCTGGTGCTGCTGGCGATCGCTGTGCCGTCGTTCCAGCTGCTGACTGCGCAGTACAGCCCGCCGGAAGAGCCAAAGCTCACCGTCAAGGCCACCGGCAATCAGTGGAACTGGGACTATGAGTATCAGTTCGAGCAGCCGTTCTCCTTCAACTCGGCCATTCTGGCGGATGCCGACCGTGCCGGTCTCGGCAAGGAAGACAAGGGTAAGTATCCGCGTCTTCTTGCTGTAGACAACGAACTGGTCGTGCCGGCCGGTGTCGTCGTGCGCGTCCTCGTGACCGGCGCCGACGTGATCCATGCCTATGCCGTGCCGGCATTCGGCATCAAGGTCGATGCCGTTCCGGGTCGTATCAACGAGACCTGGTTCAAGGCCGAGAAGGAAGGCCTCTATTACGGCCAGTGCTCGGAACTGTGCGGCAAGGACCATGCCTTTATGCCGATCGCCGTGCGCGTCGTGTCGGAAAAACAATATGATACTTGGCTGGCTGCGGCCAAGACCGACCTCCCTGGTGCCAACAAGGCGCTGATGGCTGAGGTCGATGGTACCAACAAGGTTGCGTCCGCCGGCAACTGATGCCGCGGTCGAAACAAGGATAGGGAACGGAGCGGAACATGGCGCAGGCAGCGGCTCACGACGATCACGACCACAAGCCTAAAGGCTGGGTCCGCTGGGTCTACTCGACCAACCACAAGGACATCGGCACGCTGTACCTGATCTTCGCGATCATGGCGGGCATCATCGGCGGCTTCCTGTCGATCATGATGCGTTGGGAACTTGCCGAGCCGGGCATCCAGATTTTCCCGGGTCTTGCGTCCATGGTCTACGGCGTCAACGGCGATGCCGCGCTCGATGCCGGCAAGTCGATGTTCAACGCCTTCACCACCGCGCACGCCCTGATCATGATCTTCTTCATGGTCATGCCGGCGCTGATCGGCGGTTTCGCCAACTGGATGGTGCCGATCATGATCGGCGCGCCGGACATGGCGTTCCCGCGCATGAACAACATCTCGTTCTGGTTGCTGCCGCCGGCCTTCATCCTGCTGCTCACCTCGATGTTCGTGCCGAGCGCGCCGGGCGCCTACGGTGTCGGCGGTGGCTGGACGATCTATCCGCCGATGTCGACTTCCGGCCAGCCTGGGCCGGCCATGGACCTGGCGATCCTGTCGATCCACATCGCCGGTGCTTCGTCGATCCTCGGTGCCATCAACTTCATCACCACCATCTTCAACATGCGCGCTCCTGGCATGACGCTGCACAAGATGCCGCTGTTTGCCTGGTCGGTTCTGGTCACCGCCTTCCTGCTGCTGCTTTCGCTGCCGGTCCTGGCTGGCGCCATCACCATGCTGCTCACCGACCGTAACTTCGGCACCTCCTTCTTTGTGCCCGAGAACGGTGGCGATCCGATCCTGTTCCAGCACCTGTTCTGGTTCTTCGGTCACCCTGAGGTGTACATCCTGATCCTGCCGGGCTTCGGCATCGTCAGCCATATCATCGCGACCTTCTCGCGCAAGCCGGTGTTCGGTTATCTCGGCATGGCCTATGCCATGGTCGCGATCGGTGCCGTTGGCTTCGTCGTGTGGGCGCACCACATGTACACCACCGGTATCTCGCTCAACACACAGCGCTATTTCGTGTTCGCCACGATGGTCATCGCGGTGCCGACCGGCATCAAGATCTTCTCTTGGATCGCCACCATGTGGGGCGGTTCGATCTCCTTCCGCACTCCGATGCTCTGGGCGGTCGGCTTCATCTTCCTGTTCACCGTCGGTGGTGTCACCGGCGTCCAACTGGCGAACGCCGGTCTCGACCGTTCGCTGCAGGACACCTATTACGTCGTCGCGCACTTCCACTACGTGCTGTCGCTCGGCGCTGTCTTCGCGATCTTCGCCGGCTGGTACTACTGGTTCCCAAAGATGACCGGCTACATGTATTCGCCGTTCATCGCGCGTTCCCATTTCTGGATCATGTTCATCGGCGTGAACCTGGTATTCTTCCCACAGCACTTCCTTGGTCTGTCGGGTATGCCGCGCCGCTACATCGACTATCCGGATGCGTTCGCGGGCTGGAACTATGTCTCGTCGATCGGTTCCTACATCTCCGGCTTCAGCGTCCTGATCTTCCTCTACGGCGTCTTCGAGGCCTTCCGGAAGAAGCGCGTCGCTGGTGCCAATCCTTGGGGAGAGGGTGCCACCACGCTGGAATGGCAGCTGCCTTCGCCGCCGCCTTACCACCAGTGGGAACAGCTGCCCAAGGTCAAGTAAGGCAGCCCTGCAAGTTCGAAACCGCCGGCACGGCCGGCGGTTTTGGCCAAACGGAATGAGTGGACTTCAAGTACGCAATGGCCCTGGTTGACAATTCACACATGGAGCAAGTCGGCTTCCGCATGTCGGAAGCGACAGCGGGCGACTACTTTGCGCTGCTCAAGCCGCGTGTGATGTCGCTGGTGGTCTTCACGGCCTTTGTCGGCCTGGTGGCGGCTCCCGTCACCATCAACCCGTTGATCGCGGTCATCGCCATCCTCGCGATTGCCATCGGCGCCGGCGCGTCTGGCGCGCTCAACATGTGGTACGACGCCGATATCGATGCGGTCATGACCCGCACCGCCAGCCGACCGGTTCCATCCGGCCGCGTTTTGCCTGGCGAAGCTCTGAGCTTCGGCCTGGTGCTCTCGGCACTGTCGGTGATGACGATCGGCGTACTGGTCAACTGGCTGTCTGCGGCGCTCCTTGCCTTCACCATCTTTTTCTATGCCGTCATCTACACGATGTGGCTGAAGCGCTGGACACCGCAGAACATTGTCATCGGTGGTGCCGCGGGTGCCTTCCCCCCCGTGATCGGCTGGGCGGCTGCGACCGGCACGGTCAGCCTGGAAAGCATCATCCTCTTCCTCATCATCTTCCTGTGGACGCCGCCGCACTTCTGGGCGCTGGCACTGTTCAAGTCGGGTGACTATGAGCGCGCCGGTATTCCCATGATGCCGAACGTCGCTGGCGAGGCTTCGACGCGCCGTCAGATTTTTGCCTATGCCGTCATCCTGGCGCCGATCGGCGTGCTGCCCTGGATGCTGGGCTATACATCGGCGATCTATGGTGTTCCGGCCGTGCTCCTGGGTGCTGGTTTCGTCTGGTATTCCTGGGGTGTTCTGCGCATGCCCGACAGCGATCGTGTCATGAAGCCGGCAAAGGGGCTGTTCGGTTATTCGCTGCTTTATCTGTTCGCCATCTTCGCCGCTTATCTTGCCGATAGCGTTGTTGCCCGCGTTCTGGTTCTGGGTGGGGCATGAGTTTGATGGATGAAAAGCTCGAACTGGTCACGCTGACCGAACGCCAGAAGAAGGCGCGGCGCAGCCGCTCCGTCGCGATCGCGGTGGCGCTCGGCGTGCTGGTTGTCATCTTCTACGTTGCGACGATCGTGAAGTTCGGCGCTCCCCTCATCAACCGGCCGATGTGAGGCTGATGATGGAGCTGGAAAAAACCGTCGCTGAGCAAAAGAAACGCAAGACCAACCTGGCTGTCGCCGGAGGTTGCGTAGCGTTCTTCAGCGCCATGGTCGGCATGGCCTACGCGGCGGTGCCGCTGTACGCGATGTTCTGTCAGGTCACCGGTTACGGTGGCACGACACAGCGCGCCACCCAGTATTCCAACCGTGTTCTCGACCGCGAAATCACCGTTCGTTTCGACGCGAACACAGCTGGCGTTCCTTGGGACTTCGAGCCGGTACAGCGCGAAGTCACCATCAAGCTCGGTGAAACCAAGCAGGTCGCCTACAAGGCCACGAACAAGTTCAGCACGCCGACCACCGGTCGCGCGACGTTCAATGTGACGCCGGAACTGGCCGGCGCCTACTTCAACAAGGTGGAATGTTTCTGTTTCACCAACCAGACGCTGAAGGCGGGTGAGACGGTCGACATGCCGATCGTCTTCTACGTCGATCCGGACATTCTCAAGGTGCCGGAAATGAAGAACATCAAAACCATCACGCTTTCCTACACCATGTTCCTGGCCGATAAGAACAAGCCGGTTGCGGCCGTGGGTACCCAGGAAAGCGGCAAGGCAATTTCCAATACCGAAGCAAATCTCGGGGGATGACATGGCTGACGGACACGCCAAACCAAACCACGACTACCACATCATCGACCCGAGCCCGTGGCCCTTCCTGGGTTCCGTCGGCGCCCTGGTCATGGCGTTCGGTGGCGTTTTCTACATGCAGTACCTGAAGGGTACGCCGTTCCACCTCTTCGGTGTGGACGTTGCCAAGGCACATTTCTGGGTGCTTCTGATCGGCTTGCTGATCGTGCTCTACACCATGTTCGCCTGGTGGTCGGACACCATCAAGGAAGCGCATGAGGGACACCACACCAAGGTGGTTTCGCTCCACCTGCGCTACGGCATGATCATGTTCATCGCCTCCGAGGTGATGTTCTTCGTTGCCTGGTTCTGGGCCTATTTCGACGCCAGCCTGTTCCCCAACGAGGCGATCCAGGCTGCACGCACCACCTTCACCGGCGGTGTCTGGCCGCCCAAGGGCATGGAAGTGCTGGATCCGTTCCACCTGCCGCTCTACAACACCATCATCCTGCTGCTGTCGGGCACGACGGTGACCTGGGCGCACCATTCGCTGATCCATGGCGACCGCAAGGGTCTCATCAACGGCCTGGTGCTGACGGTCGGTCTCGGCCTGCTCTTCACGATGGTGCAGGCCTACGAGTACATCCACGCTCCGTTCGGCTTCAAGGATTCCATCTACGGCGCCACCTTCTTCATGGCGACCGGTTTCCATGGTTTCCACGTCATCATCGGCACCATCTTCCTGCTGGTCTGCCTTGTCCGTGCGATGAAGGGCGACTTCACGCCGAAGCAGCATTTCGGCTTCGAGGCGGCTGCCTGGTACTGGCACTTCGTCGACGTGGTCTGGCTGTTCCTGTTCGCCTCGATCTATGTCTGGGGTTCGGCAGGCGCGGTCATCGAAGGCCACTGATCGATCCGAATTCGAGTTCAGTGAAAGGCGGCTGCGGCAACGTGGCCGCCTCTTTCTTTTTGGGGGACGTTCAACTCGCTTCCGAAAGGTTCTAGAAAGATTGGCATGAACGAAGACAAGGCGATCTGGCCGCCAATCGATCCGATCCAGGCTGGCCTCAAAGGGCGGTGCCCGCGCTGCGGAGAAGGACGCCTGTTTTCGGGTTTCCTGACGGTCGGCAAGCGCTGCTACAATTGCGGTCTCGACTATTCCTACGCCGATGCCGGCGACGGCCCGGCAGTTTTTGTCATTCTCATCATCGGCTTCATCGTCGTGGGTCTGGCGCTGTGGCTTGAGGTCACCTTCGCGCCGCCGCTATGGGTGCATTTCCTGCTATGGGTTCCCCTGGCGCTGGTCCTGTGCCTCACGGCGCTGCGGCTGATAAAAGGCGTCCTTCTTACGTTGCAGTATCGCCACAAGGCGGCCGAGGGCCGACTGGACCAGCCGCAATGACCGCAGCTTCACATCCTGTTCGCGGGGGCGCTCCGCGCAAGGCACTGGCGCTTGGTCTCGGCCTGCTCGTTTTCATCGTGCTGATTGGTCTTGGCACCTGGCAGGTCGAGCGGCTGGCATGGAAAGAAGGGCTGGTCGAGACGATCGACCGGCGCATGAATGCCACTCCTCTGCCATTGGCGGAAGTTGAGAAGCAGTACACTGCCTCCAGCGATGTCGACTATGTTGCTGTGACGCTGAACGGTACCTTCCTGCATGCGGGCGAACGTTACTTCTTCACCACCTGGGATGGCCAGACAGGCTACAGCGTCTACACGCCGTTGAAGCTGACTGACGGACGCTTCGTCTTCGTCAATCGAGGTTTCGTGCCCTACGAGATGAAGGATCCGGCCAAGCGCGCGGCGGGCGAAGTCTCGGGTGAGGTCGCGCTCACCGGGCTTGCCCGCAATCCCTTGAGCGGCAAACCATCGATGATGGTTCCAGACAACGACCTGGCCAAAAACATCTTCTACTGGAAGGATCGCGATGCCATGGCTGCCACGGCAGGCCTCCCTGCCGGCGCTGTGGTGCTGCCTTTCTTCGTCGATGCCGGCAAGGCACCCAATCCCGGCGGTTTGCCGGTTGGCGGCACCACCATGGTGGACCTCCCCAACAACCATCTGCAATATGCGCTGACCTGGTATGGTCTCGCTGCAGCACTCGTCGGTGTCGTTGCAGTCTGGTTGCGCAAGAACCGAAGGGCGGCTTGAGAGTCCGTTCGCGCCATTCCGCGCCCTTGACAGACAGGGGTGGCGGACATCATGTCCGCACTGGAGCGCCGCATGGCCATTCGGACGCGCAAAGGATGCTCCAGCACTTTGGTCCGGCGCATTGTGCTTTCTGAAAATCGATTTCGATTTTCGGGCCGATGCGCGTGTCCAGACGATAGGAAAGCATGTTGAACAAAGCCGTCAAACCGCCGCTCACGATCAGGCTCTGCCAGCCGCGAGGTTTCTGCGCCGGCGTCGACCGTGCCATCCAGATCGTCGTGCTGGCGCTGAAGAAGTATGGCGCGCCCGTCTATGTCCGCCACGAGATCGTGCACAACCGCTACGTGGTCGAGGGACTGCAGAACCTCGGTGCTGTCTTCATCGAAGAGCTCTCCGAGATCCCGGAGGAGCATAAGCAATCCCCGGTGGTTTTCTCCGCGCATGGCGTGCCGAAGTCGGTGCCCGCGGATGCCGTTGCTCGCAATCTCTTTTATCTCGACGCCACTTGTCCGCTGGTCTCCAAGGTGCACAAGCAGGCCATGCGCCACCAGCGGCTGGGCCGCCATGTGCTTCTGATCGGCCATGCCGGCCACCCCGAAGTGATCGGCACGATGGGACAGCTGCCCGACGGTGCAGTCACATTGATCGAAACGGAAGCCGATGCAGCGTCGTTTCAGCCGGCTAATCCCGAGGCGCTAGGCTTTGTCACCCAGACGACGCTCTCGGTGGAAGACACCGCCGGCATCATCCGGGCTCTGGAGGAACGTTTCCCTGCCTTGCAGGCGGCGGCGGCCGAATCGATCTGCTACGCAACGACCAATCGGCAGGATGCCGTGAAGGAGACTGCGCCGGGCTGCGACCTCTATCTGGTTGTCGGGGCACCGAATTCTTCGAACTCGCGCCGTCTTGTTGAAGTGGCGGAGCGCGCGGGTGCTGCGATGTCGCTTCTCGTGCAGCGCGCTTCCGAAATTCCGTGGAATGACATCGGCTCGATACAGACGCTCGGCCTCTCCGCTGGGGCCTCGGCGCCTGAGATAATCGTCGACGAGATCATCAATGCCTTCCGCCAGCGTTTCGACGTTTCGGTCGAACTGGCAGTGACGGCCACGGAAACGGAGGATTTCCCGGTGATGCGGGTGCTGCGCGATGTCGAACTGACCCCGGCCGACATGGCCTTCGTGAACGGGACCGTGTGATGGCGGTCTATACTGATGTGGGTGAGGGCGAGCTTGCGGCTTTCCTGAAGGAGTATTCGGTCGGCGACCTGCTCTCTTACAAGGGCATCGCCGAAGGCACCGAAAACTCCAACTTTCTGCTGCACACGACGGCAGGCTCCTTCATCCTGACACTCTATGAAAAGCGGGTGGAAAAGGCCGACCTGCCATTCTTCCTCGGGCTGATGGCTCACCTCGCCAACAAGGGCATTTCATGCCCGTTGCCCGTGCAGCGCCACGACGGATCGATGATCGGCACGCTGGCTGGCAGGTCCGCGGTCATCATCACCTTTCTGGAAGGCATGTGGCTGCGCAAACCGGGTGTCACGCACTGCCGTGAAGTTGGCAAGGCACTGGCCGCCATGCATCTGGCCAGCGCCGATTTTACCATGCATCGCGCCAACGCGCTGGCAATCGACGGCTGGCGCAAGCTCTGGGAGGCTTCGCGCGCCCGCGCCGACGAAGTTGAGCCCGGGCTTGCCGCCGAGGTCGACGCGGATTTCGCCGATTTCGAGCGCAACTGGCCGCAAGGTCTGCCGACCGGCATCATCCATGCCGATCTCTTCCCGGACAATGTCTTCTTCCTCGGCGAGAAACTGTCGGGCCTGATCGACTTCTATTTCGCCTGCGACGATTTCTACGCCTACGATCTCGCCACCTGCCTCAATGCCTGGTGCTTCGAGAAGGATTTCTCCTTCAACTTGACCAAGGGAACGGCGCTGCTGGCTGGGTACCAGAGCGTGCGGCCGCTCGATGCGGCAGAGCGGGAGGCGCTGCCGATGCTGGCGCGCGGCTCTGCACTGCGCTTCATGCTGACGCGTCTCTACGACTGGCTGACCGTTCCCGACGGCGGCCTTGTCATCAAGCGTGATCCAACCGAATACATCCGCCGCATGCGCTTCCACCGCGCCATCGGCTCAGCTTCCGAGTATGGCCTGAAATGAAGCATGTCGAGGTTTTCACCGATGGAGCCTGCTCCGGCAATCCGGGACCGGGCGGCTGGGGCGCCATATTGCGCTTCAACGGCAAGACCAAGGAGCTGTCGGGTGGTGAGGCGGATACCACCAACAACCGCATGGAGCTGCTCGCGGCAATCTCCGGACTGAATGCCCTGAAGGAAGCCTGCAAGGTCGATCTTCACACCGACAGCAAATATGTCATGGACGGCATCTCCAAGTGGATCCATGGCTGGAAGCGCAACGGCTGGAAGACCGCTGACAAGAAGCCGGTCAAGAATGGCGAGCTTTGG
Organism: Mesorhizobium sp. EU05-FHT14A09; assembly: GCF_058790995.1. Lineage (NCBI taxonomy): Bacteria > Pseudomonadati > Pseudomonadota > Alphaproteobacteria > Hyphomicrobiales > Phyllobacteriaceae > Mesorhizobium > Mesorhizobium sp. EU05-FHT14A09. The sequence goes on from NZ_JBYTDF010000001.1 coordinate 584,554, forward strand.
CAGGCCCTGGACGAAGCCAACCGGCGGCACGATGTGGCCTGGCACTGGGTCAAGGGGCACGCCGGTCATCCCGAAAACGAGCGTGCTGACGAACTGGCCCGCGAGGGCATGGCGCCTTTCAAGAAGTCGGGTTCCGCAACGGCGAGCTCCGCGCGCCCTCCCAGGGGCGATGCGCCGGCGAAGCCGAGCGCAGCGAAACCCAGCGCCGCGAAGCCCAGCGCCCCGAAGCCCCGCCGGTCGTCGCAGAGTTACTGAAACCCCAGAGGCCCCCACGGTGGAAACGGCTTCTCTTTGTTGCTCCCCGTTTCTGGGACACATCAGGCTTTCAGTGTGATCCAGTCTGCTCTGGCGAAACGATCCACAGCTGCTTCGTCCAGCGTCACGCCCCAGCCTGGGCCGTCCGGTACCGCTGCCGATCCGCCGTCATAGTCGATGCTTTCCTGGATCAGGCTGTGCTCAAGCATCAGGTGGCCCTGCAATTCGGTGGCGTGGCGGATGTTGGCCGCGCGCGCGGCGTGCAGGTGCAGCAGCATCGCACTGCCGATGCCGCCGCACTGGTTGTGCAACACGACGTCCAGTCCGCGCGCCGCGGCATAGTCGATCGCACGCAATGCCCCGGTCATGCCGCCGGGTCGCTCGGCATTCAGTCCGAAACAGCGGACGCCGCCCATCTCAGCCAAAGTTACGATATCACGCAGGCCGAACGCACCTTCATGCGCCATCAGCGGCACGCTGGTGCGAGACTGCACCCAGGCCATGCCGGCGAAATCGTCGGCGCGCACCGGCTGCTCGGCGAAATCGATGCCATAAGGCGCGATCGCTTCGATCGCCGCCAGAGCCTCGTTGGGTGCGTAGGCCTGATTGTAGTCGACGCGCAAACCGGCATCCGGTCCGATCAGGTCGCGCACGGCTGATATGATCGCCACGTCACGCGTGCGCCCGTCTCCCAGTTTGCAGCGGAAGGAACGGATGCCTGCGCCAAGCGCCATGCGTGTGATTTCCAGGATGGTCGGCACGTCGGTAAGGGGCATCACCAGGCTGAGCGGAACACGGTCGATCTGGCGTCCGCCGCAAAGGTCATGGACAGGCCGGCCGACGCTGCGCGCCACCACGTCGTGCAGCGCCATGTCCAGCAAGCCTTTGGCCATTTCGTTGCGGGCGACGTTGTTGTCGAATTTGCCCTGAATGGCGCCGATCTCGAAGGCGGAATGTCCCAGAACGAAGCGGGCAAGGTGCCGTTCGATCACATCAGCCATCAGTTGCGGCGACACGCCGCTCTCGACCAGCCAGACATAGCTTTCGCCCAGGCCGACGACGCCGTTTTCCGTCGTCATGCGGCAGACCAGGAAATCGCCGCCCAGCCAGTGATCCTCCACCTTCAGGCCCATCGCGACCTTGCCGCTGCCGCCTTGCAGATGCGCACGCACCATTTCCGTGAACGGCACGAAGACAGGGCGCAGTTCGATCTTCACGATCGGATCATGTTGCATGTGGATTTCCTTTTTCGAGATCGAGCTTTGCGCCGCTGATATTCAGCGAACGTTTTGGCCCTGCTGCGTCAGCCCTGGACACCAATCAGGTCATGAACGAAGCGGCCCCGGATCATCGTCGCCATGACCGACAGCGTCCCGATATCCTGGGCCGGGATCGACAGGGGATCGCGGTCGAGGATGACGAGATCGGCCAGCTTCCCCGCATCCAGCGAGCCCTTGTCGTTCTCCTCGAACTGCAGGCGGGCCGCATTCGCCGTGTACATGTCCAGCGCCTCGCGAACCGATACGCCCTGTTGCGGATGAAAACCGCCGCGGTTCACCGCAAAGTCGATCGCGGCGATCACGTCGGTATCTTCGATCGGCGCGTCCGAGGATCCGGCCAGCGTGATGCCTGCGTCGAGGAAATCACGGAACGGATAGACGTTTCCTGTGCGCTCTTCGCCCAGCCGTGTGGGCAGCCATGCCATTTCAGACCTGATGAACAATGGCTGGGAGCAGATATGCAGCCCGATACGGGCGATGCGGGCGACCAGCTCGGCATCGGCGATCGAGGCGTGTTCGATACGGTGGCGATGATCCTCGCGCGGATGCTCTGCCAGCAGGCGTTCGAACAGCTGAACGCAATTGGCGATGCCGCGGTCGCCGATGGCATGAACGCAGATCTGATACCCGGCAAGATGCGCGGCTTCCATCCGCCGATAGATCTCATCTTCCGGCAATGTCATGTAGCCATGGGTGCAACTGCGATCGCTGTAAGGCAGGTTCATGCAGGCGGTGCACGAGCCGAAGGTTCCATCGGCGAAGATCTTGATCGCGCGCGCTTTGGTGCCGCGCCGGGGATCGTTGAGAGCCGTGCTGGCCAGTGCCTCGACGCCTGCCAGTGTGCGGCCGATGACGATGGCGTAGATCGACTGTGCGACGAGTTCCGGCAAGGCGAGTGCGATGAAGCTCTCCAGCCGCCCGGCCTCTCCCGCCGGTCCTTCGTCGTCGCTCTGCAGCATCGCCCCGATCGAGGTAATGCCGGACCGCGCCAGCCGCGCGAATACCTCTCCCATCGCGTCCAACATGCGGTTGGGGGCAGGTATTGGCGTCTTTGCCTGAACCAGACCTACGGCTTTTTCGAAGAAACGGCCGTCCGGCTGACCGGAAGCGTCACGGCCGATTGTGCCGCCCGCGGGATCCGATGCCAGTTCGCTTGCCGACAACATTGCCAGCACGACCGAATTGACGACGACGCCATGGCCGTCGCGGCCATAGATCAGGACAGGCCGATCGGGGAACCACTGGTCCAGAAGCATCACGTCGAGCACTACGCCCGCAGGCAGGTGATTGCTCTCGAACTGGACACCGATCAACCACTCGTCCACGGCGAGCCGCGCTTGCTGCGCACGCAGCCGCTCACTGACCGTAGCCATGTCGTGTGCGCCGCTGAGATCGGCCGACATGGCGAAGAAGATCATTGGCATTGGGTGCAGGTGCCCATCGATGAAACCCGGGACAATGGCGCGCCCGGCCAGATTGATCTCCTGCGGCACCAGGCCTGCGTCCTGCGTGCGGCGTCGCGCATCGGCCAGTGATCCGACAAAGTCGATCCGGTCGCCAATGACGAGCAGACTTTCGGGAGCGCGGTCACCCTGTGCAGGCAGGATTGCCCCGCCGTGAAACAAGAACTCTTCCATTCGTTCCGACTCCAATCGATTCCGCCAGTTGAAAACAGAATGGCGCAGGAGCCAGAGTCTGTCTATAGTGATTATTATACATATCTCTGGGAGGGGAGCGTGGAGGCAGTGGCGAAACGACTGTGGTACGGCATTCCGCCTGCGGGCTGGTGGTGGGCCAGCTTGGATTGGGCGCGAGGGCCATTTTACTATCTTATTGTAATATATGTGTATTCTACCTACTTCGCGCAGTCCGTAGTCGGCGATCCGGTGCGCGGGCAGGCATTGTTCAGCACGACGCAGATGATCTCCGGCTTCGCAATGGCGATGATCGCGCCTTTCCTCGGCAGCTACATGGATCGCGGGGGCAGAAAGAAGCCGGTGCTGGCCGCGCTGATGCTGGCGATGGCGCTGTCCTGCGTCGGGTTGAGTTCCATCCACCCGGAAACGCCGTACGCAATTCCGCTGGTCATGACGCTGCTGGCGCTGGCTGGGTGCTGCTTTTCAGTGTCCGAGCTGTTCCAGAATGCGCTGCTCGGGGTTGCAGGCACGAAGAGCCAGGTTTCGATCATTTCCGGACTCGGGTTGGCGTTGAGCAGTGCGGCGTCGGTGCTGTTGCTGCTCGGGGTACTCTATTTCACGCGCTATCCACCGGCCGGGCTGGCAGAAGTCGATGTCGCACGCCTGTCGGGCATCGTCTGTGCAATCTGGATCGCGGTCTTCGTATGGCCGTTCCTCTGCTTCATGACGGACCGCCCCGGGGCGGCGGGACGCTGGCGTGGGGTCAGCCCCTTTCCCCGCGATATCCGGCTCATCGCCACCGTTCGCGCGCTGTTTGCGGAATGGCCGCAGATCATGCGCTTCCTGATCGCGCGCATGGTCTTCATGGACGGGCTGATCGCGCTGTTTGCGATTACGGCCGTCTACACGTCGGGGACGTTGGGATGGACGCGTTCGGAAAACGCCGCGATGGGCATAATCGTGACGATTGCGGCGGTGGGCGGCGGATTGGCAGCCGGCTTGCTCGATCGGCGGTTGGGCCCACGCAATGCGATCATGACCGAATTGCTGGCGATCACCGCGCTGTTTCTGTTCCAGATTTCGATCAGTCGCGATGCGATCCTGTTCGGGCTGGTGCCAATCGCCGCGCAGGCCTCGGAGAGGTTGATGTTCGCGGAGACCACCGACGTCATCTTCCTCATCAGTGCTATCCCGATGGGCGGGATGATCGTGGCTGCCTTTGCGTCCTGCCGGTCGCTGCTGGTGATGCTCACTCCGCCGGATCGGCTTGGCCAGTTCTTCGGCATCTATGCGATGACGAGTACCATCACCGTCTGGCTGGGACCGGCGCTGGTGGCGCTGGCGACCGCGCTGAGCGGCAGCCAGCGCATCGGGTTCGGCAGCCTTGTTGTCTTGTTCGTGATTGGCTGTGCCCTGATGCTGCGTGTCGGCGTGGCGACGCCGGCGATAGATCAGAACAGTTCGTAAAGCCGGACATGCGTCTCCACCGTCAGGCGCAGTACCTCTTCCTGGTTTGCGAAGTCGGTCTCGAACAGCATCTCGATCGCGGCGTAGAGATATTCCAGCGCTACCCGGGCCGGCACGATGAGATCGTCCGGCCCTTTGCTCAATCCCTGTTCATGGAGGTAGCCGGAAATCAGCCGCGCTATGTCGGCATGCGCGCGCAACCGGACGTCGCGCAGGTCGGGCAGGGCCCGCAGCGATACCAGCAAGGCATAGCCGCCGCGGAAAGCCCGCGTGCTGGCGAAGGCTTCATGTACGGTGCGTTCACAAGCCTTGCGGAAGTCCGCTGGTCCTCCGATGACCAGGCCGGTGTCGCGCCGGATGACTTCATGCTGTGCCAGCATCATCCGTTCGCCCAGTTCGCGAAGCAGCGCCTGCTTGTTCACGAAATAATGGTAGAAGGTCGGTGGCGTCACACCGGCGCGCTCGACCACCGCATTCGAGGTGAATGCCGCCAACCCTTCTTCAGCCAGAATATCCTGTGCTGCGCCGATCAGGCGTTCCCGGGCATTTGTTTTTCTGGCCATCTGCTTCCTCTGCCCCAAAGTTCTGCTTTGCGAAAGAGGGAGCCGCGAGGACGTTCAGCAAAAGCGCGTGGAGGCTTTCCGTCCGAGATTGCGTAAAAACAAGGAGTTGGAGCGTTTTCACGGGTGGCGCGAAAAACGGAACGTTCTGAAGATCTGCGCGGGATGCGTTGCCGAAATTGACCGGCCTGCCTGCGGCGATTGCCTCGGGGCAGGCCGGTCGTCGATGGGATTTTTAGAGTTGTTCGAGCAGCTTGGCGGCGCTGGAATCGACGGCCTGGCCGGGGTTGCCTTCGATGTTGAGGGCCGTCACCTTGCCGTCTTCGACGATCATCGAAAAGCGCTTGGAACGCAGGCCGAGCCCGTTGGCGCTGAGGTCGATGTCGAGGCCGACAGCTTTGGCGAAATCACCGCTGCCATCCGCAAGGAACAGGATCTTGCCTTCACCGCCGGTGAAGCGTGCCCAGGCGCCCATCACGAACGGGTCGTTGACCGCCACCACTGCGATCTGGTCGACACCGCGCGACAGGATGGCATCGCGGTTCTCGAGGTAGCCGGGAAGGTGGTTATTGTTGCAGGTCGGTGTGAATGCACCCGGAACGCCGAACAGCACCACCTTCTTGCCGGAAAACACTTCCGTGCCGGTCAGCGCCTTGGCGCCGTCATCGGTCATGGTCTTGAAGGTGATCTCAGGCAGCTTTTCACCAACGGCAATGGTCATGGCAGTCCTCTTGGTCTGGGAAAGAAAGGAAGAGCGCAAAGCGATAGCGCCTTCCGCGCCGCCTCGCAATGCGGCCAAGTCCGGCGATTGTCACGGATAGGGCAATAGACCTTCAACCGCCCCGGACGGAGTGGTCAGCGTGTAGGGCAAGCCATCGCCCTGCACTGCCTTGCCGGGTCTCGCCAGGATCGGAAACGAAAACACGGGCTTGCCGTTCTTTTCCGCGCGCGCCGGCGCACCGAACAGATAACCCTGCTCGCCGGCGACGAAGAGGTCGATACCTTTGGTGCCACCCGGTGCGGTCACCTCCACAAGAAGCTTGTCCTTTTCTCCAGGCAGAGTCTGTGCGCCAAAGGCCTCGCTCGATTTCTGCGGCAAGGCGGCCAATGCCGCTTTCACCAGTTCGGCATCCTCGGCATTGCCTGCATCTTCGGTCGGGTCGACCCGCAATTGCGCCTGCAGGGGAATGCAGATCGTCTGGCAGATACCGAGAAAGACGCCGGCATCGATGACTGCGCTTTCCCGGGGCTTTGCCAGCGTGAATCTTACCGGCAGCGCGACCGTTCGATCGTAGCCGGCCCAGCCGCCATAACCGTCATCGTGCCGCCCGGGGGCAGGGTAGGACAGCTCGACCCCGGCGATGTTGGTTGCCTTGGCGACATCGATCTGCGGCGGTACGCCGCTCGCACCGGGGTCGCGCCAATAGGTCTTCCAGCCAGGTTTCAGTTCGATATGAAGCGCACCTGTCAGCTGTCCGGCGGCGTCGGGCGTGCCGGTGGTGACCAGCCGAACGCGGCCGCCTTCACTGTCTGCCCAGGTGGATGACGAGGCCGCGGCCGGCAGGCTGCTGGCGATGAGTGCGGCGAGGCCAAGGGCGCTTCCGATTTTCGCGGAAACGCGAAAACGCTCTAATTCTTTTTCTTTGTTCTCACGCAATTCCGGACGGGAAACCGCTGCGTGCTTTTCCCGGAATTGGTCTGGCGAAAATCTCAAACGATCCATGACGCTGATTTGAGGGGGCCAATGCGGTGGCGCAACCGCTTTCGTTGGATGTCGCCCATCATTTTTGCGTGAGACCTGCGCATTAAGGGCGTTCGCGAATTGAACCAATGGCATCTTTCAAGCGTGCCGGAAACGCGTTACCCTTCGGGCATGGACCTTTTACGCCACAAAAATGCGGCCGGTAAAAGCGGCTTTCTCGACGACCAGTTCCTCGTCGCCATGCCTGGCATGAAGGACGAGCGGTTCGCGCGGTCGGTCATCTACATCTGCGCCCACTCGGACGAGGGAGCGATGGGGTTGATCATCAACCAGACCCAGCAGATGCTGTTTCCCGATCTTCTGGTGCAACTCGGCATCATGAACGAGCAGGAGGCGATCCGCCTGCCGCAGCAGACCCGTGACTTCATCGTGCGCAATGGGGGGCCGGTCGACCGCAGCCGCGGTTTCGTCCTGCACACGGGCGACTATCGTGTCGAATCCTCTCTGCCGGTGTCCGAGGATATTTGCCTCACTGCCACGGTCGATATCCTGCGCGCCATTTCCGCGGGGCGCGGACCGCGCCAGGCGCTGATGACACTTGGCTATTCCGGTTGGGGTGCTGGCCAGCTCGAAAGCGAGATCGCTGAAAATGGCTGGCTGACCTGCCCGGCGACACCCGAGTTGCTTTTCGATCCAGACATCGAAGGCAAGTACGACCGGGCACTCGCCTCGATCGGCATCGACCTTGCGCGTTTCAGCCAGGCTGCCGGCCACGCCTGAGCTTTCACATAGCAGATTCGCGCATCCCGCCGTTTGGACACTTCAGTCTATGGGGCTAGCCGGTGTACGGGGAGAAAGACGTGGAGGCTATTCCAACGGTCATTCTATATGACCGTTGGAGCACGCGACCGCGCGCCGCGCCGGCGTTTGAGGCGTCCTGGATGTGTTAACATCCAGGACCTATCTAACTAGGCCTGCGTCAGCGGATACTGTTCGCGCAGCAGCTTGATCACGGCATCGCCGTTCATCGGGGCGCCGAACATGAAGCTCTGCACATATTCGCAGCCCATCTGGCGCAGTTCCAGGGCATCGCTCTGGTCGGAAATGCCTTCCGCGACCACCGCGAGTCCCAACTCGTGGGCCATGTTGACCATGGAGCGAAGCAACACGGCGCGCTTGGGCGAGGTGTCGTCGATGAAGCTCTTGTCGATCTTGATCGTGTCGAACGGGAAACGGGTCAGGTAGGACAACGACGAATAGCCGGTGCCGAAATCGTCGAGCGACAGGCCGATGCCCAGCTGTTTCAGCTTGGCCAGCACATGCGCGGCCTGTTCGGGGTTGTCCATAACCAGCGATTCGGTGAGCTCAAGGCGCAGACATCGCGGCTTCAGTCCGGCGCGCGCGATCACCGAGCGGACATCGGTGACGAGGTCGCGGCGGATGAGCTGGCGGCTGGAGAGGTTGACCGAGACCGACAGCGGCGTGTCGCCGATATGCTTCTGCCAGCCCGCCAGGTCTTCCGCCGCCTTCTGCATCGCGAAGAGGCCGAGCTGCACGATGAGCCCGCAGCTCTCGGCCACTGGAATGAAATCGGCCGGCGGGATCATGCCGCGGCGCGGATGATCCCAGCGCAGCAGGGCTTCGAAACCGGCGACGGTGTAGTCCTCCAGCCTGACGATTGGCTGATAGGCAAGGGTGAATTCGCGCCGCTCGATGGCTCGGCGCAGGTCGGACTCGAACTGCAGCCGGTCGGTGCCGACGGTGCGGAAGGCAGGCCGGAAAGGCTCGATGCGATCGCCGCCGAAGCGCTTGGCCTGGTGCATGGCGAGCTCGGCATCCTTGACCAGGTCCTCTGCCGAGGTCTGGTCGGACGTCCAGGTGATCAGGCCGACAGAGGCGGTCAGCACGATCTCGCGTTTGGCGAAGGTGATCGGCGAGCTGATCGCATGTTTGATGGCATCCGCCATGGCGGCAATGCGGGCGGGATCTTGCTCGGAAAGCAGCATCAGCGCGAACTGGTCGCCGGCGAAACGCGACAGCGAGTCCTTTGGCTTGAGCAGCCGGTGCAGGCGCCGCGCCACGGTGAGCAGGATGGTGTCGCCGGCCGAGATGCCCAGGCCGTCATTGACCTGCTTGAAGCGGTCGATATCGATGACGAAGACGGTCGGCCGGACCTTGTCCTCGGTGCGGGCGATCGAGATGATCGCTTCCAGCCGGTTCATGAACAGCTCGCGGTTCGGCAGACCGGTAAGATTGTCGTGCACGGCATCGTGCAGAAGCCGCTCTTCCGATTTCTTCTGCTCGGTGACGTCGACCATCGTGCCGACGCAGCGGATGACCTCGCCGTCGGAACCGATCACCGGGCGGGCTCTCAGCGCGAACCAGTGATAGTGGCCGTCGGCACCGCGCAGGCGGAAATTCTGCGCTACGCGCCCACGCCGATGCTCCAGCACGACGTCGAGCGTGGTGCGGAACGTGTCGCGATCGTCCGAATGCAGAACCGGCAGCCAGTTGCGGGCCGCGCCGCCGAGACTACCCGGCGCGAGACCGAGCTGCAGGCTGACATCGGGGCGGGTGACGATGCGGTCGCGCAGCACGTCCCAGTCCCATACCGTGTCGCCGGAGCCGGCCACCGCCAGCGCCTGGCGCTCGAGGTCGGAGAACAGGCCCTGGTGCAGCGCCCCGCCGGCAAAGGCATGCTGCATGACGGTAAAGCCGATCAGCAGGATCACCAGGATCAGCCCGCCGCCAAGGGCTGGCTGCACGATGTCGTTGTCGAGCAGGCCGGTGATCGCCATCCACGACCCCGTGGCCCATAACAGCACCATCACCCAGCTGGGAATGAGCATGATGGCGCGGTCGTAGCCGCGTATGCCGAGAAAGATGATGAGGCCAAGGCCGGTCACCGCGGTGGCGGCAAACGAAATGCGGGCAATGCCGGCGGCAATCGCCGGGTCGATGATGGCGATGCCTGCGATCGCCGCAAGGCCCAGGATCCACACCACCGCGCCGTAGCTGAAATGGCCGTGCCAGCGGTTGAGGTTGAGATAGGTGAACAGGAAGACCACGAAGGTCGTGGCGAGCGCCACCTCTGCGCCGGCGCGCCAGACCTGCTCGGAACCAGGTGCCACCTGGATGATCTTGGCCAGGAAACCGAAGTCGATGCAGATATAGGCGAGCACGGCCCAGGCCAGGGCAGCGGTCGCCGGAAACAGCGAGGTTCCCTTGACCACGAACAGGATCGTCAGGAACAGCGCCAGAAGACCGGCGATGCCGATGACGATGCCGCGATAGAGCGTGTAGGAGTTGACGGTGTCCTTGTAGGCTTCCGGTTCCCAGAGATAGACCTGCGGCAGCTTCGGCGAGGCGAGTTCGGCGATGAAGGTGACGACCGAGCCGGGGTTCAGCGTCACACGGAAGACGTCGGCATCCGGGCTTGCCTGCTTGTCGAGTGCAAAACCTTCGGAAGGCGTGATCGCGGTAAAGCGCGTCGAGCCGAGATCGGGCCAGAAGATGCCTGACTTCACCAGCCGGAAATGTGGCGCGACGATCAGGCGGTCGATGACATCGTCGGTGGTGTTGGCAAGCGCAAAGACCGCCCAGTCACCGGTCGAGCGGGCATCATTGGCCTCGACCTCGATGCGGCGGACGATGCCGTCGGAGCCTGGAGCCGTCGATACCTGAAAATTCTCACCCTGGTTCCGGTAGATTTCGACCGCGCCGGAGAGGTCGAGCGCGACATCGTCGCGGGAAATCTTGATCGGTTCCACGGCATGGGCGGAAGCGGCGGCGAAAAGGGTCACGATCGCCGCAAGGACGAAAGCCAGAGCAATTCCAGGAAAAGTGTGTAGCGGTTTTTCGTCCGGAATTGCGTAAGAACAAAGAGTTAGAGCGTTTCCGCGTTTCCGTGAAAAACGGAAACGCTCTAGCACCGATCCGTTTCGCAGGAGTTTCGTCAAAATCAGCCCTTCGTAGCGTATGCCGGCAGATCGTCAGCGATCCGGGCATAAAGATAGTGGTCTTGCCACGCCCCATTGATGCGAAGATAGGAGCGCGCCAGTCCTTCACGCTGGAATCCGGCTTTTTCAAGCACACGGATCGAACGAATGTTGTCGGGAATACAGGCTGCTTCGATCCGGTGCAACTTGAGTGTGTCGAAGGCGAAACGCACCACGACCTTGACGGCGTCGGTCATCATGCCGCGCCCGGCATAACGTTCGCCGATCCAGTAGCCGATATGGCCGCTTTGTGCGACGCCATGGCGGATATTGCCCAGCGTGATCCCGCCGGCGAGCTTGCCGGAGCTTCGATCGAAAATGAAGAATGCGATCGCCGTGCCTTGCGCATAGTCCTCGCGATAGCGGCCGATACGGTGGCGCCATGCCGAGCGGTCGAGTTCATCGGGCGCCCAGCGCGGTTCCCATCGCTCCAGGAAAGCGCGGCTTTCCCCGCGCAATGCCGCCCACTCGCGATGATCGCTCGCCATAGGGACGCGCAACAACACCTTCTCGCCCTTCAGCGCCGGCAGGTCTCGGCGAAAGAAAGGGAGTGCGAACACGGCTGTCAGCCTGGATCAGACGGCGAGCTTCCGGGCCGCGACCTCCAGGCCCGGGAGTTGGTCGAGTACGGCCTCGTAAGGCGCCAGCGTGCCGACGGGGCCAACAGCGGCCAGCGTCGGCCGCGTCGAGAACAAGCGGGACGACAGGTCGGTCAGGCGTTCGGTGGTCAAAGCTCCGAGCCGCTCCATCAGTTCTTCCTTCGGGATCGGCCGGCCAAACAGCAGCAACTGGCGTGCGATCTGCGACGCCCGGCTGGCCGGGCTTTCTGCCGACATGATCAGGCCTGCGCGATACTGAGCCCTGGCGCGGTCGAGCTCTTCCTGGGAAATGTCCTCGCCGGCGCGCTGCAATTCGCGCACGATCACCGGCACCAGTTCAGCGATGTCGTTCTGGCCGGTTGCAGCATGGACACCGAACACGCCTGTGTCCGAGAAACCCCAATGGAAGGCATAGACCGAATAACAGAGGCCGCGCTTTTCGCGCACTTCCTGGAACAGGCGGGACGACATGCCACCACCGAGGATCATGGACAGGACCTGCGATGCATAGAAGTCGCGCACATGGTAGGCGCGGCCCTCGAAGCCGAGCACGATCTGCGCGTCCATCAGGTCCCGGTCTTCGCGGAAGTCGCCGCCGACATACTGGGCGTATTGCGGCGCGACGCTTTCCGCCTTCGAACGGAAGGAGCCGAGCTTTTTCTCCACCTCGCGGACGAAATCGTCATGCTTCACATCACCGGCAGCGACCATGACCATGCGCTCCGCGCCATACTGGCGCTCCATGAAATCATGCAGTTGCTTGGACGTGAAGGACTTGACCGTTTCCGGCGTGCCCAGGATCGAACGCCCGATGGTCTGGTGGCGAAAGGCGGTTTCGGTGAAGCGGTCGAAGACGACGTCATCGGGCGTGTCGTGCGCGGCGCCGATTTCCTGCAGGATGACGTTCTGTTCGCGCTCCAGTTCATTGGGGTCGAATTCCGATTCCTGCAGGATGTCGGCCAGGATATCAACCGCAAGCGGCACATCGTCAGACAGTACCCGAGCGTAGAACGACGTCGTCTCGACACTGGTGGCGGCATTGATCTCGCCACCGACATTCTCGATTTCCGAGGCGATCTCGAAGGCGGAACGTCTCTTCGTGCCCTTGAATGCCATGTGTTCGAGCAGGTGGGCCATTCCATGCTCATCCTCGCGCTCGTTTCGTGCCCCGGATTTGACCCAGGTGCCGAGAGCAACGGATTCGATGCTTGGAAGGGTTTCGGTGGCGACTGTCAGGCCGTTCGACAGACGGCTTACCTCAACACCCATATAGCTAAAACTCCCTAACGCGCCGCCCGGGAGCGGCGACGGACATAATCTTCCACCATTTTCAGGTCCGATGGAAGTACCGCATACTTTTCCTCCGAATTCATTAAGTCGGCAAGCCATGAAGGCAGGGAAGGGTAGATTCCGCTTGCCGCTTCGACTGCAGCCGGGAATTTCGCAGGATGCGCGGTACCCAGCACGATCATCGGAGTGTTGCTGGCCGATTGCAAGGCAGCGACATGAACGCCCGACGCGGTATGGGGATCGAGCAGGTAGTTCGAACGGGCTAGGGTGGAGCGGATCGTCTCGGCGACTTCGTCCTGAGTCGCGCGTCCGGCATCGAATTCTGCACGGATGCGAGCAAGCCCATCCGTCTCGATGGTGAAGGCACCGGACTGCTTCAGCGAATTCATATAGCGGCGCACCGTCTCGGCATCGCGCTGCGAGACCTCGAACAGCAAACGCTCGAAATTCGACGACACCTGGATGTCCATCGAAGGCGAGGTCGTCGCGACGACGCCCTTCATGCGGTATTCGCCGCTGGAAAGCGTCCGCGCCAGGATGTCGTTGTCGTTGGTGGCGATCACCAGGCGCTCGATCGGAAGCCCCATGCGTTTGGCTGCGTACCCGGCGAAGATGTCGCCGAAATTGCCGGTCGGCACGGTGAAGGATACCGGCCGGTCGGGCGCGCCGAGCGACAGGGCCGAGGTGAAGTAGTAGACGATCTGGGCCATGATGCGCGCCCAGTTGATCGAATTGACGCCCGACAGCGAGACCGCGTCGCGGAAGGCGTGGTCATTGAACATGTCCTTCAGCAGGCCCTGGCAGTCGTCGAAATTACCCTCGATCGCCAGCGCATGCACGTTGGCGGCGGTCGAAGTCGTCATTTGTCGCTGTTGTACCGGCGAGACGCGTCCGTTCGGAAACAGGATGACGATGTCGGTGCGCTCGCGCCCGGCAAAGGCCTCGATCGCTGCGCCGCCTGTGTCGCCCGACGTCGCACCGACAATGGTCGCTCGTTCGCCACGCTCGGAAAGCACATGGTCCATCAGCCGGCCAAGCAACTGCATGGCGACATCCTTGAAGGCCAGCGTCGGGCCATGGAAGAGTTCGAGCACGAAGGTGTTGGGCCCGGTCTGGACCAGCGGACACACCGCGTCATGACGGAATGTGGCATAGGCCTCGCGCACCAGCTTCGCGAACACCGCAGGGGCGATTTCGCCGCCGAGGAAAGGCGTCAGCACACGAATGGCGAGATCGGCGTAAGAAAGCCCGCGCATGGATTTGAGTTCGGCTGGCGAGAAATGCGGCCAGGTTTCGGGCACATAAAGTCCACCGTCCCGTGCCAGGCCGGCCAGCACTGTATCTGAAAATCCGAGCGCGGGGGCTTCTCCGCGGGTACTCACATAGCGCATTGTCGATTTTCCATTTCAACTGCCATTCCGGCCAATTGCCCTCACTTTGGGCTAAGGCGTGGATTTTGTGCGCGTCCTCAGTCGCATTTTTGCCGTCTCGTTGCTATAGGTCGCCAGCTTCGCGTGAGGGAACTGCTTTTTATGGTGTTTCGTTCGTCCAACAGCCGCCTTGTCGCGGGTTTCATGTCCATGGGCTTTATGCTGATCGTCGCAGGCTGCCAATCAAGCGACGGCGGTGGCTCCGGTGGTGGTTTCCTTGGAGTGGGCAAGAAGGACGAGGCGGCGATCAACGCCGACGTGGCCAAGGCCAAGGCTTCGGATCTCAGGGCGTATTGCCCCAAGGTCACGCTGCGCGAAGGCACGGCAGTCCACAACACCTATGGTAAGGCCGCCGCGAAACCGAAGGCGCCCAAGGGGCAGGACCCGGCGCTCGCAACCGAGACGACGCAGGACGATTCAGCCCGGCTTGCCTACCAGGCCTCGATCGGCGACGTGACGCGCGACTGCACGCGCGACAACGGCATGCTCAACATGAAGATTGCCGTGGCCGGCCGCATCGTGCCTGGCCCGACGGCGGTGCCGGGCACCGTTACCTTGCCGATCCGCATCGCCGTGGTCGAAGGCGACAAGGTCCTTTATTCGCAGATCTACCAGCATAAGGTGCAGGTTTCCGACACCTCGACGGCCACTCAGTTCGTGCTGAATGATTCCAACATCTCCATCCCTCAACCGGCTGCTGCCACCTATCAGGCCTTCGCAGGTTTCGACGAAGGGCCGAAGAAGGTGCAGAAATCGGACGAAGACCAGCCGGTGAAGCGCCGCGTGCGCAGGCCGAAGCCGAAGGCGGCTCCCGTGGCCAATGCGCCGGCTGCACCTGCACAGGGCAACCAGACCACCATCTCGGATATTCCGCGCTAGGGCGCGTTTCGCGGTGCGAAATTAAAAAGGGGCGTTAGCCCCTTTTTTGTTTGGTGGATAGCCTGCCTCAGGCGTCTTCCGACCACTCCGACAGCGCCGCCAGGACACCCTTCAGGTCGGACCAGCGGCTGATCACCGTTTCGGCGCCTGCCTCGGTCAGGATGTCGGCATGGCCAGGATAGCTGTGTGAGGCGCCGGTGAAGCCGATCACCCGCATGCCCGCGGCGCGGGCACCGTGGATGCCATGGGCGGAATCCTCGACCACGAAGGTGTTTGCAGGATTTGCTTTCAGCACCTCGGCTGCGTGCAGGAAGACGTCCGGTGCCGGCTTGGTCTTTCTCGACGGCGTTTCGAGTGCCGAGAAGATACGACCTTCGAACAGAGGCAGAAGCCGGACCTTTTCCAGCATGAAGGCGATGCGCTCCGAACTCGAATTGGAGCAGATGCAACGTGGCGCCGTCACCGAGGCGACGGCCTCGTGCACACCGTCGATGGCACGCACGTCGGAACGCAGCTTGCGGTCGACCAGTTCTTCGGCACGCGTGATCAGCGATGCCTGAAAAGGGATGTTCGCCTTGTGCTCGATCGCCATCATGATGTCTTTGAAGGTCAGGCCAGCATAGGTTTCGGCGATCTCCTCGGCGCTGATTTCGAAGCCTGCTTCGGTGATTAGTTCGGCTTCGACGCGTGCGGCGATGATTTCGGAATCGACGAGCACGCCGTCGCAATCAAAAATGACAAGGTCTGGCTGGGGCATGTCGGTCCATCTGCGTTGGAGCAATTCCAGGAAAAGTGCGTAGCGGTTTTCCGCCCGGAATTGCGTAAAAACCAAAGAGTTAGAGTGTTTCCGCGTTTCCGTGAAACACGGAAACGCTCTAGAAGCAATTCCAGGAAAAGTGCGTAGCAATTTTCCGTCCGGAACTGCGTAAAAACCAAAGAGTTAGGGCGTTTCCGCTAAAACGGAAACGCTTCAGGGAAGGCCGGCGCGGCATACACCAAGCGCCGGCGAGCGGCAAATCACGCCTTCACTTCATCAAATATTTACTGAAAACGGTAACCATAACGGCTGGTAAATGTAACGCGTGCCCTGGGTAATCAGCATGTCTGCCGTGCGTCTCCTCGACGAACTATCCCACACTCCTCAGCAGTCCGAATGGCTGGACACGATCCTGAAAGGCGATTGCGTCGCTGCGCTCGATCGGCTGCCGGAAAAATCGGTGGATGTGATCTTTGCCGATCCGCCCTACAACCTGCAGCTGGAAGGCACATTGCATCGGCCCGATCAGTCCAAGGTCGACGCGGTCGACGACCATTGGGATCAGTTCGAGAGTTTCGAGGCCTATGATGCCTTCACCCGTGCCTGGCTGCTCGCGGCACGCCGCGTTCTGAAGCCGAACGGCACCATCTGGGTGATCGGCTCCTATCACAACATCTTCCGCGTCGGCGCCAAGATGCAGGATCTCGGCTTCTGGATCCTCAACGACGTCGTCTGGCGCAAGACCAATCCGATGCCGAATTTCCGTGGCCGCCGCTTCCAGAATGCCCATGAAACGATGATCTGGGCATCGCGCGACCAGAAATCCAAGGGCTATACCTTCAACTACGAAGCTCTGAAGGCCGCCAATGACGACGTGCAGATGCGCTCCGACTGGCTCTTCCCCATCTGCACCGGTGGCGAACGGCTGAAGGATGACAACGGCGACAAGCTGCACCCGACGCAAAAACCGGAAGCACTGCTGGCGCGCATCATGCTGGCTTCGACCAAGCCGGGTGATGTCGTACTCGATCCGTTCTTTGGCTCCGGCACCACCGGTGCGGTTGCCAAGCGCCTCGGACGCCACTTCGTCGGCATCGAGCGCGAGCAATCATACATCGACGCCGCCAATGAACGCATTGCCGCGGTAAAGCCCCTCGAAGGTGTCGACCTGACGATTCTTGCCGGCAAGCGGGCGGAGCCGCGCGTCGCCTTTGTCAGCCTGATCGACAACGGGCTGGTCAAGCCCGGTACCACGCTTTACGACGCCAAGCGCCGCTGGTCGGCGAAGGTACGTGCGGACGGCACGCTTGCCGTCGGTGAGAGTGCTGGCTCCATCCACAAGGTCGGCGCCGAAGTGCAGGGGCTGGATGCCTGCAACGGCTGGACCTTCTGGCATTATGAACGGGCCGGCGGACTGACGCCGATCGACGAACTGCGCAAGATCGCGCGGCTCGGCATGGAACGGGCTGGAGCCTGATCTCGAACCGAAGTCTGCGACTGCTGCAGACTTCGGGCAAGATCGCGCGGCGAAACAAAAGCTAGAGCCTAACCCTCCACGTCCACACGGACGATCAGGCCATCACCGTCAAGAGTGATGGTCTCGGCGCCGTGCCGCTCCCGCCACACGCCGGTCTTTGTGCTGGTTCCTGTCAGCGACCATTCGGAGCGAGCACTGTTTGGCGACAGCTCTTCCAGCTTCTTGTCTTCCGCTTCCTGGTCCGGATACTCCTCGAAATAGGTGCGGAAAGCAGCCATCACGGCATCCCGGCCTTCGATGCGGCCGCCAACACCTTGTGAAACATAGACGACGTCCGGCGCGAACATCGCCTCGATGGCGGCGAAATCCTGGGCGTTGGTGACGTCGTGGAAACGGGCGAGTGTCTCGGCCGGATCATGCCTGGCGCTCATATCGCAATTCCCCGCTCGGTCAGGTCGCGCTTCAATGTTGCAGCATCGGTAAACGGCACCGCCTGCCAACCGGCTTCCTTGGCACCCTCGACATTTTTTTGACTGTCGTCGATGAACAGCGTCGCCGCTGGTTCAAGGTCGAAGGATTGGATGTGGTGGTCGTAGATGGCGCGGTCGGGCTTGATGAGTTTGATGTCGCCTGAAACGGTGACGCCGCGCGGCAGCTTCAGAAACGGAAAACGTTCCTGTGCTTCCCGGTACGTATCGGACGCGAAGTTGGTCAGCATGGTGACGTCGCGACCCTGGTCGATCAGCCTTTCCATCAGCGTGACGCTGTCGTCATAAGCGTGCGGCACCATCTCATGCCAATGCCGGCGAAAATTGCGGATGTTCTCGGCGTGGTCCGGGTGTCGAGCGAGCAACAAGCCTTCCGCTTCTTCCCAGGTGCGGCCGCGATCCTGTTCCACATTCCAGTCGCTCGTGCAGACATTGTCGAAGAACCATTGCCTCTCCGCCGCATCCGGGATCAGTCGGTTGAAGGGCAGGCTGGGATCGTAGTGCAGCAGCACCTTGCCGATGTCGAAGACGATGTGGCGGACTTCAGTCATGCTTTCCTCTTGTGCGGGCCCTTTTGGGTTGAGCCGGGCATAGCCACTTCGATTGCCTTTTTCATGACAGTGGGCAAGGCCTCGTCGTTGATCCAGCCCGGCCGTGACCAGAAGAAGCCTTGTGGTGCCGCCACGAAGTCGACGCTTGCGGCATAGACGCTGAGTTCCAGCGAAAAATGTGTGAAGACATGGCTGATCGCACCGCAAGAGCGCCAGTCTGCTGGAAACGGCGCGGCATCTGCTCCGGTGGCGCCGTCCACGCGTGCGGTCCAGCCTGTGGTCGGCACTTCGCTCATGCCGCCGAGCAGGCCTTTTTCGGGCCGCTTGTGCAGGAGAATGGCGCCATCGCTGCGGATCGCGACGAAGGCTGCTCCCCGTCGCGATGGCTTCTCAGGCTTGGCGAGCTTTACCGGATAGAGTTCCGGATCGCCGGAGAGGATCACACTGCAGTCCTGTCGCAACGGGCACGACATGCAGCGCGGCTTGCGCGGCGTACAGATGGTGGCGCCGAGATCCATCATCGCCTGGGCGAAGTCGCCCGGCCTGTCATGCGACAACATCTCTTCGACGCGTGCACGGATTTCCGGCTTGGCCAGTGGCAGCGGCGTGGCGATCGAAAACAGCCGCGCAACGACGCGTTCGACATTTCCATCGACAACAGCGGCAGGCCGGTTGAAGGCGATGGCCGCAATCGCGGCTGCGGTATAGGCGCCGATGCCGGGAAGCGCGCGCAGGCCGCTTTCGGTATCGGGGAAGCGGCTGCCCTGTGCCGCAATCTGGTCTGCGCAGGCTTTCAGGTTCCGCGCCCGCGAATAATAGCCGAGCCCGGCCCATGCCTTCATGACATCGTCGGAACTCGCCGCGCCGAGTGCCTGTATGGTGGGCCAGCGTTCCAGGAAAGCCTGGAAGTAGGCTTTTACGGCTTCCACGGTGGTCTGCTGCAGCATCACCTCGGAGAGCCAGACACGATATGGGTCCGGCTTCGCGCCTCTGGCCAGGTCGCGCGGGGCCACGCGCCAGGGCAGTTCGCGATGATGCGCGTCGTACCAGCCAAGCAGTCGGGTGGCGATATCGGTCCCGCTGTCATGTGCGGGCTTGCGGGTCTGGTCGGGCAGTGTCATTGATCGTTCGGGATGCGGTTCAGCCGGTCCTGCTGTCTGACGGAGAACGCATGACAGGGAAACCCCCTTACGGCAATCCTGTACCGGTCAGCGATCTCGCAACCGGCATTCTGGAACCGGTGCTGCGCAAGCGCGCCGGTATCTCGATCGGTCTCGTCCAGTCCTGGGAGGAGATTGTCGGGCCGCGGCTTGCAGGCACGTCGCGGCCCGAGCGAATCCAGTGGCCCCGTCGCATGCGCGAGGAGGATCCGTTCGAGCCAGCCGCCCTGGTGGTTGCCTGCCAAGGCGTTGCCGCACTTCATCTCCAGCATCAGGCCGATGAGATCATCGGTCGCGTCAACGCGTTTCTGGGCTTCCGGGCCATCGGCCGGATCCGTATTGTGCAAAAACCGTTGACGGAGACCAAGCGCCGCACGGCCCAGCCTCCAAGGCAATTGACCCCGTTGGAGAAGAGCCGGCTGGAGCGGGTCGTTGGCGTTGTGGAAGACGATGCCCTGCGTGCTTCGCTGGAGAGGCTGGGTGCCTCCATCATTGGCCGGCGCAAATAGACTTCACCGCGCTCTCGCGTTTTCGTGATCATTTCAACAGCTTTTCGCGATTGGACTCGGGGCCCGCAATGCCTTAATTCCCGCGAACTCTCGCTTTTCCTTGGCTATCCATTGCAAAATTCCAATCCTGATCAGGTGATTCGATGAACCGTCTTCTGTCTCGCAGACACATTCTGACCACGCTGGCCGTCGCACCGGCAGCGTTGGCGCTCGCGGCCTGCAACAAAGCAGGCGAGGCGGAAGCCGAAACGGCCAAGCCGGCCGAGCCAGCCAAACCAGCGGACACGATGAAGCCGGCCGCAAAGCCGACGGCGGCGGCTCCGCAGTCATCGGGTTCCGTCAACATGACTGAACTCCTCAAGCTTGGTGCGTTGCCGGAAAGGCAGCTCGGCAAGGATGACGCCAAGGTCACCATCGTCGAATACGCTTCCATGACCTGCCCGCATTGCGCGCATTTCCATGAGACAACGCTACCCGAGCTGAAGACCAAGTACATCGACACTGGCAAGGCACGTTTGATCTTCCGCGAGTTCCCGTTCGATCCCCGCGCCGAGGCGGGTTTCATGCTGGCGCGCTGCGCCGGCGACAATTATTTCCCGATGGTGGATGTGCTCTTCAAGCAGCAGCAGAACTGGGCCGTGGCTGAAAACGTCAAGGATGCCATGTTCCAATTGTCCAAGCTGGCCGGTTTTACACAGGAGAGCTTCAATGCCTGCTTGACGGACCAGAAACTTCTGGACCAAGTCAGATCAGTGCAGAAGCGCGGCGCGGACGAATTCAAGGTCGACTCAACGCCGACCTTCTTCATCAACGGTCAAACCTACAAGGGTGCGTTGTCGATTGAGGAAATGTCGGCCATCATCGACCCTCTGCTCTGACGTTCCGGCTGCGCCGGGGCGGCAGCGGCTCGGCGCGAGCGCCCGTACGGGGCTGCGCGAATGAAATTTTCGCGGCTGCGCCTGCTCGGTTTCAAATCCTTCGTCGAACCCGGTGAGTTCGTTATCGAACGCGGTCTCACCGGTATCGTCGGGCCGAATGGCTGCGGCAAGTCCAACCTGGTGGAAGCTCTCCGCTGGGTGATGGGCGAAAGCTCCTACAAGAACATGCGCGCGTCCGGCATGGACGACGTCATTTTCTCGGGCTCAAACACACGACCGGCCCGCAACACCGCCGAAGTCACGCTTTTTCTCGACAATGTCGATCGCACGGCGCCATCGGCCTTCAACGATGCCGACGAATTGCAGGTTTCGCGCCGTATCGAGCGCGAGGCAGGTTCGGTCTACCGCATCAATGGCAAGGAGGCGCGCGCCAAGGACGTGCAGCTTCTCTTCGCCGACCAGTCGACCGGCGCCCGTTCGCCTTCGATGGTCGGACAAGGGCGCATCGGCGAGTTGATTCAGGCCAAGCCGCAGGCGCGCCGAGCGCTGCTGGAAGAAGCCGCCGGCATTTCCGGATTGCACACCCGCCGCCATGAAGCAGAACTGCGGCTCAAGGGTGCCGAGCAGAACCTCGAGCGGCTGGACGACGTCGTCGGCGAGCTGGAAAGCCAGATCGAGAGCCTGAAACGCCAGGCGCGTCAGGCTTCGCGCTTCAAGAACCTTTCGGCCGACATCCGCAAGGCGGAAGCCACCTTGCTGCATCTGCGCTGGACGCTAGCTAAAGCACAGGAAGGCGAGGCGCGCTCGGCACTGGCAACGGCGACCGCGCTGGTCGGCGACCGCGCCAATTCGCAGATGAATGCCGCGAAGGAACAGGCGATCAGCGCGCACCGCCTGCCGGATCTTCGTGATGCGGAGGCCAAGGCCGCCGCTGCCTTCCAACGCCTGTCGATCGCCAAGTCGCAGATCGAGGAAGAGGCTGGCCGCATCACCGCTCGCCAGACGGAACTCGACCGTCGCCTGCAGCAGCTCGACGCCGACATCGAGCGCGAGGAACGCATGGTGCGCGACAATGCTGCCGTGCTGGAGCGGCTGGCAGCGGAAGAAACGACGCTGAATGCGGAAAATGCCGGCGCGGCCGAGCGTGAGGCCAACACCCGCGCTGCCTTCGAACAGGCGACGGCCACATTGACGGCCAGCGAGGAGAAGCTTGCCAAGCTGACCGCCGAGCGGGCGGAAGCGGCTGCTGGCCGCAATCAGATCGAGCGTACTTTGCGCGAAGCCGCCGAACGGCGCGACCGCTTTGCCCGCCAGCTTGCCGATGCCGATCGCGAGCTTGCCGAAATCGGTCAGCGTATCGCTGCCTTGGCCGATCCGGCCGAGAAAAAGGTTTTGGTCGAGGAGGCCACCGAGGCGCTTGCCGCCACCGAACATGCGGCACTGGAGAGTGAACAGCAGGTTGTCGAGGCACGCACCGCAGAAGCCGCCGCGCGCGCTCCGCTGCAGGAGGCCAAGGCGGAACTCGCCCGTGTCGAAACGGAAGCGCGCACGCTGGCGAAGATCCTGAATTCGGTTGGTGGGGGTGACCTTTTCCCGGCTGTGCTGGAACAGATCAGCGTCGAACGTGGCTTCGAGACCGCGTTGGGTGCAGCCCTTGGTGAAGACCTCGACGTGCCGCTGGATCGCAGTGCTCCCGTGCACTGGGGCGACGGTGAAGTGCAGGCGGGTGACCCTGCCTTGCCGGAGGGCGCTCGCAGTTTGGCCAGTGTTGTCAAGGCACCTGGGCAGTTGGCGCGCCGGCTCGCACAGATTGGTATCGTCGAAGCCGGTGACGGCAAGCGCCTGCAGGCATCGCTGCTGCCCGGCCAGCGGCTGGTAAGTCGCGAAGGGGCTCTCTGGCGTTGGGACGGCTTCACGGCGAGTGCCGATGCGCCGACGCCGGCCGCGCAACGTTTGGCCCAGAAGAACCGCTTGGCCGAGCTCGACGCCGAGGCCATTGCCGCCACACTTGTGGTACGCGCAGCCGAAGAAACCCTTGCCAAGGCGGAAGCTGGTCTACGTGTCTCCGTTGAAGCTGAAAAGGAAGCACGTCAGGCCTGGCGTGAAGCGCAACATGCGCTTGACGCAGCGCACAGTGCGCTGGTCCAGGCGGAAAGAGCGGCCGGTGAGTTCACGACACGGCGGGCCGCCCTGACCGAATCCCGCGCCCGTGTGGTCGAGGCCCACGAAGAAGCCTCAGCCATCTATGTCGAGGCGGAAGAGCAGCTGAAAGATGCTCCTGACCTTGCCGACCTGCAGTCTCGGCTCGAGCAGGCAGCCGCGCATGTCTCGCGCGATCGTGCGGCGCTCGCCGATGCACGCGCCGTCCATGATGGGCTGAAACGCGAAGCCGAGGCGCGCACGCGTCGTCTCGAGGCCATTCAGGTGGAGCGTAACAACTGGCTCTCACGCGCAGAAAACGCTTCCGCCCAGATTGCCTCGCTCGGTGAACGCAAGGCGGAAGCCGCGGTCGAACGCGAGCAGCTTGCCGATGCGCCCGACGAGCTCGACCGGCGCCGCCGCGCGCTGCTGTCGCAGCTTTCGGAAGCCGAGGCGTTGCGCAAGAACGCAGCCGACCGGCTGCAGGAGGCCGAAAACCGACAGGCCGAACTCGACAAGGCCGCGACGGCGGCTATCACCACGCTGGCAGAAGCCCGCGAAGCACGCGTGCGTGCCGAAGAACGGTTGACCGCCGCCGACGAGCGTCGGCAGGAAGTAGAAGGGCGTATCCAGGAGGCGCTCAACACGCCGCCGCATCTGGTTATCCGCCATACCGGGCTGGAGGCCGACAGCCCGATGCCCGACATGGGCGAGATCGAGCGCCAGCTGGAACGGCTGAAGATCGAGCGCGAACGGCTCGGTGCCGTCAATCTGCGTGCCGAGGAAGAGCAGCGCGAGCTATCGGAGCGACTGGAAACCATCGTTTCCGAACGTGAGGACGTCATCGAGGCGATCCGTAAGCTGCGCCAGGCCATCCAAAGTCTCAATCGCGAAGGTCGCGAGCGGCTGCTTGCCGCCTTCGAACTCGTCAACGGGCATTTCCAGCGGCTGTTCACGCATCTGTTTGGTGGCGGCACCGCCGAATTGCAGTTGATCGAGTCGGAGGACCCGCTGGAGGCCGGTCTTGAGATTCTTGCCCGCCCGCCCGGCAAGAAGCCGCAGACCATGACGCTGTTGTCTGGCGGCGAACAGGCACTGACTGCCATGTCGCTGATCTTCGCCGTCTTCCTCACCAATCCAGCGCCGATCTGCGTGCTGGACGAGGTCGATGCGCCGCTTGACGACCACAATGTCGAGCGCTTCTGCAATCTGATGGATGAGATGTCGGCGTCGACGGAGACCCGTTTCGTCGTCATCACCCACAATCCGATCACCATGGCGCGCATGGACCGCCTGTTCGGCGTCACCATGGCCGAACAGGGCGTCAGCCAACTGGTTTCCGTCGACCTGCAGGCTGCGGAAGCCATGCGCGAGGCAAGCTGAGCGACGCGCCTGCGCCATTCAGCTGTTGAACTTTCGACAATCCCGGTGATAGCACTCGCCCGATGATAGCACTCGACTGTCGACAGGCTTGCCTGTTGCAGCCTGCGGTCACGGAGAACGCCTTTGCCCATACTCGTCACCGGCGCGGCCGGCTTCATCGGTAGCCATGTCTGCCATCGCCTGCTCGACAGGGGCGAGGAGGTTATCGGCGTTGACAATCTGAACGACTATTATGATCCGGCCTTGAAACAGGCGCGCCTCGACCACCTCACGCCGCGCGCCGGTTTCTCATTCCACAAGCTCGACATTGCGGATGAAGGGGCCCTGGCTTCACTCTCAGGACGCGGCATCAAACGTATCGTGCATCTCGCCGCCCAGGCTGGCGTGCGCTATTCGCTCGACAATCCGCGCGCCTACATTCGTTCCAACATCGTCGGGCATCTGGAGGTGCTCGAGTTTTGTCGTACGCAGCCGGATTTCGAACATCTTGTCTATGCCTCTTCCAGCTCGGTCTACGGCGGCAACCAGAAAGTACCGTTTGCGGAGACCGACAAGGTCGACACACCGGTCTCGCTTTATGCGGCGACCAAGAAGGCCGACGAATTGATGAGCCACACCTATGCTCATCTTTATTCCATTCCGCTCACCGGCCTGCGCTTCTTCACCGTCTACGGCCCATGGGGCCGGCCGGACATGGCCTATTGGCTTTTCACCAAGGCCATCCTTTCCGGCAAGCCGATCCGCGTTTTCAACCATGGTGAGATGCAGCGTGACTTCACCTATATCGACGACATCGTCGAAGCCGTGGTGAAGGTGCTGGACAATCCGCCTGCCTGCGAGACACCACCGGCGCGGCTCTACAACATCGGCAACAACAACCCAGCGCGGCTGGGTGAATTCATCGACACGCTGGAGCGTCTGATCGGCATCGAGGCCAAGCGCCAATACGAGCCGATGCAGCCTGGCGACGTCGAACGTACGTTTGCTGATGTAACGGCGCTCGACCACGCCATCGGCTTTAAGCCTGAGACTTCGATCGAAGATGGTTTGCGAAAATTCGTCGATTGGTATCGCGGCGAGTGGCAGGGGCGGGATAGATAGCGGCGCGATTCCGTCAGGTTGCCATAACCGGTGCGCTGGCTCTACCCATGACTTGGTCACCTGCGTGTCGCAGGATGGTCACTCTCGGACCTTTTTCGTGGGCTCACATTGCCACGAGAAAGGTGTCATCGGTACTTTTGTCGTCTACGACGACGATCGCGTCACGATAATCTGAGGTGCACGCGGTCTTTGCGCAGAAGCGGCGACAGGTCCGGGTTGACCTCAGCTTCACCAGGCTCGAGGTATGCAATCTATCCTCCAACTCGATCGCTTGGTGTCGGGCGTCAACGCCCCGATTGACAGAACGGCGCGCGTGGCTCAAGTCGGCGGGGCCGCACAATTCGGTTTCGTTTGTTAAGTTCACCATGCGATGGAGCAAGCCCTGAAATCCGCGGACGATTGTTCGCGGTAATGTGTGCGGAGGGCGTTGTCTTCATCGACCGCGATAAAATAACCATTCCAGCGTGAAGCTGGCTTACAGTGTGCTCGGATCAAACCTCAACAATATGTCGCAGACTTGATATGCTCCAGTTTTTGTTTGCCATCTCGCGGCTGGTCACCCTTGATAGGCCGCGATCCGTAGATGCAGGAATGAAATTATCCCTGCTTTTCGGTGCGGCTCTGTGCTTCATGCCCATGTCGACGCCAGCAACGGCGCAGGTGTCTTCCGATTTCGAAGCAATAGCGCGTCGCGTATATGCGGCTCTTCCCAAAGACCGACCAG
The DNA here is from genome assembly GCF_058790995.1 of Mesorhizobium sp. EU05-FHT14A09. NCBI lineage: Bacteria > Pseudomonadati > Pseudomonadota > Alphaproteobacteria > Hyphomicrobiales > Phyllobacteriaceae > Mesorhizobium > Mesorhizobium sp. EU05-FHT14A09. Next base: position 610,818 of record NZ_JBYTDF010000001.1, read on the forward strand.
GTTTTGGAGTGATCGACTATCCGGGCAACACGGAAGAACACATACCCAAGGCTTATGCTGAGGTCTTGTTGGCGGAATTGGAAAGGACCCGAAACGGTATCATGCCGGATCTTCCTTCCCTTGCTGCCGTGGCGGGCCGATATCTTCTTGGCCACGCAGACGAAAATCACGACGGGGTCGTTGGGTGGGGAGTGCCGGTGGCGTGGGATGCCTTCGCAGATGGATCAGTCAACCCTGCCAACACAGAATACACGATCTCCACAGCGATCGTCGCTGACGCGCTATTATCCTGGATGGAGCAGGATCCCGACGCTCCTGCGGATTCTATTCTTAATACCCTAGACAAGGCCTTCGCGCCTTATCTGGAATCAAAAATGGCCTCGCCGTCTGGGCTCGCGCCCTATTCGCTTACGGTCGAAGACCGGCGCTACGATACTTATAACCCCGCCGCCTATCTGGCTGGCGAGATGCAACGGTACAGCGCATACGTGGCGAGTGAAGCAAAGCGCGATCTGTTACGCAAGACCGCTGACAGGACGATGCAGGTCCTTTTAGACCAGCATCGAGTGAATTCCGCCACCGGAAGTTGGTTCTGGAACTATTCGCTGACCGAAGATGTACCCAACGATCTTGGCCATGCCGCCTATATAATCCATGGCATCGCCACTTATGCGCGAAACGGTGGTGTACTTGGCTCTCGTTTCGATCTGGACAAGATGTACGGATCTCTCGATGAGTTTGACGATCCAGAAAATGACCGCGTAAGACAATGGCCTCGGTGGCGCTCTGACGTTGATGTCGCCTCCAGAACGTATGACTTGGGTTCCGCTCTCAATCTGGCCTGCAGCTATCCCCGGTACCTGCCTCTTGCCCGGAGGATTGCTGCAATCACGGGCAAATACCTCAATTCCGACGGGCGCTACCAGAAGTACCCGGTTATCAAAGACGGTCCGAATCTCGTCGTCAATGAATATGAGGCGTACCTGTATCGGGGCGCGGTCGCCTGCGTTGCTCCAGATCGGCGTAGCCAGATGTCCGGTAACGAGATCCCTCTCCGGCCAATTGCTTCGCCTCCGTCTGTCGCGCGGGACCAAGACGAGACGAAGACACCTTTCTTGAGCGTCAAGCTCAGCGATCGCGAGCGCAACGATTTTAGGCATGAAAATCTGTTGCCGGTTTTCGAAAGTCGGGTTGGTGGGCGCGTCGTCTTTCTCCGCTCGCTTGCCGACGATGGACTGCGCTTGCGTGCCTATGCGGACAATGGCGGTATCTTGGATGAAATCACGATCGGTGCCAGCAGCGATGCGAAACCAATGTTTCGCGCTGCTTTTTCTGACGGTCGCCAGGTTGCAGTAATTATCTATGATAATGCGCGTGCCGCAAATGTACTTTTACGTTTTGTGCTGAGGGACGGGCGATTGCTGGCAAGCAGTGAACCCATTTTGATTCCTTCGCTCGAGGACCCCGCTGGGGCGACCTACGAGATGATACCGAAACTCTTCGTGATCGAGTCGGGCGGACATTTGTATATCCTTGGCGGAACACTTTCCGCTCGAGTGGATGGGGGGGGCTTGGTTGTCGATAGGATTGCCGACTGCCAGAGGATAGTCGAAGCTGTAAGCACGCCTTCCGGTCCGGCTGCCTTGTGCGCAAGGAAGCCTGTAGGGAGCGCTGACGGCCGCTCCGGAAGCTATTTCATCTCGGCCCCGAAAAATGTGGAGACGCCGGTTCTGGACGCCACCGCGTTGCCTTTCGATCTTACCTATACGCAAGGACATTTGAGTATCGACCAGGCCAGAGATGCAGAAGCCCTTCGCCGGATGTTCGTTCGCGACATTTCCACGTCCCAGCAGGGCGGGTGGATGGAATATGGCGTCAGCAATGCCGAGGGCCGCATCGCGTGGTCGCAGATCTATTATCTGAATGGATTGCTCGACATTCTCATGTTGCAGTCTCGAGATTCAGACATGCAAGCGGTGTTCGGACCTCTTGCAAGCGATATCCGTAGACGCCTTTCCGACGAGCTCGGACTCGTAGGCCAGCATTTCGGTAACGGTGGGTATCTGACCAAGGCCTTTACGATCGATCGCAGCCCAGCGCTCTTTGCGGTGCAAACGAGCCGCCTCCTTCTGCTTATGTTGCGCGCCCGGGAGGAACTGGGCAACGACGCATCATCACTCGACATTCCAGCACTGGAAGAGTCAGTTCGGACATTGCAGGGACACATCGATATTCTGTTGCAAGCGGGTGAACCGGTGCGATGGATGCCACGCGAGACGGCGAATCTTGCTTGGCCGAAAGGCAGCAAGTTCAAGTATGACGGCGTAGCCGTTCCCTACAATCATCAAAATGAATGGGCCTACGCTCTCATTCGCGCAGCCGAAGACGGTGAGACCCCTGCACTCAAGGATGCCGAAAGCGTCATCAAGCACTTTACTCGACGCATCGCACCTGGTGGCTCGTTACCAGCAACTGGTCAATGGGATTACTGGTGGGGCACTGCCCGTGACGGCTGGTCAGACAAGGATGGAGTGTCGATTAACACCCCTAGCTACCCTGGCGACCACGGCAAGGCATGGATCTCATTCAGAACGATCGACAGCATGAGCCTGATGGCGACTGCAGCACGATTTGACAATGCAATCCGCGAGACCGTGCAAGCTAGTGTTCGCGCTTTGATATCGGAGGGGAAGTTGTACCCTCTCGCCAACTATGAACTACTGCGAGAGGGCTTGAACCCGGTTCTGAGTTGCGAAAGCGCGCGTGCGTATGCACGCGTCAGCTCTCCCTGGGAGATACAAAACGCAGCCTGGGCAATCTTGAGGCTTTCAAAACCTGGCTGCTGATCAAGGAGTTGGGAGGCCGTTTCAGCTGTTCATATAGAGCTTTGGAATGCGGTCTATTCCACGGATCAGTTCGCCGAAGTCGAGATTGATCAGATTGCAGTATTCCCGAATGGATTTCCATCGGGGCTGATTGTCGCGCTCGATCAAACGAAGGCCCTCTTCTCGTGTGATCTTGCCGTCGCGTATCTGATTGGATCGAAACGTGTCATGCTCGGTGAAGCCGGCGACGGTGTGGTATATATAGTTGTAGAATGGTGCGGTGCCGTCGCCGATGCGCCATGAACATACTGTGTCGTCCGCAAGCTCCCAGTTGTATTCGCCGACCAGGGTACGATCTATCTCGCTCTCGTCCCAGTCGAGATAGTCAAACAGGTAGAGATGATCCTGATTGATCCCGTAATAGGACATAAACGCCCACAGCGTATCTCCAATTGACGAATTCAGATAGCGTGGATTTCCTATGAAGCGTGAGCCATACTGGTAGATGAGTTCGAACTTCTCGGTCCAGCGTTTGGTGGACGGCGTGTTAAAGCGTCCGCCTCGTGGCGGGATGTTCAGGAAGCCCGTCTTGAAATCCGTCTTTTCATAGCGGTTGGTGCAGAAGACCATCAATGGAATGCGCGACTTCTTGATCATATCGTTCGCATACCAGAAGAACTGCTTATCGCCGGCCATGAACAGCGGGATGATGCCGAGATCCGGCTTGCTCAGCCATGCGCGGACGTTGCGCCGTATATTGTTGCGTTTCTGCCTGATGTCCGCTGAAATCCAGATATGTTCCACGCCGAGTTTTCCGCACATGCGCGCCTGGTTCCGTCTAGCCAGGTCCGTGACCATTCCCCAGTCGTAGCTGAAGGTCAGCGGGGTCATTCCGTACTCCTGCTTCAGGAGATGCAACCCGTATGAGCTGTCGCGTCCTCCGGAAAATGCCACCACGCAGTCAGGCGAGCCATCTTTTGACCTAGCAGCGGCAAGACTTTCCTGCAGTGTGGCTTCGTCTTGCCGCTCCCAGGTTTGGTGGTTGTGGCAGTAGTTGCACACACCGTCCGCGTCGTAGGCGATAAAAGGCATGGTCGATGGCAGCAGACAACGGCTGCAACGCAACAATCCCTCCCGCGCTTCTTGAATGCGGAAGGCCTTGTCTTCGACGATGCGCTGGGTCTCAAGCGTCAGGCTGATCTGAGGCGCTGGCAATTCACCGGACAAGGAGAACTCGGTTGTTGCAAGCGTGTCGAGTTGCACGACCAGACCGTGGCCAGGACGCAGTTGGGTGATTTCTGCATCGGTAAAGCCTGGCAGGGCACCTCGACCCTCGGTCAATTCTTCACAGATGCGGCGTTCGGAAGCGAAGAAAAATGCGCCGTCTGGGCTGCTGCAAAAGTGAATGGAACCGGTATTGGTGCCGAGCCACATCGCATTGCCGCCTTCGGAGAAGAAGGCGATCGACGTCTCGCCTTCGATTTTGCTGAAGACGGACGCCATCGCCGCCGTCGGATCCTTTCCCGACTGGGTCGCTTTATGGATCAGGGCTGCGATCACTTCGGTGTCGACTTCGGCATTCGGCCGTATGTCGGGATTAGTCTCCCACAGCGTCTCCCAATTCACCACAATACCGTTGTGCACGATAACGATGTCGTCACGCCAGACCGGCTGGTTGTTGGCGTCGATACCCTGTAATCCATTCGTGACAAGTCGTGCGTGGCCGAGTGCCGCCAGTGAAGCCGCACCTTGTTCGAAATAAGGGGCTGTGCCGCGCTTGAGCGCCCGCTCATAGTCAGCCGTCTTCAACATTTCGCCGGCTGAAACCGAGTCTTTATGAACTGTCAGCCGGTTGGGGCTTGCCAGTGCGATGCCGGCAGCCTCCTTGCCCCGACTTTCCGACAGGAGGAAGAGCCGTCGCAGCGCAGCGTCAAATGCCGCGCGATCCATCGAATGACTATTTCTGACTGCGAGTCCAAAGATTCCACACATACCAGCTGCTTTTGCAAAAGATGTTAAGGAGCGCGCTCGCTGCGACTGCAGGGCGATTACAAGCTATGCTTTAGACGGAAGCTGGCGCGGGTGGCAAGTACCGGATATTCGGGCACGCTGAGCGCTCTTGAAAAACCTACGCTGCACTTTGGAGACGATTCTCCAGAAATTAACGACAAGTCTTACCGTAATTTATCCAATCGGGCCTTGCTGATCACCGCCGGTTTAGCAATCAATCTCCTGATCGGACGCTGCTATGGCTCGGCTGATTTAGGCGTCTTCAACGTTATCTTCGCCCTTTTCGCTTTAGGCTCCATTCGGCCCTCGTCGTCGCTGTTGCGTCGGGTGCCCATGAAACTGGTTTCTACACGATTGCTATTCTTGTGGTGGAGGGGGCTTGGCCGGGTTGTGCCAGTGATGCGCGTGAAATCACCCGATGCTGGCGTCCATCTTGGAGCAGCGTGACCAGCCTTCTTGCTTGGACCAATTGTACCGATAAGTCAGACGAGCTGGTCGTCTGCTTGGTGGTTCAACGCAGGATATGCAACGGCGCAGGCCCTTTTCCCTTCATGTGGTTTGGAAACCGCTTGGCCTTGCGCATGTGGGGCCTAGCGCGAGTGCGATGACGGCGCCTTCGAGGCATGCATCGGCGAAGGCAATCTTGACCTGGAACATGAAGCGCGTCGATCATGGCGTCGAAGGCGCTGATGGAATGTTTTGGCTGGGGCGCCAGGATTCGAACCTGGGAATGTCGGTACCAAAAACCGATGCCTTACCGCTTGGCGACGCCCCAAAACCGATCGTTTGAATCGGATGTGACCGGCCTTATAGGCAGAGCCGGCCAAAAGCACAATCGCCAATAACACGCCAAAACCATGTACAAGCCTCACGGAAAGCTTGGCCCTTGTGCAACCACTATTCGCCCCAGACAGCCAGTTCGTTGCCGGCCGGATCGGCGAAGTGAAAACGCCTGCCGCCGGGAAACGAGAAGATCGGCTTTATGATTGTGCCGCCGGCGTTGGTCACAGCTTCGAGCGTCTCTTCCAGGTTTTCCGAATAGAGCACCGGGAGCGGTTTGGTGGTGGCCGCGGAAGCATCCGCATCGAAGCCGCCATCCAGGCCTTCGTCGAAGGCTGAATAGGTGGGACCGTAGTCGGTGAACGACCATGAGAAAGCTGCGCTGTAGAATGCCTTGACGTTGTCGAGCTTGCCGTTGGTGGCCGGCATTTCGATGTAGTCGAGTTTGCCAGTTTGACGCATCGCGGAACCTCACGTTCTCTAAATGTTCTATATCGCACGGAAACTGTCTGGGACTCAAGAGCCTGCTTGGGCGATGAGGACGCGGCTGCTTGGGCTCCACTTGCATCTCAGCCTGGGCGCCCTCGAAAACCTGCTGATTCCCCGTATCGCTCCCAAGTGTGAATGCAGACGCCAACTGCAACTCTTTCGGGTAGCTTGGAGCGCCCGATTTCCGACACATCGCTCACCCCTAAAATGGCTTAATCGATTGTAGCTGCGAGCGAGGGTTTCAAGTGCTTGCCTTTCGCAGCGCAGCATCCTAGGCAGGCCGCAAGGCTAACCCGGGGGCAGGAGCCCTGAGGCGAAACCAGGCTGAGGAGCGAGCATGACCAAGTGGGTCTACACCTTTGGCGGCGGAGCGGCCGAGGGCCGCGCCGGAGACAAGAATCTGCTGGGCGGCAAGGGGGCCAACCTGGCCGAGATGTGCAGCCTGGGCCTGCCGGTGCCGCCGGGTTTTACGATCACCACTGAAGCCTGCAATCACTATTACGCCAATGGTCGCGTCTATCCGGACACGCTGGAAGCCGATGTCGATGAGGCTTTGGGCCACATCGGTCGGATCACCGGCCGCAACTTCGGCGATCCAGGCAAACTGCTGCTTGTTTCGGTGCGCTCCGGTGCCCGTGCCTCGATGCCAGGCATGATGGATACTGTGCTCAATCTCGGACTTAACGACGAGACGGTGGAGGCACTGGCCGCCGACTCCGGCGACGCACGGTTTGCCTATGACAGCTATCGCCGTTTCATCCAGATGTACTCCGATGTCGTCATGGGCCTTGATCACGAGGTCTTCGAGGAAATCCTGGAGGATCAGAAGGCAAGCCTAGGCTACGAACTCGATACGGAGCTTTCCGCCATCGAATGGCAAGGCGTGATTGCGCTCTACAAGGCCAAGGTTGAGGAGGAGCTGGGCAAGCCGTTTCCCCAGAACCCGCGTGAGCAGCTCTGGGGTGCAATCGGCGCCGTCTTTTCCAGTTGGATGAATGCGCGCGCCATCACGTATCGCCGCCTGCACGATATCCCTGAAGCCTGGGGTACCGCAGTCAACGTCCAGGCCATGGTGTTCGGCAATATGGGCGAGACTTCGGCCACCGGCGTTGCCTTCACCCGCAATCCCTCGACCGGCGAGAAGCTGCTCTACGGAGAGTTCCTGGTGAACGCGCAGGGCGAGGACGTGGTGGCCGGCATCCGTACGCCGCAGAACATCACCGAGGGTGCCCGTATCGCTGCGGGGTCCGACAAGCCTTCGCTTCAGAAGCTGATGCCCGAGGCCTTCGCCAATTTCGTGGCGATCTCGGACAAGCTCGAAAAGCACTACCGCGATATGCAGGATCTCGAATTCACCATCGAGCGGGGCAAATTGTGGATGCTGCAGACGCGTTCGGGCAAACGCACTGCCAAGGCCGCGCTGAAGATCGCGGTCGACATGGCTCACGAAGGCCTGATCACGAAGGAACAGGCGGTCGCTCGTATCGATCCGTCCTCGCTCGACCAACTCCTGCACCCGACCATCGATCCGCGCGCCGAGCGCAACGTCATCGGCGTCGGCCTGCCGGCATCACCAGGTGCCGCCACCGGCGAGATCGTGTTCTCTTCGGACGATGCCGAAGAGCTGAAGTCGCAGGGCCGCAAGGCGATCCTGGTGCGTGTTGAAACCTCGCCGGAAGACATCCATGGCATGCATGCCTCGGAGGGGATCCTGACCACGCGCGGCGGCATGACCAGTCACGCGGCTGTCGTTGCGCGCGGCATGGGCAAGCCTTGCGTCTCAGGTGCCGGTTCACTGCGCGTCGACCACAGGGCAGGCGTGTTGATTGCGCTCGGCACCACCTTCAAGAAGGGTGACATCATCACCATTGATGGCAGCAACGGTCAGGTCCTGAAGGGCTCCGTACCGATGCTGCAGCCGGAATTGTCGGGGGACTTCGCCGCCATCATGGAATGGGCTGACGGTGCTCGGCGTATGAAAGTCCGCACCAATGCCGAGACGCCGGCCGATGCACGCATGGCCCGCTCTTTCGGTGCCGAGGGCATCGGGCTCTGCCGCACCGAACACATGTTCTTCGACGGTGCCCGGATCGTCGCCATGCGCGAGATGATCCTGGCCGATACCGAGAAGGATCGCCGCGCCGCGCTTGCCAAGCTTCTGCCGATGCAGCGCTCGGACTTCCTGGAACTCTTCGAGATCATGGCCGGCCTGCCGGTGACCATTCGCCTGCTCGATCCGCCGCTGCATGAATTCCTGCCCAAGACGGAGGAGGAGATCGCCGAGGTCGCCGCCGCCATGAATGTCTCGGCCGACAAATTGCGGCAGCGCACCGAAGCCCTGCATGAATTCAACCCGATGCTCGGTCATCGCGGTTGCCGCCTGGCGGTCTCCTATCCGGAAATCGCCGAAATGCAGGCGCGCGCCATCTTCGAGGCGGCAGTTGAGGCCGGCCGCAAGGCCGGAGCGCTGGTAGTGCCCGAAATCATGGTGCCGCTGGTCGGCATCGTGAAGGAGCTCGACTACGTCAAGGCACGCATCGACCAGGTCGCCAAGGCCGTCATGGACGAGACCGGCGTCAAGATCGATTATCTCACCGGCACCATGATCGAATTGCCGCGGGCGGCCATCCGCGCTCATGTCATTGCCGAAACGGCGGAGTTCTTCTCCTTCGGCACCAATGACCTGACCCAGACCACCTTCGGCATCTCGCGCGACGATGCAGCTTCCTTCCTGGAAACCTATCGCCAGAAAGGCATCATCGAGCAGGATCCGTTTGTGTCGCTCGATCGCGATGGCGTCGGCGAACTGGTGCGCATGGCCGCCGAAAAGGGCAGGGGTACACGTCCGTCCATCAAGCTCGGCATCTGCGGCGAACATGGCGGCGACCCGGCCTCGATCAGCTTCTGCGAGGAAGTGGGACTGGATTACGTCTCCTGCTCGCCTTTCCGCGTGCCGATCGCGCGTCTGGCCGCAGCGCAGGCTGCGGTCGCGAAGTAGGGGAACATGCGGCGATCTTGCGCGTTCTGTCGCAAGATCGCCGTTTTCGCCAGCCATGGCCGGCGGGAATTGAGCTCCTTGGAAATTGCGATGCGTGTCCTTGCAACTGCTGCCTTGACGGCGACGCTGCTGACCGGGCCGGCCCTGGCCGGGCCGTCGGAAAGTCTTGTAGAGCCGACGCTGCGCATAACGCCAGGCGGCGAAGGAACGCCGCGTGTCGCGCTGACCTTCGATGCCTGCATGGGCAAGACCGATCGCCGCATCCTGTCTGTGTTGATCGACAATCGCATACCCGCGACGATCTTCGTCACCAGCCGCTGGCTGAAGCACAACAAGGATATTTTGGCCGAACTGCAGGCGCATCAGGACCTGTTCGAGATCGAGGATCATGGCGCGATGCATGTGCCGGCGGTCGATCGGCCGACCCGTATCTTCGGCATCGCTGCGGCGGGTTCGCCGGAGGCGGTCGACAAGGAAGTACGCGGCGGCGCAGCAGCCATCGAAGCGGCTGGTGTCACGGCGCCACGCTGGTTTCGTGGGGCAACGGCGCGCTACAGCAAGGGTACCATCGAGCAGATCCGCAAGCTTGGCCTGCGTGTCGCCGGCTACTCGGTCAATGGGGACGGCGGCTCGTTGCTCGGTGCCGCGACCACCGAAAAGCGAATTGCCGCTGCCCGCGACGGTGATGTGGTCATCGCCCACATCAACCAGCCGACACATGCAGCCGGTGAGGGTGTTGCCAAAGGCATCTTGGCGCTGAAGGCCAAGGGCTTTTCCTTCGTGAAGCTTTCAGATGTTTCTGCCGAGGGCTCAGACGGCACGACGGTTGAGACGATTACCGGTTACTGATTGGTCTGCCGGCTAGGCTGGAGTTGTTTCGATCTCGACCCGGTCAGGGTAAAATGCGCCGTGATCCTTGATGACGAGCATCTCGTCGTAGGGCGCCTGATAGGCCCACATCACATCCTTGCGCGTTTCACCGCCTGTGTCGACGCTCCAGTAGCTGGCGTCGCCCTTGAAGGGACAGTGGGTCGAGCTGTCGCTTGGCACCAGCGCATCGAAGCGGATGTCGGCGAACGGTACATAAAGCACTGGCCGGTAGCTTGCTTCCTGCAGAATCTGGGCACGGCCAGAGGTTGCGATCACCTTGCCACCGAAATTGACGGTGACCGTGCCGTCGAACGGTTCGATGGTGATCAGGTGGGCGGGATCGCGCTTGAAACCGGGAGCAGGATTAGCTTTCTGGTCCATCGGGCATCTCCATTGCTGGCTCCCATATAGGGCCGGCAACGGCTATCGCCAGCAGCCTGCTGACAAACCGGGTCTCTGGGATCAGGCGGCGACCTTCAGCGCATCCATCAGCCCGGCATAGGCCTCGGCGATGCGTGCGGCCGGGTTGCTGCTTTTGGAGGCGGTCTCCACTTTCAGCGGACCACCCTTGGCCGGCAGCGACAGCAGCAGGTATTGCCGGCTCTCGCCATCGCCCACCGACGCGGCGGCGACATATTCATCGGCGCCCTCGTTCAGCACGCACATGCTGAACAGCAATTTGCCGCTGACGGCCTCCAGCGCGCCGTCGACAACGGTTGCGAATTCTTCCGTGGAGACTGCCCTGGCCACTGGAGTCAGTTCGCCGAGGCTTTCCTCAAGCGCGGATTCAAGGGCTTCATCGTCGATCTGCGGGTCCATCGCGAACCTCATCCATCTCGCCTGTCACGTCCCGCCACCTTGAAAATATGCAGACTTTGGTCGGCTTGACAATGGTTGGTTGCAGATTCGCCGCGCGATACGCGTACAAAGGGTCTTTTCTGACCCTGCGGCAGTCTGGACTTTCCCGGCGTTCCTTTCAGAATGCGAAAAAACATAAGATGAGGAGGAACACGATGCTCGGACTGATGCAGCAATGGCCCTTGCTGTGCCACAAGATCCTGGACAATGCGGCGATCCAGCATGGCAAGCGTGAAATCGTCTCGCGCTCCTGCGAAGGGCCGATCCTGCGTTCAACCTATGCCGACCTCAGGCAGCGCTCATTGACGGTGGCGCAGCGGCTGGAGCGCGATGGTTTCAAGCTGGGCGACCGCATCGCGACGCTGGCCTGGAACACCGTCCGCCATCTCGAGGCCTGGTATGGCACCATGGGTATCGGCGCCGTCTATCACACGCTCAATCCGCGCCTTTTTCCCGAACAGATCGTCTGGATCATGAACCATGCGGAAGATCGGGCGCTTTTTGTCGATCTCACCTTCATGCCGCTGGTGGAGAAAATCGCCGGCGCGGTTCCGTCACTGAAAAAAATCATCGTCCTGACCGACCGGGCGCACATGCCGGCAACCGGCCTGCCCAATGTCGTGCCTTATGAGGAATGGTTGGCCGAAGCCGACGGCGATTTCCAATGGGCAAGCGTCGACGAAAATACCGCCGCGGGCATGTGTTATACGTCCGGCACCACAGGCGAACCCAAGGGAGTTCTCTACAGCCATCGCTCCAACGTGCTCCACGCCATGATTGCGGCCATGCCCGACGCCATGGGCATTTCGTCCCGCGATGTCGTGCTGCCGGTTGTGCCGATGTTCCACGCCAATGCCTGGGGGCTTGGCCAGTCGGGACCGATGATCGGGGCCAAGATGGTCATGCCCGGCGGGAAGATGGACGGCGCCTCGATCTATGAACTGCTCGACACCGAGCAGGTGAGCTTCACCGCGGCGGTGCCGACCGTATGGCTGATGCTGCTGCAGTATCTGGAGGAAACCGGCAAGCAGTTGCCTTACCTGAAGAAGGTGGTGATCGGCGGCTCGGCCTGTCCGCGCGCGATCACCCAGAAATTCCAGGAAAACTACGATGTTCAGGTCATCCATGCCTGGGGTATGACCGAGATGAGCCCGCTGGGCACTCTGGGGACGCTGAAGCCGGAATATGCCGGGCTGACCGGCGAGGCTCGACTCGATGTCCAGCAGACGCAAGGTTTTGCGCCGTTCGGCGTCGAAATGAAGGTCACCGACGACAACGACAATGCCCATCCCTGGGATGGCAAGACGTTCGGTCGCCTGAAGGTGCGTGGTCCCGCTGTGGCCCGCGCCTATTACGGTGGCGCAGGAGCCGAACAGTTCGATGCCGACGGCTGGTTCGACACAGGTGACGTCGCCCATATCGACCCCAACGGCTACATGCAGATCACCGATCGGGCCAAGGATGTCATCAAGTCCGGCGGCGAATGGATATCCACCATCGAACTCGAAAATCTCGCGGTTGGTCACCCCGATGTGGCGGAGGCGGCCGCAATCGGCATCCACCACTCCAAATGGGACGAGCGGCCGTTGCTGGTGGTGGTGAAAAAGCCGGGCAAGGAGCTCTCACGGGACGATATTCTTGGCTTCATGAGTGGCAAGATCGCCAAATGGTGGATGCCGGACGATGTCGCCTTTGTCGCCGAGATCCCGCACACAGCCACGGGCAAGATTCAGAAAAGCGCATTGCGCGCTCAGTTCCGGGACTATCGCTTGCCGACAGATTGATGGGGTTTGAAAATCGGAAGTGATTTTCGAACGATATGCATCCGTCAATGGAGTGCCGCGGGTTGAGCTTCAGCGCCTCGCAATTTCGCGGTCGATAGGCGGTGCTGATCGCCGCTTCTCGACTTCAATCCGGCGTCAAAACACTTTAATGCTCTGGCTGACCTGGAGCGTTTCCGTCCTTCCGGAAACGCTCCAGTTCTTTGTTTTTACGCAATTCCGGACGGGAAACCGCTACACACTTTTCCTGGAATTGCGCTGGGGGAAATTGGTGGCGATGACGGCATATCCCGAACGGCAGGTGGCAAAGGCGGCGGGTTGGTCGCGGCGAACGGGGGCCTTTTCGGCAGTGCTTCTGCTGACCGCCTGGGGTGGGCATCACTACGGCCTGGTCGAGACCGGTGGTTTTCTCTGGGTTTTGGCCCTGGTGGCACTGCTTGCTCTTTTGGCTCTGCTGTTTGCAGGTTTCGCGTTGGCCAGGCTTTGGAGCCATGGAGCGATCGGTGGCCGCGACCTCTCGGTGGGCGCGCTGCTCGCTGTGTTGGTGCTGGTGCCCTATGGTCTCGCTGGTTACCGCATCGCCAGCTTTCCGACGCTGCACGACATTTCGACGGATCTCGACAATCCACCGCGGCTCAATATTGCTTCCCGCACGGCTGGCATGAATGCGCTTGTGCCGCTGTCGCCTGGGGAAGAGCGCCTTCAGGCCGAAATCTACCCATCCGTGACTGGCCATCGCTACGACTTGCCTTTCGACGAGACCCTGGCAGCTGTGCAGACGGTGCTCGATCGCCGCGGCTGGACGATCGTCGGCGAAATGCCTGGACCGCAGGAAGGACAGACCGAGGCGACCATCACGGCGCTTGCCAAATCTTTCGTGCTCGATCTGCCAGCCGATGTAGCGATCCGCATCACCACCGATGGCGAGGCGACATTGGTCGATATGCGCTCAGCTTCGCGTTATGGCCGTCATGATCTCGGTGACAATGCCGAACGCATCGTCGCGTTCCTCGCCGAACTGGACCAGGAGGTCTCGGCGCAGATCGGGACGACAGCCGCGCAATAGCTTGCGCGCTTGGGCTTGATCTGGCCGTATCCAGAGTTTTCAGGCTGTTGGCCGGAAAACGCCGTCGATCGAGATCTCACCGTCGCTGGATGCCTGCCCGCGCGCGACCAGGTCTTCCAGATGCGCCAGCACCGAAAGCCCGGCAGCGCCATGCAGCCTCGGGTCGGTCTCGCGATAGATCGCCTCGACGATCGTCTTGATGGTGCGATCCCCGAGTTTCAGCCGTTCAAGCACGGCGCGCTCGCGCATCTTGCGGTGGGCCTTCAGCCCGCGCATGAAGGTTTTCGGCGCGGTCACCGGGCCACCATGACCAGGCAGCAAGACGCGATCGTCGCGCTCCAGCAGCCGGTCGAGCGAGCGCATGTAGTCGGCCATGGCGCCATCGGGCGGCGCCACGATGCTGGTGGCCCAGGCCATGACATGATCGGCAGAAAACAGGATGCCGCGGCCTTCCAGGGCGAAGGCGGCATGATTGGCGGTGTGGCCGGGTGTCAACACCGTGTGGATCGACCAGCCGTCGCCCGCGGTGACGGAATTGTCTGGCAGGACAACATCAGGCTGAAAGTCGGTATCGGCGCTGGCATCGAGCGGGTTGGTTTCTCCGATCCTGAGCGGCCGGGCAGGGCGGTGCGGTCCTTCTGCCAAAACAATTGCCCCTGTCGCCGCTTTAAGCCGTGCTGCAAGTGGCGAGTGATCGCGATGGGTGTGGCTGACGAAGATATGGCTGACCGGTCGTCCCGCAATGGCCTGGACCAGCGTGTCGAAATGCGCATCGCTTTCCGGGCCGGGGTCGATCACGGCGAGCGTGTCGCGACCGACAACATAGGAATTGGTGCCGTGGAATGTAAACGGGCTGGGATTTTGCGCCGTGATGCGCAGGACATCAGGCGTCAGTTCGACCACGGAACCATAGGCCGGCTCGAACCGGGCATCGAATTTGAGGGTCATGACGCTTTAGACTGCCGGATGTGTTGCACTGTCCATCCGCTGGGAAAACAGACTCGCAGAGTCGCCTCTGCCGATAGCGTAATAAAGTAGCCCATGCCTGCGAAGTTCGGCTGGATCATAGAGATTGCGGCCATCGACAACGATCGGTGCTTTCAATTGTGACTTCAACCAATCGAAGTCGACAATACGGAACTGTTTCCATTCCGTGCAGATGACAAGCGCATCGGCGTTTGCCACCGCTTCTTCTTGACGCTCTACCAGCGTGAAATCCGCGCGATGTCCATAGAGTTTTTGGGCGGCAGCACCAGCTTCCGGATCGTAAGCTCTGACCTTGGCTCCAACGTCCCACAGCGCTTCCATCAGGCTTCTGCTGGGAGCCTCGCGCATGTCATCGGTGTTTGGCTTGAAGGCAAGTCCCCAGACAGCGACAGTTCTGCCTGCCAGATCATTGTCGAATATTCGCGTGAGCTTATCGAAGAGGACGTTTCGCTGACGCTTGTTGGTTGTCTCGACCGCCTTGATGAGAGCTGTTTCGTAGCCGACGTCTTCCGCGCTGCGTGCCAGTGCCCGAACGTCCTTGGGGAAGCAGGAGCCGCCGTAGCCGCAACCGGGGTAGATAAAATGATAGCCAATGCGCGGATCCGAACCGATACCGAGACGGATCTGTTCGATATCCGCGCCCAGTCGTTCGGCAAGATTGGCGATCTCGTTCATGAAACTGATCTTCGTCGCCAACATCGCGTTGGCGGCATACTTCGTAAGCTCAGCCGACCGCACATCCATGAAGATGAGTTTGTCGTGATTGCGGTTGTATGGCGCATAAACCGTCCGCATGATTTTGCGCGCCCGCTCGGAATCGGTGCCGATCACGGTGCGAGCCGCCTTGGTGAAGTCCTCGATTGCACTGCCCTCTTTGAGGAATTCAGGGTTGGAGCAAACGTCGAATGGCAGGTTCAACCCGCGTGCGGCCAGTCGGGCAGAGATTGTGGCTGCGACTTTATCGGCAGTCCCTACCGGAACGGTCGACTTGTCGACCACGACGGCGTAGTCGCTCAGATTGTCACCGATGGTTGCTGCCACGGCCAGGACATGACTGAGATCAGCAGAACCGTCCTCCTCTGGTGGCGTTCCAACGGCGATAAAGATCAACTCGCTGAAATTGATCGCTGCCTTGGCATCGGTCGAAAATAGCAGGCGACCGGCCGCAAAATTGCGCTCGACGAGTTCGTCGAGTCCCGGCTCGGAAATGGGGACGACACCGTTCTTGAGGCCTTCGATCTTCTCGGCGTTGTTGTCGACACAATAGACCTGATGTCCCACCTCGGCGAAACAAGCGCCCGCAACCAGGCCGACATAGCCGGTGCCGAAGACGGAGATTTTCATGTAGAGGACCTCATAGCGATCTTCGGTGGGTGTTCGTGTTATTGCGTTTAAGGCGCTAGTGCGCCAGCGGAATCTGAACCGGCAACACGCCGGGTATCATTGCGATGTTGAGAGAGATAGCGTGCCTGCCAGAAGCTAGCATCAGGGAGTTTGCCGTTGAGGCTTGAAACCATGAGAGGAACGAAGACCGACTGGCTCGGGATGTTTCTTGAGTTGGTTGCGGTAGTCAAATCATCTCGCTAAAGGCGGGACAACAGCGGATCGTTCTGCAGGCGGAACTGGGTGAGCATCGTAGTTTGAACGCGGGAAGAAGAATTGACCGAATGACCAATTCTTCAAAATTGAGATTGTTTATGCGCCTTTCAAAGATATTTCTCTCATTTCGATTTCAGCTTTTTGGAGCAATTTTAATCGCTTCGATATTTCCTGCCATGATACGGCAGATTTTTGACAACGACGCATTTTCGTCTCAGACTCAGATAAACACATTGCTTGGAACATCTTCTGCAATAATATTAGGGTATTTTTTGCATAGAAGATTATCTATAATACCGGGCGTGAAGGCGGATTTTTATATCATACCGATATACGCGGTATCTTTCTATGTTCTTGTTCTTGTTTTTTTTCTGGCGAGAATAGATTATACGCGCGTGACATTAATTTCCAGTTTTTTCGTGGTTATTCTGTGGTTTCACGGCCATGCCGTCCTTTCTCGTCGAATTCAGGAGTATTCTCTGGCCATTGTTCCTGGTGGAGACGTTGAAGCGCTCTTGGGGTTGAGTGGCGTGCGGTGGGTTGTGCTGTCCGGCACAGCGATGCCGGATCGGACCTGCAATGGGTTGGTGGCCGATCTGCGGGCGGATTTGTCGCCTCAGTGGGTTCGCTTCATCTCAGAGACAGCGCTTGCGGGAACTCCAGTCTTCCACGTCAAGGAGATTCGAGAGTCTCTCACTGGAATGGTGGAAATCGAACACCTTTCCGAAAATACCTTGGGTTCACTTAATCCAAATGAAGTCTATCGAGAGCTTAAGCATACGATGGACTGGTTGAGTGCGTTGTTGGCTTTGGTTGTTCTGCTTCCGGCTTTTGCAATTATTTCTTTACTCATAAAAATAGACTCTCCCGGTTCTGTTCTGTTCAGGCAGGAGCGCCGTGGATATCGGGGCAAGGCGTTCAAGGTATTTAAATTTCGCACGATGATCGCAGTGCAGCCCACAGAAGATGTTGCGGCAAAAGTTGACGGCCTCGAGTTCGCGCGCGAACAGGCCAGAACCAAAGATCAGGATATGCGGATAACGCGCGTCGGCCGGGTTCTGAGGCGAACCAGATTGGATGAACTGCCTCAGGTACTGAATATTCTGCGCGGCGAAATGAGTTGGATTGGGCCGCGACCCGAGGCGTTGGTTCTGTCAAAATGGTATGAAAGCGAGCTTCCATTCTATAGCTATAGGCATATCGTATATCCTGGAATAACGGGTTGGGCTCAAATAAATCAGGGCCATGTTTCGTCTGTTGAGGACGTAAATGAAAAACTTCACTACGATTTTTATTATATAAAAAACTTTTCATTTTGGCTTGATTTGATAATAATCATGAGAACGGCAAAGATAATATTTACGGGGTTCGGTTCCCGCTGATGGCTTTTATCTGAGATACTCGACTGGTCCTGGTCTTGGGCGGCATGCTTGTGGACGCATTGCCCCTGCCTTGCGGACATCAATCTCGGCATGTCGGCCAACCTTCATCGAGGCGCGGCGCTGAGCGTGTTGACGGGAGGCTCTGCTGTCTACGCGAGGGCAGCTTCAATCGCGGTCGAAGCAAGATCAATCGGTGCTTGCGAGTGCAACCTCATTTGGGTATGGGGTGCGCGCGTTGCCGTAATTTGTGGAACCTGCGCGGTTTCGTAACTCGTCCGAGACGTGTTAGTCGGTTGTCGTGCGTCGACACATCTGCACGTCAGTGGACGATGGGATGGTCCGCTCCGGGCGCATTTATGAAAGTGATACTGCTCCATGATCAATCGTCGTTCCTATCAAATCTGCACGAATTGCATCATGGACACGTCGGATTCGAAGATCAGTTTCGATTCCGAAGGACGCTGCGAGTATTGCAGCAATTACTATAGCAACATTCTGCCCAATTGGCATCCCGACGAGCGTGGACTGCGCGAGATCACAGCGGTCGTTGATAAAATCAAGAAGGACGGTCAAGGCCGAGACCATGACTGCCTCATTGGCATCAGCGGTGGTGTCGATTCATCTTATGTAACCTATCTGGCTAAGGCGAAATTTGGTCTCAGGCCGCTGTTGTTCCACGTCGATGCGGGGTGGAACTCGCAGCAGGCGGTGAACAATATTGAGAAGCTTGTCGATGGCTTGAATCTCGACCTTCACACTGAGGTCGTCAATTGGCAGGAGATGAAAGATCTGCAGCTGGCGTTTTTCAAGGCGCAGGTCCCTCACATCGACACCCCACAGGATCACGCATTCTTTGCGGGCCTGTATAATTTTGCTGCGAAGCATGGCTTCAAATATATTCTGACCGGCGCGAACTACTCCACGGAGTGCGTTCGCGAGCCGTTGGAATGGCACTATCACGCGAGTGACCTGCGGCAGCTTAAAGACATCCATCGCCGGTTCGGTTCCAGGCCTTTGAAAACCTTCCCGCTTTCGGATATTTTTACCTTCAAGATTTATTATCGCTATTTCAAAGGCATCCAGGTTGTAAAGCCACTCAACTATGTGCCCTTCCGCAAGGAAGAAGCCATGCAAGAGTTGGTTGATAAGTTTGGCTGGCAGAAATATGCACACAAGCACTACGAATCCCGTTTTACGCGTTTCTATGAAGGCTATTGGTTGCCGACAAAATTCGGCTACGATAAACGCCGAGCGCATTTTTCCAGCCTGATCCTGACCGGGCAAATAACGCGCGAGGATGCACTGGAGCGTATTGCGCAGACTGCTTACAATCCCGATGATCTGGCTCAGGACTTCGAATACATCGCTACCAAACTCGACCTTACGGTTGCAGAGTTGCAGCAGATTATGGATGGTCCGAACAAGAGCTATAAGGACTATGCGAACGCAATGACCTTCATAGATCTCGGAACGAGAGTCTTGCGCGCGGTTGGGGTCCAAAGAGCGATCATCAGATGATTTCCATCGTGGACTACGGGCTTGGGAATGTCCGAGCCTTTTCAAACATGTACAAGCGGATGAATTTGGAGGCGACCCCCGTCAGATCCGCTGAGGAGTTACGCAAGGCAACCAAAATCGTTCTGCCAGGTGTCGGTGCGTTCGATCATGCCATGGAGCTTCTGGAAGCATCCGGCATGCGCGGTGTGCTTGATGAACTGGTACTTGAGAAGAAAATCCCCGTTATCGGTGTTTGCGTCGGGATGCAGATCCTGGCGGAAGACAGCGAAGAGGGCAGCCGTCCTGGGCTTGGCTGGATAAAAGGCACGGTTCGTAATTTTCGCTCGGAGCCTCGTGCGAATGGACTTCCTCTCCCTCATATGGGGTGGAACGACGTTAGGCCGTCTGCAGCCAGCGGGCTCTTTGATGGGCTTGGTGAGGATGCGCGGTTCTATTTCCTGCATTCTTTCTACTTCGATTGCACCCGTGCCGAAGATGCTGCGGCTCGCGCCAGCTATGGCGCCGACTTTGCGTGTAGCGTGATAAGCGGCAATATCCATGGGGTGCAATTCCATCCCGAAAAGAGCCATCACTACGGTGCGCGGCTCCTCAAGAACTTCGCGGACCTGTAGATGCTCAGACCTCGAATCGTTCCCTGCCTGCTCGTGCATGGTGGCGGACTCGTAAAAACGATCGGCTTCAAGGATCCGAAATACGTAGGCGATCCGATCAACGCGGTGAAAATCTTCAATGAGAAGGAATCCGACGAACTGATTGTGCTTGATATTGACGCGACCGCCGAGGGGCGGGAGCCAAATTTCAAAATGATCGGTGATTTGGCCGTCGAATGCCGCATGCCTCTTTGCTATGGCGGCGGCGTAAAGACAGCGGAACAGGCCAAACGGATTATCGGACTTGGCGTGGAAAAGGTTTCCATCAGCTCGGCGGCCATTGAAAATCCGCAGCTTATCTCGCAAATCTCCGATGAAGTTGGCCGCCAGAGTGTCGTCGTGGTGCTCGACGTAAAGAAAAAGGGTGGAGGTTACGAGGTCTGGACGCACAATGCCACGCGCAACACGGGGCGCTCGGTTATCGATCTTGCAAAGGAAGCTGAGCGCTGTGGGGCCGGCGAGATTGTTGTGAACTCAATCGACAACGATGGTCAGATGAAGGGCTACGATCTTGAGCTGGCCCGCCAGATCCGGCAAGCCGTCGGCATCCCCATGAGTGTGCTCGGCGGCGCAGGGTCGTTGAAAGATATTGGCGCATTGCTGGCAGCGTGCGGCGTTATCGGTGCGGCAGCGGGGAGTTTGTTTGTCTTTAAGGGAATGTACCGAGCTGTCTTGATTAACTATCCCAACCCAGATCAAAAGGATGAGATCATTCGTGCCGCCATCGGCCAATAAACGGCCTTACCCTCATCTAACTTTATCGAGAAAGCTATGTTTAAGGACAAGGTCCTCCTGATCACCGGCGGTACGGGTTCATTTGGCAACGCTGTGCTGCGCCGCTTTCTTGATACCGATGTGCGCGAGATCCGTATTTTCAGCCGCGATGAGAAGAAGCAGGATGATATGCGCAAGCGCTATCAGAATGCGAAGCTGAAATTCTACCTTGGTGACGTACGGGACTCGTCCAGCATTGCAGCCGCAATGCGCGGTGTTGATTTCTGTTTCCACGCAGCTGCACTTAAACAGGTGCCGTCTTGCGAGTTCCATCCGATGGAAGCTGTCCGGACCAATGTCATGGGTACGGAAAATGTGCTCGAGGCGGCAATCGCAGCCGGTGTCAAACGAGTTATTTGCCTGTCGACCGACAAGGCAGTTTATCCGATCAACGCCATGGGCATTTCCAAGGCGATGATGGAAAAGGTTATGGTCGCCGTTTCGCGCAACCTGGACGGGACAGGTACCGTGATTTGCGGTACCCGCTACGGAAATGTCATGGCGTCACGCGGATCTGTGATACCGCTCTTTATTGACCAGATCCGGAACAATCGCCCGATCACCATCACCGACCCGGCGATGACCCGTTTTATGATGACGCTGGAAGATGCGGTAGAACTGGTGCTCTATGCTTTTCAGCATGGTGGCAATGGCGATATCTTTGTTCAGAAAGCTCCCGCCGCGACCATCGCAACACTGACTGAAGCCATCACCAAATTGCTTGATAAGCCTGACCATGATGTGCGGGAGATCGGCACACGTCATGGTGAGAAGCTTTATGAGGTGTTGCTCAGTCGCGAGGAGATGGCCGGCGCTGAAGATCTAGGGGAATATTATCGGGTTCCACCGGATGGGCGCGACCTCAACTACACGAAGTTTGTTGAGCAAGGTGAACCGAAGATCAGTGCCAGCGAGGAGTACAATTCCCACAACACTCGCCGCCTCGACGTCGCTGGGATGCAGGATTTGCTGCTGAAACTCGATTTCATGCGCAGTATCATCAAGGGCGAAAAGCCTATGCTGGAAGACTGACGGTCGTGCAAATTGTCGTCACCGGCGCGAATGGCTTTATCGGCAGGAACCTCATAGTTCGACTGCGCGAGTTGGGCTACGCGGACATCCGGCAAGTCACCCGCGCAACCTCGGCCAGCGAGTTCGAGGCAATGCTGGCGACGGCCGATTTTGTCTTCCATCTGGCAGGTACGAACAGACCGAAAGATCCAGCGGAATTCACCATCGGCAACCAGGGCTTTACGCAACGGTTGTGCAGCACCTTGCGAGGCGTCGGACGCCCTGTACCCGTGGCCTACGCCTCGTCCACGCAAGCGATCCTGGACAATCCATACGGTGCCAGCAAACGCGCTGCCGAGGATGTCCTTTTTGCTTATGGACAAAGTACCGGGGCGCCTGTCCGGATATTCCGGTTAGCCAACGTGTTCGGCAAATGGGCGCGTCCGAATTACAATTCGGCCGTCGCAACTTTTTGTCACAACATTGCGCGCAATCTGCCGATCTCGATAAACGATGCGAATGCGAAACTAAACCTCGTCTACATCGACGATGTCGTATCCACATTCATTGATCTGCTCGAAAATCCCCAGCCAGGCGGCGGCTTCGGTGAGATTGCCCCGATCCATGAAACAACTGTGGGCGAAATAGCCAGGGCAATCTCCGACTTTCGCGAAAGTCGTGAGACCCTCACGACGTCACGCGTCGGGGAAGGCTTGTATCGTGCATTGCACGCGACGTATCTCAGCTACCTTCCGTGCGACGAGTTTACCTATTCCGTTCCTGTTCACGCCGATCCGCGTGGCGAGTTCGTAGAGATGTTGAAGACTCGAGATAGCGGCCAGTTTTCATATTTTACCGCACATCCAGGCATTACCCGTGGTGAACACTACCACCACACCAAAACGGAAAAGTTCCTGGTTATTCGAGGCACTGCACACTTTGGATTCCGCAACATCGACACCGGAGAAACGTTTGAGTGCGTGACCAAGGGGGGCGAAGCCAAAATCGTGGAAACGATCCCCGGCTGGGCTCACAACGTGACCAATGTTGGTGAAGATGAATTGATCGTCATGCTTTGGGCGAATGAGATATTCGATCGCGCCAAACCGGACACAATCGCGATGAAAGTTAAGCCGTGACCAAACTGAAAGTGCTTACTGTCGTCGGCACACGTCCCGAGATAATCCGGCTCTCGCGTGTCATGGCGCGACTTGACGAACACTGCAGTCATATTCTTGTCCACACTGGTCAGAATTATGACTATGAGCTCAATCAGGTCTTCTTCGACGATCTTGGCGTCCGCAAGCCAGATTATTTTCTAGACGCGGCCGCAGGCAATGCAGCTCAGACGATTGGTAACATCATCATCGCTGTCGACAAGGTCCTGGCGGATGAAAGACCTGACGCGATGCTGGTCCTGGGAGACACCAACTCCTGTCTTGCAGTCATTCCCGCAAAACGACGTAAGATCCCGATTTTCCATATGGAGGCCGGCAATCGTTGTTTCGACCAGCGCGTGCCTGAAGAAACCAATCGCAGAATTGTCGATCACACGGCCGACATCAATCTGACCTACAGTTCAATAGCGCGCGAATATCTACTTCGCGAAGGATTGCCGCCCGACATGGTCATAAAGACCGGCAGTCCGATGTTCGAGGTCTTGAGCTACTATCGGGACAGAATTGATGCCTCCGACGCCTTGGCACGCCTTGGGCTCGAGGAGTTCCGCTACTTCATAGTCAGCGCCCACCGCGAGGAAAATGTCGATTCGCCACGCTCCTTTTCCAAACTGGTCGAGGTGCTGAATGCGGTGGCCGAAGATTATGATCTTCCAGTGGTGGTATCTACTCATCCCCGCACGATGAAGCGTGTCGAGACTTCTGGCGCCAAGTTCCACGACAATGTTCGTTTGCTAAAACCGCTTGGTTTTCACGATTACGTCCGGCTTCAAATGTCTGCACGCGCCGTGCTTTCAGACAGCGGTACGATCAACGAAGAGTCTTCCATCTTGAACTTCCCGGCCCTGAATCTCCGCGAGGCACATGAACGGCCGGAGGGAATGGAAGAAGCGGCTGTTATGATGGTTGGGCTGGAGGCGGATCGCGTCCGCCAAGGGTTGTCAATCTTGGCGTCTCAATTGCGCGGTGCCGAGCGACAGATGAGATTGGTCGCCGACTATTCCATGCCAAATGTTTCCGACAAGGTGGTGCGGATCATCCACAGCTACACGGACTATGTCAGACGCGTGGTCTGGCGCCAGTACGATTGACGGTCCGTCATGCGTATCCTGGTAATGACGCAGTTCTTTTGGCCCGAAACATTTCGAGTCAATGATCTGGTCGAGGAATTGATCGCGCGTGGCCACGATGTAACGATCCTGACCGGATTGCCGAATTATCCGGACGGCGACATCTTCGAAGAGTACCGCCGGGAGCCGCAGCGCTTCTCGAAATTCCATGGTGCGCCTGTCTTGCGTGTCCCGGTAATTGGTCGAGGACGCAGCAGCAAGCGCCTTCTGTTGAACTATCTAAGCTATGTTTTGTCGGCCGGTATGCTGGGGGCTTGGAAGCTCCGCGGGCATAAGTTCGATGCCATTTTTGTCTCCATGAGTTCGCCGATTACAGCTGTGTTGCCTGCAATTCTTCAAAGGCGATTGAAGCGCGCAAAACTTGTTGTCTGGGTTCTCGATCTCTGGCCGGAAACGCTTTCGGCCGTCGGTGTCGTGCGATCGCCAGTCATATTGGGTTGGATCGGTCGTCTCGTGGCCTACATCTATCGGCGCACGGATCATATCTTGGTTCAATCTAAAGCATTTTTTCCCAACATTGAAAAATATGCCGGGAAAGAGGCAAAGGTCGACTACTTCCCTGCGTGGGCGGAGCCCATTTTCGAAGGAGATCCTGCGCTCGTCGAGAAGGCACCCGAGATGATGCCCTATCAGGACACTTTCAACGTGCTGTTCGCCGGAAATATCGGCGAGGCGCAAGATTTTCCAGCGATACTCGATGCCGTTGAAAAACTGCGGAACCACACTGGCATACGCTTCTTTGTTCTCGGTGACGGCCGCGCAGCAGACTGGGTGAAGAAGGAAATAGTTCAGCGTGGCCTTGGCGAGCGGATCATTCTGTTGGGCCGTTTTCCGATTGAAAGGATGCCTTCCTTTTTCCGTGCTGCGGACGCGCTGCTGGTATCCCTTAAGGCAGCGCCAATCTTTTCGATGACGATACCGGGCAAAGTGCAGAGCTACATGGCTGCCGGGGTACCTCTGCTGGGTATGTTGGATGGAGAAGGCGCCAGAGTTATCAACGAAGCGGGTGCCGGCTTAACGTGTGCTGCGGGAGACGGGCAGGGCTTGGCAAAGCTGGTTCAGCGGTTGTCGTCTCTTACAATCGAGGAGCGGCAGGAAATGGGACTGGCAGCACGGATATATTGTCAGCGGGAATTCGATCGAGAGACATTGATCAGCATGTTCGAGGGATGGCTTGCCGATCGTGCGGCGCCAGAGACGAAAAGAGTTGAAGTGCGGTGATCTCAAGGGTGTTGGCACCTTTGTCGCCATCACGACCCCGCAAGCTGACCGGGCACGAGATGGCCTTCGAGCTCTTTCCTCGCCTATGCTTATTCCGCGCAAATAGCTCCCCGCAACGACATCCACATAGTTCTTGCTCGAGTAGCCTGCCTGGGATAGTCCGGCATGGGATATTCATGGTGGACGATTGATGCAACCTGACGTTTCTATCGTTATAGCGGCAAAAAACGAAGAGTTACACGTTCAGGAAGCTGTTACGAGCATCCTCGCCCAAAAGGGGGTGAACTTCGAACTCGTGTTCGTCGATGATGGCTCAACAGACAGAACTTACGATATCGTCAGTGAATTTACGCGCGGTAATAACAATCTGCGATTGGTAAGAAATACTGGCAAAGGTAAAGTTTCGGCGTTCAACTATGGCATCAGTTTAGCGCAGGGAAAGTGGATCGCCATCTTTGCTGGCGATGACATAATGCCTGAGGGCAGTTTGGCCGCACGTTGGCTGGCCGTGAAAGACATCAAGTCAGACAAGCCGGTCATTGGCCTGTGTCGCTTGATGCAGATATCAGACATCAAAAAGATGCATGGCGTGGTGATTCCCAAAGATCCACGGAAAGGCGGACTGACAGGCGTTTCCTATCTGATGGATCAACGCGCAACGGCGAGAATATATCCGGTTCCAGATGAATTCCCCAACGAAGATACATGGACCGAAACGGGGGTTCTATACTTTGACAATTTGCTTGTTCACTCCGGTGTTATTGGTTGTCACTGGCGCGTTCACAGCGGGAACAGTATCAATTTTCTCCTGAACTTCGAGGAATTCAACAAGCGCTACACGCCTCGTATGCGGGCT
The DNA here is from genome assembly GCF_058790995.1 of Mesorhizobium sp. EU05-FHT14A09. Taxonomy (NCBI): domain Bacteria; kingdom Pseudomonadati; phylum Pseudomonadota; class Alphaproteobacteria; order Hyphomicrobiales; family Phyllobacteriaceae; genus Mesorhizobium; species Mesorhizobium sp. EU05-FHT14A09. Next base: position 636,801 of record NZ_JBYTDF010000001.1, read on the forward strand.
TATTCGGTTTTCCTTGCACGATACGGATCAGGGCTGGTCCCTGAAAAGAGAGCTTCGCTTGCGGCAAAGGTCGAATGCGAGGAAGGTAGGAAGTCTCGAGATCTCAAAAGGATTGCTCTCAGTGGTGCAACGATCGTTGAAAGATTGAGGGCAGCTTCTCTGTCAGGTCCTTTCCTGTATAAGATCCGGCGGTTTCTCTATCGGTTTCTTTCAGGCTGGTGAGCCTTTTCCAAAGACGGGCGAGCGACCAAATCAACATTTGCGCTGGAAACCAATCGGCACCCTGGCCACTCAGCGCACGCATCGGTATACGAGACTGAGCTTTCAGCTTACCGGAGAATAGCGGCGGCCGCCACGCACACGAGCCCTGCGGCAACCCACAAGAGAAGAATAGGGGCGGCGCGTATCGCGCTCTTCCATGTTTCGAGCACCGTGCAGCCGGTTACCCCCAGGATGACGAACAGGTACCCCAAGTAGAAAACAAATCCGGATACAGCGTAAGTCTCCGACAGCAGATTTGCGAAGAACACGGAGGCAATGAGCACGCTTCCCGCGCGGAGTACGAGCCCTGCAGCTTGCAAGAATAGTGCCGCGCGTTGGTTGCCGGTCACATGCAGCGCCATGGAAATTGGGCTCGCCAGGAATTGTGCAACAAACCACGGCGTCATCCAGCGCACCAAATCTCCGGCCGGCCGCCACTCCTTGCCAAAAATAATCTCGAAGAAGTCCGGTGCCACCACACCGGCAAAGATCAGTGGACCAACGCCGAAACGAAAAAGTCCGGCCAGCATCTTGGCAGTGAAGACGTTCAGCCGGCCTGCATAATATTCCTCAGGCGAGCGCGACAGGTAAACTTGTGCCACCGACGATCCGATCAGGCCGAGAGGTGCCTGCATCACTTGCATGGCGAGGATAATGTATCCAGCGTCCGCCCGTGGCGACAAGGATCCGATCAGGATGACAGGAATGTAGATCGACGCATTGTTGCACAGCGCTTCAAACGTCGAATACTTGGGAAACCGCGCATTGGTGCTGAAGGCGGTCTTCATCGCCGGCCAGGAAACCGACTGGAGAAGGTGTCCATCTTCCCGAAAGAAACGATAGCCGAGGCCAAGGAAACCCGCGCCGGCATTGACCGCGAAGCCAAGCAACAGTCCTGTGGGGCTGGGATCGAAGAAGCCGAAGCCGATCATGATCACAGCCGCGACGCCGGCCTGGATGACACGGTTTGTCGCAATGCCGCGGTAGGCCTTCCGCCGGACCATCCAGTTTTGCAAAGCGCTATAAAAACTTGCGGCGAGGATTCCCAAGGGAAGCAGCCAAAGATAGGGCTCAAACGTCGGATGATGCAGAAAATCCGCCGTGGTCCTTGGCCCGAGGGACACGGGTACCAAAATCACACAGCCAACCAGTGCCGCAAAGGCGAGGGCGATGGCTAGGACATTCACCGCCTCGTCGTCACTGCGTACGATAGGAATTGCGATGTCGAAGCGCAGGCAGGCAGCAACCGAGACGATGGCGACGATCGAGGTGAACAGAGCGAGCAAAGAAAAATCGCTCGGCGAGTAGAGGCGCGTCGCCACTGGCATGCTGAGAGCGAAAATGACCTGGGCAGCCGCCGTGCCGCTGACCAGCAGACCGGTCGCCCGGACTAGGTCGTTTTGGACGAAGTCCTTGAGCCTACCAATCAGGCGGGCCATGAGGCGGCCTTCAACGCCTCTACGATGCGATCCTGTTGCTCCTCTGTCAGGTCGGCACTCATCGGAAGGCTCATCACATGAGCAGCTGCCCAATCTGAGTTCGGCGTGGCGTTACCGGTGGCCAGATGCGCATAAGCAGGCTGAGCATTGAGTGGGACGGGATAGTGAACCGCCGTCGGAATGCCTTGGCTTTGCAAATGGGCCTGGACCTGCTCACGGTTCTCAACGAGCACAGTGTATTGGGCGTAGACACTGTTACGGTCCTGCCGCTGATGCACGCGCTTTAGGCCAGCCTCGTCGATCAACCGGTTATAACGTGCCCCGATCGTTAAGCGACGCTCTATTTCCCATTCGAAACGCTCAAGCTTTGCCAGCACCACCGCGCACTGCAGCGTATCCATACGCCCGCCGACGCCGACCCGGGTGTGGACATAGCGCTTGCTCTGTCCGTGAACCCGAATTTCTCGGAAGGCCTTGGCAAGGTTGTCGTCACTGGTGAACATCGCGCCACCGTCGCCGTAACAGCCAAGTGGTTTGCTCGGAAAGAAACTGGTGCACCCCACCGTCGACAGATCGCAACTTTTGCGGTCACGGTAATCGGCACCGAAGCTCTGTGCTGCATCCTCGATAACGGGCAGATTGTGGCGAGCCGCCAGCTCGTTGATTTCGTTCATGTCGGCGGCCTGTCCGTAAAGACTTACCGGCATGATAGCCTTGGTGCGTGCACCAATCTTGGCTTCGATCAATGCTGCATCGATGTTGCAGGTTGCTGTTTCGATGTCGACAAAAACCGGAGTGGCTCCGAGAAGGACAATCATCTCGGCTGTGGCAGCAAAGGTAAAGGGGGTCGTTATCACTTCGTCGCCAGGCCCGACACCGAGCGCCATCATTGCGATCAAAAGTGCTTCAGTGCCGCTCGATACGGTGATGCAGTGCTTTGCGCCGGTATACACTGCAAGTTTCTGCTCGAGCTCACCGACTTCTGGTCCCATGATGTATTGACCATGATCCAGAACGGTCTGAATGCGTGCGTTCACCGCTTCACGGATAGCTGCGTATTGCGCCTTCAAATCAATGAACTGGATGGGATCATTCGACTTGGTTTGGATTGGCATTTGGTTCATGGTCCCAGCCTTTCGACGACGCCGTCGCGAAGTTGATATTCGTCGCCAGCAATAGGGCATCGGGCTGTGCCATTGCCTTCCACAGGCAGATCGAGGCGTTCGCCATGCATGCTCATCCATCCGATGCGCCGCGCCGGCACGCCAGCCATCAAGGCATATGCTGGGACGTTCCTGTTCACGACCGCGCCGGCCGCGACGAATGAATATTCCCCGATCGTAATCCCGCAGACTATGGTGCAATTCGCACCAAGTGTCGCGCCACGCTTGACGAGAGTATCCCTATACTCGGCCTTTCGGGGCACTGCGGAACGCGGATTGTAGACATTGGTGAAGACCATGCTCGGTCCGCAAAAGACATCATCCTCCAACGTCACGTTGTCGTAGATGGAAACATTGTTTTGTATCTTTGCATTGTTTCCGATCACAACGTTGTTGGCGACGAAAACATTCTGTCCGAACGAACAGTCGCGTCCGATGCAGGCGCCTCCACTGATATGTACCCAGTGCCAGATACGGCTCCCATCGCCGATTGTGGCGCCGGCGTCGATGATCGCGGAGGGGTGCGCTGTGTAGCCCAAGATCAAATCTCCAGCGGTAGCGGCACGCGGGTGCCGTTTCTCGCGGACTGGTACATGGCGACAAGCAGTTCCAGGCTCTTCAAGCCGGAGCGCCCATCCGTTTCTGCGTCGGCCTCCCCACGCAATGTCTTGATGACATTGTCATAATAGAGAGGATGGCCCAGCCCATAGACACTCGTTGTCTCGTAGTTCGCAGTCTTGATCAGGTCGTCTTCGGGGAGCTGTTCGGCAAACGACCATTCTTGGATCTCATTGACCGCCACACCTCCGATCCGAACCGTTCCGGTCTCACCCAGAATGGTGATCGAACCTTCAAGGTTCTTGGGATAGGTCAACATCGTCACATTGAGCGTGCCCATGGCGCCATTGCGCCATCTGATCGCAGCGACGCCCGTATCCTCGGCTTCGATGCTGCGCGCCAGTGTTCCAGTGTAAGCCATAACGCTTTCGACCGGACCGATGAGCCATTGCAGCAGATCGATGTAGTGGCTCGCTTGGTTCATGAACGCGCCGCCGTCAAACTCCCAGGTCCCACGCCATTTGGCGGCATCATAATAGTCCTGCGGGCGTGTCCAGAATACGTTGACCGCGACCGAATAGATGCGGCCGAAGCGCTTCTGGTCGATGGCCTGCTTCAGCAGTTGTAGGGTGGCGTTGCGCCTGTTCTGTTTGACGACAAAGAGTTTCACTCCCGCCAGGTCGCAGGCCTCGACCATGGCCAGGCCATCTCTCCACCGTGTCGCCATTGGTTTTTCGGTCAGGACATGACGGCCAGATTGCGCTGCAGCAATCGCCTGCGTGGCGTGAAGCCCGCTTGGCGTTGTCAATATCACGCAGTCGGCACTCGTCTCCGCCAGGAGGTCGTTTAGCTGGCTATAGCCTTTGGCTCCTGTCAGCGCAGTCGCAGCGGCAAGCGCCTGCGGATTGGTGTCGCACACACTGACCAACTCGCATCGATCGGCATGGCTCTCAATCGATTTGAAGTGATTGGCGGCAATCCGCCCAGCGCCAACGAGTGCGAAACGGACCTTGCTGTTCGAATTTTGTGCCATCATAGCCGAAACACCGTGAAACCTTCAGCCGCCGCAGCGTGCCGGTCGTAGAGACTTTTGACGTCGGCAAGCACGGGAGCGTTGCCTCGGGTGAGCGATCGTAGGTAGGCGGGGGTCATGTCACGGTATTCGTGGTGGCCAACCGCCACAACAATCGCGTCGACTGGATTGTCGGGAGACAACGAACCGACCTCGAAGCCATACTCAGCCCGAACCCCGTCCGCGTCCGCGTGAGGATCTGTGACCAGCACTTCGACGCCGTGATCCTGCAACTCACGGACGATATCCGCTACGCGCGAGTTTCTGGTATCGGGGCAGTTCTCCTTGAATGTGACACCCATCACGCCGATGCGGCACCTTGGAACATCCATGCCATTTTTCAACATCAGTTTGATTGTGTTGCGTGCAACGTAGCGGCCCATGTTGTCGTTTATGCGCCGACCGGCAAGAACCACCTGGGGAATGTATCCGAGTTGTTCCGCCTTGTGAGTCAGATAGTACGGGTCGACGCCGATGCAGTGGCCGCCTACGAGACCAGGCCGGAAGTTCAGGAAGTTCCACTTCGTGAGAGCTGCCTGCAACACCTCGGCGGTGTCGATGCCGACCCGCGCGAAGACGATCGAAAGCTCATTCATAAGGGCGATGTTGAGGTCGCGTTGCGTGTTCTCGATCACCTTGCAGGCTTCAGCGACCTTGATGCTGCTGGCCCGGTGAGTCCCAGCGGTGATGATTTCTGAATAAAGCCCATCCACCGCTTCGGCGGCCTCCGGTGTCGAGCCGCTTGTAACCTTTACGATGCTTGGCAGGGTATTTTGCTTGTCTGCGGGGTTAATACGCTCCGGGCTGTAGCCGCAGAAAAAGTCGACGTTAAACTTCTTGCCTGAAGTCCGCTCGAGCGCTGGAACACAGACCTCTTCGGTTGCCCCTGGATAAACAGTTGATTCATAGATCACCACCGCGCCCTGTGGCATCACCGAGCCGATCAGTTCGGATGCACGCACCAGTGGTGTTAGGTCTGGGCGATTGGCGTCATCGATCGGAGTGGGTACCGTTACGATAAAGACACCACATGCCTTAAGATCCGCGGGATCATCAGAGAAGGAAAGCTTCTTGGCTTCTGCGAGAGCTTCGGGCGTTACTTCTAGCGTATCATCCTCTCCGGCACGCAACGCATCGATGCGTTTGCGTTTGATGTCAAATCCGACGACGCGTCGTTTTTTCCCGAATTCAACTGCCAATGGCAGGCCAACATAGCCGAGGCCCACAACTGCAATCGCAGCGTTTTCTAAGCTGATCGTCATTTGCGAATTAGTCCACGACTTTGGATTGAGAGCTTCTGTTCTGCAAGTTTGCGGGGGCGGCTGTCAGGGTGCCGTCCTGAAGGATTGTGAATTCCGATATTCTCGGAGTTCAGCTCTATGTCGAGGCTGATCCTGCTGCTTTTCACAACAGCTTGAGGCTCTAACTTCTTTGATAGTCATGCGTGTATGTTCGCCTCTTAGAGATCAATCAACCCGCAAGCGGAGCCGGTAGGTATCTCGACAACATTGCGCCAATCCACTGATATCGCAGGTTATGTAATGCTTTTCCGGCACTTAGTCGTCTTAAGCAACAATGCCGGTGAGCATCTCCGCATGGCACCCGTTTGTGTGCGCTGGCCATACGCGAGTTGAGGCTGCTACTCAAGTCCCTCAAGGGTACTGTTCCCCTGTGGCAACAGTTCTGCATGCGTTGACGACTGGGCGGATTCAATAGGAAACGTGCTCTATCCGCAGATTCTCATCATGGTGCAGCCTAGGTGGCTCCGCCTCGACCGCATTTGGATCGTCCCGCAGGGAAATTCCAAGAACTGCCGGTTCCGGGAAAAATATATCTCAATAAGGGAAGGCAAAGAGCCTCGACAATGTTGGCGGGGCCTATTTCTGGCGCTAGAAGGTGGCAGGTTTGGCGTCCGGCCGGAACCGCGACAGCTTTGTCCCGCCAGGGTTGTTCGTTCCGGTTTGTTCGCAGGCGGAACTACGGCGATAAGAGACCTCATCGATGAACATGGCATTGACCCACCTGCAGCGGTTGGAAGCCGAGTCCATCCATATCTTTCGTGAGGTTGCTGCCAATTTCTCCAAGCCGGTGATGCTGTATTCCGTCGGTAAAGACTCGTCGGTCCTTATGCATCTGGCGATGAAGGCCTTTTATCCGGCCAAGCCGCCGTTTCCTTTCCTGCATGTCGACACCACCTGGAAGTTTCGCGAGATGATCGCTTTCCGCGACCAGATGGCGGAGAAGCTTGGCTTCGATCTTCTGGTGCATGTCAACGAGGATGGCGTGCGCGACAACATCAACCCGTTCGACCATGGTTCGAACGTGCACACCCATGTCATGAAGACCGTGGGCCTGCGCCAGGCGCTCGACAAATACGGCTTCGACGCTGCCTTCGGCGGTGCCCGTCGCGATGAGGAGAAGTCGCGCGCCAAGGAACGCATCTTCTCCTTCCGCAATTCAAGCCATGCTTGGGATCCGAAGAACCAGCGGCCGGAGATGTGGAACATCTACAACACCCGCATCGCCGCCGGGGAGTCGATCCGCGTCTTCCCGCTCTCCAACTGGACCGAGCTCGATATCTGGCAGTACATCCTGCAGGAAGACATCCCGATCGTACCGCTTTACTTCGCCAAGCAGCGGCCGGTGGTCGAACGCGACGGCATGCTCATCCTGAAGGACGACGACCGCATGAAGCTGCGTCCTGACGAGGTGATCGAAAACCGCCTGGTGCGTTTCCGCACGCTCGGCTGCTATCCGCTCACCGGCGCCATCGAATCCAGCGCCGACACGCTGGAAGCCATCGTCGGCGAGATGCTGACGGCGCGCACATCCGAGCGGCAAGGCCGCCTGATCGATCGCGATGAAGCCGGCTCGATGGAAAAGAAGAAGCGCGAGGGGTATTTTTGAGAATGCGCCATGTTCCGGCAAAAACCCTCGAGCCGAGCAACGAGGTGCGCGATTATCTGGCCGCGCAGGAGAAGAAGTCGCTGCTGCGCTTCCTCACCTGCGGCTCGGTCGACGATGGCAAGTCGACGCTGATCGGCCGACTGCTCTCCGACACCAAGCAGATCTTCGAGGATCAGCTCGCAGCGCTCGAGCGTGACTCGCGCAAGCATGGCACGACCGGCGAGGATGTCGATTTCGCGCTGCTGGTCGATGGTCTGGAGGCCGAGCGCGAGCAGGGGATCACCATCGATGTGGCCTACCGCTTCTTTGCCACGCCAAAGCGCAAGTTCATTGTCGCTGATACGCCGGGGCACGAGCAATACACCCGCAACATGGCGACCGGCGCTTCCACCGCCGATCTCGCCATCGTTCTGATCGACGCGCGCCAGGGCGTGCTGCGCCAGACACGGCGCCATTCCATCATCGCGTCGCTGCTCGGCATCCGCAACATCGTGCTGGCGGTGAACAAGATCGATCTGGTCGGCTTCGATCGCGTTATCTTCGACCGCATCGTCGCAGAATATCGCGATTTCGCGCGCGACCTCGGCTTCGAAAGTATTGCGCCGATCCCGATGTCGGCGCGCTACGGCGATAATGTTTCGGCGCGTTCGGAGCGGCTGGCCTGGTATCAGGGCCCGACGCTGATCGAGCATCTGGAGACTGTCCCGGTAGGAAGCGCTTCGGTTGAACAGCCGTTCCGTTTCCCCGTGCAATATGTGAACCGGCCGAACCTCGATTTTCGTGGCTTCGCCGGCACCATCGCCTCCGGCTCGGTGTCGCGTGGCGACGAGGTTGTGGTGGCGAAATCCGGCCGTTCCGCCCACGTCAAGCGCATCGTCTCTTATGGTGGCGACCTGCAGAAGGCGATTGCCGGCCAGGCGGTGACGCTGGTGCTGGATGAAGAAGTCGAGGTTTCGCGCGGCAACATGCTGGTGCAGCCGGATGCGCGCCCGCAGGTGTCCGACCAGTTCGCCGCCAAGCTGGTTTGGTTCGACGAGCAGGCGTTGCTGCCAGGCCGTTCCTACATCCTGCGCACCGAAACGGATGAGGCGAGCGCGACCGTCACCGAACTGAAACACCGTCTCAACGTCAACGACTTGAGCGAAGAAGCGGCGAAGTCATTGGAGATGAACGAGGTCGGCGTCGTCAACATCTCGACGCGCACCCCGATAGCCTTCGATGCCTTTGCCGAAGACCGCTCGACCGGCGCTTTCATCCTGATCGACCGCATCACCAATGCGACCGTCGGCGCCGGCATGATCCAGCATGCTCTGCGCCGTGCCGAGAACATCCATTGGCAGTCGCTCGACGTCGACAAGCGTGCGCGGTCCGACATGAAGCACCAGCGACCGGCGGTGTTCTGGTTCACTGGCCTGTCGGGCTCGGGCAAGTCCACCATCGCCAACCTGCTCGAGAAGAAGCTCGCCGCCACCGGGCGTCACACTTATCTGCTCGATGGCGACAATGTGCGCCATGGCCTCAACCGCGATCTCGGTTTCACCGATGCCGACCGCGTCGAGAACATCCGCCGTGTCGCCGAAGTGGCGAAGCTGATGGCGGATGCCGGCCTGATCGTGCTCGTCTCCTTCATCTCGCCTTTTCGTGCCGAGCGGCGTCTGGCGCGCGAACTGATGGCAGGTGGCGAGTTCGTCGAAGTGTTCGTCGACACGCCGTTCGAGGAGTGCGCGCGACGCGATCCGAAGGGCCTTTATGCGCGGGCATTGCGCGGCGAGATCAAGAATTTCACCGGCGTCGATTCTCCCTATGAACCGCCAGAGACCCCCGAGATCCGCCTGCAGACGGTCGGTAGAACCGTCGAAGAGATGGTGGATATCCTGGACGAATGGCTGGCCGAGCGCGACAAGGCTGAGACGCAATATGAAAGTGGCGGCGGCATCTAGGGCGTATTGAGGCCCGATCGATATCGGTCTGCAAATGGCGGACCGTCATTGCTCTCGCTGCTTGCATGTCGGGCACCATGCTGTATCCCGTCTATTGAAATCCACCAATTCAGGCTCGCTTTGCCATGAATCTCAACACGCCCGAGACCAGTTCTGCAGAGGCCCAGAAAGGCTCGGCACATGGCGATGTTGCCATGCTCGTCGTGTTGGAAAAGCTGTCATTGGCTGCCGGCAGTGCCATCATGCGCATCTTCCACGAAGGCTGCGCGGTCGATGCCAAAGCGGACGCATCACCGGTAACGGAAGCAGATCGGCAGGCCGAGCAGATCATTCTCGCTGGCCTTCGCGAAATCTATCCGGACGTGCCATGCGTGGCAGAAGAGGAAGCCAGCGCCGGTATCCTGCCGGCTTCGCTCGGCGAAGCCTTCTTTCTGATTGATCCGCTCGATGGCACCAAGGAATTCGTCAAGCGTGGCAATGACTTCACCGTCAACATCGCGCTGGTGCGCCACGGTGTTCCCGAGGTCGGCGTGGTCTTCGCACCGTGCTCCGGCAAGCTGTATTCGGGGCGGCCTGGAATGGCGGAAGCTGCAGAAGTCGATGCAAACCTCGGCGTGGTTGCGCGCCGGGCGATTGCGGCCCGTCCAGCCGCCTCGCCACTTGCAGTCGTTGCCAGCCGCTCGCACCGCACGCTGGAAACCGACGACTATATCGCAACACTGGGGCCGACGGAGATCGTCTCCATCGGTTCGTCGCTCAAGTTCTGCCTTCTTGCGGAAGCCGTCGCCGACCTCTACCCGCGTTTCGGTCGCACCATGGAATGGGATACGGCGGCGGGTGATGCTGTATTGCGCGCTGCTGGTGGCAGCACATCGACGCTCGATGGTGAACCGCTCACCTATGGCAAGCGAAATCAGGCGCACGACGCCGATTTCGCCAATCCGTTTTTTATAGCCAGAGGCAGGTGAGGGCCGCCTGCGCTGCAGGCAAATGCCCTCGGTCGATACGGCGAGGTATGCTTACTCCGCCGCCTGGATCGAGTTCGAACCGATGTAGTTGCGGATCGTCTCGATGACACGATCCTGGTCGGCTTCACTCAGATAGGGGTGCATCGGCAGGCACAGGATCCGGTTGGGCAGGCCTTCCGATACCGCCAGGCCGGTGGGCGTGCGCGGGAAGTGACGGTAAGCGACCTGCTCGTGCAACGGCTTGACGTAGTAGATGACGGACGGGATGCCTTTTTCCTGCAGGTGCGCCTTCAACCCGTCACGCTTTGGCGTTTCGATGGCGTATTGCGCCCACGCCGAGCGGCTGCCGTCGAGGTTGCCTGCTGCCGTGACGACGTCGCCGAGGCCTTCGGCATAACGCGCCGCCACCTTCTGACGGGCGACCATCTCATCTTCCAGGATCGCCAGCTTTTCGATCAGAATCGCTGCCTGCAGTGTGTCGAGACGCGAATTGATGCCGACATGGACATTGTCATATTGCGTTTCGCCCTTGCCGTGGAAGGCGAAGGAACGCAGCTTTTCAGCCAGTGCACCGTCATTGGTGAACATCGCGCCGCCGTCGCCATAGCAGCCGAGCGGCTTGGCCGGATAGAACGATGTGCCGGCGACATGGCCGAAGGCGCCGCATTTGGCATTGCTGGCGGTGCCGCCGATCGACTGGGCGGCATCCTCGATCACCAGCAGGTTCTCGCGCCTGGCAATCGCCATGATGGCATGGTAGTCGGCGGCAAGGCCGAACAGGTCGACGGGGATGATTGCCTTCGGTTTCAGCCGGCCTTCGGCCTTGACCATGGCGATGGCAGCTTCCAGGCTTTCGATGTCGATGTTGTAGGTCTTGGCATCGACATCGACGAAGATCGGTTCGGCCTTGGCCAGCGCCACCACTTCGGCGGTCGCTGCGAAAGTGAAGCTCGGTACAAACACTGCATCGCCAGGCCCAATGCCGGAGGCGTAAAGCGGCAGCAGCAAGGCGTCGGTGCCGTTGGCGCAAGCCACCACATGCTTCACCCCGACGTAATCTGCCAGCTTGGCTTCGAATTCGGCGACCTGCGGCCCGAGAATATAGCGGCCTTCCTCAACGACCTTGTCGATGGCTGACTTCAGCCTGTCGTGGATGCGTGCGCGCTGCGCGCCTAGATCGATGAACTGCATGTCGGCCCCGAATTTTGCCAGATAACGCGCCGCTGGTACCAGAGTTGCACGGCGCGCGAAAGATTTGCAGCAAGGCTGCGGCTTTAGGCAGCGGTCGCCTTCGTTACCAACAGCCGTTAAGCTGCTTTGGGGAAAAGCTGCAAAGCCAGGCTTTTGCGGGCTTTTTGTGCGGCCTGCGGCTACGGCATCGTCGTTTGCGAAACATAATGTGATTGCAATACGGGCTTTTAGCCGGCGACAGCGGCGCTTTCGATGAGTTCCCGCCGTGAAGGCGGATTGGCGCCGGCGCGGGAAACGGTGATGGCGGCGGCCTTGGCGCTGAAGGCAAGCACTGTAAGGATCTGGTTTTCCGAAAGGCCGGCAATCGCCTGCTTGGACAGCAGGCCCTGGTCGCGCAATGAGGCGAGGATCCCGGCATTGATCGTATCGCCGGCCCCGACCGTGTCGACAACCTTGACTGGCTCTGCCGGTACGGAAACGGCATGGTTCCGGGAGAATGCCACCACACCCTTGGCACCTTGCGTCACCACCATAAGACTGGGCCCCAGCCCAAGCCAGCGCGCCGCGATGTCTTCGAGGCTGCCGGTCTCGCCAAACCAGTCCAGGTCCTCGTCCGACAACTTGACGATATCGGCGAGCGCCAGCATCCGCTGCATGCGCGCGAGATGTCGCGGTTTGTCCTTGATGAAATTCTTGCGGATGTTGGGATCGAACATCATCACCCGCTTGTCGTGCTCGCGGCGCATCAGCGCCTCATAGGTCGCCCCGCACGGTTCCTGGATGAGGCTGACACAGGAGAAGTGCATCGCTTCAACCTCGTCATCGACGGTGGGCAGATCGGCCTCGACCAGCATGCGTCCCGCAGTGTTTTCGTCATAGAAGAGATAGCTGGCTTGGCCTCCGCTCAATCTCACGAAAGCAAGCGTCGTCGGCAGGTCGGCAAATTTGATGAAGTCGAGCGACACTTTGCTGGCGACAAGGGCATTGCGCAGCATGTCGCCGTAAAAATCCGTCGAGATGCCGGTGAAGAAACCAACCGGAATATCCAACCGGCCAAGCGCCACGGCTGTGTTGAAGACGGCCCCGCCGACATAGGGCGCGAAAGCTGCTTCGCCGGCTGTACTCTCGCGCGGCAGCATATCGATGAGGGCCTCGCCGCAGCACAGGATCATGCGTTCAGGCTCCGGTCGGGTAGATCACGCCCTTGCGGACGATGATGTTGGCGTAGAGCCGGGGCTCTGATGTCTGAACGATGGCATGGGCCGCCTTGACCCTGGCGTAGAAGTCGGCGCCTGGCATGGCGACCACCTTGCGGCCGGGCGCGCGTTTGGTGCACACCGCTTCGATCTCACCGTGGACGGGGTCGACCAGCTTCGGATCCCCTTTTTTCGAAGAACGGAACAGCGCTTCTTCGACGAAATCATCCACTGGCAAAACGGAAAGGATGGCATCGAGCATCGGCACCAGATCGACGCCGTCGGCACGGATCAGGCGGGTGGCTTGTTCTTCTGCTGGATAGTTGCCGTCAACGATGGCGATTTCGTCGCCATGGCCCATCGCACGCAGCACGCCAAGAAGTTCGGGCCCGAGCAGGGGAGAAATGCCGATCAGCATGTCAAAGCGTTCCGGATGTTGAGGTTGGACCGACAAGGAAGCGGTCGGAAAGGGGCAGGCTCGCGCCGCCGAGTGCTCGGGCGTGGATGCCGACAGTGCCTTCGCGCACGGTCGGCAATTTGAGGCCTTCGGCATCGACCTTGTCCAAAGCGGCGCCAACGGCCTTGACCAGACGGGCGCGAATTGCAGTGGGCATCCAGCCGTCAATCACTGCTTCCTCGAAGTCGATCACCGCGGATGCGGAGGCTATGGCGTAAGCAAGGGCCTCGGCCGCGCCGGCAAGCCAAGCGTCGAGCTCCGGCCCAATGTCACCCCACTCCTCGGGCGAGGTCCACAGGTGCTGGGCATCCACGCCACGCAGCGCAAGCGCCTTTTCCAACGTTGCGATGGAGGCGACGTCGATAAGCTGGATCGGCCTGCCGTCTGGCCCCGGCACCGGCATAGAGCCAAGCGCGCCGGCATTGCCGGTCGGCCCGCTGTAGATGCGGCCGTTGAGCACGATGCCACCGCCGGCAAAGGCGCCGATATAAAAATAGACGAAGTCGCGCACATCCAGCGCGTTGCCGAAAACAAGCTCGGCGCCGCAGGCGGCAGTCGCGTCATTCTGCAGATAGACGGGGAAGTCGCACAGCGCCTGGATGTCGGAGCGGATGTCGCGATGGCGCCATTCCTCCATGATCGAACGTGGCGCACCGGCTGCGTCGGCCCAGTTCCACAGCTCGAAAGGTACCGCGATGCCGAGGCCGGAGACACGTCGATCTTGTGCGGGCGTCAGTCCTGCCCGCAATTTGGCGACGCCGGCAGCAACGAAATCCACGGTCTCCGATGGAGCCGGGTAACGGTAGGAATGGTGAAGCATGGCGCGCACCTTGCCAAGGAAGTCGATCAGCACCAGTTCGGCGCTGCGACGGCCGATCTTGAGACCGATGAAGAAGGCGCCCTCCGGGTTGAGTGCCATGGGAATGGACGGCTGGCCGATGCGGCCACGCAGCGGTTCGCGCCTGAGCAGCAGGCCTTCTTCTTCCAGTTCACGCATGATGACGGAGACCGTCTGCGCGGAAAGACCGGTCATGCGGGCGATGTCGGATTTCGCCAGGCCGCCATGCTGCCGGACGAGCGAAAGCACGAGCCGCTCATTGTGGTCGCGCATGCCGCTCTGGTTGGTGCCGCGATGAAGACGGCTCGCCCCCGGCTCGTTCGAACCGTGCTTTTGAACGCCGTCGTCCAACAGCTTCCTCCCTCCCATGATTTCTTGTCTGACTTTTGGCCGAGAATGAGCCGGCTCCGCAAGTGTGTCAATAATAAATAAGAGTGATTTAATTATTGACTCGGAATTGCGATTGGTGTTTCGTTTGGACCGGGGAGCTCACCGGGAAAGCAGACGGGCGCCTCGGCGGCGCGCATTCAGTCGGCCGCGATCTTTGGTTCTGGGAGGAGTACCTCAATGCGATTTTCTGTTCTCAAGACGTCCGTGTTCGGCGCTGCGGTCGCAGCGCTCGCAAGCTTTACCGCGCCTGCTTCGGCGGCCGATGTCGGCGCGTGCCTGATCACCAAGACCGATACCAATCCGTTTTTCGTCAAGATGAAGGAAGGCGCCACCGCCAAGGCAAAGGAGCTGGGGGTCACCCTGAAGACCTATGCCGGCAAGATCGACGGTGATACCGAAAGCCAGGTCGCGGCAATCGAAAGCTGCATCGCCGACGGCGCCAAAGGCATCCTGATCACCGCTTCCGATACCAAGGGCATCGTTCCGACCATCAAGAAGGCGCGCGATGCCGGCATCCTCGTGATTGCGCTCGACACCCCGCTCGAGCCCGCCGATGCCGCGGACGCCACTTTCGCCACCGACAATCTGCTGGCTGGCAAGCTGATCGGTCAGTGGGCCGCCGCCACGCTGGGAGACAAGGCAAAGGATGCCAAGATCGCGTTTCTTGACCTTACCCCGTCGCAGCCGACCGTCGATGTGCTGCGGGACCAGGGCTTCATGATCGGTTTCGGTATCGATCCCAAGGACGCCAACAAGATCGGCGACGAGGATGATCCGCGTATCGTTGGCCACGACATCACCAACGGCAATGAGGAAGGTGGCCGCAAGGCGATGGAGAACCTGCTGCAGAAGGATCCGTCAATCAACGTCGTCCACACCATCAATGAACCAGCCGCTGCCGGCGCCTATGAGGCACTGAAAGCCGTCGGCATGGAAAAGAACGTGCTGATCGTATCGGTCGATGGCGGCTGCCCAGGCGTCAAGAACGTCGAAGGCGGCGTCATCGGCGCCACCTCGCAGCAATATCCGCTGCTGATGGCATCACTTGGTGTCGAGGCGATCAAGAAATTCGCCGACAGCGGCGAGAAGCCGAAGCCGACGGAAGGCAAGAGCTTCTTCGACACCGGTGTGGCACTGGTCACCGCCAAGCCGGCCAAGGGCGTCGAATCCATCGACGTCAAGACCGGTCTTTCCAAGTGCTGGGGTTGATTTGAACCCTTAACGGCATGATGCTGGCTGGAGTGTTTCCGTTTTTCACGGAAACGCGGAAACGCTCTGGGTTTATTTGTAGCAATTCCGGACACAAAACCGCTGCGCGATTTTGCTGGCATTGCTGTAGCGCATCGGCCCGAAAATCGGGTCCGATTTTCGGAAAGCACGATGCGCGGATTTAAGTGATAGAGTGGCCTTTGCGCGTCCGCAGGACGCGCGGCGCTCTATGCGGGGGTGCTCTCCTGGCGGAGCACCCTCTCTCCCGGTCGTCTTCTGACCGGGGAGGGGGTATCGGCCCGCCGGCGAGGCATCAACACCTTGGGCGTATGACGGGGCGTCAGTCCCCGATCGGGAGGAGCCGACATGACCGACGCTTCGGCGGATGCCAGGCGACCGCAGGAATTCGAAAAAGTGCTGACTGGAGCCGACACGGCGGTGGCGGACTTCGACACGCACACGCGTTCGACCTTGGAAAAGCTACAGCATTTCCTGCATTCCAATCCGGCTGCCGTACCATTGATCGTTCTGGTGGCTTCGGTGCTGATCTTCGGCCTGATCATTGGTGGCAAGTTCTTCTCTGCCTTCTCGATGACACTGATCCTGCAACAGGTCGCCATCACCGGCGTGATCGGGGCAGCGCAGACGCTGGTCATTCTCACTGCCGGTATCGACCTCTCGGTGGGCGCCATCATGGTGCTCTCGTCGGTGGTGATGGGACAGTTCACCTTCCGCTACGGGCTGCCGCCATCGATCGCGATCCTGTGCGGCTTCGCTGTCGGTGCGCTGTGCGGCTGGATCAATGGTGCGCTCGTGGCCTACATGAAGCTGCCGCCCTTCATCGTCACGCTCGGCATGTGGCAGATCGTTCTGGCCTCGAATTTTCTCTATTCGGCCAACGAAACCATCCGCGCGCAGGATATCGAAACGCAGGCGCCGATCCTGCAGTTCTTCGGCAACAATTTTCGCGTGGGCAATGCGGTCTTCACTTATGGCGTCGTCGCGCTGGTGCTGCTGGTCGCCATTCTCTGGTACGTCCTGAACCACACCGCCTGGGGCCGCCATGTCTACGCGATCGGCGACGATCCGGACGCGGCCGAACTGTCTGGCGTGCGCGTCACTCGCATGCTGCTATCGGTCTATGTACTGTCGGGCCTGATCTGCGCACTCGGCGGCTGGCTGCTGATCGGCCGTATCGGTTCGGTTTCGCCGACCGCAGGCCAGTTTGCCAACATCGAATCCATCACCGCGGTGGTGATCGGCGGCATCTCGCTGTTCGGCGGGCGCGGATCCATTCTCGGCATGCTTTTCGGAGCGCTGATCGTCGGTGTCTTCTCACTCGGGTTGCGCCTCATCGGCACGGACCCGCAATGGACCTATCTGTTGATTGGCGTGCTGATCATCAGCGCCGTCGCCATCGACCAGTGGATCAGGAAGGTCGCAGGATGACCACGGAACCCATTCTCACCGCACGCGGACTGGTTAAGCGGTACGGCCGCGTCACGGCACTGAACAACGCCGATTTCGACCTCTACCCAGGCGAAATCTTGGCCGTCATCGGCGACAATGGCGCCGGCAAGTCGTCGCTGATCAAGGCGATCTCCGGTGCTGTTACACCGGACGAGGGCGAGATCCGCCTGGAAGGCAAGCCGGTGCAGTTCAAATCTCCGATGGAGGCGCGCGGCGCAGGCATCGAGACCGTGTACCAGAACCTCGCCTTGTCGCCGGCCCTGTCCATCGCCGACAACATGTTTCTTGGCCGTGAGATCCGCAAACCCGGCATTCTCGGCTCCTGGTTTCGCATGCTCGACCGCACGGCGATGGAAAAACGGGCGCGCGAAAAGCTCACCGAACTTGGCCTGATGACCATCCAGAACATCGGCCAGGCGGTCGAGACATTGTCGGGGGGGCAGCGCCAGGGTGTGGCTGTCGCACGTGCTGCTGCTTTCGGCAGTCGCGTCGTCATCATGGATGAGCCGACCGCAGCGCTCGGCGTCAAGGAGAGTCGGCGCGTTCTGGAACTCATCCTCGATGTGAAGCGGCGTGGCCTGCCCATCGTGCTCATCTCGCACAACATGCCGCATGTCTTCGAGGTGGCGGATCGCATTCATATCCATCGGCTTGGCCGACGTCTCACTGTCATCAATCCGAAAGAATATTCGATGTCGGATGCGGTCGCTTTCATGACCGGGGCGAAGGCTCCGCCTGAGGCCGTCGCAGCAGCCGCATGATCTGCCGATTGCGCCCGGAGTGCATTGCGATATGCTCTGGGTGCAACGCAGAATATTAGCGATATTAAATCGATTGAAAAATTCCGGTCGGCTGTCTGGTCTGGGCCGGAAGGTCCTGCTATTCATGCTGTTTGAAAGGCAAAATCGGTTCTCGGCGAGATGAGTAAACTCTGATCGCCGGTCGCGCGAGAGGCAAGATGACCCGCACCAAGAAGCCCAGTGCTCCGCTGCCTGATCTCGACCACCCCGACCCGGAGACACTTGCGTCCGAGGTGCTGATGGCCCTCAAATACCGCGTCGGCAAGGACACCACGGTTGCGACGCCTTACGACTGGCTGACGGCTTCGATCAAGGTGGTGCGTGACCGCATCATCGACCACTGGATCAGTGCCACCAAGGAGACCTACGACCAGCAGGAAAAGCGCGTCTATTACCTGTCACTCGAGTTTCTCATCGGCCGGTTGATGCGCGACGCGTTTTCCAATCTCGACATCATGGACCCGATGCGCGAGGCGCTGTCCTCCCTTGGAGTCGACCTCGACGAGATCGCCACGCTCGAGCCTGATGCCGCGCTCGGCAATGGCGGCCTGGGCAGGCTCGCGGCTTGTTTCATGGAATCGATGGCGACCGTCGATGTGCCGGCCCATGGCTATGGCATCCGCTACGCCAACGGTATGTTCCGCCAGGAGATCCAGGATGGCTGGCAGGTGGAGCTGCCGGAGACCTGGCTCGATCATGGCAATTCGTGGGAGTTCGAGCGTCGCGAGCGTTCCTTCGAAGTCGGCTTCGGTGGCTCGGTCGAATCCGTCACAGCGAGGGATGGGCGACTAGAGCGCCATGTCTGGAAACCTCTGGAGCATGTTCTGGCGGTCGCCTATGACACGCCCGTGGTCGGCTGGAAGGCCAAGCGCGTCAACACCCTGCGGCTCTGGTCCGGCATGCCCGTCGACCCGATCCTGCTCGACAAGTTCAATGCCGGCGACCACATCGGCGCGCTGGCCGAGAGCAACAAGGCGGACGCGCTGTCGCGCGTGCTTTATCCGGCGGATTCCCACAAGGCCGGCCAGGAGCTGCGGCTGCGGCAGGAGTATTTCTTCTCGACCGCTTCACTGCAGGACATCCTGCAGCGTCACCTCAGCCAGTACGGAGAACTCGAGTCCCTGCCGGACAAGGCCGCAATCCACCTCAACGACACCCATCCAGCTGTTGCCGTACCAGAATTGATGCGACTGCTGATGGATGTCCATGGCATGGATTTCGCCAAGGCCTGGGACATAACCAAGCGAACCTTCGCCTATACCAACCACACGCTGCTGCCAGAGGCACTCGAAAGCTGGCCGGTGCCGCTGTTCGAACGGTTGCTGCCGCGCCACATGCAGATCGTCTACGCCATCAATGCCGAGGTGTTGCAGGAAGCGCGCTCGACGGGTCGTTTCTCCGGCGACCAGATCGCATCGATCTCGCTGATCCAGGAGAATGGTGATCGCCGCGTGCGCATGGGCAATCTTGCCTTCGTCGGCTCGCATTCGATCAACGGCGTGTCTGCGCTGCACACCGAACTGATGAAGCAGACGGTGTTCGCCGACCTGCACCGGCTCTATCCGGATCGCATCAACAACAAGACCAACGGCATCACCCCGCGGCGCTGGCTGATCCAGTGCAATCCGGGCCTGACGGCACTGGCGCGCGAAGCCATCGGCGACCGTTTCCTCGACAACATCGAGGTGATCAAGGATCTGGATCGCTTTGCGGATGACGCGGCATTCCGCAAGAAGTTTGCAGCCGTCAAACGCGCCAACAAGGTGCGGCTCGCCAATCTGGTCGCCGACCGGCTGGGCATCCGCGTCGATCCGTCGGCGTTGTTCGACATCCAGATCAAGCGCATCCACGAATACAAGCGCCAGTTGCTCAACATCCTGGAGGCCGTGGCGCTGTACGACCAGATCCGCTCGCATCCCGAGAAAGACTGGACGCCGCGGGTGAAGTTCTTCGGCGGCAAGGCGGCGCCGAGCTACCACAACGCCAAGCTGATCATCAAACTGGCTAACGACGTTGCCAAGGTCATCAACGGCGATCCCGCCGTTCGCGGGCTGCTCAAAGTGGTGTTCGTGCCCAACTACAATGTCAGCCTGGCCGAGATCATGATGCCGGCGGCCGACCTGTCGGAGCAGATATCGACTGCAGGCATGGAGGCGTCGGGTACCGGCAACATGAAGTTCGGTCTGAACGGCGCGCTGACCATCGGCACGCTCGATGGCGCCAATGTCGAAATGAAGGAACATGTCGGCGACGACAACATCTTCATCTTCGGCCTGAAGGCCGACGAGGTGGCAGAACGCCGCCGCAACGGCTATCAGCCGCGCGCCGTTATCGAAGGCTCGCCGGAACTGGCGCAGGCAATTTCGGCGATCTCGTCAGGGGTATTCTCACCGCACGATCCCGATCGCTACCGCGATCTGATGAACGGCCTCTACGACAGCGACTGGTTCATGGTCGCCGCGGATTTTGACGCCTACGCTGCCAAGCAGCGCGAGGTGGATGTTGTCTGGAACGACAGCGCCGATTGGAACGCCCGTGCCGTCCGCAACGTTGCCCGCATGGGCTGGTTCTCGTCGGACAGGACGATCCGCCAGTACGCGAAAGAAATCTGGAACGTGCCTGTGTGATGTGATTGCATGAGGCCATGTCCGTGGCCGTGGACCCAGGGAGGGGTACCGCTTGACAAAAAAGCCGCGCGCGACCGCGACGAGCGATCAATCTGACGGGGCGGCTTCAGCCACCGACGTCAAGGCGATTGTGGCGGGTACGCATGGCAATCCTTTCTCCGTCCTGGGCGTGCAGGAGGCCGGAGAGGGGTCTGTCGCACGGTGTTTCATTCCCGGCGCCGAGACCATCACTGTGCACACCCTGGCCGGCAAGGCGGTCGGCGAACTCTCGCGCCGCGGCGAGGCCGGCTTCTTTGAAGGACCGATCGCGGTCACCAAGCGCCAGCCCGTGAAATACCACGCCCGAAACGCCGGCGGTGACTGGTGGATCGCCGATCCTTATTCTTTCGGGCCGGTTCTCGGGCCGATCGATGACTACTACATGGCCGAAGGTTCGCATCTGCGCCTGTTCGACAAGCTGGGTGCGCATCTCATCGATCATGAAGGGGCGAGCGGCGTGCATTTCGCCGTCTGGGCACCCAATGCCAAACGCGTTTCCATCGTCGGCGATTTCAATGTATGGGATGGTCGTCGCCATCCGATGCGGCTGCGGCAGGACAGTGGCATATGGGAGATCTTCATTCCCGACCTCGGTGAAGGACGGCCCTACAAATACGAAATCGTCGGCGCAAAGGGCGTTCGCTTGCCGCTCAAGGCCGATCCCTTCGCATTCCGCTCGGAACTGCGCCCCGCCACGGCTTCGGTAACAACGGTTCCTTCCCGGCACAAATGGGGTGATGCTGCGCACCGCAAGTTCTGGCGCGAGGCGGAGGCGCGCCGCCAGGCCATTTCCATCTACGAGGTTCATGCCGGATCCTGGCAGCGCAATGAGGACGACAGCTTCCTGACCTGGGATGAACTGGCCGAGCGGCTCATTCCCTATGTCATCGACACCGGTTTCACGCACATCGAACTGCTGCCGATCTCGGAACATCCCTACGACCCATCCTGGGGCTATCAAACAACAGGGCTTTATGCGCCCACCGCCCGTTTCGGCGATCCCGAAGGTTTCGCCCGTTTCGTCGATGGCGCGCACAGGGCGGGTATCGGTGTCATTCTCGACTGGGTGCCGGCGCATTTTCCGACCGATGAATTCGGCCTGGCGAAGTTTGATGGCACCGCGCTCTACGAACATGCTGACCCACGCAAAGGCTACCAGCCTGACTGGAACACGCTCATCTACAATTTCGGCCGGCGCGAAGTGCTATCCTTTCTCGTGAACAATGCGCTCTACTGGGCCGAGAAATACCATGTCGACGGGTTGCGCGTGGATGCGGTCGCCTCGATGCTCTACCTCGATTATTCGCGCAAGGCGGGCGAGTGGATCCCCAACGAGAAGGGGGGACGCGAGAATCTCGAGGCCGTCGCCTTCCTGCAGCGCATGAACAAGGAGCTGTACGGCACGCATCCCGGCGTCATGACCATTGCCGAGGAATCCACGTCCTGGCCGAAGGTTTCGCATCCGGTGCACGAAGGCGGGCTCGGGTTCGGCTTCAAGTGGAACATGGGTTTCATGAACGACACGCTCGAATACCTTGCCCGCGAGCCGCTCTTCCGCAAGCACCATCACAACCAGATCACCTTCGGTCTGATGTATGCCTTCACCGAGAATTTCGTGCTGCCGCTCTCGCATGACGAGGTGGTGCACGGGAAATCGACACTGATCGGCAAGATGCCCGGCGATGACTGGCAGAAGTTCGCGACCCTGCGTGCCTACTACGCATTCATGTGGGGCTATCCCGGCAAGAAGCTGCTGTTCATGGGACAGGAATTCGCCCAGCGTCGCGAATGGAGCGAGGCTCGCGCGCTTGACTGGGACATGCTGCAGCACGCTCCGCATCGCGGCGTGCAGGAGGTGGTGCGCGATCTGAATCGCCTCTATCGCGAAAAGCCGGCGCTGCATGCGCGCGACTGCGAGCCGGAGGGCTTCGAGTGGCTGATTGTCGACGACGCCGAGAATTCGGTGTTTGCCTGGCTGCGCAAGGCTCCGGGCGCCAATCCAGTCGCTGTCATTTCCAATTTCACGCCGGTTCCACGCGAGAATTATCGCGTTCCGTTGCCGGAGGCGGGCACCTGGTGCGAGATCATCAACACCGACGCCGTCGCTTATGGCGGCTCGGGCAAGGGCAATGGCGGCGTTGTGGAAGCGCATGCCGAAGGCGATCGTGCGGCGGCATTGATGGTGTTGCCGCCACTGGCAACGCTGATGCTGGAATTCGTACCGGCGACCACGGGCAGGAAGGTCGAAGGACGGGCAAGTAAGGGTGCAGGGCCACGTGTGAGGAAAGCGGCGGCTCCAAGGGCAAAGCAGGGAGGTTGATAATGGCGGATTTCAAACGGTCGCAACCGCTGGCGCGCGATGCGATGGCCTATGTGCTGGCCGGCGGACGCGGCAGTCGCCTGAAAGAACTGACCGATCGGCGCGCAAAACCCGCGGTCTATTTTGGCGGCAAGACCCGCATCATCGACTTCGCGCTTTCGAATGCGCTGAACTCGGGCATCCGCCGCCTTGGGGTGGCCACCCAATACAAGGCGCACTCGCTGATCCGCCATCTGCAGCGTGGCTGGAACTTCCTGCGGCCGGAGCGCAACGAGAGTTTCGATATCCTGCCGGCCAGCCAGCGTGTTTCGGAGACGCAATGGTATGAAGGCACGGCCGACGCGGTCTACCAGAACATCGACATCATCGAAGCCTACGGGCCGGAATACATGGTCATCCTGGCCGGCGATCATATCTACAAGATGGACTACGAGTTGATGCTGCGCCAGCATGTCGATGCCGGCGCCGATGTCACGGTGGGTTGTCTCGAAGTCCCGCGCATGGAAGCGACCGGCTTCGGTGTCATGCATGTCGACAACAAGGACGCCATTCTCTCCTTCATCGAAAAGCCGGCCGATCCGCCCGGCATCCCCGACAAGCCGGACTATGCCTTGGCCTCGATGGGCATTTATGTCTTCAAGACCAAGTTCCTGATGGAACAGTTGCGCCGCGATGCCGCCGAGCCAGACTCCAGCCGTGATTTCGGCAAGGACATCATCCCTTACATCGTCCAGCACGGAAAGGCAGTGGCGCACCGTTTCGCGAAGTCCTGCGTGCGTTCGACGGCCGAGGCAGGGCCTTATTGGCGTGATGTCGGAACCATCGACGCCTATTGGGAAGCCAATATAGATCTGACCGATATCACACCCGAGCTTGACCTCTACGACCGCGACTGGCCGATCTGGACCTATGCCGAACTGAAGCCGCCGGCGAAGTTCGTGCATGACGACGAGGGCCGGCGCGGCATGGCGGTTTCGTCGCTGGTGTCGGGCGACTGCATTGTTTCGGGCGCCTCGCTGAAGCGCAGCCTGATCTTCACCGGTGCCCGTATCAATTCCTACTCCAGCCTCGACCATGTCGTGATGCTGCCGGACTGTCATGTCGGTCGCAACGCACAACTGACCAATGTCGTCATCGACCATGGCGTGCACATTCCGGAAGGTCTTGTCGTCGGTGAGGATTTGGAACTGGACCGCAAGCGTTTCCGGGTTTCGGAACGGGGTATTGTTCTGATAACGCAGGACATGATCGACAGGTTGGAAACGTAACGCATGCAGGTTCTGTCCGTCACGCCGGAGATCTTTCCGCTGGTCAAGACTGGCGGGCTCGCTGATGTCGCCGGCGCTCTGCCGGTCGCACTGGCCGGCAAGGGTGTCGCGATGCGCTCGCTCGTGCCTGGCTATCCTGTCGTGATGGATGCGCTGAAGAAAAAAAAGACGGCGGCGACCTATCAGGCACTCTATGGCGGCAAGGCCACCGTCCAGGCGGCGCAAGTGGACGGGCTTGATCTCCTGGTGCTCGACGCCCCGCATCTGTTCGACCGTGTCGGTGGGCCCTATGGTGACAGCAATGGCCGTGACTGGCAGGACAACTGGCGCCGTTTCGCGGCGTTGAGCAGGGTCGGCGGCGATATCGCCGGCGGCATCATCGAAGGCTACAAGCCCGACATCGTGCATGCCCATGACTGGCAGGCGGCAATGACGCTCGCCTACATGCGCTATGGCAAGGCGGTGGCTACACCGTCGCTGATCACCGTGCACAATCTGGCCTTCCAGGGCCAGTTCGGTGCCGGCATTTTCGGTGAGCTTGGCCTGCCGGCCGAGGCCATGAGCCTCGACGGCGTCGAATATTATGGTGGTGTGGGCTATCTGAAGGCGGGCCTGCAGGCCGCCTGGGCGATCACCACTGTCAGCCCGACCTACGCACAGGAAATCCGCGTGCCGGAATTCGGCATGGGGCTGGATGGGCTGATCAATCTCAGGGCGGCCGATCTCCACGGCATCGTGAACGGCATCGACGTCGATATCTGGAATCCGGCGTCTGACAAACACTTGGTGTCGACCTATTCTGCCGAGACACTGGTCAGGCGCGCCGCGAACCGCGCCGCGGTCGAAGAGCGCTTCAATCTCGCCAAGGACGACAGCCCGATCATCTGCGTGGTCAGCCGCCTCACCTGGCAAAAGGGCATCGACATCCTCGCGGCCATGGCCGACAGCATCGTCTCGGCCGGCGCAAGGCTCGCCGTGCTGGGATCGGGTGATCCAGGCCTCGAAGGGGCGCTGCTTGCTGCCGCTGCCCGTCATCGCGGCCGCATCGGCACCGTGATCGGTTATGACGAGGCGTTGTCGCACATCATGCAGGGTGGTTGTGACGCCATCGTCATTCCGTCCCGGTTCGAGCCGTGCGGCCTGACTCAGCTTTACGGTCTGCGTTATGGCTGTGTGCCGATGGTGGCACGTACCGGTGGGTTGGCCGACACCATCATCGATGCCAATGAGGCTGCGGTGGCTGCCGGTGTCGCCACCGGGTTCCAGTTCGCGGCCAACAGTGGCGATGCGCTGCTGCATGCTGTGCATCGGTTGATGCAGGCGCACGGCAATGCCGGCGTCTGGACCTCGATCCAGCGGCAGGGCATGAAGGCAGACGTGTCCTGGGACCGCAGCGCGGACAAATATGTCGAGCTCTATCGCTCGCTGCTTGCAAGGAAGGTTGCCTGAACGATGATCCGTACCGTCGCCACCAAGCCCTTTGACGACCAGAAGCCCGGCACATCGGGGCTGCGCAAGAAGGTGCCGGTGTTCCAGCAGGAGAACTATGTCGAGAATTTCGTGCAGTCGATCTTCGATTCACTGCAGGGCTTTCAGGGCAAGACGCTGGTGCTGGGCGGTGACGGCCGCTTCTACAACCGCGAAGTGGCGCAGAAGGTGATCGCCATTGCCGCCGCCAACGGCTTCGGCAAGGTCATGGTCGGGCAGGGCGGCATCCTGTCGACGCCGGCCGCGTCCCATGTCATCCGCAAGTACAAGGCCTTTGGCGGCATCATCCTGTCCGCCTCGCACAATCCCGGCGGTCCGCATGAAGACTTCGGCATCAAATACAATGCCGAGAACGGCGGCCCGGCGCCCGAGAAGCTCACCGATGCGATTTACGAGCGCACCAAGGTGATTGCCGAATACAGGATTGCCGACATCGCGCCTGTCGATCTCGACACGATCGGCACGGTGAAGGCGGGCGGCATGACGGTGGAGGTGATCGATTCCGTCGCCGACTATGCCGAACTGATGGCTGAGTTGTTCGACTTCGATGCGCTGCGCAGACTGTTCAAGTCCGGCTTCCGCATGCGCTTCGACGCAATGCATGCCGTCACTGGGCCCTATGCCAAGGAAATCCTGGAAACCCAACTCGGCGCGGCCGCTGGTACCTGCCGCAACTTCAAGCCGTTGCCGGATTTCGGCGGCCACCACCCGGATCCGAACCTGGTTCATGCCAAGCACCTCTATGACGAGATGATGGGGCCGGATGCGCCGGATTTCGGCGCGGCTTCCGATGGCGATGGCGACCGCAACCTGATCATCGGGAAAGGTATCTTCGTTACGCCGTCGGATTCCGTTGCCATGCTGGCTGCCAACGCGCATCTGGCGCCAGGCTACAAGGACGGTCTCAAGGGCATCGCGCGTTCCATGCCGACCAGCGGTGCGGCCGATCGTGTGGCGGAAAAGCTCGGCATCGGCATCTACGAAACGCCGACCGGCTGGAAGTTCTTCGGCAACCTGCTCGACGCCGGTATGGCGACGATCTGCGGGGAAGAGAGTGCCGGCACCGGTTCCAATCACGTGCGCGAGAAAGATGGCCTCTGGGCCGTGCTGTTGTGGCTGTCGATCCTCGCTGCGCGGGGAGAAAGTGCGAAGCAGATCGTTACCCAGCACTGGGCCGAATATGGCCGCAACTACTACTCCCGCCACGATTACGAAGAGGTCGACAGCGCCCGCGCCAATGCGCTGGTCGATGAACTGCGCGCCAGGCTGAGCTCGCTTCCAGGAACGGTTGCACGTGGCTTGAAGATCACAGCGGCCGACGACTTTTCTTACCACGATCCGGTTGATGGTTCCGTCAGCCAGAAGCAGGGCATCCGCATCCTGTTCGAAGGCGGCTCGCGCGTGGTGTTGCGGCTTTCCGGCACCGGCACGTCGGGTGCGACACTGCGTGTCTATATCGAACGCTATGAGCCGGATCAGTCCAAACACGGCCTCGACACCCAGGAGGCACTGGCCGACCTTATTGCCGCCGCCGACGACATCGCCGGGATCAGGCGCCATACAGGCCGCGACAAGCCGAGCGTCATCACCTGAGCCGTCTCCCGAAGAGGAGACGGTGTTTCGCTCTCAGCAGGACCAGAGCGTTTCCGTTTTTCACGGAAACGCGGAAACGCTCAAAGTTTTTGTTTTCGCCGCATTTTTGTAACGCCAAGTGATCCACTTGGCCACAAAATGCTTCAGGAGGCTGCAGGACTAGGGAATGTTGGGCTCGACCACATTGGCAAGCTGCAGCAGCGACTCCTGCCAGCCGAGATAGCAGCCGGCCTCCGGGATCAGGTCCGGTATGCCGGCCTGCTCTACCCTGATGTCGGTACCGCAGAAGACCTCGGTGAGTTCCACCGTGACCTTGATCTCTCCCGGCAGGTTGGGATCATCGAAGCGGTCTGTGTAGACGAGCTTGCGGTTGGGTTCGAGTTCGAGAAATTCACCGCCGAAGGAATGTGCATGGCCGGTCGTATAGTTCCTGAACGCCATGCGGAAGGTGCCGCCAACCCTGGCGTCGACATGCTGGACGCTGCATAGGAAGCCGTAGGGCGGCAGCCAACGAGCCAAGGCGTCTGCATCAAGGAAGGCGCGATAGACTTTTTCGGGTGGAGCTTTCAGGACACGGTGCAAGCGGATGGTGTAGGGCACGACTTCCTCCTGATCGGTTGCCGTTGAGAAATTCGGGTGAACAGCCGGTATCGACTTTCTGAAACAAGGTGATGAAACGCGCTATTTCGCGTCACGGCAAGCTTGTTAGTGTTGCTTGCCGACGAGTCGCATACAACACCGAATTCATCGCAGGAGCGCATGGTCCCCGCCACACTCGGAGCACGACCCGACAAATCCGGGACCGAATTTGAAGTCTGGTCCAGCCGTGCCGGGACGGTCGAGCTTTGCCTCTTTGATGCCACCGATCGCGAGATCGAGCGCTTGCCGATGGCACCTGGCGGGGACGGGGTCTTCCAACTGCACGTGAAGGGCATCAAGCCAGGCTCACGCTACGGCTATCGCGCCGATGGAGAGTATGATCCCGCACGGGGCCTATGGTTCGATCCGGACAAATTGCTTGTCGATCCTTATGCCGTCGCCATTGACCGTCCCTACGTCTACGATGCCACGCTAGGGACGCGTCGCGGGACGGGCGGCGACACTGCGCCTTTGATGCCGAAGGCGGTTGTTACGGCCTTGCCTGATGCATCGCCGGCGCCGCCGCCACTGTTCCAGCCGGGCGGGCTGATCTACGAACTGCCGGTGCGGGCCTTTTCGATGTGCCATCCGGATGTGCCGGAGAAGGATCGCGGCACGCTGCGCGCTCTGGCGCATCCTGTTGTCATTGATCACCTCAAGAAAATCGGCGTTTCCGCGGTTGAACTGCTGCCGGTGACGGCAAAGATCGACGAACGCCATCTGCCGCCACTCGGCCTGACCAATGCCTGGGGCTACAACCCCGTCAGCTTCATGGCGCTGGATCCACATCTGGCGCCTGGAGGCATTGCCGACCTGCGCGTGGCCACGGATGCGCTGCGCAAGGCGGGTATCGGCGTCATCCTCGATCTGGTCTTCAACCATACCGGCGAGAGCGACGAGCACGGCCCAACCCTGTCACTGCGCGGCCTCGACAATCTTGCCTATTATCGTCACGCGCCTGACGGTCGGCTGATCAACGACACTGGCACCGGCAACACGCTTGCCTGTGACCACCCGGCAGTGCGCGATCTGGTGCTGGCAAGCTTGCGCCATTTCGTGCGCCACGCCGGTGTCGACGGTTTCCGTTTCGACCTCGCTCCCGTGCTCGGGCGTGGCGACGACGGTTTCGCGCCGGATGCACCGCTGCTTGCGGCCATGCGTGCCGATCCGGTTCTGTCGGACAGGATCCTGATTGCCGAGCCGTGGGACATCGGGCCGGGTGGCTACCAGCTCGGTCGGTTCGGTTCCCCCTTTCTCGAATGGAACGACAAATACCGCGACGATGTTCGCCGGTTCTGGCGCGGCGGCGCCGGTTTGGTCGGGCGTCTGGCGACCCGGCTGGCCGGGTCTTCGGATGTTTTCGTCGGTGAAAAACAAAGCCGCAGCGTGAATTTCGTGGCCGCCCACGACGGCATGACGCTCGCCGACCTCGTGCGCTACGAGAAAAAGCACAACGAGGCCAATGGCGAGGCCAACCGTGACGGCCACGACGAGAACCTCTCCTGGAACTTCGGCGTCGAAGGCGAAAGCGCGGAGCCCCGGATCGTTGCTCGACGGGCCGGCGACCAGCGCGCACTGATCGCGACCCTGTTTGCCTCCCGGGGCACCATCATGCTGACCGCCGGCGACGAATTCGGCCGAAGCCAACACGGCAACAACAACGCCTATGCGCAGGACAACGACCTGACTTGGCTGGACTGGGACAGGCGCGACCGGGGTCTGGAAGACTATGTCGCCGCGCTAACGACTTTGCGCCGTAACCTGCCTGCGTTGCGTGACACGGCCTTTTTGACAGGTCAGCCACGGGGTGGCGACGGGGTGCCTGATGTCGTCTGGATGACGGAGACCGGTCTGCCGATGGACGAGGCTGCCTGGAATGACCCGGGTCGGCATCGCCTGGTTATGGTGCTGGCGGACGCCAATGGCGATGGGGGACGTCTCGCCGTTCTGGTCAATGGCGACCGGCGATCCTCGACCTTCGCACTGCCATTGCGTGACGGTTATCGGTGGTTCGATGCGCTTGATCCTGCTGCATCTGCCGAAGCGTGGCATCGGGTCGAGAGCAGGGCGGTGGTTTTCATGGTCGAGCGCAGGTCGGATGGAGGTGAGCCAAGATGACCAATCCCGGAAGCGAATGGTGGCGCGGCTGCGTCATCTACCAGATCTATCCGCGCTCCTTCCAGGATACGACCGGTGACGGCAGTGGTGACCTCAAGGGTGTGACGACGCGGCTTGCTCATGTCGCCTCTCTTGGCGTCGACGCGGTCTGGCTCTCGCCGTTCTTCAAGTCTCCCATGGCTGACATGGGCTATGATGTCTCCGATTACCGGGCTGTCGATCCCATCTTCGGTTCTTTGGAGGATTTCGATGCGCTGCTGGCCGAGGCGCATCGGTTGGGGCTGAAGGTCATCATCGACCAGGTGCTGTCGCACACGTCGGACCAGCATGATTGGTTCAGGCAAAGCCGCTCCAGCCGCGACAATGCAAAGGCGGATTGGTACGTCTGGGCCGAAGCCAGGCCGGATGGCTCGCCCCCGAACAACTGGTTGTCGGTGTTCGGAGGGCCGGCCTGGGAATGGGACGCGACACGCCGGCAGTACTACATGCACAATTTCCTCGCTGCCCAGCCGGATCTCAATTTTCACAATCCGGCGGTGCAGGACGCGCTTCTGGACAGCGTTCGGTTCTGGCTTGATCGTGGCGTCCACGGCTTCCGCCTCGATACGGTGAATTATTATGTCCACGACCGCTGGCTGCGCTCCAACCCACCCCTGACCGCAAGCCTTGCTGGAACGTTGATCGAAACCAACCCCTATCTTTTTCAGGAACATCTGTTCGACAAGACGCGCCCGGAAAATCTCGAATTCCTGAAGCGGTTCCGCGCCTTGATCGATGAGTACGACAACCGCGCCGTGGTCGGAGAGGTCGGCGATGAAGGTCGGTCGCTGCAGACCATGGCGGCCTACACATCAGGCATCGATCGCCTGAACATGTGCTACACCTTCGATTTTCTCGGGCAGGCGTTTTCGGCAGGACATATACGCGGCTGTGTCGAAGCGTTCGAGGCTGCAGCGCCGCAGGGCTGGGCGTGCTGGGCTTTTTCCAACCACGACGTCGTGCGCCATGTCAGCCGCTGGACGCCGCCTGGCGGAGATGCCGACGCTGTGGCGAGATTCGCCATTCGGTTAATCGCCTGCCTGCGTGGTTCGATCTGCCTCTACCAGGGCGAAGAGCTTGGATTGCCCGAGGCCGAGCTTGCCTTCGAAGATCTGCGTGATCCCTACGGCATTCGTTTCTGGCCAGCCTTCAAGGGGCGCGATGGTTGCCGAACGCCGATGCCCTGGGCGGCTGGCGCTGAAAACTCCGGCTTCTCAAGCGCGAAGCCATGGCTGCCGATTTCGCCTGAGCACAATACTCGTGCCGTCGACGTTCAAAACGGTAGCGACGAAAGCGTGCTCGCTGCTTATCGTGCCGCGCTGGCTTTGCGGCGGCAGCATCCGGTGCTCGCGACGGGCACGATCCGCTTCCTGGGAACGGACAGCAATGTTCTGGCCTTCCTGCGCGAGGGGAAGGGGGAGCAACTGCTGTGCGTCTTCAATTTCGCGCATGAAGACGTCGCGTGGACACCGCCGGCAGGCGTTGGCGACGTCTTTGATCTTGACGGTGCGCCGGCCTCGTTTGATGGCGGGAAACTGCCGCCGCTCGGGGCGTTTGTGGCCAGGCTGGCCTGAAAATGCGCAGACGGCGGGAGAGCAATCGCCATCCCGCCGTCTTGAGACGTTTCAAGTTTTCCAGGCTCTACTGCACCAGCACCGATCGGCCGCAGGTTGCGCCGGTCACGCGCACGTCGGCTTCGCCAAGTGTAATCCCCAGGGAGTTGAGCAGGCTGAACAAGATCGCATCGACCTGTGACGTCACGCTTGTCAGCAAAGGCAGGACGGCTGTCTTCAGCGGATCGAGAACGATGTCCAGAAGGCTTATAGGCGCTCCCAGCAGGTAGGGCTTCAATTCCAGTCCGGTTAGCAGCGAAGAGGTCAGCGACGTCGCGAAGTCTTTGGTCGATGTTTTCTTGATGCGCTTGGCGGTGATGTCGGCATCGTCGAAAACAAGTGTCGTTGGCGTCATGTTGCCGCTGCTGACATGGGCTTTGGCTCTCAGCTCCAGAAGGTCGAGTTTGATCAGTCCAAGTATGTTGATGTTGGCTGCTACGACGCTGGCATCGCTGAAGCTCTGAGGTTTGGTGAAATCGGCAAAGTCCGAACTGGTATTCTTGGCGAGATAGGCCTCGACGATGCCGGGCCGTGCCGCAATCGTTACCTTTCGGCTTTCCGGGCGACCGGTCGGGCAGCTTATGTCCATGAGCTCGGCTTCGGCGTAGGCCACCTCGACATTGAGCGGGATCGAGACGCTGACGATCTTGATGCCAGTGGACACATTGCTGGAGCCAACGGTCACCTCAAGCTTCAGGCGTGTCTGCGCGGTGCGGACTTTGGCACCCTTTTCGCCAACCGTCAGCCAGGGCGTCGACTGCGGTGGCTCGCCGACGGCGACCTTCGCAACGACCTCGAGCAGGCCCGGCAGTGAAATACCGGTGTTGAGGTCGATTTGTTTGGCGCCTCCCGCAAGATTGGCTGCTGCCTTGACGATGGAGAGAGCATCCGCATCGATCGTCAAGCCGGCAGGGCGCTGGCCAAGGCCCACTCGGCCGACATTGCCGAGATCGATGAGATGATCCAGCGGGATCTTGATGGCATTGGTGGCGCCCGCCACCATGGTTTGCAGCGCGAGTTTGCTGCGTGAATCAAGCCCGGGAATATTGGCCATGGCGCCGATGATCTGGGTCAGTGTCGCCTTGGAGGCCAGCACGTTGGAGTAGCTGACACCGGTCAGATTGAGCTTGATGGCAAGCTGATCGAGGAAGGACAACACATTGACGTCGGCTCCGATCAGCGCGTTGTAGTCCATTACGTTCAGCGAGATGTTGGTGCCCAGCGCATCGCCCAGAATGCTGTTGAGCAGGGGACTGCTCGACGTATCGACCGCGGCGAGCCGCGAGCCGATCGAGAACGCGGCTTGTGGCGTCGTCGAGGCGATCGCATCGCTGCGGATCATTGGCGGATCCATGAAGGCACCGCCAAAATACATGGTGCCGATCTTCTGCACCGAAATCGAAACGGCATTGAAAGGTGTCTTGTTGGCTTCGAAACGTTGGCCAACCGCCAGGCTTGGCGTGTAGCGTCCCCGCACGACACTCACCACAGGCTTGCCTTGTGCGGGCGCACCGGTGCCGATCACCGCGCCGGTCAGTCCGTTGTCACTCAGCGTATTCAGGACAGCTTGTTCGGCATTGGTGATGTTGGTGCCGCCTGCGATGGCCGCGAGGTCTGTGATCGACTGCACGGCACGCCGCTCTGTATAGAGCGCGCCTTCGTCGACAGCGACAGCCGTGACTGCCAGCATTATCGGCATGCAGAGTGCCGCCATGACGGCAAAGTTCGCGTTGCGATCCGGCAGGAAACGCCGGGTCGCAACGGTCAGGATCGAATGGATGCGCATCATATGCCCCCGACGCGGATCGTGGATTGGCGCGCAATGTTGGTGCCCGGCAGTTGCAGGCCGGACAAAAGGTTCCAGATCGGTAGGTTGCGCGCATCGTAAGTCACGGAAACCACGAACTGGTTGCCGTCCGCGCTGCTGTCCTGGGCGACCACCGTAAGCTTGGTGGGATCGACGAACGGATAGCCGGCCGCGTTGTTGGCCAGGAACGTGGTAACGAGCGATTGACGCTCGGTCTGGTTCAGACCGCCGACCGCGGTGCGGGCCGCATCCGCGGCGATCTGTTGTACGGAATGGCTGGCACCGAAATAAATTCCGTATGCAACCATTCCGAGTAGAAAGAGAATGAACAGCGGCGCAAGCAAAGCGAATTCAATCGCCGATGTTCCTTCGTCGTTATCTTTCCATCTCGAAATTCTCGAGCGGAGAGGGAAAGTTGAGCCTCCTCGTATACTATGCATGCTTTCTCCCGCCTAAAAAAGAAAAGCCTACAAAAGTACATTCGAAAGTAACCGGGGGTTGCTTAATGTCACATTAATATTTTGGGCGGGTGTCAAAGGAGTTGGGTTTTTATCGCGCTAAGGCGAATAATGGTTAGTTATGGGTTACGTATTTGATTTTATTAATCTTTCGAAACATCTGCACAACTATCGATGAAAGATGACGCTGGGGAAGGTTGAAGGTGTGTTGAAATAAAAATTCGCGGCGTTAGTGTCTGCGCATCTGCTGCGGAGAGGGAACCGCGGCTCGCCCCAGGAGAGGCCGGTGAACGGTCTGCGGGTGTCAACGTCCCGCGAGCCCCAGCAGGCTGGCTCGCATGAGAAAGGGAGTATTGTTTCAATGCTGAAAACCATGCTGAGGGCGACTGTGTTCGCCTCTACGCTTGCTTTGGCAAGCGGTGCCTTCCACGCGGCGGCATTCGCCGAAGTGGTCTACAATCGCGGCAGCGCGGCCGAGCCGGAAACCGTCGATCCGCACAAGACGTCGACGGTTTACGAAGCCCATGTGCTGCGCGACCTGTTCGAAGGTCTGGTCATGCAGGACGCCAAGGCCGATCTCATCCCTGGCGCCGCCGAAAGCTGGACCATCTCCGACGACGGCAAGACCTACACTTTCAAGCTGCGCAAGGATGCGGTCTGGTCGGACGGCAGCCCGGTGACGGCAGATGATTTCGTCTATGCCTTCCGTCGCCTGGAAGATCCCGCGACCGGCGCTGAATACGCCTCGATGTTGTATCCCGTGGTCAAGGCTGAGGACGTCAACAAGGGCAAGGCCAAGCCTGAGGAGATGGGGATCAAGGCGGTCGACCCCTTGACCCTCGAAGTCAAGCTGAACGCGCCGACGCCTTATTTCCTCGAAATGCTGACCCACCAGGCCGCTTACCCGGTCAACAAGGCGTCGATCGAAAAACTGGGCGCGGAATGGGTGAAGCCGGGCAAGCTTGTCTCCAACGGCGCCTACACGCTGGCCGAGTGGGTACCGAACGATCACATCAAGATGGTCAA
The DNA here is from genome assembly GCF_058790995.1 of Mesorhizobium sp. EU05-FHT14A09. NCBI lineage: Bacteria > Pseudomonadati > Pseudomonadota > Alphaproteobacteria > Hyphomicrobiales > Phyllobacteriaceae > Mesorhizobium > Mesorhizobium sp. EU05-FHT14A09. The sequence goes on from NZ_JBYTDF010000001.1 coordinate 671,695, forward strand.
GAACCCGAAATTCCACGATGCCGCCAACGTCAAGATCGATGTGGTCAACTTCATCCCAACCGAAGACCGCTCCTCGGCAATGAAGCGCTTCGAGGCTGGCGAGATGGACAGCTACGACGATCTGCCGACCGAGCAGTTGCCTGACCTCAAGGCGAAGTTCGGTGACCAGATCCGCGTCGCGCCTTACCTCGGTACCTATTACTACGCGATCAAGACCGACAAGAAGCCGTGGGACAACGTTGAACTGCGCAACGCCATCTCCGAGGCCATCGACCGCGATTTCCTGGCTGAGAAGGTCTGGAACAATTCAATGTTCCCCGGCTATTCGATGGTGCCGCCCGGCATCAAGGGCTACACGCCTGCCATGGCCAAATTCGCTGAGAAGTCGCAGATCGACCGCGAGGATGAAGCCAAGAAGGTTCTGGAAAAGCTCGGCTACGGCCCGAGCAACCCGTTGAAGATGGAAATCCGCTACAACACCTCCGAGAACCACAAGAACACCGCCGTCGCCATCCAGGAACAGCTGAAGCCGCTGGGCGTCGAGGTCACTCTGCTCAACACCGACACCAAGACCCACTACGGCTTCCTGGAGCAGAAGGGCAATTACGACGTTGCCCGCGCTGCCTGGATCGCCGACTATCAGGATCCGGAAACCTTCCTCGGCATCACCCGCAAGGACAGTGGCAACAACTATTCGAGCTACAACAGCCCGAAGTTCGAAGAAGCCATGAACAAGGCCGCTGCTGCCGGTGGCAATCCGGAAGAGCGCATGAAGCTGCTGAGCGAGGCTGAACGCGTCATGATCGACGAAGTCGGTCAGATCCCGCTGCTCTATTATAGCTTCCACAACATCGTTTCTCCGAAGTTGCACGGCTTCGAAGACAACGTGATGGACGTGCATCCTTCGCGCTTCATCAGCAAAGACCAATAATCCGCACGGACCGCCGTCTCCTTCCGGAGACGGCGGCTTCCCTGCGCTGGTGAGGTCTGGCGACAATGTTGATTTACGTGTTCCGGCGGCTTCTGACCGCTATCCCGACGCTATTCGTGATCGTTACGCTGGCGTTCTTTCTGATCCGGGTGGCCCCTGGTGGCCCCTTCAACCAGGAGCGTGGACTAAGTCCCGTCATCAAGGCCAATCTTGAGGCCCAGTTCGGTCTCAATGATCCGCTCTGGAAACAATACCTGAATTATCTCAACAACTTGCTGCACGGTAGTTTCGGGCCGAGCTACAATCTGCCTGACTTCACCGTTGGTGAGCTGTTCTGGAAAGGCTTGCCGATTTCGATCCAGCTCGGCACCTCTGCACTGATCCTTGCGTTGATCCTGGGGTCCATCCTCGGCGTCACTGCCGCGCTCAATCAAAACAAGACTGGCGACTATGCGGTGATCGCGGTTGCGACCGCCGGTTCCACCATTCCCACCTTCGTCATCGCGCCCCTGATCCAGCTTGTCTTTGGGCTAAGCTGGAAACTGCTGCCGATCGGCGGCTGGGGCGATGGCGCCCTGATCAACAAGATCGGCCCGGTGATCACGCTGGCGTTGCCGCAGATCGCCATCGTGGCGCGGCTGATGCGTGGCTCGATGATCGAATCCTTGCGGTCGCATCACATCCGAACGGCGCGGGCACTGGGTCTTTCGGACTGGTCGGTGGTGGTCAAGCATGCTTTGCGCGGCGCGTTGCTGCCGATCATCTCTTATGCCGGCCCCGCTGCAGCGGCACTGCTCACCGGTTCCATCGTGGTCGAAACCATCTTCTCGATACCCGGTGTCGGTCGTTACTTTGTCGATGCGGCGCTCAACCGCGACTATACGCTGGTTATGGGCACGGTGGTTGTGATCGCCATCTTCACGATCATCTTCAATCTGATCGTCGATATCCTCTACGCCGTGGTTGACCCGAGGGTGCGCTATGACTGAGATCGCAGCCACCTCAGCTCCTCCTCCCTTGACCGTTGTGGGCCGTTCGCTCTGGGGCGACGCCTGGGCACGATTGAAAGCCAATCGGGCGGCCATGTTCAGCCTCTGTTATCTCATCCTGATGGGGCTGGTCTGCATCATCGGTCCCTGGTTCGTGCCGCACCAGTACACGACCATCTATTCCGACTATGTGCGCACGCCGCCGAGCTTTTCCGCCTATCCGAAGGAAGAGATGATCAAGACGGCGCTCGACGATGTGGTCCGGCGCATGCGTGTCGACGTCAAGGACGTGAAGCAGGATGGGAGCAACCTGACCATCACGCTGAGCTCGTCCAAGCCGATCGATGAACGATATCTTCGCTACCTCGATCGCTCGGATACGTTCGATGGCGCCCAGGTGCTGAGCAAGTCGCCGGAAGGCAACGAACTCGTCATCGGCACGACGGTGCGGCAGGCCTATTTCTTCTTCGGCACCGACAATATCGGCCGTGACCTGTTGTCTCGCACCCTTGTGGCTGGCCGCATCTCGTTGGCCATCGGCCTGCTTGCCGGCGTCGTCGCCGTCGTGATCGGCGTGCTCTACGGCGCCACGGCGGGTTTTTCCGGCGGCAAGGTCGATGAAGTGATGATGCGCATCGTCGATGTACTCTATTCGCTACCCTTCATCTTCTTCGTCATCATGCTGGTGGTGTTCTTCGGGCGAAATTTCGTGCTGATGTTCCTAGCCGTCGGCGCGGTGCTCTGGCTGGACATGGCGCGCATCGTGCGTGGCCAGGCATTGTCCATCCGCCGGCAGGAATATGTGCAGGCAGCCGAAGCGCTTGGGGTTGGCCAGCGCGGCATTTTGCTGCGTCACGTTATCCCCAACCTGCTCGGGCCGGTCGTCATTTACATGACGTTGCTGGTGCCGCAGGTCATCATCCTGGAAAGCTTCCTGTCGTTCCTCGGTCTGGGCGTGCAGGAACCGATGACCAGCTGGGGCGTGCTCATCTCCGCGGGCGCCAAGAATATCGGCACCGCCAACTGGTTGCTGCTGTTCCCCGCCTTCTTCCTTGTCTCGACGCTGTTCGCACTGAACTTCGTCGGCGATGGCCTGCGCGATGCGCTCGATCCGAAGGACCGTTGAGATGGCTGCTGCAGAAACCGTTCTCGATGTTCGCGACCTCAAGGTTCGTTTCCGCACGCTCGATGGTGCCGTGGAAGCCGTGAAAGGCATCAACATCAACGTGAAAGCCGGCGAAACCGTCGCCGTCGTTGGTGAATCGGGCTCCGGCAAAAGCCAGACCATGATGGCTGCGATGGGCCTGCTGGCGTCCAACGGCGAAGCGACCGGCACGGTCGACTATCGCGGCTCGAACCTGCTCACCATGCGCAAGAGCGAGCTCAACAAGGTGCGCGGCCGCAAGATCAGCATGATCTTCCAGGAGCCGATGACTTCGCTCGATCCGCTCTACACGATCGGCAACCAGTTGATGGAGCCGATCCGGCGCCATCGCGGTCTGAGTGCTGCGGCCGCACGCGAGGAGGCGCTGAAACTGTTGCGCCTCGTCCACATCCCTGATCCAGAGCGGCGGCTGAAATCCTATCCGCACGAAATGTCGGGCGGCCAGCGTCAGCGTGTGATGATCGCCATGGCGCTTGCCAATGATCCGGACATTCTGATCGCCGACGAGCCGACGACGGCGCTGGACGTGACCATCCAGGCCCAGATCCTGGTGCTGTTGGCTGAGCTGCAGAAGAAACTCGGCATGGCCATCGTCTTCATCACGCACGACCTTGGCATCGTGCGCCGCTTCGCCGACCGCGTCTATGTGATGCGTTCCGGGGAAGTGGTGGAGGAAGGGGAGGCGACTGCGCTTTTCGCCAACCCGCAGCATCCCTACACCAGGATGCTGCTGGCTGCCGAACCCACCGGTCACAAGGCGGCTCCGGCCCCCGATGCACCGGTTCTGCTCGAAGGGCGCAAGGTCGAAGTCACCTTCAAGATCGGCGGCGGCTTCTTGGCAGGCGATCCGGTCATCCTGCGTGCTGTCGATGACATTTCCATTCGCCTCAAGCGCAACCAGACCATCGGCATCGTCGGCGAATCCGGTTCGGGCAAGTCGACGCTTGGTCGTGCATTGCTGCGGCTCCTGCCAAGTGACGGGCAGATCCGTTTCGGCGACAACGACATTTCCGGCGCAGACAAACAGGCAATGCGGCCGTTGCGCCGTCAACTGCAACTGGTGTTCCAGGATCCGTTCGGTTCGTTGTCGCCGCGCATGACGGTCGGCCAGATCATCACCGAAGGACTTCTGGTGCATGAACCTGCGTTGTCGTCCAGGGAGCGCGACCATCGAGCGGTGGAAGCGTTGAAGGAAGTTGGCCTCGATCCAGTCATGCGCAACCGCTATCCGCATGAATTTTCAGGCGGCCAGCGCCAGCGCATAGCCATCGCCCGCGCGATGATCCTGAAACCAAAAGTGGTGGTTCTGGATGAACCGACATCGGCACTTGATCGCTCGGTGCAGAAACAGATCGTGGAATTGCTGCGCAAGCTGCAGGCCGACCACGACCTGTCCTATCTGTTCATCAGCCACGATCTCGCCGTGGTGCGGGCGATGGCCGACTACATCATCGTCATGAAGCAGGGCAAGATTGTCGAGGAAGGTCCAACGGACGCCATTTTCGACCATCCGCACGAGAAGTACACGCAGACGCTGATGGCCGCGGCGATCGATTCAACCCGCTTCCGGGCAAGTGCCTGACAGGTTGAACGCGTTTGCAAAAGAAAAGGCCCCGGAACCTGATGGAACCGGGGCTTTTCCATTCTGGCGGCTATTTCAGTAGTTGCCGTTGTAATATCGATCGTCGCAGGGCGCGGTGTAGACGCGGCCATAGCGATCCTGGTAGCGGCACATCTCCTGGCCACGGCGTTGTGGTGTCGTTGAACTGCCCACGGCCGCACCCAGCAACGCGCCGGCACCGGCTCCGATCAGGGTGCTCTTGGTGTCGCGGCCGATCGCCTGGCCGACCAGCGCGCCGCCGGCGCCGCCGATCAGCGCGCCCGTGCCGGCCCGCTGCCCTTGTTCCGATGTCTCGCAGCCCGCGAGCGCGACCGCCATCAGCATGGCGGTAATGGTTGTATGAAGTCGCATCGCGAAATCCTCTCATGAAGCCCCACCGTTGCCCTGAAAGGTCATTGCGGCGGAACGGGGGCAGCTAATCATGTCGTGACCAGCGGCAACGCAACGTGATCGGCATATCCCGACGCTGACAATTGAACTGCGTGGCAGAATGTCGGCGGCTTGATCGATGGTTATTGAAACCAGGCCGAATTCAATCTGCATATTCTCGATGCACCGGCCGGCGCTGTGGACGCCCCATCGTCGGAGCGCCCCCTTATGGTATGCAAGTATGGACTGACGCGCAGGTATCTGTTTGCATCGCATGCCACATCGCCTCGCGAGTCGAGAGAGGCACACAATGCTTGATCTGTAAATTGCGATTTCAGTCAAGCTGTTCGAATGTGATGTTTTGTATCTGGATGGTTGATTTTTCCGGATTGTAGTAATTTAGCAAGAAGATCGGCGCAACAGTCTGCGTTTTGGCGCGAAATTGATTGACAGTGTTTCCGGATCCTGAAAATTCGCCAGAATAATGCTTCCACTCAGGGGATGGTTTGATGGTGGCGTTGTTAAGAACACCATAGCGATGGGTGCCCGGTTCTTCTGTTTCGACGGCGCCGCTGGCGTCGTATGTGGCCAGCCCCACGAAGACATTTGCTTCAGGGTTGTTTTGCGGGACGCGCATGTCAAAGGAGAGCCGATATCGCTTCTTGATATCAACCGCAACTTGCCGGCCTGTCGTCACGACAACTTTTCTGTCCAATGTAAGATAGGCTGTCCCGTCTTCCGTTGAAATTGAGCCGGCGCATTTCAAATTCGTCCCATCGTCTGTCATCAAACCCTTATCGTCTGTGACGGTAAACAGCGCTGGATTTCCGGAAGAGACGAATATCGGACCTGACTGCTGTTTGCTGAGCAGAGGTGGGATTCCCGCTGCTGTGAGCAGTTGATTGCCCTCTATTGAGGCTTCTATCTGGAAGTACTTGTTATCTTTCAGAAGGTCTCTGAAGATGGTCCTCTCGATTTCACCCATCTTGTATTGCGGCAGCAATATGTGGGTGATCCCGAGTGATCTTAATGCAGTAAACGCTTCCTGACTGCTCGGCGCCAGAAACGCGGGAAGTAGCTTTGGGTCGAGATAGCTGACTATCGGATAATTGCCATAGTAAGCAGACCCGGCAGGGAAAAAGGCCAAAACTTTTATCTTGCGATCAGTCGTTGTCGTGAGGGCGGTATTGATTTTACTTACCAGTTGGAGCGCAGGATTGGGATTGCACGCAAGTACGATATTCGGATCGCTCGAATGGGATTCGTTGACGGGGTTTATCCGGAGCCTCCAACTGCTTTGGCCTTTTGCGTCGTCAAGCAACGTCCATGACAGTGCAATTGCGATCGGCAAATAGATGTATCCTGGTGAAGGCAGTCGCCACCAGCGCCGTTCTCCCAGCCAAAACAGGATCTTGTCTGCCATCAACGCCGCGGCAATTCCTGCAAGCGCGGACATGGTTGCTATGTAACGGACGTTCTTGATCATCGTGTTGGACCCGAGCGCGACTGACAGGATCAGTAATGCCAGGAAAGCGCCCATCGAGAGGATCAAAGTGTTGATGAGTGTAGGTTGGGTCAATTTTTCAAAAAGTGCCTGAATGCCTCTGCGCGGTAAGACCAGGAAAATCAGGTAGAAGAAGAGACTCAATGCAAATACGATCGTTGTCCAGCCGAACGTTGTAGGCTTGGCGAGGGCGCCGAAAACGCCATTGACCAGCTTCTGGTGCATGCTGCTAATCGCGCGCTGTTCATTCAGGAAAGACGCAAGGTCTAGGGATTTAACCTCCCAGAGCGGTACGCTGTCGCCTATCAAGTAGCCAAAGTGAGCGTAATTTGCTGCGTAGTCGGGAAGCAGCATCAAAATGGCGGCCGCCGATGTCAGCAGTCCATGGGCCAGCCGGCTGGCCAGTCGCCCAGATTGCAGGACCAGCAAGAGGCCAGCCAGGAAGCCAAAGAAAAGCACTCCAAGGGAGTGAATGAACAAGGCCAGACCAGCAAGAATTCCGAATGCCAGGGACGTTGCAAGAGTTCGGCCCCCCAGCCACATCGGAATTATGCATATTATGGAAGTCCATACGGCCAGGCGGGCAACGTCGACGTGCATGTCGAAGACTTCCCACATGACCAAAGGAATAAGCAGGACGATCAGCGTGCTGATCACGCTCGACCATCTAAACGGTCCGCCGGACCAAGCCCATGTGACCAGGGCGAGGCTGACGGCGGCGTAAACATTGAAAATCTTCGCGATGCCGGCAAAAGCCGCGGTTCCTTGGCAAAGATAGAGCCAGGCAATAACCAGTACATAGCCAGGGGGGTGCGTCCAAGGACCATAGAAACCCTTGGAAACGTTTTCGTCCAGGATCGGATATATTCCGTCAAGTCGCTGATGCTCGAAAATTGCCCTCGCGACTGTGAAGTACTCCATTGGATCGTTGGTGGCGACCGGTAGGCGGATATTTGCCGACAGTGCTATTGCCGAAAACACGATCAGTACTGCGATCAAGAGCATTGGAGCTGATCGCTCTAACCACGACCTTTTGTTCCATCGTAAACCGACGCGGTATAGATTTGGCGTCTTGCGGCCGCACGCAATCAACGACCAGGCTGCAAATGGAACTGCAATCGCAATAACAGCAATGAGGTAGAACCGCGGTGCGTGATTTGGCGCGAGGCGCAAAGCACTTCCATATGTCCAGCTCAAAGCCATCGGTCCCAAGGCAACGCAAGTTGCCAAGGCCTGAAGGGGCGTAAACCGCTTGAACAGGCCAGAAGTGCAGCCGACCCAGAAGATTACGGCTGCATAGCACAAGAACACGCCAAGCGCTAAAGCTGCACTCGTTGCAATATCAAGTGAATTCATCGTTCCGTCCGCCGGTCAGCGTTTCAATGACTTGTTGGCCTCCATATCCATCCACATCGAAAAGAAGAAACTGTTTAAGGAAAAACTGACGGTAAAAAGGAAAGCGAGGGTGGACAAAACTGGTGCTTCGCCCACGGTAATCCATTTGACAATGGTACTCGCCAGGAAAAACAAAGACATGATCGCGGTCAAGATACCGAAGATAAAGAAGAATATAAGTGGATTGAAGTCGTAAACGACGTATTTGAGGAATAGTCTCTCAAGTCCTCGTTTTACAAGCACGTTCGATATGGTGAATATCACGCGATGAAGTTTTATTCCGCTTACCTCGCCCACTCCGTATATGGGCTTCACGGGGACGTCTTTTACCGAAAAATTTTGAATGTTTAGTGAAACGAGCAAGTCGTTCGGCTGCCCGTAACGTCTGTACATCTTGCTCCAGTCAACCAGGCGGAGGACATTTTTGTCCACAACCGTGTATCCGCACTGGCTGTCGCTCACGTGCCAATAGCCCGATGCAAACTTGGTAAGAAGCGACAGGGCTGAATTGCCGAAGAACCGAATTCCAGGAATGATGTGTCGGGACTGCTGATAAACCAGTCTGTTGCCTTTTACATAGTTGACGCCGTCGCGCAGGCAGGGGGCAAGTAGACTGGGCAATTCGGCTGGATCCATCTGAGCGTCACCGGCCATGACGACGGCGGCATCCATGCCGTTGTCCCGCGCCCATTCGTAGCCGGTTGCAATGGCTCCACCCACTCCCTGATTTACCTCGTGCTGCAGAACGACAACCCGTGGATCTTTCTCGCGCGCAGCCACAGCGACCGCGACTGTGTCATCCGAACTTTTGTCATCTACGACGACAATGGCGTCGCAATAATCCGGAATCGTCTCGATCACCGTTGTCAAATTGCGCTGTTCGTTATGGCACGGGACAACGATCGCGATCTTGGCCTTACGAAGAACTGGCAACAGTTCCGGATCCACCTCAGCTTCGCTGGGCTTCGAAATATGCATCTAATATATCCCCTGACCTAGCTGCTCAACGGCGCGAGCAGCAGGACTGATTGGCAGAAGCTCGTCTCTTGATCAAGCGCAATAGCACCGAAGCTTAATTTAGTTTAACTCATCCGAAGGCATCCCAAGGCTGGCCCCCTTTATCCTGTGGCAAGCGACGCATTTCGATCGCTCATGTAGAATTTGGGAAATGGCATCAGGCAGTCGGGCGAACCGTGTGCAATAAGGTAGCCTGGGATTGCGAGCGCGATTCCTTCTGCTCGTTTTTCTCGGCTCTCGGAAAGAAAGGGAAGCTGCCCCGGCGCAGTATCAAGCGCACTATCATCCATTGGGTGGCCATTTTTGACTATGAGTCCGAAAATACCACGCATGTTGGCTGCTTTAAAAAGATATTGAGGAATGACTTTCACGTCGGTTGCCCGATGATCGCGAGATATGCTTAGACGCAAGCAAGCGCTCGTGGCAAGTCCCGGCCTTCATGTGCGTTCAGCGTCCTTGGTAAACCGCTCACTGATGCCGCCAGTTGGAGGCGATTCTGCAAAAACTCACGATAAATCTTGCTGTGAACCTATCCAGTCTGGCCTTCCTGGCTATCACTGGATTTGTAATTAATATTCTGATTGGACGCTACTACGGACCTTCGGATCTTGGCGTTTTCAACGTTATTTTTGCGCTCTTTATCTTTTTTTCGCAGCTTGGGTCGTTCGGATTACAGTATTCAACTTTGCGTTTTGCTTCTCGGAGTCGTGATTTTGACGAGCGCCATTTGATTTTCCGGTCAGCAATCAGTCTTGCTGTCAGGACATCATCTGCCACTGTCGTCTTGGGCTTTGCGCTGACGCCTGTAATAGGCCACTTCTTCGACCTGGGCGGGACGGTTTGGCCGTGGCTGATCGTTCTCCCTGGATTGTGGTGCTTCTCGCTCAACAAGGTACTTCTGGCATTTTTGAATGGCATTGATGCTATGCGATCTTTCGCGGCCTATCAATCTTGCCGTTATATTTTAATGAGCGTGGCATTAATCATTTTTATAGAACTTGGAATGAGCGGAAGTCTTATATGCGTAATATTGACTTTTGCGGAATGTATAATGTTGCCACTGATAATGTGGCGTCTTCGTATTTATTTTAGGAAGCCTGCTGGTGAGCAAGATGGTGTAAAAAGCTGGCGGAAGCAGCATTTTAATTTTGGCGCGGTTGCTATGCCAAGTGGTGTCATGGCCGAACTAAATACCCGGGTGGATACACTCATCGTTGCCTTGATGCTCGGCTCTCACGAGACCGGTGTATATACGATAGCGATCTTGCTGGCCGAGGGGCTTGGCCAGGTAACACCTGTCGTGCGCAATGTGATCAATCCAATGCTGGCGCCGATCGTTGAGCATCGGGACCAGCAAGCTCTCAGAAACCTCACGCGTCGTCTTGGGTTGGCCACAGCAGCTGTCATGGCTATTGGCGGAGTTGTTCTGATCGTCCTGTTTCCATATTTGAATCGCTGGTACCTCAATTCTGCCTTCTCGGATGCATTTCAGCCGTTGGTCATCCTGATCGTCGGACAGATCATTACAGCTCCGATGATGATCTTTGCGATGATATTAAACCAAGGCGGAAGGCCTGCCTTGTTTACATTGTTCATGATGATCGTTTTGATAGCGAATGTCGCACTCAATGTAGCCGGAACTGCATGGTGGGGATTGTCGGGAGCTGCCATCGGAACCGCAATCTCTTATGTCGTTGGCATAGCAGCGCTCAATATTCTTTGCGCACGTGCCTTTGGGCTCCGGTTGATCAGCTAGGAGTGAAGTTGCAACCCAGACTCGGGAAAAGCGCAGATACCGGATAGCCAAGCCTCCGACTTTCTGGTCGGAGCGGTGGGACCTGCTCCCCCATCGTGTCGAACGCCTCTGCCTGCCATCGATGCCGAAGCCGCTCCCCTTGGACGAGGCAAGCCGGCGATACATTTGGCCGCCGGTCTGCGTCTATGTAGAACTCGGCGAGGTAACGCGGCGCGCAGAAGGCTGGCGGCTTGATCCCTTGTCAGCCAATGGACGCGAGCTTCGGATTTCGCTGACGATGATAGGAAGCGTCGTGATGTAATTCTCAACATGGCGGCCGTCTCTTTCGGCTTTGCGTGGCTCGGAACAACGCCATCAGCGTGGACAACTGCGACGTCTGCGATCGTGATGCGGCGGGGTCGGTTGCGCCCACTGTCGAGATGTTCAGTTTGGCAAGGTAGGCCGTGAGGTCTTGTTATCATGCAAGATCGCGCGCAGGCCGGCCATGGCCCGTGCGCTTCCCGCCGTCTTCGATGGATCGTCCAGATTTGCTGCGGAGTGATCCGCCTATACTGCGGCTTTCCTTGCACCAAAGAAGTCGGTCGACTGTTGCTCAGCAGCTCTTCGCCTTACCTGGGTAAGTTTCACCCGGGCGGAGTGGACAGAGCGCGATCACGCCCGCGATCAGGATGCTCGAGATGTTGGCTGCCGCGTTGACGAAAGTCGACAAGAGGCCGGCAGTGTTTAGGGTAATCGTCATTTGCAACGTGAAGAAAGGAATTGCCTCTGGGAGAGGCGTGAGCGTGCGAAAAAATGATATATCGCGTCAGTCCGCTCCGGTTTTCATGAGAGGACTTCATTATGTCTACGTTCTACTGGACCTGGCTTCGTGAAAAGGGCATATCAGCGCGCGGGTAGTGGGGGATTCTATTCGTGGCGGTGTTCCAATTCGTGGCCGATCGCATCGGTCGCTGGCTCTTTCGTGAGGGCGGCAGATACAATCTCGCCATCGGCCGGGTCGCAATTGGCCTGGCGCTCTTCCTCACCATCACCCATCACGGCAATTTCGATTCCATGGCGTGGGATTGGGCCGGATGGGTCAAGGGATATGAGCCGTCTGGCTGGACTCCAAAAGGCATCATCAAGATCGCAAACTGGTGGTGGAGCGGACCGCCGCCGGCCGATCTGACGCTCGCGATCTTCCTCGTCAGCAAAGTTGCGATCATCATGATGATCGTCGGGTTCTTGACATTCCCGGCACAGATCATTGCGACGATGGGAACGCTCTATATCGTTTCCCTGCAGACGTCCTACGGCCCGTATTGGTCGCACGCTTACAACGTGCAACTGCTCGCTGCGCTATCGTTCATGTTCTCGCGAACATCCTCCGATGTCTTGTCGGTCGACAGTATCATCAGGAATTTGCTCGGTGGACCTCGCCGGTCGAACGAGGGGCATTACTGGTGGCCTGTGGTGTTCGCCGAGTTGTCGACGACGCTTTTCATGTTCGGGGCCTTCTTGCAGAAGTTTCGGACCAACGGCTTCGACTGGGCATGGTCGGACAACATCCGCAATTCGCTTGCCGTGTCGTGGTTTCAATATAGGAGCGATCCTCCTCCATTGGTGGAGTTCATTGCCAGCCACGCGGAGTTCTGGAAAACTGCCGGCACGCTCCAACTTGTCGCTCAGGCCACAACGGCTTTGGCCGCGATCCTTGTCGCACGGCCGCTGTTTCGGTTGATCTTCGGCGGGTTCTTTTTCCTACTCGAAATCATTGCGTTGGGGAGGGTGTTCAGGTTCTGGCATCCATTCTGGGTGCCTCTCTGCCTGCTTTCGATAGATTGGGAGCATTTCTACGCACAGTTCAAGGAACGGCGCCTCATTCTCCCTGGGTGGGCCAAGCGGAACAGGTGCCTATGGCTGTTAGGCTTTCTGTTTCAGCGGCGCATTGAAATGACAGACCAGCATCCCAGAATGTCATTCGCTTCAGCTATCCCCGTCCTCGGGTTCGGCGTGACGTTCTTGGGTTACTACCTCGCCACGCTCTATTGGCAGCTCGGAGAAAAGCATCTCAACTATCCGTTCTCGACGATGGGCTTCTACAGCGAGAACCGAGCGGTCGCGCCATACGGTGTTCATCGATTCTTCCCGATTTACACTGGAAGGATCGACGCTTACCGTAAGGGGGACAAAGAGCCGGTCCCGCTATGGTATCGAGTTGGAATGCTAGAAGATCGCCTCTTTCGCGTCAGCACGATTGCCGAACTGAAGGAGTTGATCGCCGTCTACCGCATTTCTGCCGAGCGCGGACTTTATCAGAGCGTAGGCAAGAACGACGGCAGCTTTAATTACGCACCCGTTGACGCTGATCGCATAGTTCTCCGCGCCGGCATGATGGCTGTTCCTCCATATCCGCAGCCTGTGGGTATGGTAGACTATTTCATGGGCCTAAGAGCGGTGGGGGCAGCTGGCCAGTTCCGGGCGCTTGTTGGTCATCCTGGCGTTGATGACACCGGCAAGCAGTTCGTAGACATCGACTACGAGGGGTTCAAGAAACCTTCATTTGAGATCTGGCAGCATATTCTCGACCCGGAAGCAACCACACTGCCAAAATTGGTCGCGGTTTCTGGGGAGTGGAAGGGGGATCGCTTCTTCCCAAGCGAGGAAATTTCAGCTGCATACGTGATGATCCGGGTGCAGGACCCTATATTGGAAATTGATGAGACCTATTATGGCGCCGATCTTTTCAGAAACTGAAGGTGACTTCCTGCTCTATGACGGGGAGTGTCCGTTTTGCTCGGCCTACGTCAAGATGCAGCGCTTGCGTGCTGCTGGCGTCAGGCTCGAGCTTATCGACGCTCGCCAGGATCCCGAGAAGGTGAGCGTGCTGGCAGCACATGGCATCGATGTAAATCAGGGAATGTTTCTCAAACTAGGTCGCAGCGAGTTCTTCGGCGGTGACGTCATGAACGCGGTTGCTCTGATGACCGGGCCAACGGGAACAGTAAATCGAGCCTTGGGCCTCGTTTTCCGGAACAGGACGGCTGCTCGGCTTCTTTATCCGGTCTTGCGGACTGGCCGGAACACTATTCTGAAACTGATGGGCCGCCGACAGATCACGGTTCAATAGCCTTTCCGCAGAGTTTTCTCTGCTCTCTTCGTCGTTACAGGCCTGCAGCTTGGCGTCAAGCAAAGCGTGGCTCGGCCCGGGGGGGAATTGCCTCCCTGATACAAGCTCTGCCTGCCTCGTAGACAGACTAGCGTACATGCTTGAAGCCGATTTTCGGGCCGTACGACTTCACCCTCGTGATCCGATCCCAATCGTAGGGGATGTCGGTTCGCTCGCCGTTTATGTCGACCGTGAAAATCTCCATGTCCTGCCTCACGTCGACGATGAACAGTTCGATCGTGACGCGGTCGCCAGTCTTTAAGTTGCGTGCTTTCTTGGCCATCCTGCCCTCTTATGTCGAATCTGACCCTCATCGTAACCCTTGTCTGCTACGCTATCGACGGTCACCGTTGTAGAATTCTGCATGCCCGGTTTTCAGGATCTGAAAGCCAGACCGGGCGCGGATCACGGCCCTATGCATGATGATCTGATCCACGTGCTTCGTTGCTCGAAGTTGGGCGGGAAGGAATGGGCTCCATCCGCGAAGGGCAATGATAAACGGTTGGCGACCTCACGCACCGCGGCACCTACTCCGGGGCCAAGGGGCATCTAGAGCATGCTCTTCACCCACGCGCCAAACTTCGAGATGAGAGGCATCCCGAACGAATCTGGCGTCAGCTTCTCAGTCATCTTTCGTCTCCTGGAACCAAGACGCGATCGTGCCGGGAAGTTTAGAATGTCCAGAGAACAAAGATAGATTATTCGGGATGGGCGTTTCTGTGCGCCGACTGGTCGGAGTGGCAGGATTCGAACCTGCGACCCCATCGTCCCGAACGATGTGCGCTACCAGGCTGCGCTACACTCCGTGACCAGACGGCGGGCTTATAGCTGCCGCATTCGGTTCCTGCAAGCGGGTATGGCGCAGTTACCGTCGCATTTTATGAGCTTTGTCGGCGCAGTGTTTTTCCAGGGCAGATTTCGGTGGGCAAGAGCCCTCGAGGTGTCCGCCGCGTTTTCGACCAACGCGCACCGTGATGGGATATTTCGACGAGACGCGAACCTGACGGAGCGGCGCACGACTCAGAAAGAGATCGTGCGTTCTAGTAGGGGCTCGCCACATCGCCGGTCTCGACATAGACCGCCTTTTCCTGGGAATAGAGCGCCAGTGCCGCCAGTGAATTCTCGCGGCCGATGCCTGATTGCTTGAAGCCGCCGAAAGGCATCTCGACCGGCGACAGATTGTAATTGTTGATCCAGCAGGTGCCTGCTTGCAACTCGGCGATGACGCGGTGTGCGCGTGGCAGATCGCGGGTGAACACGCCGGCCGAGAGGCCGAATTCGGTGTCGTTGGCGCGGTCGATCACTTCGTCTTCGTCGGTGAAGGACAGCACACTCATCACCGGGCCGAATATTTCCTCGCGCGCTATGCGCATCTGGTCGCTGACATGGGTGAAGATGGTCGGTTCGATGAAGAAGCCGTTTTCGAATCCCTGCAGCTTCGGCTCGCCGCCACCGTAATGGAGCGATGCGCCCTCAGCCTTGCCGATACCGACATAGGACATCACCTTGTCGTGCTGTGCCTTGTTGATCAGCGGGCCCATCTGCGTTTCAGGATCCAGCGGGTCGCCAATGCGGATCGCCTTGGTGCGTTCGGTCAGTCGCTCGACGAAGCGGTCGTGCAGGCCCTTCTGCACGAATACACGGGTGCCGTTCGAGCAGACCTGGCCTGTCGAATAGAAATTGCCGAGCATGGCACCGCCGATGGCGTTCTCGAGATCGGCATCGTCGAACACGATCAGCGGCGACTTGCCGCCAAGTTCCATCGTGGCGTGTTTCATCAGCGAGCCGGTCAGCGCCAGCACCTTCTTGCCGGTCGGCACCGAGCCGGTCAGCGATACCTTGGCGACAACCTCGTGCGAGGCCAGCGCGCCGCCGACGTCGCCATAACCCTGTACGACGTTGAACAGTCCGTCCGGAAGGCCGGCTTCGGTATAGATTTCAGCGAGCGCCAGCGCGGAAAGGGGGGTGTTCTCGGATGGCTTGAACACCATGGCATTGCCCATGGCGAGTGCCGGTGCCGATTTCCAGCCCGCACCCTGGATCGGGTAGTTCCACGCGCCGATGCCCACGCACACGCCGAGCGCTTCGCGCCGCGTGTAGGCAAAGGGGCCGCCGAGATCGACATAGTCGCCGGTATAGCTTGCCACCGCGCCGCCGAAATATTCCAGTGCATCGGCGGCGGAAGCCGGATCGGCCACCAATGTCTCCTGGATGGCCTTGCCGGTGTCCAGCGTCTCGATGCGGGCAAGCTCGGCGTTGCGGGCACGTAGGATATCGGCGGCACGCCGCAGGATACGGCCGCGCTCCACTGGTTTCAGTCGGGCCCAGGCCGGCTGCGCCGCACGCGCTGCTTCGACGGCCAGTTCGACGATGTTGGGCGTCGCAGAATGCAGCGTGGCGATGGTTTCACCGGTTGCCGGGTAGATAACCGGTAGCGGCGCGCCCTGTTCGTCGTCGACGTAACGGCCGTTGATATAGTGCGATGCCTTGGGCTGCGCGCGCATGGGATACTCCGAATTCTGTGGCTGCCGGATGCGGCGGCCCGATGATGCTCTATCTGTCCGAGACCTGCCAGCGCGGATTGATCCAGGGTTCCTGGTTCGACGGCGCAAGCGGCGTGCGGCCAAGAATATGGTCGGCGGCCTTTTCGCCCGTCATGATCGACGGTGCATTGAGGTTGCCGTTGGTGACGCGCGGGAAAATCGAGGAATCGGCGACACGCAATCCGTCGACACCGATCACCCGGCACTCTGGGTCGACCACGGCGTGGAGGTCGTCAGCGCGGCCGATGCGGCAGGTGCCGCAGGGATGATAGGCGCTCTCCGCATGCGCGCGAATGAAAGCGTCCAGTTGATCGTCGCTCTGCACCTGGTTGCCGGGCGAAATCTCCTGGCCGCGGAACGGATCGAAGGCCGCCTGCCCGAAAATCTCGCGGGTGAGGCGGATGCAGTGGCGGAAGTCGCTCCAGTCGTCGGGATGCGACATGTAGTTGAAGCGGATGACCGGCTTGGCGTTGGGGTCGTGCGAGCGCAGCGTTATCGAGCCACGCGACTTCGAGCGCATTGGTCCGACATGCGCCTGAAAGCCGTGCGACTTCGCCGCCGCCTTGCCGTCATAGCGAACCGCCGCAGGGATGAAATGATACTGGATATCGGGATAGTCGACGCCCGGCGCCGAGCGCACGAAGGCGGCGGCCTCGAAATGGTTGGTGGCGCCAAGCCCGCTCTTGAAGAACATCCAGCGTGCGCCGATCAGCGCCTTGGAGAATGGATTGAGGATCGAGTTCAGCGTGATCGGCTGGGTCGCTTCCTGCTGGATGTAAAGCTCCATGTGATCCTGCAGGTTCTGGCCGACGCCAGGTCGGTCGGCGATGACGGCAATGCCGTGCTCGGCCAGATGTTTCGCCGGGCCGATGCCCGACAGCATCAGGATCTTGGGCGAATTGATCGAGGACGCAGCAATGATCACCTCACGTCGCGCTTTAACGACCTGAATCTGTTTGCGAGCTTCGATCTCGACGCCGACGGCGCGTTGATTCTCGATGATCACACGCCGGGCGAAACCTTTGACGAGACTCACGTTTTGTCGCTTCAGCGCCGGCCTCAGATAAGCATTCGCCGCCGACCAGCGCTGGCCCTTGCGGATGGTCTGCTCCATCGGGCCGAAGCCTTCCTGCTTGGCGCCGTTATAGTCGTCGGTCAGTTCGAAGCCAGCCTGGCGGCCTGCCTCGATGAAGGCGGCATAGAGCGGGTTCGTGCGGGCACCGCGCTGGACATGCAGCGGGCCGCTCTTGCCGCGCCAGCCATCTTCGCCGCCATGGCTGTCTTCCATACGTTTGAAGTAGGGCAGCACGTCAGCAAAGCTCCAGCCATTCGCACCTTGTTCGGCCCAATGATCGAAGTCGCGCGCATGGCCACGCACATAGACCATGCCGTTGATCGAGGACGAACCGCCGATGACTTTGCCACGCGGCGTCGCCAGGATGCGTCCGCCGAGATGCGGTTCCGGTTCCGAGGCGAAACCCCAGTCGTAGAGCGGCATGTTGAGCGGGATCGACAGTGCCGACGGCATCTGGATGAGCGGGCCGGCGTCGGAGCCGCCATATTCGATGACGATCACCGAATGTTTGCCGTCCTCTGAAAGACGGTAGGCCATGGCCGAACCGGCAGAGCCGGAGCCGATGATGACGAAATCCGCTTCAAGCATTATTCACCCCTCGGAAAGCGTTTGTCCGCTTCAAGTGTGTCGAGGTTCATGTGGTTGCGCATGTAGCGCTCGGAAGCTTTCTGCAGCGGCTGGAATTCCCACGGGTAGTAGGCGCCGTTGCGCAGTGCCGGATAGATCACCCAGCGTCGTGCCTGGCTTTCGCGCACCGCGGCATCAAATGCCGCCATATCCCAGCGCGACCGCACCTTTTCCATGAGTGCGGCTGCCACCGCTGTATGGCTGGGATCGCCGGCGAGATTGACGCGCTCGTGCGCGTCCTGTTCGAGGTCGAACAGTTGCGGCGGGTCGATCTCGCAATGGACGTATTTGTAGCGGCCTTCGCGGATCGCCACCATCGGGGCGTAGGAGCCCTCGGCTGCGTATTCCATGAGCACCGGTTCGCTGCGTCCGCCACCTTGCAGCAGCGGCAGGAGCGACTGCCCATCGGTCCAGGGCAGGATGGCGCTGATGTCGATACCAGCGAGGTCGCAGAGCGTCGGGCAAAGATCGAGGTTCGAAACCGGTGCATCGACGCGGGCAGGGTTGATCCCCTTGCCGGCGATCATCAAGGGCACGCGCGCCGAACCCTCATAGAAGCACATCTTGAACCACAGGCCTCGCTCACCCAGCATGTCGCCATGATCGGACGCGAAAACGACAAGTGTGTCGTCGGCCATGCGGGTACGCTCGAGCACAGACAGCAGTTCGCCGACCTTGTCGTCGAGATAGGAAATGTTGGCGAAATAGCCCTGTCGGGCACGACGGACATGCTCCGGGGTGATCGAGAAGCTGTCGTAGTCGCTGGCCTTGTAGAGCCGCTGCGAATGCGGATCCTGCTTGTCGTAAGGGATGAAGCCGGTTTCGGGTTCGAGCGCCGGGGAGTTCTCATAGAGATCCCAATAGCGTCGCCGCGCGACATACGGATCGTGTGGATGGGTGAAGGAGACGGTCAGGCACCAGGGACGGCGCTGCGGGGCATCCGATGTCCGGGCGAAGTCGTAGAGCTTCTGCTGGGCGTGGAAGGCGACTTCGTCGTCATACTCCATCTGGTTGGTGATTTCGGCGATGCCTGCGCCAGTCACCGAGCCCAGATTGTGATACCACCAGTCTATGCGTTCGCCGGGTTTGCGGTAATCCGGCGTCCAGCCGAAATCGGCTGGGTAGATGTCGGTGGTCAGCCGCTCCTCGAAGCCGTGCAACTGATCGGGTCCGACGAAATGCATCTTGCCCGACAGCACGGTGTGATAGCCGGCCGCGCGCAGGTGGTGCGCGAAGGTCGGGATCGAGGATGGGAACTCGGCCGCATTGTCGTAGACGCCGTTGCGTGACGGCAGTTGCCCGCTCATGAAGGCCGCGCGTCCGGGCGCGCACAGCGGCGATGCGGTGTAGTTGTTGCGGAAACGCGCCGAGCGTGCGGCCAGCGCCTTGAGGTTCGGCGCATGCAGGAAATCCGCCGGCCCATCCGGAAACAGCGTTCCGGACAGCTGGTCAACCATGATGATCAAGATATTGGGGGTCATCGGACCTGTGCCAGCTTGGCGTCGATATAGTCTTCCACCAGCGCACCGGCGCTGAGCGGATTGGGCAGGCCGTCGCGCAGCGCCCGGCGGATGTAGAGCCCGTCGATCATGGCTGCGATTGCCTCGGCCATGCGTGCGGCCTCGTCGCGCGGCACCAGCGGCAGAAGCCCGCTCATCAGGTTGGAGTGCAGCCGGCGTGCATAGATACGCAGCAGCCGGCGCAGCGAGAGCGAGTTCTGTGCTTCGACATAGAAAGCGAGCCAGGCATGCACCGTCTCTTCACGGAACTGACCGGCATTGAAGTTCACGCCGACGATTGCCGAGAGCCGTTCCCGCGGCGTGCTGGCCTTGCCGAGGGCCGCTATCGTGTCGGCGCCGAGGTCCGCCAGCAGATGTCGCATCGTGGCGAGCAGCAGCTCTTCCTTCGGGCCGAAATAGTGATGCGCAAGCGCCGAAGAAACGCCAGCGCGGTCGGCGATTTCCGACATGGTGACGTTCAGTGATCCACGCTCGCCGATCGCGGAGATTGTGGCATCGATCAGCGCCTTGCGGCGCAGTGGTTCCATTCCGATTTTCGGCATGACGAGTATCTCCCGAGGGGCAGGTTATTTTTTATTGACTCGTCAATCAATAATAATCCCGTCATGCATTTTGGTTGTTGCGACGTGAGCCGGGCCTCTTCCCGAAAGGACATTCGTAACTCTCGGCAACTGGCCTATATGTTCAGGATTGAACAGTTACCGCGCCGGGCCTAATGTGCTAGGAAAGGCAAGGCCAATCCGGAGAACTCCCATGACCGCAAGCATCGTTGGCTGGGCGCATTCGCGCTTCGGCAAGCTGGAGGGCGAGACGCTCGAAGGCATGATCACCAAGGTTGCCGCGGAGGCGCTCGAACATGCCGGCATCGGGCCGGGCGATGTCGACGAAATCGTGCTCGGCCACTTCAACGCGGGTTTTTCGGCCCAAGATTTCACCGCGAGCCTTGTGCTGCAGGCGGATGACCGGCTGCGCTTCAAGCCGGCTACCCGGGTCGAGAATGCCTGTGCTACCGGTTCGGCCGCGGTCCGTCAGGGTATCCGCGCCATCGATGCCAATGCCGCTCGCATCGTGCTGGTGGTTGGGGCCGAGCAGATGACGACAACGCCCGGTCCTGAGATAGGCAAGAACCTGCTCAAAGCTTCTTACCTGCCGGAAGACGGCGACACGCCCGCTGGTTTCGCGGGTGTCTTCGGCAAGATCGCCCACGCCTACTTCCAGCGTTACGGTGACCAGTCTGACGCGTTGGCCATGATCGCGGCCAAGAACCACAAGAACGGCGTCGACAATCCTTATGCGCAGATGCGCAAGGATTTCGGCTTCGACTTCTGCCGCCAGGAAAGCGAGAAGAACCCCTTTGTCGCCGGGCCGCTGAAGCGCACCGACTGTTCCCTGGTTTCGGATGGCGCAGCGGCACTGGTGCTCGCCGATACCGACACCGCGCTCAGGATGCGCCGCGCAATCACTTTCCGCGCCAACGAGCATGTGCAGGATTTCCTGCCGATGTCGAAGCGCGACATCCTCGCCTTCGAAGGCTGCGAACAGGCCTGGGAGCGCGCGCTGAAGAAAGCTGGCGTCACATTGGGCGACCTTTCCTTCGTCGAGACGCATGACTGCTTCACCATCGCCGAACTCATCGAATATGAAGCGATGGGCCTGGCCAAGCCGGGCGAGGGCGCGAAGCTGGCGCTCGAAGGCTATACCGCCAAGGATGGCAGGCTGCCGGTCAACCCATCAGGGGGGCTGAAGGCCAAGGGCCATCCGATCGGCGCCACCGGCGTATCGATGCATGTGCTGACCGCCATGCAGCTTGCCGGTGAGGCCGGTGGTATCCAGGTGAAGGACGCCAAGCTCGGCGGCATCTTCAACATGGGCGGCGCAGCGGTCGCCAACTACGTCTCGATCCTCGACCGCATCCGCTAGGGCATGATCCTGAGACGTGGAAAGATCCCGTTCTGACAACAAGATAGAACGGGATTCTGATTCACTATAGTCCCGCATGGGGACGCCTTGAGATGGAATGGGGCCGGCCTGCAATGCGCAGACCGGCCCCATTTGACTCTCTGCCGTCTCGACCGGGCTCAATCATGCCCGGGTTGTCGCGTCCTTGGGCAGGATCATGGTCTGGGGCACATCGGCGTTGCGCGCCAGGAAGTAGTAAACCACTGAAGTGGCCACCAGGGCGACGATCCAGGAGATGTCAGCGCCGCCCAGCAGCACGGCAATCGGTCCTTCGTAGAGCGCCTGGTTCAGGAAGGGGATCTGGATCACCACGCCGAAGAGATAACAACCGAGCGCTGTCCAGTTGTAGGCGCCATAGCGACCCGATGCATCGTACAGTGCTGGAATATCGACCTTCTCCTTCGAGATCAGGTAGTAGTCGACCAGGTTGATGGCGCTCCACGGCACGAAGACGGCAAGCAGCAGCAAGACGAAGTTCTTGAACGCCGACAGGAAATTCGCGCTGGCAAAGATGGCGATTGCCACCGATACGATGACGAAGGCAACGATGTAGGCGATGCGCGTCGCCTGGGAGATGCGTTCCTGGCGGGTGAAGGCACTGACCGTGGTCAGCATGGTCATCGAACCGCCATAAGCATTCAGGCAGTTCACCGTCAGCTTGTTGGTGACGATGACGATGTAGGTCAGTAGCGCGGCCAGGGCCGGGCCCGCCAATTCACCCATGAAACCGACCTGGTTCTGCAGGAATTTGCCGCCGAGTGCCGCCACGATAACGCCGAAGCTCATGGCAATCTGTGCGCCGATCGCCGAGCCGAGAAGCGTCGACCAGAAGGTCGTGCTGCTCGGAGTTGCCGTGGGCAGATAGCGTGAATAGTCCGCCACATAAGGGGCAAAGGTCATCTGCCAGCCGGCGGCGAGCGCGATGGTGAGCAGGAATGTGGCGACGCTGAACGGCTTCTGGCCGAAGGCGTCCGCGACATTGTATTGCGAGAACAGCTGTATGGCGAGGTAGCCGAAGCCGAGGATGCCGACGACCGTTGCGATGCGTCCGATGACATGGATGAGCTTGTAGCCGACGACCGCGACGATGATGGTGATGAGGCCGAACATCAGCATGCCGAAAGCCGCTGTCTGCACGCCGAACATCAGGTTGATTGCCTGGCCGGATAGCACCGTGCCGGTGGCAGCAAAGCCCAGATACATCAACACGGTGAGGATGAGCGGCAGGGCCGCACCCTTAACGCCGAACTGCGCACGGCTGGAGATCATCTGCGGCAGGCCGAGGCGCGGGCCCTGCGCCGAATGCAGCGCCATGACTGCGCCGCCGAGCAGGTTGCCGATGGCGAGGCCGATGATCGCGGTCAGCGCCTCCGCCCCGAAAACGATAGACAGGGCTCCGTCGACGACGGCGGTTATCTGAAGGTTCGCACCGAACCACAGTGTGAACTGATTGAAGGGCGAACCATGTCGCTCACCTTCCGGAATTCGGTCGATCGTGCGCCTTTCGGCCACGCCGGTTGATGCCGCTGCCATGCTTTCCTCCTCCCGAGAGTCGGTCTTTGATCCATTGGAGATGTAATATGTATATACATAGATCGGCGGGTGGTGAGTCAAGAGTGAGCGCTCTGGTTGTGTTTTCCCCGCTATTTGTGAGGGCCAAACCGAGTCATCGGGCTTGTCGGCGTGAGATATCCTTTCCATCGAAAGGCTTATGCGCTTCTCGTTCCGAGACTGCCGGTTTCTGTCAGCCGGCTTCGATCCTGGCGGGAGTGGGCCTCAGAACCGCTGCGATAGGGCCAACGCTTGCCGGTTGCGTGAAAAGCGCGGAGCCGCTACCCGTTCGTGGCGAAATCGAAGCGAGGATTCCATGGCCAATCCGGTTCTGGTCGAGGTGCTGCGTGGTGCCGTGGTGGAAAGTGGCCACCGTGGAGCCGTGGCGGTGGTGGATGCGGACGGCAAGACGGTGTTCGATGTCGGCAACACTGCCCATCCGGTTTTCCCGCGTTCGGCAGTAAAGGCGATCCAGGCGCTGCCGCTGATCGAGAGCGGTGCTGCAGATGCCTACGGTTTCGGCAATCGTGAGCTGGCGCTGGCCTGCTCATCCCATTCCGGTGAGCCTGAGCATGTCGAGCTGGCGGCAGCGATGCTTGCCAAGGCGGGACTGGACGGCAGCGCTCTGGAATGCGGTTCGCATTGGCCTTCCAATCACCATGCCACCATCCAGCTCGCTCGTGCTGGCGGCGAGCCGAATCCCTTGCACAACAACTGTTCCGGCAAGCATGCCGGTTTCATCTGCACCTGCTGTCATTCTGGTTTTGATCACCGCGGCTACGTGGCGGCCAGCCACCGCATGCAGGAGATGATCAAGGACGCGATGGAAGCGGTGACGGGTGCCGCACACAGCGCGTCCCATTGCGGTACCGACGGCTGTTCGATCCCGACCTATGCGGTGCCGCTGCGCAGTTTCGCGGCAGGATTCGCCAAGATGGCGACCGGAAACGGCCTGACGCCAGAGCGTGCCAAGGCTGCGAAACGGCTGGTCGATGCCTGCATGGCCGAGCCGTTCCTGGTTGCAGGGACGGATCGCATCGACACAAGGCTGATGCTGGCTGCCCCTGGTCGCATTTTCGTGAAGGTCGGCGCCGAAGGCGTCTTCTGCGCTGCCTTGCCAGAGCTCGGCCTCGGCATCGCGCTGAAATGCGACGACGGCGCCGAACGTGCCGCCGGGGTGATGGTCGCAGCCGTGCTGGCTAAGCTGCTGCATGCGGATGCCGAACTGGCGGTCAAGCTGGTGGAATTCGCGAATCCGCCGGTGGAAAGCCGGCTCGGGGCTCGAGTGGGTCTCCTGCGCCCGACCGCGGCCCTGGTGTAGGGGTTCAGCTCACCCGGTTCCGTTCCACAGTGAGATGTCCGTAGCCGGCATTGCCGATCTCAGCGAGGTCGGCGGTCACCGGCTCAGCCCAGCGTTTGCCGATGATGGCGCCGTGCAGCAGGTCCTGCAACACATTGTCGGTGATGATCGTTGGGCCCGCACCATCGACGACGCTCACCGCGATGCCGATGCCGGCTCTGCGCACGACATTTCCCGTCGCCACCACATTGCGCAGGTACGGCCCCCAGCCGAGCTGCATGCCGCATTGGGGGGCGTTTTCCACGACATTGCCGGTCACCGTGGTATCGGCTTCCACACCGATGCCGATACCGAATCCGCCGACTTCTGCAGGGTAGGGGCCGGTGGTGGAAAGATTGCGCACGATGTTGCCGCTGCAGGTCGCCATGCGCCCGCCCTCGTTGAAGTTGACGATCGCGATGCCGTTGGCCGCACCGTCGACCACATTGTTGGCGATCGCCGCACCTTCGAAGGCGAACTCGGCATAGAGCGCGGTCTCGCCGGAGCGCAGGCAGCTGTTGCCGGCGATCTGTACGTTGGAGCCGGAATTGGCGCGGATCGCCGAAAAGGCACAGTCGCTGACGATGTTGTTCGCGATGAGTACTCCTCCGGCGCGGAACACGTTGATGCCGTTGCCGTTCTGGCCAGTGCCGCCGTTGCGCGCGCCGATGCGCGCGATGCGGTTGCCGTTGACCATGGTGCCGTCTTCACCGATCTGCCGCCGATGCACCAAGATGCCGCCATTGGCGCAGTCGCTGACGGCATTGGCGTTGATCGCCAGGCCGCCGGCATCGACGGACCAGATGCCGGCGTCGGCGGCGCCCTTGATGGTACAGCGTTCAATGCGCCCCGCCGCGCGTTGCAGCGCGATGCCGTTCTTGGACGCGTCGTTCACCTGGCAGTCGTCGATCGTCAGGACTTTCACCGAACGCAGGTCGAGAAGGCCGGAAACACTCTCGCCGAGATATTGTTTGGCGCCGTCGAAGACCAGTCCGGAAAAAGCGACGTGATCGGCATTCTCAGCCGAGAGGAATGGCCCGCCGCCGCCATGGATCAGGCGGGTAGCGCCTGCGGTGCCATTGATCCGCACGCGTGGCGGCAAAACGAGGCCTGAGACGATGTAAGCGCCGGGCGGTAGCAGGATTGGCTGATTGGCGTCGCTGGCTGCCTTCAGCATCTTGGTGAACGCGCCGGTCTGGTCGTCGGTGGCGCCCGGCCGCACGCCGTAGGCGGCAGGGTCGATAGCACCTGTTCTTGCCGAAGACGATTTCGCTGCCGGTTGCTTGGCCGTGTTCGCCACTCCTGTCATCAGCCCGAACCCGGCAGCGCCCGCGGCGAAGCCGAGGAGATGGCGTCTGTTCAGCATTGCTGCGATTCCCTGTTTTCCTGCCTGGCGGGCAGGAAATTGCCATGGCGATGGCTGGCTGGCTAGGAGAACCGCTCACAAGCGGTCTGCAGCGCGATCTGGTGGCGCTCCACGCTTGTTAAGCCGGCTGGCCAGTCCTAAATTCCCCTTATGAGCAGAGCTTTTACCCGTGAAGAAGACAGTGAAAATGCCATTGCCGGCATCGGTGAGCGGCCCGTCAGTTCACATCGCAATCTCGTCACCATGGATGGCCTGGCGATGATCGATGCCGAGATGGCATCGTTGCGCGCCGCACTGGCCAGTGCTGAAGCGGCGAGCGACCGCGAACGCATCGCGCTGGTGTCGCGTGACCTGCGTTACTGGAATGCCAGGCGCGAAAACGCAGAGGTTTCCGTTCCAGAGCCGGACAGCAGTGTCGTGCGCTTCGGCATGAGCGTGACGCTTGAGGACGAGGCGGGCAAGAAGGTGACCTGGAAGATCGTCGGCGAAGACGAGGCCGAGCCCGCGAAGGGCTCGATCTCGCATGTCTCGCCCATGGCGCTGGCGCTGTTCGGAAAAGGCGTCGGTGACACGGTCTCGGTTAATGGCCGCGAATGGGACGTGGTCAGGCTGCGATAATCAGTCGCTCGAACCAGCCTGCAACCGGTTCAGTCCAGCAACCTGTCCACCAGCCGCTCCGCCGCTTCCGGGATGACCGTACCGGGCGGGAAGATTTCGGCAGCACCGGCCTTCAGGACAGCGTCGAAGTCCTGTGGCGGGATGACACCGCCGGCGACGATCAGCATGTCTTCACGGCCCAGTTTCTTCAGCACGGCTTTCAGTTCCGGCACCAGGGTCAGGTGGCCGGCGGCAAGCGAGGAAACGCCAACGATGTGGACGTCGTTCTCCACCGCCAGCTTGCCGATCTCCTCGGGCGTCTGGAACATGGCGCCCACCGTTACGTCGAAGCCGAGGTCGGCAAAGGCCGTGCCGATCACCTTCTGGCCGCGGTCATGGCCATCCTGGCCGAGCTTGGCGACCAGGATGCGCGGCTTGGCGCCGTGCTTCTTCTCGAAGACAGCGATCTTTTCCTGCAGTCGGTCGACTTCCGGGTTCTCGCCGAGAGCGGCGCGATAGACCCCGGAGATCATCTGCACTGTAGCGACGTGGCGCCCGAACGCCTTTTCCAGCGCCAGCGAGATTTCGCCGACGGTCGCCTTGGCGCGGGCGGCCCGGACGGCGAATTCCAGCAGATTGCCGTCGCCTTGCGCCGCCTTCGACAGATCGTCCAGCGCCTTTTCGACGGCGCTGACGTCGCGCGTGCCTTTCAGCTGCTGCAGCTTCGACAATTGTCTTGCCCGCACTTCGGCATTGTCGATCTTCAGCACGTCCACTTCGATGTCGCGCTCGGGGCGGAAGGCGTTGACGCCGACCAGCATCTGCTCGCCGGAGTCGATCCGGGCCTGGGTGCGTGCCGCCGCTTCCTCGATACGCAGCTTTGGAATGCCCTTTTCGAGCGCCGCCGCCATGCCGCCCAGCTTTTCGACTTCCTCGATATGAGCCTGCGCGCGTGTCGCGAGCTCATGCGTCAGCTTTTCGACATAGGCCGAACCACCCCACGGATCGATGATGCGGGTGGTACCGCTCTCCTTCTGCAGGATGATCTGCGTGTTGCGGGCGATACGTGCCGAATGATCGGTCGGCAGCGCCAATGCCTCGTCGAAGGAATTGGTGTGCAACGACTGGGTATGGCCCTGGGTCGCAGCCATCGCCTCGATCATCGTGCGCACGATGTTGTTGTACGGATCCTGCGCCGTCAGCGACCATCCGGATGTCTGGCTGTGGGTGCGCAGCGACAGCGAGCGCGGGTCCTTCGGCGCAAAATTCTTCTCGATGAGTTCCGCCCAGAGCAGGCGCGCGGCGCGCAGCTTGGCGACCTCCATGAAGAAGTTCATGCCGATTGCCCAGAAGAACGACAGCCGTGGCGCGAACTTGTCGATGTCGAGGCCTGCGGCAACGCCGGCGCGCACATATTCGATGCCGTCGGCGATGGTGTAGGCGAGTTCCAGGTCAGCCGTCGCACCGGCTTCCTGCATGTGGTAGCCGGAGATCGAGATCGAGTTGAACTTCGGCATGTGCCTGGACGTGTAGGAGAAGATGTCCGACACGATCCGCATCGAGGGTTTCGGCGGGTAGATGTAGGTGTTGCGCACCATGAACTCTTTCAGAATGTCGTTCTGAATGGTTCCGGCGAGATCCTTCTGCGCAACGCCCTGTTCTTCGGCGGCGACGATGTAGAGCGCCAGGATTGGCAGCACCGCGCCGTTCATGGTCATCGACACGGTCATCTCGTCGAGCGGGATGCCGTCGAACAGCTGGCGCATGTCGAGGATGGAATCGATCGCTACGCCCGCCATGCCGACATCGCCGGCAACGCGCGGATGGTCGCTGTCATAACCACGGTGCGTGGCGAGGTCGAAGGCGATGGAAAGGCCCTTCTGGCCGGCGGCGAGATTGCGCCGGTAGAAGGCGTTGGACTCTTCAGCCGTTGAAAAACCGGCATATTGCCGGATCGTCCAGGGCTGCTGGACATACATGGTCGGATAGGGGCCGCGCAGGAACGGCGTCAGGCCCGGATAGGTATCGAGATTGCCAAGTCCCTCGAGATCGGCCTGGTCATACTGGCGTTTGACCGCGATGCCTTCCGGCGTTTCCCAGGTGCCGCTGGTCGTACCGGATGGCGTCCGCGGCGCCACCCAGTCCATGTTGCTGAAATCTGGGATCAAGCCGGTCCTCCGGCCGCCAGGTCGTCACGTACCGGCGGCAGTGCTTCGCAAAACACGATGCCGTCGGTCGGCACCGTCCGCGGCGTGGCATCGAGCGTCTCCACCGGGCGCTCGCTCTTCAAGGGATGCAGCGTGGTGCCGACGATGGTGCGCTCGCCACGGTGATAGGCTTCCGCCCGTGCCTTGCGGGCTGCCGCGATACGGCCCTGGATGTGACCGTCCTTCAGGCTGGGAAGCACGCCGCCTTCCTTTTCGATCTGCCTGAATTCCTTCCAGGCTGCCTCGCACAGGCTGTCGGTCAGGGCTTCGATGCTGCCTGCGCCGAAGGCCGGATCGCCGACATGGTCGAGATGGCTCTCGCGGGCGACGACGAGCTGCGTGTTGCGGGCGACGCGGCGCGCGAACGCGGCGGGCAGGCCGTGCGCGATGGTGTGCGGCAGGATCGAGATCGAATCGGCGCCGCCGACCGCAGCGGCGAAACAGGCGATGGTCGAGCGCAGGATGTTGGTTTCCGGATCGAGCGCCGTCACCATCCGGTAAGACGTTTCCGCGTGCACGCTGGCGGGCGCCGGCTGGATTGAACTCGCTTCGAGCACGCGTGTCCACAGGCGGCGCAGCGCCCTGATCTTGGCGATCGACAGGAACTGGTCCTGGTCCACGGACAGTGCGAAACCGATATGCGGGGCGGCATAGATCAGCGCCTGCCGCGCCTCCTCGAACAGCCGCAGATAGGACACGGCGGAAGCCAGCATGATGCCCAGCTCCTGCGCCTCGGTGGCTCCGGAATTGTGGAACACGCGCCCGTCGGCCTCGAGCAGCACGCCCGGCACATCCATGGCGAAGAAATGCGCCAGCGACTGCGGCATCGAGGCCTGCAGCGCCTCGATCGACATGCGCAACCGGCCCGTACCGGCGAAAATCGCGGCCGGGTCGATGCCGAAGGAAAGGTTGAGCCTGGCCGGGTCGACGCGGCGTTTCGCCAGGAATGCGGTCAGCCAATCGGCCATGGCGCGACTTGCGGGGTGGACGTCGACGCGCAGATAGGTCTTGTCGAGCGGCACGTCCTCCAGCACGCGCTCGATCGTGTCGGGCGCATAGGGCAGGCCATAGCCGAAGGAATTCGGCGCGCCTTCGAACACCAGCGACAGCCCGGTCGCGCCTTGCGCGATGTCTTCCGCCACCTGCAGGCGTGCGCGTTCGACATCGGGGTCGTCTACGCGCTGCGAGATGATCCAGGGCTTCAGCGGGTTGGCGCGCAGGCTGTGCTCGCGACCGGCCGCGCGCTCATAGAGCGGGTTGATGCGGATGCCGTCGTCGGTCTGGGAAACCAGCTTCTCTTCGAACGAGGCACCAGCCAGCGCCTTCTCGGCCAGCGCCAGCCAGCGCTGCCGTTGCGGATTGTCGGGTTCGCTCGGTTCGTCGACGGCTTTGCTGCCCATCATCTATCCTCGTCTTCCGGCCGCATCAGCCACTTTCAAAATCACTCTAAGGTCCATTGCCGCGCATCGCAATGCGGCCAATGTCGCAAGCAGGTCACTAACGCCTTTGAATTTGGTGGTTGCGTTACTATACCTGCGACGGGACTGGTTTGTGACGATTTGCACAGCGGCTTTGCGGAGACGAGATATGGCTGACGAGACAAGCATCTTCCTGGGCGCCAGCCGCAAGCCGGATGACAGCTACCAGAAGCCGGAGAGCCTGCTGCTGCGCTATGGCAACCGCCACGGGCTGGTCACCGGCGCCACCGGCACCGGCAAGACCGTTACGCTGCAGATCATGGCCGAAGGCTTTTCCAATGCCGGTGTTCCGGTGTTCTGCGCCGACATCAAGGGCGACCTTTCCGGCATCGCAGCGATGGGCGAGGCCAAGGACTTCCTGGTCAAGCGCGCCAAGGACGTGAAGCTCGACCCTTATGAGTTCCAGGAATTCCCCGTCATCTTCTGGGATCTGTTCGGCGAGCAGGGGCATCCGATCCGCGCCACGGTTTCCGAAATGGGCCCGCTGCTCCTGTCACGGCTGATGAACCTCACCGAAGCGCAGGAGGGCGTGATGAACATCGCCTTCCGCATCGCCGACGAGGAAGGCCTGCTGCTGCTCGACATGAAGGACCTGCAGGCGCTGCTGGCCAACATCGCCGAGCGTGCCAGCGAGATCGCTGCGCGCTTTGGCAACGTCACCAAGCTGTCGGTCGGTGCCATTCAGCGCTCGCTGCTCATCCTGGAACAACAGGGCGGCGCCAATTTCTTCGGCGAGCCGGCGCTGCGCATCCCAGACATCATGCGCACGACGCGCGATGGCCGCGGCGCCATCAACGTGCTGGCGGCCGACAAGCTGATGGCCAGTCCGCGCCTCTACGCCACTTTCCTGTTGTGGCTGATGTCGGAACTGTTCGAGCAGCTTCCGGAAGTCGGTGACCCCGACAAGCCAAAGCTGGTCTTCTTCTTCGACGAAGCGCATCTCCTGTTCGACGATGCGCCGAAGGCGCTGATCGACCGGGTCGAGCAGGTCGTGCGGCTGATCCGCTCCAAGGGCGTCGGCGTCTATTTCGTCACCCAGAACCCGCTCGACGTGCCCGAAACGGTGCTGGCCCAGTTGGGCAACCGTGTGCAGCATGCGCTGCGCGCCTACACGCCGCGCGAGCAGAAAGCGGTGAAGACGGCGGCGGAAACCTTCCGTCCCAATCCCGATTTCGACTGTGCCAAGGCCATCACCCAGCTCGGCACCGGCGAGGCGCTGGTCTCGACGCTGGAGGAAAAGGGCGTCCCGTCGATGGTCCAGCGCACGCTGATCCGCCCGCCGTCCTCCAGGCTTGGGCCGATCACCGCGGAAGAGCGCCGCAGGCTGATCACCGAAAGCCCGGTCGCCGGCCAGTATGACGAGACCATCGACCGCGAATCGGCCTTCGAGATGCTGCAGAAGAAGGCGGCCGAGGCGCAGGCCCCGCAAGAAGGCGGTTCCGGCTGGACATTGCCGGATTTCGGCGGTGGCAGCCGCCAGCCTTCCGGTCAGCCGCGCGCGCCACGCCCGTCGAACCGGCAGACCGTTACCGAAGCCGCCATCAAATCGGTCGTGCGCTCGGTCGGCTCCTCGCTCGGCCGCGCCATCGTGCGCGGCATCCTGGGCAGCCTGTCGCGCCGCTGATCCGCGGCGACAGCAGGTTGCCGGGATGACCGTTGCACGCCGGCTCCTGCACACGGAGCGTCTTGTCCTGCGGCCGACCGTGGCTGCGGATGCCGGGCGGGCATTCGAGATCCAGTCGGACTGGCAAGTGACACGCATGCTGCGCATGGCGTCGTTTCCGCCCGACCGGCAGGAGATAGGTCGATGGTTCCTCGACCAGCCACGCGAATGGCTGGCCGGTGAGGCGTACCGTTTTGCCGTCGAGCACGAAGGGCGCATGACCGGCATGGTCGACATCGACGAGATCGGCGACGGCGTCGGCAGCCTGGGTTATTGGTTTGATCGCGTGTCGTGGGGCAATGGCTACGCATTCGAGGCGGCAGAGGCAGTCATGCGCTTTGCCCGCGAGGAGGTCGGCTTGGCCGGGCTCAAATCCGGGCACGCGGCCGACAATGCCGCTTCGGGACGGGTTCTGGCGAAACTCGGCTTCAGCCTTGTCGATACCGTCCAGCTGTTTTCCCGCTCACGCGGAGAAACGATGGATCAGCGCCGCTACGCCTTGAGCTTCCGCAACTGATCGTCGCGCAGTCTTTCGCTTTGCGTTCTCCCAAATTGTCATGATTTTTCGAAGGTCGTATTCAGGAGCGCCGATTATGCTGGCAGCTCTTGGTGGGGCGTTGCGCATGCGACATGTACTTCTTTGCATGGCAGTGACTTGCAGCCTGACCCAGGCCGCAACGAGCGAGCCGCTGTCGCGCGAACGATGGGAGGGCCTCGGCAAAATCTATCGCGAGCGGCCGATCCGTCGCCAGGAGATGGTCTCGAATTGCACGGCCAACATATTGGCCATGCCCACCCCTGATTTCATCAAGGAGATTGAGCGAGGATACGGCATGTCGGGCGCCAGGGCGGTCGCGCAATTCTGCGCCGACTACTACGAATCCATAGGCGACGGCAGCTTGAAATATGAAGACGTCTATGGCGAGACGGCGCCGCCCGCACCGCCCCCACAGTGACAGCACTCGTTCCGTTCAACGACCCTGGTTGTGATCCAGCCGCAGAAGATCGCTGGCTTCGACCCGTGCCAGCTCGAGCAGATAGGCCAGGACGCTGTGGCCGTCCCGTGCGGCGGTCTCATTGTGGGCGCTGAGCAGCGCGCGCATGTCCTTCAGCGATCTGCGCTGGTTTTCCGTGAGCGTTCGCATCCGTTCCTCCTCCGGGATTGGCTCATATCGAATGCGTCGTATATGGCGGTTGTGCTCGTTCCCGGGCATACGGCAAATGCCGTATTTCGGCATGCCGATGCAACTGCAGCGCGAAAATGGTTAGCCTTTCGTCAATGGGGGATCAGGCTGTTCTGACCGGGTGCGCTTGATCGGGCTATCGCACCGAGGCGACCGCATCCGGCTGGCCATTCCCGGACAGGATCTGTGCCGTACCCAGCATGGCGTTGCGGAACGCATCGTCGAAACTAACGCCGCGCACCTGCCAGCGATAATCCTTGCCGTTGGCGGCAAGCTGCCAGTCGCCGACCCAGCCGAGCGCCTCCGCGCGCCAGGCCAATGTGCCTGCAAGCGCCAGGTCGCCACCCAGGGCCTTCGCCGTGGTGGCCAGCGCTTCCGGCTTCCTGTCCTGAACAGGCTCGCCTTTGCCGGGCAGCACCACCGGCATCCCGGCTTGCCTCGCAGCCACCGCCAGGGCGGTGCGCATGTCGGCGGCTTGTGGCGCGTCGGTGTCCTTCGCCAGCGTGAAATCGTCGCCTTTCATCGGCTTTATCTCGAAGACGGCAACGATCTCGGGGCGCGCAGTCCACGGCTTGCGGCCAAGCGAATCCAGCAAGGCATCGATCTTGTCGGGGACGAAGTCGGCGGTGAGATATTGCGGCCGGTCGTAAGTTCCCTGCTCGTCATGCGGTGGACGGTTGTTGAGCAGGTCGCGATAGCTGAAATCCTTGACATAATCGGCCGCGCGGCCGGCCATATCCTTGACACGAGGGTCGCCGATCAGGCGGGGATCGCCGGACAGTTTGACCAGCACTTCGGTGAGGCTGGGTGCCAGGGCGCGCATCCGGTTCGCTTCCCCGAAACCGTTGGTCACCGATTGCGCCCGGTAGAGCATGGCGCGGTCGATTTCCGCCGCGCTGGCGCCATGGTTGGCCGCAGCCCCGAACCCCGCCAGCAGCAAAGCAAACGCCAGATGTCCCCGCATGCGCCAATCCTCCGCTTAACCGCAGCTTAGAACAGGATCCGGCAAACGCGCAGGGTTTTCGGATAGGTCTCGGCCAACGAAAAAGCCGCCATCCGGTCGGATGGCGGCTTTTTCGAAGTAGTTTCCGATCGTGTTGCTTAGAACCACGAGCGGCCGGCAGGGCCGAGCAACCGTGCTTCCGGCACACCTTCGTCGATCGGGATGCCTTGTTCATCAGGGGCAGCCGGTGCGACCGGTCGACCGGCAACGTCGGTGACGATCACCTTGGCGCCGTTCTTGACGCGGTCGTAGAGGTCGATGACGTCCTGGTTCATCAGGCGCACGCAGCCCGACGATACGGACTTGCCGATCGAACTCCATTCCGGTGAGCCATGCAGGCGATACAGCGTGTCTTCGCCGTTCTGGAACAGGTAAAGCGCGCGTGCGCCGAGTGGGTTCTTCAGGCCGGGCGGCATGCCGCCATTGTCGGCGCTGAATTTCCGCAGTTCCGGCTGCCGCTGGATCATTTCCTCAGGCGGCGTCCACTTCGGCCACTTGCGCTTCCACTGCATGACGGCGCTGCCCGACCAGGCAAAGCCGGCGCGGCCAAGACCGACACCGTAGCGCAGTGCGCGGCCACCCGGCAGCACGACATAGAGGAAGTGCGTGGACGTCTCGACCACGACGGTGCCGGGCTTCTCACCGGTTGGATCGGGGACCACCTGGCGCAGGAACTGCTGGTCGATCTTGCGGTAGGGGATCGCCGGGATTTCGTAGTTCTCGTCCACCACGGGGCCATACATGATGGCGTAGTCCGGCAGCACCGGATCCGGCGGCGGAGGCGGGGCCACCGGCGCGACGGGCGGCGGTTCCTGGGAAACGGTGGTGCAGGCGGCGAGCGCCACCGACGCGGCACCGACCAGGGCGGTGTTCAGGAACCCACGACGGGTTATCGAGAAGGCGGGCGGCGTCTTGATCATGATGGCCTTGGATAATTCGATATGTCGAAGAAAGCATGAACGGGCCAAAGCCCGCGTGGTTGCTTCCTTTTTCGAGTTGGCGCGATAGGCGTTTCTGAATCGGGCGGCAAGGTGGACAAAAAGAGGCGAGGCGATGACAGGTGAACGACTGTTGCCGATCGGCAACGCCATTTTGAGGCGTTTGACGGAAGTTCAGGCTGGTTGGCGGAGATTTGGAACGCGCCAGGGCTTGCCGCGCCTGACATTGGCTCTCCGGTGAGCCCGTCCGATCACATCTGCGTGACGATCTGCAGGAAAGCGTTATGACGCCCGGACTGTGCTGGCCTTACCGAATATGACCGATGCCGGTTGACGGGGTCGTTGCGGAACGACCAATCTCCGCAGCCTCATTGCGGCAAGAAAACGGGATACGACAATGAACCTGGCAGCAGCGGCGCTTTCAACCACATGGACCTTCGTCGACGGTGATTGGCACGAAGGCAATGTGGCGCTTGTCGGGCCGCGCAGCCATGTGTTCTGGCTGGCATCCAGCGTCTTCGACGGCGCGCGCTGGTTCGAGGGTGTTGCGCCCGACCTTGACCGTCATGCCGCCCGCGTCAATGCATCGGCCATCTCGCTTGGCCTCAAGCCAACCAGGACGGCGGAGGAAATCATCGGCCTCACTTGGGAGGGATTGAAGAAATTCGACGGCAAGACCGCCGTTTACATCCGGCCGATGTACTGGGCCGAACACGGCGGCTACATGGGTGTGCCGGCCGATCCGGAATCGACGCGGTTCTGTCTGTGTCTTTATGAAGCGCCGATGCTGCCGCCGGCCGGGTTTTCGATCGGTGTGTCGTCGTTTCGGCGTCCTTCGCTGGAAACCATGCCGACGGACGCCAAGGCCGGCTGCCTCTATCCCAACAACGGCCGTTCCATCCTCGAAGCCAAGGCGCGCGGCTTCGACAATGCGTTGGTTCTGGACATGCTGGGCAACGTTGCCGAGACCGGCTCGTCCAATGTCTTCATGGTCAAGGACGGCCATGTCTTCACCCCGGCAGCCAATGGCACGTTCCTCTCCGGCATCACGCGGGCGCGCACCATCAAGCTGCTTGCCGACTACGGCTTCCGCACCACCGAGAAGACGCTGACGGTGAAGGATTTCCGTGAGGCGGACGAGATTTTCTCGACCGGAAATCATTCGAAAGTGGTGCCGATCACCCGCTTCGAGGATCGTGACCTGCAGCCGGGTCCCGTCGCCAAGAAAGCGCGCGAACTCTACTGGGAGTGGGCCCATTCGGCACCGGCGAACTGAGGGCCTGATGCGCGCCGCGATCTTTCAGATTGCTCCTTGCGCTTCGGACCCTAAATTTTGCGCATGTCGTCATCGCAAAACCGCTACACACTTTGGCGCGACATGCTTTAGAAGATGGCCGGCGCTCCGTTTTTCGGAGTTGTCGCTGCCCGATCCAACCCTATCTTAGTTCGGTATCGACACTGATTTTTGCCACAAGGGAGTTTATCCATGGCCTTCGAATTGCCCGCCCTGCCTTACGATTATGAGGCGCTTCAGCCCTTCATGTCGAAGGAGACGCTGGAATATCACCACGACAAGCACCACAAGGCCTATGTCGACAACGGCAACAAGCTGGCCGCAGAGGCCGGCCTTGAGAATCTGTCGGTCGAAGAGGTGGTGAAGCAGTCGTTCGGCAAGAACGCCGGCCTCTTCAACAACGCAGCCCAGCATTACAACCACGTCCACTTCTGGAAGTGGATGAAGAAGGGCGGCGGCGGCAACAAGCTGCCGGGTGCGCTGCAGAAGGCGGTCGACAGCGATCTCGGCGGCTACGACAAGTTCAAGGCCGACTTCATTGCCGCCGGCACCACCCAGTTCGGCTCGGGCTGGGCCTGGGTTTCGGTCAAGAACGGCAAGCTCGAAATTTCCAAGACCCCGAACGGCGAAAATCCGCTCGTGCACGGCGCGACCCCGATCCTCGGCGTCGACGTATGGGAACACTCCTATTACATCGACTACCGCAACGCCCGCCCGAAATATCTCGAAGCTTTCGTCGACAGCCTGATCAACTGGGATTACGTGCTGGAACTCTACGAAAAGGCCTGAGATAGCCATTTCGTTCAGGAAAAGCCCCGCTTTTGCGGGGCTTTTTCTTTTTGAAATCAATGCATTGCGGTGGGGTTTCGCAGGGACGCCAGGGCGTTCACCGGAAGTTCAGGGCGTCGGTGGTGGATATTCGGGAATTTTTACGCCACCTTGGCCGTTGTCCGCAGGCATATGCCTCATCTTTCAATCACGGAGCCCACGGAATGAGAAAGCTAGTCCTCGCCATCTCAATGCTCGCCTTCGCAGGTTCGGCCGCATTTGCCGACCCGATCGCCGACCGGGAGGCTTCGATGAAGGAACGCGGCAAGATTGTCGGCGGTCTTTCCAAGGTCGTGAAGGGTGAGGAGGCTTTTGATGCCGCAGCGGTGCTGGAGCAGTTGAAAGCGCTCGAAGCCAATGCCGACAAGTTTGACGTCGCCGCCTTGTTTCCGGCCGGCAGCGATCAGGGCAAGACCGAAGCCTCACCGAAGATCTGGGAAGACATGGCCGGCTTCAAGGCCGCTGAAGACAAATATCTGGCCGATGTGAAGGCTGCTGTCGCGGCGGCTCCAGCCAATGTCGACGCATTGAAGGAAAGCTTCGGCAAGGTCGCAGCCAATTGCGGCGCCTGCCACAAGGTCTATCGCCTGAAGAAGAGCTGATCCGGTGCTGGGAAAGATAGCCGGCGCCGTCGTGGCGCTGGCTGCGGTCGCCGCGGGTGTCGGCTGGTGGCTGTCGGAGCCGGTTCGGCTGACGGCAGGCGACGTGCGGGGGCTCGGCCAGGGCGATGCCGCGCGCGGCGAGCGTATCTTCCATGCCGGTGGCTGCACCTCCTGCCATGCCCGCCCGAAGGCCGAGGGAGAAGCCAGGCTTGAGCTCGTCGGCGGGCTCGAACTGAAGACGGAATTCGGCACCTTCGTTGCCCCCAACATCTCGCAGGACAAGGCCGACGGCATCGGCGCCTGGTCGATGGAAGATTTCGCCAATGCGATGATGCGCGGTGTCTCGCCGGCGGGCGAGCATCTCTATCCGGCGTTTCCGTATCCTTCCTACGCGCGCATGAAGCTGCCGGATGTCGCCGATCTCTATGCCTTCATGAAAACCTTGCCGGCCGTGCCGGGCAAGGCGGCGGAGCCGGTGCTGTCATTCCCCTTCAACATTCGCCGCGGCATCGGCCTGTGGAAACAGCTGTACCTCGACAGCAGCCCGGTGGTTGCATTCGCGGCCGACGCGCCGGCCGATGTGCTCGCCGGCCGCTACCTGGTTGAAGGGCCAGGGCATTGCGGCGAATGCCACACCCCGCGTGACATGTTCGGTGGGGCAAAGAAGGCCGAATGGCTTGCCGGCGCGAAAGCGGCCGAGGGTAGCGGCGTCGTGCCGAACATCACCGGTGGAGAGGGAGGCATCGGCGACTGGTCTGCCGCCGACATCGCCAACTATCTCGAAACCGGCTTCACGCCGGAATTCGACTCGGCCGGTGGCGCCATGGCCGACGTGCAGGAAAACATGGCAAAGCTGACACCGCAGGATCGTGCGGCGATCGCGGCGTACCTGAAGGCCATCCCGGCGCACAAGGATGGATATCAGTCGGCCAAGCCGCAGAGTTAGAGGTTGACGACGCCTCCGTGGAAGACGTTTGCGCCCGCAGCTGCACCGCCAGTGCACCGGCGGTGCTAGAGCGTTTCCGTCTTTTACGGAAACGCTCTAATTCTTTGTTTTTACGCAAGTCCGGACGCAAAACCGTGTGCACTTTTCCTGGAATTGCTCCAGGCAAGGTTTATCCGCGCGGCTGCAGCAGCACCAGGGCCGCCGTTACCGCTGCGAGAATGGTGGTAAGGGTCAAAGGCCCCGAAGCACCGTAAGTGTCCACGATATAGCCGCCGACAACCGCGCCGATGGTGATGGCGACCTGAAAGGATACCACCATCAGGCTGCCGGAAGCTTCCAGCGCGTCGGGCGCCGCGCGCGACAGATTGGTCGGCAACACGACCGGCGCCATGCCGAAGGCGAAGCCCCAGAGCGTGACGAAACCGAAGGCGACGCCGATATGCGCACCCCACGACACCAGCGCGAGCGCGCCGAGCCCCATCAGGATCGAGGTGGTAACCAGAGCCATGCGGATGTTGGCGTCCGCCATGCGCCCGCCGGCAACGTTGCCGACCACGGCGGCGATGCCAAATCCGAGCAGCGCCAGCGCGATCGGTCCGGTACCGAGCAGGGTCACCTTCTCAAGAAACGGGCGCACATAGACCGAACCCGCGAAGTGCCCGGTCATCAGCACGAGGATGGCCAGCATGCCGAACTGGATGCCGCGTCGGCGCGTCAGCCGAAGCACGTCGGCCAGGCTGTTGCTCGCGGCCGCCGGCAGGGTCGGCAGGCTGATGAACTGCAGCACCATGGCAAGCGCGGCGAGCCCCGCCGTCATCGCCATGGCGACACGCCAGCCCAGCCAGTCGCTGATCAGCGCGCCGAGCGACGGCGCCGCGATGGTTGCCAGCGAGACGCCGAGGGTGACGATGGCCATGCCCCGGCCGGTCGCGTTGGCGCCGACCAGCCGCGCCACGACCGCGACCGACAGCGCCCAGAAGGCGCTGATCGAGATGCCCAGCCCGGCGCGACCAAGCAGCAGCAGCCAGAAGTCCGTTGCCAGTGCCGAAAGAATGTTGGAGCCGATCGCCAGCGCGCTGAGGACGATCAGCACCGTCTTGCGGTTCAATTTGCCGATGAGAACATTGCTCAGCAGCGCCGCCACTGCGCCCACCGAGGCGGTGGCGGTAACGACTTGCCCAGCCGTTCCCTCGCTGATGCCCAGGTCGCGCGCCATAGGTGTCAAAAGGCCCGCCGGCAGGAATTCAGCCGACACCAGC
The DNA here is from genome assembly GCF_058790995.1 of Mesorhizobium sp. EU05-FHT14A09. Taxonomy (NCBI): domain Bacteria; kingdom Pseudomonadati; phylum Pseudomonadota; class Alphaproteobacteria; order Hyphomicrobiales; family Phyllobacteriaceae; genus Mesorhizobium; species Mesorhizobium sp. EU05-FHT14A09. The sequence goes on from NZ_JBYTDF010000001.1 coordinate 711,569, forward strand.
GCGAAGCTGGTGGCGGCCATCGACAGAACGGCAAGCCAGGTCGTGGTGCTCCAGGACGTTTCGTCCGACGCGTCCTGTTCGATATCTATCGCGGCGCGATCAAGCGATAGGGTTGTGTCCGTCATATGAAGATCTCCAAGGTTTGGAGCTCTTCATAGACAAGCTTTTTCGGATGATATGTATCTTAAAATCCGAATTCCATATCTATTCGTCCGGAAATTGTGCGCCGCACAACGCCGGGCGAGACATTGGTGATGCGTTTGAATGCGCGTGCGAAGGAGGCTTCTGACTCGTAGCCCAGGCGAGTGGCGACTTCGGCGACCGAAAGATCGCCCTGTGCCAGCAATTCCTTCGCGAGCTGCATGCGCAGGCGAGCCAGATAATGCGCCGCGCCTTCGCCAAGGATGGCGCTGAAGCGCTCCGCGAAAACCGAGCGCGATTGACCCGCCAGGCCGGCAAGACTTTCCAGGGTCCAGTTATGGCCGGGGTCGCGGTGCATCGCCACAAGCACGCGTCCGATGTGGGGGTCGCGGATGGCCGCGAGCCAACCGGTGGTCGAGCTGTCATGGCATTTGACCCAGCAGCGTATCAGCCGGGCGGTCAGCAGGTCGGCCATGCGCGACAATATGGTGGCGCTACCCATCTTGGGATGGCATGCCTCTTGGGCCATGGCCTCCAGCAGGGGACTGATGATCGGGTCGTTGGAAGCGACGTCGCAGCCTTTGATGATGACGGGCATCAGGCTGATCAGCGGGTGCAGGGCATAGGCTCCCAACGCCATCGAGCCACAAAACAACACGCTGGCGGCGCCTTCGCCCTGCTGCACCACTTCACAGACATTGCCGCCAAGCTGGGTCACTTCGCAACTCGTCATGCAGTTGCCGGTAACTTCCGGCGCACTGGCCAGGCGGTGCTCGACGCCTTGTGGCAGCAGCACGAGATCGCCCGCGCGCAATTCCTGCCAGCCCTCGGCCTCGGTGTGCACCCAGCACGGCCCGTCACTGACAAAGTGAAACCGCAGCAAAGGTTGCTGGGGAAAGGTGATGCTCCATGGATGTCGCAGTTCGCAACGGCCGTAGCTGACGCCGCTGAGCCGAAAATCCTGAAGGATTTGGCTCAGCGCGTCTGTCGGGACGGGTGGCGGCGACGACTTGGACGAATAGTGCAGCATTCTGCTATTCTATGTGCCGGTCGTCCGAGTGGCAAGCGGGCCGCTACGCGGTCTGCTTGTCCGTTACCTTCAGCGCGAACGCGTAGTTCAGCGCGACTTCCTCCAGCCGCGAGAAACGGCCGGACGCGCCGGCATGGCCGGAGTCCATGTTGATCTTGAACAGGACCGGGTTGTCGCCGCTCTTCAGTTCGCGGAGCTTGGCCACCCATTTCGCCGGCTCCCAATAGGTGACACGCGGATCGGTGAGCCCGGCGACGGCGAGGATGGGCGGATAGTCCGCCGAGCCGACCTTGTCATAGGGCGAATAGGCCGCGATCGTATTGTAGTCTGCCTCCGAGGCAATCGGATTGCCCCATTCCGGCCATTCGGGTGGCGTCAGGGGCAGCGTTTCATCGAGCATGGTGGTCAGCACGTCGACGAATGGCACTTCGGCCACGATGCCGCCGAAGGCCTCCGGTGCCATGTTGACGATCGCACCCATCAGCATGCCGCCGGCCGAGCCGCCCTGAGCGACGATACGATCATGGCTCGTGTAGTGTTCGGCCACCAGATGCCGGGCGACCGCGATGAAATCCTTGAAGGTGTTCGTCTTCTTGGCGCGCTTGCCGTCCTCGTACCAGGCGTAGCCCTTGTCTTTGCCGCCGCGGATATGGGCGATCGCATAGACGAAGCCACGATCGACCAGCGAGAGGCAGTTGGTGTTGAAAGAAGCCGGGATGGTGATGCCATAGGAGCCGTAGCCGTAAAGCAGGCACGGCGCCGAACCATCGATTGCGGTGTCGCGATGGTGGATCAGCGACACCGGAACCAGCTCGCCATCATGCGACGGCGCCATCAGCCGGCGCGTGACATAATGGCTGGCATCGTGCCCCGACGGCACTTCCTGGGTCTTCAGAAGCGCGCGCTGCCGGGTGCGCATGTCATAGTCGAACACCTGCGCCGGCGTCGTCATCGACGAATAGGAAAACCGCACGATGTCGGTGTCATATTCATAGGAGCCGGACAGTCCGAGTGAGAACGCTTCCTCGGCGAAGGAAATCAGGTGCTCCTCGCCGCCGGCGCGTTCGCGCACTACGATGCGCGGCAGCCCGTCCTTGCGCTCCAGCCGGACGAGGAAATCCCTGAAGCCGATGACGGACAGGATCAGCCGGCCTGGCTCGTGCGGAACGACTTCCGTCCAGTTCGCCCTGACGGGATCATGCACGGGGGCTGCCATGATCTTGAAGTCCTTGGCGCCGTCGGCGTTGGTCAGGATGAAGAAGACGTCGCCGCCTTCCTCGAGGTCGTATTGCAATCCGATCTCGCGAGCGGCGACCAGCTTTGGCTCGGCTGTCGGGTTGTTCGCGGATAGCAATCGATATTCGGATGTCTCATGGTCGTTGATGCCGATCATGATCCATTCATTACTGCGCGTTCCTCCGACATTCATGAAGAAACCCGGATCCTGTTCTTCATAGACAAGACGATCTTCTTTCTCGTCGCCACCGATCGCATGGTAGAAAGTCTTGGAAGGACGATGGTTGGCATCCAGCCGCGTGTAGAAGAAACCGCTGTTGTCTCGCGACCAGACACCGCCGCCGCCGGTGTCCGCGATACGGTCGGCGAGGTCTTTGCCCGTGGCGATGTCGCGCACGAGCAGCGTGTGGAATTCCGAGCCTTTGTCGTCGAACGACCAGAGCAATTTCTTGTGATCGGAAGAGTGGTCCACGCCGCCGAGGCGGAAATAGGCTTTTCCCTCGGCCTCGAGGTCGCCATCGAGCAGGATCTGCTGTTCACCGCCATCCCGCGGCATGCGGAAGTAGCGCGGCTGCTCGCCGCCTAGCTTGAACGATGAACCATAAGCGAACGGCCCGTCCTTCATCGGCACGGAGGAATCATCCTCCTTGATACGCCCCTTCATCTCGGCAAATAGCGCCTTCTGCAGGTCGGTCGTGTCCGCCATCAGCGTTGACTGGTAGCTGTTTTCGGCCTCCAGGTGGGTTCGGATTTCCGGTGCCAGCACCGAGGGGTCCTTGAAGACCTCCTGCCAGTTGTCCGCCCTCAGCCAGGCATAGTCATCGGTTCGGGTGATGCCGTGGTGGGTATCGGAATGGGGTTGTTTTTTTGCCCGAGGCGCCTCGGCCGCCGGGAAGATTGCTTTGCGGGTCATCCGTATCTCATGCTTTAGAATCCAGGGTTTGACTGAACACGCTGGCCGCCCTCGGTTCAAGGGGCGTCGATGGCTTCGTTCGATGCGAATGCCGCGGTGTTGTCTGACGCCCAGCGCGGCAGCCAGTCGTTGTCCTTGTGCCGACACTTCGGAATAGTTCAAGAAATTCTGGATGAGCGTCGTTGATTAGGCGCAGGGGAGAATGGGAAATGTGTACGTAGTACGAAAAATATCCATCCGTCCAAGAATATTTGCTTCGTTAGTATTAATATAGTCAGGCAATGAATTGACTTACTTGCCTATCAAGTCCATTAAGGCAGCGTGACACGACTCATGGGCGCGCCCTGTTGAGAATCGTGCGACGCCCTCTCAAGAATGGGCAAGACTTAACTCTCGTTGGGACCAGAACGATATGGATATTGCGGAAACGCCCCCTAGAAATAGCGATATGCTGATCGAACTCACGGCGGACGTCGTCGCCGCCTATGTCAGCAACAATCCTGTTCCTGTCGGTGAATTGCCTAATCTGATCGCCGATGTTCACGCCGCCTTGGGCCGGGTGGGCGGAACGGTGGAACAGCCGCCTGCCGACAAGCAGAAGCCGGCCGTCAATCCTAAGCGTTCGGTTCATGACGAATACATCGTCTGCCTTGAGGACGGCAAGAAGTTCAAGTCGCTCAAGCGCCACCTGATGACCCACTATGGGCTCACCCCCGACCAGTACCGCGAGAAGTGGGGCTTGGATGCGAGCTACCCGATGGTAGCGCCGAACTACGCAGCCGCCCGTTCGCAGCTTGCCAAGAAGATGGGTCTGGGCCGCAAGCGCAAGGGTCGCTGAACCGATCGACCCGGTACCATGAATTCCAACGGCGTCTTCGGGCGCCGTTTTGCTTTGGAGCAATTTCGGGAAAAGTGTGCAGCGCTTTTCCCGAAATTGCGTAAGAACAAAGAGTTGTAGCGTTCCCGCTTCCTTGAAACCAGAAGCGCTGTCGCTGCTTTCACCCGCGAATCCGATTACTCAGGCAGGCTGTGTCAGTGCCGTCTCGGCATCATGCTTGATGCGCTTGACCATCGAGCGCAGGCCATTGGCTCGTTGCGGCGAAAGGTGCTCGTCCAGCCCGAGTGCCTTCAGCGTGGCTTCCGCGTCGGTCTTCAGGATTTCGCTGGAGGGCCGGCCGGAGAAAAGTGCCAGCATGATAGCAACCAGCCCGCGCACGATGTGTGCGTCGGAGTCACCCTGGAACGTCAGCACGGGATCCGCATCGCCACCGCGTTCGGTGGTCAGCCAGACCTGGCTGACACAGCCAGGCACTTTGTTTGCCGGCACACGTTGGCTTTCGGGGAATTCGGCCAGGGACTCGCCCAGCTCGATCACATAGCGATAGCGGTCTTCCCACTCGTCGAGCAGGGCGAAGTCGTCGCGGATGGCGTCGATCGTTGTCTTCATGCAGGCGATATAGTCACGACGCTCGACACAGTCACGGAAAAAGAAAAACCGCAGGCGCCGAGAGGGAGGCTGCCTGCGGTGATGCCGGAGGTCGGCAAGGGAACAATCAAGGCGTGGAATGCGAGGCGTATCGTGGTCAGCTGTTCGGGTCAGGGCGGGCCGACGGCGTCGGGATGACGCTTCCGGTGATGGTGGCCTGATCGGTGGCCGGAATTGCAGCGGCGGGCCGTGCGACAACCTCTGCGGGCTGCTGGTCGAGCATGTCGGCGGCAATGCGGGCGGTTTCCTGGGCGCGCACGCCGATGGTGTGCATGGCGGCCTTTCCGGTTTCGCAGACATCAGGCTTGCGTTCGCACATGCCGGCGATGTCGCCGACGGCGTCACGGGCGGCCAGCAATGCCTGGATCGGATTGACGCTCTCGCGGCCCTGTTCGTCCGTGCCGAAGCCGAACGGCAGCGCGAGCAGCACCAGGGAGAACCAGAAGGCGGCTCTGAGCAGGAAGAACATGATTAGACCCTCTCTCTTTGCGACCGGACCGCGCATCATTGTGCCGCGATCTCGTTTGTTGAGAGTGATCCTGACACGATCGCACAAAGGACGGCTTGCAGCCAAACCGAGAATTTTCTTCAAATTTTAGATGACCGGGTAAGGAACTGTTTGCGATTTGGACCGCGTCAAATCGGGCGCCGTTTTGTTAGGGTGGCGATAACCATCTAACTGTTTGTCTTTGATGGTCTTTTCGAATGCTTTCGAAGCCTGATGCGAAAACCGTCTTCTCATCGGCAAGCTGATCCGGCTAACCCGGTGTTTACCATGCCCGCAATCGGCTGGGCGTGAGGGCCGTTCGATACCGATATTCGCCGTCGCGCTGTCGTTGTCAGGTTCCGTTTTATTCATTCCTTAAACGCTGGATGCGAGTTTCAGACCAACCAAAAGCGATCTGCAAAGCAGACAGTCGAGAGTGCGTTGCGTTGAATTCTATTGCGACCCGATACACTGACTTGCCCGACGCCGTGGCCGCTGGCTGCGAGCGGCTCGTGCACACGTCCGTTGTCGATCCGATGGCGCGCCGCACGCAGCGTCGCTTCATCGGCCTCATGCTTGCAGCGCCGTTCCTGGCCGCGAGCATGGCGGTCGTGCTGGTCACGGCAAGGCTCGGCGCCGGCGTGACGGTAGCCACCATCTTTGCGGTCTTTGGTCTGTCCTGGTTCATGGCGCTGCTGACTGCCGCCACGGGCCGGCTCATCCCGTCTGCTGGCGCCGCTCTCGGGATCGCATCCGTTGGATTGGCGGGCTTGATCGCAGCCGGTGGCGGACTTGCTTCGCCCCTGCTGGTCCTGGCTCTGGCTCTTCCGGTGGAGGCCTCGTTTGTCGGTGGCCAGCGCCGCGCAGCGGTCTTTGGTTCAATCGCCGCTGTTGCTGCGATTGTCCTTCAGTTCGCGTTGGCTCCTCTGCTGCCGGTCGCAGCGCCTGCGGCCTGGCATTGGCTGTTCCCGGTCGCCTGGGGGCTCAGCTTGCTGCCGCGCGCCGGCGGATTTGCCATGGCTTCGCGCCAGACCGCGCAGGAGCAGCTGCGTCTCGAAGATGTCATCGATGCTGTTGTGTTGCGCATCGCCCAGAACGGAGAAGTGCAGGACGCGTCATCCCAGTCGAGGAGCCTGTTGAGGCTTGCGCCGGAGCTGTTGTCCGGCACGGGATTGTTTGACCGCGTCCACCTGGCCGATCGCGTTGCCTATCTGTCGGCGCTTGCCGACATGCGTGAGGGCGCAACGTTGCGCCGCGTCGAATTGCGCGTGCGTCTGCCGAAGGCCGAGGCCACGGATTTCGGTGCCAACCACAGGCCGTTCCTGCTGGAGTTGATGCGTGCGGGTGACGACATCGTTGCGCTTCTGCGCGTCAATGACGAGGCGGTCGATCTGAAGGAAGCGCTCGAAACCGCACGAGCATCCGCTGCAGGTGCCGATGTCGCCAAGGGTCGTTTCCTGGCCGCGGTCAGCCACGAGCTGCGCACGCCGCTCAATGCCATCATTGGCTTCTCGGACATGCTGCTCAACGAGATCTTCGGTGGTTTCAAGGACCCTCGGCAGAAGGAATATGTCGAACTGGTGCGCGATTCCGGTCAGCACCTTCTGGCCGTCGTCACCTCGATCCTCGATGTCTCGCGCATCGAATCGGGCGCATATTCGGCGCAGCCGGAGCCCTTCCGTTTCGTCGACGCCGTTGAGATGTGCCGGTCAATGATGCGTATCCAGGCCGAGACCAAGAACATCAGGCTGACCACGCAGATCCCGGCCGATGCCGGCGAGATCAATGCCGATCGCCGCGCCGTGCAGCAGATCCTGATCAACCTGGCTTCGAACGCGATCAAATTCACGCCGGATGGCGGTGCTGTCTCGATCGGCGCCCGCCGGCTCGGTTCGCGGTTGCATTTCTGGGTGAACGATACCGGCATCGGCATCGCGGAAGCCGATCTCGGCAATCTTGGCAAACCCTTCATGCAGATACAGAACGACTACACCCGCCGCTTCGAAGGCACCGGGCTTGGCCTGTCACTGGTGAAAGGGCTGGTCGCGTTGCATGAGGGCACCATGTCGATCGAAAGCGCGCCGGGCGAGGGCACCAAGGTGACCATCAGCCTGCCCGTGGACGGCCCGAAGGGTGGTGCGGCCAAGCCGACCGTCCTGCCGCTTTCCCAGCCACGGAATGAGAAGGAGGCCGGCGTTGGCCCGCTCCGCAAAACAGCCTAAGAAAGGGACGCGAGCCAAGCAGCGTCCCGGCATGCTGCAGGCTGGGACCGCGGCGCTTGGCGAGGCCATCGCCAACAACCCTGTGCTGGTGGGCGGTTCGACGGCCTTCCTGGTGACGCTGTTTTATGTTTCGGCCAATGCGCTCTGGTACCAGCCCGGCCTGCATGCCGGCGCCTTTTTCGCCACGCGCAGCTACCAGCATTTTCCGGCATCCACGCCGGTCGAGCCTGAGACGACGATCAACATCGAACGCCCCGAGCCGCAGGCATCGGCAGCGCAGGGCACGACATCTCCAGTCGCAGTCGTCGCCAAAAGCGATCCGATCGTACTGCGTGTGCAAGGCGTGTTGAAAGATATCGGCTACTACGATGGAACGGTCGACGGTCTGACCGGGCCCGCAACGCGCAAGGCGATCGAAGCCTACAGGCAGAAAATGGCCCTGCCGGTTTCCGGTGCCATCGACGAGGCGCTGCTCGATCAGCTCGGCATCGCATCCACCACCGCATCCGTGGTGCCGCAACCGGCACCGCGTGACGAAGTGGCCGGGATCATCGGCAATCAGTCCGGCGCAGCCTCAGCGCAAGGCCAGCAGAAACTTGACGCCCGGATCGTGAAAATCCAGGCAGGGCTGCGCGCTTTCGGCAACAACGACATCAAGGCGGACGGCGTGATCGGTGGGCGGACGAAATCCGCCATCCGCGAGTTTCAGTCGCTGTTTGGGCTGCCTGAGACCGGCGAGCCGGACGAGGCTGTGTACGCGAAGATGCGCGAAATCGGCCTGACCAACTAGGGCTTTCCTCGCTGGACAGCAGCGTACGCCCTGCTACAGCAATCAATCCATGACCAGCAAAATACATTGCGGCCTTCCGTGCGGAGACCGAGCATGCGCGTAACCACCGATTTCTGGGTCTCAGCCATGGTGCGACGGGTCTTTTCGTCGAGCGGCTTCGCGGCTGTGATTCAGCGAGGCGCGACCGAGGCAGGCGCCGTCTTTGTGCTGACGCGCGACCGCTTCGGTGAAGTGACGTTGTTCGGTCCGGCGCCGCAGACCAGTTACGACGAAGCCAGGCCGGACGAACGCCTGTTCGGCAGGCTTGAAACGACGGTTGATGAAGAGGCTGTCAACATCAGGCTGGAACGGGAACGAAAATTCGATCCGGACATCTGGGTGGTTGAGATCGAGCCCGGCACGATACCGATCGAAGAGCTGATCGCGATCAGGACTTCTTGAAACTTTTGCCGAATTTCGGCTGCGCAACGACGGGTTTGTCGGAATTCGCCGTTGTTTCCCGCGCATCGCGAAGGCCCGGCGACATCGCATCGATCTGCCACTGGCTAAGCTGATTGCGCGCCACTTCGACCGGCAGCAACCTGTAGCGGTCGAGGAACAGGCGGATCGCCTGAGGGTGCGGGAAGTGTTGCGGAAAAACGGCAACGGCGATGAGGAAGGCGTGATCCTCGCCAAGCTCAAGCGCCCTCAATGCTGAAAGCAGCCTTGCATAGTCATTGGTCGTGACGATGGAATGGGCCGTGGCAAAGTCGATCCGCAGTGCGTCGGCCAAGGCGGTCTGGAAGAAAACCAGATTGCCGCTGAGTGCTGTCTCGCGCAGTTTCGAATAGGGGCTCGTGTCTCGTGTAACGGCTCGCGTCTCGTGGGTTCCCGCCATGATGGCACGCAGCCGATGACGGACCCCTTCGGCGGCTTCGCTGGATTTCACCGTGGTCTGTTCTTTGGCCTCGGCGGTCTCACCCTCGGCGGCCACGACCAGTTTTGGCTTTTCCAGGGCGCGGATCAAATGGACAATGGCCGGATTGAGGTCCTTGCGACGGCCGATCGCCCGTGCATGCGGCAGTCCGTGCCGGCCTATCAGGGCAATCAGATCGACATCGCCGAGCACCGCAGACCGGATCAGCAAGGGAGCGGCGACATCGACCTTGCTGTCGGCCAGGCGCAGCACCAGTTGCCGCGGTGCATATTCGGTTTCCGAGAGTGCCGCGGCGCCGAAGCGCAGCGCATCGTCGGGGACATCCTCGAAAAGCGGCAGGGCAAGATCTTCCAGCTGAGTGATCTCGCGTCGCGAGGGACGCGGCAGCGAGCAGAAAGCCGAAATGGCGGCACGAAACAGCCGTTCAGCCTTTCGCGTTTCGGTCCGCATAGCGATTTGCCGGAAATCGGAAGAAGACACGGGGTACGCCTGTACAATTCACACCAGCCGCCTTCGTTTCTGCCGGGCCCGTAGCGGGCGGCACAACGTGCGAACAATCTTCAAGTTAGCGACGATCCGTTAGCGCTACGTTAACCCTCTGAGAGCCTAATCACAGAAGGAGGCGTTGCGTTTGTGCTCTGGGTACAACCTGAGAGGAATGCGCGAACCATGGGACAGGTTCTGTCTTTCACGCCGCGGAATGCGGCACCAAACAGACTTCCACGAAATGTTGATACGGTGGCGGCCGTGATCATCTTCCCGGGGGTCCGCTACGAGCGGCCTCAGGAAGCAACGCCGGTTGTCGCGGGCATCGAAGCTGGCTCGAAGGGCACGCCGTCGCCCAAGCCACGACACTGAACGGGGGACGTCGGTCCGGTCAGAATTGCTGCAGGTCGCAGGCACTTTGGCTGAGGAATTTCGTCACGGCCGGCTGCCAGCTTTCGTCAGGCACGAATGCACGCAGCACGACAATGCCTTCCCCTATGGGGGCTTCGACAAAAATCGAACCTTCGAATCCGTCCGGCAACGCCTTGCGCATTTCGATCATCTGCGCTGGCGTCAGGACAACGGCGTCCATCTGCCCGCTGGTCGATGAGCGATCGTTGAAACTGTAGATGTTGTGGCCGTTGCGATCATAGACGGAGACCGACCAGAATGGCACCGAGCCGGGCGCCGTTATCTGCGCCATGCCGTCGCGCAGATCGAAGCGGCAAGCGGCTGCGGCAAACAGCGGATCGATCGACTTGATCGGAGCAGGGCTGCCTGATTCGGCATCGAGCCGCGTCATTTTGTAGAAATCCGCCTTCATCGAAAGGTTGGACCACGCATCACGTTCTGAAAATTCGGGTACCAGCAAAAGCACGACGATATGGACGATCGCGGCGCCGATCAGCCCGATGACGATGGCATGGAGAAGCTTACCCATTGCAGCCGACCTTGACGATGGTGGGCAGCTTCACGTCGGAAAGCCCGGTAGAGGCGGCAATCGGCGTATCGTAGAAATTCAGCACGAAACGCAATGGTCCGCTGCCATTGACTGGCAGCCAGTTGCCGGCGGCAGCTTGCGCAGCCACCGTGATGACGGCCGAATTGTCGGGCTGACGCAGGATTTCATAGGAATGCAGCGCCGCCTGATGTCGTCGGCCCGAGGCGATCGGGTCGAGGGTGACGTCCGCGACATGCAACGTCCAGAAGCGGGCGGTCGGGAAGCCGCCTTCGATCGTATAGCTGCATTCGCGCCGCAATCCTTCGCCGGCGGTATCGGCCTCGGCAATGAAGGACAGTCCCTCTGCCCGGCCAAGCGTCAGCGCACCCTGGCGCGCAACGCGCGCCTGCGAGTAGGGGTCGGCGTCCAATGTGCCGATGTCGGGAAAAGCCGTCCATGGCCCGATGCGGATGGCGCCGCCGCCGCTTTGCGCGTCGAGCGTATACCAGACGCTGCCGCCGCCGAGCCCGATGGCGATGGTGAGTGCCAGCAGCGTCAGCAATGCGTTCTTCAGCATGAAGGCTCGTCAGGGCTAGAGCATGATTCCGAAGAGTTGCAGATTTTTCGGAAAGAAATCATGCGACAAAACAAACAGATAGAGCGGAAGGATTCCGCTCCAGGGCAATCCCGGCAAAAGTGCGTAGCGGTTTTGCGTGCGGACTTGCGTAAAACCAGAACGTTAGAGCGTCTCCGCTTCTCCGTGAGAAACGGAAACACTCTTCTGTCCACCGCGACATAGAAGCTGGTGAGGGGACAGGCAAGCCGGGCGGCGGCGTCTGCAGGCGTCACAGTGCCGAGAGCTTTTCGGGAGTGGCGGGCGGAACAAGCTGAGCCGCGCCTTCGAAGGTTTTGGAAAGCGTGCGTAGCGTCTGCGTGGTGCGGCTGGAGAGCACTGGCGGGCGTTCTGCCGCAGCCTTCGCCTCTTCTTCCGCAGCCAGCTTCTTCTGCGCTTCCTCCGCCTTTGCCGCTACGGTCTTGTCGACGAAAGGCTGATCGATGCCGGGAATTGGCTTCAGGTCGATGTTCTGATGGGCGTAGACCATCATTCTTTGCCAGATCATCGCCGGCAGCGAGCCGCCAGTCATGTTGTTTGTCGGACGGAAGTCGTCATTGCCGAGCCAGACCGCGGCCGTGTAGTTGCCGGTGAAGCCGACATACCAGGCGTCGCGATAGCTCTGCGTCGTACCGGTCTTGCCGCCGGAAACAATATTGGGCAATGCCGCCCGCCGTGCCGTGCCGATCACGGGTACCTGGGTCAGCATCGAATTCATCGAGCGCAGCGCCTGTTCCGAAAGCACACGGCGGGGCGGCGGCGCATCCTTGGCCCAGTCGTAGACGACTTCCCCGGTGTGGGTGACAAGCTGGGTTATGCCGTGGCGGGTGCCGACATAACCGTTCTGCGCAAACACCGAATAACCGGTGGCCTGGTCCATCACCGTCATGCCGGAGGTGCCGAGCACCATGGTCTTGTGCGATTCCAAGGGTGATTCAACGCCCATGTCCTCGGCCAGTTTCTTGATCGGCGGGATGGACAGCGAGTCCTTGGCAAGCCGGACTGGCACTGTGTTGATCGAGCGCACAAAGGCATTGAGCAGCGTGATCTTGCCGCCGAAGCCGCCGCTGTAGTTCTTCGGCGACCAGTTGCCCCAGCTGACTGGCCCGCTCGAGACGACCGAGTCCGGCGTGAAGCCATGTTCCATGGCGGTGGCGTAGACATAAGGCTTGAAGGACGATCCGGTCTGGCGCAGCGCCTTGGTGGCGCGGTTGAACTGGCTGGCGCCATAATCGCGCCCGCCGACAATGGCGCGCACGGAGCCGTTGGTCTCGATCACGACGACCGCGCCTTCGGTGACGCGGTATTCCTTACCGTATTGGCGCAGATGGAATTCCACCGACTCTTCGGCGGCATCCTGGATATTGGCGTCGAAAGTTGTGTGCGCGACCAGTGAGTGCGTGCCTTTCGGCGCGATCTTCTTGACCTCGTCGAACGCCCAGTCGAGGAAATAGTCTGGGCTCTTGCGCTCGCCCCGGTCAACGACCGTCGCCGGATGCAATCTGGCCTGCAACACCTGGCCTTCCGACATGAAGCCGCTGTCGACCATGTTGTTGAGCACGACGTTGGCGCGGGCACGCGCTGCCGGAAGGTTGATGTGCGGCGCATATTTGGTGGGTGCCTTGAACAGGCCGGCCAGCATGGCCGCTTCCGCCAGCGTCAGGTCCTTCACGCTCTTGCCGAAATAGAAATCGGCGGCCGCCTCGATGCCGAAAGTGCCGCCACCCATATAGGAGCGGTCGAGATAAAGCTGCAGGATTTCCTTCTTGGACAGGTTGGCTTCCAGCCACAGCGACAGAAACGCTTCCTTGACCTTGCGCTCCAGCGTCCGTTCATTGGTGAGGAACAGGTTCTTGGCCAATTGTTGCGTAATGGACGAGCCACCCTGCACCACGGAATTGGCACGCACGTTTTCCGTCAGCGCGCGCGCAAGACCGAGGAAGTCAATGCCGTAATGTTCGAAGAAACGGCGGTCCTCGGTTGAAAGAACCGCCTTGATGACGTGATCCGGCATCTGGTCGACGGGCACGGAGTCGCGCTGGATGATGCCGCGCTGGCCGACTTCGTTGCCGTAGCGGTCGAGGAACGTCACCGCGAAGTCACCTTGCGCCCTCCAGTCGCCGGAGGTTTCCTGGAAGGCGGGCAGGGCCAGCGCCAGCAATGCGACGGAAGCGCCGGTGCCGAGTGTAAATCCCTCCGACAGCGCCTCCACCAGCCAGCGCCGCCAGCCGGTGACCTTGAAGCGTCGAAAGAAGATCGTTGCCGATTCCCAGAACTCGCCGGCCCGATAGCGCAGTTTGTACAGGCTGGAATCCAGCCAGGCGTCGAGCGACAGGAACCAGGCCGCGATCGGCCCTCTTTTCTTGCGCGGTTCCTGGGGGATGTTCATTCGAGGCCGGTCACACGCTTGCGATGGGTTGCGCCGTGGCGCGCCAGTATACTCGTTTGCCGCGCAATCGGGAACGCGGATGGCCCTGTTTCCGTTGCCGAGCCGACTATTCGTCGATTGCGGCGACGCTGGCAAGGGCCCCGCCATTGGATGCCTGATTGGTGAAGGGAGGGTAAAGGACGCTCCCGATCTTCGGCGAGTGTCACCCGGCAGGCGGTTGTTGTCCGGCCATGATGCCGGCGGCCGCGTCGACGACCGCCGGCAGCGACATAAGGTGAGCGATTGCGGAACCGACAGGCCCGGTCTGGGCGATGCCTTGCCGGAGCAATTCCTCCCCGATTTCCGGAAATCGGTCGGCGTCCCCGGTTGCAATGTCGAAACTGACCCAGCGGCGTTGCCCATCCACCATAAGGGGCGAGCCTTCCGGAACGCGTGGCAGGGACGGCCACGCTTTTTGTTCGGCCATGTGAAAAGCGGTTGCTGCGTCGAAACCTGCACCGAGCAGCAGAATTCGCGCCTTCGATCGATAGAGATAGCCAAGTGGGCCATCGCCACCGAAAGGCTCGTCGAGCGGTTGCCGCGCGGTGATGGCTTCGGCTTCCGGGCCGAGCGCCGCAAAAGAGCAGGTTGGATGCATGCTTCGCCGGGCACCTGGCCAGGCGCGAAACAGTTCCGCGACGGCGCCCATGTCGCGGGTCGGCGTGGTGCGTGGATTGAAGGCAGGCAAGGTCGCGCGGATGATCTCGATCCAGGTGCCCGGAACAGCCGGCGCCTGCCAGTTAGCAGGGTCGCTGAGCTGCGATGACTGCGATGGCATCACCAGCGTGCCGGTCTGTGTGATCGCGCCCAGCAAGGCGCGCACGATCGTTTCCGCGCCGCCTGAGACCCAGCCGACTTTGCTCATCGCGCAGTGGACGAGCAGGGTGTCGCCCGGTTTCACCCCCAGGCGCTGCAGGTCACGGGTCAGGCTCTCCTGTGTTCTCGGCTCGGGTGTGTTGGCGACAATGGTGTGTTCCGTCATTTCACGTTCCTCGATGTCGCTGGCTACCTGTTGCGGGCCGCAATCCGGGAAGTCATGCCACGCATCGTGGCAAGCGCTGTTCTAAGACAAGCGGGAGCGTCCCGCCAAGGACCGCCTCGTCGTATCCTTTGGCGCAAACCGCGCCACGGTATGGCGCTGGATCAAAAGCCCTTGTCGCGCAGGTCGTGGCTGCCGATAAGAGAGCATGACGGCTTCAATCGACAAGACAGGCGATCACCCTCAGCCGCGCGCCCTGTGGCGTGGTGCTTTCAGGAATGATGAGGTGAATGCACTGCATGCCGAATGTTTCGCGCATGCGCTGTCCGATGACGATTGGTGGTCACAGGTCAACCGCTTCAGCCTGGGTTGGGTGACGATGCGGGCAGGGGATGAGCTTGTCGGGTTCGTGAATGTCGCCTGGGATGGCGGGGTGCATGCCTTCCTGCTTGATACGATGGTGCATTCTGCGCAGCGTCGTCTCGGCTATGCGTCGCAACTGGTGAAGGTCGCCGTCGACAACGCCCGGGCTTCGCAGTGCGAATGGCTCCACGTCGACTTCGACCCGCATCTGCGCGATTTCTACCTCGGCGCTTGCGGGTTCAAGCCGACCGATGCCGGGCTGGTTCGGCTACGATAAAGGATCTGCCCAGCCGGCGCTCAGCCCGTCGACATAGGTCATGCCAGAATTGGCGACCAGCGAGCCGCCATCCACCGCATAGACGGCGCCGTTGACGAAAGAAGCCGCTGGCGACAGCAGGAAGGCGATGACCTCGGCGGCTTCCATCGACGAACCGGCGCGGCGTTGCGGAACATGTTCGCTAACCTTGGCGTAAGCCGCATCCAGGTCGGTTCCGATCGGCAGCGCGCGCATCTCTTCATCCGCCATCTCGCTGCGGATCCAGCCCGGTGCCACGACATTGGCGCGCAGGCCATGGCGTGCATACTCATAGGCGAGGCATTTGATGAACTGGCTGACACCGGCTTTCGCAGCCGAGTAGGCGGCGATACCCGGCCCGGTTTGAACCGCACCCACCGAACTCACCGCCACGACGGCGCCCCGGCTGGCCAGGAGATGTGGCAGCGCGGCCTGGCTCATGACGAAAGGTGCCGTCAGATTGACCGCGATCTGCCGTTCCCAGTCAGCGATCGGAAGTTCCGCGATCGACGCGGACTGGATGATGCCGGCATTGAGAACAAGGCCATCGAGGCGTCCGTATTGCTCCGCGGTCCGGCTCACCAGCAGATGCGTCGCCGCATGGTCGGTGACATCCAGCGGAATGGCCTGTGCGCCGGTGCGCGCCGCGACTGCATCGAGCGCATCCTTGCGGCGCCCGCAGATGACCACACGGTGGGAGTTGGCGAGGCGTTCGGCAACGGCGGCGCCGATGCCGCTGCCGCCGCCCGTGACGATCACGACGGGTTTGGCATCGTCACTTTGCATGCTCTCTCCTCCCTGCGATTAAAGTTCAGCGTAGCAGGCTCACGCATGCAATCCTGTCGTCCTCTGGGATGACCCTGCCTGCCGGGGGCGAAACCTCGTTATTGGCACAGGGTGCTGCTGTGCATTGGGACAGTCATATTGGGCGGTGCTCCGGAATGAGTCAGGGCCGGTTGGGCGTCGGCCCGGAAACGGCAGGCTGTTGTCAGCTCCCGTCAATCGCTCCGGCAACGGCTTCAGCACGGGCCGATCGCAAAAAACTGAAAATTGTGAAGGAACCAAACCAGCCTATGGCTGTTACTGCGCGGGTTTTCGATTTGGGGGGAAGCAGATCAGGAGACAGTAATGAACGATCACGTCACCGACCGTTTGGCCGTCGACGGCGATACGATGTTCGAACTTTTCTCCGATAAATGGACCCTCATCGTGCTGCGGCAGATCTACCTCGAGGGTGGAGCGGCACGTTTCAATGCCCTCAAGCGTCAGGTGGCAGGCATCAGCCAAAAGACCCTGACGCAGTCTCTGCGACGCCTCGAGCGCAATGGTCTCGTCAATCGTTACCTTGTCGACACAACGCCTCCCGGCGTTGAATACAGTCTCACGGCACTGGGCAACTCCTTGAAGCTGCCTCTCGGCGTGCTGCGCGATTGGTCTGAAAACAATGCGCATGCGATTCATCATGCGCAGCAGATTTTCGACCAGAAGCAATCAAAAGCACCAGGAACCATGGTCGCCTGATTGATTGTGTCTTTATTGCAACGCGATAAAGGCACTATTGAAACGAATTGGCGTCGCAAATTATGGTATGAAATTTCATACCATTTCTTACGATTTTCCGGTATTTCGGAAATATGACATGAAATCAGTGAGTTGGTAGATGTAGGTTTACGATTTGATACTTAGATATAATTATGAATGTTACAGATCGGTAACATTTTTGTTATCAAGGGCGGCGCCACAAATTATGCATAGTCCGGTCGTTCGGATCGGGAACTTCCGGCGGCGTTTTGCTCGCGACTGGGGGAACTTGACGATCCTAAAGCACGAACAGGGGATATCAGTGAGAATCCACACCCTTCTTCTCGGCTCGGCAGCGGCACTGATCGCCGTTACCGGCGCTCGCGCCGCCGACGCCGTCGTCGTCGCAGAGCCGGAACCGGCAGAATACGTCAAGATCTGCGACGTCTACGGCGCCGGCTATTTCTACATCCCAGGCACCGAGACCTGCCTGCGTATCGGCGGTTATGTCCGTTACGACGCCGGCCTCGGCGATCTTGGCTCGTTCGACGGCGCCAAGACCCGCGATCGCCTCAATGGTGATGAGCAGGACACCTGGCAGAAGAACGCCCGTCTTGCCCTGCGCACCTGGACTGGTCAGGAGACCGAGTACGGTACGCTGAAGACGTTCACCGAGACCCGCTTCAACTTCGGCAATCGCGATGGCAGCGGCGAAGCCGGCAACAAGGGCGACATCCAGCTCAAGTGGGCCTGGATCCAGCTCGGCGGCCTGCGCGTCGGTAAGGACGAATCGGCTTACGACACCTTCTCGGGTTACGCCGCCAACGTCATCCAGGATACGCTGGTTCCTTACGGTGAATTCGACACCAACCTGATCAGCTATACCTTCGACGGCGGCAACGGCTTCTCGGCGATCGTGTCGCTCGAACAGGGCTCGGGCAGCTACAACACCTACGTCAAGGACGGTGCTGGCAACTGGGTCTACACGAGGGATAACAACCAGACCATCGACAGCTACGTTCCGAACGTGGTTGGCGGCGTGAAGTATACGCAGGGCTGGGGCGGCATCTCCGGTGTCGTTGCCTACAATTCTTCCTGGGAAGAGTGGGCTGGCAAGGTTCGCTTGGACGTGAACGCCACCGACCAGATCTCGCTGTTCATCATGGGCGGCTACGGTACCGACGACAACATCTACCGCAGCTTCTACAAGCCATGGGGCGGCAACTGGGCGTTCTGGGGCGGCGGTACCTACAAGTTCAACGAGAAGACCTCTTTGAACGCGCAGGTGTCGTATGACGAGGGCGAGACGCTCGGCGTCGCCGTCAACGTCGCACACCAGCTGGTTCCGGGCTTCACCGTCACGGCCGAAGTTGACTATGTCAACGAAGGCAAGTTCGGCAAAGCCGACTACCGTGGCAGCTGGTCCGGCGCGGACAAGGACAGCAGCGTCGGCGGCATCCTCCGCTTCCAGCGCGATTTCTAAGATCTTACTGCTTTAGCGGGTGCAGGCTTGACCTCCAGTCATTCGCTCTTTTTATCGAGGTGAGATTGTTTCACCGCAGAAATGGCCCGGCCTCAGGTCGGGCCATTTCTTTTGGATTGCTGCTTCGAGCACCGCAACGTCGCTGCCGATGCTGGCTCCAGCCGATTGGTCCAGAAGCTGCCTTTGCGTTGACGTTGCGTCAATGGTGGTTGCCGCCTCCATCTCCAGATGGCGATATGTGCCCGTCGCTCAGTTGATCGAAAGATCAAAGGAGGACTGAGCGCGTTTTCATCAGAGTGGAGGAGACACTATGGAACGTGCAAACAGAAATCTGGTCGGGGCGATGTGCGGCATTGCTCTGGCTGTCAGTGCGGCCGCCGCATCGGCCGCCGATAAACCCCGCGCCCGCGATCTCGGCATTCCCTTCGAAGGGACGCCGGGGCCGAACAACGCCATCAC
The DNA here is from genome assembly GCF_058790995.1 of Mesorhizobium sp. EU05-FHT14A09. NCBI lineage: Bacteria > Pseudomonadati > Pseudomonadota > Alphaproteobacteria > Hyphomicrobiales > Phyllobacteriaceae > Mesorhizobium > Mesorhizobium sp. EU05-FHT14A09. The sequence continues at coordinate 730,357 of NZ_JBYTDF010000001.1, forward strand.
CGACGTGCCGGGCGTCACCGTGGGTTACGCGACGATCATCGAGGGCGAGGGTAAGATCGAAGTCGGGAAAGGGCCAGTCCGAACTGGCGTCACCGCGATCCTGCCACGAGGCAAGTCGTTCGGTCCATCCTTCGCCGGTTGGTATTCGCTGAACGGCAATGGCGAGATGACCGGGACAACCTGGATCGAGGAGAGCGGCTTCCTCGAAGGGCCGATCATGATCACCAACACACACAGTGTCGGTGTCGTCCGTGACTCGGTCATTTCCTGGGAAGCCGAGAACAACATGGTCGGTCCGCATTTCCGCGACCTCTACTGGCGGCTTCCGGTGGTGGCCGAGACCTGGGATGGTATCCTGAACGACATCAACGGCATGCATGTGAAGAAGGAACATGTCTATGCCGCGTTGGATACCGCCAAATCGGGCGCGATCGCCGAAGGCAATGTCGGCGGCGGAACCGGAATGAACCTGTTCAACTTCAAGGGCGGTGCCGGCACGGCCTCGCGCAAGCTGTCGGTCGAAGAAGGCGGCTACAATGTCGGCGTGCTGGTTCAGGGCAATTTCGGCTCGCGTGCCGATCTCACCATTGCCGGCGCTCCCGTCGGCAAGGAGATCACCGACCTGATGCCGGATGTCTCATGGAAACGCCAGGAAGCGGGATCGATCATCGTCGTGGTGGCGACCGATGCGCCACTGTTGCCGCATCAGCTGAAGCGTCTTGCCCGTCGCGTTCCACTCGGCATTGCCAAAACCGGCGGTTATGGCGGCAATGGCAGCGGAGACATCTTCATCACCTTCTCGACAGCCAATCCTGAGGCCTTCAACCAGGAGAAGAATACGACCGTCGAGATGGTCTCCAATGACAAGATCAATCCGCTTTTCCATGCTACCGCGGATGCAACGGAAGAAGCGATCGTCAACGCGATGGTCGCGGCTGAGACGATGAAGGGGCGCGACGACAATGTCTCCTTCGCCATTCCGCACGATCGGCTGCAGCAGGCATTGAAGAAGTACAACCGGTTGGCCAAGTAAGTCCGCCACGAAAGGCCGGCTCTCGGGTAGGGGGCCGGCCGACGTCGCCGTTCTAGAGCATTTTGTAGCCAAGTGGGATCACTTGGCGTTAAAAAATTCAGAGAAAACAGAAGCTTAGAGCATCTCCGCGTTTCCGTGAAACACGGAAACGCTCTAGGTCTGCGATGCGACGATGCGTTTGTGCACACCGTCCAGGCTCAGGTTGAACGCATCGAACAGCCCGGCCTTGCTCAGCTCGTTCAGGATCTGTTCGTTGATGCCGCCGCGCGTTGCATATTCCTGGGACAGATGCATGAAGCTGGCCTCGGGGGCCGTCTCTGGCGCGTTGGCCAGCGCCTTGAACAGGGTCGCGACATAGTCGCGGCCCTTGACCTCATCGATCCCTTGGGCTTTCAGCCATGTGTGAATGGTGTCGAGATATTTGAAATAGCTGGCGTAGGTCGCCGTTACGACGCTGAGAGCGTCGAATTCGCTTGCATTCTCCACTTCGATGGCTTTCCCGAGATTGCCGAAGAAGGCAGCCATATCCCTGTCCGGCGGATAGAGGATGGTGGCGCCTTGCCTCAGGGCAATCATCGGCATCGGCAGCGCCTTGGTGAGTCTGTGCGCCGGCGTGACCAGGGTGGCGATATCCCCAAGCGAGAGTGTCGCGATCAGGCTGACGACATGGTGGTCTGCTCTGAATCGCAGCGACGGGATGACTTCATGGGCGACCTGCGGACGGACCGCCAGCATGACTGTATCGCTGCCGTCGAGCACCGCCTGGTTGTCAGGTGCCACCCGTACATCCTTGAAGCGTGAGGCGAGGCCGGCGGCGATCTCTTCATTGCGCGGCGACAGCAGGACAGACACCGCGTTGTCGGCCACGGATTTGAGCCCTGCGACAATCGCCGCGGTGAGTGCGCCCGTACCGACGAAACCAAGTTTCATGAGATGCTCTGTTTTGCTGACTGGGATCGGTTTTTCGACGACCATAGTCAGGACAGCAGCACGGGCAAGTGCTGAAGCATCCGATCCTGTCGGCTCCCCCCTCGAAGTCCTTGCATGGTATTGTTGCCCATCGCCGGTTTGGTCATTTGCTTGGCGGTTGTCTGTCCCCGATCGCTTCGGCTAAGGTCCGCGCGGTTTGCTTTTGCGGACAAGCTAGGGAGACGCAGTCGGGTGTTCATTTCGTGTTCAGCCCCGTTGCGCTAAAAAAGGCGCCATGAACAGGTTCTGCTCCAATCTCCGGTCTTTTGTGCTGGCGCTTAGCATTGGCGGGCTGCTTGCTGCCCCGGCCAGCGCGCTGCCGGTCTCGTCTCCCAGCTATCCCAGGCAGATCGTGACCGTTGCTGCCGACTGCTATGCGATTGGCCAGGAAGTCGCTGCCCAGAATGGCGGTACGCTTGCCAAGGCTTCGTCCGCCAACCGCGGCGGGCAGGAGGTTTGCGTCATCGTCGTTCTGGTGCCGGGTAAGGATGGTGAGCGCCCACGCAGGGCCGAGATGGTGGTGCCGGCTGGCTGATTGCGTTTTCCGCGATCAGGAATCGGCCTATATCCGAACAATCGAACAGAACGATACGAGGCAGGATGCGCGTACTGGTGGTCGAGGACGACAAGGAACTGAACCGGCAGCTCGCCGATTCGCTTGTCGATGCCGGTTATGTGGTCGACCGCGCCTATGACGGCGAGGAAGGACACTATCTCGGCGACACCGAACCCTATGATGCCGTCGTGCTCGATATCGGGCTGCCGCAGATGGACGGTATCAGTGTTGTCGAACGCTGGCGTCGCGACGGCCGCAAGATGCCGGTGCTGATGCTGACGGCACGCGATCGCTGGAGCGACAAGGTCTCCGGTATCGACGCCGGTGCCGACGACTATGTGACCAAGCCTTTCCATATCGAAGAAGTGTTGGCGCGAGTGCGCGCGCTCATTCGCCGCGCAGCAGGTCACGCCTCCTCCGAGCTCACCTGCGGCCCGCTGCGCCTGGATACCAAAGCCTCCAAGGCCGATGTCGATGGCGTGCCGCTGAAACTGACGTCGCACGAGTTTCGGCTGCTTGCCTACCTCATGCATCACATGGGCGAGGTGGTGTCGCGCACCGAACTGGTCGAGCATCTGTACGATCAGGATTTCGATCGCGATTCCAACACCATCGAGGTTTTTGTCGGTCGGCTGCGCAAGAAGATGGGTGTCGACATGATCGAGACCGTGCGCGGCATGGGTTACCGCATGCGTGAACCGGAGGCGTAAGGCGGAACCGCTTGCCCCCACCAGAAGCACGAACAAGAGGGCGCCGCTGCGTTTCTGGCTGCGCTCGCTAACCTTTCGTGTCGTCGCCTTCTCGTCGATCTGGGCGGTGCTGACGCTGGTCGTCATCTTCACGCTGATCACCACGCTCTACCGCCAGGCTAGCGAACGTGGTTTCGACAGCCTGCTCTCGGCGCATCTGTTCAATCTGATCGGTTCTGTCGGCATTTCCGACAAAGGTGTGCTGATCGGCGCGCCGGACCTCGGCGATCTGCGGTTCTCGGAGCCCTTTTCCGGCTGGTACTGGTCGGTCGAGCCGGCCTCTGAGGGGGTCAGCGGCCATCTGCGTTCGTCGTCGATGATGGCACAGACGCTGCCTTCGCCGGGTATCAGCGAAGTGCCGTTCAATTCCAGTTTCCAGCGCAGCTACTCGACCAAGGGGCTGAGAGGCGAAGAACTGCAGGTCTTCGAGAGCGAGTTCGTGCTCGACGCGAAGAATCACATCGCCCGTTTCAGGGTGATGGGCAACAAAAGCGAACTGGAGGAGGAGATCCGTTCCTTCCAGGGGCGGTTGCTTACCTATCTCTCGCTGTTCGGCGCCGGCATGATCGCCATCAACGCCATCGCCATTCTGCTTGGTCTGCAGCCCTTGCGAAGGGTCCGGGCGGCGCTCGCCATGGTACGGGAAGGAACGGCGCAGCGTCTGGATGGCCGCTTCCCGGCCGAGATCGAGCCGCTGGCCAATGAAACCAACGCATTGATTGAAAACAACAAACGTATCGTCGAGCGCTCGCGGACACAGGTCGGTAACCTAGCGCATTCGCTGAAGACACCGCTTGCCGTACTCCTGAACGAGGGAAGGGCGCTTGGCGGACAGAAGGGGCAGTTGATCACCGATCAGGCTGCGTCGATGCAGATGCAGGTCGAGCACTATCTGCAACGGGCGCGTATCGCGGCCCAACGCGACAGCGTCGTCTATCGCACGCCGGTCGCGCCGCTGGCTGAGCGGATGGTGCGGGTGATGCAGAAGCTGAACCCGAACGTGACGCTTTCGCTGTCGCTGCCTGCGGAAGGCATCATCTTTGCCGGTGAACGCGAGGATCTTGAAGAGGTCATGGGCAACCTGCTCGAGAATGCCATGAAATGGGCGCGCGGCACGGCAAAGGTCACCGTCAAGCCAGCGGCGGCGGCCGGTGAGAGCGGCGAACAGTTCGAGATCCTGATCGAGGACGACGGCCCAGGCATCCCGGAAGACAAGGCGCGCGAGGCTTTGCAGCGCGGCAAACGGCTCGACGAGACCAAGCCGGGCACCGGGCTTGGGCTCGCCATCGTGGCTGATCTGATCAAGGAATATGGCGGCACGCTTGCACTGGAGCGTTCCTCGCTCGGCGGCCTGAAAGCCATCGTGCGCCTGCGCAGTGTCCAGTGAAGAACGTGTTATGGGGGTGGCACGTAGCCCAATTTCAGCCCAATATCAGGACTATCGCCGCGGCAGTCGCCGATTGCGCGGCGAAGAGGGGAATTTTGACAGCATGACGATTCGCATGGGCCTCGTTGCCGGAATGCTGGCGCTTGCCGGCTGCACCACGACCGGGTCGAACGGAAGCGGCCCCGATATCGCGCCGAAGTCCGGCCAGGACGGCACTTCGATTGCGGCGACCGTGCTTTCCGAGATGGGCGGCGGCCTGATCAGCGGCAGCATCGGCGCGAACCTCACCACGGCCGAAAAGCGCAAGGCGCTGGAGGCCGAATACAAGGCGCTGGAATACACGGCCAGCGGCCAGACCGTGTCCTGGAAGAGCGATCAATCCAGCCGCTATGGCGAAGTTGTCGCAGCCCAGCCCTATCGCGTCGGCTCGCAGGATTGCCGCCAGTATCGCCACACCGTCTATGTCGGCGGCGCTGGCCAGATCGCGCGCGGCACCGCCTGCCGCAACTCCGATGGCAGCTGGACGCCGCTGACCTAACAGGCCGCCCCGGCAAACTTTCCGATACCGCTGCGGTCGGGCATTTGCGCTCGATCAAAGTGTTCTGGCCGCAATTCTGTCAAAGCGTCGCAGGACGCTTGTGTTGGCAGGACGAAGCCGGACCGCTATTGGAAGTTCCATGCTGTTTTGGGTCATAGCTGCGGTACTGACGCTGGGAGCGAGCCTGGCTGTGCTGTTGCCTCTCGCCGGAGGCGCGAAGCGTCCGGATTCCCAGAACGCGCATGATCTCGAAGTCTATCGTGACCAATTGGGTGAGCTCGACGGCGACCTGCAGCGCGGGCTGATCCAGCCGGCCGAGGCCGAGCAGGCGCGCGCCGAAATCGGCCGTCGCATCATCCGCCTGGGCAGCGACGATACCGCTGCACAGGCTTCCCGCTCGGGCACAAACATCGTCCGTCTCCTTTCCGTTGTCGCTGTCCTGGCCGTGCCGCTGCTGAGCTGGGGTGTCTATGCGCGGCTCGGCTCTCCCGATCTGCCGTCGCAGCCTCTGGCGCAGCGTCTCGCAAAGAACCCGGCCGACAGCTCGGTCGACGAACTGGTGGCGCGGGCCGAAGCGCATCTGGTCAAGAACCCGACCGATGGTCGCGGCTGGGACGTTCTCGCCCCGATCTATCTGCGCATCGGCCGGTTCGGCGATGCCGTTACCGCCTACCGCAATGCGATCCGGCTGGCGGGAGACAGTGCCGCTCGGCAGACCGGGCTGGGCGAGGCGATGGTCAACGGCGCAGGAGGCGTCGTCTCGGCCGAAGCGCAGGCTGCTTTCGAGGCAGCGCTGAAGCTCGAGCCGAACGATCCGAAAGCGAATTTCTATTTGGCGCTGGCGCTTTCACAGGAAGGCCGCAAGGCGGAGGCTGTCACCACGCTTCAGAAGCTGCAGGCGACGTTGCCGGCGGACTCCCCGTGGCGAAAGGCTGTCGAACAGGCGCTGTCTAGCCTGGTCAACAACTCCGTTCCAACCGGCCCTACGCAAGATGATGTCACAGCCGCTTCGTCATTGTCGGATGAGCAGCGCGGCGCCATGATCGAGACGATGGTGGCCAGTCTCGACGAGAAGTTGAAACAGAACCCGCGCGACACGGAAGGATGGATGCGCCTCATCCGTTCATATGTGGTGCTGGGCAAGGCCGACGAGGCGCGTGCCGCGTTGCGGCGGAGTATCGCGGTTTTCGGCGCCGATAGTCCGGAAGCCAAGCAGTTCACGGCTTTTGCCGGCACACTCGGCCTTGCGGCAACGGAGTAGGCGATGACGCGCAAGCAGAAGCGACTGTCGGTGATCGTGGCGGGACTGGGCTTCCTGGCGCTGGCCGCAGGCCTGACCTTTTATGCCCTTGGCCAGAAGGCTTCCTATTTCTACATGCCTGGCGATCTCGCAGCCGCCAATGTGGCGCCGGGCCAGCGCATCAGGCTGGGCGGGCTGGTCGAAAAGGGCACCATCGTGCGTGGTCAGGGGACCACAGTAGCTTTTGCGGTAACCGACACGCATGACACGGTGAAGGTCACCTACACGGGCATCCTGCCGGATCTGTTCCGCGAGGAGCAGGGCGTCATCACCGAAGGTTCATTTGGCAGCGACGGCGTTTTCGTCGCCGATAGCGTGCTCGCCAAGCATGACGAGCGCTACATGCCCAAGGAAGTCGCCGACGGGTTGAAGGCCAAGGGTGTCTGGCAGGAAACACAGGTCAAATAGCGGGCGCCGCCATGGTAGAGATCGGTCATTTCGCCCTTATCCTGGCTTTCGCGCTCGCGCTGGTCCAGACCGTCGTTCCACTGGTTGGCGCGCGCATCGGCAACGATCGTATGATGGCCGTGGCCGCCCCGACTGCCATCACCGGTTTCGCGCTGACGGCGCTCTCCTTCGCGGCCTTGATGGTCGCCTATGCCGGTTCCGACTTTTCGGTCGTCAATGTCTGGGAGAATTCGCATTCGCTGCAGCCGATGATCTACAAGCTCACCGGAACCTGGGGCAATCACGAAGGCTCGATGTTGCTGTGGGTGCTGATCCTCGCCTTCTTCGGCGCGCTCGTCGCGGCCTTCGGCGCCAATCTGCCGGCCAGCCTGAAGGCCAACGTGCTGGCCGTGCAGGGGTCGATCGGCGTTGCCTTCCTGCTGTTCATTCTGTCGACGTCCAACCCCTTCACGCGGCTGGTCCCGGCTCCGGTCGAAGGACGTGACCTCAATCCGATCCTGCAGGATCTGGGATTGGCGGTGCACCCGCCGCTGCTCTATCTCGGTTATGTCGGCTTCTCCATCTGCTTTTCCTTCTCGGTGGCGGCCCTGATCGATGGCCGCATCGACGCTGCCTGGGCGCGCTGGGTGCGGCCTTGGACGCTGGTCGCCTGGATTTTCCTCACCGGCGGCATCGCGATGGGATCCTACTGGGCCTATTACGAGCTCGGCTGGGGCGGCTTCTGGTTCTGGGATCCGGTCGAGAACGCTTCCTTCATGCCGTGGCTGGCTGGTACAGCGTTGCTGCACTCGGCCATCGTCATGGAAAAGCGATCCGCGCTGAAAATCTGGACGCTGCTGCTCGCCATCCTCACCTTTTCGCTGTCGTTGCTCGGCACCTTCCTGGTGCGCTCGGGCGTGCTCACCTCCGTCCACGCCTTCGCCACCGACCCGTCGCGTGGTGTCTTCATCCTGTGCATCCTGCTGTTTTTCATCGGCGGGTCGCTGGCGCTGTTTGCACTGCGCGCCTCGTCGCTGACGGCAGGCGGCCTGTTCCAGCCGATCTCGCGTGAAGGCGCGCTTGTGCTGAACAACCTGTTCCTGACCACGGCGACCGCGACGGTGCTGGTCGGTACGCTCTATCCGCTCGCGCTGGAAGCGCTCACGGGTGACAAGATTTCAGTCGGCGAGCCGTTCTTCAACCTGACCTTCGGCCCGTTGATGGTGCCGCTTTTGCTGCTGGTGCCGTTCGGCCCGATGCTTGCGTGGAAGCGCGGCGATGTTCTTGCCGCCGCGCAACGGCTGATGGCGGCGTTTGGGGCAGCCTTGCTGGCCGCGCTGGTGACGCTGTTCCTCGTCGACGGGGGCTCGGTCCTCGCGGCCTTCGGCACGGGGCTTGCGGTCTGGCTGATACTTGGGGCGGTCACCGATCTGGCGATGAAGTCGGGTTTCGGCTCAGTGGCGTTTCCGGTCATGCTGCGTCGCTTCATCGGCTTGCCGCGCTCGGTCTTTGGGACAGCGCTTGCCCATGCCGGGTTGGGGGTGACGGTGATCGGCATGGTCGGCACGCTGAATTTCAGTGAAGAGCACATCCTGACCATGAAGCCGCAACAGACGGTCGAGGTTGCCGGACGAACCGTCCGTTTCGACGGAATTCAGCCGATGAAGGGGCCGAACTTCAATGAGGATCGCGCCCTCTTCGAACTGGTCGACGCCGGCCAGGTCACGGGCACGATCCATTCGTCCAAACGTTTCTATCCGGCTCGCCAGATGCCGACGACCGAGGCCGGCATCAAGACGATCGGCTTCAGCCAGCTCTACATCGCGCTCGGCGACGAATCCGCGGACGGCTCGGTCGTTGCGCGTATCTGGTGGAAACCGCTGGTGACGCTGATCTGGCTCGGCGGCCTGGTCATGATGGTGGGCGGTGCAGTGTCTCTGGCCGACCGGCGTCTGCGCGTCGGGGCACCGGCCAAGCGCAAGAGCAAGCCGGTAACGGTGGCCAGCGCGTCATGAAGATGAGTCGTTTTCTTGCCGGGCTGCTGGTGGGACTGGCCTTGCTGGCATCGGGCAGTGCCTTCGCCGTCAAGCCGGATGAGATGTTGTCCGACCCCGCACTGGAAGCGCGCGCGCGCTCGCTGTCGGCCGGCCTGCGCTGCATGGTTTGCCAGAACCAGTCGATCGACGAATCCGATGCCGATCTGGCGCGCGACCTGCGCGTCCTGGTGCGTGACCGGCTGAAGGCTGGCGACAGTGACACCCAGGTCATCGACTATGTCGTCTCGCGTTATGGCGAGTTCGTGCTTTTGAAGCCGCGTTTCGAATGGCGCAACGCGCTGCTGTGGGGGACACCCGTGTTGCTTCTTCTGGTCGGAGGAGTGTTCATGCTGCGCGCGGCACGCCGGCCGAAAGCAGTGGAAACGGCCGGATTGAACGCGGACGAAAAGGCCAGGCTTGACGCGATCCTGAAGCGCGACTGAGGGGCGCTTTCGCACGCCTGTCCAACATTACCAAAGTTTCATCTACCGGAAATGAAGCGGTAATGTCGGCTTCTCTATCTGTTGTCTCGAAGGATGCCGCTTGAGCGTCCAAGTCTAGAGGATAACGGATCCATGACTGCTACCCCCACTTCTTCCCGCACCCGTTCGCGCCTTGCTGCTGCCGCCGCTTCTCTGGCGATCGCCGGCGGCATCGGCTTCGCTGCGGTGACCACTGGCACCGCCCCCGTGATGGCCGAGGCCGTCAGTGTCCAGGCTCCTCAGGTTCCAGGCTTCGCCGACCTCGTCGAGAAGGTCTCGCCGGCCGTTGTTTCGGTTCAGGTCAAGGCCAAGGTCCAGCCGGCCTCTGATGACGGCAGCATGCCTTTCGACGCTCCTGATTTCTTCCAGGACAACCCGCAGCTCAAGCGCTTCTTCAAGGAGTTCCGTGGCCCCAACGGCCAGGGTGGCCGCAGCTTCCAGCATCGTGACAACCCCAATCGCGAGCCGCGTCCGGTTGCGCAGGGCTCAGGCTTCTTCATTTCCGAGGACGGCTACATCGTCACCAACAACCACGTTGTCGATGGCGGCACCGCCTTCACCGTCGTCATGACCGATGGCAAGGAATTCGACGCCAAGCTCGTCGGTACCGACCAGCGCACCGACCTTGCCGTGCTCAAGGTCGACAACAAGGACCAGAAATTCACCTATGTCGAGTTCGCTGACGACTCCAAGGTCCGTGTCGGCGACTGGGTGGTCGCCGTCGGCAATCCGTTCGGCCTGGGCGGCACTGTTACCTCCGGCATCGTCTCGGCTCGTGGCCGCGACATCGGCGCCGGCCCCTATGACGACTTCATCCAGATCGACGCTCCGGTGAACCGCGGCAACTCCGGTGGCCCGACCTTCAATCAGAGCGGCCAGGTGGTCGGCATCAACACCGCGATCTTCTCGCCTTCGGGCGGCAGCGTCGGCATCGCCTTCGACATTCCGGCTTCCACCGCCAAGCAGGTCGTGGACGTGCTGATGAAGGGTGGCACGATCGAACGCGGCTGGCTCGGTGTCGAAATCCAGCCGGTCACCGCCGATATCGCCGAGTCGCTCGGCCTGAAGGCTGAAAAGGGCGCCCTGGTGTCCGGTGCCCAGGACGAGAGCCCCGCCAAGAAGGCTGGCATTGTCGCTGGTGACGTCATCACCCAGGTCGACGGCAAGGACGTCGCGACCACCAAGGAACTGGCCCGCCTGATCGGCGCCTACCAGCCCGGCAAGTCGGTGGATGTCACCGTCTGGCGCGGTGGCAAGGCAGAGACCATCAAGGTCGACCTCGGCAAGCTGCCGAGTGGCGACAAGATGGCATCGGCCGGCAAGCCATCCGAGCCGTCGGGGGCCAACTCGCTCGCCGACCTTGGCCTGACGGTCACGAAGTCCGACAACGGCAAGGGCGTGGTCGTGACCGACGTCGATCCCGACAGCGATGCCGCCGATCGTGGCATCCAGGCTGGCGACATCATCACCGCGATCAACAGCCAGGAAGTAGCCGGCGCCTCCGACATCTCCAACGCGATGAAGGAAGCGCAGAAGGCTGGCCGCAAGCAGGTGCTGGTGCAGATCAGCCGCGAAGACACCAATCGCTTCGTGACGTTGCCGGTCGCCAAAGGCTGATCGATCGCCGCTGGCAAGGGATTGCGCCGCTAACGCCTGGGCAGTGGGGGCACTGACCCAGGCGAGCCGGACAATCCCGTGCCCGTCGGTGTCTTTCGGTTGTCGGTCACTCCGGTGGTCCTGCAACCGGAAACTTTGCTTCCAGAACGGCGGTGTCGCACCCCCGGATCGTCGCGAAGGAAGCATGGTCGGCGTGTCAGTCAGTAGTGTCCGACCTCAGCGGCAGCGGGGCTCTCGTCCCGCTGCCGCAAAATCACAGGATGTCCAGAGATGTCTGCCGCAACGGCTTCGGAAATTGCGTATAACGGCTCCATGAAGATTCTGATCATCGAAGACGATCGGGAAGCCGCCGACTATCTGGAAAAGGCCTTCACCGAGGCAGGTCATACCGCCCATGTCGCCGGCGATGGCGAGGTCGGTTTCGCCTTGGCCGACAGCGGTGAATACGACGTCATGGTCGTCGACCGGATGTTGCCGCGACGTGATGGGCTTTCAGTGATCGCGGCGCTGCGCTCACGTGGCAATACCACGCCTGTGCTCATCCTTTCCGCTCTGGGCGAGGTCGATGACCGCGTCACCGGACTGCGCGCGGGCGGAGACGACTACCTGACCAAGCCTTATGCGTTCTCCGAGCTGTTGGCGCGTGTCGAGGTCTTGAACCGCCGCGCCGGCGTGAAGGAGAGCGAGACGGTCTACAGGAGCGGCGATCTTGAGCTCGATCGGCTTTCCCACTCGGTCAAGCGTGCCGGCAAGGAGATCGTGCTGCAGCCGCGCGAGTTCCGTCTGCTCGAATATCTGATGCGTCACGCCGGCCAGGTGGTGACACGAACCATGCTGCTCGAGAACGTCTGGGACTATCATTTCGATCCCCAGACCAACGTCATCGATGTGCACGTGTCGCGGCTGCGCGGCAAGATCGAAAAGGGCTTCGAAAAGCCGATCCTGCACACCATTCGCGGTGCCGGCTATATGCTGAAGAGCGGCGGTTAGGTCTCGATGGCTCTGACCGTGCCAGCCATCATGAAGACGACGGCGGCGCGCCTTTCCGCGCTGTACCTTCTGCTGTTCGCGATCTGTGCGATGCTGTTGGTCTTCTACATGACTTCACTGTCGGCGCGCATGCTGACGGCGCAGACGCAGGAAACCATCAACGAAGAAGTGGCCGATCTCGCTCGTTCCTACCAGCGCGGCGGCCTGCCGTTTCTCGTGCGCACCATGGAGCGGCGCTCGCGTGCGCCGGGCGCGAACCTCTATATGATCGCTGATCCCAATGGCGAAGTCCTGGCCGGTAACGTCCAGAGCATCGAGCCAGGGGTGATCGCCCGCGAAGGCTGGACGGAGATCCCGTTTTCCTACGAACGCTACGGCGAGAGTGGCGGCGAACAGGCGCAGGGCGCCAACGATGCCAATAAGCCGTCTGGACCGCTGCAACCACAGGTCCGGCGCAACAAGGGCCATGACGCCATTGCGCTTGTGGTGCGGCTGCCCAACCAGATGATCCTGCTTGTAGGTCGCGACCTTGGCGAGCCGGAACGGTTTCGCAGTGTCGTGCGCCGGGCACTGACCCTGACGCTTGGCATGATGGGACTGGGCGCATTGCTGATCTGGTTCCTAGTCGGCCGTACAGCCCTCAAGCGCATCGACAATGTTTCGGAAGCAAGCCGCCGCATCATGGGTGGCGATCTGACCGGGCGGCTTCCGGTTACCGGAACCGGCGATGAATTTGATCGGCTTTCGGAAAATCTCAACGCCATGCTGGCGCGCATCGCCACCTTGAATGAAGGCCTGAAGCAGGTTTCGGACAACATCGCCCATGATCTCAAGACGCCGCTGACCAGGCTGCGCAACCGCGCCGAGGCTGTTCTGTCGGGCAAGCACAGCGCCGCCGACTACAAGGCCGCGCTTGAAGGCACGATCACGGAGTCCGACCAGCTCATCAAGACCTTCAATGCCATCTTGATGATCTCGCGCCTGGAGGCGGGCTATTCTTCCGAGAATGTGACGCAGGTCGATCTGGCCGCCACCGTGCGTGATGTCGTCGAGCTTTACGAGCCTGTTGCGGAGGAGGCCGGCGTGGGGCTGGAGACCAATGTGACTGGGCCGTTCCTGATCGACGGCAATCGCGAGCTGGTTGGCCAGGCACTTTCCAACATCGTCGACAATGCGATCAAATATTCGATCGACGCGACGGCCAGCCCCATGGTCAAGGTCACGCTCGAACGGATCGCAGGCGAGATCAGGCTGACTGTGGCTGACAATGGCCAGGGCATTCCGGACGATGCCGATCGCGCGCGCGTCACCGAGAGATTCGTTCGCTTGGAGAAGAGCCGTTCGCAGCCGGGATCTGGACTTGGGCTCAGCCTCGCCAAGGCAATCATGAAATTCCACAAGGGTACCCTTGATCTGCGCCCCGCCGATCCTGGACTATGCGTCGTCATGAGCTTTCCGGCGCGGGAAGCGATGTCGGGGAGAAACGGATGACGGCAAGTGCGGCGGCTGAACGAGGGAAGGTCGGGTGGCGGCTGCAGCCGAAGATGAAACTTGCGCCGGTGGATGACGGCCATTCGCGCGAAGAACTGGCTGACATCGCTGCTGCTGCCAAGGAAGACGAACTCCCGCGCCTGGCGAAATTCCTGGCGGATCGTGGAGGAGCACAGGATTTCCTGGCGGCAGTCTTCGATCTTTCTCCATTCCTGCGCGATGTCGCGAGACGGCGGCCACAGATACTGGACGCCTTGTTTGACGAAACGGTCGAACAGCGTCTTGCTGCTGCCAGCGAGGCGATGGCGGCAGCGGCGCGCGCCGAAAATGTCTCCGAGCAGAGCCTGATGATGGAGTTGCGCCGCCTCAAGGCTGAGGCCCATTTCCTGATCGCGCTCGATGATCTCGCCGGCGTTGCCGAAACTGCTTTGACGGTACGCAGGCTTTCCGACCTGGCCGACGCTTCGATCCGTGCTGCGGTCGATTTTCTGCTGCGTGACGCGCACGAGCAAGGCAAGCTGAAGCTGGTCGATCCGAAGAACCCGACACTGAAATCCGGCTGGATCCTGCTTGGCATGGGCAAGCTCGGCGCGCATGAGCTGAACTTCTCGTCCGACATCGACCTCGTCGTCTTCTTCGAACCGGAAGCGCCCGCGGTGCTCGATCCGCTCGACGCCACCGAGCTGTTCTCACGGTTGACCCGCCGCCTGGTTCGCATCCTGCAGGATCGTACCGAGCACGGTTATGTCTTTCGTACCGATCTCAGACTGAGGCCCGACCCAGGCTCGACGCCGTTGGCCATTCCGGTGGAAGCAGCACTGACCTACTACGAGGGCAGGGGCCAGAACTGGGAACGTGCCGCGATGATCAAGGCACGGCCGGTTGCCGGCGACATCGCCGCCGGCAAGGCTTTCCTCAAGGAACTTCAGCCGTATGTCTGGCGCAAATACATGGACTATGCGGCGATCGCCGATGTCCATTCCATCAAGCGCCAGATCCATGCCCACAAGGGGCATGGTGAAGTCGCGGTCAAGGGCCACAACGTCAAACTCGGCCGTGGCGGCATCCGCGAGATCGAATTCTTCGTTCAAACCCAGCAACTGATTGCCGGGGGCCGCTTCCCGGAATTGCGCGGGCGTGAGACGGTTCCGATGCTGGCTGAGCTTGCAGAGCGCAGCTGGATCACGCCCGAAGCGCGCGACGTGCTGGCCAATCAGTACTGGTTCCTGCGTCGTGTCGAACACGCCATCCAGATGGTGGCGGATGAACAGACCCACATGCTGCCGGAAGACGACGAGGGGCTTGAGCGCATCGCTCACATGCTGGGCTACAAGGATGCCGAAATCTTCGCGGCTACGCTGCGCGCCGCCTTGCAGCAGGTGGAAGGCCACTATGCAGCGTTGTTCGAAGCGGCCCCCGAATTGTCGGCCGGCGTCGGCAATCTGGTCTTCACGGGCGACGTCGACGATCCCGATACCTTGCAGACCCTGCTTGGGCTGGGTTTCCAACGGCCAAGCGACATCTGCCGTGTCATCCGCACCTGGCATTTCGGCCGCTACAAAGTGACACGCTCGGCAGAAGCGCGCGAGCGGCTGACCGAGCTGACGCCTGCGCTGCTGGAAGCTTTCGGCAAGACACGCCGCGCCGACGAGGCGCTGATGCGCTTCGACGAGTTCCTGTCGGGCTTGCCGGCAGGCATCCAGCTGTTCTCGCTGCTGCAGTCCAATCCGGGATTGCTCCGGCTGATGGCAACCATCATGGGTGCTGCGCCGCGGCTGGCGGCGATCATTACCCGCCGCCCGCATGTGTTCGATGGCTTGCTCGATCCCGCGCTGCTCGCCGAACTGCCGAACCGCGCCTATCTCTCGGCGCGGCTGGCTGCTTTCATCGACGGTGACCGCGCCTATGAAGAAGTGCTCGACCGCCTGCGCATCTTCGCAGCCGAGCAGAAGTTCCTGATCGGGGTGCGGCTGCTCGCCGGCTCCATCGATGCGGCGCGCGCAGGCCGGGCCTTTTCCGATCTCGCCGACCTGACCATCGGCGCGGCACTGGAAGCGGTGGTCGACGAGTTCGCACAGCGTCACGGTCGGATTCCGGGAGGCCGGATCGCGCTTCTGGGGATGGGCAAGCTGGGCAGCCGCGAACTGACGGCTGGCTCGGATGTCGATCTTATCCTGCTTTATGATCACGACGAGCAGGCAGAGGAGTCCGACGGCGAGAAGCCGCTGGCGCCCTCGCACTATTTCGCCCGCCTGACACAGCGCCTGATCGCGGCCGTTTCAGCGCCGACCGCCGAAGGCGTGCTCTACGAACTCGATCTGAGGTTGCGGCCATCAGGCAACAAGGGGCCGGTGGCAACACATGTCGACGCGTTCCGCAAATATCAGCGCCAGGAAGCCTGGACCTGGGAACAGATGGCGCTGACGCGGGCGAGGGCCGTTGCCGGCGACAGTGCTCTGTGCGCCGAGATTGAGCAGGAGGTGGAAAACATTCTCGGCCAGCCGCGCGACCGCGCCAAGGTGGCGGCGGAGGCCATCGAGATGCGCAAGCTGATCGAAGAGGAGAAGCCACCGCACGATCTTTGGGACATCAAGCTCATCCCCGGCGGTCTGATCGACCTGGAGTTTATCGCCCAGGTCGCGACCATCACGGGTCAGCTCGAAGGCGATACGCGCACACCCGGCACCGCACAGACTTTGGCGAGATTGGCACCGAATTTTGCTGATCCTGAGATACGGCACGCGCTTTCCGACGCATATTCGCTGTATTTGTCGGCTACCCAGATGATCAGGCTGTGCCTGACCAGCACGTTTGAACGTGATGACGTCCCGCCGGGGCTGGTCGATCTTCTATTGGCAGCAACCGATCTGCCGGATTTCACGGTGCTGGAAGCGCACCTCAAAGAAACGTCGCGAAAGGTCCGAAAGGATTTCGACCTTTTGCTGCGTGGGAAACGCTCGTGAGGAACTGACGCCTCAAGAGTGATTTCCCAAGCATCGGGGGTGACGATGCAACAGGAGAAACCGATGAAAAAGTCGACGAAACTTGCCTTCGCCTTCGCAACCCTTGCTGGCCTCGTTGGAACGGCAGCCTATGCCGAACAGCATAAGGGCGGCGACATGCGTGATGGCACGCGCTGGCGCCTCCAGAAGGCTCTGAAGGATAACGACGGCGGCATCACCTTCGATCAGTTCTCGGAGGCGATGAACCCCGAGCTGAAGAAAATCCTTGCGGACAATGGCGGTAAGGTCACCGTCGAACAACTGGCTGCGGCGCTCGAAAAGGCGCGGTTCGAACGCATGGCGAAGCGCATGATCGAACGCTACGACAGCAAGGGCGAAGGCGTTCTGACCCAGGAAGATGTCGCCGCGCATCAGAAGAAGATGTTCGCTCTGTTCGACAAGAACAATGACGGCAAGATCGAAAAGACCGAATTGCCGAAGCATGGCGGTCGCGATCATCGCCAGAGCGAGGTCGAGTAATCCTCGCCAGGGCAATTCTAGCAAAAGTGCGTCCGGGGAATTACGCCAAAATAAAAGACATCCGGCGGCAATTGCCGCCGGGAGTCCCTTTTAGGCGGCGGCCTTTACCGGCTGCGGTGCCCTTCGCAATGGGATGCGCACCGACACGATGGTACCCGAGCCCTCGGTGGAGCGGATCTTCAACGCGCCGCCATGGAGTTCGGCCAGGGACCGCGAAATGGCCAGGCCGAGCCCCGAGCCGGTGTGGTTCTTCGAGAACTGGTTCTGCACCTGCTCGAACGGTCGGCCGAGCTTGCCGAGTGCCGCCTTCGGAATGCCGCAGCCATTGTCCTCGATGGTCAGCGTGAGTGCGCCCGACGCATTTCGTGCCTTCACCACGATATGCCCACCCTGGCCGGTGAATTTCACCGCATTGGAAAGCAGGTTGATGACGATCTGCTTGACGGCGCGGCGGTCGGCAACCAGCGACAGGCTGTCGGCAATGCGTGTTTCCACGGTGATCGCCTTCTGGGCCGCCTGGAGCGAGACTACCCGGACGGTTTCGGAAATCAGCGGCCCAAGATCGATCTGTTCGCGGTCGATCGAGAACTGGCCGGCTTCGATCTTCGACATGTCGAGAATGTCGTTGATAACGCCAAGCAGGTATTTGCCGGACGAATTGATGTCGGTGGCATACTCTTCATAGCGTCCCGAGCCCAGTGGCCCGAACAATCTCTGTTCCATCAATTCCGAGAAGCCGATGATCGCGTTGAGCGGCGTGCGCAGCTCGTGCGACATGTTGGCGAGGAATTCCGACTTCGCCTGGTTAGCGGCTTCGGCGCGATCCTTCTCGCGGATGTATTTGCGGTTCAGTTCGACCAGTTCGCGCGTGCGTTCTTCCTCGGCGCGGCGGGCCAGGCTGAGATCATGAATGGTGGCCATCAGGCGTCGCTCGCTGTCCATGAGCTTGTCCTGATGCTGCTTGATCTGGGTGATGTCGGATCCGACCGAGACAGTGCCGCCGTCGCGCGTCTTCAGCTCGTTCACCTGCAGCCAGCGGCCATCGCCCAGCTGACGCTCGATGGTGATGCCGCTGTTCGGACCGTTGGTGTTGGCCAGGCGGCGTTCGGCGGCGAAAGCCAGCATGCGCTCTTCGATTTCGTAACGCGCCGTGCCGGGCATGACGCTGCGGTCGGAGAGGCCGTTGTCGTGCTGGAATTTGGAATTGCACATCACCAGCCGTTCCGACGCATCCCACAGCACGAAGGATTCGTTGATGTTCTCGATTGCCGTGCGCAGCCTGAGATCGGCGGCTTCGGACCGCAATGCCAGATGCCGCTGTTCGGTGACGTCGACGGCGATGCCGATGAGCTGGATCTCCGGCGCATCAGGATCCATCACCTGCGCCCTGGCGCGCATCCAGACCCATTGTCCGTCGGCGTGGCGCATGCGGAACACCTGGTCGATCTGGTCGATCTCTCGCGCCACGATACGCTCGGCCAGCTCGAACAGATTGCCGTCTTCGGGATGGATGATCTCATCGACCTCGCCGAAGGACAGCATCGTGTCGCAAGGCTCATAGCCGAGCATGTCGTACATGGAGCGCGACCAGTACATCTTGCCGCGGACCATGTCCCAGTCCCAGAGGCCGCAGCGGCCCCTCACAAGCGCCATGTCGATGCGCTGCAGGGAATCCCCCAGGATCCGGTCGGCGCTCTTGGCGCGCGATACCTGGCAGAAATACGCGTAGAGCACGATCAGCAGCACGCCGGCGGTGAGAACGAACAGCGTTACGTTCAACGAGACGGATTTGCGCCACTCGGCAAACACTGCTTCCTGCGGAACGAGGACGGCTGCTGCACCTTTACCATCCGGACGCAGGTCGACGGCGGCATACCATTCGGTTTCGCCGATGCGCACGCTGAGCACGCCAGCGCGCTCGCCGAACAGGAACAGCGGCTGTCCTCCGGAGATGACGCTGTCGAGTGCACGCCCTTGCCAGCGGGTTGACTTCGGCGACACGGCGAGCACCGTGAATGCCTTGTCGGTTATCGCCAGCACGTGATCCGTGCCGAGAGAACCCTGACGCACGGCATCTTCGAGCAGTTCCTGCGCGTCGGTCGCAGGCGCGGCAGCGCCAGCCTTGGCGAGTTCGCCTGCGGAAAGCGTGAGGATCGTCTTGGCATTGCGCTCGATGTCGTCATGCCAGCTCATCATAGACAGGAAGCGCAGGCAGGCTACGACGATCAGGAAAAGGATGATCAGCGAGGGGATAAGGCGGCGCAGCACCGGTTCCGCGGCCAGCAGCTTGCCATAGGCAGGGCCCGCGATCAGGCGCGCGTTGCCGATCAGGGCGTTGCTGCGGCGCGGACGGCTGCGCCACTCAAAAGCTGTCCGTCCGGGCGCGCGCAACGCGTCCGCCTTGGCCATGGAATGGCTCTCCCCGAAATTTTCCCCGATGATGATCCGGCAACACCGTACTTCCGAATCGCCATTAAAGAATCAAACGTGATTCGCCTTGTCCAGTGGGTGAGGAGAAAAAAGATTGAAGATTCAGTAAATCGGCCGGCGTTTTGCGCATCGGCCGATTGTTCAGGGCCCGGCTAAGCCAAAGTGCGTTCGACGATGTCTTTCAGGTCCGCCGACAGCTTTTCGTGGCCGAGGATCGACACAAGGGCTTCGCGCGCCTTGCCTTGCCGCACCGGCTCCAGAGAGCGCCATGACCGCATTGCCGTCGCAAGCCGGGCGGCGACCTGCGGGTTGCGCTTTTCGACCTCCAGGACGATGTCGGCAAAGAAGCGGTAGCTTTCCCCATCCGCACGGTGGAAGCCGGTCTGGTTGGCACCCGCAAAGGTTCCGATCAGCGCACGCACGCGATTGGGGTTGGCAATCGAAAAGGCAGGATGTCTGGTGAGTGCCCGGACTGTTTCCAGCGCCCTCTGCCCCGGCACTCCGGCCTGGATGATGAACCATTTGTCCATCACCAATGCATCGTCCGAATACTGTTTTTCGAACTGTTTCAAGGCTTTGTCGGCCTGGGCGGAATCAGTGTGACGGTTGGCGAGAACAGCGAGGGCTGCCGCCCTGTCCGTCATGTTGGTGGCATTCTCGAAATGCTTGGCAGCGAGGTCGGCGCCACCAGGCAATAGCGCGAGGTAATCGAGAAGTACGTTGCGCAAGGCGCGGCGGCCCGCGCCGTCTGCGTCTGGCTGGAACGGCCCGTCGTCGCGCAAGTTTTCGTAGAGATGCCGGAAACCTTGTTCATTGGCCGCTGCGATCAGCAGGGCACAGGCATGGCGCGCTGCCAGGATCGAGTCCGGGTCGATCCCCTTGCCGATCTCGCGCGCGATGTCGGCTTCACCTGGCAAGGTCAGCGCCAGCGCGCGAAATGCCGACTCCAGTGAGACGTCTGTCGCGATGCGCCCGGCCAGGGTCGGGAGATGCTCGCCGACCCCCGGCTTCTTGCTGCCCAGGACATTGCGGAAACCCGCGATCAGCGCATCGGTGAGCAGTGTGTTGAAGGCTTGCCAGCGCGAAAAGGCATCGCTGTCGTTGCCGGCCAGAAAGATCAGGTCTTCCGGCTTCTGCTCGATCGAGAGCGTTACAGGTGCGGAGAAACCCCGATTGAAGGAGAGCACGGGTCGCTCGCTGATGCCGTTGAAACGCACCGACTGGTGCCGCTTGCGCAGGTGGATGATACCATGTTCGACCGTCGCGCCTTCGGCCCCGCTGTAGGACAGGTCCTTACCGTCGGCCCCGACAAGACCGAAGGCGAGCGGAATATGCATCAGCCGTTTGCGGCTCTCCGACGGGGTCGGAGCAAGCGACTGCTCGATCTCGAGCGTGAAGGTGCGGGCAGCCTGATCATAGCTGGAACTGACAGTCACATGCGGCGTGCCGGCCTGATGGTACCACAGCGCGAATTGCGAAAGATCGCGGCCTGAAACGTCCTCGAACACCTTGAGGAAATCGTCGATGGTGGCGGCCTCGCCATCATGGCGTTCGAAGTAGAGATCCATGCCGGCACGGAAGGTTTCCGTGCCCAGGATGGTGCGGATCATGCGCACCACCTCGGAGCCCTTCTCATAGACGGTGGCCGTATAGAAGTTGTTGATCTCGCGGTAGCGGCGCGGCCGCACCGGATGCGCCAGCGGACCCTGGTCTTCCGGGAACTGGTGGGCGCGCAGCGTGCGAACTTCGGCAATGCGCTTGACCGGTCGCGAGCGTTCGTCCGCCGAGAATTCGTGGTCGCGATAGACCGTCAGGCCTTCCTTCAGACAAAGCTGGAACCAGTCGCGACAAGTGATTCTGTTTCCTGTCCAATTGTGGAAATACTCATGCGCGATGATCGCCTCGATGTTGGCGAAGTCGACATCCGTGGCGGTCTGCTCGTCAGCCAGCACATATTTGTCGTTGAAGATGTTGAGTCCTTTGTTCTCCATCGCCCCCATGTTGAAATCGGAGACGGCGACGATGTTGAAGACATCGAGATCGTATTCGCGACCGAATTTTTCCTCGTCCCATCGCATCGAGCGCTTGAGAGCATCCATGGCGTATCCCGCCAGCGCTGCCTTGCCGTGCTCGACATAGATGCCGAGATCGACCTTGCGCCCCGACAGGGTCGTGAATTCATCGGCCACTTTACCAAGGTCGCCGGCGACAAGTGCGAACAGATAGCTGGGTTTCGGGAACGGATCGTGCCAGACGGCAAAGTGTCTTCCGCCGTCGAGATCACCTTGCTCGACCGGGTTGCCGTTGGAGAGCAGCAGCGGCGCTTCGCTTCGGTCAGCCTCGATGCGCACGGTGTAGACCGACAGGATGTCGGGCCGGTCGAGAAAATAGGTGATGCGGCGAAAGCCTTCGGCCTCGCATTGCGTGCAGTAGACGCCGCTGGAGCGATAGAGCCCCATCAGCGTGCTGTTCGTCGATGGGTTGACATCGGTTTCGATGGTCAGCCGGAAGGCTCTGGCAGGTGGTGTGAAGATGGTGAGCTGGTCGGCCGTCACTGCGTAGTCGGGCGCGGCAAGCGGCCTGCCGTCGATCGAGACACCGATAAAGCTCAGTTCATCGCCATCGAGTACCAGCGGATTTCCTGCCGCCACACCTTGCCGCAGCTCGATGGTGAGGTTGGCGGTAATGCGGGTATTTTCCTTGGAGAGCGAGAAGGTCAGCTCGGTCTTCGGGATCAGGTAGTCGCTGGGACGATAGTCTTCGAGCCTGAAGACCTGGCCGGTGTCTGTACGCATCCGTCGATTTTTCCTGATAAATTCGGCGTAGCCAGCATTTGCTGGGGCAAGATAAAAGGGGTTGCGGCTCTTTACACGAAACCATCCCTCGACAAAACTGTCGGTACACGTCTCGCAAGGCTTCGAGCCTTCTCCGATCCCCCGTGAGGTTGCCATGACTGTCGTCACACCCAAATTCGGGATGGGCGCTTCGGTCCGTCGGGTCGAGGACAATGCCTTCATCCTTGGACAAGGACGCTATACCGACGACATCAGCCCGGACGGCGTGCTGCATGGCTATGTCGTGCGTTCTCCCGTCGCCAAGGCGCTGTTTTCGATTGTCTCCACAGAAGCGGTGCTGACCGCCCCTGGCGTGCACCTGGTGCTCACCGGAGCCGATCTCAGTCATCTGCGTGATCTGCGATCCGGTGTGATGCAACTGCAGCCAGACGGCACACGTGCGCCGACGCGCGACATTCCGATCCTTTGCCGCGACGAGGTGAATTATGTCGGCGACGCCATCGCGTTCATTGTGGCCGACAGCCGCGAGCAGGCGCAGGACGCCGCCGAGTTGATCGAACTCGATTTCGAGACGCAGAATGCCGCCGCTGTGACGGCCACGGCGCTCGACGAGGAAACGCCGCTGGTCTGGCCGGAACTCGGGTCGAATCGGGCCTACTCCTATCATATCGGCGATACGGCCAGGACGGATGCGGCCTTTGCGAGGGCCGCCAAGGTCACGCGCATCGACTTCGTCAACAACCGGCTGGTCTGCAACTACATGGAAGCGCGGGCTGCCATCGGCGAGTGGAAGGAGCAGGAAGGGCGCTTCGTACTCACCACCGGCTCGCAAGGCGTACATTCGATGCAGAAGATCATCAGCGGCGCGTTGGGCGTTACAAAGGATGAACTACGGGTTGTCACGCCGGATGTCGGTGGTGGATTCGGGCCGAAGACCTTCGTCTATCGCGAACACCTGCTGGTTCTGGAAGCGGCCAAGCGGCTTGGCCGGCCGGTGAAGTGGACCGGGGACCGTACCGAGCATTTCCTGACCGACGCACATGGTCGCGACAATGTCACGACTGCGGAAATGGCAATGGACAAGGAAGGACGTTTTCTCGGCCTGCGCGTCAAACTGGTTGCCAATATGGGTGCCTACATTTCGCAATACGGTCCATTCATCCCCGTCGTCGGGGTTTCGATGTCGACCGGTGTCTACGACATCCAGGCACTCGATGTTTCCGTAACTGCCGTCTACACCAACACCACGCCGGTCGACGCCTATCGTGGCGCAGGCCGCCCGGAGGCCGCTCTCCTGATCGAAAAGCTGGTAGACGCCTGCGCACGCGACATGAAACTTTCGGCCGACGAGATAAGACGCCGCAACTTCATCCGGCCAGAACAGATGCCTTATCGCACGCAGACTGGCCGTCTCTACGACACGGGTGAATTCGAAGGCCACATGAACCAGGCCATGCAACGGGCTGAGTGGACTCAGTTTTCCGCACGGCTCGAGGAGGCGAAAGCGCGCGGGAAAATCCGCGGCATCGGCATGGCGACCTATGTCGAAGCCTGTGCTTTCGCCGGTTCCGAGCCGGCGCATGTCGAACTGAACCGGGACGGGACGGTCACGCTGAAGATCGGTACACAGACCAATGGCCAGGGCCATGCCACGGCCTATGCGCAGCTCCTGGCCGAAAAACTCAATCTGCTGATCGAACAGGTGCATGTCCGGCAGGGCGACACCGACGAACTGAAGGCTGGCGGTGGCACCGGCGGGTCACGCTCCATCCCGCTCGGCGGGGTTTCGGCAGCGCGCGCCGGCGAGGACCTTGCTGAAAAGATCAAGCGTATCGCAGCCGACGAAATGGAGGCCTCGAGTGCCGACATCGAACTCGAAGAAGGCATTGCGCGCATCGTCGGTACCGACCGTGCAATCGACTTTGCGGCCATCGCCAAGGCTGCGAAGCAGCCGGAAGACCTCAAGGGTTTCGGTGAGTTCGTGCAGGACGAGGCCACCTATCCGAACGGCACCCATATCTGCGAGGTCGAGATCGATCCAGACACCGGCACCACCGAGATCGTGCGCTACACCATCGTCGACGATTTCGGCGCGACGGTGAACCCGCTGCTTCTCGCAGGCCAGGTGCATGGCGGCGTCGTCCAGGGCATTGGCCAGGCGTTGACGGAAGATACGGTCTACGACGAAGACGGCCAGCTGTTGTCCGCCAGCTTCATGGACTATGCCATGCCGCGCGCCGACAGCGTGCCGTTCTTCCATTTCGAGACCCGCAACGTGCCGTCGACTACCAATGCGCTCGGCATCAAGGGTGCAGGGGAGGCCGGGACGATCGGCGCCACGCCGGCGGCACTCAATGCCGTGACCGATGCGCTTTACCGTGCCTGCGGCATCAGGCATATCGACATGCCGGCGACACCGTCGCGCATCTGGGGGGCGATACGGGACGCCGGCATGCAGTGACGTCAGATACACCTTCTATCCAGCCGCGTACGCTGGTCGGCATCACGCTGAAGATCCTGTCGGTTTCCGTTTTCGTGGCGATGTCATCGCTGATCAAGGCGGCCGGCGAACTGCCTGCCGGCCAGATCGTCTTCTACCGATCCTTCTTCGCGATCTTCCCGATCCTGATCTTTCTCGGTTTCCGGCGCGAACTGCGCACGGCCTTCTCCACCAAGCGTCCGCTGAATCACATCGCGCGGGGCGTGGTGGGCGTCTGCGCGATGGGCTTCGGTTTCTTCGCTTTGACCCGCCTGCCGCTCCCTGAGGCCATAACGCTCAACTATGCGCAGCCCCTGCTGGTCGTGGTGTTCAGTGCCATCTTCCTGGGCGAGACCATTCGTATCTATCGCTGGGGAGCGGTCATCGTCGGGCTCGTCGGTGTCGTCATCATTTCCTGGCCGACGCTCACCTTGCTGCGCTCCGGCGCGGCGCTGGGCGACCAGGAAGTGCTGGGTGTGATCGCGGCGTTCATCGCCGCGGCGATCTCGGCGGTCGCCATGATCCTGGTGCGAAGCCTGGTGCACAGTGAACGCACGGCAACCATCGTTTTGTGGTTTTCGCTGACGGCGAGCATCCTTGCCCTGCTGACCATTCCGTTTGGCTGGCAGGTGCTGGCGACCAGACAGGTCGTGCTGCTCATCCTGGCCGGCTTTTGCGGGGGGCTCGGGCAGATCCTGATGACCTCGGCCTATCGCCATGCCGAGGCCTCGGTGGTGGCCCCGTTCGAATACACCTCGATGCTGCTCAGCATCGTGGTCGGTTATCTTGCCTTCGGCGATGTGCCGACCTTGCACATGCTGGTGGGAGGCGCGATCGTCGTGGTCGCCGGTCTCTTCATCATCTGGCGCGAGCAGCGGCTCGGCCTCGAGCGGGCGTCGGCGCGGAAGGCATCGCAGCCGCCCGGTTGATCAGGCTTGCCCCGCCGCTTTCGTCCGCTCGAGCGCAAGGCGGGTCAAAGCCTGCCGTGTTTCTTCGTCGGCAGGAAAGAAGGTTTCGATCGCAAGTTCCGAAAGCGTCACGTCGAGCGGTGTACCGAAAACCGTGGTCGTGCTGATGAAGGACAAGACCGTGTCGCCGAGCCGCATCCGCAGGGGATGAACGATCGCGTTGGTCTCCGGCTTCGGCGGTCTTGTGTTTGAATGGATGGGATAAGCGCGCAATTCCTCTTCAAGCGCTTCGAGAACAGGGTCGCCGGAGGCTTCGACCTGCTGCTTCAGTCGTTCCAGGAGATGTGCGCGCCATTCGGCGAGATTGGCGATGTTGGGTGCGACGCCCTTCGGATGCAGGCTGAGCCGCAACACATTCACTGGCGCCTGCAGGAGAGACGCGTCGCTGACGCCCGCAAGCATGGGGGCAAGGGCGTCATTGGCGGCAACGAGATTCCAGTGTCGGTCGACGGCGAGGGCGGGAAAGGGTTCATGCCCCTTGAGCACGAGTTTCACGGCCTCCTTTGCCGGAGCCAGGTCGGGGTCGTTCAGCGAGCGCTCGCCGAAGGAAGGGGCGAAGCCGGCGGCGAGAAGGATCTGATTGCGCTGCCGGAGCGGGACCGAGAGCTGCTCGGAAAGCCGCAGCACCATTTCGCGCGACGGCATGGCCCGCCCACTTTCCACGAAGCTCAGGTGCCGTTGCGAGATTTCGGCTTCCATGGCGAGGTCGAGCTGGCTCATGCGCCGACGGGTACGCCATTCGCGAATGAGGGAGCCAGCGGAGGTATGGGGCGTGCTCATCGATATCCTGCGTGTCGAAATGAGGTGGTGGCTGCTGTCGCCCATCAGGGACGATACCTGTCGGGATAGCCGCAAATCTATGGTGGCGGAAAATTCATTTCCATTACCTGGCGCGTAATCGCCGTCGCTGGGGCGGCCTGCCAACCTTTACCCATCAGATGCCGGACGGTCCGCAGCATCACGAGCCTGGAGAAAGATCATGCAGATTTCCGTTTCCCCGTTCCTGCGCAATGTGCTGCTGCTCGACGCGCTGGCCAGCGGTGCGACTGCCATCATCCTGCTTGGCGGAGCTCACATGCTGGGCCCGTTGCTGGAGATCCCTCAGGATCTGTTGTTCTGGGCGGGTGTGGTGTTGGTGCCTTTTGTGCTGATGGTGCTCGCGGTGTCGCGGCGGGAGAGTGTGTCGCGCATCATGCTGCTCGAAATCATCGCGATCAATGCGTTGTGGGTCGTCGCCAGTTTTGGCCTGTTGGTGTCAGGCGTCGTCGCGCCGAACCTGCTCGGTATCGCCTTCGTCGGGGCTCAGGCTATTGCGGTGGCCTTGTTCGCGGAGCTGCAATATGTCGGGTTGCGCCGCCTGGCGGCTTGAGAAAAGCCTGGGCCGCAAGGACTATCGTCTGCCCGGATCCCGGGCAGATCTCACGAGAGCGAGCGCAGTTTCATCTTCACTTCGACGAAATCGCGCCAGGCCAGCCGTTTGTGCGCCGGTGTGCGCAACAGATAGGCAGGATGCAATGTCGGCATCGCCGGAATGACGGTGCCGCCGGCCGTGGTATGCGCACGCCAATTGCCGCGCAGCCGCAGGATACCTTCGGTGGTGTTGAGCAGCGTCTTTGCCGAGGGGCCACCGAGATTGACCAGCACCTTCGGATTGACCAGTTCGATCTGCCGCTCGATGAACGGCCGGCAGATTTCCGTCTCGTGGGGGGTCGGCGTGCGGTTGCCAGGTGGCCGCCATGGAATGACGTTGGCGATATAGGCCGAGGTGCGGTCAAGACCGATCGCCGTCAGCATCCGGTCGAGCAGCCGGCCGGAGCGGCCGACAAAAGGCAACCCCTCCAGATCCTCGTCTCGGCCTGGCGCTTCGCCAACCAGCATGAGAGAGGCAGTCGGACTGCCATCGGCGAAGACGAGATTCTTTGCGGTGAATTTCAGGTTGCAGCCGTCGAACCCGGCCATGGCTTCGCGCAATTCGTCCAGGTTGGACGCCTGGCTGGCGAGTTGGCGTGCGAGCTGCACCTGCGCTTCGTCCGGCACCGCCGCAGTGGCGGGCGCGCGTTGAGGGATCAGCGCAGCCGGGCTGCTTTCCATGGTCCGCGCGTTGCGACGATCCTGGGTCTGTTCCGGAGCGGAACTTGCAGCGCTTCGGGCTTGCGCCATCTCGGCGAAACGATCCACCGGATCTTCGGCCAAGGCGTCGTCGACACCGGCTTCCATATAGAAAGCCAGCAGCTCGTAGAGCTCCGGTCGGTCTTGAGGTGAGGGGGCAATCATGGCCGCACCATCTTCCGATGGCGCGGGATTTTCAAGCCTTGGGCGCAATTTGTCCGGTGCATGACGGGCGGTGGATATCGCCCTTCACTGTCTGAAAAGCGGGGCTTTGTTCAGGATTGTCCCTAGCTTGACGGGATGCGTGGCTCCTGCATCAGGTAGAAGGTCCAGCGTGGCGTGTAGTCGGTGATCAGGAATTCGAATTCAGCTGTTTCCAGCGGATCCACCTTGCCCTTGGTGAACAGCAACCGGTCGTAGGGCTCGAAATTGCGGTCGAAGGTCGCAAAATTCGACGAGGCGATGTTTTCGGGCGTCTTGTTGCGTTGATCGAAGGAAAGGCCATCGCCGAACACGCTCGGCTGGTCGAGAATTTCCTGTAGTTCGAACTGAAACTCAATCCAGGCATGGCCGGTGCCGTTGAGGGCGTTGATGCGCATGTAGATGATGCCGCTGGCATAGTCGCCTGTGCTGTCGAAAGGCTGGATCGGCTTGATGGTGCGGATTGTCAGCGTCACCGGCGCCGCCGAATTGAATTCCTCGTCAATGACGATCGGATCGGCGCGCGTGCCCTTGCCGGAAACACCCCTGATGTGAAAGCCGCCGAGTTCGTCGGAAAAGGAATAGGCTCCGCTTTCCCAAACCTTTTGCTTCTTTTGAGCGAGGCCCGGAGAGGCTAGCAGGAGAAAACAGAGGACAGCCGCTGGCCACAATGAGCCTGAGGCGGAACGGAGGCGCGACGTTGCTAAGCCGGCTGGCCCATGAATGCGCATGAACAGGACTATGACCGATAACCGCTGCCTCGAAAAGCGACAGTTTTCAGGTGGAACCTATAATTGACGTTTACGTGAACGTAAAATATTCTGCAGAAGGTGGCTGCTTTGCCTGTTGTGGATGCGACGCCGTCGCTCCATGCCGGTTTCGCGTCGCGGAATGATGCGCTATGGAGCGCATGAGCCAGCAATATGCCGGAACGGCGAGCCAGTGCGGAGGGACCTATGAGCGAGATCGAACGCGAGAGCATGGAATTCGACGTGGTGATCGTCGGAGCCGGGCCGGCGGGGCTCGCCGCAGCGATCCGGCTCAAGCAGCTCAATCCCGATCTTTCCGTGGTCGTGCTGGAAAAGGGCGGCGAAGCGGGCGCGCACATCCTCTCGGGCGCTGTCGTCGATCCGATCGGCATTGATCGCCTGCTGCCGGGTTGGCGCGAGGACGGGGATCATCCCTTCAAGACGCCTGTCACGGCCGACCATTTCTTGGTGCTTGGGCCAGCTGGCTCTTTCCGGCTGCCGAACGTCCTCATGCCGCCGCTGATGAACAATCACGGCAACTATATTGTTTCGCTCGGCAATGTCTGCCGTTGGCTCGCTGGCAAGGCGGAGGCTCTTGGCGTCGAGATTTATCCGGGCTTTGCCGCAGCCGGCCTTCTCTACAACGATGAAGGTGCGGTTACCGGTGTTTACACCGGCGACATGGGCGTGGAGAAGGACGGTACGCATGGGCCGAATTTCGCTCCCGGCATGGCGCTGATGGGCAAATATGTGCTGATCGGCGAGGGCGCGCGCGGCTCGCTCACCAAACAGCTTATCGCGAAGTACCGGCTCGATGCGGGCCGCGAACCGGCCAAGTTCGGCATCGGGCTCAAGGAGCTCTGGCAGATCAAGCCGGAAAACCACAAGCCTGGCCTTGTCCAGCACTCCTTTGGCTGGCCGCTCGATCTGAAGACCGGCGGCGGCTCCTTCCTCTATCATCTCGAGGACAACCAGGTGGCGGTTGGGTTCGTTGTGCACCTGAACTACAAGAACCCGTATCTGTCTCCGTTCGAGGAATTCCAGCGCTTCAAGACACATCCGGCGATCGCGCCGACTTTTGCCGGCGCCAAGCGTCTCGGCTATGGCGCACGTGCGATCACCGAAGGCGGTTATCAATCCGTGCCGAAGATGTCCTTCCCGGGCGGCGTTCTGATGGGCTGCGCCGCTGGCCTCGTCAATGTGCCGCGTATCAAGGGTTCGCACAACGCCGTCCTGTCCGGCATGCTGGCGGCGGAACACGTCGTGGAGGCTGTTGCCGGAGGTCGCGCCAATGACGAACTGGTCTCTTACGAGGAAGCCTGGCGTGACAGCGATATCGGCAAGGACCTCAGGAAGGTACGCAACGTCAAGCCGCTGTGGTCACGCTTCGGTACGCTCGCCGGGGTCGGTCTTGGCGCTCTCGACATGTGGCTGAACACGCTGTTCGGCTTCTCGCCTTTCGGTACGCTCAAGCACGGCAAGACCGACGCCGCATCGCTCGAGCCGGCCTCCAAGCATCAGAAGATCGTCTATCCGAAACCGGATGGCGTGCTGACGTTCGACCGCCTGTCTTCGGTCTTCCTGTCCGGCACCAACCATGAGGAGGATCAGCCGGTCCATCTCCAGGTCAAGGATGCCGCGCTGCAGGTCAGCTCGGAGCACGATGTGTTCGCAGGTCCGTCGACGCGCTACTGCCCGGCCGGCGTCTATGAATGGGTGGACGCTGAAGGCAATGCTGCGGCCGATCCATCGGCCAAGGACGTGCGTTTTGTCATCAACGCGCAGAACTGCGTGCACTGCAAGACATGCGACATCAAGGACCCCAACCAGAACATCAACTGGGTGCCACCGCAGGGCGGCGAGGGGCCTGTCTACCAGAACATGTAGTCTCGGGTTGTGTACAACGGCCTGAAATGGGGATCGATTCCGAAAACGCGGTGCGTATCCGGGACGTATCGCAACGACTTTCGCGCGTTTGCTAGGCGCGTGCTCTAAGGCGCTAAAAGGATCCTAAGGGCCTTAATTTGACCGTATGGCAGCGTCTATGATCCTATGCTCGCACCCGAAGAGCGATAAGCTGGGCGAGCGTGGGAGGATATTTGATGGGTCGGTCTGTTTTCTGCGGTCTCGCCTTGCTGGCAGCGGTAGTCGCGCCGGGTGTTGCGACGGCCGGGGCTAAAGTCGTTACCCATACAAGCACCTACGATATTGCCGGCGAGAGTGGCCGGGCGCTGATCGCCGCCATGGACAAGAGTGGTCCCAAGCAGGGCCTTCTCACACGTGCGATCGCCCGGACCTCGTATCCCGCCGTGGACTGGGATTTCGACCTCAAGGCCAAGGCGGGCGTCTGCCATCTCAGGGCTGCCAATGCCAAGCTGGACATTACCTACATGTATCCACGCGTGACATCGCCCATGTCTCCGGCATTGAGCAAGCGCTGGCAACGTTTCCTTGCCGGGATCCGGACGCATGAGGAGACACATGGCCGTATCGTCAGGCAGGGGGTTGCCGCTGGTGAGCGCGCCGTTGCCGATCTTGCCGTGGCCGGCGATCCTCACTGTATCAAGACGCGGCGTGAAGCGCAGCGTCGGGTGGAAACGGCCTACGAAGAATATGAAGTCAAACAGGTCGCATTCGACCGGCGTGAGCATAGGCCAGGTGGCAGGGTCGCGACCCTGGTCGCCAACCTCGTGCGCGAGCGCTGAGATTTAGCGGTCTACAATCTCGGTTTCCATTTTGATCATCGCAAGCTCGGTCTCTATGGTACGCGCGCAATGGCACCATGGCGGCGGACGGCATGATTTCGAAAACTGGGTTTGGCTTGCGGGCTCTGATTGCGTCAGCGGCAGCATTTCTTGTGGTTGCTGCTGCCGTGGCCAAGACCATCGAGCAGGAAAAACCCTACGTCATCACTGGCACCACCGGCGCTGAACTCTACGCATCAATCGGCCAGAACGGCCCGGAAGTGGGAAGAAGCGGCGGGCGCGTCATCGCGCACACCTTCTTCAAGCTCACCTGGAGACGCAACTATGAGCCCGAAAATGGTGGCTGTACGCTGAAGTCGGCAACCCCGACGCTCATCATCACCTACACGCTGCCAAAGCCCGCGAATCCATTGCCGCCTTCGGTGCAGAAGCGCTGGGATGTCTTCATCGACGGGCTTCGTCGCCACGAGAAGGTCCATGGCGACCATATCAAGGCGATGCTGGCACAGATCGAACGGACCACAATCGGCGTAACCGTGGCCAACGATCCCGGTTGCCAGAAGATCCGCCAGCAAATCCAGAAACCGCTTTCCGATGCTTCCATCATGCAGCGCCAGCAAAGCCGCGATTTCGACCGCGTCGAGATGGGGAACGGTGGCGCCATCCAGCGGCTGGTTCTCGAACTGGTGAACGGCAACTGAAGTCGCAGGCCGATCGGTGTCTATTTCTTATTGGAATGCTGTTTCCGAGAAGGAACGCAGCTTGCGGGAATGCAGGCGCTCCATCGGCATCTCGGCCAGCTTCTGCATGGCGCGGATGCCAATGGTGAGATGCTGCGACACTTGTCGCTTGTAGAACTCGGTCGCCATACCCGGCAGTTTCAATTCGCCATGCAACGGCTTGTCGGAAACGCACAGCAGCGTGCCGTAAGGCACGCGGAAGCGGAAGCCATTGGCCGCGATTGTTGCCGATTCCATATCCAGCGCGATCGCGCGGGACTGCGACAGCCGCTGCACCGGGCCACGCTGGTCGCGCAGCTCCCAGTTGCGGTTGTCGATGGTGGCAACGGTGCCCGTGCGCATCACGCGCTTCAGATCATAGCCCGAAAGCCCGGTCACTTCGGCGACGGCTTCCTCCAACGCCACCTGGACCTCGGCCAGTGCCGGTACAGGCACCCATACCGGCAGGTCGTCGTCCAGCACGTGGTCCTCGCGCACATAAGCATGTGCCAGCACATAGTCGCCCAGCGCCTGCGTGTTGCGCAGGCCGGCGCAATGGCCAAGCATGAGCCAGGCATGTGGGCGCAGCACAGCGACATGGTCGGTGATGGTCTTGGCGTTGGAAGGGCCAACACCGATATTGATCATGGTGATGCCGCCGTGGTCGCCACGCTTCAGATGATAGGCCGGCATCTGTGGCAGGCGTGGTGGCGCAGTTCCGTCACTCGGCGTGGCGGCGCCGGGCTTCGTAACGACATTGCCGGGCTCGACAAATTCCGTATAGCCCTCGCCACCCTTCGCCATCAGGTCGCGCGCCATGGCGCAGAATTCATCGATGTAGAACTGATAGTTTGTGAACAGCACGAAGTTCTGGAAATGCTGCGGGCTCGTCGCTGTGTAGTGGGTAAGCCGGTGCAGTGAGTAGTCGATGCGCTGCGCGGTGAACGGCGCCAGCGGACGTGGATCGCCCAGCGCCACTTCGAACGTGCCATTGGCGATCTGGTCGTCGGTGCCATCGAGATCCGGCACATCGAACAGGTCGCGGATCGGCCGGCGGATACGCTCCGCAGCGGCGCTGTCGACATAGGTTCCTTCCAGGAACGCGAAATGCACCGGGATCGGCGTCTCCGATTCCGAGACGATCACCGGGACGCCATGGTTGCGCATGATCAGTCGCAACTGCTCGGTAAGATAGCTCTGGAACAGGTCCGGCCGGGTGATCGTGGTCGAGAACTGGCCAGGCGTCGGCAAATGCCCATAGGCCTGACGCGAATCCACCTGGGTGAAGGAATTCGTGACCACGCTCACCTCTGGATAGAAGGCGCGGTAGCGTTTGTCGTTGTCGCCACCGGCGGCCAGTGCCGAGAAGGAGTCGCGCAGGAATTTGGTGTTGCGTTCATAGAGCGCACGCAGCGCCTCGACGGCCTTGCCGGCATCGTCGAAGGATTGCCGGGCATAGGGCTCCGGCATGACCACGGTTTCAATGGCTTGTGGGTAGATTCGCTTTTCCATGACCCATTATAGAGATGGAAAATGACAGTTGGGAGGGGGCTCCACGGACGGTTCGCGATTTGCATGTTTGGATGCATCGCGAGCTTGGGAATTCAGGCGCGTCGCAGGCTTACTAGCAGAACCAGGCCAAGCCCCTTCTTCTGGAGTGCTGGTGCTTCGATGGTCGAACCGGCATCGGCACGCATCGTCGGTACGGCAAGAACCGGTGCTGCCAGCAGCATCAGGATCAGCGTCGCACGCGGCAGAAGCTTCAGGACGGCGATGGCGTTTTGGGCGAACGGGGTCATGGCGATTTCGTCTGTTGTCGATCAATCGGAGGCAGATGACGTGGAGCAGGCGATGCCGCATCGAAGGCCGATCTGGCTCCAGCCATGGTCCAGGCGGGCATTCTCTGCGACGATGATGGCAAAACCCATTCCGAACAGCGCCGTCAGCAGGCATACGATGGTGAAGCGGCGCGCGAGCATTGGGGGTCCCACTCTTTGCTGGAGAATGATCCTTTTCGAAAACCGGTTCAGGATCACACTCTGATGCCGTGAGAATGCATCGACGCGGCTGAACCTCTTCTGAGGTTGCCGTTCATCCAGGGTTCAAAATGATTGACGGGAATTAGAACGGCATGCCCTTCGCGCGGGCAGGAGAGCCGCTATGGTCGGCTGCACAAGAAAAAGGCGCTTCCGCGTGGCGGAAGCGCCTTGCCGTTATTCATTCGAGGCTGATCGACTACAGCTTGGTCCAGGTCTGGCTCTTGCAGATCAGACCGCCCAGCACGCAACCGCTCATCTTGAGCGAGCTGCCGGAGAGCGAAGCCTTGCCATTGTAGGTCTTGTCGGTGTCCGGGTCCGTGATCGTGCCGGCATATTTGCCGTCGCCGGCAGCCTTGAAAGAGCCGATCGTCTTGCCGGCATGCTTGCCGGTCTTCAGCGTGATGGAGAACGAGCCACCGCCCGAGATCGCCGCGGTGGCGCCGGATGCCGTCTTCCAATTGCCTTCGATCGGGTCGGCGAGCGCCACACCCGACATGATCAATGTGGCAGCGAGTGCCAGGCTCACTTTGCGAAACATCGAGTTCCTCCCTTTGCGCTACTACTGGACGCCGGGTCCAGCCTCTCCATCCCTTACGCTCAGGTAAGCTAATCCAGTCCCCGATAAAACAAAAGCCGTGCCGCTGGGGAAGGAAAGCGGGTTTTATTTTTGACCTTTGGGAGACCTTCAAACTGCAGGATTTCGATTTCTTACCAAAATGGAAGCTTCGCCGTGGTTAGCGAAACCTTGTTTTTTGAACCGAGAATTTTCATCGAATTTGAGCGGAAACCCAGCAATCGGGCGCTTCCTATCCTTAACGGTTTCTCACGTTTACTTCTTGTTTTAGCTTTGTTTTCCTCAAATTAAGCAAGCCATTTAACGGCAGATTCAAGCGTCCCCGGCATCCTTCGAAGCATCGGAAGAGCGCACGTCCACACCAAGAACGGACGGCGGCTTTCAGGAGCAACAGGGTCAAGCAAGGGGATTTCAAATGGCACGTTTCGAGATGCTTGAAGCAGGGGTCGGCACGATGGGCGCTACCGCGCAGTCCGACATTCTCTTCGAACTGGGTGTGATGTATGCGACCGGTCGCGATTGCGAGACCGACGTCGTCGCTGCCCACAAGTGGTTCAACATTGCCGCTATCAAGGGTTCGCTGCGCGCCGCCGAATGGCGCTCTGAACTCTCGTCCTCCATGTCCAAGGGCGAGATTGCCCAGGCACTGCGCGACGCTCGCGAATGGATGACCACGCACTGATTTCTGTCCCGGCAGGGATGGTGACGCCGCTCCAACGGCGACGACCAAAGAAGGCGACCGGTTAGCCGGATTGTCCAGACAACAGGGAAGAAAGCCTCCACCAAGCCAGGCGCGGAAGGAGGTAACGAGAAAAACCGCGACCGGTCACAACAAGACCGGCGCGGTTTTCGTTTTTCTGCACGAATGGACCATACATTGCTGTATGGTTGGGCTTGACGAGCGGGTTCTTTTTCTCCCAATTCCGGTTCTGCGCCATCAAGCAGAGCGCAACAAAGGGGAGAGTTCGACTTGAAAACAAGATTCCTGGGTGCGGCCCTGTTTGCCACCGCCCTTAGTGCTTCAGCGGCCTACGCCGAAGACATTTCTATTGCCGTCATTGGCCCAATGACCGGACAGCTCGCCACGATCGGCGATCAATTCAAGCAAGGCGCGCAAGCCGCGGCTGAAGCCATCAACGCCGCGGGCGGCGTGGATGGGCGTCAGATCAAGCTCGATATCGAGGACGATCAGTGTGATCCGAAGCAGGCGGTTTCGGTCGCCAACCGCGTTGTCGGCAACGGTGTGAAGTTCATCGATGGCCACGCATGCTCGGGTTCGAGCATTCCCGCTTCCGCCGTCTATGCGGAAGCCGGCGCCCTGATGATGAGCCCCGCCTCGTCCAATCCTGTAATGACCGACGATGCGGCCAAGAAGGGCTGGTCGACGATCATGCGCCTCTATACCCGCGACGACGCTCAGGGGGCCTTTATCGGTCCCTGGATCGCGAAGAAGTACGCCGGCAAGAATGTTGTCGTCCTGCACGACAAGAGCGCTTACGGCCAGGGTGTCGCCGACGCCGTGCGGAAAACCATGAATGAGGCGGGTCTGAAGGATGTCCTTTACGAAGGCATCAACGCCGGCGACAAGGATTATTCGGCACTCGTCACCAAGCTGAAGGAACTGAAGGCCGACGTCGTCTACTTTGGCGGCTATCACCCTGAAGGCGGCCTGATCCTGCGTCAGGCAGCCGAACAGAACGTGAAGTTCCAGCTCATCATGCCGGATTCGATCGCCAGCCCGGAATTCTGGCAGGTTGCCGGTCCGGCGGGCGAAGGCACGATGTTCGTGTTCCCGTCTGACCCGCAGGCGCGGCCGGAAGCCAAGGAAGCCGTCGAGAAGATCAAGGCCAAGGGTTTCGCACCGGAGGGCTTCACACTGTTCTCCTACGCAACGATCCAGGCCTTCGCCGAGGGCGTCAAGCGGGCAGGCAGCGATGATCCGGCCAAGGTTGCCGCCGCGCTGAAGGACGGCAAGCCGATCAACACCGTCGTGGGCGAGGTGGTGTTCGACGAGAAGGGTGACCTGAAGAACGCCAAGTACGACATCAACCAGTGGCATGACGGCAAGTACGCGCCGATCAAGCAGGACTGATTTCTCCGAAAGGCAGTTGTTTGCTCAGAATGGCCGGGTAGTTCCGGCCATTCGATACTTCGGTGAGACGGGGATGGCTGGTTTAGATCACAGGAATTGATCGTTGCATTAACCGGACACATGCAATGCCGCCCTGATGGGCTTGACGAAAAGCAAATTTTTGCGCCCATTGCACGCAAGCGCAGCCGGGAGGGCTTGCGCAAAGCAATGGGAGGCTTTGAGTTGAAATCAGCAAAATTCCTGGGCGCAGCCCTGTTCGCCACGGCGCTCAGCGCGTCGGCGGCCTACGCTGAAGATATTTCCATCGCGGTGGTCGGTCCGATGACCGGCCAACTCGCTCCGATCGGCGATCAGTTCAAGCAGGGCGCCAACGCCGCTGCCGCGGCAATCAACGAAAAGGGTGGCATCGGCGGCAAGAAGATCAAGATCGTCGTGGAGGACGACGCTTGTGATCCCAAACAGGCCGTCTCGGTCGCCAACCGCATCGCTGCTGCCGGCATCAAGTTCGTTGACGGTCACGCCTGTTCGGGTTCCACCATTCCGGCGTCCGCCATCTATGCCGAGAACGGCATCGTCATGATCACGCCGGCTTCCTCCAATCCGGAACTGACGGAAGCTGCCTTCAAGAAGGGTTGGCCGACGATCCTGCGCCTCTACATCCGTGACGACGCCGGCGGCAACTTCGTCGGTCCTTGGATCGCCAAGAAATATGCCGGCAAGAATGTCGTCCTGCTGCACGACAAGAGCGCCTACGGCCAGGGCGCTGCGGACGCGGTCAAGAAGACCATGAACGAGGGTGGCCTGAAGGAGATCGCCTACGAAGGCATCAATGCCGGCGAGAAGGACTATTCGGCGCTGGTCACAAAGCTCAAGGAACTGAAGGCCGATGTCGTCTATTTCGGCGGTTATCATCCGGAAGGTGGTTTGATCAAACGTCAGGCCAAGGAACAAAACTTCGATTTCCAGCTGATCATGCCCGACAGCCTTTCCAATCCGGAGTTCTGGCAGATCGCCGGCCCGGCTGGCGAAGGCACGATGTTCGTGTTCCCATCCGATCCGCAGGCCAAGCCTGAAGCCAAGGAAGCCGTCGAAAAGATCAAGGCCGGCGGTTTCTCGCCGGAAGGCTTCACGCTGTTCTCTTACGGCGTCATCCAGGCGGTTGCCCAGGGCATCGAGCGCGCCGGTTCGGAAGATCCGGCCAAGGTGGCGGCGGCTCTGAAGGATGGCAAGCCGATCAATACGGTGGTTGGTGAAATCACCCTGGACGAGAAGGGTGACATCAAGGATCCGAAGTTCGACATCAACCAGTGGCACGACGGCAAATACGCGCCGATCAAGCTGGACTAAGCTCTACGAGCCGATCTCAAAAAAATGGCCGGGCTTGTCCCGGCCATTCTTTTTGTGAGGGCTT
Source organism: Mesorhizobium sp. EU05-FHT14A09 (assembly GCF_058790995.1). Classification (NCBI taxonomy): domain Bacteria; kingdom Pseudomonadati; phylum Pseudomonadota; class Alphaproteobacteria; order Hyphomicrobiales; family Phyllobacteriaceae; genus Mesorhizobium; species Mesorhizobium sp. EU05-FHT14A09. The sequence continues at coordinate 768,645 of NZ_JBYTDF010000001.1, forward strand.
GTTGGGTGCTGCCGCTCAGGCGTCGGCTTCGACGAACTTCACAAGCACGGTGCCATCGGTGACCTGCGCACCCTCGGCAGCGATCTCTGCGATGATGCCGTCATGGGGAGCGGCGATCGTGTGCTCCATCTTCATGGCCTCCAGGATCAGCAGCGGCTGTCCTTTGACCACGGCTTCGCCGGCGCCAGCGCGGACCACCTTGACCAGGCCGGGCATCGGAGCGCGCAGATTGCCGGCGCCTGCGCCGGCATCGTCGGCTTTGGCCAGCGGGTCCGGCACGCCGAAATTGTAGCCGGCGGCACCGGAGAAGACGGTGACATGCTCCGGCCAGCGCGCAAGCCGTTTGCCGCCACCGGCGCGAAGCGCGTGGGTGCCGTGCTCCGTCGCCACGTCAAAACCGCCATCCGAACGCGCCGTGATCCGGGCCGTGATGGTGTTTTCGCCTGACTTCAATGCGATGTTGCGGGCACCGGCATGGAAATGGGCATAGCCGATAAGCGATGCCCACGGGTTGGATGGATCCCGGTTCTCCGCCACATCGGCGGCGGCAAGTGCCGCTGTCGCGACAATCTCGTCGCCGGCGACCGGAATGGTGGTCAGGGCTTCCTGCTTGCGACCGATCAGGCCGGTATCGACGTCACCGGCGGCAAAGTCCGGATCGGCGGCAAGGGTGGCCAGAAAGGCCGTGTTGGTGACCGAACCGGCGATTTCCGTTTCCGTCAGCATCGCTTCCAGCGCGGAAAGTGCCGTTGCGCGGTCGTTTCCGTGCACGACGAGCTTGGCGATCATCGGGTCGTAGTAGGGCGAGATGGCATCGCCTTGGCGCACGCCTGTCTCGATGCGCATTGTGGTTCCCGCGGGCGCCCGTTGCGGGAAGCGGAGATGGTGCAGTGTGCCGATTGCGGGCAGGAAGCCTTTGGTGGCGTCTTCCGCATAGAGCCTTGCCTCGAAGGCGTGTCCTGAAAGCGCGATCTCGTCCTGTGTCTTCGGCAATTTCTCGCCAGCGGCCACGCGCAACTGCCATTCGACGAGATCGACACCAGTGATCATTTCCGTCACCGGATGTTCCACCTGCAGGCGCGTGTTCATCTCCATGAACCAGAAGCGATCGGCCTTGAGTCCTTGTGACGCGTCGACGATGAACTCGATGGTGCCGGCGCCGGAGTATCGGATTGCCTTGGCGGCCTTGACCGCAGCCTCCGTCATCGCCTTGCGCAAGGCGGGTGTCATTCCAGGAGCAGGCGCCTCCTCGATAACCTTCTGGTGACGGCGCTGCGCGGAGCAGTCGCGTTCATAGAGATGCACCGCGTTGCCGAAATTGTCGCCGAATACCTGCACTTCGATGTGGCGCGGCTTGTCGACATACTTCTCCACCAGCACGCGATCGTCACCGAAGGCCGCCTTGGCCTCCCGCCGGGCGCCGGAAAGCGCTTCCGAGAAGTCGTCGGGATTGTCGACGCGACGCATGCCCTTGCCGCCGCCGCCGGCGCGCGCCTTGATCAGCACGGGATAACCGATCTCGCGCGCCTTGGTGGCGAGCAGCACGATGTCCTGTGCCTCGCCGTGATAGCCGGGTACCACAGGCACGCCAGCCTTTTCCATCAGCCGCTTGGCGGCATCCTTGAGGCCCATGGCGCGAATGGAATCGGCCGATGGGCCGATGAAGATCAGGCCGGCGGCGGTCACCTGGTCGACGAAGCCAGGGTTTTCCGAGAGGAAGCCGTAGCCCGGGTGGATGGCCTGGGCGCCGGTCCGTTTTGCCGCCGCGATGATGCGATCTGCTTTGAGGTAGCTTTCGCCGACTGGAGAAGCGCCGATATGCACGGCCTCGTCCGCCATGGCGACATGCAGCGAGGCCGCGTCAGCATCGGAATAGACCGCAACGGTGGTCACCCCCAGCCGACGCGCCGTTCGGATGACGCGGCATGCGATCTCGCCACGGTTGGCGATCAGAATCTTTGAGAACATCAGGGCCTCCATCGGCGAAAAAACGGCTCAACCGTTCTTCGCGAACTCCACCAGCAACGAATTGAACCCTTGTGGTTTTCGCGAAGCACCGGCGTGCGCTTGCACAAAGCTGTCCCTTACGAAATCCGTCTCGACGAAACCTGTCTTGGGCATTTCTGCTTCCACTCGCATCTACTTCGGCGTGATCACCACAGAGGACGCGGAACGCTCGAACGGGCCATGGAAGACCGCCTCGATGTTGTTGCCGTCCGGATCAAAAAGGAAGGCGGCGTAGTAGCCCGGATGATAGCTGCGTTCACCCGGACCGCCATTGTTCTTGCCTCCGGCTGCCAGCCCGGCCTCGTGGAACTTGGCCACGGTTTCCCGGTCCGGGACCTGGAAGGCGAGATGCACACGGGATGTCTGCCCGCTCGCGGCATCGATCCACAATTCGTCGGCTGAAAAGAATGTATCGCCCTCATGAATGGAATCGGTCCGACCGATGGCGGCGAGAACCGCGCGATAAAAGCGCTTCGTCACCTCGAGGTCGGCTGCCCTCAGGTGGATATGGTCAATCAGGCGGCCGCGATGGAATTGCATGATTTCCTCCGCTGTTTCGCGACTGGGGTGGAATGTGGCCGAATAAGAATGCGCCAGCCACTCTGCGATGACGAAGCCAGCGCAGAGCCGAATGTTTTTCCGTTAGAGATTGGTTTGTCGGAACCGCTTATTTCGAGGCAGCGATTTCGCAGCGGCCACCGTTCCTGACCTTGTAGTGTTCGCGCGTGCGGACGCAGGATTCCAGGGCCTTTTTTTCTGCGACTTCCTGTGTCTTCGCATTCAGTGAGGTGCCGCAGATCATGTAGAGATCTACCACCCTCGAATAGGGCGTGGTGGCGTAGGCCGAATGACCACTGGCTGCCACATAGCCGTTCCAGGCCTTGGTACAGGGATCTTTCGCATTGCCCGACATCGTCGGTGGAAAGCGTTTGTCTCCTTCGCTTCCGGTCAATGATCCGGCGGTTGTTATGTTTGCTGAAGCAGCAAGAAGTGCAAATGCGAGAGAGGATATATTCAAGAGATGAAGCTGTTTCAATTTTTCCCCCACGTATCCTGTATGGAACGAGGGAATGAGTAGATGAAATTATTCTTTTCGGCCAACTGAATTCTTTGATCCAGTAGACGATCTTTGTGTGTGTCAGCCTTGTATAGAGTAACGGCACAGCGTCACATCCTGAACACGCCGAACTTGGTATCATCGATCGGCGCGTTGAGTGCGGCCGACAGGGACAGCGCCAACACTTCGCGTGACCTTGCAGGATCGATGATGCCGTCGTCCCACAGGCGGGCAGAGGAATAGAGTGGGTGGCCTTCGCGTTCGTATTTTTCGAGCGTTGGGCGCTTGAATTCGGCCTCTTCGGCCGCCGACCATGTGCCGCCTTTGCGCTCGATATTTTCGCGCCGCACCAGTGCCAGCACCATTGCGGCCTGCTCGCCACCCATCACCGAGATGCGCGCATTCGGCCACATCCACAGGAAGCGGGGTGAGTAGGCACGGCCACACATGCCGTAGTTACCGGCACCGAACGAACCGCCGATGATCATCGTCACCTTCGGCACCTGCGCGGTTGCCACGGCTGTCACCAGCTTGGCGCCGTCCTTGGCGATGCCGCCGGCCTCGTATTTCTTTCCGACCATGAAGCCGGTGATGTTCTGCAGGAACACCAGCGGGATCTTGCGCTGGCAGCAGAGTTCAATGAAATGCGCGCCCTTCACCGCACTTTCCGAAAACAGCACACCGTTGTTAGCGATGATGCCGACGGGCATGCCGTGGAGATGGGCGAAGCCGGTGACCAGCGTGGTACCGTAGTTCTGCTTGAATTCGTCGAGTTCCGAGCCGTCGACAATGCGCGCGATGACCTCACGCACGTCATAGGGCTGGCGCAGATCCGCCGGCACGATGCCGTGGATCTCGCGAGGATCGTGGAGCGGGGCGATCGGCGTGCGCAGGTCGAGGCCGATCTGCTTCTTGCGGTTGAGGTTGCGCACGATGCGGCGGCAGATCGCCAGCGCGTGTTCATCGTCCATGGCGTAGTGGTCGGCCACGCCGCTTTCGCGCGTGTGCAGGTCGGCGCCACCAAGTTCTTCGGCGCTGACATCTTCGCCGGTTGCCGCCTTCACCAATGGCGGACCGCCGAGGAAGATGGTGGCCTGTTTGCGCACCATGATCGATTCATCCGCCATTGCCGGCACATAGGCGCCGCCGGCGGTGCAGGAGCCCATGACGCAGGCGATCTGCGGAATGCCTGCAGCACTCATATTGGCCTGGTTGTAGAAGATGCGGCCGAAGTGCTCACGGTCGGGAAACACCTCGTCCTGGTTCGGCAGGTTGGCACCGCCCGAATCGACCAGGTAGACGCAAGGCAATCTGTTCTGCAGGGCGATCTCCTGCGCCCGCAGATGTTTCTTCACGGTCAGCGGATAGTAGGTGCCGCCTTTGACGGTGGCATCGTTCACAACCACCATCACCTCGCGGCCTTCGACGCGGCCGATGCCGGCGATCATTCCGGCGGCTGAGATCGCATCGTCATACATGTCCCAGGCTGCAAACTGTCCAATCTCCAGGAAGGGCGAGCCCGTATCCAGCAACTGCGCCAGCCGGTCGCGCGGCAACAGTTTTCCGCGCGCTGTGTGGCGGGCGCGCGCCTCTTCCGAGCCACCGCGCTGCACCGTTGCGGCCTTTTCCGACATGTCTGCGACCAGCGTCTGCATGCGTTCGGCATTGGCACGGAAGCTTTCGGAGGAGGTCGAGATAGAAGACTGGATGATCGGCATCTGGCTGTTGTTCTCTTTGGCTGGCGGCGGCCCGAGTGGCTAGTTTTCGAAGCGAAAGATGCTCTCTTGTGCAGGTTGTGTTGGTCGCAAGAAGTGCTGACAGCGTCGATCAAGACGACGCATGAGGTCATGGGCAATTGCCCGAGCTTGCTTTTGATCAGTGGCGGACTGTAATTCTTCAAGCGAGCGTATGGGCTTACTGGCATCTTCCAGCAATTGAGCGGCGACTATTTTATCTTCTGGCGCAATTGGCTCGGCTTTGCGTAACTTCACCGCGATCCGGCTCCAGCGAGCCCAGTCGAAATCGGGAGCGAGTTCCGCTGGGCGCTCTGGTACAGAATCGGTTTTTCCCAAGGCAATTGGCGATAGCGCATTGCGCGCGACGGCCTGATTCAGAAGAGTGATGCCATCCAGCCGAGAACCGGGAATGCCACTTACCAGCTTGGTATTTGCCAGGCGCACATCCCGTCCCCATAGCGCATCGAGCTTGCGAATCATGCTCGCCACTGCTTCGTCTGGAGACATCGCCGGGTTCAGGTTTCCGGACGAGAGGTCGGCGTCCAAGCTTAGCAGAACTTTCCCAGCCAAGCGGATATCGCCTGTCCCATTGAGCAATGCCAAAACAAGATAAGCCTCGGGGATTCTGTAGATAACCGCACCTGCTGGCCGCATCAGAGTGCGAAACGGCTGCTTGCCAAAAAGTGCTTGAACAACGGCAGGTTGCCTCGAGACATCCAGTGGCTGTATGCGCATGCTGCTTGCACCGACTGCGCGCTCAATTCGGATCTTTCGCTGTTCTTCATTGGAACGAATTCCGATTTGTAACTTCTCTGGCGGCACGCGATCGACGAGGCTTACATAGTCAGCAAGATTGGATTTCATCATGCTGAATCCGAGTGCAAACTCCCAAAGGTTTTTTTGCTCGGCTTTGTCGGCCAGCCTGCCCAGGATATCGTCGCCAACATCTGCGACAGAGGAGATAGCACTGTCGAAGTAAGTCCCATACCAATCCTGATGCGACAACTTTTGAAATAGCCATTCACCGTTATCATCGAGCATTAAGGCTCGCAGTCCGGATGGGCCAATTGAGACCAGTGCTTGTTTAAAACCGCCTGTCTTTTCGAGTTCCTGCACTCGAGCTCGCCGTTCCGGGCCGTCGAGTTGAGCAACATTTAGTTCCTCGATCCGTTGCGGTGGGTGTTGTCTTTGAGCAAGTGAATTGATCAGTGCATGGGCTTCGGTTGTGTCCAAGGGGGCGTATCGGATCTTCAGATACGCTGCGTCATCACTTTCGACGTCACGCCAGAAACGAGGAGCCTCTGTAGGGGGGGTGAGCAAATAGTCGGCGGTCGCCAAAATCGTTGGTGCTGACTCGCACTCAGGTGCTTCCTGCGCCATAGCTGCGCCAAAACTCAACCCGAAAAGGATGGCAGCAACACAAGGAGCTGTTGGATACATTTTTCCACTCCGCATGCTTCGCAGCGTAACGCGAAAAACCCATTCGCGCATGTGGGCTTGCTACATGCCTTCTGCCATCATTTCGCGACCGATCAGCCAGCGGCGGATTTCACTGGTGCCGGCGCCGATCTCGTAGAGTTTGGCATCACGTAGCAGGCGTCCGGTCGAATAGTCGTTGATGTAGCCATTGCCGCCCAGCAACTGGATGGCGTCAAGCGCCATCAAGGTGGCTTTCTCTGCGGCGAACAGGATGCAGCCGGCAGCATCCTTGCGCGTGGTCTCCTTGCGATCACAGGCCGCGGCCACTGCGTAGACATACGCGCGGCAGGCGTTCATTGTCGTATACATGTCGGCCAGCTTGCCCTGGACGAGCTGGAACGTGCCGATCGGCTGGCCGAACTGCTTGCGCTCATGCACATAGGGCAGGACGACATCCATGCAGGCAGCCATGATGCCGAGCGGGCCGCCGGCAAGCACGGTTCGCTCATAGTCGAGACCGGACATCAGCACTTCAACACCGCGTCCTTCTTCGTGCAGTACGTTCTCGAAGGGCACTTCAACATCTTCGAACACCAGCTCGCCGGTGTTAGAGCCGCGCATGCCAAGCTTGTCGAGTTTCTGCGCTACCGAGAAGCCCTTGAAGCCGCGCTCGATGAGGAAGGCAGTGATGCCGCGGGAATGTCGCTCCGGATCGGTCTTGGCATAGACCACCATGGTCTCCGCGTCGGGGCCGTTGGTGATCCACATCTTGGTGCCGTTCAGCACGTAGCGGTCGTTTTTCTTTTCGGCGCGCAGACGCAGCGATACCACGTCCGAGCCCGAGCCGGATTCTGACATGGCCAGTGCGCCGACATGTTCGCCCGAACAGAGCTGGGGCAGGTACTTCTCCTTTTGCGCGGATGTCGCCCAACGGTTGATCTGGTTGACACAAAGATTGGAGTGGGCGCCATAGGAAAGGCCGACCGAGGCAGAAGCGCGGCTGATTTCTTCCATCGCCACCACATGCGCCAGGTAGCCCATGCCGGACCCGCCATAGTCCGGGTCGGCCGTCATGCCGAGCAGGCCGAGCGCACCCAGCTCCGGCCAGAGCTGCGGCGGAAACTCGTTGCTCGTATCGATCTCCGCCGCCAGCGGCGCGATTCTGTCCTGGGCGAAGCGTCGCGTGAGATCGCGCAGCGCTTCAATGTCTTCGCCGAGCCCGAAATTAAGCGTGTTCGTGTACATGCCTTTGCTCCCCAGCAGGCTGTGGCGCGCCGACAAGGCGCATGGTCATGGCTAGATAGGTTTCGGTCACGCCGCGGATCGACAGGCGTTCGCCGGGCCGATACCAGACGATGACGCCGGTCATCATTTGGATCAGCGCCATCGCGCTAAGGCCAATGTCGTCGACGGAAAAGATGCCTGTTTCGGCTCCGTCGCGCAGGATGGCGCGCAACTCTTTTTCGTAAGCCGTGCGCAGCTTCAGGATGTGGGTCAGCCGCTCCGGCGCCAGGCTGCGCAGCTCCATGTTGGAAACATGCGTCGAAGCCCGGCGCTCGATGTGGAAGGCGATGTGGTTTTCGACATAGGCGGCGAGACGCGTCGCCGGCTCCGCGGTTTCGGGGCGCGAACTCTGCCAGGCCGCCAGAAGCCCCGTCATATGATCTTGCATCAGTGTGTAGAGCAGGTCTTCCTTGGTCGGGAAGTAGCGATAGAGCGCTGCAGCCTGCACTCCCACTTCGGCGGCCAGCTGGCGCATCGAAACCGCCTCGTAGCCATGGCGTGCGATCAATACCAGCGCCGCTTCGCGGATCGCCGCTTCTGTTCTCTCGCCATCCGAGCCCGTCGTTCTGGCCATCGCCTTCTCCCGATAGTCAAAATAATAAAACGAACGTTCAATTAATTCAAGGGTACGGGCTTTCATTCGAAGCAAATTGGACGAAAGACGTATGAAGCGCCGGGCGGTGGCCGATGGCGAAGCCGGGCCCGGTTAGGTTTCCTGGCGTCCAGTCTTGTCCTGGCCTGCCTGCCGCGGAGCCTTGCCGAGGATGCGCCGGACACCAGCCTTGGAAAAAGGCTGCACGATCTGGCCGAGGAAGCTTCTGTCGATCGTGCCGCTGATACCGATGTCAGTCGAAGAAGGACGGGCAGGGTTGTGATAGGTGCCGAACACCTGATCCCAGATAACGATGTTCTCGCAGTAATTGGTGTTGCCTTCGCGCAGGTCCCGCGAATGGTGCCAGCGATGGATGCATGGCGTGGTGAAGATCCGGTCGAGCAGGCCCGTGCGCATGTCGATGTTGCAATGGGTCAGGAGACCGATGAACACCGACGCGGCGCCGAGCCACAGGAACACCGGCAGCGGTGCCCCGAGCAGATAAAGCGGCAACTGGCCAAGCAGCATCTTGATCAGTGAATCGACGAAGTGGAAACGCCCGGTGTTGAGCACCCAGAGCCGCTCGACGCTGTGATGCAGGGCATGAAAACGCCAAAGCAGCAGGCGTTCGTGGCTGAGGCGATGCGCGAAGTAGAGTCCGAATTCGGCGATGACGAGGCCGAGAACTGCCTGAACGAACATCGGTGCTTCGCTCGGCCAAAATGAATAGGAATGTTGCAGTGCGGGCTGCGCGAAAGTTGCAAACAACATCGGGAACGAGGTCGTCACCGCCGCTGCTATCTGTGTCAGGCCCTTGGTGACCAGAGTGTGCGCGACATTGTTGAAGGTCTCGCCGTCGGGCTCCAGCCAGCTTCTCTCATAAGGCATGATACGTTCGAAAAAGGCGATCACAGCGATGGTCGCCAGATAGACGACATTGAACCAGAGGATGGGATGACCGCTGTCGAATGCGAAATGGCTGCCGATCATGCTGCCGGCAAAAATCAACGGCCACAGGGCGATCGACAAAATCCTATAGAGCACGCTTTCACGGTTGAACGCCTGCATGCGGTCTCTTTCCAGTCCGTTTGTCTGTAGCTGCAGGCGCACTATGCCTGAGAGATTGCGTCAGCGTTGCATTCTATTGTGATTCTGCGACGAAAATTTCAGCCGACGCTAAGCTAGCCCATCGTCGTCCTTTCAATGTATCTGCAACCTCGCCGATCTGTTTCGACCAGCGCCTGAACGACATCTGCAACACTTGATTGGCATATGAGGTCATCCCGCATGCTCGTTCGTCTCACCATGATCTGCTGCGGTATGACTGCAGCCAGCCGGCGTGGCTTTTTTCCTGCGGACGAGCCGCTCGAAGGCAAGGCACGTGTCGGCCTGTCTGCGTTGGCGGCACGGTTGGATTCGGCCGACCGGGTCTGGACAAGCCCGGCGCTTCGGGCCCGCCAGACAGCCGAGGCCCTTGGATTGTCGGCGATCGATAGGCCTCTGCTGCGAGACCAGGGCTTCGGTAGCTGGAGCGGCAGGGCTTTCGATGATGTCCATCACGTGCAGGCAGATGAAGCGCGCGCCTGGCTGGTCGACCCTGAAGCAGCACCACCGAATGGCGAGACCTTCAAAGGTGTTGCCGAGCGAGTCGCCTTTGTGTTCGGCGAGCTTGGCACTGAAGGCGGCCACACGATCGCGTTTACTCACCCTGCCGTCATCAGGGCGGCGATTCTGCATGTCCTGCAGGCGCCGCTCACCGGGTTCCGCTTCATCGATGTCGAGCCGCTCAGTCTGACGGATTTCCGTAGCGACGGCGCCCGCTGGCAACTGCGGGCAACCGGGGTGACGGAACCGAAAGCCCGGAGTCGTTAAGCGTTTGCGTCAGGCCGCGAAGCACCCCGGTACGCGGTCTCAATTGCCCTTGGCCGCGGCAACGGCACCTGGCAATTCTTCCGCCAGGATATCGAGTTCGTGATCGAGACCGACGCTGATACGGATGCAGCGGTCCAGTCCTGCTGCCATCGGTTTGCGGATGAACACGTCACGCGACAACAGTGACTGCAGGATCCTGGCGGCAAAAGCGCCGTCGCGGCCGCAATCGACGGTGACGAAATTGGTTGCAGAGGGCAGGGGAGTTAGCCCGTTGTCGCGGGCGATCGTTGCGATTCGCTGGCGCCCTGCCTCGACCTTGGTCACGACTTCCTGCAGCCAGCGCTGATCGGAAAGTGCCACGACGCCCGCCTCCTGTGCCATGCGGCTCACGCCATAGTGGTTGCGGATCTTTTCGAAGTCGCTGATGACCTGTTTTTCGCCAAAGGCATAGCCCAGCCGAATGCCGGCCAGCCCGTAGGCCTTGGAGAAGGTGCGCATGCGGATAAGATTAGGCCGCTTCACATCGACGACTGGCGATGCCGAGGCTGGCCCGAGTTCGCCATAGGCTTCGTCCAGGATCAGCATCGTGGTTTCGGGGAGAGCTTCCGCGAATCGATTGACTTCATCCGCTTCCCACCAGCTTCCCATCGGGTTGTCCGGATTGGAGAGGTAGACCAATGGCGCGTTTTCGCGTCTTACCGCCGCAAGAAGGCCGTCGAGGTTTTCGTGGTCATTCTCATACGGCACTGTCACCAGCCGGCCACCGGTGCCGGCGACGTGGAAGTTGAAGGTTGGATAAGCGCCGAGCGAGGTCACCACAGGATCGTTCGGCCCGACATACATGCGTGCGAGCAAGCCAAGCAGGCCGTCTATGCCTTCGCCGACCACGACATTGTCGGCCGAAATGCCGAGATGTGCAGCCGCGGCCAGCCTGAGGTCGTGATTGTCGGGATCGCAATACATCCACATGTCGCCGGCAATGGCCTGCATGCGTTCGACCACACGCGGGGAGGGGCCAAAGCTGCTTTCATTGGCACCCAGGCGAGCGCGGAACGGCTTGCCGCGATCGCGCTCCTGCGCTTCGGGGCCGACAAAGGGTACGGTGGCCGGCAGTGCCGCGACAATTGGCGAAAGCGGTGGGAGTTTTGGCATGGACGAGCCCCGGATTGCGTTCCGGTTCTGGCTACAGCGGTGGGCGTAACCACGCAAGCATGGAGATTGCCTGAAGCGTATGTCGCCTTCACCCTCTTTGGAAACGGTAGCTTCCGTGTTGGCGGCTTGTCTGATGCCTGCACGCCATAAATGAAAAAAACCCGGCGGTTTCCCGCCGGGTTTTTCCAAAAGTCTATTAAGACTTAGAAGTCGCGCTGGAAGCGGAGCAGGCCACCGACGCTGCTCTTGTCCGTAGCGCCAGTCCAGCCGCCCATGTAGTTGGCTTTGCCGTAATCACCTTCGTTGACGTAATCAACTTCGGCCGTGACGGTGAAGCCCGGAACCAACTGGTGAGCGACGTTGACGGCAACACCGAGGGTGCTGGCGTCGTCATACGAAACCTGCGCGTTCAAAGAGGTCTTCTCGTTGAACTTGTAGGTGCCGCCGCCCCAGATCGCCCAGTTGCCGCCCCATGGCTTGTAGAAGCTGCGAGCGACATTGTCGTCGGTGCCGTAGCCGCCCATGACGAACAGCGAGATCTGGTCGGTAGCGTTCACGTCCAAGCGAACCTTGCCAGCCCACTCTTCCCACGACGAGTCGTAAGCGACGACGCCGGTGATGCCACCCCAGCCAGCGGTGTACTTCACGCCGCCAACGACGTTCGGAACGTAGCTGTCGATCGTGTTGTTGGTCGTAGCAGCAACCCAGTTGCCAGCGCCGTCCTTAACGAAGGTGTTGTAGCCACCCGAACCCTGTTCGAGCGACACGATCGCCGAGAAGCCGTTGCCGGCATCGAAGGTGTAGCTGATCAGGTTGGTGTCGAATTCGCCGTAAGGAACCAGAGTATCCTGGATGACGTTGCCGGCGTAGCCCGAGAAGGTGTCGTAAGCCGACTCGTCCTTACCGACGCGCAGACCACCGAGCTGAATCCAGGCGAAGTTCAGCGAGCTGCTGTTCTTGGCAACTGCGCCACCGTCACCGTTGCCGAAGTTGAAGCGGGTCTCGGTGTAGGTCTTCAGGGTGCCGAGCTCGGTTTCCTGACCGGTCCAGGTCTTGAGCGCGAAACGGCCCTGCTTCTTCCAGGTGTCCTGCGACTTGCCATTGAGACGGTCGTTTGCACGAGCGCCATCCAGCGAAGCAACGTCACCGAAGCCAGCGTCGTAACGGATGTAACCGCCGATGCGCAGGCAGGTCTCGGTGCCCGGGATGTAGAAGTAGCCAGCGCCGTAGACGTCGCAGATCTTGACGTATTCAGCGGGTTCCGGCTCGGCGACGACGACAGCGTCGGCGGCGCGCGCACCGGAAACTGCGAGCAGTGCCGCAGCCGAGCCGAGGAGAAGGCTCTTAATGTTCATTTTCTGACCTCCAGTCAAAAGTTTAAAAACGGGTCTGGGTATTTTTTGCTGAAGGACAGCGTTCCCTGCCCCATCCCCTTGCTGAAAAAGATGCGCTGCGCGCCGCTTCTTCGATGTCGACATTACCCATCGGGCTGTCCGGTTCAACAAGGAACGTATCGGTGAAAGCGATGCCTGGGCGCTATCGGATAGCGTTGTTGCACAAATGACACGATTTTGCCCATGGCCGAAAGCTCTCGTTAACCATGAGCCCGCGATCGTCTCTTGCGGACAGCATTTTTCGCCGGATTCGCGCAGAATCACGACCTAGGCGACGCCGAGATGCGCGGTCATATCTTTATTGGTCATTTTTTATGGGCTCTACGTGTGCTGGCTTATTGATTGTGCCGGCCCTTTTCTTTATCCAGCGCCGCAACGGAGAGGTGGCCGAGTGGTCGAAGGCGCTCCCCTGCTAAGGGAGTAGACCTCAAAAGGGTCTCGTGGGTTCGAATCCCATCCTCTCCGCCACCCCCACCAAATTTCTTCTTTTAACAGCCGTTGTGACGAGCGTTTCCGACGTTTTCTCGTCGCTATTCTCACGCTGATGGGCGCGCTGCTGCCGCTGTGATGCAGGCTCCCATCCGATTAAAATATAATAATAACAATGTGTTGACTGTCGAAAGAGCCATATTTTTCAAAAATCGTATTCGATTCTGACTGGAGGTCAGAAAATGAACATTAAGAGCCTTCTCCTCGGCTCGGCTGCGGCACTGCTCGCAGTTTCCGGTGCGCGCGCCGCCGACGCTGTCGTCGTCGCCGAGCCGGAACCCGCTGAATACGTCAAGATCTGCGACGTCTACGGCGCTGGCTACTTCTACATCCCGGGCACCGAGACCTGCCTGCGCATCGGCGGTTACATCCGTTACGACATCGGCCTCGGTGATCGTGAAGGCACCACGAATGTTCGTGACGTGCAGACCGGCAAGCTGCAGGACACCTATTGGAAGCGTGGTCGTTTCGCGCTGAAGACCTGGACCGGTCAGGAAACCGAACTCGGCACCCTGAAGACCTACACCGAGACCCGCTTCGATTTCGCCAATGAGTCTGGCAATCAGGCTGGCCTTGCAAACGCTGCCGTCAACAAGGGCGTTTCGCTGAACTTCGCCTGGATCCAGCTCGGCGGTCTGCGCGTCGGTAAGGACGAATCGGCTTTCAACACCTTCATCGGTTATGCCGGTAACGTCATCGACGATACGCTCGTCGGTTATGGTCGCTTCGACACCAACCTGATCAGCTACACCTTCGACGCCGGCAACGGTTTCTCGGCGATCGTCGCGCTGGAACAGGGTGACAAGGCCTACACCATCGACAGCTACGTGCCGCATATCGTTGGCGGCGTGAAGTACACCGCTGGCTGGGGTGACATCATTGGTGTTGTCGCTTACGACAGCAATTACGAAAAGGTCGCCGGTAAGGTTCGCCTCGACGTTAAGGCCACCGACCAGATCGATCTCTGGGTGATGGGCGCCTACGGCGACGAAGACTTCGCGCAGAATGGCGGTCTCACCTACTACAAGCAGTGGAATGGCAACTGGGCCGTCTTCGGCGGTGGTACCTACAAGTTCAACGAGAAGACCTCGTTCAACGTCCAGGCATCGTATGACGAAGGCAAGACCTTCGGTCTGGCCGCCAACATCGCTCACCAGCTGGTTCCGGGCTTCACCATCACGGCTGAAGTTGACTACTACAACGTCGGCAACAGCAAGTATCACGCCAAGACCGACGGTGTCGGCGGTATCCTGCGCTTCCAGCGCGACTTCTAAAGAGATGCGTTCTCTTTAGACATCTATCGAACCCGGGCGTTACGCGCCCGGGTTCTTTTTGTTTAGCGTCGGGCTTGGGAACTAAAGAAGGTAACAGGGGGTGGAACGGTAACTGGAAGCAGGTTTGTGGACGTTTTCGAAGGGATTCCGGTCATGCCGGAATGAGATTGTTGCAAACTGCTCTCTTGAAAGGATGTCTCCTTGTGGTTAAGCCTTAGCGCATCCACAGGGGGGTGTGGCAAAAAGATGTCTCAAGACGCGCTGCAGGAGGGCATGCTCTCCGATCGATTCGCTGCATTTACGTCTCAAAATGTCCGGATAAAATACAGTACCGGCAATATACGAGAGGTAAAGTCCTATCGTATCAGTGAACTGTTCTCAGCCTATCGCGATATATTGTGGGATGACGGACGGCATAAATACAATGTCAGTTCGTTCATCGGCGAGATAGACGAGATTCTGCTTGGCGAACGCTTCAGCGCTTTCGACGAGAGCACCCTGGACAACCTGATCGGTACCCTGCGCCAACGCGGCAACAGCAACGCAACCATCAATCGCAAGATGGCTGCACTGAGCAAATTGCTGCGCAAGGCTCATAAGATGGGGGATATCCACAGCTTGCCCGAATTCCGCCGCCAGAAGGAGCGGGCAGGGCGCATTCGTTTCCTCGAGAAAGACGAGGAGGCACGGCTGTTTGCTGCCATTCGCAGCCGCAGCGAGGATGCCTACCGGCTTTCCGTTTTTCTGGTCGACACCGGCTGCCGCCTCGGCGAAGCGCTTGGCTTGATCTGGAACGACCTGCAGCCGACACGCGTGAGTTTCTGGATCACCAAATCCGGCCGCAGCCGCACCATCCCGCTGACGTTGCGTGCGCGGGAAGTCGTCGCGTTTTCAGGCGAGGGGCGCCGGCCGAAAGGTCCGTTCGCCATGCTCAACCAGCCGCAGTTCCGCCAGATCTGGAATGAAGCGAAAATGGAAGTCGGCCTTGGTGCTGACGAACAGGTGGTGCCGCACATCCTGCGTCATACCTGTGCTTCCAGACTGGTCCAGGGCGGCATAGACATCCGGCGCGTGCAGATGTGGCTCGGCCACCAAACCTTGCAGATGACGATGCGCTACGCCCATCTTGCAACCAACGATCTCGACAGCTGCGTCGTGGTGCTGGAAACCAGGCCTGCCGGTTTTGCCGACGGTGCTGGTCTGTCGCCCTTGGACAGCGCTGCAGCCAAGCCGCGCAAGCCTCGGGCGAAAAAGACCTCAGTAAAGACCGAGGACAAGAAGCGCGCCTGACCACGCACGACCTGTTCCGATCTTGGGTAGGGCGCGCTTATAGTCGCGATCGCTCAGCGGTTTCGATAAAGCCAGCGATGATCTCGGGCAGGTTGCCGGTTTCCAGGAATGGCGCGTGACCCTGGTCTGCTACGGTCATAGCCTGCAGCTTGGCGTGGCGGCGCGCCATTTCCTGCAAAGTCTCCTCTGACAACAACCTTGAGTTGGCACCTCGAATTGCCAGCGTCGGCACATTGGCGAGTGCTTCGAACTGTGGCCAAAGGGTGGGGAGGGGTTTCGACAGGTCCAGCCCCGCCAGCGTCTCGACGAGGCTCGGGTCGAAGTCCGGGGCGAGTCTGCCATCTTTTTCCCGGTAGATCGCGCCGACCATGCGTTCCCAGTCAGCAAGCGTCAGGGCCGGGAAGTCCGGGCCATGAGCCGCTTTCTGCGCTTCGACCGATTCAGCAAGGTTCTTCGGTGTTTGCGCCTTTTCGAGATAGGACTTGATGTGTGCCAATCCCGCGATTTCGAGCGCAGGACCGACATCGTTGAGCACGATCGCTTTCAGGATCGCAGGCCTCAGCACACCCAGAACGTGAATGATCAGGCCGCCGCGGGAGGTTCCGATGAACACCGCTTCCTTGATGCCCAACTGATCGAGACCGGCCAGAACGTCGTTGGCTTCAACGCCCACCGTGTAGTTGGCGATGTTGGTATCGTAGGCCGATTCCCCGCGTCCGCGATAATCGAAGCATGCAACTTTTCGTTGTATATGCGCGCTTGTCGATAGATGGATTGCGAGTTCGTGGAAGTCGCGCGCATTTCGCGTCAAACCCGGCAGGCAGATGACCGGCAATCCATCGTTCTCTTCGCCATAGAGTCTGGCATGCAGCTTCAAACCATCAGCGGAAGAGTAGAAAAAATCCGAAAAGCCTGCTGCCACGCTGAGCACCTCTGCCGTGATCGTCTTTCAACAGGGCTACAGTCGGGAGAGGACTGCGTCAAATCGGCTTCGTCACAGATAGCAAACCGATAGTCGCAAACCAGGACAGGCCTTGCTGTTCACTTCCGTCCGTTGACGAGATCGCCGACGATGTCGAATTCACCCGAGATCCGCATCTTGTAGACCTCGTAATTTTCCATCACGCGCTGGATGTAGCTTCTCGTCTCGGCGTAGGGGATCCGTTCGATCCAGTCGACAACCGTATCGATGTCCTTGCCGCGCGGGTCGCCGTAGCGTTTGATCCATTGGTCAGCCCGACGCGGCCCGGCATTGTAGCCAGCAAAAGTCAGTACATAGGAGCCATTGTAGCGGTCCAACTGCTGGCCGAGAAAAGCTGCGCCCAGCGTGGCGTTGTAGCCCGGGTCGGTGGTGAGTTTGGTTTGCGAGAACGCCATGCCGGCTTTTTTCGCCAGCTGTTCGGCAGTGCCCGGCATCAATTGCAACAATCCAAGCGCGCCAACCCGGGACACCGCACTGATGTTGAATTCGCTTTCCTGGCGGGCAATGGCGTAAGCCAGTGCTTTGCCGGATCCTGAGATGTTCGCGGTTTCGGGAATCACCCCAATGGGATGCGACAACGCCCCGACATTGACACCATTGGCCGCCGCGATCTTGCCAATCCTCAGCGCGAGGAAATGGTTGCCTTGTTTCTCGGCCATTCCGGCAAGCAGAGCCACTTCGCCGGGACTGGTCAACTGGCCGGCCAGGTCGACATAGAGCGTGTTTGCGTAGCGCTCATATCCGGCCTCCTGCAGCCGGCCAATCGCGGACACCGCTTCCCGTTTTGAGAAACTCTGTTGGTCGACGTCACTGGGTTGCGGAGCGGCGATGTTCAGCGTGCGGTTGCCGACTCGCTCGCCCGCCAGCTGGCCGTAGAAAGTCGTGCCGAATGCCGAAGCTTTCGTGAAATACTCCTTCGAATCACCTGGTCCGCCGGCTTCAGCTGCGCGGCCCAGCCAGTAGTAGGCGCGCGACAGGGAAAGGCTGCCCTGAGCGAGATTGGCGATACGGGAGAAATGTTCAGCGGCCTTGGCGGGATCTTTCAAGCCGCGCAAGGCATACCAGCCGGCATGGAATTCGGCGTCGACGGCATTGGTCGGACTTTCCGCCATATGCGCCGCAACGATTCGATAGGCCGTCTTCATGTCGCCCTTGTCGACCAGTTCGCGCGAAAGCACGCGCCGTTCGACCCACCAGGCGTCGGGATCGACGAGCGCGGCACGATCGGTGGGAACCTTCAGGATCAACGCAGCCGCGTCGCCGAATTTCTTGCGTTTGCGCAGATATTCGGCCTCAGCGAACAGATAGCCGGCGGAGCGTTGCTCGGTCGGAACGGCTGCCAGCAGCTTCGGCGTGTTCTTGTCGCCTTGCGAGGCGGCTGCCCAGGCGTCGGCCAGTTCCTTCGCTCCGGCCAGCATGGCGACGCGCTCTGCCGAGCCAACCCGGTCGGCATAGAACATGCGCTCCATGCGATAGCGATGATCCGCCGTCGGAATGATCGGGCCGAACTCGTTGATGATTGCTGTCTCGTCCCTGGCTTCCAGCTTTTCGGTGCGCCAGAACGGTGAAAGCACGGATTGCGCGGCTTTTGTGTCACCCTTGGTGACATAGGCGCGCGCGAGAGCAATGATGCCTTCCGGCGTCTGTGGTTGACTGCCGTCAAAAGCTTTGATGACAACGTCGGAGGTCGGGTTTTCCCGAGCGAGTGCGCGTTCGCTGTTCCGACGCAATGTCGCCACGCCAGGCCAGCCGGGCAGCAGTTCGGAAGCGGCGGCGATTTCACCGGACGGCACGCGGTCGCCGCCATAAAGCGCGATGGCCCAGGCCAGGATGTGATGGTCGAGCGAGGAAACGGGCAGGCTGTCGCGGGCCGCGCGTGCGCCATCGAAATCCTTGGTGGCAAGCGCGTCGAGACCGAGCTTCAGCTGCCCAATCTTAGGCTGCCCAATCTTAGGCTGCATTGAGTTGAAAGCCGGCAGGTCTTGCTTGCTTGGTGCAGGAAACATCGGCAACGCACCCGACAGCCGTTTGTCGATGCCGCTCCCGATCGCGATTGCCGGCACCAGCACCACAACCGCTCCGAGGATAGCAAAACGATAGAGCCGTCTGGCGGTCATGATTCCAGTCTGTTCAAGGTGTCGACGCGCTACAGATAGGCTGGGATTGTGAGGACCCCCAGCAGTCGCCTGCGCAAAGCCGATAAAAGAAAGGTTACCGGTTCCGTTTCCTGTGCCGTCTTCAGCGCCGGCTCTACTTGCTCCAGAACAGTGTCGAGACTATGGTGCCCGGCCTTTCGATGGGCTAGAGCCGTTCAGGATCGGCTCGGTTCGATCGATACCCTGAAAAAGAAGCTTGGAAACCGCTGGGTTCCGTGGAGTTTGAAGACATGCTGAGAGGCTCGCTGACTGCGCTCGTGACACCGTTCGAAAAGAACGGGCGCTTCGACGAGAAAGCCTTTCGCGCGCTCGTTGCCTGGCAGATTGAAGAAGGCACCCGGGGACTGGTGCCGGTGGGCACCACCGGTGAGTCGCCGACGCTGTCGCATGAAGAGCATCGCCATGTGGTGAAGACCTGTATCGAGGTCGCCAAGGGCCGCGTGCCTGTGGTGGCCGGCGCCGGGTCCAACAACACCGAAGAAGCGGTAGGGCTGGTGCAGTTCGCCGAACAGGCCGGTGCCGACGCGGCTCTGGTCGTGACGCCCTACTACAACAGGCCGACCCAGCGCGGCCTTTACCAGCACTTCGCAGCGGTCGCGAAGGCGACCAAGCTGCCGATCATCATCTACAACATCCCGCCGCGCTCGGTCATCGACATGATGCCGGAGACGATGGGCCAGTTGGCCAATGATTTCAAGAACATCGTCGGTGTGAAGGATGCCACCGGCAAGATCGAGCGTGTGTCCGAACAGCGCGCCAGCTGCGGCAAGGATTTCATCCAGTTGTCCGGCGAGGATGCAACGGCGCTCGGCTTCAATGCGCATGGCGGGGTCGGCTGCATCTCGGTTACGTCCAATGTTGCGCCGCGCCTGTGTTCCGAGTTCCAGGAAGCCACGCTTGCCAATGACAAGGAACGCGCTTTGGAACTGCAGGATCGGTTGCTGCCCCTGCACAAAGCGATCTTCATCGAGCCGGGCGTTTCGGGTGCAAAATACGCGCTTTCCCGGCTTGGTCGCGTCGAGAACGCAGTGCGCTCACCGCTTATGACGGTCGAGGAAAGCACCGCTGCCAAGATCGACGCGGCGATGAAATTCGCGGGTCTGTTGAACTAGCCGTTATCGCACCGGAGCGTTTCACGGAAACGTGGAAACGCTCTAACTCTTTGTTTTTTAGCAATTCCGGACGAAAGCCGCTGCACACCTTTCCCGGAATTGCTCTTGCGGAATTCGGCTCGCATTGCCATTTGATGGCTTCTTTTCCGATGCGCCTGGGCGGCAATGCTACCCACGACGCCTCGGCAGTTGATTGAATTGAATGCCATGAACCAGGTGAAGAAAGCCGACCCCAACAACAAGACCGCCGCGGAAAACCGCAAGGCGCGGTTTTCCTATGAGGTGCTCGACACGGTCGAGGCCGGCCTGGTGCTGACCGGCACCGAGGTGAAGTCCCTGCGTCAGGGCCAGGCGAACATCCAGGAATCGTATGCTTCGGTGGAAGATGGCGGCATCTGGCTGATCAATTCCTATCTGCCGGAATATCTGCAGGGCAATCGTTTCAACCACGAGCCACGGCGGCGGCGCAAATTGCTGCTCAACAAGCGCGAAATCGCCAAATTGGGACAGGGTGTCTCGCGCGACGGCATGACATTGGTGCCCTTGAAAATCTACTTCAACGACAAGGGCAGGGCGAAGCTTCTGCTCGGCCTGGCACGCGGCAAGAAGCTGCATGATAAGCGCGAGACGGAAAAGCAGCGCGACTGGGCTCGCGAAAAGGGCAGGTTGCTGAAGGAAAGGGGATGAGCCGACAGCGCCAGTCCCAACCACGAGGGGCCGCCACCGTGCGGCGAAGCTGACATGGCAGGTCGCCTGCTGCGCTGGGTTGCTGCTGGCTTGATCATCTCAGGCGCCTCTGCTGCCGCAGGCTATTGGTATTTCACAGCTTTCTCTCCTGACCGGCAGAAATACCCCGTGCGCGGAATCGATGTTTCCCACCATCAGGGAAAGATCGATTGGCGTCGTGTCGCTGCAGACGATGTGGCCTTTGCCGTCATAAAGGCGACGGAAGGCGGCGATCATGTCGATGATACCTTTGCGACCAATCTGAATGAGGCCCGTGCCGCCGGCCTTGTCGTTGGCGCCTATCACTTTTTCACCTTCTGTCGCCCCGGAGCGGATCAGGCCCAGAATTTCCTGACCGTTGTCCCACGCGGCCAGCCGATGCTGCCGCCCGTGGTCGACATCGAGTTTGGTGGAAATTGCCCACGCCGCCTGACCCCGGACGAACTGCGCTCGGAGCTCGATGCATTTTTGCAACCGGTCGAGGCTCAATTCGGCAAACCGGCGATCATCTACCTGATCGGCGAGGCGGTGGACCTCTACGACGCGGTCATGCCGGCGCGCGAACGCTGGGTGCGGTCACTGGTGCTTCACCCGGGTCATGAGACGTGGGTTTATTGGCAGTACCACAATCGCGGCAGCGTAGACGGCATCGAAGGTCCGGTTGATCTCAATGTGTTGCAAGGGCCGCACGCCCGTTTGATCGAACTGGCGCGATAGCAGCTTACTTGTCGAGGAATTCGGCGATATTTCCGAATACCTTAACGAACATCTCCGTCGTGAGCACGCCGGTGTTCGTGTTGTAGCGTGAGCAATGGTAGCTGGAGAACAGCTGGAACTTGCCCGCGTCGTAGCTGGTGCCGTGCTTGAACGGAAAGGCCGCAACACGCAGTCCGAGCGCCCGAACGGTTGATTGATGTGCGATCGCTCCAAGCGTCAAAATGGCACGCAGATTGGGGAAGCGCTCTATCGTCGGGACCAGAAAAGTCCTGCAGGTGGAAATTTCCGGACCTGTCGGCTTGTTTTCCGGTGGCACGCACCGCACCGCGTTGACGATGGCCGTGTCCACCAGTTCCAGGCTGTCGTCGGGCCGTGCTTCGAAGTGACCGCGAGCGAAACCATGGGCAATCAGCGTTGAGTAGAGCAAGTCGCCGGCATAGTCGCCCGTAAACGGCCGCCCTGTGCGGTTGGCCCCCCGCAAGCCGGGCGCCAGGCCAACGATCAGCAGGCGCACATCGTCTTCGCGACCCGACATATTGCCTTTGGGCAGGAACGCCGGGACAGGACCGTTGAACCAGCCTGGCTCGCGTTCACGCCAACCGGCGATGAAATCGTGCAGGCGCGGGCAAAGCGGACAGTCGTGACTTGGTTCGGCTGAGGCGAGCATGCTCGGGTGCTACCACCAGCCGGCCCCCGTCATCAATACCAACCCGATCAATACTGGTCGTCTTCCTCGTCCTGGGCCGCCGCCGGTTCGGGGCGCCGGACAGGGCGTTCGGCGGGGTCGCGACCGACTTCGTTCTTGAGCGTCATCAGGTCGATGAAATGATCGGCCTGGCGGCGCAGGTCATCGGAGATCATCGGCGGTTGTGAGGCCATGGTCGAAACGATCGAGACCTTGCGGCCGCGCCTCTGCAAGGCTTCCACAAGGGTGCGGAAATCGCCATCGCCGGAAAAGAGGACATAGTGGTCGACGACATCGGCAAGTTCCAGCGCGTCTACCGTCAATTCTATGTCCATGTTGCCCTTGATCTTGCGGCGACCAGCCGCGTCGGTGAATTCCTTGGCTGGCTTGGTCACGACCTTGAAGCCATTATAATCGAGCCAGTCGATTAGAGGTCGGATCGACGAGTATTCCTGGTCCTCCACCAAGGCCGTGTAGTAGTAAGCGCGCAGGAGGTAGCCGCGCTTCTGGAAGCTGGCCAGAAGTTTGCGGTAGTCGATGTCGAAGCCGAGGGAACGGGAAGTGGCGTAAAGATTGGCGCCGTCGATGAAAAGAGCGATCTTTTCGCGTGGGTCGAACATGGCAATATCCTTCTTGAAAATAGGCAATGCGATAAGTACGTCTGGCAAGGTTTTTTAAGAAAACCGCCAAGCCCTTATTCTTTCGGAAATAACGCCGGGATGATGGCATTCCAAGGGTAGGCCGGGATTGAGCAAGAAATTGTGATCGACAAAGGCCCGTGCGGGTGCTTGAGATGCGCCGTGCTTGTATTCCGGGCTGGTTCGGGCTATGGAGCCCGCCAGATTTCCAATAGATCAAGAGCATGAAAGGGGCATCGAATGGCCCGCGTAACCGTTGAAGATTGCATCGACAAGGTCGACAACCGCTTCGAGCTGGTGCTGTTGGCTGGTCATCGCGCCCGCCAGATCAGCCAGGGTGCGATGATCACCGTGCCGCGTGATAACGACAAGAACCCTGTCGTGGCGCTGCGCGAGATCGCCGATGAGACGCTCTCGCCAGGCGATCTCAAGGAAGATCTGATCCATTCGCTGCAAAAGCATGTCGAGGTCGATGAGCCGGAAGCGCCGGAAGCCGAGGCGATCACCGACCAGACCGGAGCGGCTGTTGCGGCCGATGCCGATGAGCCGGAAGAGGCCATCACCTTCGACCGTATGTCGGAAGAGGATTTGCTGGCTGGTATCGAAGGGCTGGTGGCTCCGGAAAAGAACGACGATTATTGATAGCCGGTGGGGCTTAAGCCCTTTCGCGCCTTAGTTTTCGTGGCTATTTGTGACATGCGTCGCCTGCTTGGCGGCGCATGATTCATTTCAGCGTTGCGAGAATCCGCCCATGATGCGTCAGTATGAGCTTGTCGAGCGCGTCCAGCGCTACAAGCCGGACGTCAACGAGGCGCTGCTCAACAAGGCCTATGTCTATGCCATGCAGAAGCATGGCCACCAGAAGCGCGCTTCCGGCGATCCTTACTTCTCGCATCCGCTCGAAGTCGCCGCCATCCTCACCGACATGCATCTCGACGAGGCGACCATAGCCGTTGCCCTGCTGCACGACACAATCGAGGACACCACGGCCACGCGCGCCGAGATCGACGAGTTGTTCGGACCCGATATGGGCAAGCTGGTCGAGGGGCTGACCAAGCTCAAGAAGCTCGATCTCGTCTCCAAGAAGGCCGAGCAGGCGGAAAACCTGCGCAAGCTCCTGCTGGCGATTTCCGAGGATGTACGCGTTCTCCTCGTCAAGCTCGCCGATCGTCTGCACAACATGCGCACGCTCGACCATATGCGTGAGGACAAGCGCCTGCGCATTGCCGAGGAGACAATGGAGATCTATGCGCCGCTGGCCGGGCGCATGGGCATGCAAGGCATGCGCGAGGAACTTGAGGAGATCGCGTTCCGCTATATCAATCCGGAGGCTTACCGCACGGTGACCGCAAGGCTCGCCGAAATCTCGGAACGCAACAAGGGAGTGCTGACCGAGATCGAGAATGCGCTTTCGGCATTGTTCGAGAAGCATGCCATGAAGGCCAGTGTCAAAAGCCGCCAGAAGAAGCCATGGTCGGTGTTCCGCAAGATGGAAGCCAAGGCGCTGTCCTTCGAACAATTGTCGGACATCTTCGGCTTTCGTGTCGTCATGGACACGGTCGAAGACTGCTACCGCGCGCTTGGCCTCATCCATACCACCTGGTCTATGGTTCCCGGCCGCTTCAAGGATTACATTTCGACGCCGAAGCAGAACGATTACCGGTCGATTCACACCACGATCGTCGGCCCCTCGCGGCAGCGTGTCGAGCTGCAGATCCGCACACGCGAAATGAACAAGATCGCTGAATATGGCGTCGCCGCCCATTCGATCTACAAGGACGCCGCCGGCAAGACCAATGGCGGCACTCACATCATTTCCAAGGAAACCAACGCCTATGCCTGGTTGCGTCGCACCATCGAGCAACTGGCCGAAGGCGACAATCCGGAAGATTTCCTGGAGAACACCAAACTGGAATTGTTCCAGGACCAGGTGTTCTGTTTTACCCCAAAGGGTATGCTGATCGCGCTGCCGCGTGGCGCCACGCCGATCGATTTCGCCTATGCCGTTCACACCGATGTCGGCGACACCTGCGTCGGCGCCAAGGTCAACGGGCGTGTCATGCCGCTGATGACCGAACTGAAGAACGGCGACGAGGTCGAGATCATCCGCTCCAAGGCACAGGTGCCGCCGGCAGCCTGGGAATCGATCGTGGTCACCGGCAAGGCGCGCGCCGCCATTCGCCGCGCCACCAAGAATGCCATCCGCAAGCAATATTCGGGGCTTGGCCTGCGCATCCTCGAACGCGCCTTCGAACGTGGCGGCAAAACCTTCTCGAAGGAAAACCTCAAGTCGGTGCTACACCGGCTGGCGCGCAAGGATATCGAGGACGTCCTGGCTGCCGTCGGGCGTGGCGAGCTCGCGTCGGCGGATGTCTTGAAGGCCGTGTTTCCCGACTACAAGGACGAGCGTGTCACTGTCGCGCCGCCGAAGCAGCGTGAGGAAGGCTGGTCGCGAATCCGCAACGCTGCCGGCATGCTGTTTCAAATGCCGGGGCGAGCCGCGCGCCGCGACAAGACACAGCCGCGGGACGATGCGGCGGTGCCGATCCGTGGCGTGCGCGGCGACCTGCCTGTGCGCTTCGCCCCGGAAGGCGCGGTCCCTGGAGATCGCATCGTCGGTATCATGCAACCTGGCTCCGGCATCACCATCTACCCGATCCAGTCGCCGTCGCTGACCGCTTTCGACGATCAGCCGGAGCGTTGGATCGACGTTCGTTGGGACATCGACGAAAACAACCGCGAGCGCTTCCCGGCGCGCATTTCTGTCACGGCCATCAATGCGCCGGGTTCTCTTGCCGATATTGCGCAGGTAGTGGCCTCCAATGATGCCAACATCCATACACTCTCGATGGTGCGCACGGCGCCCGACTTCACGGAAATGCTGGTCGACCTGGAAGTCTGGGACCTGAAGCACTTGAACCGGCTGCTGTCGCAGCTCAAGGAAAACTCGAGCGTCAGCGATGCGCGGCGTGTCAACGGATGATGGGAACGGCAAGGCATGAACACGGCTGAAGTGCTTGATATCTTCCGCTCGGCGGGCGCAGTGCTTGAAGGGCATTTCATTCTCACCTCCGGCTTGCGCAGTCCGACTTTCCTGCAGAAGGCGCGGGTTTTCATGCATGCCGACAAGACCGAGCGCCTGTGCAAGGCACTGGCCGAAAAAATCCGCGCCGAGGTGAAAGGCCCGATCGATTACGTCGTGGGCCCTGCCGTAGGTGGTCTGATCCCGGCCTATGAGACGTCGCGCCATCTTGGCGTGCCGGCGATCTGGGTCGAGCGCGAGCAAGGCGTGTTCAGGCTGCGCCGTTTCGAGATCGAGAAGGGCGCGCGTGTCGTCATCGTCGAGGACATTGTCACCACCGGTCTTTCGATCCGCGAGACCATCGAATGCCTGCGTGATCTCGGTGCCGAAGTGCTGGCGGCTGCCTGCATCATCGACCGTTCCGCGGGCAAGAGCGATGTCGGCGTGCCGCTGATTGCGCTCGCGCAGTATGAGGTTCCGGCGTATCCTGCCGACCAGTTGCCGCCCGAACTTGCCGCTATTCCGCCGGTGAAGCCCGGCAGCCGTACACTCTGAGCGGCCCGGGTGGCCTGATCGTTATGCTGTTCAAGCGCAGAAAAGAAGAAAGTTTTGGCGAGCGCCTGCGGGGTTGGCTTTGGCCACGCCGCTCGCTGTCGCGTTCGCTGCGCTACTATGCCAAGCGGATCGCGCGGCTGAAAGCGACCCCGCACGCTGTCGCCGCGGGGGTGGCGGCAGGTGTGTTTGCGTCTTTCTTCCCGCTTGGCCTGCATTTCGTTGTTGCCGCAGCCGTATGCTGGCTGGTTGCAGGCAACCTGGTGGCTGCAGCTATCGGCACCGCGCTCGGAAATCCTCTGACCATGCCATTTCTTTGGGGCGCGTCCTGGGAGACCGGCAAACTGATTCTGCATGAGCACCTGCCGCGCAAAGGCGCTCCGGAGCATCTCGGTGCGATGATGGAGCATTTGAGCCTGTCGCAGCTTTGGGAACCGGTGCTGAAGCCGATGACGATCGGCGCTGTCCCGCTCGGTCTTTTGGCCGGCATTGTCGCTTACGGGCTGACGCGCTGGGGGATGACGGTGTTTAATGAGCGCCGGCGTCGGCGACTTGCCGAACGTGCTGCGCATCACCGGGTCTCCAGCCCAGATGCATTGGGTTCGGCGACACAATGATCATCGGCATCGGTTCGGACCTGATTGACATCCGTCGCATCGAGAAGTCGCTGGAGCGGCATGGCGAACGGTTCATTGCGCGCGTCTACACCGACGTCGAGCAGGCGCGCTCCGAGGGACGCAGGAGCCGGGCTGCCTCCTATGCCAAGCGTTTTGCCGCAAAGGAGGCCTGCGCCAAGGCATTGGGAACGGGTATTGCACAAGGCGTCTACTGGCGTGACATGGGCGTCGCCAACCTGCCAAGTGGCAAGCCTACGATGGTTTTGACCGGCGGTGCGGCAGCACAGCTTGAGAAGCTTCTGCCGGCAGGGCACCAGGCGATGATCCATCTCACGATCACTGACGATTTTCCACTCGCTCAAGCCTTTGTGATTATCGAGGCAATGCCGGTCGCAGAAGCGCCACAGTGATGGAGGCTGGAGGGGTTTGGCGTTGTCTGGCAAGACAACGGCGTTGCCCGGCGGACAGTGACCCCGTATATGAACCCGCGAGACAGCACATTGGCTTGAAAATCAGAATCGATTTTTGGCAAGCATGATGTGTAGATAAAGTTTTAGAGCGTCCCTTGCGCGTCCGAATAAACGCGCGGTGCTCTTGTGAGGATGAGATGAGCGTGGCTGACAAATCCGAGAAGAAAAGCGGCGGACTTGGCGAGACCGTAAGCGTTATCGTGCAGGCGCTGCTTCTGGCGCTCGTTATCCGCACATTGTTCTTCCAGCCTTTTTCGATTCCTTCCGGTTCGATGCGGCCGACTTTGCTGGAAGGCGACTATCTCTTTGTCACCAAGTGGGCCTACGGTTACTCGCGCTATTCGCTGCCATTTGGGCCCGATCTGTTTTCGGGCCGCATCTGGGGTTCGGAACCCAACCGCGGCGATGTGGTCGTCTTCAAGTTCCCGCCGGATCCCTCCGTCGATTACATCAAGCGTGTCGTCGGCCTTCCCGGTGACAAGATCCAGATGAAAGGTGGTCAGCTCTTCATCAACGGCGTCGGCGTGCCGCGCGTCAAGGTTGGTCAGATCGACAATCCCGACATCACCGAGCAGAACAGGCCTGTCGATGTTTATCGCGAGACGTTGCCGAATGGCGTGAGCTACGACACGCTCGACCTGACCCCAAATGGCATTGGCGATGACACTCGCGAATTCGTGGTGCCTGAAGGCCACTATTTCATGATGGGCGATAACCGCGACAACTCCAGCGACAGCCGCTTCAGCGTCGGTTACGTGCCCGCGGACAATCTTGTCGGTCGCGCCAACATCATCTTCTTCTCGATCTCCGGTGGCGCCAGCCCGCTCGAAATCTGGAAATGGCCGTCCGAGATGCGTCCGTCGCGCCTCTTCACCTTTGTTCACTGACCGATGACGGCGCCAAAACGCTTAACGCCCGAGGCACTGGCCGCCGTCCTCGAAAGCCGAACCGGTCATAGCTTTCGCGACCCAAAGCGTCTGCAGCGTGCGCTGACACATGCCAGCGCGCGCGGCAGCCATGCCGGTGTCGATTATGAACGTTTTGAATTTCTGGGTGACCGCGTCCTCGGTCTCGCTGTCGCGGACATGCTGCTCGCCGATTTTCCAGATGCGCCGGAGGGAGAGCTTTCGGTGCGGCTGAATGCTCTGGTCAATGCCGAGACGCTGGCGCAGATTGCCGACGAGATCGGCCTGGCCGACCTGATCCGCGCGGGCAGCGAGGTGAGGAATCTGGCCGAGCGCAAGCGGGTCAATCTGCGCGCCGACGCGCTGGAGTCGCTGATTGCCGTCATCTATCTCGACGATGGCCTGGATGCCGCCCGGCGTTTCATCCACACCTACTGGAGGCCGCGCGCCAAAGCCGTTGGCGCGGCCAGGCGTGACCCCAAGACCGAACTGCAGGAGTGGGCGCATCAGGTGGCCGCGGCCACTCCGGAATATCGCATCGACAGCAGGGAAGGGCCCGATCACGACCCGCTGTTCACCGTGACCGTGAGCATCACCTCCAAGGAGCCGGCGACAGGCACCGGCCGCTCCAAGCGCGAAGCGGAACAGGCTGCCGCCACGTCGCTTCTGGTCCGCGAGGGCATATGGGCCGTCGAAGGAGACAATGCACAATGACGGCTGACACGAACGCAGAGACGACGCATTCCGGGTTTGTCGCGCTGATCGGCGCGCCCAACGCAGGCAAGTCGACACTCATCAACCAGCTCGTCGGCACCAAAGTGTCGATCGTCACCCACAAGGTGCAGACAACCCGTGCTCTCGTGCGCGGGATTGCCACCCATGGAGCCGCACAGATCGTGCTGGTCGATACACCGGGCATCTTCAAGCCGAAGCGGCGGCTCGACACGGCGATGGTCACGACCGCCTGGGGCGGTGCCAAGGATGCCGATATGGTTCTGGTGCTGATCGATGCCGAACGCGGTATCAGAGGCGATGCCGACGCGATCCTCGACAGGCTGGCCGATGTGCGCCAGCCGAAGATACTGGTTCTGAACAAGGTCGATCGCGTGAAACCCGAAACGCTGCTGACGCTGACGAAAGCTGCCAACGAACGCGTTGCGTTCGAGCGCACCTTCATGGTTTCTGCGTTGACCGGTTCCGGTTGCAAGGATCTGCTCGACTATCTCAGCGAAGCTCTGCCGGTCGGTCCCTGGTTCTATCCGGAAGATCAGATCTCCGACCTGCCGATGCGCCAGCTCGCCGCCGAGATCACGCGCGAGAAACTGTACCTGCGCCTGCATCAGGAGCTGCCTTACTCCTCCCATGTCGAAACCGAGAAATGGGAGGAAAAGAAGGACGGTTCGGTGCGAATCGAACAGGTGATCTATGTCGAGCGCGACAGCCAGAAAAGGATCGTGCTGGGCCACAAGGGCGAGACCATCCGCGCGATCGGCGAAGCCGCGCGCAAGGAGATCGGCGAAATCCTGGAGCAGAAGGCCCATCTCTTCCTGTTTGTGAAAGTGCGCGAGAACTGGGGGGACGACCCCGAGCGTTACCGCCAGATGGGACTGGATTTCCCGCATTGAACCGGGCTGTCCACCTGCCGCATAACTGTCATCGGTTCGTCATGTAACTGTCATGTGTCGCACCTATAGCCATCGGTGCCCCGATGGCGTTCGTTCTGCGCCGGGGCTACGGCGGAATGATGCGCATGAATGGACATACCCCTACCACGGGCGGCTTGTCTCGGCTTGACCTCGAGCGCGCTACGGTAGCTGAGCTTGAGCGTGTCTTGCGGAGCGGCGTTGATCCCTCCAGTGAGGATGCTATTGGAGCTGCCGCATTTGTCGGTGGCAGCATCGCCACCGCTATCGTCAATCTCTCTCCGCGCCAGCACCGGGCACTTGACCGATGGCTCAAGGACCAATCCAAGCTTGCCGCCAAGATTGTCAAAATCTTGCTGGTTGATGCCGCTCAGGCATCGGAAGGGACGCTGCAGACACAAGGTGGCGCTTCCTTGCTGGGAAGCCCGCTGTCTGAACCAGCTTCAGAGCTTATTACGCCGCAACGCAACGGTCTGACGTCCGTTCTGGTTGAAGAATGGGCAGGCCCGGTGGCGGGTTCGACATATCTCGAAGAAACGCTTCGCATTCCACGCTCGACCTTGCACCGTTGGCAGCGGCGGGAAGAGGTGATTGCCCTGCGCACCGGGGGCAGAAAACACGTCTTTCCGCTCGCGCAATTCGTTGACGGTCGGCCTGTGCCAGGGATTCGTGAAGTGCTCGGACGTATCGGCCATCCCAGAACCGCATGGTCGTGGCTGATCCGGCCGGCATCGGAGTTTGGCGGTGAAGCTCCGCTTACCCTGCTGATCAGAGATCAGGCGCACGATGTCATCCGCGCCGCCGAGGCCCTCGCGGCAGGTCCTGGCCAGCCCAACGAAGCCGCCTGATGGCCCTTTTCGTTTCGGGTTCCGTTTTTCGATTTTTGATTGGTCGGCGAAAAGTTATTCGACGAATGATCGGTCTTTTGTGACAGATTTCTGTCGATGTGCCGTATGTGCCAAAAATCTTTATTTATCAATAAGTTAGTTGTAAATATACAACAAGCTGACGGCGATTGCCCCAGCGGTTCATTGTGCGATGCAATATTCGTTGAAAGTGAGGCTTTGATGGGTAATGTCCTGATCAGAAAGGGGCGCTCGGGCGTCGCCTTTCGAGTGGCGGTTGGTGGTTACGGCCTTCAGCCAGAAATCTGAAAACACATTTTGAAAATTGACTGGAGAGGTCAAAATGAACATCAAGAGCCTCCTTCTCGGCTCGGCTGCGGCACTGCTCGCAGTTTCCGGTGCGCGCGCCGCCGACGCTGTTGTGGTCGCCGAGCCGGAACCCGCTGAATACGTCAAGATCTGCGACGTCTACGGCGCCGGCTATTTCTACATCCCGGGCACCGAGACCTGCCTGCGCGTTGGCGGTTACATCCGTTATGACGCCGGCTTCGGCGATATCGGCACGTTCGATGGCTCGACCGCTACCGACCGTCTGGATGGCGACCGCAACCACACCTACGCCAAGAACGCTCGTTTCGCGCTCAGGACCTGGACCGGCCAGGAAACCGAACTCGGCACTTTGAAGACCTTCACCGAGACCCGTTTCCAGTTCGGCAACACCCCGACTGCCAGCGAAGCGATCAACAAGAACGTGTCGCTGAACTTCGCCTGGATCCAGCTCGGTGGCCTGCGCGTCGGTAAGGACGAAACGGCATTCGATTCGTTCATCGGCTACGCCGGCAACGTCATCCAGGACACGCTGATTCCTTACGGTGGCAAGGACACCAACCTGATCAGCTACACCTTCGACGCCGGCAACGGCTTCTCGGGTATCGTGTCGCTGGAACAGGGTTCGGGCAGCTACTCGCGTACCAAGCGCGTCGGTGACACCTGGACTGCCGACAACAACACCATCGACAGCTACGTTCCGCATGTGGTCGGTGGTCTGAAGTACAAGGGCGACTGGGGTTCGGTCACCGGTGTTGCCGCGTACAACAGCGCTTACGAAGAATGGGCTGGCAAGATTCGCTTGGACGTCAACGCCACCAGCGACCTCACTCTCTTCGTCATGGCTGGCTACGGCTCGGACGACAACATCGACCGCAATCAGTACAAGCCTTGGGGCGGCAACTGGGCCGTCTGGGGTGGTGGTACCTACAAGTTCGACTCCAAGACCAAGTTCAACGCCCAAGTTTCGTATGACGACAACCATAGCCTCGCTATCGCGGCCAACGTTGCCTACGAAATCGTTCCTGGCTTCGTGATCACGCCTGAAGTCGACTTCGTCAATGAAGGCCGTTACGGCAAGGCCGGTTACCTCGGCAGCTGGACCAAGGCCGACAAGAAGAACAGCTTCGGCGGCATCATCCGCTTCCAGCGCAACTTCTAATCGACCTCCAGTCGATCTCTTGCGGCCCGCAGCATTCGCTGCGGGCCGTTTGTTTTTGGCGGGAGGTTTTGTCGGCCTTTCCGCCCGCTTCTTGATTTCGTCGCCGAAGCCGTCAAATCTCCCGCCATGGAATGGCGCGACGAGGGAATCATACTCGGCACCCGCAAGCATGGCGAAACCAGCGCCATTCTCGAGGTGATGACGCGTGCGCACGGCCGGCATCTTGGTCTGGTGCGCGGCGGTCGTGCGCGCAAGATGCAGCCGGTGCTGCAGGCTGGAAACCGCGTCGACCTCATCTGGCACGCCCGGCTCGACGAGCACCTCGGAACCTTTCAGGCCGAAGCCATCGAAATGAACGCGGCACGGCTGATGGACAGCGCGGTCGCCGTATATGGCTTGCAGCTGCTGGCCGCGAATCTCCGGCTCCTGCCGGAGCGCGACCCGCACGATGCGCTTTATGAAACGCTTGCCCTCATCATCGCGCATCTGGAGGATGCCGAGGTCGCCGGCGGCCTGGTCGCGCGATTTGAGCTGATGATCCTCGACGAGCTCGGTTTCGGCCTCGACCTTTCGCAATGTGCTGCGACCGGGACCAGGGAGGACCTCGCCTATGTCTCTCCGAAATCGGGCAGGGCGGTGTCGCGCGAAGCCGGCGCACCCTGGCATGACAAGATGTTGGCGCTGCCCATGTTCCTGCAGCGCGGTGCCGGGCTGGACGCGGATCTGCACGCTGTGGAACAGGCTTTCCGACTGACTTCGTTCTTTTTCACCCGTCACGTCTACGAGCCGCGCGGCGTCGAGCCACCGGACGCTCGATCCGGCTTCATTGCCGCTTTGCGCAAGCACCATGCTCATCATGGTGCTGCGAAAGGAGATAATGCCGCATGAGTGCCGTTGAACTTTATCCGGGCCGGATATCGCCTATGGGCGTCGGTACCATTCCACATGCCGACATGCTGACCTATTCAGGTTTGGAACTGCTGCAGCGTGTCATTGATGGCGGTTACCCGGCACCACCCATGGCCTATCAATTGAGTTTCGCTCTCACCGAGGCGGAAGAGGGGCGAGTCGTCTTCCGCGGCATGCCCAACGAGAAGCATCTCAATCCCATGGGTGGGGTGCATGGCGGTTGGGCCGCGACACTGCTCGATTCAGCACTCGGCTGCGTGGTGCAGACTTTGCTGGCCAAGGGGGAGGCTTATGCGACGGCCGAATTCAAGGTGAACCTGATGCGTCCCATCACGCCAAAGACCGGTGAGGTGGTGTGCGAGGGCAAGATCATGCACAAGGGCCGTACGCTTGCCGTATCGGAAGCGACTTTGAAGGATAGCGAAGGCAGGCTGCTGGCTTTCGGCACCGAAACCTGTTCGATCTTTTCGGTGGCCAATTTGGCGACTCGGTAGACGAACAGTCGACCGAGTGGGACGCGGCTTCAGGGGGACGCCACGGTGGATGTTTTCAGTCTTGTCGGTTTTGTCGTGCTGCTTGTTATCGTGGCGCGTCAGCGCTCGCAGCTTGCCAGGATCGACCGCGAACTCGGTGAGTTGCGCAAGCTGGTCGTGCCCGGAGCACTGACGGCCGCTCAAACGCCAGCGGAGGCCTCCGTAGCCGGGCCATTGGCCTCGGATAACAGCTTGATCGAAGGCAGTCCGGGTAGCGTCGCCGAGCCGTCGGAGCCGGAAGAAGCAACACAATCTGGTCCCTGGGGGAACGCGGCTGCGGCTCGGGAAGAAGAAACGATTTCCGAACCGGTCGGCGAAGGCGAAGCCGCGAAACCACAACCGAAGAAACCCGACATCGAAACCGCGCTCGGTACGCGGTGGGCGGTATGGGTGGGTGGCATCGCGCTTGCCCTGGGGGGTCTTTTCCTGGTCCGCTACAGCATCGAGGCGGGTATCTTCGGACCGGGGGTACGGCTCGCCATGGCTGCCATCCTCGGCATCGTTTTGACCGGTGGCGGCGAATTCATTCGGCGTACCGGCTTCAAGGTGCCGGTAGAAGGCGCTGCCGCAGCCTACATTCCCGCGATTCTCACTGCCGCTGGTGCCTTCACATTGTTCGGTACTGTTTATGCCGCGCATGGCATCTACGGTTTCATTGGTCCTGCGGTGGCTTTCATATTGCTCGGGTTGATCGGGATCGCGACGATTGCTGCGGCACTGGTGCATGGCCAGGCGCTTGCCGGTGTCGGACTGCTCGGCGCCTTGGCGACGCCGATGCTGGTCGCTTCCCAATCGCCCAATCCGTGGGCGTTGTTCGGTTATCTGGCGGTTGTGCTCACGGCGACCGGCTTCATTGGACGTATCCGCCATTGGTCGGTTCTGATGGCCGCCGCCTTCGCCGGCGTCGGCTTGTGGATCGTGCTCTATATGGTCGAAGCGCCGATGCCCGGCTTTGGCGTCCTCGTCTTCATCAATCTCGTCGTGCTGGCAGTTCTCGGGTTTGTCTGGCTCGGCGGAGAGCTTCGCCCGATCGAGGCACGAGCGGGTTTCGACCTGAGCTCGATCGCTCCGGCGATCTTCGTGGCTGCCGCAACACTGTTGTTATTTGCAGAGCCGCGGTTCGCCGCCGAGGGCGGTGGCTGGCCCGCGGCTTTGATCGTGGCGGCGATGATCGGGACCGTGGTGTTTCGACCACAAGCCTTGCCTGTCCTGTACGGTGCCGCGCTGGCAACCGTCTTTGCCTACCTCCGAATCACACCGCTGGCCGAGACGTCCGTCGATCTTTCAGGCTACGCGACGATAGACACCATGCCTGTGACCGTCGTTGCTGATACCGCGATGGTCCGCATCGGCATTGTTCTCGGTTTGCTGTTCCTGGGCACGGGTCTGTGGAGTGCCAGGCGGCATGTCGGGACGAGCCTTGCTCAATCGGCCTCCTGGGCTGCATGGGGCACGGCTGTGCCCCTCGTGATCGTGCTGTCGCTTTGGGTGACTTTCGGCGACATCGATCGGGATTTCGTCTATGCAGCCGTTACCTTGATGTTGCTCGCTGTCCTGGTGGCTAGCGGGGAATGGATCGCGCGGGCCGAAGAGCCTCCGCTAACCGGTGGCCTCGCCGTTTCCTTCGTGCTGGCCAGTGCGGGGCTGGCGGCGGTGCTGATGCTGCATATGGCGTTCGGCTCCGGCCTAACCACGGTGCTGTTGGGCGCCGCTGCCGCGTTGCCGGCTCTGGCGACCCGTTGGCGCAGCTATCCTGTACTTGGTTGGCTCGCAGTCGGCGCTGTCGTGGCTGTTCTTGCTCGGATCGCCTTCGATCCAACCATTGTCGGCGCCGAATTCCTGTCCACGACACCCGTCTTCAACTGGCTGTTGCCTGGTTACGGGGTGCCGACGCTCGCATTTGGCTTTGCTGCGTGGCAGTTGGCGCGCACCACCAATGGCCGTCCGCGTCTGGCAATGGAGGCTGGAGCAGCGCTGTTCGCGCTGCTCGGCGTTGCCATGCTGGTGCGGCACGCCATGCATGGCGGTGTCATCGATGACGGGCATGTCTCGCTCGCCGAGCAGGCGATCTACACGCTCATCGCGCTTGGTGCCGGTGGCATTCTGATCAGCATCGACATGCGCTCGCCAAGTTCAGTGTTGCGTTACGGCTCATTGATCATCGGTGTCATGTCGGCGCTTGCCATCGTCGGCCAGCATTTTGTCATCCTCAACCCGCTCTTCACCGATGAGTCCACGGGCCGGATACCGGTCTTCAATCTGCTTTTCCTGGCTTATCTGTTGCCAGCCGTCGCGGCCGGGGCGCTGGCCTACTACGCGCGCGGCAAGCGTCCGAAATGGTATTCTGCCATGCTTGCCCTGATCGGAGCCTTGCTGGCCTTTGCCTATGCAACCCTGTCCGTGCGGCGCTTCTTCAAGGGCGAGTTCATCGGCCTGTGGAGCGGCATGGAGCAGATCGAGACCTACAGCTACTCTGCCCTGTGGTTGCTGCTCGGCGTCGTGCTGCTCGTGGTCGGCGTTCGCCTCAGTTCTTATGTCTTGCGCATCGCCTCGGCTGCGTTGATTGCGATCGCCGTGCTGAAAGTCTTCCTGTTCGACATGTCGGAGCTGGAAGGCGTGCTGCGGGCGCTCTCCTTCATCGGCCTGGGTGCCGTGCTCATCGGTATCGGCCTGTTCTACCAGCGGCTGCTGTCACGGGCACCGAAACAGGGGTAACATTCAGAAACGCTTAAGAAATCTTACTGAAACATTACCCGTAAATATTTGTTTTCACTAAACTTTGCGCAATGTTGGCGTAATCCACCCCGGTCATTGTCTTCATGCAACCAGCGCGCTGGTGCACGGGGCCCTGCCGGCGGATTGCTTCCCCAGTCGCCGACCGGTCGCCAGCCCCGTCAACGGGCTGCGGAGCTAAATGCTCCGCAGCTCAATCATTTTCGGAGCTAAAACCATGTCCAAGCGAAATCTGTTTCTCGTCATGTTCGCTGGCCTTGCACCTCTCGCCGTGCCGGCCATGGCGGCCGACTTCGTATCCGAGCAGCCCTATTCCGATCCTGCCTACAACTGGTCCGGCAGCTACATCGGTGGCCAGTTGGGTACGTCTTCCTCGGGCTTCCCCAACCCGTTCTCCAGCAAGAGCGGCTGGCAGTTCGGTGGCCAGGTCGGCACCAACTTCCAGAGCGGCGCATTCGTCTATGGTGCGGAACTTGACGGTGCTTATTCCAAGGGAACCAAACACAAGCTGGACGACGGCGCTGAACTGA
Organism: Mesorhizobium sp. EU05-FHT14A09; assembly: GCF_058790995.1. Taxonomy (NCBI): domain Bacteria; kingdom Pseudomonadati; phylum Pseudomonadota; class Alphaproteobacteria; order Hyphomicrobiales; family Phyllobacteriaceae; genus Mesorhizobium; species Mesorhizobium sp. EU05-FHT14A09. The sequence continues at coordinate 805,475 of NZ_JBYTDF010000001.1, forward strand.
AGCGCACCTGGACAGGTGCGGCCAAGGTTCGTGCCGGCGTCTCCTTCGACAAGACGCTCGTCTACGGCACCGCCGGCTATTCGATGACGAAGGTCAAGCCGGGCGGCACTGTCGCCTCGGGCGGCAAGTGGGAAGGCGGCTATCTGTTCGGCGGCGGTATCGAGCAGGCATTCGCTGGCAACATCTCGGCCAAGGTCGAGTACAACTATGTCAACTATGGTGACGTCGACTACACGTTGCGCAATGGCTCAAAGCGCTCCGAGGATCTGAAGAGCCATACCGTCAAGATGGGCGTCAACTACCGCTTCTGATATTGGTTGTAGCGTCTCTCAAACGCCGTCGGCTCCATGAGCCGGCGGCGTTGTTTTTTGCACTATCCGCCATTGTGTTGGGAATAATTGTTGCGCTGGCCTCGTTCTGTTCGTGAAGGCAACAACGGGCATTTTCGGGGTCATGCGCCAGCACGGCTTGCGCCGGCCCGCGAAGGCGCGTTCAATCGCCGGGGCAACGGGAAAGATTGGCGAACCGCCACCCATGGACGACAGGAAGGCCGCGATCCTTGGCGAGATTCCGCGCCTGCGCCGCTATGCGCGCGCGCTGTTGCGCGACCGCGATTCCGCGGACGACCTTGTCCAGGATTGCCTTGAGCGCGCTTTGGCTAGGCTGGACAACTGGCAAACCGGCGAGAGCCCGAGGAAATGGCTGTTTACGATCATGCACCATCTTTTCATCGATCAGATGCGCAAGGTGAGCCGCCGCGGGGAAATGGCAATGCTGCCGCTGGATGGCGACGAGGCGCTGGCGGTGCCATCGGTTCAGCTCGAAAACATCGCATCCCGGGAAATCCTGGATGCCTTGCAGGCGATCGCTCCCGAGCGTCGCGCGGCGATCGTGACCGTTGCCATCGAGGGTTTCTCCTATGCCGAGGCGGCCAATATTCTGGACATCCCCGCAGGCACGCTGATGTCGCGGATCTCACGCGGCCGTGAGGACCTGCGTGCACTGCTCGACGATCGGGCGCGGCGCCGTTCGCTGAAGGTGGTCGAGAAATGACTGCGCGCGATTTCACCGAACGGGACATCCATCTGGCGCTCGACGGCGAACTACCCCACGAGGAACGTGGCGCCTTCGAGACATGGCTCGACGCCAATCCGGAGATGAAGGCCAGAAACAACCGCTTCAGTTCCGATCGCGATGCGTTGCGCAGCGCCTTGTCGGCGACCCTCGATGAGCCGGTTCCTGTACGCTTCACCAGCTTGGTCGCGGGCGAGGGTGGCTCCCGGTCACCATCGCGGTCCCGCTGGTGGCAGGCTGCTGCGGCGGCGTTGCTGCTGGCGACGGGAGGCGCAGGAGGTTACGTTGTCGGCTCCCGCGGCATTGGCGTTGAAGACCCTTCGGCGGACAGATTCGCCGAGGAGGCGGTTGCAGCATACCTCGTCTATGCCGCCGAGAAACGTCATGCCGTCGAGGTGCCCGCCTCGGACGGGGAGCATATGCGCAATTGGTTGTCGGCGCGGATCGGTTTGCGGCTGGTAACCCCGGATCTCACGGCCGATGGATTCCAACTGGTCGGTGGCCGGCTTTTGCCGGCCGGCGCTGGCAAGGCGGCGATGCTGCTTTATGAAGATGCCGAGGGCAATCGCATCTCGCTGTTCGTGACTTCGGAATCAGGCAGCTATGCCAAGGGCACCTACGTCGAGAAAAACGGTCCGATAGCGGTCTATTGGCTCGACAAGGGCTATGGTTGCGCCGTTGTCGGCTCCTTGCCGCAGGAACGGCTCGCTACCGTGGCCCGCAACGCCTACCGCCAGTTGATCGAAGGCGCAGAAAGCAAGGTCTGAGCAAATTGCTCGGCAGCCTATCGACAGGATTCGGCATCGCGCTCCAGATACGCCTGTTCCTTGATGCCGGTGGCCGTATTGGCCACAATCAACACACAGGCAAGTGTGCAGATGACTGCACAGACTTGGTTGAGCCGGTCACGACGATAGCGGCCATTCATGATCGCGCCGGCCCCGTAGACCAGCAGGGCAGGGACCGCATACAGATAGACCGAGATCGGCCCATCGCAATCGACCGCATTCACGCCCCAGGCCTTGTATTCATTCGCGGGTATCGTCATCGCGGCCAGTGCCAACGGGCTTGCCGCAACCAGAATGGCAATGCCGAACCAGCCGAGCCATTTCGGCCAAGGGCGGGAAGGCTGGTGTCGTGCGCCATCGATCATGCCCTTTGGTTGCATGGCTCCGATCGGTAGCAAAGCCCGGGGTTCGATATTTTTCCCGAAGGCCGCTGCCCAGCGGCGCCCGGCGAACGAAGTTGTTCGACGTCTTGGCAAGCAAGCCGAATCTGTCACAATTCAGCCGAAATCGAAGCGCGAAACGCTGAGCATGCGTCGGCTTTCCGGTCGGCGTTGTCACGTTTCGACAGACCTCTTTCCTGCCACGCACCGAGGTTCTTCAAGCCTTCATGCCTGCCGAAGTCCGCACGGCCCGCGCTTCCGACGTCGATGCTCTCGCCGCCATCGAGAATGCCGTCTTTGCAACCGACCGCATTTCGCGCCGTTCCTTCCGCCAACTCATAGAGCGCGAAACAGCCGAGACGCTGATCGCCGAGAGCGGCGGTCGGATAGCAGGTTATGCGATCATCTTGTTTCGCAAGGGCAGCCGGGTGGCACGGCTTTATTCGCTGGCCACCGGCCCGGATTTCGGTGGTCAGGGTATTGGCCGTCAACTGCTGGAAGCAGCGGAAGACACGGCCTTCGAACACGATCGTATGATGTTGCGCCTGGAGGTGCGAGAAGACAATTCCCGCGCCATCCGCATCTATGAGCACTCCGGTTATCGCAAGATCGGTCGCGAGAACGACTACTACGAAGATGGCGCGCCTGCGCTGCGGTACGAGAAGATGCTGCGCGGCCATGTACCCGTCGTTACCTCTGTGCCGTTCTATGAGCAGACCTGTGATTTCACCTGCGGGCCTTGCTGCCTGATGATGACGATGGCGCATTTCGATGCCGGGTTCAGGCCGGATCCGGTCATGGAAGTGCGGCTGTGGCGCGAGGCGACCACCGTTTTCATGATGTCGGGTCCTGGCGGCTGTGAGCCGTTCGGACTGGCGGTCGCTGCCTACGAATACGGCCTTTCGGCCGAGATTTTCGTTTCGTTCGACGGGCCGCTGTTCCTGCAGTCAGTGCGCAGCGTCGAGAAGCGCCGTGTCATGGAGCTGGCGCAGATCGATTTTCAGCGTCGCGCCAGGGAATATGGCATTCCGGTGCGCTACAACGCCTTTTCCATCGACGACATCCGTGCGGCAATCGCCACCGGCAAGCTGGTCGTGGTCTTGATCAGCGGCTTCCTGATGTTCGGAAAGAAAGTACCGCACTGGGTTCTGGCGATCGGTGACGATGGCGACCATATCCTCATTCACGATCCATGGGTCGAGGACGAGCAGGAAGAAACCCAGGTGGATGCCGCCAACATTCCAGTGCCGTACGACATCTTCATTTCCATGGCGCAGTTCGGCCGCGACGGACTGCGTGCTGCCATCATTCTTGGAGCGCGCGCGAAACAATGACCTGGGTCATCCTAACCGGCAGGCAGAACGATCTCGACCAGGTGGCAACACCGCACAAAGTGATTACCAATCGCGACTATCTGGCCCATCCGGGCCTGTTTCGCGGCCAACGCCCGAAGGTGATCAACCTTTCCAACCGCTATGACTATCAGAGCCGTGGCTACTATGCCTCGCTGCTGGCGAGTTCGCGTGGCCACAAGGTTATTCCTACCGTCGAGACCATGATCGACCTCTCCGAGCGCAAGCTCTACGAGCATGCATTGCCGGAACTGGAACTGGCGTTGAACAAGTGCCGCAAGGATCTCGGCGGCGCCTTCCCAGCCAAGGTTCACATCTTCTTCGGTATCGGTCCCGGCAAGGCCTGGGATCGTTTCGCCAAACTCCTGTTCGACTGGTTCCGTGCACCGGCGCTGGAAGTGGCTATAACCGACGCCGGCGAATGGGCGGCGATCCGCAAGATAGGCTTCTATCCGTTGGCGCGGATGAGCGAGGTGGAGGAAAAGCGCTTTCTCGAGTGCCTCGACGTTTACACCGGCCGGGAATGGCGCGACAGCAAGGCGCGCACCCCGGCACGCTACACGTTTGCAACGCTGGTCGATCCGCATGAGCAATTGCCGCCTTCGGCGATATCTTCGCTGCGCTATTGGGCGCGCATAGCCGAGAAAATGGGCGTCGAGGTCGAGCCGATTACCAGGAAAGACCTGGCCAGGGTTGCCAACTACGACGCGTTGTTCATCCGCGAGACGACCTCGATTTCCAACCATACCTATCGGTTTGCCCGCCGTGCCCAGCAGGAAGGCATGCCGGTGATCGACGATCCGCTGTCGATGATCCGCTGCACCAACAAGGTCTATCTGAACGAATTGATGGCTTTCAACGACGTACCGGTGCCGCCCACCGTCATGATCGCCGGTCCCTCCGACCTGGAAGTGGCGGCCGACACGCTCGGCTTCCCGCTGGTTCTCAAGATCCCCGACAGTGCGTTTTCGCGCGGGGTCAAGAAGTGCAAGGATTTCGGCGAGTTGAAGAAGCTGGCGACCGAATGGCTGGAGGATTCCGACCTGCTCGTCGCGCAGAAGTTCATCCCGACCGACTATGACTGGCGCATCGGCGTGCTGGGCGGCGAGCCGCTGTTCGCGGTGCAGTATCTCATGGCCAAGCAGCACTGGCAGATCGTCAACCACGATCGCGCCGGGAAGCCCGACGAGGGCGGTTTCAAGACTTTCACCTTGAAGGATGCGCCCACACATGCGGTGCAGACAGCCGTCAAGGCTGCCCGTTGCATCGGCGATGGCCTCTACGGCGTCGACCTGAAGGAAACCAAGGACGGCGTTTTCGTTATCGAGGTCAACGACAATCCGAACCTCGACCACGGCTGTGAGGATACAGGCGAGAAAGACGAGGTCTGGGTCCGGTTGACGCAGTGGTTCCTGGATCGTTTGGAGCGCCAGGGGCGCTAATCAAGAGACTTCTGGTCAGCGTCGAAGCGCTCGCGGGCGGCGTCGAGATCTCCCGAATGATGTTCCGCCCAGCGGTCGAGCGTGATCAGCGCTTCGCTGAGCGAACTGCCGAGCGCGCTAAGCCTGTATTCGACATGCGGCGGCACCGTCTGCATGTCCTGGCGGATCACCACCCCGTTACGCTCCAGGTCTTTCAGCGTCTGTGTGAGCATCTTCTGCGAGATGCCACCGATTTTCCTGAGCAGCGCGCTGTTGCGCATTGGCCCTCCAGATAGGGCCGGCAGGATCAGCATCGCCCATTTGGACGCGATAAGTTCCAATGCATCCCGTGCGGAACAGGCGGAATCATAGACGTTTGGCGCGGCCATCGAAAACCCATAGGCACCAAAAGGTGCGTAATTGCCCTTTGGTTCCTGTTATCACACATGAGCCTGCATCAGAATATCAAAGGAGGGCCGGGATGGCTTGGTTGCTGCTTCTTGTCGCGAGTGTCATCGAGATCGCGATGGGCGTTTCGCTGAAATACGCCGAGGGCTGGACGCGATTCTGGCCGAGTGTCGGCGGAATTTTCTTTGCGCTGCTCAGCGTCTTCGTGCTGACATTCGCCATGCGCCACCTGCCGGCCGGCACCGCCTATGCCGTGTGGACGGGTATCGGCGCGGTTGGCATCGCCACGCTGGGTATCGTGTTGTTCGGCGATCCGGCGACGCCGCTCAGGCTCGGCTGCATCGCCCTGATCATTGTCGGCGTCGTCGGCCTGCGTTTCGTTGAGGGTTGAACGAAGTCTGGGGCGTGACGGAAACGCCCGATCAAACCCGAAATCGCTACGCAGCCTGGCTGGAGTTGCTCTACCGCAATCCGGCTTCGATCTGATGGAAGCGGGCCGTAAAGGCCTTTTCCACATGCTTGGCAGGTCTGGGCGTGAGATCAAACTGATCGGTGGATAGGCCGCGCGGGCGACCGAAGAACTCTGCCGCCTCCGCCAGCCCGAAACCGGCCAGCACCGTCGCCTCGAAATAGGCTGCGATCTGGTCGGCGCGCTTGATATCCTTTTTCAGGCTTTGGCTCGTCGAAGCGGGCAATCCGTAGCGCAGGTGAATGGCATGCTGCAGCCGTTCCTCGCACGACTTGTAGCCGCCACCGACCACCGATTTGAAGGGTGAGATCATGTCGCCGATGACATATTCCGGCGCATCGTGCAGCAAAGCCGTCAGCTGTGCTGCAGGCGATGCCGACGGCACGATGGCGCGGAAGATCTCTTCGACCAGCAACGAGTGCTGCGCCACCGAAAAGGCATGGTCACCAGACGTCTGGCCATTCCAGCGCGCGACGCGGGCAAGGCCGTGCGCGATGTCGCCGATCTCGATGTCGAGCGGAGATGGATCGAGCAGGTCGAGACGGCGTCCCGACAGCATGCGCTGCCAGGCTCGCGGTGGTGCGCCGACCCTGTCCGCCATCAGGCATCTTCCGAATTGGCGGCCTCAGGAAAGGTGAAGCGCGCCCAATTTGGGATGGTCAGCGATACGGCAATGCCTCCGGCGCTGATTTCCTGGCCGGCATCCATTGCCGCCTTGACGCGGTCGATGCGGGCAATGGCCAGTCCGTGCGTGCCTGAAACCGAGCCCAGCGCGCCGACCGGGCGATCATTGACGGTCAGTTCGGTACCCGAAGCGGGCAGGGCGTCGGCGGCTTCCACCAGCAGCACGCGCCGGCGCGCGGTGCCGCGATGCTGCATGCGCGACACCACTTCCTGCCCAATGAAGCAGCCTTTCGTGAAGCCGATACCGTCCAGCTGGTCGAGCAGAACGTCGTGCGGGAAGGCGTCATTCAAGGTGTAGTCGGGACCGCTTTCGGCAACGCCATGGGAAAGGCGGAAGGCATCCCATTCGGCTGGCGTGGCGTCTGCCGCGGGCAGCGGCGTTTGGTAGAAGCGCATGACCGGCACGGAGAAGCGGCGGTCGCGCACGCCTGCTGCTGATTCACTGGTTGAGGTTGCGGAATCATTTTGCGAGGGGTTTGAATCGGACCGCCACCAAACAGCCACAACATCCTGTTCCTGCTTGGAAATATCGACCTTCGCGCGCAGCCGGTAGAACATCAGCCGCTTGATGAAATCATCGGCGATGTCGGAACGGCACTCCAGTCGAAGGGCATTGTCGCTGATGCGCGAGACCAGGAAGTCGAACAGGATCTTGCCTTGCGGTGCCAGCAGAGCACCCGGTTTGGCTTCGCCTTGGCCAAGCGGGTCGAGATCGACGGTCAGGATATTCTGCAGGAAGTGTTCGGCCTCTGGGCCGGAAACGGAGATAACAGCACGGTCGGCGAGAATGACTGTCGGCATGGACCTGATCTTGCATTTCGAAGAGCCATTACGTAAGCCGCAGGCAATTCCCACACAAGGGCCGGATCGGATGGCAGTGACCTACGACCTCATCCTCAAGGGCGGCATCGTCGTCAATCACGATGGCATTGGCCAGCGCGACGTTGGCGTGCTGGACGGAAGGATTGCCGCAATCGGGGATCTCGGCGCCGCTTCTGCCGGAGAAACCATCGACTGCCTTGGCCTGCACGTGCTGCCTGGCGTCGTCGACAGCCAGGTGCATTTCCGCGAGCCGGGCCTCGAGCACAAGGAAGATCTCGAGACCGGGTCCCGTGCCGCCGTGCTGGGCGGCGTCACCGCGGTCTTTGAAATGCCCAACACCAATCCACTCACCACCAGTGAAGCGACGCTGGCCGACAAGGTTGCACGCGCTACCGGGCGCATGCATTGCGATTTCGCTTTCTGGGTCGGTGGAACGCGTGACAATGCCGGGGATGTCGCTGAACTGGAGCGCTTGCCGGGGGCTGCCGGGATCAAGGTGTTCATGGGCTCGTCGACCGGCGACCTGCTGGTGGAAGACGATGAAGGCGTCGCTTCCATCCTGCGCAACATCCGCCGCCGTGCAGCGTTTCATTCGGAAGACGAATTCCGCCTGCGTGATCGTCTTGGCCTGCGGGTCGAGAACGACCCGTCTTCGCATCCGGTGTGGCGCGACGAGATCGCGGCACTTCAGTGCACGGAGCGCCTTGTGCGCATCGCGCGCCAGACCCGCGCGCGCATCCATGTGCTGCATATCTCGACGACCGAGGAAATCAGCTTTCTCCAGCAGCACAAGGATGTCGCGACCTGCGAGGCGACGCCCCATCACCTGACCATGAGCGCCGACGACTATGCCCGTCTTGGCGCGCTCCTGCAGATGAACCCGCCGGTGCGTGCTGCCCGCCATCGTGACGGCATCTGGCAAGGCATCGACCAGGGCATCGTCGATGTGCTCGGTTCCGACCATGCTCCGCACACGCTGGCCGAGAAGGCGAAACCCTACCCGGCTTCGCCGTCTGGCATGACGGGTGTGCAAACACTGGTCCCGATCATGCTGGATCACGTCAATGCCGGCCGGCTTACGCTGGAACGCTTCGTCGACCTCTCCAGCCACGGTCCGAACCGCATCTTCGGCATGGCGCGCAAAGGACGCATCGCTGCCGGTTATGACGCCGATTTCACCGTCGTGGACATGAAGCGGCGTGAAACCATCACCAACGCGCAGGCGGGATCGCGGGCCGGCTGGACGCCTTATGACGGCAAGGAAGTCACCGGCTGGCCGGTCGGCACCATCGTGCGCGGCACCCGCGTCATGTGGGAAGGCGAGATCGTCAGGCCATCGCAGGGCAGGGCGGTCGAATTCTCGGAAGCTGTCGTCGGCTAGTCGAGTTGGCGATGATCGGCCATGTTGCATGATTGAAGCCGCGATCTTGTGCGCCGTCGCTTCCGGCGGTTTGGCCGCTGTTCTCCACAAGATCGGCTGCAACAATGTCGGCGCTGTCTTCGTGACCGCCGTTGCCGCCTGCGTCGTATTCTATTGGCTGCTTGAGATTGAACTTTCCCGCAGCACCAACGGCAATGCCTTTGTCGTCTGGCCGGTTTTGCTGATGATCTATCTGGTTATCGTCGTGGTTTTCGCGACGCTGGGTGTCGTGATTGCCAACAAATTAGGGGCCAGCAAGCTTCGCTGAGATTTAGACAGGCTGCGTTCATGTTGGATCCGTAAGGTCGCGCCAACGTCCGCACGGACCAAACGGAGACTGTCCTGATGAATCTGATGAAACTCGCCACTGCCACGACCTTGCTGATGACGCTGGGCATCGCTGCTTGCTCGCAGACGGCCCAGCAGCAGCGTGCGACCGGTGGCGCTGCCCTGGGCGCGGCTGGTGGTGCGTTGGTTGGCCAGGCGATTGGCGGCAACACCGAAAGCACGCTGATCGGCGCCGGCGCCGGGGCGCTGCTGGGTGCCGTTCTGGCAACCTCGGGTGGCCCGCAGCCACGTGACCGTGGTCGCGAGTTGTGCCGCTATCAGGATCGTTACGGCCGCGTCTTCACCGCACCTTGTGACGAGCGCTACTACCGTCGCCGCGGCTACTGACGGTTTTGCCTGGCGAGGCGTTTTGTCTCGTCAGGCGCATCTTTGCGGATGAGGGCCTTGTCTTGAGGCGGCTTCGGTTCAATCGCCGGCGACGAAGAAGGTCCAGCGGCCCTGCGGCGTGATGCCGACACGATAGAAAATGTAAGTGCCGTACTGCTTCATGTCTTCGTAATCGCCTGCGGTGACGATCTTGAAGAGTTCCACCCGCTGCTTGGCGTCGAGCTTGGCCAGCGGATAAGCAAAGAAATAGGGCCAGACATAGAGCTCCTGCGGTGTGCCGGGGTCGAGCTGCACATAACCCGCGTCGAGAACTTCCTGCAGGATGGCGAGGATTTCCTGGCCCTCGGTATCGCCGGACAGTCCCTTGAGGAAGGCGATAGGATCGCCTTCTATATCGGTCAATGAAAGCTGCGTCAGCGAATCGCCAACCCCGATCAGGGGGCGGAGTTTTTCGATATCGCCGCTCTTGCAGGCGTCGATGATCAGATCGCGCATGCGCCGCACCGGTTCCGGCAGTTTGGCAAGGTCATATTGCACCGGCGGCAACGACGCTGTGGGATCGATCTGCGGTCGGGCGAGATTGCCGCTACCCTCTCCGGGCTTGGCGGGCTCGACCTGTTCGGGCTCGTCCTGGCCCGGCGGCGTTGTCTTCTGGGGTGGCGGAACGGTCTGGATGGGATCCGGCAGTGGTACGATACCGGGCTTGGGCGCTTCCGGTCCCATTTGCTGACGCTTGCCGGGGACCTGCACGTCGTCATGCTTGATTTCGCTGAGCGCGATGGCCGGCCGGGCTGTTGTGAGCAGAACCGAAGGTGTCGTGAGTGTCAGCGCGAGGAAACCAGCGCCAAACGCCAGGCCGCGGGGTCTGTCGAAGGACGAAAATTTCAACGGCCGCCTCTCCATGCTGCCGGGCAACACCCGGTCGGTATGCCGCCGCGCGGCGGAAAGGCTATTCCGCCGGTCGGCGCCGGGCGTCAGTTCAGTGCCGCACTTGGTCGGGCTCGAACGCTCCGGCAATCACCTTTTCACGCATCCTGTCGAGCAGGGCAAGGGCTGCTGTCTCGCCATTGGCGCGCAGCATCTCGCAAAACGCTGTTTCCAACGCCGCCTCGGCGATGATATCCGGCTCGATACCAGCGGAAAGCCCTTCCGCCCACGCTTCGCTATGGCTCTCGACGGCGGTCAGGCGCTTTTCTTCCCTGACGAGGGCATCGATATCGTTGGCTGTGTGTCCCATACGCAACTACCACCCTTGTTCAAGCGGCGATCCTTCAAATGAGGATCAAACTTGACCCGTCCCTTTAATGTCCCATTAAGGTTCCTACCACAGGACTTTGGTGCTGTGCTGCCACAATGGTGAAAAAGTTAACAGCTCGCTAATTGCCATAGCGCGACGCGATGTCGCGCGAGAGCTTCTCGCCCTCTCTCATGTAACGGTTGATCGCTTCGCTGGCCGAAGACGTACATTGCGTATAGGTGCTGCCGAACGAACGATAGCCCCGGTTGAATGCCGCGATGAAGCGTGCGCGCCGTTCAGGATCGGGGTTTTCGGACTCCAGCAGTTTCTCCATCTCGCCGCGCCACTGGTCACCCTTTTCACCGCAGAGATTGCGCAGGAAATGCAGGGATCCCAGAACTTCGGCCAGCCGCATCAGCCCCGGCTCGAACGGCGCCTCGGTCGCGGCCGCAGGGCGCGCCGAAACTCCCGCCAATATGGCGAGACTAAGTAGGGAAAGAACGAATGCACGGATCATAAGCCTTTGTGAAGAAACAATTTGTCCGCTGCAAGGCGTTGCGGGGCTTAGCCCAACGGCTTTTTGTCCGGCTGCAGCAGATCCTGGGCAACGGAAAGGACGGAACCGGCCAGAGGCATCGTTTCCATGTCGCCCAGCGTGTAGAAGGCGGCTGTCTCGGCATCGTCGTCGGCCTGGGCTTCGCCCCCGATGTAGCGGGCGCCGAACACAGTCAGGCGATAGTCCGAAGGATGGCCTTCGACGGAGCCATCGATGAAGATCTCGATCAGCGGCCGCAGGTCGGCGGCCGCGAGGCCGGTTTCTTCCAGAAGCTCCCGTTTCGCCGCAGCTTCCAGGCTCTCGCCGGCTTCGACCTTGCCGCCCGGAAAGGCGTAGACACCCTGGGAGGGCGGCCTGGCGCGCTTCACCAGAAGCACTGTATCGCCACGCACGACAGCTACGGAAACCGACGGTATGGTTCGCCTAGGGGGCATTTCTCAGCATCTTCCCATGTCTGTTGGACCGAACGATGACTGTGGATCGCGGCACCAAACCGAGCTTTAGCGGTTGCGGCGACGCCCTTCCACCACCACTTTCGGGGCCAGACGAAGATGAGATTACGCCATGTGCGGACGTTTTGCCCTGACCGCGACGCCGGACCAGACCACAACCTTCCTCGGCCTGGACGATATCGAGCCATTTCCGGCGCGCTACAACATCGCGCCGACCCAGCCCATCACGATGGTGCTTGCCGGTGCTCCGAAAGCACCTGGTTCGAATCGCTCCGATAGAACCTCTATGCTGGTTCGCTGGGGGCTGATACCGACCTGGGTCAAGGATACGCGACAGTTTCCGCTCCTCATCAACGCGCGCTCCGAGAGCGCGGCCGAGAAAGCCTCTTTTCGTACCGCCATGCGCCATCGGCGCACATTGGTGCCGGCCAGCGGGTTCTATGAATGGCGCCAGGCAGGCAGCAGGAAAGGGCAGGCCTACTGGGTGCGGCCGAAAGACGGCGGCATCGTCGCCTTTGCCGGATTGATGGAGACCTATGCTGAACCGGGCGGCTCCGAGATGGATACCGGCGCCATCATGACCACGTCGGCAAATGCCGACATCGCCCATATCCACGACCGTATGCCGGTCGTGATTCATCCCGGGGATTTTTCGCGCTGGCTGGATTGCCGGAGCCAGGAACCGCGTGCGGTCGCGGATCTTTTGCGCCCCGTCGATGAAGGGTTCTTCGAGGCGATCCCGGTTTCCGACCTCGTCAATAAGGTCGCCAATTCGGGGCCGGAAATCCAGGAGAGGTTCGTCGCGCCGGCTGAAGATCCAGCGGGTCGGCAAGAGCCGGCAAAACCGACGCGCAAGAAACCTGGCGGCGACGATTCTGATCAGATGTCGCTATTCTAGTCTCTGCCGCAATTCCAGGAAAAGTGTGTAGCGGTTTTCCGTCCGGAATTGCGTAAAAACAAAGTCAGAGCGTTCCGCGTTTCCGTGAAAAACGGAAACGCTCTGCCGCTGAGCGAGCATCGGCTCGTCAGCGACCACAGACCGTTTTTCAGGCCGCGCGTGGCGAGGTGATCTTGTGCGCGGGCTTTTTCTTCTTAGCCGTGTGGAGCAGAGCCGCCACCACTGCCGCCGGGCCGATTGCCCGATATTGGCTGGCGAGTGTCGGTTGCTTGGCTCGACTGGCTTCCTGTTTGCTGCGTGGCATTTCGACTTCCCCAAGGTCAAGGGTCACTGGAAGGCGCTGCAGATGATGGCCGATTCCGACCAAATCGTGGCGTTTTCCACGTGAGCCGACGAATATTATAGCACTGAACGCACATGCTTAAGAAAATGTTTCTTCAAATGGTTTACGCCTGTCAGAGCGCCCGGTCTGTGAAAGTTGCGACTTGACGGCAACACGGGCGAGCGCGATAAAGCCGCGCATGAGAACGTCTTTCGCCATTTGTGGCATCTGCATTATTGGCTAGCGCTCGCGCTGGTCTGGACGTTTTCGCCTCAACTTTCTCTCTGAGTGGACAACGCCCCGGCCAGCAGGCTGGGGTTGGATTGTGCGCGAAAATGCGCTGCGGCCGGGATCGGTCGGGAAGGGGATGAATGTCTGAGGGCTCGAAAGGCTTGCGCCTCTACAACACGCTGAACAGGGCGAAGGAGGATTTTGTCCCCATCGATCCCGACAATGTGCGTATGTATGTCTGCGGCCCGACGGTCTACGACCTCGCCCATATCGGCAATGCCAGGCCGGTGATCGTGTTCGATGTGCTGTTCAGGCTGCTACGCCATGTCTACGGTTCCGAACACGTCACCTATGCGAGAAACATCACCGACCTCGATGACAAGATCAACGCGCGCGCGTTGCGCGATTTTGGCGATGACATCGCTTCTGGAAAATTGTCGCTCAATCAGGCGATCCGGCGGGTAACCGAGAAGACCGCGGACCAGTTCCAGAAGGACGTCGCCGCGCTGGGCTGCCTTGAGCCGACGCATGAGCCGCGTGCCACGGAATTCGTCGAGCCGCGCGCCGACGGCAAGACCGACATGATCGGTCTGATCCACCAACTAATCGACCGCGGCCACGCCTATGCTGCGGAAGGCGAGGTTCTGTTCGATACCGCCTCGATGCCGGACTATGGCGAACTCTCCAAGCGCCCGCTGGACGAACAACAGGCCGGCGTGCGCATTGCCGTCGATGCGCACAAGAAGAACCCGGGCGATTTCGTCCTGTGGAAGCTCTCAACCGCGGAAGAGCCGGGCTGGCAAAGCCCATGGGGTAGGGGACGGCCCGGTTGGCACATCGAGTGCTCGGCCATGAGCGCCGCCTATCTCGGCGAGGTCTTCGACATTCATGGCGGCGGTCTGGACCTGATCTTTCCGCACCATGAGAACGAGATCGCGCAGTCGCGCTGCGCTCACGGCACCGACGTGATGGCCAATGTCTGGATGCACAACGGGTTCCTGCAGGTCGAAGGCCAGAAGATGTCCAAGAGCCTGGGCAATTTCTATTCGATCAACGAACTGCTGGAGACGGAGACATTCGGCGGCCGCAAATGGCCGGGCGAGGTGCTGCGCCTGGCCATGCTGATGACGCATTATCGCGAGCCGATCGATTTTTCGGTCCGCAAGCTGGAGGAAGCCGAGAACACGCTGCGCAAATGGAAGCGTGGCGCGGACCTGGCGACCGGTGAGGCTGGCGATGTCCCACTGGCCGTCATCGAGGCGCTGGCGGATGATCTCGGCACCTATCAGGCCTTCCAGGTGCTGACGCAGCTGGCATCGGACGCCGATCAAGGAAACGACGCGGCGGCAAGCCTGAAGGCCGCGCTGCAGTTCCTTGGTTTCAGCCTTGCGACCGCGGCGATTGACGAGCAGGCTGTTTCGAAGACCATAGCCGAGCGCCTTGCCTTCATTGCGGCCAAGAACTGGGCCGAGGCGGATCGTGTCCGTGACGCATTGCTGGCGCAAGGTATCCAGCTGAAAGATGGCAAGGATCCGGCAACGGGCGAACGCGTGACGACCTGGGAGGTGAAGAGATGATCGACCACACCGGCATTTCCGTCGTCGATTTCGAGGCGGCGAAAACATTCTACGACAAGGCAATGGCACCGCTTGGCGCTTCGCTGCTCTACATGGTGCCGGAGCAGTATACGGGCGGCGCCAAGGTTGGTGGTTACGGCCGCGACCGGCCGGTGTTCTGGCTGCATGAGACGAGGACGTCGGCGCCCGGCCGCCACTATGCTTTCACGGCCAACAGCCGGGCTGATGTCGATGCCTTCCACGCGGCGGCGCTGGTCGCGGGCGGCAGGGACAACGGGGCTCCGGGGCTGCGCCCGCACTACCACGAGCACTATTACGCGGCTTTCGCCTTCGACCCCGACGGCAACAACATCGAAGCCGTCTACCACGGGCCGGCGTGATGAGCCTCGACAACAAACCCACCTATACCGGCGGATGCCAGTGTGGCGCGGTGCGTTTTCGCGTCGAAGGCGTTCTGGGGGAAGCCTCGATCTGCCATTGCCGGATGTGCCAGAAGGCGAGCGGCAATTTTTACCAGCCGTTGGTCTCCGTCGCCGCCGCAAGGCTGACATGGACGCGCGCAGAGCCGAAGCTTTTTCAGTCGTCCAGTTTCGCCACGCGCGGTTTTTGCCCGGAATGCGGCACGCCGCTGACCTTTGGCGATCCTCATGGCATCGCGCTGGCCATCGCGGCCTTCGATCATCCGGAAGAAATTCCGCCGACGGTACAGTGGGGTATCGAGGCGAAGCTGCCCTATGTGGATGCGATTCCCTCATTGCCTGGCGGCATAACAGAGGACGATCCCGTCTCCGTCCCGTTCATCGCCTCGATGGTGAACCACCAGCACCCCGATCATGAAACCGAGGTCTGGCCGCCGGTCGACAAGGAAACGCACGCATGAGAGGGGAAGCCTCGACCGGAGGCTGCCAGTGCGGCTCGGTGCGCTACCGCATCGATGGCGCTCTCGAGAATGCGCATGTCTGCCATTGCCGCATGTGCCAGAAGGCATCGGGCAATTATTTCATGCCGCTTGCGCGCGTGCCGAAGTCGAAATTTACGATGACGCGCGGCGAAGTGGGTTGGTTTCACTCATCCGATCTCGTGCGTCGCGGATTCTGCCGGGATTGTGGAACGCCGCTGCTTTTCGACGTGCTGGACCGCAATACGATCAACGTCGTGCTCGGCGCACTCGACGAGCCGGCAGCCGTGAAACCCGCTTTTCAATGCGGATTGCACGCGAAGATGCCGTGGTTCGATGAGATCGGCTCCTCCGAGCCCTCTTCCGACGAATCTGAATGGTACGCTGCGATTGTGCCGTCCGCCCGGCAGCACCCCGATCACGACACCGCAACCTGGCCCCCGGAGGACAGACCATGACCGATGCCATCAGAACCGGCGGCTGCCAGTGCGGAGCCGTGCGCTTCCGCATACAGGGCAAGCTCGGGCGTCCGTCGATCTGCCATTGCCGCATGTGCCAGAAGCAGTTCGGTTCGTTCTTCGGCGCTTTCGTCACGGTGCCGTCGGACGGTGTCGAATGGGTGCATGAGGAACCGAGCTACTTCCAGTCGTCCGTCAACATTGCGCGCGGCTTCTGCAAACGGTGCGGTACGCCGATGACTTATAAGAGCCCCGATGCGCTGGAGATTTCGATCGGCAGTTTTGATGATCGTTCCGACTTGGCGCCGACGCATCAGGTCAACCACGCATCGCGTCTGCCCTGGGTCGAGAAGATCTTCGAGGCGCCGGTGCATCAGGACCTCGACTATTATGCGCGGCAGGAGCACATCATCTCCTTCCAGCATCCCGACCGCGAAACCGAGAATTGGCCTGAGAAAGGGCTGAAACTGTGAGTCTGGAATTGCGTACGCTTTATCCCGAGATCGAACCCTTCGCGAGCGGTATGCTGGATGTGGGCGATGGTCACCAGGTCTATTGGGAGCGGGTTGGCACCAAAGGCGCCAAACCTGCCGTCTTCCTGCATGGCGGACCGGGCGGCGCCATTTCACCGAGCCATCGCCGGCTGTTCGATCCGAAGCTCTACGATGTCATCCTGTTCGACCAGCGCGGCTGCGGCAAGTCGACGCCCAACGCTTCTCTGGAGGCCAACACGACCTGGCATCTGGTCGCCGATATCGAGCGCTTGCGTGATCTGGCCGGCTTCGACAAGTGGCTGGTCTTCGGCGGGTCGTGGGGCTCCACGCTTGCGTTGGCCTATGCCGAAACACATCCCAGCCGCGTCAGCGAACTGGTGGTGCGCGGCATCTACACGCTCACCCGTGCCGAACTCGACTGGTATTATCAGTTCGGTGTTTCGGAAATGTACCCAGACAAGTGGGAACGGTTCCTGGCGCCGATCCCCGAGGATGAGCGCGGCGACATGATGGGAGCCTACCGCAAGCGGCTGGTTGGCAGCGACCGCCAGAAGCAGGTCGAGGCGGCCAAGGCCTGGTCGATCTGGGAAGGCGAGACCATCACGCTGCTTCCGGAACCGGCGACCAGCGATCCCTTTGCGCAGGATGACTATGCCCTCGCTTTCGCTCGCATCGAAAACCACTATTTTGCCCATGCCGGCTGGCTCGAAGAGGGGCAGATCCTTCGCAATGCCTACAAGTTGAAGGATATTCCGGGCGCCATCATCCATGGCCGTTATGACATGCCGTGCCCGGCAAAATATGCCTGGCAGCTGCACAAGGCCTGGCCGAAGGCCGATTTCCACCTCATCGAAGGTGCCGGACATGCCTATTCCGAACCCGGTATCCTCGACAGCCTGATCCGCGCCACGGACAAATTCGCCGGTAAATGACCATGCAACGCGACCGCCTCTACCTCTTCGACACGACATTGCGTGACGGCCAGCAGACGCCGGGCATCGACTTTTCGGTCGAGGACAAGATTGCGATCGCCGGCATGCTGGACGAGTTCGGCATGGATTATGTCGAGGGCGGCTATCCCGGCGCCAACCCGACCGACACCGAATTCTTCACCAGAAAACGCACGGCGCGCTCCAGCTTCGTTGCCTTCGGCATGACCAAGCGCGCCGGCGTTTCGGCTTCGAACGACCCAGGTCTTGCCGCTTTGGTGCAGGCGCGTTCGGATGCCATCTGCTTCGTCGCCAAGAGCTGGGACTACCACGTCCGCGTCGCGTTGGGCTGCAGCAACGAAGAGAACCTGGAGGCAATCCGCGCCTCCGTCGCCGCCGCCATTGCCGCCGGTCGCGAGGCGATGGTCGATTGCGAGCACTTCTTCGACGGTTTCAAGGCCAATCCTGACTATGCGCTGGCCTGCGTCAGGACCGCCTATGAAGCCGGCGCACGTTGGGTGGTGCTGTGTGACACCAACGGCGGCACCCAGCCGTCCGAGGTCCACGTCATCGTCGAAAAGGCGATCGCAGCCGGCATCCCGGGCGATCATCTCGGCATCCATGCCCATGACGACACCGGCCAGGCCGTGGCCAATTCGCTGGCCGCAGTCGAAGCCGGCGTGCGGCAGATCCAGGGCACCTTGAACGGCATCGGCGAGCGCTGCGGCAACGCCAATCTGGTGACGCTGATCCCCACGCTGATGCTGAAACCAGCCTACAAGGACCGTTTCGAGACCGGGGTCTCGGCGGAACAGCTTGCCGGCATTTCACGCCTTTCCCGTGCATTCGACGAGTTGTTGAACCGCGCTCCGGAAGCGCAGGCGCCCTATGTCGGCTCCTCCGCCTTCGCCACCAAGGCTGGAATTCACGCCTCGGCTCTGGTCAAGGAGCCGCAGACCTATGAACATGTACCGCCGGAAGCCGTCGGCAACCGTCGACGCGTCATGGTCTCCGACCAGGGCGGCAAGGCGAACTTTCTCGCCGAGCTGAAGCGGCGCGGCATCGACGTGCCGAAGGACGACGCGCGTCTCGACGCCCTCATCGCCGTCGTCAAGGAACGCGAGGCTGAAGGCTACGCCTATGAGGGCGCCGACGCTTCCTTTGAACTGCTGGCGCGCAAGATGTTGTCCGGCCTGCCGGAATTCTTCGCCGTTACCTCGTTTCGCTGCATGGTCGAGCGCAGGTTCGATGCCAACGGCCAGCTGAAGACTGTCTCGGAAGCCATTGTGAAGGTGATGGTGGACAATGAGGAGAAGATGTCGGTGGCCGAGGGCCATGGTCCGGTCAACGCGCTCGATCTCGCGCTGCGCAAGGATCTCGGCAAGTACCAGAACGAGATTGTCGATCTCGAACTTGCCGACTTCAAGGTGCGTATCCTCAATGGCGGCACCGAGGCGATCACCCGCGTGCTGATCGAATCGCACGATTCCACCGGCGCGCGCTGGTGGACGGTCGGTGTGTCGGAGAACATCATCGATGCCTCGTTCCAGGCTCTGATGGATTCCATCATCTACAAGCTGATGAAGAATCGCGAGATGGCGGGGCTGGTTGCGGCCGAATAGCACCCTGCAAATCCATCAGCGAAAATCCACAATGCATCAGAATTTGTTGATGGTCTTGGCGCGTTCGCTGGCGCATAGCTTTGGGCCATGACCACCCAGACTGTACCAATCGAAACCGAAGCAGGCGCCCGTCGTGGCTTTTTCCTGGCTCTGGGCGCCTATCTCCTGTGGGGGCTGTTGCCCTTCTACATGAAGGCCGTAGCCCATCTGCCGCTGGCCGAGGTCATCGCACATCGCATCATCTGGTCCGTGCCGATCGCGGCGATCGTACTGATCTGGCTTGGCCGCACCGCCGACTTCAAAATTGCGCTGCGTTCGCCGCGCATGTTGGCGATGGCTGCGCTGACGGCGACGTTGATCACGGTCAACTGGAGCATCTACGTCTGGGCGATCGCCGTTGATCGCACGGTAGAGACCGCGCTCGGCTATTACATCAATCCGCTCGTCAATGTTTTGGTTGGCGCGCTGCTGCTTGGGGAACGGCTGAACCGCCTGCAGATCGTGGCAGTGGCGCTGGCGGCAATCGCTGTGATTGTGCTGACCGTTGAAAGCGGGACTTTGCCCTGGGTTTCGCTGGCCCTGGCCTTCTCCTTTGCGGCCTACGGGTTCTTTCGCAAGACGCTGCCGATCGGCCCGAGCCAGGGTTTCCTGCTGGAAGTGCTGCTCCTCTCCATTCCGTCGCTGGCCTATATCGTCTGGCTGGCGTTGAAGGGGGAAGGGCATTTCGCGACCGGCAACACGACGGACACGCTGCTGTTCATGGGCAGTGGCATCGTCACCGCCGTCCCGCTGCTGCTCTTTGCCTTCGGCGCCAAGCTGCTTCGGCTCTCGACCATCGGCATCATGCAATACATCGCGCCGACCATCGTCTTCCTGATCGCCGTCTTTATTTTCGGCGAGCCGTTCGACACGACGAAAGCCGTGGCCTTCGGCCTCATCTGGGCTGCGCTGGCCATCTACACATGGTCGATGCTGGCTGCCAGCCGGCGCGGCTGATCCACTTCGGGAAAGAGCAGGGGTGTTTCCGCGTTTCCGTCGAAAACGGAAACGCTCCGGCAGTCAGCCGCGGCCCACTTACATCTTGTCGATGACGGAAGCGACGCCGCTTGTTGGCGCGTCGACGGCAGCGCCCGTCGCTAGAATGGTCGCGACAATCTTGTCGGGATCCTCCACAACCAGAGGCTTCACATTATGAGCCGTGTGGATGAAGCCCTCAGCCGCCATATGGTCGATCAAGGCCAGCATCGGGTCCCAGAAGCCCTTGATGTTGGCGAACACGATCGGCTTGCGATGATGACCGAGCTGCGCCCAGGTCATGATCTCGACGATTTCCTCGACCGTGCCGATTCCACCTGGCAGCGCCACGAACGCGTCGGATTCTTCGAACATCCTGTGCTTGCGCTGGTGCATGTTCTCGGTGACGACCAGCTCATGCAGCCGGTCGAGCGCGCTTTCCGTCGCCTCCCTGTTCATCAGGAAGCGCGGAATGATGCCCATGACCTTGCCGCCAGAACGCATGGTGCCTTCGGCAACCGCGCCCATGATGCCCTTGGTTCCGCCGCCGTAAACCAGGCGCAGGCCTGAACGGGCAAGGGATTGGCCGAGCTGACGGCCGGCTTCGAGATAGATGCCATCGCGACCGGTTGACGAGCCGCAATAAACACAGACGGATCGAATCGTGTTCATGATTGGATTGGTGATGCCGTCTGCAGGTCCGGTCAAGCCTTGAGGTGGGCTTTTTCTTGTCGATTCCGCCAAAAGCAGTTAGACCGATTGTAGGTGGCTAAGGGGGCTATAAGGATATGACAACGGCGCTTGTCAGGGCATTGCTATTTGCAGGAGGTGGCGCGGCGGCGGTGGCTGGTGTGGCCTATGTTTCCGGCGCGCTCGACCCGTACCTGAAAACCACGCCGCCGGCTCAGATCGCAGCTGTTCAGCCGCCTGCGGCACAGCAGCCCGCAAACCAGCCAGCAACGATACAACAGCCCGCGGCGCAGCAGCCCGCTGAACAGCAGGCCGCGGTGGCACCGGCGCCTGATAAGCCGGCCGAACCTGCGCCGGCGGCGACCGGCCCTGTTGCGCCCACTTTTGATGTGGTGCGCGCCGAAGGTGACGGCTCTGTCGTTGTTGCCGGCAAGGCCGCTCCGAACGCCAAGGTCGACGTCGTGCAAGGCGCCACCGTATTCGGAACCACCAAGGCAGGACCGGATGGCGACTTCGCAATCGTCCTGAACGACCCGCTGAAGCCTGGGAACTACCAGCTGCAGTTGCGCTCGACCTCGCCGTCCAACATCGTCGTTCCGTCCGCACAGACCGCCGTCGTTGCGATCCCCGAGAAAGCGAATGGGCAGGTCCTCGCGCTTGTCGAGGAGCCGGGCAAAGCCGCAACCCTGCTGGCCGTGCCAAAGCCTGAAGAGAAATCCGGCGGTGAAGCCACCGGCCAGCAGGCAGCATCCGCTCCGGCAACGACTCCGCAGGCAACGGCTTCCGCTGCGACCGAGTCGGCAGCCCAGCCGGCGCCGGGTGCAGCGAAGGTCGCAGTCGGGGCCGTCGAGATCGACGGCGGCAATGTCTTCGTCGCGGGCACTGCCGATCCGGGCCGCAAGGTTCGCGCCTACGCCAACGAAATTCTTCTCGGTGAGGCCGTCGTCTCTGAAAAGGGACAGTACCTGGTCGAGGCGACGCGCGACCTGCCGGTCGGAGACTACACCGTTCGGGTCGATCTCTTGGATGCCGACGGTTCAAAGGTGATCGCCCGGGCTACAGTGCCGTTCCAGCGCGAGCCCGGCGAAGCTGTCGCTGCTGTCGCTCCTTCTGCCTCGGAGACATCGGCAGCGCCGCAGCAGGACACGGCATCGGCCGACAGGGCTCCGACCACCGTTGCGCCGAAGCTTGAGCAGGTCGACCACGCCGTCATCATCCGTCGTGGCGATTCACTCTGGCGCATCTCGCGTCGGGTCTACGGGCACGGCGTGCGCTATTCGACCATCTACCTCGCCAATCAGCAGCAGATCAGCAATCCGGACCGCATCTGGCCGGGGCAGGTTTTCAAGGTGCCGCAGAAGTCGAAGGAAGGCGAAACTGCCGACATGAAGACATTGGGCGACCAGGCAACCGTCGCCGAATAGAATTCGTTTCGTCCATCTGGCCAGGTTGCGCAAAATTGGTCCATCGTCTATCGACGATGAACTATGGAATCTCCGCTTGAACTTTGTGGCTTAGGCCATCCCGTCGATACGCGCGCCGTCGCCGCAAAATTTGCGGCGCTGTCGCATCCTGCGCGGATCGAAATCCTGAAGTGCCTGTCCGCCAGCCACTCCTGTTGTTGCGGCGAGGTGGTTGATCATCTCGACCTCGCGCAGTCGACCGTTTCCCAACATCTGAAGATCCTCGTCGAGGCAGGGCTGGTTCGCTTCACGCCCGACCGGCAGCGTTCGCGCTATGAGGTCGACCACAAGGCGCTGGCCCACGTCTCGGCATCCGTCACCGCGCTGGTCGAAGCCTGTCGCCGTACAGCCGAATCGATTTCATAAGGCAAGAACAGTGGCCGAAAAGACCGTTTCCGCCGCCGATACCGGCACCACCTTCCAGACGCTGCGCAATCTGTGGCCCTACATGTACCCGGCCGACCGGCCCGACTTGCGTTGGCGTGTCACCTGGGCCACCTTGCTGTTGGTCATTGCCAAGCTGGTGCTGGTTGCAGGTCCTTATTTCTTCAAATGGGCCACCGACGCCCTGGCCGGCACCGGACAATACAACCCGCCGCTGCCGGCGATCCTGCTCGCGCCGATTGCTCTTGTCATCGCCTACAATTTCCTGCGCCTGGTGCAGCTCGGGTTCAACCAGTTGCGCGACGCCCTGTTTGCGCGCGTCGGCCAGCACGCCGTGCGCCAGCTTGCTTTCCGCACGTTCGTACACATGCATCAGCTGTCGCTGCGTTTCCATCTGGAGCGGCGCACCGGTGGGCTGTCGCGCATCATCGAACGCGGCACGAAGGGCATCGAGACCATTGTGCGCTTCATCATGCTCAACACGGCGCCGACCGTGCTCGAGTTCGCGCTGACGGCCGCCATCTTCGCCTTCACCTATGGCTGGAAATATGTCGCCGTCGTTGCCGTCACCGTCGCGCTTTATGTCTGGTTCACGGTGCGGGCCAGTGACTGGCGCATCGGTATTCGCCGAGACATGAACGACAGCGACACCGATGCCAACACCAAGGCAATCGACTCGCTGCTCAATTTCGAGACGGTCAAATATTTCGGCAATGAGGCGATGGAAGCCCAGCGCTTCGATCGCTCGATGGCGCGCTACGAGACCGCCGCCACCCGCATCTGGACATCGCTTGGCTGGCTGAACTTCGGCCAGGGCGTCATCTATGGCCTGGGCACCACGGTCGTCATGTGCATGTCGGCCTATGAGGTGATGAACAAGACGCAGACCATCGGCGACTTCGTGTTCATCAACGCCATGCTGATCCAGCTCTCTGTACCGCTCAATTTCATCGGTTTCATCTATCGCGAAATCCGCCAGGGACTGACCGATATCGAACACATGTTCGACCTGCTCGGTGTCAAGCAGGAGGTGGTGGACAAGCCAGACGCCAGGCCGCTCGCCATCGGCAGCGGGAGCGTCGAATTCCGTGATGTGCAGTTCTCCTACGATCCCAACCGCAAGATACTGAAAGGCGTCAGCTTCGAGGTGCCGGCGGGCAAGACGGTCGCCATTGTCGGGCCGTCCGGCGCCGGCAAGTCGACGATTTCGCGGCTGTTGTTCCGGTTCTATGACGTGCAGTCGGGCGCTGTGCTGATTGACGGCCAGGACGTGCGCGACGTTACCCAGGAAAGCCTGCGCTCTGCCATTGGCATGGTGCCGCAGGACACCGTGCTCTTCAACGATACCGTTGCCTACAACATCCGCTACGGCCGCATGGATGCCAGCGAGGATGAGGTCCGCCGCGCAGCGGAGCTGGCCCAGATCGGCCCCTTCATTGAACGCCTGCCGGACGGTTATGCCACCATGGTCGGCGAACGCGGGCTGAAGCTCTCGGGTGGTGAGAAACAGCGTGTCGCGATCGCCCGTACCATCCTCAAGGCACCGCCGATCCTCATTCTCGACGAGGCGACATCCGCCCTGGACAGCCATACCGAACAGGAAATCCAGGCTGCGCTCGACCTGGTCTCCAAGGATCGCACCACCATCGTCATCGCGCATCGTCTCTCGACCGTGATTTCGGCGGACGAGATCATCGTGTTGAAGGATGGCCAGATCGCCGAACGCGGCAGGCATGCCGATCTGCTCAGGCAGAATGGCCTCTACGCTTCGATGTGGGATCGCCAGCGCGAAGCCACGGAGGCGGAAGAACGTCTGCGCATCGCCCGCGAGACGGACGATCTCGGCGTCGTCGTGCGCAGGCGCACGGAAGAAGTGTCGTAGGAAAGATATCCGCGCTATACCTGTAGAAGGCCCGGGTGCGCATCGATAGCGGGCATGTACACCGCGAAAAATCTGGGGAACCGATGCTTTACGCCATTCTCGCTTACCACGCTTCGGGCGTGGTCGAATCCTGGACACCGGACGAGGACGCTGTCGTGATGGCGGATCTCGCCGTTGTGCGTGACAGACTGCTTGCGGAGGGCAAACTGGGCCCAGCCGCACGGCTCGGGCCTACGGAAGGTGCCTTCACCTTGCGTGGACCGGGAGCGGGCATGGTCATCGATGGACCATTCGCCGAGACCAAGGAACAGTTGCTTGGATTCTATGTCATCAACTGTGCGACCCGCGAGGAAGCCGTCGAAGCCGCCCGCAGCCTTCGCAGCGCCAATCCGACTGCGGTCTATGAGATCCGGCCCGTTCCGGTCTATTTGCCGGGTGTTCCATTCCCGGTTACGCAAGCCGAAGAAAATTAGAGGGATCTCAATCCTTTAGCCTGATGAGCTGAGGGACATCGGAGCGTTCGCAGCTGCATTTCAGTGGCGGCTGTGGCCCGCGCGGCTTTGGCGCGTTGCGATGACAGGCGCTTTCCGGTAGAGAGGCGCATCCGAAACGGAGCCGCCCCCAGCCCGATGAATCTTGTCGACACGGTCAAGAACGCGTTCGTTCCGATCCATCGCGAAGGCTACCCGTTCATCGCGGGTTTTGCTGCGGCCACGCTGCTGCTTGGCTATTTTTCTTCGACGCTGTTCTGGATCGGCCTGATCCTGACCGCCTGGTGCACCTATTTCTTCCGCGATCCGGAGCGTGTGACGCCGGTCGATGACCGCCTTGTCGTCAGCCCGGCCGATGGTGTC
Source organism: Mesorhizobium sp. EU05-FHT14A09 (assembly GCF_058790995.1). NCBI lineage: Bacteria > Pseudomonadati > Pseudomonadota > Alphaproteobacteria > Hyphomicrobiales > Phyllobacteriaceae > Mesorhizobium > Mesorhizobium sp. EU05-FHT14A09. The sequence goes on from NZ_JBYTDF010000001.1 coordinate 830,929, forward strand.
GTCTCGGCGGTCGGGCCAGCCGTGCCGCCGCGTGAACTTGGCCTCGGTACAACCGAAATGACACGCATTTCGGTGTTCATGGATGTGTTTTCCTGCCATGTGAACCGTGCTCCCGTGCGCGGCCGCGTTACGCGTATCGAGCATCGGCCGGGGAAGTTCCTCAACGCCGAACTCGACAAGGCGAGCCAGGAGAACGAGCGCAACGGTCTCGTCATCGAAAGCCCGAACGGTACAGTGGCTGCGGTGCAGATCGCCGGCCTGGTGGCACGACGTATCGTCTGCTGGGCCGATGCCGGCGGTACGCTGGCTGTTGGTGAGCGTTTCGGGCTGATCCGTTTCGGCTCGCGGGTTGATGTCTTCCTGCCTGCCAATGCCGCGCCGCGCGTCGCCGTTGGCCAGACCGCGGTTGCCGGAGAAACCATCATTGCCGAATTCGGCGGCGCACAGGCGGCGCCGCTGGTGCGCATCTCGTAAGGACGGCGCGATGGGCGCTCCCTTCAAGAAGTTCGAACCGCATGGTCACGGTGGACCGCGTATCACCGAGATCCCGCTGCGCATGGTCCTGCCGAACCTGGTGACCGTTCTGGCGATCTGCGCCGGTCTTTCGGGCATTCGTTTCGCTTTCGAAAACCGTTTCGAGACCGCGGTGGTCATGGTGCTGATCGCCGCCTTTCTCGACGGCATCGACGGTCGCCTGGCGCGATTGCTGAAGGCGACGTCGAAGTTCGGTGCGCAGATGGATTCGCTGGCAGACATCGTCAATTTCGGTGTCGCGCCGGCTTTGGTCCTCTATGCCTATCTGCTCGACAGGGCAGGTTCGCCGGGCTGGATTGCCGCACTGCTGTTTGCCATCGCCTGCGGCATGCGGCTGGCGCGTTTCAACGTGCTCGACGAGCAGACCGACCGGCCAGCCTGGCAGGCTGATTATTTTGTCGGCGTGCCGGCGCCGGCGGGGGCTGTGCTTGTCTTGTTGCCCCTTTACCTGTCGTTCCTGGGCATGCAGCCGACACGGCCGATCGCCTTCGCGGGCGTCGCTTTCACCGTGTTGATCGCCTTCCTGCTGGTCAGCCGACTGCCGGTCTATTCCGGCAAGAGCCTCAAGATTCCGGGCGATCGCGTGCTGCCGGTGATCCTGGCCGTCGTGCTCTATGTGCTGCTGCTGGTCAGCTACCCGTGGCACACGCTGACGGCATCGGTTGCGGCCTATCTGGTTTTCCTGCCCTTCAGCGTGCTGGCCTATTCGCGCCGCGCCAAGAAGGAAGGCGAGGCCATCCTGCCGCCGGATGTGGATCACAAGGGGATTGAGGGCGAAGGCTGAGCCGCAATCGTCAGCTCGGAGAACCCAGGAAGCGTCACACGGCAAGCCCCAGTTGCTCCATCGCCAGCTTTCGCGCGGCGACATAATCGGTCTTGCCGGATCCCAGGACCGGCAGGGCGTCGACCTTGACGATGTCGTGCGGCACCATAAGTTCGGCCGCGCCGTGCTGTTTGCTGAATTTGCGCAGATCCTCAGGGTCAGCATCGTCGGCGGTGGTCACCAGCACGATACGTTCGCCCCGCCGCTTGTCTGGCACGGCCACGGCGGCATGGTTGTCTTCCGGCCAGAGCGACCGCACAAGCATCTCGACAGCCCCCAACGACACCATCTCTCCGGCGATCTTGGCAAAACGCTTGGCGCGCCCGCGGATGGTGATGAAGCCATCCCGGTCGACGGAGACGATGTCGCCGGTGTCGTGCCAATTCTCCAGCTTCTGCAACTCCCCCGGCCGGTCCGCGGTCATGTAGCCCATCATCATGTTCGGTCCGGCCAGCCACAGCCTGCCGCCATCCTTGACGCCCTCGACAGCGTCGAGGCGCATGCGAATGGCTGGCAGCAGCCTGCCGACCGTGCCGTCACGGCTGTGGATGGCGGTGTTGACCGCGACGACGGGGGCAGCCTCCGTCAGGCCAAAACCCTCGACGATCTCGGCCTGGAAGCGGTCGCGATAGGTACGGCGTGTCTCCGGCTTCACCGGTTCGGCGCCTGCCACGATGAAACGCAGGCTGGAGAAGTCACCGTCACCGGCGTGGCGTGCATAGTTTGCCAGGAAGGTGTCCGTGCCGAGCATTGCGGTAGGATGCTTCTTGCCAGCGATTTCGGGGATGATCTTGTAGTGCAGCGGCGAGGGATAGAGGAACGTCCTCATGCCGCTCAGCAGCGGCAGGATGACGCCGCAGGTCAGGCCGAACGAATGGAAGGCCGGCAATACGTTGAGCAGCATGTCCTTTGGCGAAAGCGAAAGGCGCGCCTCGGCCTGCATCGCGTTGGCCACCAGGTTGCTGTTGGAGAGCACGACGGCTTTCGGCTGCCCTTCCGAGCCGGATGTGAACAGGATCACTGCCGGCTTTTGGGCATCCTGTGGCTGCAGCGGCCACCGCCAGAGGGCGGCTGCGGCAAGCTTTTCGACGCTGGACGTGGTTTCGCGAATGTCCTCGAGCCACAGGAATTTGGCACCGCCTTCTTCGGCGGCAGCGACAACGTCGGCAAGGGATGCCTTTTCGATGAACGCGCGCGAGGAGACCACGGTGTGGATCATCGCGGTGCGCACCGCCGACGTCACATTGGCCGGACCCGCCGTGTAGTTGATCATCGCAGCCACCCGGCCAGACGACCACATTCCCAGCAGCGAGATCACCATGGCGTTCGTGTTGGGCAGCAGAAGGCCCACGGCCTCGCCGGGCGCGGTGCGAGCCTCGACGCGCTGACCGAAGACGCGGGCGCCGGCAAAGAGTGTCCGGTAGCCGAGCGTTCCACCGACCACGTCTTCGATGACCGGATGGGAGGTGCCGAAGCGGTCGGCAGCATCGCGCGCCGCTTGAAACAGGCTGCGGTTGAGATCGGTGGCGCCGAAACGCGCTTCTGCGACGTAGTCGAACAAGGCGTTGCCGCGATTTCGCGCGGGCTCTCCATCGCGTGCCGCCAGCTGCTCAAGTGTCATGGGCGGCATGACGCTGATCGTGAGCTTTGGAAAGAGGCTGCGCGGAGCCTGTTCGGCAGGCGTGAATGAATTGGGTAGCCAGCGCGCGCCACCGATGAAGATCGGCACGATACGGGCGTCGGCCTGAAGGGCGATGCGCGATACCGCGCGGTAGAGCCGGAAAGATTTCACATCGGGTTCGATGGCGTCCGGAAAATAGACGGCGAGGCGACCGCGTCCCTTCAGGACCCTCACCAGGCGCCGGCTGACAAAGACATGCTCGGCATTGAAGGCGATGGTACGGGCGAGTTCGCGCCAGGGTTCCAGCCAGAACGAGCGCGCGGAGGTTTCATCGAGGATATGCAGCGTGTTCTCTGGCAACAATGACAGCATCAAGGCCGGATCAAGCTTCGACTGATGCACGATCGCATAGATCACAGGAGCGTCGGCGCCGTGGGCGATCCTGAGTTTGTGATCGCTGATGCGGTAAGCAAGCTTGAACGGTGTGTAGAGAAACGCCTGGGCGAAGCTCAGCCGCAGGCGGACTTTTTCGATGGTTGCGATGATCAGCCAAGCGGCCGCGAGAGCTGCGAAAAGGGCAACAGCCAAAATCATACCGCGTCACTCCCAACACAGTTCAGGGTGTCGCGCGCCCGTTCGGACGCTCCATGCGATCCGGTTGCCGTCCGCACCGCGCAGACCCTATCGAAAGTGGCATCAAGGTCAATGCGAAACGGGAAGCCAGGGCGAAACGGGACGGCGAAGTCTTGCCCAAGAAAAAGCCGACCATAAGGTCGGCTGGAGGGGGACGGGCCGAGGGGTTGGGGGGACTAGAGCATGGCCCGCTCATCGATAATGCTTGGGCTCCATGATGGTTCCATGACAACGCAACTATTTTACAGCCTTACCTGTGGAAAGCTGTGCCAGGCGTTGCGCGACACTCCAGTCATGCCAGCCATGGGCGAGGACAGCGGCGAGCACGATCGCACCGCCGATGAGGCTGGCATAGGGTGGTATCTCGGATAGGAAAAGCCAGGCGAACAGGACGGCCGATGGGATCTCAGCGGCACCGAGCAGCGCCGATTCCGGAGCGGGGATCAATCTGCTGCCTTCGGTCCACAGCACCGAGGCCAACGCAAAGGCCGCACCGAAAACGACAAGCAGGAGAGCATCCTGGCGGCTGACGGCCAGGGGATCGGTAACCAGCCAGCCGAACAGGAACAGCAGCAGCGACGAAACGGCACCGGCCCAGACAACGGGTGTATCGCGGAAACCGCGAACCATGATCATGTAGAGTGAACTGCCGATTGTCATCAACAGCGCCAGCCCATCTCCGAAAACCTTGCCGGTGCCGAGGCCGGAATGCACCATGAGCGCAACACCGGCCAGCGACAGGACAGCTGCAGCCATGGTCGGCAGCCGGAACGGTTCCCGCACCAGGGCCCAGGCGAGCAGGGCGGTCACGAACGGCGCCGTCGCATAGATCACAGCGACATTGGCGACATAGGTGAATTTGAAGGCCGAGATGAAGGCGATGCTGGCGGCGGCGCCTTCGATGGCCAACAGCCAGCCCCGCCAGCCAAGCCGCATGTCGGGACGCCGGCCGGCCTGCCCGGGTCGCCAGCGCACATAGGCTCCGATCAGCAGGAAACCGACAAACCCGCGCCAGCAGGTCACCGTCAGCGCGTCGGCGGCGATCGATTTGGTCAGCACGCCGCTGAGGCCGAACACGATTGCAGAGCCGGCCACCAGCAGGATCCCCAGTGCGCGCTTCCCGTCAGCCTCGTTCGCTTGCACCATGTCGATTCTCTCCCGCGCTGATCATGTTAGCGCCGGGCTCCTGACAGCCTTCTGACAGGAATGTCGTCGTCAAGCGGCCGGTTTGCGGAAGCGTTCGCTGGCGACGACGACGAGACCGGCAAGCACGATGATGGCTGCTCCAACAAACACGGCGTCACGCGGTACGTCGCCCCAGATCAGGAACCCAAGTGCGAAGGCCCAGAGCAGGGCCGTGTATTCGAATGGAGCGATGATGGAGATCGGTGCCCGCTTCATGCCCTCGAACAGGAAATATTGGCCAAGCCCGCCAAGCGCGCCGACGGCGATCATCAGGAGGAGTTCCTGCCAGCCGGGTGTCTGCCAGGTCCAAAGCATAGGCACGCCGGCAATCACCAGGAAGAAGGCATTGTTGAGGACGAGCTGCACCGTCGTGCGCTCCTGTGTGGCAACCTTGCTGAGCAGCACGATTGAGAGTCCCCAGAACCCTGCCGCCGCCAGCACCAGCAGTACGGGCAGCGAAAAGCCGAGGCTGGCAGGGTCACAGGCGACGAAAACCCCACCGAAGCCCATCAGCACTGCCGTCCAACGCAGCAGCGGGACTTTTTCCTTCAGGATTACGATCGACAGCGCGGTCACGATGATTGGTGCGGCGAAATAGATGGTGGTGAGTTCGGCGAGCTGCAGGTCTTTCGCAGCCGTGTAGTAGCAAAGCCATGCCGCGAGGATGAGGAAGCTGCGCAGGAGCATGGATTTGAGGATCGGCGAACGCGCCGAATCGACGACCAATCGGCTGCCGCCTGCTGCAAGACAGCCCACGAGGATCGTGGCGCTGCGGATGAACAGGATCTGCCAGACCGTGGCGGTCGTCACCAGCAATTTGATCGAGGCGTCCTGCAGCGAAAACAGCAGATAGGCTAGGCTGGTCAGCAGAATGCCGGCCAGCACCTTGTCGCGCGTGTCGGAGAGAACGACGTCTGTCATTGTGAGCTCGGTTGCGGAATGCGCGGCCGAGCCAGGATCGTCATTGGTCCAGGCCCCTCCGTAGCCGCTAGGCTACACGAGAGGCTGGTTCAGCGCTGCTGAGCCAGACATATGCTTGCGTTGGCGCAGTCTTGGAGCGTTTCCGTTTTTCACGGAAACGCTCCAATTTTTGTCTAGGCAATTCCGGACGGAAAACCGGTACACTTTTCCTGAAATTGCTGCAGCGCCGAAGCCTGCTTAGATTATTGCGCGGGGGCCGCCGGCTGCTGGGGCTGCTGCTCGGCGCCGGGCTCGTCGTCACCCATGTCGGCATAAGGCGAGGCACTCGGCACACACTGGACCGTCCAGCCGGTCGGGGCGGGCTGCTGCTTCTGGAATTCGGTGATGGCCGCCGCACACTGCTCGCGGTTGTCGAAGGTGCTGGGCAGCACGACCATGCCGCCTTGCGGGCCGGCAACCACGAGATACCAGACCAGAGCAACGGTCGATGACATGGAAAGTCCTCACTTTGGGATTGGGAATGAATGAGTTGACGGAACCTAGCAAGTCTTGGCCGCACGTGAAAGCGCGCCCATGACGCATGGCTCCGAAAGCTGAATCAACCTTCGGAGCCCGCTGCCTTCAAAAGTGAACACAGCAACCGAACTTGGATTTAAGTGTGGCTTAAATCTCCGCCGTTGCAGTGAGGTCGATCATTCGGCTGCAAAACAGTAAAACAATCCGTCGCCGCCGGTACCTTTCAGCGCATCCTGGCTGCAGCCGCCACGCGAGCCGTGCGATGAGTTCCAGGATTTGGCCGCCGCCGAATCATCCAGGCCGGTACGGTCGGAGTGGCCCATCAGGGCGACCCCGTCGCCTCCACTCAGTGTCCAGTTGCCGCAGGTCTTGTCGGCAGCCTTGGTGCCGTCGGGATTCGAACCCGTCAGGATATCGTGACGGTTCGGCTTGTCGCCGCGGCCATTGATGACCTGGCCCTTTTCGTCGAGCGCAGTCTGTTTGGTGATGTTGTTCTTGTCGCTGTGCAGGGTAGCGACATCATCCGCGATTTTCTCGCCCTTGGCGTTGAACCACGGTCCCTTGCCGATGCGGTCGCGTGCATCCGCGTCCTTGGTTGAAAGATAGGCATGCCAGGTCTTGCCAGTTACGCCGGCGGCGTCAGCCAGCTTGCCGCAATGGGCGTCCGCACCGGCCAGCCCGCCAAGATCGGCGCCTTTGCCCGAACCGACGCTGGTGACGAAGAAACTCATCGTCTTGTCCTGGGCATGGGCGGTACTCGCGACGAGCATCGCCATGGTTGCGGACAGGAAAAGCAAATTGCGCATGGAAATCCCTCCCGGTGCAGCCCCTGCTTGCTGCAACGATACCGGGGAGGGAATTCATCCCGCAACCATGATTTGGTTATCGAGTGGCTTGGTCTCAGGCCGGCATCTGGTAAGACACCCAGCGATCGTGCTTGGCCTGGAAAATCATGCCGGTCTCGGTGACCGACTGGCCCGCCAGCGGCACGATGCGTGCGGCAATCTCCGAAGGGTGGGGGAGCGTATCCGGGTTTTCGCCGGGTACCGCCTGCGCGCGCATGGCGGTGCGTGTTGCGCCGGGGTCGACCATGTTGACACGCAGCGCCGAATTGCGGGTCTCGTCGGCCCAGGAACGCCCCATAGCCTCGAGCGCGGCCTTGGAAGCAGCATAAGGACCCCAGAAGGCGCGCGCCGAATGGGCAGCCCCTGATGAGAGCAGGATGGCGCGGCCCGCATCGGAAAGCCGCAGCAGCGGATCGACCGAGCGGATCAGTCGCCATGTCGAGGTGACGTTGACGTTGATCACCTTCTCGAAGGTCTTGGCTTCGACATGGCCGATCGGGGCAATGACGCCGAGCACGCCGGCATTGGCGACCAGGATGTCGAGCTTGCCCCAGCGTTCATGGATCGCACCCCCCAGGCGGTCGATGCCAGCCATGTCGGCGAGATCAAGCGGCACCAGCGTCGCATCGCCTTTACCGGTGCGGGCATGTTCCGCCTTGATCTCGTCGTCCAGCTCTTCGAGCCCCCCGACGGTCCGGGCTACCGCGATGACATGCGCGCCGGCAGCTGCCATTTGCTTGGCAATGAAGTAACCGATGCCGCGCGAAGCGCCGGTGACGACCGCGAGGCGGCCGGTGAGGTCTGGAGTAGCAGTCATGCGGTCATCCAATATGGCGAGAACGGTCAGCGCGACCAGATAGGACGAAATCCGCGCAAACGAAACCCCGCGGGCCCTTGCCTATGGCTGGTTCGACGAATGGTCGCAGCATTTCGTGGGCCATGTCGGGAAAGTCGAAGTCCAGACGTCCTTGAAGCGAACACGGCTTGCAAAGGAGGACAAGATGGGCCGGACTGCTGCAATTCTCATCGCAAGACTGATCTTCGCCGGCGTCTTCGCCATGGCCGCAACGTTCAAGTTTGCGGGGACGGCCAATACGGCCGCTTACATCGCGGCGGCGGGTTTCCCGATTCCGCTGCTCCTGGCCTGGCTGGCGGCGATCTTCGAAGTCGCGCTGGTGCTGGCTTTCCTGAGCGGCGCCTTCTTTTCGGAAGCAGCCTTGCTGGCTGCTGCCTATGTGATCTTCCTGGCGCTCTCGTTCCACGGCCCGTCACACTGGCAAGCAAACCAAGCCGAATTCGGCTTCTTTGTCGACCACTTCACCTTTTTCGCGGGGCTGCTCTACGCCGCGGTTCATGGTCCGGGTGAAGTTCTCGTCGTCAAGCAACGTCTGACCAGGCGAACTCAGGCGGCCAACGCGCGGTCGTGACCAGCCATCAAAGGCCGGGTACCAGATGCCACGCAGAAAGAACCTGGAAGGCGCTCGAAGTCTTCTCATCAAATTCGATCCAGAAGACGTCGAGCGGCACCTATTGTGCCCGACTTACTGTCCGCCGTTCGCCAGCAGCGACAGCGTGCGCACATTGTCCGCGCCTTCGTGGTCGAGCAAGCGTGTTGGATACTGCCCGGTGAAGCAGGCATCACAGAACTGCGGTTGCTCTTCATTGCGGCCGTCCTCGCCGACGGCGCGGTAGAGCCCCTCGATGGTGAGGAAACCGAGCGTGTCGACGCGGATGAATTCCGCCATTTCCTGCACCGACATGCGGGAGGCGAGTAGCTTCGACTTCTCTGGCGTGTCGACGCCGTAGAAACAGGAAGCGCGGGTCGGCGGTGAAGCGATGCGCATATGCACTTCCTTGGCACCGGCATCGCGCACCATCTGCACGATCTTCTGCGACGTGGTGCCGCGCACGATCGAATCATCGACCAGCACCACGCGCTTGCCTTCGATCATGCGGCGGTTGGCGTTGTGCTTCAGCCTCACGCCCATATGGCGGATGGAATCGCCAGGCGAAATGAACGTGCGTCCGACATAGTGGTTACGGATGATGCCGAGTTCGAATGGAATACCGGCTTCCTGACTGAAGCCGATCGCCGCCGGGGTTCCGGAATCGGGCACCGGCACGACGATGTCGGCCTCGACCGGATTTTCGCGCGCCAGCTCCGCACCGATGCGCTTGCGCACATCATAGACGTTGCGGCCCTCTATCGAAGAGTCGGGGCGGGCAAAATAGACATATTCGAAGATGCAGAAGCGGGTCTTCTGCGGCTCGAACGGGAAATGGCTTTCGATGCCCTTGGTGGTTATGACGACCATTTCACCGGGCTTGACGTCACGAACGAAGCGGGCGCCGATGATGTCGAGGGCGCAGGTTTCGGAAGCGAGGATCCAGGCGCCGTCGAGATCGCCCAGCACCAGCGGGCGGATACCCAGCGGATCGCGCACGCCGATCAGCTTCTTGGAAGTCAGCGCCACCAACGAGAAGGCGCCCTCTAGCTGGCGGATGGCCTCGATGAAGCGCGAATTGATGTCGCGTTCCTTGGAGGTGGCGACCAGATGCAGGATGGTCTCTGTGTCGGATGTCGAGGAAAAGATCGAACCCTGCTTCTGCAAGGTGCGCTGCACGGTCAGCGCATTGGTGATGTTGCCGTTGTGGGCGACGGCGAGGCCGCCGGTGGAAAGCTCGGCGAAGAAGGGCTGCACGTTGCGCAGGCCGGCGCCGCCGGTTGTGGCATAACGCGTATGGCCGATGGCGCGGTTACCCTGCAGCCGGTCGATCACCGATTGCTTGGTGAAGGTGTCACCGATCAGGCCAACATGCCGTTCGACATGGAACTGACTGCCGTCATAGGAAACGATGCCCGCTGCTTCCTGGCCGCGGTGCTGCAAGGCATGAAGTCCAAGGGTGACGATGGCGGCCGCATCCTGGCGGCCGAAAATGCCGAAGACACCACATTCATCGTGGAAGTGGTCATCTGCCTCGGCGCAAAGCACGTCGTTTGCGTCTGCCATGCCGGAAGCCTCTTGTCCGCTAAAACCGCGATATAAGGCCATGACGCCGCGAAAGCAACGTGCTCGCGCGGCGTTTCACATGATCGTCAGTTGTTTGTAGCCGGCGCATTGCCACCAGCCGGCGGCTGGTCGGCCGGAGCTTCGTCGTCCGGTGCCGGTGCCTCGTTGTTCTCAGGAACTGTGCCCTCGGGAGCCGGAGCCTGTGTTCCGGCAGGCGGCGTCCCGGTATTGGGCACCACGCCGCTCTTGTTGAGCTGCTTGAGGATCGTCTTTTCCGGATCTTCCGGAAGCACGCTTTCGATGTACTTGCCGATCGATTCCAGCAGCGGACGCGATTTCGATTCGGCAACCCAGTTCGGTGCCTTGTCACCGGCCAGCCAGTTGAAGAACATCAGGCCGACAGCGACGACAAGGATGCCGCGTGCGGCGCCGTAGAGGAAGCCGAGCGTGCGATCCAGCGCGCCAACCCTGGAATCGATGATCCAGTCGGCGATCTTCATGGTGATGATCGACACGACGATCAGCGCGACGAGGAAGACGATGCCTGCGGCGGCGCCCATCGCGATCTTTTCGTTGTCGATATAGGGCTGAACGTAGGGGATGACCGGCTTGTAGAACAGGTAGGCTGCAACCGCCGCCGCCGCCCAGGATGCGATTGACAGCACCTCGCGGGAGAAACCGCGCACCATGGCAAGCATTGCCGAAACGAGGGTGAAGCCGGCGAGAATCCCGTCTAGCAGCGTAATCGGCATGTCCTGCGCCTACTCCATATGCCCTGTTATTCGTCCTCGGTGGCGCGGCCGCGGCGGGTGCCGGCGATGCGCGCCACGAGATCGGCGAGCTCGGTAGGCTGGAAAGCGCCGGCGCCTATACCCCCGGCAATTTCCTCACTGCCCACGGGCAGGACTGCACTTCCGAAGCCCAGCTTTTCGGATTCCTTGAGACGCTGTTGCGCATGCGCAACAGGCCTCACGGCGCCGGAAAGGCTGATTTCGCCGAAATAGACGCAATCGGCGGGAAGGGCAAGACCGGTGAGCGACGACACCAGCGCCGCGGCCACCGCGAGGTCGGCGGCCGGTTCCGAAATCCGATAGCCGCCGGCGACGTTCAGATAGACGTCATGCTGGCCAAAACGCACGCCGCAATGGGCCTCCAGCACCGCCAGGATCATCGACAGTCGTGCGCCGTCCCAGCCGACGACAGCGCGGCGTGGCGTGCCAAGAGACGAGGGCGCGACAAGCGCCTGGATCTCGACCAGCACCGGCCTCGTACCTTCCATTCCGGCGAAAACCGCGGCGCCGGGCGACTTTGCGTGCCGTTCACCGAGGAAAAGCTCGGATGGGTTGGCGACTTCCCGCAACCCCTTGTCCGACATTTCGAACACGCCGATCTCGTCGGTCGGGCCGAAGCGGTTCTTCACTGTGCGCAGGATGCGGAAGTGGTGACCGCCTTCGCCTTCGAAGTAGAGAACGGCATCGACCATGTGCTCGACGACACGCGGTCCGGCGATCTGTCCTTCCTTGGTGACATGCCCGACAAGCACCACCGCGGCACCTGTGGATTTCGCGTAGCGGATCATCGCCTGGGCGGCTGCACGCACCTGCGTGACGGTCCCTGGGGCCGAATCGGCGAGGTCCGTCCACAGGGTCTGGATCGAATCGATGATGACGAGGTCCGGCCGCTTGCCGTCGGCGATAGTTGCCAGGATATCCTCGACATTGGTCTCGGCGGCGAGTTCCACGGGCGCGGAAGCGGCACCCAGCCGCTGCGCGCGCAAACGGATCTGCGCGACGGCTTCTTCACCCGACACATAGACGATGCGGTGACCCTGGTTGGCCAGCGCCGCCGCGGCCTGGGTGAGCAAGGTCGACTTGCCGATGCCGGGATCACCGCCGACCAGCAGTGCCGAGCCGCGCACGAAGCCGCCGCCGGTGGCTCGGTCCAGTTCGCCGATGCCAGAGGCGATGCGTGGTGCATCCTCGATGTCGCCCGACAGCGTGGTCAGCGCGACGGCCCGGCCTTTGCGGGCGCTCTTCAGCGATGCCGGCCCCGAGCCGATGCCGCCGGCGGTGCCTTCTTCGATCAGCGTGTTCCATTCGCCGCAGGCATCGCATTTGCCCGCCCAGCGCTGATGCACGGTGCCGCAATTCTGGCAGATGAATTGAACGCGCGACTTAGCCACGAGCGCGACCAGTTCTGCGCTGAGATGCCGGGATACGGATCAATGTTCGAACCGCTCGGGCAACTGATGCTCTTCCGCGAGGTCGGAGAAGCGGGTGTACTGACCCTCGAAGGCAAGCTCGACCGTGCCGGTCGGACCGTGACGTTGCTTGGCGATGATTAGTTCGGCCTTGCCCTTCACCTTCTCGAATTTGATCCGCCAGTCTTCATATTCCGGCGTGCCTTCCTCAGGCTGCTTGTTTTGCATGTAATATTCGTCGCGATAGACGAAGAGAACGACGTCGGCGTCCTGCTCGATCGAGCCCGATTCACGAAGGTCGGACAGCTGCGGGCGCTTGTCGTCGCGGCTTTCGACCTGACGCGACAGCTGCGAAAGCGCGATGATCGGAACATTGAGTTCCTTGGCCAGTGCCTTCAGGCCGGTGGTGATTTCGGTGATTTCCTGTACGCGGTTCTGCGAGGACTTGGCGCTGCCCTGCATCAGCTGCACGTAGTCGATGACGATGACTTCCAGGCCGCGCTGGCGCTTGAGGCGGCGCGCACGCGCGGCAAGCTGGGCGATCGAGATACCGCCGGTGGCGTCGATGTAGAGCGGGATCTTCTGCATGGTCTGCGCGCAGGCGACCAGCTTCTCGAAATCGGTCTCGGTGATCTCGCCGCGGCGGATCTTGGATGACGAGATTTCGGTCTGCTCCGAGATGATACGGGTCGCCAGCTGTTCCGACGACATTTCGAGCGAGAAGAAACCGACCACGCCGCCATTCGCGGCCTTTATCGAACCATCGGCCTGCTGTGCCGGCTGGTAGGCTTCGGCGATGTTGAAGGCGATGTTGGTAACCAGCGAGGTCTTGCCCATGGCCGGGCGGCCAGCAAGGATGATCAGGTCGGAGGGCTGCAGGCCGCCGAGCTTGCGGTCGACGTCGCGCAGGCCGGTGGAGATACCGGACAGGTGGCCGTCGCGCATGTAAGCGGCGTTGGCCATGTCGACCGCGGTTTTGACGGCGTCGGTGAAAGCCTCGAAGCCACCATCGTAGCGGCCGGTCTCGGCCAGTTCGAACAGGCGCCGCTCTGCGTCCTCGATCTGCTCCGAAGGCGACATGTCGACAGGTGCATCGTAGGCGATGTTGACCATGTCTTCGCCGACGGTGATCAGCGCGCGGCGGGTGGCCAGGTCATAGATGGCGCGGCCGTAGTCGGAGGCGTTGATGACGGTGACGGCCTCGGCGGCGAGCCTGGCGAGATATTGCGCGACGGTCATGTCACCGACCTTCTCGTCGGCGGGCAGGAACGTCTTGATGGTCACCGGATTGGCCATCTTGCCCATGCGGATCAGTTCCGAGGAGACCTCGAAGATCTTGCGATGCAGCGGCTCGTAGAAATGAGCGGATTTGAGGAAGTCCGAGACCCGGTAGAAAGCGTCGTTGTTGACGAGGATGGCGCCGAGCAGGGCCTGTTCGGCCTCCATGTTGTTGGGGGCTTCGCGATAGAGCGGCGTTTCCGCCGTGCCGAACTTGAGAGCTGCCTCTGCCATGATATCCCCAATCTACTCAGGCGTTTCGTTAGCAGAACGATCGCGGCTACGGTTCATTCAGACGTCCCGAACGACCAACCAATACCCGTGATTCACAGAACCGCCGCATCGTCCACAGGACGATATTCCCGCACCCCGAATCCGATTGACTCGGTGGGGCATAAAGCCTAGCCGAGCAACGGGAACGGATCAAGAACTATTGGTTTGGCCGTGCAGATTCGAGATCGAGCGCGTCGCCCCAATCAAGGCGTCGCGCCTGCTTGAAGATCTCGCCGTCACGCTTGGTGAAAAGCCGCTCCGCGACGGATCCGTCAGTCTGGCACAGCTTCAGCGTTACCTTGCCCGATCCTGCTTTCGGCGGCGCCAGCACGCGTGCCGCTCGTGTACCCGAGGCGGTGCGGGATGCGGCAAGATAGATGAATTTCTCGTCTTCCCACGGCACCTCCGCATCCTTGGCCAGGCGGTGCAGGCGCGAGCGTGCGACCCGCCGTGAAAAATGGCACCAATCCGGTGGCGCAAGCGGGCACTGCGTCTGATGCGGGCAAGGGGCTACGACGACAGCGCCGATCTCGATCAGCCGTGTTCTGGCGTCGAGAATGCGCTGCCAGCCGGCTGGCGTGCCGGGTTCCACGATGATCAGCGTTCCCGTGGTGAGTTGCCATAGGCGTTCGATCAGCCGGGGCAGAGCAACTGGCGCGATTTCGTCCATGACATAGGCCATGGTGACGAGGTCGGCAGGCGGCATGTCGGCCAGATCGATGGTGACGTCGCCGGCGTGCCAGCGGATCTGCGGCCCGTCGATGCTTGCTGCCAGCGTTTGGCCCACCTTGCGGGCGGCATTGCTCGCTTCCAGCAGCGTTGCGGCTTCGACCGACGCCCATTGGTCCGCCGCCGCCCACAATACGGTCCCTGGGCCTGCACCGATGTCGAGCATCGTCTTCGGAGCAAAATCCGGCAAGCTGTCGGCGAGCGCCTCGAGGCTGCTGCGCACAGCGGCGTAGGTGGCCGGCAAGCGAGTGGCGAGATAGGCCTTGGCGGCGACGTCGTCGCCCATATGCAGGCGTCCGTCACGCACCTCCGCGCGATAGCGGTCGGATAGCGTCCGGGAAGCCTGCTTCAAGGTGGCTAGCGGCACATTGTCCAGCAATTGCTCGACGGCCTGGCGCAGTGGGATGGGCAGTTCCATGCCTAGACGCTCCTCGGCGCGAACAGGATCACCGACGCTCCCGCCACGCAGACCGCAGCCCCAATCATATCCCAGCGATCGGGACGAACGCCTTCAGCGAGCCATAGCCAGAGCAGGGATGCAGCGATGTAGATGCCGCCATAGGCCGCGTAGGCACGCCCGGCGGCGTCCACCGGCGCCAGCGCCAGCAACCAGGCGAAGGCAACAAGAGAAGCGAGACCCGGCAGCAGCCATAGCGGTGATTTCTCCAGTCGCCACCAGGCCCAGAACGAAAAACAGCCGGCAATTTCCGCGATCGCCGCAACGACAAAGAGGAGGATGTTCATCCTCCTCTCTTAGTCCATATCAATAGCCATGGCATCAGTCCGGCAAGACGCCGGGCGTGGAATATTCGCGCCTTATTCCTTCACTTTGCGGCGCCGGGCCGGCTTGGCGAACAGTGGCCTCTGCGGTGCATCACGCACTTCCAGGGCCTTTTCGCATTTGCTGATGTAGTCGCGTGTCACGGGGAGAACATCGTTCTTGCGCGTGAGCTGGATCTGGAACACGACGAGGTCCTGCCAGCGGAAGGACGCTTCGGAGCCGGACAAGTAGAATTCCCACATGCGGCAGAAGCGCTCGTCATAGATCGCCTTGACCTTGTCGCGATTGGCCAGGAAGCGCTCGCGCCAGTGCTTCAGGGTATCGGCATAGTGCAGCCTCAGGATCTCGACATCGGTGACGGCGAGGCCCGAACGTTCGATATGCGGCATCATCTCCGACAGGGCCGGGATGTAGCCGCCGGGGAAAATATGCTTGCGGATGAACGCGTTGGTGGTGGTGGCCGGCCCAGTCCGGCCGATCGTGTGCAGCAGCATCACGCCATCCGGCTTGAGCAGCTTCGCACTCTTGTCGAAGAAGGTCTTGTAGTGGTTTATGCCGACATGTTCGAACATGCCGACCGACACGATGCGGTCGAAGCGCTCTGACAGGTCGCGATAGTCGCGCAGTTCGAAATGGACGCGGCGATCGAGGCCCTGCGCGTGGGCGCGGTCGGTCGACACCTGATGCTGTTCGGTGGAGAGCGTGACGCCCAGCACATCCGCTTCGAAGGCTTCTGCGATGTAGAGGCCAAGCCCACCCCAACCCGACCCAATGTCAAGCACGGTCTGGCCGGGTCTTACTTTCAGCTTGGCGGCGATATGCCGTTTCTTGGCAAGCTGCGCTTCTTCCAGCGTCATGTCGGGCCGCTCGAAATAGGCGCAGGAATACTGCATGTCGGTGTCGAGGAAGAGCTTGTAGAGATCCCCCGACAGGTCATAGTGATGCGCGACGTTACGGCGCGACTGGCGGGCATTGTTGAGCTGCTGCAGCGGACGAATGGTCAGTCTCGCCGAGTTGACCAGTTTGCCCCAGGTCGACTCGATCCAGGAGATGCCGGTGTTCTGATAGACGAGGTGCAGGAACGACAACACGTCGCCTTCAACGAAGTCGAGATCCTCTTCCATGAACGCTTCCGGGATGGCCAGGGAAGGGTGCAAAGTTATGGCGCGCTCGGCGTGGCGCGTATGGATCACCATATGCACCTTCGGGCCGCTGCCATCGCCGAAAGTGCGGGTTGCCCCATTCGGCCCGGTTATGACCAGATTGCCTCTGCGAACAACGCGTTCGGCAATGCGTTCCAGAAAAACATTCATGACGTGCCCTCAAAGAACGATAGTGACAGCAGAGCTGTCCAATCCGTCAAAAAAGGCGGAAGCGTCAAAAAGTTCCGTTGGCATAAAAAAACCGGGCGCCAGGCCCGGTTTCTTGATCCAGTAGCAGCACTGGCTTTATGACAGATCTCTAAAAGATCAGGCGTTCTCTTCGTCGCCTTCGAAATCGGCGTTCGGATCGAAGAAGCTGTCCGGACGAGCGTTTTCGTTGATGTCGTCGCCATAGATGGCTTCGGCGGTGGTGAGCATCTCGCCCTTGGACTGGCGCTCGGCCTCTTCGGACGAACGGGCGATGTTCAGCGTCACGGTGACTTCGACTTCCGGATGCAGCGCGATCGCCACATTGGTCAGGCCGATGGTCTTGATCGGGTGGTTCAGCTCGACCTGGTTGCGGGCAACCGTGAAGCCTTCGGCGGTGAGCAGGTCAGCGATGTCGCGGGTCGAAACCGAACCGTAGAGCTGACCGGTCTCACCGGCCGAACGTACGATGATGAAGCTCTTGCCGTCGAGCTTGTCGGCGATCTGCTGGGCTTCGGACTTGCGCTCGAGGTTGCGGGCTTCCAACTGGGCGCGCTGACCTTCGAACTTCTTCTTGTTGCCTTCGTTGGCGCGCAGCGCCTTGCCCTGCGGCAGCAGGAAGTTACGGGCAAAGCCGTCCTTGACCTTGACGGTGTCGCCCATCTGGCCGAGGCGGGAAATACGTTCGAGAAGAATGACTTCCATTGTTTTCTCCATCTGCGTCGTAGCCGACGCTGTTCGGGAGACAGTCAGGAAGAGAAGGGCGCTTTGGCGCCGGTTTCGCTGTCCTGCCTGTCGAGGCAGTTAGGGCTCGCGCCCAACTTGGGATTTTCGGCATACCCGCCATGCCCATCATGGTCGGGGAAAACCCGCGGGCGTTGCCGCCCGCGGGTAAACTGTTAGCGAACCACGTAGGGCAGCAGGCCGAGGAAACGGGCGCGCTTGATCGCCTGGGCGAGTTCGCGCTGCTTCTTCTGGCTGACGGCGGTGATGCGCGACGGCACGATCTTGCCGCGCTCGGAAATGTAGCGCTGCAGCAGACGCACGTCCTTGTAGTCGATCTTCGGAGCATTGGCGCCGGAGAACGGGCAGGTCTTGCGACGGCGATGGAACGGGCGCCGGGTCGGGATCTGGTTGATGTCGACCATTATTCTGCACCCCCTTCAAAGCTGCGCTGCGGACGCGGGCCGCGATCGCCACCGTCACGGTCGCCGAACGAGCGCGGACCACGATCGCCGCGGTCGCCGAACGAACGCGGACCACGGTCGCCACGGTCACGGTCGCCGAAGCCACCGCGCTCGGAACGCTCTTCGCGCTTCTGCATCATTGCCGAAACGCCTTCCTCGTGCTTCTCGACCTTGATGGTCAGGAAGCGCAGGACGTCTTCCGACAGACCCATCTGGCGTTCCATTTCGCTGAGCGCTGCCGGCGGGCAGGTCAGGTCCATAAGGGTGTAATATGCCTTCCGGTTCTTCTTGACCCGGTAGGTGAGGGACTTCAGTCCCCAATTCTCGACCCGGCCAATTGAGCCGCCGCCTGCGGTGATGACGCCCTTGAAACGTTCAACGAGCTCATCGACCTGCTGCTGCGACAGATCCTGCCGGGCAAGGAACACATGTTCGTAAAGAGCCATTTGTCTTGCCTTTCTTCGTTTCTCTCCCGGTTCCCGGCGGCTAAAGCCTCTGCAACTTCTCTTTATCCGCGAAGCGGAGAAGAAAGGAGCACGACGAGACGGTCGAGAGCGGAGACACGGGAGGCGGAAGCGCTTTCGCTCCACACGGCGGTTTCCTGGGAAACCTCCGGCCCTCCGTTCAGCCCCCAGCTGGGACCGGCAGATTGGGCGCGTCTATACAGCAATTTGGCTGGAACACAACCCTGACCGGCCGTGCTGCGGCAAATCACGCAGATACGGCCTGGGGATGGCGCAAATCACGACCATTGCGGGAAGCGATGGCGCATCTCATATTCCGCCGTCTCAACAACCGGAGAAGTTCATGTCTTTCCAGGCCTATCTCGATACGATCAAGACCAAGACGGGCCAGGGGCCGGATGATCTGATGCGCCTGGCCGACGCAAAGGGGCTTTCGGAAGGCGGAAAGCTCAAGCCGGGTATCAAGGCAGGGCAGGTCATCGAGTGGCTGAAGGCGGACTATGATCTCGGTCATGGCCACTCCATGGCCGTTTATGCCCTGCTGACTGGCAAGAAGAAGCCAGGCGATTGAGAGACAGGTTCGCAGGGACCTGCATGTAGCCTCTGTTGATCTGCAGGCGGTCTCTGGAATATCAGCAGGTGGCGATTGGACATTGTACGGCGTGCGAGAATGAGCCATCAGGGCGGTTTCGTCTCGAAACAGGGAGCCCGCCATGACCGCCGCGAAGACAGATCACGATCATTGGTCCGCTGTCGCGTCGGAATGGATCGAATGGGCGCGCGCGCCCAATCACGACGCCTTCTGGGCCTACCGGCCAGCCTTGCATGAATTTATCGGCAAAGGCGCCGGCGATGCGTTGGAAGTCGGCTGCGGCGAGGGGCGCGTTTCGCGATTGCTCAAGGAGCGCGGGTATCGCGTGACAGCGACGGATACGGTCGAGGCTTTTGTCGCCGCCGCCGAAGAGGCCGGTTCAGCCGACCGCTATGAGGTTGCGCCTGCCACGGCTCTGCCGTTCGAACAAGCCAGCTTCGACTTCGTCATGGCTTATAACGTGCTGATGGACGTCGACGATGTGCCCGCAGCGGTGCAGGAGATACGGCGCGTGCTGCGGCCCTCAGGCACACTGTTCGTCTCTATAGTACATCCCTTTGCCGATCGCGGCCGCTTCGACCGCGAGCGTCCACATGCGCCTTTCGTGGTCGATGGTGCCTATTTCGGCCGCGAACATTTTGAGGGTGCTGAGGAACGGGACGGCTTGCGCATGCGTTTTGCCGGCTGGTCGCAGCCGCTGCAGAATTACATGGCCGCACTGGAAGCAGCCGGATTGGCAGTCACTTCGCTTCTCGAACCGACGCCTGACACCGGGCCGCAATGGGCTGCCTTGCGCAACTGGGATCGGATTCCGCTGTTCCTGTGGCTCAAAGCTCGGCCGCTTGCGGCCTGATGTCCGTCAGCCTCTGCTCGACTTCAGGATGAGGCGCCCGACCGCCAGCAGGATATAGGCACCGAAGAACAGGGAAAGCGCGCCGCCGAAGCCGGATGGCCCGAAGGCGTCCATGCCGAGGCCGATGGCTTGTGGCCCGAGCACCATGCCGACACCGTAGCAGAGCACGAAGGCGGCGTTGGCCGAGGCGAGCTCGTGGCCGGAAAGCTGCGAACCGAGATGGGCGAGGCCGACAGTATAGAGCGCCGCCACCACGCCCCCCCATACGAACAGCAGGGCAGCCATCAGATGCCAGTTCGAGGCGAGGTGCGGCATGACCAATGTCCCGAGAAGCCCGACCGCAGCACAGCCGAGCAGCAGATAGCGGCGGTCGCCGACACGGTCGCTCACCATGCCGATCGGGATCTGCAGCAGCACGTTGCCAAGCCCGATCATGGTGAGCAGCAGCGCCGCGTCTGCCTCCGAATAGCCTATGCGGTTGCCATAGATCGGGAAGAGCGCAAAGCCCCCAGTTTCCACAGCGCCGAACACGAGAACGGCAGCGGTCGCGGTCGGAACCAGCCAGATGTAGCGTAGGAAGCCGCTGGTTTCTTCGCCCTCCGGCCGGATTGGCGGGCTCTCCTTGCGTGCAGCCAGCACGGGGATCGCTGCGATGGCCACAAGCACGATAATGACGCCGAAGGGCAGGAAGCCGGTGCTTCCGATCCGCGAGAACAACCAGGGTCCGGCGGCAAAACCCAGAGAAAGCACGGTGGCGTAGATGCCGAGCACCAGGCCGCGACGCTTTGGTGGCGCTGAAGTGCTGATCCAGAATTCGGACAGGATGAAGAGCACCGTCAACGCGATGTGAAGCACGATGCGCAGCGGAAACCACATCCAGAAGGCCGGTGCGAAATGGAAGCCGACAAAGGCCAGTGCCCCGGCTGCGATCATGATCAGCATGGACCATGCGACACCGAGGCGTGTGGCGATCGGCGTCGCCAGCGGTGCTCCCGCGATCGAGGCAAGGCCGGCGACCGCCGTATTCAGGCCGATCATCGAGGCGGAGTGGCCGCGCGATTCCAGGATCACGCTGAGCAGGGGCATGCCGAGGCCGATCGCAATGCCTACTACGCTGATCGAGGAAATGGCCGCCGTCATCGGCAGCCAATGTACGCGCTCCTCGTCCTGCGCCATGGTTTCGTCCGTCATGCCAGCCTGATTATGGATTTCGTCTTAGAGAACGTCGCGCACGAAACGATTGTGGAGCATGCGGTAGAAGGGCACTGCCCCGCCGGGCCGCAACAGCGGGTCGTCACTGAGCCGCTTTTCCAGTTCGTCCAGGATCGTTCGCGTGATTGTCGGAATGTCGGCCTTCTTCGCCTCGGCCAGTGGCAGCCAGACCAGTTCCTCAAGCTCGTTGGTCGGACCATTCGGCAAGGCGACGGCCACGTCCTCGCGCCACGCGGCGAGGAAACGGGTATCGAAACGGCGCACGCGCCCGGGCGGGGTGATTGCGCGGGCGATGAAGCGCACGGCCTCCAGTGAAGGCTGCACGTCGTGTTCGACGAAACCCTGCCAGTCGCGTTTGCTCGTGGTGAGGGCGCCTTTGCGACCGATCAGCAGGCCGGCTTCCTCGTAGGTTTCGCGGATCGCCGACAGGGCTATGGCGCGGGCGCGGGTTGGCCCGGTACGCCCGGCGCGGGTGGTCAGTTTGGCTTCGTCATCGGGGTGCAGCGCGGTTGCGACTGGGACACGGCTGTCGGCCGGATCGGTGCGGCCACCTGGAAAGACAAATTTGCCGGGCATGAAGGCATGGGCCGCGTGGCGGCGACCCATCAGCACGCGGAATTCGTTGCCGTGGCGATCGAGCAGAATGAGCGTCGCTGCGTCGCGCGGACGCTTTGGCCCATTCCCAAGCGCGGATTCGTTGCGCTCGGCCTTGTCGACTTCCGCCTTGGTCATCCCTTGCATGCGACCGACCTAGCGGAAACTCATGTCAAATTAAAGGGGTGGTCTGGGCTTGTGCATTGCACCAGCCCAGACGTCAGGTCTCGGGATGACCTTCGACGTGGTCGACCTCGCCGCCGAAACCATGCATGTAATAGGCCCATTGCAGACCGATTACGGCGCCTTTGATCGGCTGCAGAAGCGCCAGCGACATGATGATGGTGAGTGGCGCCCAGATTGCCAGATGCTGCCACATGGTCAGTGTCGAGGTCGCCTCAATACCCATGAAACCGCCGAGGATGACGTGGCCGACGATCACGATCACCAGATAGGCTGGCAGATCGTCGGCGCGGTGATGATGGAATTCTTCGCCGCAGGCCTCGCAATGATCGAAGGTCTTGGTGAAGGCGCGGAACAGTTTGCCTTCGCCACAGTTCGGGCAGCGGCACAGGAACCCGCGCTTCATCGCTGTCCACAGCGGGCGGGTTGCCCTGCCGGAATGCTGGTCGCCGCCGAAAACCTGCTGTTGCATCATCGTCTCCTGCCGCGCGGTCCAGAACGCGATTGCGAGGCTCGGGCGCGGCCCTTTGCCTTGTGAAACGACCGTTTCGAGCCGGGCAGTGGTTTTGGTGCACTCAGCATTTCGAAGCGCATCGCGCCGGCCAGCGGCGCTACTTCGATAAGGCGAACCTCGACACGGTCCGCAAGCTGATATCCCTTGCCGCTGCGTTCCCCGAAAAGCGAACGCGCCGTTTCATCGAATATATAATAATCGTCACCCAAGGATGACACCGGGATAAAACCATCTGCGCCAAATTGTGGCAATTGGACAAAAAGTCCAGCCTTGGCCACGCCGGAGATGCGCGCATCGAATCGTTCATCGACACGCTCGGCCAGATAAGCCGCGATGAGACGATCGACGGTTTCGCGTTCGGCAGCCATGGCGCGACGCTCGGCTGCCGAAATCAGCGCACCGGTCTCGGCCAGTCTCTCTTCTTCGCCACGCGTCAGTCCGTCGGGTCCCAGGCCAAGTGCCGCGATCAGGCCGCGGTGCACGATCAGGTCGGCATAGCGGCGGATCGGCGAGGTGAAATGCGCGTAACGGTGCAGGTTCAGCCCGAAATGGCCGATGTTGTCTGGATTGTATTCGGCCTGGCTCTGTGAGCGCAGCACCACTTCGTTGACGAGCGCTTCGTTGTCGGCGCCGCGCACGCGCTCGAGGATCGCGTTGAACTGGCTTGGGCGCATCTGCGCGCCGCGCGCCAACGACAATCCAAGCGTCTGCAGGAACTCGCGCAGCGACTCTTGCTTGGCAAGCGTCGGACCATCGTGGATGCGGTAGATGAGGGGTTGCTTCTTGGCTTCCAGCGTCTCCGCGGCGGCAACGTTTGCCTGGATCATGAACTCTTCGATCAGCTTGTGCGCATCCAGCCGCTCCGGGACGATGACGCGGTCGACGGTGCCGTCCTCCTTCAGCAGGATCTTGCGTTCCGGCAGGTCGAGTTCCAGCGGCTGGCGGGCATCGCGGCCGCGCTTCAGCACGGCATAGGCATCCCACAACGGCTTCAGCACGTTCTCAAGGAGAGGCCCGGTCTTGTCGTCCGGAACGCCGTCGATGGCGGCCTGTGCCTGCTGGTAGGCGAGCTTGGCTGCAGACTTCATCATCACGCGATGGAAGCTGTGGCGGATCTTTCGCCCTTCCGCCGAAAAGGTCATGCGTGTTGCGATGGCCGGGCGGTCCTCGCCTTCGCGCAACGAACAGAGATTGTTGGAAATGCGCTCGGGCAGCATCGGCACGACGCGATCCGGGAAATAGACGGAATTCCCGCGCTTGAGCGCTTCGCGGTCGAGCGCGGAATTCGGCCGCACATAGGCTGCGACATCGGCGATGGCCACCGTCACGACCACGCCGCCGGGATTGTTCTCATCCGTGTCCGGTACCGCGTAGACCGCGTCATCGTGGTCCTTGGCGTCCGCCGGATCAATGGTGAGCAGCGGCAGATCACGCCAGTCTTCGCGCCCCTGCAGTGTCACCGGCTTCAGCGCCTCTGCCTCGGCAAGCACATCGGGCGGGAAGATATGCGGGATGTCGTGGGCGTGGATGGCGATCATCGAGACCGCTTTTTCGCTGGTCAGCGACCCCAGAACCGCCAGCACTTTCGCTCGTGGCAGGCCGTAGCGGCCGGAGCGCGACGGTTCGACTTCCACCAGATCGCCGTTGCGGGCGCCGTTCTGGAATTCCTGGTCGACGATGAGCTCGGGCTGACGCCGCTCCACGGGTTCGATGCGGAGCGTTCCGTCCTTCAGGACACGGAAGACGCCGAGCACCGCATCCTTGCGTTTCTCGAACACCTTTATGATGCGCGCCGTGTAGGCCGGCCCGGTCGGATCGTCGGTCGGGAATGTCTTGGCCAGAACCCGGTCGCCGATACCGGCGACGGGGCCGGTGCGCGACACGCGGATCGAAATCAGCGGTGGCTCGCCATTGCCTTGATGTTCTGCCGGTCTGCCGAGCAGGCCGCCCTCATCGTCGCGTCCGATCACGTCGAGCACGGCGACATGAGGCAGCGCCCCGGGGCGAATATGCCGCTTGCGGGTCTTTTCCAGAAGACCCTCGTCCTGCAGATCGCGCAGCTCGTCCTTCAACCAGGCACGGTCGTCGCCGCGCAAGGCAAATGCCTTGGCGATCTCGCGCTTGCCGGATCGATCGGGGTTTTCCGCGATGTAGCGCAGGATCTCGTCGCGCGAGGGGCGGTACTGGTCGCGTGTCCCCCGGCGGGTATCGGCAGCGCGGGGATCGCCATGGCTTCGTCCGGAGATCCTGCGCGCCAATTGCCTATCCCTTCTTCTTGCCGCGGAACGGCTTCTTGCCGCCTCCGCCCTTGGCTTCCTTCTCGGCGATCAGCGCGACCGCCTCGTCAACCGTCACCGTCTGCGGATCCTTGCCCTTGGGCAGGGTCGCATTGATCTTGCCGAAATTGACATAGGCGCCGTACCGGCCGTCACGCACGGTGATCTTGCCGCCACCTGCCGGGTGTTCGCCGAGCTCCTTGAGCGCTGCCGGCGTGCCGCCATTGCGCCCACCCGGGCCTTTCGACTGCTTCTCAGCCAGCACCGAGACTGCGCGATTGAGGCCGATGGAGAACACGTCCTCGATGCTTTCGACATTGGCATAGGTACCATCGTGCAGCACGAACGGGCCGTACCGGCCAAGGCCAGCCGAGATCATTTTGCCGGTCTCTGGGTGTTGGCCGACATCGCGCGGCAGCGACAGCAGGGCCAGAGCCTTCTCGTGATCGATCGTCGCCGCCGTCCAGCCCTTGGGCAGGCTGGAGCGCTTGGCGTCCTTGCCTTCACCACGCTGCACATAGGGGCCGAAACGGCCGGAACGCAGCGTAATCTCTTCGGCGGTGTACGGATCCTTGCCGAGCAGCTTGGTGCCGTCTTCGACTGCGCCGTTCTCGCCATTGCTGTTCGGGCCGTCCAACTGGCGAGTATAGCCGCATTCGGGATAGTTCGAACACCCGACGAAGGCTCCGAACTTGCCGAGCTTCAGCGACAGGTTGCCGCTGCCGCATTTCGGGCAGATGCGCGGATTGGACCCGTCCTCACGCTCGGGGAAGACCAGCGGTGCCAGTTCTTCGTTGAGCGCGTCGAGCACGTCGGTGACACGCAATTCCTTGATGCCGTCGACGGCACCCGAGAAATCCTTCCAGAAATCGCGCAGCACGTCCTTCCAGGCGAGCTTGCCGTCGGAAATCTCGTCGAGCTTCTCTTCAAGCGAGGCGGTGAAGTCATACTCCACATAATGCTCGAAGAAGCCCTCCATGAAGGCGGTGACCAGCCGGCCCTTCGACTGCGGCATCAGCTTGCGGTTCTCGATCTTGATGTAGTCGCGATCTTCCAGCGTCTTCAGCGTCGCGACATAGGTCGAGGGGCGGCCGATGCCGAGCTCTTCCATCTTCTTGATGAACGAGGCTTCAGAGTAGCGGGGCGGCGGCTCGGTCGTGTGCTGCGTGGCGCTGACCTTTTCGCGCTTCAGCGTCTCCTCGGCGCGGATTTCGGGCAGACGGCGGTTCTCCTCGTCTTCCGAATCCTCTTCCTTCTGGTCGGTATAGGCGGCGATGAAGCCGTCGAAGCGGGTGACGGAACCCACCGCGCGCAAGCCGGCGATCTTCGCGCCGTTGCGTGCTTCGATCTCGACCGTGGTGCGTTCGATCTCGGCCGACTGCATCTGGCTGGCGATCGCGCGCTGCCAGATGACTTCGTAGAGCCGTGCCTGGTCGGAATCGAGATATTTGCGCATCTCGGCCGGGGTACGGTTGAAGTCGGTCGGGCGGATCGCCTCGTGGGCCTCCTGCGCGTTCTTGGCCTTGGTGGTGTAATGACGCGGCTTTTCGGGCAGGTATCTGGCGCCGAATTCCTTGGTGATGGTGTCGCGGGCCGCCGAAATAGCCTCGGGAGCCATCTGAACGCCGTCGGTACGCATATAGGTGATCAGGCCGGCCGTTTCACCGCCGATGTCCATGCCTTCATAGAGGCGCTGTGCCACCTGCATGGTGCGCTGGGCCGAGAAGCCGAGCCGCGATGAAGCCGCCTGCTGCAGCGTCGAGGTGGTGAAGGGCGGCGCCGGATTGCGCTTGGTCGGCTTGGCCTCGACCGACAGAGCCCGGAATGATGCGCCTTCCAGCATCGCCTTGATGTCGTCGGCCATGATCTGCGAGGAGATGTCGAGCTTCTGCAGCTTCTTGCCTTCATAGGCCGTCAGCCTGGCTTCGAAGGTCTCGTTGCGCGGTGTGCCGAGGATCGCGGCGATCTGCCAATATTCCTCGCGCACGAAACGTTCGATTTCGGCCTCGCGGTCGCAGACGAAACGCAGCGCCACCGACTGCACGCGGCCGGCGGAGCGGGCGCCCGGCAGTTTGCGCCACAGCACCGGCGAAAGCGTGAAGCCGACCAGATAGTCGAGGGCGCGGCGAGCCAGATAAGCATCCACCAGCGGCGGGTCGATTTCGCGCGGGCTGGCGATGGCATCGAGCACCGCCTGCTTGGTGATGGAGTTGAAGGCGACGCGCCTGACCGGCTTGTCCTTCAGCACCTTTTTCTGCTTGAGAACCTCCAGCACGTGCCAGGCAATAGCCTCTCCTTCGCGATCCGGGTCGGTTGCGAGGATCAGGCCGTCGGCATCCTTCACGGCCTTGGCGATGTCGGTCAGCCGCTTGGCCGAAGCCGTGTCGACCGCCCAGGACATGGCGAAATCCTCGTCGGGTTTCACCGAACCATCCTTGGCGGGCAAGTCGCGGACATGGCCGAAGGAGGCCAGAACCTTGTAGTTCCGACCCAGATATTTGTTGATGCTTTTAACCTTGTTCGGCGACTCGACGACGACGATGTCCATGAGCGGCTGCGTTCCCGTGCGGCGCCAAACCTGGAAATGGAGGCGCCGGAAGCTGAAAAATCCGCCCGTCACATGGCCGTGCTTTTCAGTCCGGTCAAGAGGTCGCCTCAAATTGCATGCCTCGAGCGGGTCGTAACTGACGCTTCTGAAGACGATCTTCTGCGGTCCGAGGCGCGTATGGACAGTCCAGTCGATGGGCGACTCTGGTCATGTCGACGCGGGTCTGTGTTGACTTGGAAGAAGTCGCGATCTTGCGACAGACGGAACTGCAACAGGAACTGTTGTCCATGTCGAAGTCGAAGCCCGACCCGTGAGGTATGCCCAAGGTGCCGGCGGAACGGAGGCAGGGCCGAGGGTACTGGCAAGCCGCATCCGCAAACTTCTCGCCTCACGATTTCGTCATCATCGACGAGTTGTTCTGCGCTGACTTGCCACACAATGGTGATTGGAGACCGGGCCACGGCGAGGCTATATCCTGCTGCGCAACGGACGGAGCATGAATATGGCGTTGGATGTCGGCTATGTCAGCGCGATCGGGGCAGGGGCCATCTCGTTCCTGTCGCCATGCGTGCTTCCGCTCGTGCCGCCTTATCTGTGCTATATGGCCGGCGTTTCCGTCGATGATTTCCGTGGCAATGCTGGCGTCGTCGCCAAGGCCGGAGCCCGCGGCGCCCTGATCTCCGCCTCCATTGCGTTCGTGCTCGGCTTCTCCACTGTCTTCATAGCATTGGGCGCCGGGGCCTCGACCATCGGTCGGTTGCTGCGCGTCTACCAGGAGCCGCTGGCGATGATTGCCGGCGCGCTCATCATTTTGATGGGCCTGAATTTCCTCGGCATCCTGCGCATCCCGCTTCTGTCACGCGAGGCACGCTTCCAGTCGCAGGGCAAGCCCGCCAGTGCGGTTGCAGCCTATATCATGGGCCTGGCCTTCGCTTTTGGCTGGACGCCCTGCATCGGTCCTGTGCTCGGGCCGATCCTGACGCTGGCTGGCGGGCGCGAGACGGTAGGCGAGGGCGCATTGCTGCTTGCCGCCTATTCGCTTGGCCTCGGCATTCCCTTCCTGATCGCCGCGCTGTTCTCAGGCGCTTTCATGCGGTTCCTGGGCAAGTTCCGCGTTCATCTCGGCCGGGTCGAGAAGGTTATCGGCGCGTTGCTGGTGGTTGCCGGCGTCTTTTTCCTGACCGGTGGCGTCCAGGTGATGGCTTACTGGCTGCTCGAAAACTTCCCCGCGCTCGGGCGTCTCGGATAGCTAGAGCGTTTCCGTTTTTCACGGAAATGCGGAAACGCGCTAGCTTTTGTTTTGACGCAATTCCGGACGGAAAACCGCTGCGCACTTTTCCTGGAATTGCTCCAGTCCGAAATTTAACCGTATTGGTACCAAACTGTGCCGATGTTAGAGCAATTCCGGCAAAACTGCGCAGCGGTTTTGCGTCCGGAACTGCGCCGAAACAACAAGATGGAGCATTGAAGGCGATTCTGTTTTCGTCGGAAATGCTCTAGAAGGCATTCGTCTTTCCCGCATTTGGTAGCCGCTCATGACATCCAGAACCTGCCTGTCCATCATCCTCGCCGCCGGTGAAGGCACGCGCATGAAAAGCGCGCTGCCGAAGGTCCTGCACCAGATTGCCGGTCTGCCGATGGTGGCGCATGTGGTCAAGGCTGCGGAGACAGCGGGTGCCACGGATATCGCCTTGGTCATCGGCCACGGTGCCGATGCGATGCGCAAGGCGGCGGAAAAATTTGCGCCAAAAGCCGGAACCTTCGTTCAGGAGCAGCGCCTGGGTACCGCACACGCGGTTTTGGCTGCTCGCGAAGCCCTGGCCAAAGGATATGACGATGTCCTCGTCATGTTCGGCGACACGCCCCTGATCGATGCAGCGGCGCTCGGCGAGGCGCGGACCAGGCTCGCCGAAGGCGCGGCTGTCGTGGTCATCGGCTTTCGCCCGCCAAGCCCTGCCGGCTACGGCAGGTTGCTCGAAAAAGGCGGCAAGCTCGTCGCGATCCGCGAGGAGAAGGACTGTACCGATGAGGAACGCAAGATCGGTTTCTGCAATGCCGGCATGATGGCAGTATCGGGCAAGCACGCGCTCAACCTGCTGGACGAGGTCGGCAATGCCAACGCCAAGGGCGAATATTATCTGACCGACATCGTCGAGATCGCCAACAGCAAGGGACTGGATGTCGTCGCGACCGAGGCCGGCTATGAAAACGCACTCGGCATCAACAATCGTGCCGAGCTCGCCGAAGCCGAGGCTATCTGGCAGAAGCGTCGCCGTCGCGAAGCAATGCTTTCGGGTGTGACGCTGATCGCGCCGGAGACGGTTTATTTCTCGCACGACACCGAGATCGGCCAGGACACGCTGGTCGAACCCAATGTCTTCTTCGGCCCCGGCGTGAAGATCGCCGCTGGCGTGAAAGTCCACGCCTTCAGCCACCTGGAAGGCGCGACAGTCGCAGCCGACGCCGACATTGGACCTTATGCGCGCCTACGGCCGGGGGCCGACCTGGCGGCCAAGGCCAAGGTCGGCAACTTCGTCGAGGTCAAGAACGCCAGGATCGAGGCAGGCGCCAAGGTCAATCACCTGACCTATATCGGCGACGCGCGTGTCGGCGCAGGTGCCAATATCGGCGCTGGTACCATCACCTGCAACTATGATGGCTATTCCAAGTTCTTTACCGATATCGGTGCCGGTGCTTTTGTCGGCTCGAACTCGTCGCTGGTCGCGCCGATCAAGCTCGGCGACGGTGCATATATCGCTTCTGGAAGTGTGATTACCGAAGATGTTCCCGAGGATGCTTTGGCATTCGGCCGCGCACGCCAGAAAACCTTGCCCGGCAAAGGCAAGGAACTACGTGAACGGCGGGCTTCTGCTGTCAAGAAATAGGAATTTGTTGCGACTGGACTTCGCAGGGAGCCTGTCATACGAGGCTTCTTAACAGGTCCAGTGCAATACTAGGAAAAGTGCGTAGCGGTTTTCCGTCTGGAATTGCGCAAAAAAGTTAGAGCGTTTCCGGAAAAACCGGCAACGCTCTAAGTCAAAAGACTGGACGAAACGCAATGTGATTGTCGTGGATGACAGCGGTCGACTAAACAGCGGCCGGGTGATCGCCAAGAGGAATCGGGGCAGTTTTCTATGTGCGGAATTGTTGGAATTGTCGGCCATTCTCCGGTCGCGCCGCTGATCGTCGATGCGTTGAAGCGGCTTGAATATCGCGGTTACGATTCAGCCGGTGTGGCGACCATAGAGCATGGCGAACTGTCACGCCGCCGTGCCGAGGGCAAGCTGGTCAATCTCGAGCGCCGGCTGCAGGCCGAGCCGCTCGATGGCACCATCGGCATTGGCCATACCCGTTGGGCGACGCACGGCGTTCCCAATGAAACCAACGCCCATCCGCATTTCTCCAACGGTGTGGCGATTGTCCATAACGGCATCATCGAGAATTTCGCCGAGCTGCGCACCGAGCTTTCGGCTGACGGCTATGAATTCGCCTCGCAGACCGACACAGAAGTCGTGGCTCACCTGGTTTCGCGCGAAATGGCGCGCGGCGCCAAGCCGGTGGAGGCTGCCCACAACGCGCTGAAGCGCCTTGAGGGTGCGTTTGCGCTCGCCATCATGTTCAAGGGCGACGAGGATTTGATTGTCGGTGCCCGCAACGGTCCGCCGCTGGCTGTCGGCCATGGCGAAGGCGAGATGTATCTTGGTTCGGACGCCATCGCGCTGGCACCGTTCACCAACTCCATCACCTATCTCGAAGACGGCGACTGGGCAGTGGTGCGCCGCAACGAGATCACCATTTTCGACATGGGTGGCAACAAGGTCGAGCGCAAGCGCCAGCAGTCGATCGGCACCTCGTTCCTCGTGGACAAGGGCAACCATCGTCATTTCATGCACAAGGAAATCCACGAGCAGCCGGAAGTCATCTCCCACACGCTGGGCAATTACATCGACTTCACCAACGGCAAGGCCAAGGCGCTGGACCTGCCATGGGATTTCGCCAAGATCGATCGCATTGCGATTTCCGCCTGTGGCACTGCCTATCTTGCCGGCCTGGTCGGCAAATACTGGTTCGAGCGTCTCGCTCGGCTCCCTGTGGACATCGATATCGCCTCGGAGTTCCGTTATCGGGAAATGCCGCTGTCGAAGAACAGCGCCGCACTTTTCATTTCACAGTCCGGCGAAACTGCCGACACGCTGGCATCGCTGCGCTATTGCCGCAAGGAAGGCGTGCCGATCGGCGTCGTCGTCAACGTGCGTGAATCGACCATGGCGCGCGAAGCCGATGTCGTCCTTCCAATCCTGGCTGGCCCGGAAATCGGCGTTGCCTCGACCAAGGCCTTCACTTGTCAGCTTTCGGTGATGGCGGCGCTTGCCGTGCGCGCCGGCGTTGCTCGTGGCTTCATCTCGCCTGATGAAGAAGCGAAGCTGGTCAAGCAGCTCGCCGAGGCTCCGCGTCTGGCCAGCCAGGTCATCAAGCTGGAGGAGCAGATCGAGAAGGTCTCACGCGATCTCGCCCATCACCGCGATGTGCTTTATCTCGGCCGGGATACCAATTTCCCGCTGGCGCTCGAAGGGGCACTGAAGCTCAAGGAATTGTCCTACATCCACGCCGAGGGCTACGCGGCGGGCGAACTCAAGCATGGGCCGATCGCACTGATCGACGAAAACATGCCTGTCGTCGTTATCGCCCCGTATGACCGCATCTTCGAAAAGACCGTCTCGAACATGCAGGAAGTGGCCGCCCGCGGTGGCAAGATCATCCTGATCACCGACAAGAAGGGTGCCGAGAAGTCGACGGTGAAGACCATCGACACCATCGTGTTGCCCGATGTGCCGGAAATCATCGCGCCGATCCTCTATGCGCTGCCTGTGCAGATGCTGGCCTATTTCACGGCGGTTTTCATGGGCACCGACGTCGACCAGCCACGCAATCTGGCCAAGTCCGTCACGGTGGAGTGACGGCCAACCGTGGTGATCGGGCTGGCGCGATAGTGATTGTCGCCCATCTGTGTTGATGCTCTAAGATAGGTGCAACGCACAATCTCAGAGCACGGCCAAATACGGAATGTCGGATACACCCCGAACATCAGCGATAACCCGGCTGAGGAACTATTTCCTCGCCGGATTCGTCGTGTGCGCACCGCTGGCGATCACCGCCTATATCGCGTGGTCGTTCATCGGCTGGGTTGATTCCTGGGTCAAACCCTACATTCCATGGCGCTATAATCCCGATACCTATCTGCCGTTTCCGGTTCCTGGTTTCGGGCTCATCGTGGCGCTGGTGCTGATCACCCTGATCGGTTTCCTTGCAGCCAACATCGTCGGCCGCGCCATCGTTACCTTCGGCGAGCGCCTGCTCGGCCGCATGCCGCTGGTGCGCGGCATCTATGGCTCGCTGAAACAGATCTTTGAAACCGTGCTTTCGAACAAGAGCGAGATGTTTCGCCAGGTTGGCCTGGTCGAATATCCGCGCAAGGATGTCTGGTCGCTGGTCTTCGTCGCCGGCGAAAAGCACACCGAAATCAATGAGAAACTGGATGTCGGCGGTGACCCGCTGATCGGCGTCTTCATGCCGTGCACGCCGAACCCGACGACGGGTTTTTTGATGTATGTTCGCAAGTCCGAGATCGTCATGCTCGACATGACCATCGAGGAGGGCGCCCGCCTCATCGTCTCAGCCGGGCTTGTCGCGCCCGATCCGAGGAAAAAGGTCAAGGGACCGGACGGGCAGCTGATCGAGCTCGGCAACCCGACTGCCGGCACTTTGCCTCAGCCGGCCCGCAAGAGCCGCACCGCCTCGTCGCGCCCGAACAAATAAAGCAGCAGTCTAAGCGCCTCGCCGCGTTCGTCCTGAAGCTCGGGATCGCGCGAAAGGATCAGCCTGGCATCGTCGCGCGCTGCTTCCAGCAGATCGGCATGAACATCGATGCGCGCCACCTGGAAACCCGGCGTCCCAGACTGGCGGGTGCCGAGAAGCTCGCCTTCGCCGCGCAGCTTCAGATCCTCTTCCGCAATGATAAAGCCGTCCTCTGTTTCGCGCATCACGGAAAGCCGGCGTTTCGCGGTCTCGCCGAGGGGATCCTTGTAGAGCAGAACGCAGCTCGACGGTTTCGAGCCGCGGCCGACGCGGCCACGCAACTGGTGCAACTGGGCAAGGCCGAAGCGCTCAGCATGTTCGATAACCATGATCGTGGCGTCCGGCACATCGACACCCACCTCGATGACGGTCGTGGCAATTAGCACGCGGGTTTCGCCCTCCTTGAAGGCGCGCATGGCTTCATCTTTCTCCGCGCCTTTCATGCGGCCATGCACCAGCCCGAGGCGATCGCCGAACACCGGCTTGAGTGAAGTGAAACGGTCCTCCGCCGACATCAGCTTGATTTCTTCGGATTCCTCGACAAGCGGGCAGATCCAGTAGATCTTCTGGCCTTCCGCAACCGCGTCGCGGATGCGGCCGACCAGTTCTTCCAGCCGCTCCAGCGGCAAGGTAACGGTGCGGATTGGCTGTCGGCCGGCTGGTTTTTCAGTGAGTTTGGAAACGTCCATGTCGCCGAATGCGGTCAGCACCAGCGTGCGCGGGATCGGCGTTGCCGTCATCACCAGCATGTCGGGGGCATCACCCTTGGCGGTGATGGCCAGCCGCTGGTGCACGCCGAAGCGGTGCTGCTCATCGATCACCGCGAAGACCAGGTTCTTGAAAGACACGGTTTCCTGGAACAGGGCATGGGTGCCGACGACGATATCGATCGAACCGTCGGCAAGTTTGGCCAGCGTCTCGGTGCGTTCGCGTCCCTTTTCGCGGCCGGTCAGGATGGCCGTTGTGAGCCCGGCCTTTTCGGCCAATGGCGCGATGGTGGCAAGATGCTGGCGCGCCAGGATCTCCGTCGGTGCCATCAGCGCCGCCTGGCCACCCGCCTCGACCGCGCGTGCCATGGCCAGCAAGGCAACCACCGTTTTGCCGGAGCCGACATCACCTTGCAGCAGGCGCAGCATGCGTTCAGGCGTGGCAAGATCGGTGAGGATCTCGGCGAGGGCGGCTTCCTGCGAAACCGTCAACGAATACGGAAGCGCCTTGCGCAGCCGTTCGATGACCCGGCCGTCGCCATTCAGCGGCCGGCCCGACAGTTTGCGGATGCGCGACCGCACCAAGGCGAGCGAAAGCTGGCCTGCGAGGAATTCGTCATAGGCGAGCCTGCGCCAGGCAGCGCTCTCGGGCTGGGCATCGATCGGACTCTCGGGATTGTGCACCCGGCCGAGCGCCGCTGCGAATGACGGGAAGGTATGGCGCCGCATGAAGCCGGCATCCTGCCATTCCGAAAGCGCGGGCACGCGCTCCACGGCCTGGCCGATGGCGCGCCGCAGCACCTTCGAAGACAACCCCGCGGTGAGCGGATAGACCGGCTCGACCAGCGGCAGGCTGTCTGCGTCGCTGGCCAGCGCGATATGGTCCGGGTGAACCATGCTCGGCCGGCCGTTGAACCATTCCATGCGCCCCGACACCACCACCAGTTCGCCTTCCGGCATCGCCTTTTCGAGGTAGCTGGCATGGGCGTGGAAGAAGGTCAGCGTGATCTCGCTGGTGTCGTCATGGGCAAAGACCCGGTAGGGCACCGATCTGTTGCCGCGCGGCGGCGGCTGGTGTCGGTCGATCCGCACCTCCAGTGTGACGATCGCGCCTTCGGTCGCGTTCGCGATGCCCGGGCGGTTTCGTCGGTCGATGACCGAGTTCGGCAGCACGAACAGAAGATCTCCGACGCGCGCCCCCCGGTCGCCGAGATCCACCGGCAACACCCTCTCGATGAGAGCCGCCACTTTCGATCCGACACCGGCAAGCGTCGTGATGGGCGAGAACAGCGGATCGAGCAGGGAAGGGCGCATCATCGCAATAAGCGCGGAACCGGGCGCATGTGCAAGGCATCTGCGATCGGTTCCTGCGCCTTAAACTGCGGTTGTCATGCGCCAGCGGCTTTCAAGGGGGGAACTCTTGCTGTTTCAGGGACATAACGATCGAGACCCGCCGCTTGGGTGCGGGGTGTTTCGAATCTTTCGAGCAGATATTCCGTTGCGGTTGCCAGTGGCAGCAGCAATCCATGGTCATCGTGCAGATAGCCCCAGTCGCGCCCGCGCCGGAGCATCGCCTGGTCACCGACACCCGAAAGATAGGCCGACATCGTCGCTTCGTTGAGGATCTCGGCATCGACATGGGCGCAGGCGCGTGTGTCTGCAAGCAGGTAACGACCGGGCGACAGGTCGAGCACGCATAGGACCGGCATGACGCGGTCCGGCGTCCAGGCTGCTTTCCAGGCCTCGACACCGTCGCCTAGCCGACGCGCCAGGTCCGGCCTGCGGCGCAGGCTTGAATCATAGTCGCCGATGAAATGATAGGCGATGTCATCGGCCCGCTCGATTGCCGGGAACGCCAGGGCGTAGGCCGGGATGGGGCGGACATTGGTGATCTTGTAGTCGTCCTTCCTGTCGAAGTACGGGCTGAACCGTTCGATGCTGAGTTGGCCGACCCCCACCGGCGGCTGCAGGTGTTGCAGCAGGGGGATCAAGTCCGCGGTCACCTCATAGGCGACGTCGTCGTCGCCGGGGAAGTCGGTGAGCAGGTTCCAGGCTGCTTCGATGCCGAGCGCCCGGGCGAAACGCAGGCAGTCGAGATTGATCTTCAGCGTGCTGCCTTTGCGCATCAGTCTCAGCACCGAGGTCGCAAGCGACTCGATGCCGGGCTGGATGCGCTCGACCCCGGCGGATTTCAGCAGCTTCATCTTCTGGAAGGAGAGATTGGCCTTCTGCTCGTAGAAGATGCCGACCTTGTTTTCGGCCTTTGCCAAGGCTGGAAGAAGGGTCGAGAAGTAGGAGTGCGGCATGATGTTGTCGACCATCATGATTCTCGTCGCCTGGTGCCGCGCAACGAGGTCATTGAGTTCGCTGAACGCCTTCTCCGGCGATTTCTGCCGGTGCTGCATGCCGTTGGCGTTGAGGCCGCAGAAGGTGCAATGTTGCTTGGCGCCCCACCAGCAGCCGCGACTGGTTTCATAGGGCAGCCAGATTTCCTCCGGACGCAATCCGTCGGGACGAACATCGCAGGCTACGGTTTGCGCCAGTTGCGAAAAATAGTCATCATAGTCGGGTATCGGCGAGTCATCGAGGGTCTCGAGCGGTTCGCCGCGAATGATCTTCTCATTGCCCGGCTTTTGATCGCGCAGATTGATCAGGAAATTGACGAAAGAGACGTCGCTTTCGCCTGAGAAGATATGGTCGATCGAGCCTGCCAGGGGCTGGATGCCTTCGGACATGATGCCGTCGACATTGGCGCCACCGAGCAGGAATGTCTTGTCCGGCGCGGCTTGTTTGGTTCGCTTGGCGATGGAAAGCGCAGCAAGCGTCTGTTCGAAGACGGTGCTGAAGCCGATAATGGTCGCGGGCATCGCTCCGAGTTCCGCGGAGAAGTCATCGGCCCATTGTTTCGCGGTTTCCTGCAGCCAGTCCAACGTCACGGCAGACGGGGCGGTCGCTGCGGTGATGACACGCTCGACCTCGGGTTCCATATGCCCATGCGCCTTGGCTCCGAACATGGCACGAGCGAAAATCCGCTCTCCGATCAGCAGGCCCGTCGGCGTCCCGCAAAGCTTCTGATAGCGGCGAACGCCGATGCGGCTGGCGAAGGAAAGGTTGGCATAGAGCACTCTGGCTTTGTAGCCGGCCTGCGTGGCGCGCGCGGCAATCACGTGAGGACCGAGGGCCGGCCTGTCCGGGCTCGCGAAGGGCGGCACGACCACAAGGATGTCGGCTGTTCTGTAGTCTGCGTCGAACATGGTGCACCTGTGTTTGTTGTCGAGGAATTCCCTCCGCGCCGCATCGCTACGCGTGGCGCGGAGGGGTTTGCACGATGAACGCATGCTGGATAGACGGCGGTTCGGTCCGCCGCGGGATTGTCGTTGCCGTCAGAATTTGACGCCGACCGACACCGTGACTTCGGTTTCCGCGGCTTCGGAGCCGGTGAGCGCGCCGCCTGGGCGCGTCCTCAGCTTGGCGACTTCGCGGGAGAGCCGGGTGGCTTCAGCGTCCGAGATGACCAGACCCTTGGCCTTCAAGGCTTTCGACGGATCGCTGAGAAAAGTGTCGCCGAACTTTACATCGGTACTTTTGAGGCTGGCGGCAGTGGTCTTGATGGGACTTTTGGTGACTGCTTTGACCATGATCATGCTCCCTCTTGTGACCAGGTGGTTGAGTGCACCGTAAATCTCATCACGAAGTTGTCCGCGTGACTGTGAGATCGGTCACAGTCACTTGCGATGTCAGCAACGGCGGGGTCGGAACGCACTTCGACCGGCGCACAGGCTGACACTGCCGCCTATCCACGCTATATGCGCCCTGCAAGTAAGGGATGCCGCCGCCATGACCGCAACGACAGGATCGAACGCAAGACTGGCGAACAGCGAGCTCGACCCGCACCGCAAGAAGCTGCTGTTCCGTTCCTGGCATCGTGGCATGAAGGAGATGGACCTCATCCTTGGCAACTTCGCGGAGCGCG
Source organism: Mesorhizobium sp. EU05-FHT14A09 (assembly GCF_058790995.1). Lineage (NCBI taxonomy): Bacteria > Pseudomonadati > Pseudomonadota > Alphaproteobacteria > Hyphomicrobiales > Phyllobacteriaceae > Mesorhizobium > Mesorhizobium sp. EU05-FHT14A09. The sequence continues at coordinate 868,587 of NZ_JBYTDF010000001.1, forward strand.
AGATCGGCAACTTGACCGCCGACGAGATCGGCCAATATGAAAGGCTTCTCGAGATCTCCGACACGGTGCTGATGCCTTGGCTGACCGGTGGCGAGCCGGTTCCCGGCGACATCGACTTGCCGATCCTGGAAAAGATCCTGACGTCGCGCCAAACACTCGAATTCTGAAACGACCATGAGCCTGATACCCAAAATCGGCCTGCCAAAGGGCCGCGCCGCCTCCTATATCGTTGATGGCGTCGCCGACGGCTTCGAAGCCTTTGCACTGGTGCAGGCGGCGAACGAAATCGCACCGGACGGGCCGTTGCTGTTCGTTGCGCGTGACGGTCAGCGCCTGCCGGCCATTGTCGAAGCGCTCGGCTTTGCAGCACCTGGCCTGCCGGTACTGGAGCTGCCGGCCTGGGACTGCCTGCCTTACGACCGTGTTTCTCCGGGTTCCGATGCTGCCGGGCGCCGGCTGGATGCTCTGGCGGCGATGATCGCACTGGCCAGGAAGCCACATCGCGCCATCGTGCTGACCACCGTCAACGCGCTGTTGCAGCGCATGCCGCCCGCCGAATTGCTGGAAAGTCAGACCTTCCACGCCAGGCCCGGCAATCAGGTCGATATGAACAAGCTGATTTCGCGGCTGGAGACTTCCGGCTTCGAACGCGTGCCGACGGTGCGCGATATCGGCGAATTCGCCGTGCGTGGCGGCATTCTCGATCTCTATGCTCCGGGCTGGAGCGAGGGGCTACGCCTCGACTTCTTCGGCGATACGCTGGAAACGATCCGCAGCTTCGATGTCGCCAGCCAGCGCACAACGGGCCAGCGCAAGTCGATGACATTGCAGGCGATGAGCGAGGTGGCGCTGACGTCCGAAACCATCAGTCGATTCCGCCGTTCCTACATCGAAGCCTTCGGTGCGCCGTCACGCGATGACGGGCTTTATGCGGCGGTCTCGGAAGGGCGTCGCTTCGCCGGCATGGAACACTGGTTGCCCTTCTTCTACGAACGACTGGAAACGGTTTTCGACTACCTGCCGGACGCGCCGGTGGTCTTTGACCATCTGGCGCATGAGGCGCTCACCGAGCGCCATGATCTCATCCACGACCACTACGAAGCACGGCGCAAGCAGGCCGATGCAGCACTCAAGGATGCTGTGCCCTACAAGCCGGTGGCGCCGGCGCTGATGTATCTGGCACCGGACGATGTAAAGGCGGCGACTGAACAGCGCGAACAGATCGAACTCACGCCCTTCGACGCGCCGGACGCCGGCGGACGCAAGGTTTTCCATGCTGGCTCCCGTGCGGGGCGGTCCTTCGCTGAGGAACGCGCCGATCCCAATGCCAATGTCTTCGACGTGGCAGTCAAACATATCGCCGAGGAGCGCGCCGCCAGGCGCCGCGTCATCGTCGCCGGCTGGACCGAGGGCTCGCTCGACCGGCTTGGCCAGATTCTGGCCGAGCACCATCTCGGCAACATCAAGCAGGTCGCTTCGCTGGCAGAAGCGGAAAAGCTGGCGCCGGGCGAGGCGGGCCTCGCCGTTCTGCCGCTGGAGACCGGCTTCGAGACCGACGCGCTGGTGGTGGTTGCCGAACAGGACATCCTGGGCGACCGGCTGGTGCGCCGTTCTAAGCGCAAGAAGCGGGCTGCCGATTTCATCGCCGAAGCCACTTCATTGTCGCATGGCGACATCGTCGTCCACGCCGATCATGGCATCGGCCGGTTCGTCGGCCTGAAAACCATCGAAGCCGCCGGCGCGCCGCACGACTGCCTCGAAATCCGCTATGCCGGCGACGACCGGCTGTTCCTGCCCGTCGAAAACATCGAGCTTTTGTCGCGCTACGGTTCGGATTCGGCTGAAGCCTCGCTCGACAAGCTGGGCGGTGGTGCCTGGCAAGCGCGCAAGGCGAAGCTGAAGCGTCGGCTGCTCGACATGGCCGGCCAGTTGATCCGCATCGCCGCCGAGCGTCAGATGCGGGCGGCGCCCGCCATGGTTCCCGCTGATGGGCTCTATGGCGAGTTCGCGGCGCGCTTCCCCTATGAAGAAACCGACGACCAGCAGTCGGCGATCGATGCGGTCACCGAGGATCTTTCCGCCGGCCGGCCGATGGATCGCCTGATCTGCGGCGACGTCGGCTTCGGCAAGACGGAAGTGGCGCTGCGCGCTGCCTTCATTGCCGCCATGGAGGGTTTCCAGGTTGCGGTGGTGGTGCCGACGACGCTGCTGTCCCGCCAGCATTTCAAGACTTTCTCGCAACGCTTTTCAGGCCTGCCGATCCGCGTACGCCAGGCGTCGCGGCTGGTTGGCACCAAAGAGCTGGCGGAAACCAAGAAGGGCATCGCCGACGGCACCGTCGATATCGTCGTTGGCACCCATGCACTGCTGGGGTCTTCCATCTCGTTCAAAAACCTCGGCCTGCTGATCGTCGATGAGGAGCAGCATTTCGGCGTCAAGCACAAGGAGAGGCTGAAGGAGCTGAAGAGCGACGTGCACGTGCTGACGCTGTCGGCGACGCCGATCCCGCGCACGCTGCAACTGGCGCTGACCGGCGTACGCGAACTGTCGCTGATCGCCACGCCGCCGGTCGACCGTATGGCGGTGCGCACTTTCATTTCGCCGTTCGATCCGCTGGTCATCCGCGAGACGCTGCTGCGGGAGCGCTATCGTGGCGGCCATTCCTTCTATGTCGTGCCGAGGATTTCGGACCTCTCCGAGATCCTCGATTTCCTGAAGGCCGAGGTGCCGGAGCTCAAAGTGGCCGTCGCCCATGGTCAAATGCCGCCGGGCGAGCTCGACGACATCATGAACGCTTTCTATGACGGCCAGTACGATGTCCTGCTCTCCACCACGATCGTGGAGTCGGGTCTCGACATTCCGACGGCCAATACATTGATCGTGCATCGTGCCGACATGTTCGGTCTGGCCCAGCTCTATCAGCTGCGCGGGCGCGTCGGCCGCTCCAAGGTGCGCGCCTATGCGCTGTTTTCGCTGCCGGCCAACAAGAAGCTCACTGACACTGCCGACCGCCGCCTCAAGGTGTTGCAGTCGCTGGACACGCTGGGCGCCGGCTTCCAGCTTGCCAGCCATGATCTCGACATCCGCGGCGCGGGCAATCTGCTGGGTGAAGAGCAATCCGGCCACATCAAGGAAGTCGGTTTCGAACTTTACCAGCAGATGTTGGAAGAGGCGGTCGCGGAAGTGAAGGATTCCGGCGAGGTCACCGACACCGGCTGGTCGCCGCAGATCACCGTCGGCACCGCCGTGATGATCCCCGAGGGCTACGTGCCGGATCTGCAGCTCAGGCTGGCGCTTTACCGCCGCCTCGGTGACCTTGAGTCGACCGAAGAGATCGACGCTTTCGGCGCCGAGTTGATCGATCGTTTCGGACCGTTGCCGGAAGAGGTCAAGCACCTGCTCAAGATCGTCTTCATCAAGGCGTTGTGCCGCAAGGCCAATGTCGAGAAGCTCGACGCCGGTCCCAAGGGCGTCGTCATTCAGTTCCGCAAGAAGGAATTCTCCAATCCCGTGGGCCTGGTCAAGTTCATCGGCGAGCAGGGATCGCTCGCCAAGATCAGGCCGGACCAGAGCGTGGTGTTTGCCCGCGACTGGCCGACGGCGGAGAAGCGCCTCGCGGGTTCAGCCGTGGTGATGACGCAACTGGCGAAACTGGCGGGCTAGCCCACCTTCTCCAGCTCTCCGCGTGCCTTGGCTTCGGCAACCTGACGGATGGCGTCGGTGAGCGTGTCGATGTCCTGCGCGCCCATCACCGCATAGCGTCCTTCGATCAGGAAGCATGGCACGCCGGTGATGCCCATGCGAGAGGCGGTCGCGATCTCGGCGCGCACGGCTTCGGCGTCCGCGTCGGTCGGCAGCAGCGTCTCGACGATGGAGACGTCCATGCCGGCTTCCCGCGCCGCCTCGATCAAGACGTGAGGATCGCCGGTATTCTCGCCACGCTCGAAATAGGCGCTGAACAGCCGGTCGACCAGCTTGTTCTGGACGGCGACGCCAGCCGTGCCGGCCCAGCGGATGACGCGGTGCGCATTCAACGTGTTGGGAGCCACCTTGATAGCATCGAAGTCGAAGGAAATGCCTTCCACGGCGCCCAGCGACATCAGGTTGGCATGGATCTGCTTCAAGCGATCGCCATCGCCGAACTTGGCCTGCATGTAGGCTTTGCGGTCCTTGCCTTCCGGCGGAATGGACGGGTCGAGCTGGAACGGCCGCCAGCGCACCTCGATATTCACGTCCTGCAGCCCTTCAATGGCATGCTGCAGCCGCTTCTGGCCGAGAAAGCACCAGGGGCAGACGACATCGGACACCACGTCGATGCTCAGGGTCTCGCTCATCGCTTTGTCCTCTCGCGGTAAAGCAATTCCAGAAGAGCGCGTCGCGGTTTTGGTCCGGAATTGCGTAAAACAAGAATTGGAGTGTTGCCGGTGGAAGCCGGAAACGCTCCAGGGTTCAGTTTGGTTTGCGCCACCATACCGGCAACTGGTAGCCGAACAGCGGCGTTACCTTCGGATGCTCCAGATAGGTCCAGTAAGCGACCCACTGGTCTGGATTGTACTGCATTGGCACCATATAGTTGCCCGAGATCAGCAACCTGTCGAGCACGCGCACGGCGGCGACGAAATCCTCTTTGCTGCGCGCGTTGAGCATGGCGTTGATTGCGGCGTCAACAGCGGGCTCGGCAACGCCGGCCAGATTGAACGATCCATCGACCTTTGCCGCTTCCGATCCCCAACGCCCCCGCTGCTCGATTCCAGGCGACAGCGAATTGTTGAAGCCGCTGGCACCGATCAGGACGTCGAAGTCGTAACGCTGTTTGCGCGACTGGATCTGGTCGCCGTCGAGGGAACGGAGCGTGACAGTGATGCCGAGTTTGGCCAGTGTTCGCTGGTAGAGCGAAGCAAGCCGTTCTTCGTCCTGAGACGAGGTGAGGATCTCGAATGCGAAGGGCTGGCCCTGTTTGTCGAGCATTTGGCCGTTTTCGATATGGTAGCCTTGGCTCTTCAGGATATCGAAGGCCGCCTTGAGTACCTTGCGGTCCTGGCCACTTCCATCCGTCACCGGAGGCAACCAGGTGCCGTCCATGACGTCGGCGGGCACACGGCCGGGATACGGCGCCAGAAGCGCTTTTTCCCTGTCGCTGGCCGGATGACCGAGCGCCGAAAGTTCCGAACCCTGCCAGAAGCTTTTCAGGCGCGCGTAGCGATTGTTGAACAGGTTCTTGTTGGCCCATTCGAAGTCGTAGAGCATGCCGAGCGCGTGGCGCACCTCGGCATTGGCGAATTTCGGCAGGCGGGTGTTGAAAAGAAAGCCGGTGACCACCGGCGGAATGCCGCTCTTGAAGGTTTCCGCCACGACTTCGCCGCGCTTGAAGGCGGGGAAATCCATGTCGCGCTCGCGCTTGACCGGATCGGTCTCCATGTTGACGGCACAGATCCCCTTCTTGAAAGCTTCAAGCTGAGCATTGGAGTTGAGGAAATATTCGATCGTGATGCGGTCGAAATTGTCGAAGCCACGCTTTGAGGGGACATCCTTGCCCCAATAATCCGGGTTGCGCTTGAAGATGATGCGTTGGCCGGGAACGACTTTGTCAACGGTATAGGGGCCTGAACCGATCAATGGCTTCAGAGTCGTCTTGTCGAACGTTTCTTTGTCGAAGGCGTGTTTCGGAATGATCGGTGTCATCGCGATGATCAGCGGAAATTCGCGGTCCGACAGCTCGTTGAAGGTGAAGCGGACGCTGCGATCGCCGGTCTTTTCAAGCTCCTCTACCCGCTTCATGCGATCGGAATAGGGTGGGCGACCCTTTTCGGTGAAGACGTCATAGGTGAACAGAACATCCTCTGGCGTCACCGGCTGTCCGTCCGACCATTTGGCGTTCGGGTCGATATGGAACTCTATCCATTTGCGCTCCGGGTCCATGTCGACGCTGTCGGCAAGCAGGCCATAAAGGCCGAAGGGCTCGTCGAAGTTGCGCTGCATCAGCGGTTCGAAGACGAGGTTGCCGTAGATGGTGTCGATCATGCCGCGCGCGGTCGTGCGCAGGCTCTTTATGATGAACGGGTTGAGATTGTCGAAGGAGCCGACCACGCAATAGGTGACGTTCCCGCCCTTCGGGGCATCGGGATCGGCATAGGGGAAATGCGCGAACCCGGCTGGAAGCTCCGGCTCGCCCTGCATGGCGATACCATGTTTAGGCTCTGCCAGGGTTGATGCGCTGGCAGCCAGGAGAAAAGCGGCGGTCAGCCAGTAAAACGAGCGGCTCATGCCGAATCCTCGAACGGAATATGTGATTCGAAGCGCAACCTAGCATGAGCTGTGGCCGTACCGTGGCCATAGTCGAGAAATGGCGGGGCCGCGCCTGCACGCCGGCTGAGGAAGTTGGCAAAGAACAGAACGCTCAAACTGGGCAGGAAATGCTCTGGTGGGCTGGATTCGGGAACAATGCCGGTGTAACACGCCGGGCGAAGTCATTCTGTTGCCTCATTTGGGCAAGAGGTAGCACGCCAAGGTCTGAAGGCCGCTACGGGGATCAAGGTAGAGGAAGTTCATCATATGAAGAGCCTGAACAGCAAAGCTCATCGTCTTTCGCTCATGGCCGCTGGCGTCGTCGGCATCCTGGGTGCGGGCGTTCCGGCTGCTTCCGCTCAGCAGCAGATCCCGCAGGGCTGGTTCAAGGCCTGCACCAAGCAGGAAGACGTCGATATCTGCAACGTGCAGAACATCCAGACCGCCGGCAACGGCCAGCTGATCACCGGTGTCAGCCTGATCGACCTGCGCGGCAAGGTGAACCGCAAGGTGTTCCAGGTTACCGTGCCGAGCGGCCGTCTCGTTCCGCCCGGCATCGCCCTGCAGATCGACAACAACAAGGCCCAGAAGCTCGACTATGTCATCTGCTTCCCGGACCGTTGCGTTGCCGAGGTGCCGCTGACCGATCAGCTGGTGACCTCATTCAAGAAGGGCCAGCAGATCACGCTGACCTCGATCAATTTCCAGGCGCAGCCGAATCCGATCAAGATTCCGCTGGCCGGCTTCGGGACCGCCTTTGACGGCCCGGCCATGCAGCAGTCCGATATCGAGGACCGCCAGAAGAAGCTGCAGGAATTCGTCAACAAGAACAATCAGGACTTCTCCAAGAAGCTCAAGGAAGAGCAGGAAAAGGCCAAGACCGCGCAGTAATCGCCGCCCGGCCCCAAGGCCGGATGACGCTGAATGAAAAAAGCCCTGGTTTCGACCAGGGCTTTTTGTTTGTGGGCAGCGCCGCTCGCGCTTCCGAAGCCGGCTTCGTTCACGCCGTCGTCATGCCGCGCCGCTAAGAGCGGCTCCGATCCAGGCGGTTTCAATCGCCTTTTCCGGCATGGAGCGATTCTTGATGCGGATGGCACGCTTCGGCGCGGTATTGGCCGCGATGCTGACGATGACACCCGGTGCCGGCGCGGGGCAGGATCATACGGCGCTCGTCCTCGACCGGCTGCAGCATGCCAACCAGTGGCGTGATCATGTCATGGTCGTGGCGCATCGCGCCGGCGGTCTGCAGGGCGGCAAGGCACGTTTCCCGGAAAACTCGCTGGCTGCCATCGAGGATGCGATTTCGGCCGGTGCGGAAATGATAGAAGTCGATGTGCGCCGTTCAAAGGATGGTACGTTCATCGTCATGCATGACAGCTGGCTCGATCGCACCACGACGTGTAAGGGCGAGGCTGCCGAACGCACGGTGACCGAACTCAAGGGCTGTCGGCTTGTGATCGAGGCTGGGCGCGTCGAGACGAATGAAGCGGTCTCGACACTCTCCGAACTGCTTGCAGTCACGCGCGGTCGAATCCTGGTGAATGTCGACAACAAACTCGGTACCGATGCGTTGCCCGGCATCATCGCCGAGGCGAGGGCGCTTGGCATGGCTGAACAGGTCGTGGTCAAGGAGAATATCTGGAACGATGCCCGTATCGCCGAGGTGGGAGCGACGCTGAAAGCCGCGGGCATGGGCTTTCAGTTCATGCCGATCATTGCCGACGATGCCGTGCGTGATTCAGCTTTCGTCGAGAAGGTTGCCCGCACCTTCAATTCCCATGCGATGGAACTGATCAATTGGCGCAACGGCGCCGAAGCGCTGACCGCAAACGGCGGCGCGCTGTTTTCGACGCGCATGCGCGCGGTTGCCGTGCGCGGCGGCTGGCATTTGTGGGCGAACACCTATGCCATTCTCAACAAGCCGGGTGGATTCCTGGCCGGTGGTCGCGGCGATGAACTGGCTGTTGCGGCGGGAATGCCTGCCGAGAGCTGGGGGTTCTGGGCCGAACGCGGCGCCACCATCATCCAGACCGACGAGCCCCGCGCAGCGATCGAATGGCTGGCCGCCAAGGGTTATCGCGTATCCTACGGCGAGAGCCGGCCCGAAATGCCGACGACAACAGCCAGCATCAATTGAGTGTGCGCACGCCGGCTACGTAAGCAAAAAGGCCGCCCGGAGGCGGCCTTTTCGATTTGGATCCGAAACGCTTATCGCTTCGAGAACTGGAAGCTGCGGCGGGCCTTGGCCTTGCCGTATTTCTTACGCTCGACGGTACGGCTGTCACGGGTCAGGAAGCCGCCCTTCTTGAGAACGGCGCGCAGCGCCGGCTCGTAATAGGTGAGCGCCTTCGAGATGCCGTGACGCACGGCACCGGCCTGGCCGGAGAGGCCGCCGCCGGTAACGGTGGCGACGATGTCGTACTGGCCGGCGCGGTTGGCCGCGATGATCGGCTGGTTGAGGATCATCTGCAGGACCGGACGCGCGAAATAGGCGCCGAATTCCTTGTCGTTGACAGTGATCTTGCCGGAACCGGGCTTCACCCAGACGCGGGCGATGGCGTCCTTGCGCTTGCCGGTGGCATAGGCGCGGCCCGACTTGTCGAGCTTCTGGACGTGGACCGGAGCGGCCGGCTGCGCGGTCTGCGCGACCGAGCCGAGTTCTGCGAGCGAGGAAAGCTCAGCCATTATCAAGCCCTCTTGTTCTTGGCGTTCAGCGCGCCGACGTCGAGCGTCACAGGCTGCTGGGCGGTGTGCGGATGCTCGGCGCCTGCATAGACGCGGAGGTTCTTCATCTGGCGACGGCCGAGCGGACCGCGCGGGATCATGCGTTCAACGGCCTTCTCGACAACGCGCTCCGGGAAGCGGCCTTCGAGCAGCTGGCGCGCAGTGCGCTCCTTGATGCCGCCGGGGTGACCGGTGTGCCAGTAGTAGACCTTGTCGGTATACTTCTTGCCGGTGAAAACGACCTTGTCGGCGTTGATGATGATGACATTGTCACCGTCGTCGACGTGGGGCGTGAAGGTGGGCTTGTTCTTGCCGCGGAGGATGTTGGCGACGAGCGATGCCAGACGACCGACGACGAGACCCTCGGCGTCGATCAGCACCCACTTCTTCACCACGTCCGCAGGCTTCTGCGAAAAGGTTGCCATGGTTAAATGCTTTCGTTTCGAACCTTCAAAGAAGGCGTTTCTTGTTGCTTTCATTGCCGGCTGGCTTCCGCCCGCCCGCAATAACAAAACGGCGGCCTTTGCGGGCCGCTGCTTTGCGTTGGCTTATAGGAGAGGGTCTTGGCGTCGTCAAGCGACGGGAAACCGACGCGTTTCTGAAAAAGTATTTAAAAACAATAGCTTGGTTTTGTGGTATTATTTTACCGCATTCCGGCAGGCTGGATGAGGGGGCGTTTTGCGCCATTCGAGGCCTCGCGGCCGTCTGTGCAGATACATTCTCGATCGAAGCGTTCCTGGGCTGCGATCACCGCTTCGATATTGGCTTCAGCCCACTCCGTGATGGCCGAGAGCTTCTCCGCGAGCGTGTTGCCCAGCGGGGTGATCGAGTATTCCACGGTGACCGGCACGGTGGCGAAGACCTTGCGCGCTATCAACCCATCGCGGCCGAGCCGTTTCAAGGTCTGCGACAGCACTTTCGTCGAGATGCCTTCGACGTCGCGGCGCAATTGATTGAAGCGCACCGGTCCGTCCGAGATTTTCCACAAGACGAGCGCGGTCCATTTGTCCGCTATGTGATCGAGCAACAACCTTGTCGGGCAATTCTCTGCGTAGACGTCATAGTTGCGCATGGCTGCTTGTCCGTTGAGGCAATTACCTGCCGGTAACTTGGGCGCTGTACGCGCCACCTTGTAACCGGACGGTGCCTTCTTTTTATGCACGTTTCCTTTGGCTAACAAGCTTCAGTTTGAAACTCGCTTTCAAAAAGAAAGCGTCAGGAGTTTGATATGTCCAAGGGAAAGATTCTCGTTCTGGCGGCGACAGGCAATGTCGGGGCACCGCTGGTGGCCGAATTGCTGCGCAGGGGAGAGCGGGTCAAGGCGGCAAGTCGTGCGGCATCCCCGAGCCTGCCGGCAGGTGCCGAACCCGTTCGGCTCGACTTGTCCGATCCGCGTAGCATCGAGCCGGCGCTGGACGATGTCGACCGCATCTATGCCGTTTCGCCAGCGGGTTACCTCGACCAGCTCGGACTGCTGAGGCCCGTGGTGGAGGCAGCAGCGCCACGCAAGATCAAGGTGGTTCTCCAGACGGCGATCGGCGTCGACGCTAGCGACGCCATCCCTTTCCGGCAACTGGAATTGCAGCTTGAGCGTTCCGGTACGCCTTTCGTGATCCTGCGTCCTAACTGGTTCAGCGACAATTTCGCGACCTATTGGGCGGCTGGCGTGCAGTCCGGCGAAATTCGCGTGCCGGCCGGCGAAGGCAAGACGAGTTTCGTCGATGCCCGTGATATCGCCGCTGCCGCCGCCGGGGCACTGGTAACCGAGCGCCATGACGGCAAGGCCTTCGCGCTGACCGGTTCCCGGGCGTACAGCTACACCGAAGCAGCTGGGCTGCTATCGAAGACGCTCGGGCGGACAATCCGCTACAGTTCGGTCGACGATCAAACCTTCATCTCCGAGACGGTGGCCGGTGGACTGTCACGGGGATACGCCGAGCTTCTGGCGGCAATTTTCCATCCCGTTGCCGAGGGATGGGTAGCCGCGACGAGCGATGCCGTGGAAGTGCTGTCGGGCGCCAAGCCACGCTCGCTCGAGGAATCGATCGGCGACATTGTTCACCGGCTCCAGGCTCAGGCCGCATAGCAATAAATGGATCGGAGGCCGGGTGTCTCGGCCTCCGATCCATGTCTCACATCAATTCCAGGCGCCTGCAACCTGCCGCACGCTGGCGTTCAGCCGGTTCCAGACATTGATCTGCGCGATCTGCAGCAGAAGCCCGGATATTGCCTTCTCGTCGTAATGTTGTGCAGCCTCATTCCAGACATCATCCGGTACTGCGTCCGAACGATCGGCAATGCGGGTGACAGCTTCGGTGAGCGCAAGCGCGGCACGCTCGGCATCGTTGAAAAACGGCGTGTCGCGCCAGGCTGCCACGGCGAAGATCCGGCGGTCGGTTTCACCGGCCTTCTTCAATTCCTGTGCGTGCATGTCCACGCAGACACTGCATCCATTGATCTGGCTGGCGCGCAGATGGACCAGTTTGACGGTGATCTCCGAAAGGCCGCTCTTTTCCGTTGCCTTGTTGAGCGCGATCAGCGCCTGCATTGCTTCGGGAATAACAAAGACGGGGTTCTTCATTCGCGCCTGCATGACTTTAATCTCCATGTTAGATCGGGTTCGCGACGATTTCCGTGCCCGTTGGTCACATCGGCCGGAGTTCGTTCGTCATCGGCATGACGCGCGGCAGACAGGGAATGTGACCGATGGACGAAAAAAAGATTCTGGCGGGCCAGTTCGAGGCAAATCGCGCTCAGCTTCGGGCCGTCGCCTTCCGCATGCTCGGCTCGCGTTCCGAGGCCGAGGACGCCGTGCAGGAAGCGTGGCTGCGCCTGAACCGGACCGACGTCGGCGATATCGCGAACCTCGGCGGCTGGCTGAGAACGGTGGTGGCTCGGATCTGCCTGGACATGCTGCGCTCACGCAAGTTGCGTCGCGAAGATTCGATAAGCGATGCCGAGCCCGAGCTGCCGTCAGAAGCCGGTACCGTGTCCTACGATCCCGAATATCAGATCGCCATGGCCGATTCCGTTGGTCTTGCCATGCTGGTGGTGCTGGAGACGCTCGGGCCGGCGGAGCGGGTCGCTTTTGTCCTGCACGACATGTTCGATCTGCCTTTCGAGGACATTGCCCCGATCGTCGGGCGCACGACCGATGCAACACGCAAGCTGGCCAGCCGCGCGCGACAGCGCGTGCAGGGTACTGCGGTCTCGCCCGAAGCGGATCGTGCCCGGCAGCGTGGGGTGGTTGAGGCTTTTATTGCCGCTTCGCGCGACGGCAATTTCGAGGCTCTGCTCTCCATTCTCGATCCCGAGGTTGCATTCCGGGCCGACGGAGCAGCGATGCGCCTGGGTTCGGAGGCAGAATTGCGCGGCTCGGCCGCCGTTGCCCAAGCGTTCAACGGTCGTGCCCGCGGTGCAAGACCGGCCCTGCTCGATGGCGAGTTGGGCATCGTGGTCGAGGTCGATGGCCGCAGATTGCTGGTCTTGCGCGTCACCCTCATCGGCGACCGCATCGCCAGCATCGAAGCGGTCGCGGATCAGGAAAGTCTGGCCGGGCTGGACGTGTCGATCCTCGACTGACTGTGCTTAGCGCCTGGGTGGGATCGAATAGGTGCCGGTTGCCTGCGCGACCGTATGGCCCGTTGCTCCCGCGACGATGTCGATGTCGTAGACCATCAGGCTTTTGCCCAGTTTCAGGATGCGGCAATGGCCGAGGATCGGGCCGGCCTCGGCCTTGCGCATGAAATTGATGCTGAGATTGGTGGTGACGGACAGCGCATCCGGGCCTGCGTGTGAAAGGACGCAAACATACCCGCCGATGTCGGCCAGCGTGAACAGGCAAGGGCCGGAGACGGTACCGCCGGGTCGCAGGTGCCGCTCGTCCGCATTGAGGCGAACAGTGCAGCCACCAGGAAAGATGTCGACCGCCTCATAGGCGAGATAATCGTCGTTGAGCTGCGGGTAGACCGATTTCAGGAGTGCGTTGGCCTCATCGGCCGTGAGCACCGGCTTGAGATCGTCCTGCATCGGCATGGCATTGTCCGTTCGCTGTCGTGGTGCTTCGGCCTTCGCCATGCGCCTGTTATGGTTTCCAAAATCAGAAAGCACGCTCAAAGCCTTCCCTTCAATCGGCAGCGTGCTAGTTCTTTTGTTCCATACTGAACGAATCCGACGGTTGGGTCGTCGAGCAGCGGAGATCAGGACGTGGCTGAAATCGTCGCCATCAAGACCGAACCCGTCGGGCCGGTACTGGTCGAGCAGGCCAACGGCATTGCACGGATCACGCTTGCCAGCCCGCCCGCAAATGCCTTGTCGCTGGCTGTCATGGCTGCGTTGCAGGCGGAATTCGATCGGCTGCGTGAGGATCCGTCCGTGCGCGTCATCGTGCTCGCCGCTTCCGGCAAGGTATTCTGTGCCGGACACGACCTCAAGGAACTCACCGCCAACCGCAATGAAGGCGACCGCGGCAGGGCCTTCTTTGAGAAGACTTTCGCCGCATGCTCGACCTTGATGCAGACCATCGTGCTTCATCCGAAGCCCGTGATCGCAGTGGTCGATGGATTGGCGACGGCCGCCGGCCTGCAACTCGTCGCCAGTTGTGATCTGGCGATTGCTTCGCACGAAGCGACATTCTGCACGCCGGGCGTCAACATCGGCCTGTTCTGCTCGACGCCGATGGTGGCGCTGTCGCGCAATGTCTCACGCAAGCAGGCGATGGAGATGCTGTTGACCGGCGAAACCATCGATGCGGCAACCGCAAAGGAATTCGGCCTGATCAACCGCATCGTGCCGCGCGACTACTTGAATCAGGTCGTGACCAAGTACGCACAAACCATTGCTTCCAAATCGCCTATGACGATCCGCATCGGCAAGGAGGCTTTCTACGCACAGGCCGAGATGGGGCTGTCGGATGCCTATGACTACGCTGGGCGTGTGATGGTGGAGAACATGCTGGCGCGCGACGCCGAAGAGGGCATCGGCGCCTTCATCGGTAAACGGCAGCCCGAATGGAAGGGCGAGTGATGCGGCGATCCGGCTATTTTGCTAGTGCCTGCACACCGGGCATTTCCTAGCACATGAGCCAAGGCCTCGTTCTCGACATCCGACCCAACACCGTCTGGCACGTCGAGGAGGCCTGCCGACAGGCCTGGCCCGCGGCGGTGGAGCAGCTTGCCGACGGCTGGTTGCTGCGTCGTTCGGGCGGCGGCATTCGCCGGACCAACTCCGCCAATCCGCTTGCTGGCGAGCGCCATTGCGACACAGCTCTCATCGACAGGGTCGAGGCGTTCTACCGTGGCTTTCGTCAGGTGCCGGTCTTCCGTCTCACCGATTTCACGCGTGAGATTTCGGTTGAGCTTGACCGGCGAGGCTACACCACGCAGGCGAGCACTCTGACCTTGCTGGCTTTGTTGGCAGCCGCGCCAACCCTTGATGCCGAAGGCTCGACGCTGACAACTGAACCCACTGAAGCCTGGTTCGATTTGCGAGACCGTCTGGCCAAGGATCCATTGATCTTCCGGGACATGGTGGCTTCAATCGGCCTGCCAAAGGCTTTCGCCTCATCGCGGGCCGGGGGGCGCACCGCTTCGATTGCCTACGGTGTGCTCTGCCATGGCATGCTGGTGGTGGAATCCGTCGCCACCCATCCGGATCATCGCGGCAAAGGGTTGGCCAGACGCACGGTCAGAGCCCTGATGAACTGGGCGCGCGGCGCCGGAGCAGATAAGGCCTGCCTGCAGGTGGTCGCAGACAATCACCCGGCACTTGCGGTTTACCGGGCTTTGGGGTTCAACACCGCGCTCTACAGCTATCATTATCGTTTCGCACCGGACGCCGCATGAACCACGACACCTATGACAATGCCTACATCGCCGGCATCCTGAATTCGGTGAAGACCATCGCCATCGTCGGCGCTTCCGCCAATGACGTGCGGCCGAGCTGGTTCGTGCTGAAATACATGCTGGACAAGGGCTTCTCGGTGTTTCCGATCAATCCCGGTCACGCCGGCAAGGAAATCCTTGGCCGGATGACCTATGCCAGGCTAGGAGACATCCCTCAACCTGTCGACATGGTCGATATCTTCCGTGCGCCGGCTGCAGTGCCGGGCATCGTTGATGAGGTTCTGGCGCTCGATCCGCTGCCCAAAGTGATCTGGATGCAGCTTGGCGTGCGGCATGACGAGGCCGCCGGGAAGGCCGAGGCCGCAGGCATCAAGGTGGTGATGAACCGTTGCCCGAAGATCGAATATGGCCGGTTGTCCGGCGAGATTGGCTGGAACGGGGTCAATTCGGGGGTGCTTTCCTCCAAGAAGCCCATCATGCGTCAGGGTTTCCAGAGTTTCGGCGTTCGCCAGAGGTAGCCAGCAAAAATATTCCACGGTTTTGCCAAAGCGCTGGCTGAAGGTTTGAAAAATAGCGTTCATCAGGCAAAATCTTCTTTGCATTCGGCGCGCGGCTCGACCAAGAATGCCCAGCGATTTTTTGGGGCAATTTGAGGAGGTTTTCGATGAGCCAGCGCGCACCCGGTTTCAACACGCTCGCGGTTCACGCGGGAGCCAAACCTGATCCAGCCACCGGCGCTCGCGCCACGCCAATCTACCAGACCACATCCTACGTCTTCGACGATGCCGATCACGCAGCTTCACTGTTTGGCCTGAAGGCGTTCGGCAACATCTATACCCGCATCATGAACCCGACCCAGGCCGTGCTCGAAGAACGCGTCGCGGCACTGGAAGGCGGCACGGCCGCACTCGCCGTGGCATCGGGCCACGCAGCGCAACTGCTGGTCGCGCATACACTGCTGAAATCCGGCGAGAATTTTGTCGCAGCGCGCCGTCTCTATGGCGGCTCGATCAACCAGTTCGGTCATGCCTTCAAGAATTTCGGCTGGGAAGTCCGCTGGGGCGACACCAACGACATCTCTACCTTCGAGAAGCAGATCGATGAGAACACCAAGTTCATCTTCGCTGAGAGCCTGGCCAATCCGAACGGTGAGTTTGTCGACATTGAAAAACTGGGCGATATTGCCCGCAAGCACGGCATCCCGCTGGTTGTCGACAATACCTTGGCTACGCCCTATCTGGTGCGACCGATTGAGCATGGCGCGGACATCGTCGTGCATTCGCTGACCAAGTTCATCGGCGGCCATGGCAATTCGATTGGTGGCGTCATCGTTGACGGCGGCACCTTCGATTGGTCGAAGTCCGGCAAATATCCGATGCTGGCTGAGCCGCGCCCCGAGTATGGCGGCCTTGTCCTGCACGAAACCTTCGGCAACTTTGCCTTTGCCATCGCGACCCGTGTGCTCGGCCTGCGTGATTTCGGCCCGGCTATCTCGCCCTTCAACGCCTTCCTGATCCTGACAGGTCTGGAAACACTGCCATTGCGCATGCAGCGCCACTGCGACAATGCCTCGACCGTGGCCGCCTGGCTTGCCAACCATCCGAAAGTGTCGTGGGTGTCCTATCCGGGCCTGCCGACGGACAAGAACAACACCCTGCACAAAAAGTACTCGCCATTGGGCGCGGGCGCTGTCTTCACCTTCGGCCTCAAGGGCGGCTACGACGCCGGCGTGAAGTTTGTCGAAGCGCTGGAACTGTTCTCGCATCTGGCCAATGTCGGTGACACCAAGTCGCTGGTCATTCACCCGGCCTCGACCACCCATCGCCAGCTTTCCGACGAACAGAAGGTCGCGGCGGGTGCGGGTCCGGACACAGTACGCCTGTCGGTCGGCATCGAGGACGTCAACGATATCGTCGCGGATCTCGAACAGGCGCTCGCCAAAGTCTGATCGGCATGGCACAGAAGGCTCCGGATCATACCGGAGCCTTTTCATGAGCGAGCCGAAATTTCTCACCATTTCCATTGACGGCATCGAGCCGGAGCATGGCGCGCCGGCGTCAGACCGTCTCGTCTCGGGCGATCCGAAGTTCCGCACCTGGAATGCCGAGGAGCGCGAAGGCGGCCTCTATGCCGGCATCTGGGAATCGACTCCGGGCAAATGGCGTATCGTCTATGACGAATGGGAGTTCTGCCACATCCTCTCCGGTGTCTCGGTGATCGCGGAGGAGAGAGGCGAAGCGCGTACTGTACGGGCCGGCGACAGTTTCGTGCTCAGGCCCGGCTTCAAGGGAAGCTGGGAAGTGCTTGAAACGACTCGCAAGGAATACGTCATCAAGCTTTGACGATATGCCTGCCGCATGACCCCGAATATCGGCATCGATTTTCGGACACGGGGCGGCCTGCGTTACCCGTCATGCGCCAAAATCAAAATGCTGGAGCGACCTTTGCGCGTCCAGAAGGACGCGCGGCGCTCTAAGCCGGTATCCGCCCCGACACCCTGAAGAAAGTGTGTGACGTCACCAGCACGTCCGGGTTTGCGAGGTAGGCCTCGAGCGTGGCCATGTCTGTCTCGAGCTCGTTTTGCGTGATGAAGCCCTGATCGACCATCTTCTCGCGCACATTGTTGACGAACTCACAGAGCATCGGCCTACGGTCGTGGCCGAGCGGGTAGACATGATAGACGGCGTCGACCTGAATGTCGGTCAGGCCCGCTTCACGAAACAGACGATGCGTGCGCCGGCCGATGAAAAGGTCGATGCCCTGTGCCGTCGAATAGGCGACATAGGCGCTGAGAAGCCGTTCCCATTCCGGCAACGGCGGGTCGCAGAAATGGGCGACGAAATCGGCCTCGAAACTGGCAATCCAGCCGCCCGGTCGCACCAGCGCAACCATCTCGCGGACGATACGCTGCGGTTCCGGCACATTGACCAGGACGAGCCGCATATGCGCACCGTCGAACGAACCGCGTTCCAGCCCGGTCGCGTAGGCGTCGCCTTCGCGCACTTCCACTTGGCGCAGCGCGTGATCGGCCACGAAGCGGCGTGCCATTTCGACGAAATGGGGGCTGCGCTCGAGGCCGACGACCGAACCGGTGACGCCGACACGCTTGCCAAGCAGATGCAGCACGCCACCTGGGCCGCAACCAAGGTCGATGACCCGCTCACCCGGCCTGATGCCGATGCGCTCCAACTGCGCGTCGGAATCAGGCGCCAGGTTGGCGATCTGGCGTTTCAGTCTTGCTTCCTCGGCCGGGCCACGGCCGAGCAGATATTTGTCCTGCCGCATGTTGCACGCTCCCCCTCATCGAGACGTACGGCGACCTGAAACAATGCCCTCAAAAATTCAAAATAGCACAAAAACGGTGTTGCGGGCGTGGGGGACTTCACAAAGCTTTATGGAAAAGGCTCAGTCAGGCCCTGACTCCGAGCCTTTCCAGTCCGTGAAAATGATAGGTATCTCGGAACTGCGGTTCTTCCGCGAAGTGCAGGGTCGGCAGGCGTTCGAACAGCGTTTTCAGTGAGACCTGCAACTCCAGCCTGGCCAAGGGTGCGCCGATGCAGAAATGGATGCCGGCGCCGAATGAGACATTCTTCTGGTCGCTGCGCTCCGGGACGAAGAGATCAGCTCCGGCAAAGGTGGAAGGGTCACGGTTGGCCATACCGAGAAGGAGGCCGACCTGTTCCTTCGGCTTGATCGTCACTCCTGGGACGATCTCGATCTCCTGATAGGCGTAGCGTGTGAACATGTGGAGGGGAGCGTCGTAGCGCAGGCATTCCTCGACCGTGGCGGCGGTCGCCTCCGGTGAGGTGAAGAAGCGGCGCGCATCACCGCCTTGGGCAAGGATCGAGCGCACGGCATTGCCGGTCTGATGGACCGTTGCCTCATGTCCCGCGTTGAGCAACAGGATAGTCGAGGAAACCAGTTCATCTTCGGTCAGCTTCTGGCCATCTTCCTGGGCGGAGATGAGCAGGGAAAGCAGGTCTTCGCCTGGCTGCTTGCGCCGTTCGGCAACATAGCCGCGCAGGAAATCAGCGAATTCGCGCGAAGCGCGGTTGGCAGTATCCTCGGTCTCGCGGGTACGGCCATGCATGTACATCGCCACCATCTGATGCGACCAGTCGAGCAGTCGCGGCCCCATTTCGACAGGCACGCCGAGCATTTCAGCGATGATGGTGATTGGAAGCGGCGCAGCATAGGCAGGCAAGAGGTCCACCGGCATGCCTGGCTCGAAACGATCGATCAGTTCGTTTGCGAGCGCTTCCACGCGCGGCCGCAGTCGTTCCACCTGGCGCGAGACAAAAGCGCGGTTGACCAGTGTGCGCAGCCGGGTGTGCACTGGCGGTTCCAGTTCGAGCATGGAGTTGGCTTCGATCGCGTCGAAGGCCGACAGATGGCTGCGATCCTGGTCGAGGCCACGGCTGTCCGGAATGCCAGCGGGGTTCTGCCGGCCAAAGCGGCGGTCGCGGAGCAGACCGTTGACCGTGTCGTAGCCGCCCAGGCACCAGAAGCCGAATTCCTTCCAGAAGAATGCCGGGCTGTTGGCATGCAGCCAGGCGTAGGCCTCATAGGGATCCTGGACGAAAGCCGGCTCGTGCGGATCGAGACTGACGTGCCGGCTGGCCGGGTCGAAGGAGAGATAGGCTGGCTTGGTCGGCATATGTTGGGTCTCAGATTGCAAAGGAAAGGCAGAGGATCGGGCCGGAGCTCGCCTCGATGCGGCGCCAATTCACGAACGCAGTACTTTCGCACAGGGCAATGAGCAGATCAGGCCGGCTGCGTTTGAGCGCTTCAGCCTGCTCCAGCTGAATGACGACGATGCCGCCTTTTTCCACATGGATGGTTGAAAGGCCAGCATCCGGTTCGTCCAGATGGGACATGCAATCGATCCAGGCATCCCAGTTGTGGCCATAAAAGTCTGGGAATCCAAAGGCTTCTGCAAAAACTCCATGCAGATCGGTGACATTGGAACAGTCGATGCGCACGCGGCGATACAAGAAACCCTCCCGGATGTGGGCCGATAGGACTTCGACCTGAACAGATCGAGCCCGGTCGGTAAATCGACTTCCTGCCTCATTTCAAGCCGCGCTGGCCGATGCGGTGCCGCGCGGCCAGCAGGACAAGCCCCAAAAGCGCCGTAAGATAACCACCCAGCAGGAAGGGTGCCGCGACTCCGGCTTCAGTTGACAGAAAAAAGCCGGGCCAATGACCCGACTTCTTTCGCGGTCGCGGGAGAGCGCTCCCCGCCGGCGGACCTCAAGCAGGGTTCATGGCTGCAAAGGTGGTCTCGTAGCTGCCATCGCGTTCGGCCCAGCGCCGGGAGCGATCGCGTTCGACGAGGACTTCGCCTCTGGCGTGCTCCCCCAGTTCAAGCAGATGCATCACCTCGGAGACATAAGCATGGACAGCCATGGCCCGTGGATCGGTTGCTTGCTGAACGCCAGTGAGCTCAGTTTGCACATAGGGCGGGGCAAGCTCAAGCACTTCGACGGGAACGTTGCGAAGCTGATGCCGCAGCGATTGCAGCCAGGAATGAAGGAAGGCCTTGCTTGCACAATAGGCCGGAAAGTCGGCGCGCGGCACAAAAGCCAGGTTTGAACTGGTGGCCATGATCGTCGCATTCGGCTGTCCTTTCAGGAGCGGCAGGAATGCCGCCGCGGTGCGCAGCACGCCAAGTATGTTGGTTTCCACAATTGCCTCGGCATCCAACACACTCCAGTCGTGTGCGGTCATGTTTTCTGGCCGCGAAATACCGGCATTGGCGATCAGCACGTTAAATTCGGGAAAGCGCTCGCCTAACTCGGCGCGGAGCCGAGCCAGGAAGGCGGCGTCGGTAACATCGAGGAGCATCCCGAACAGGCCGGGTCGCCCGGCCGTGACTTCGTCAAGCAGCGACTGCCGTCGTCCTGTAATGATCACGCAGTTGCCTCTGGTATGGAAAGCTTCGGCAAACGCGCGGCCGATGCCGCTGGTTCCGCCGGTGATGAGGATAGTGTTGCCAGTCATTTTCATGAGCTTTTGCCTTTCAGGTCGTTGCTGAGAAAGGCGGACGGTGGTCCTGGCAGCACCGCTGGACAACAAGCAACGCGGCAAGAGCATGCTTGCCGGAGCACCTGTCGAGCGAGCCAAACGCGATCGAGTTGGAAATTGGGACATACCGTTGCGCCTTCGTGATCGAGATTTCCCAGCCGGGACCTTCTCGAAAGGGCGCGTTGGATGACGGTAACGCCTACGGCAGAGCCATCCAGGCAACTGCGGGTAGACGGCTATCGCAGCCGCGCGTGGCCGTCAAGCATGCGCTGGGCACACCCGATGCGGGCTTACGACCGTTCGCCGATACCCTCGACAACGATACGGATAAGACGGCGTATCTGACTGTGATCCAACGCTGCTCCCGCCAGGGAATTCAGCATCGCCTGGCCATAGATGCCAAGCAGGACCAACGCCATGTAGTTAGCATCCTCGTCCCGGCGAACCAGGCCCTGCCGCTGGCCTAAGGCAAGGATATCCCGGACGAGACCCTGAAAGGACGCCTGTTCGGACGGTGGCTCCAGGGAAGGTCGTATAGAAGGCGCAAGCGCCAGGCGTGCCAGCGACGGGTTGGCCATGCACCAGCTTGCGCTGTCCGAAAGGACGAGTTCCAGCAGTTCGATGACATTGGTGTTGCGCGCGATCAGCTCGCGGTAGCCGGCGTCGTTCGCTTCGACGCGAGCGATGAGTTTGAGGGCAATGTCCTCCTTTGAGCCGAACAGATTGTAGACCGTCTTGCGGGTCAGTCCGGCCCGCTCGGCGATGTCCTCGACGGAGGTGTTTTCAAAACCGAATTCTTGAAACGCCGCATCAGCGGCATCAAGGATCAGATTCCTGGATCGCTCAGTGCGTTTCAAACTTGGCATTTTTATACATATGTGTAAATTTACTCATCTGTAAATATTCGGTGGCTTTCCATGCTGATGCAGTTCGGGCCCGAAATCTGGCTTGCCGATGGCTCGACCGTAACAGCCGCGGCCGGTTTTCACTATCCGACGCGCATGGCTGTCATTCGTCTTTCTGGAGGGCCGTTGTTCGTCTGGTCGCCGATTGCCCTTACGGCTGAATTGCATGCCGCGGTCAGCGCGTTGGGAGAAGTGGGTTATCTCGTCCCGCCCAATTCGCTGCATCATCTGTTTCTTGCTGACTGGCAGCGCGCCTTTCCACAAGCGAAGACTTGTGCCCCACCGGGGTTGCGCGAGAAGCTACCGGATATCCCGTTTGATGGAGACCTCGCCGAGATCGGCCAGTCGGCCTGGAACACGGATGTGAAGCAGGTCGTCATGGGCGGAAATCTCATCACCACCGAAGTCGTGTTTTTTCACCTGGCGAGCCGCACCGTTCTTTTCTGCGATCTGATTCAGCACTTCAAACCCGGCTGGTTCTCGGGCTGGCGCGCGGTCGTGGCGCGACTTGATCTGATGACCGGGGCCGAGGTGTCCGTGCCGCGCAAGTTTCGGATCGCATTCACCGACAGGCAAGCGGCTCGTACCTCAATTAAGAAAATCCTGGCTTGGCCTGCGGGCAACGTGTTGATGGCTCATGGCGATCCGATAACGCAGGATGGACAAGCATTCCTGCGCCGCGCGTTCCGCTGGCTGCTTTGAACACGGCCATTCGCTCGGCCATCGGGCAAAGCCGGAGCAAATGCCCCGGCTTTGCTGGCGAGCAGCCTGCCTAGTACTGGCAGTGGCGCGGAATGTGCACCCTGCGCCAGCCGGTCTGGCCTTCGGAGACCATCACGCGGCGCGCGACTTGCCGATAGGTCGGTGGCACCTCCAGCACGCGCTCGGAGCCCGGCTGGATGACAACCTGCTCGGTCTCATAGCCATATTCCGCTGGGATAACGATCCGGCGGCGCGCTTCCGGCTGAATCACGACGGTTTCGGCCACGCGCTCATAGCGCGGCTGGTATTTGATCTTGCACAGCACGCGGCGGCCGTTGATCCAGCGCCATTCCCAGCCATAGCCGCCATCTGAGACCTGCACGGTGCGGTAGCGGGTGTCGACCACGGCGGGGATCACCTCATAGGTGACGCGCGCAGGACGAACCACTACCGCGCGCTGGCGCGTTCCGTAGATCGGAGGCGTCCTGACCACCCGGCTGTAGCCTGGGCTGACCTGTTCTTCCCCATAGATCGTGTCATAGACTGGACGGGTCCGGTACGGCTCGTAACATTCGACTGCACGGCCGCCGGCCACTGTTTCCGAGGCTGTGCCGAGCATGATGAGCGCGGACACGGCCAGCGAAAGCTGCTTCTTCAACATATGCCACCCCTTTTTACGCGAACTGACGCCGCTCGCTGCAACTCTAGCGGACAGCGACCCGCGGGAAAGTGAATTCTTTAAAATTCGTTAACGGCGCCAAAGCCATAAATTGCGCTGGCCGGATGGCTAGGCGGCCCGGTCTTGCGCTAGGGTGAGCCGGCATCCTATCTACGGAAACGACCGTCAGCATCGATTCCGGCCATTCGGCGCGGAAATCCCATTCAGGCAAGGGACCATTTATGAAGAGCCCCATCGAAACCTACATGAACCTCGTTCCGATGGTGGTCGAACAGACCAATCGCGGTGAACGGGCTTACGACATCTTTTCGCGTCTCCTGAAGGAGCGCATCATCTTCATCACCGGCCCGGTCGAGGACGGCATGGCGACGCTGGTCTGCGCGCAGCTGCTTTTCCTGGAAGCCGAGAACCCGAAGAAGGAAATCAACCTCTACATCAATTCGCCTGGCGGCGTGGTGACCTCCGGTATGGCGATCTACGACACCATGCAGTTCATCAAGCCGGCAGTCTCGACGCTCTGCATCGGCCAGGCCGCCTCGATGGGCTCGCTGCTGCTCTGCGCCGGTCACAAGGACATGCGCTTTGCCACGCCGAATGCCCGCATCATGGTGCACCAGCCGTCGGGCGGCTTCCAGGGCCAAGCTTCCGACATCGAGCGCCACGCACAGGACATCATCAAGCTGAAGCGCCGTCTGAACGAAGTCTATGTCAAGCACACCGGCAAGGACTATGAGACCATTGAAAAGACACTGGACCGCGACCATTTCATGACTGCCGACGAGGCCAGAGACTTCGGTCTCATCGACAAGGTCATCGAGAGCCGCGACCCGGTGGAAACGGCTGCCAGCTGATCCTCGGTCCCGCTAAAATTGTCAGTTGTCGGCGGCAGGCCACGCTTTTGGTGTGGTTTGCGGCATTTCAGCCACAATTGGCTGTTTCCTCGACGAAGACGATTGCCTACGTTAAGGCTATGTTGATTTTCGGCGGCTTAGCTTTCCGTGGGGCTGCAGGAATCATTGCCACGTTTTCTGATTTGTGTTTCGTACGGAATGCGTTGCAGGAGCCAGACCACTGGCCGGCGCGGATTCCCGCGATAGATATGTAGGTGTGCCAAAGCCAAACCATCGGCGGGTGCCCATGAAAGGACTGGGACGATGAGTAAGGTCAGCAACAGCGGCGGTGACTCCAAGAACACCCTGTATTGCTCCTTCTGTGGCAAGAGCCAGCACGAGGTGCGCAAGCTGATCGCCGGACCGACGGTGTTCATCTGCGACGAATGCGTCGAATTGTGCATGGACATCATCCGCGAGGAGAACAAGACCTCGATGGTGAAGTCGCGCGAAGGCGTGCCGACACCTCAGGAAATCCTGAAAGTGCTGGATGACTATGTCATCGGCCAGCCTTATGCCAAGCGCGTGCTGTCGGTGGCGGTCCACAACCACTACAAGCGCCTCGCGCACGCCGGCAAGAACAACGACGTCGAATTGGCAAAGTCGAACATCCTGCTGATCGGTCCGACCGGCTGCGGCAAGACGTTGCTTGCCCAGACGCTCGCCCGCATCATCGATGTGCCCTTCACCATGGCCGATGCCACGACGCTGACCGAAGCCGGCTATGTCGGCGAGGACGTCGAGAACATCATCCTGAAGCTGCTGCAGTCGGCCGATTACAATGTCGAGCGTGCCCAGCGCGGCATCGTCTACATCGACGAGATCGACAAGATCAGCCGCAAGTCGGATAACCCCTCGATCACCCGCGACGTGTCGGGCGAGGGCGTCCAGCAGGCACTGCTGAAGATCATGGAAGGTACGGTCGCTTCCGTGCCGCCGCAGGGCGGCCGCAAGCATCCGCAGCAGGAGTTCCTGCAGGTCGATACCGCCAACATCCTGTTCATCTGCGGCGGTGCGTTTGCGGGGCTCGACAAGATCATCTCTGACCGTGGCCGCAAGACCTCGATCGGCTTTGGTGCGACCGTGGCTTCTCCGGAAGAGCGCCGCACCGGCGATCTGTTCCGCCAGGTCGAGCCCGAGGATTTGCTGAAATTCGGCCTGATCCCCGAATTCGTCGGTCGTCTGCCGGTTCTGGCGACGCTCGAGGATCTCGACGAGCCGGCGCTGATCCAGATCCTGACCGAGCCGAAGAACGCTTTGGTCAAGCAATACCAGCGCCTGTTCGAAAT
The DNA here is from genome assembly GCF_058790995.1 of Mesorhizobium sp. EU05-FHT14A09. Taxonomy (NCBI): domain Bacteria; kingdom Pseudomonadati; phylum Pseudomonadota; class Alphaproteobacteria; order Hyphomicrobiales; family Phyllobacteriaceae; genus Mesorhizobium; species Mesorhizobium sp. EU05-FHT14A09. The sequence goes on from NZ_JBYTDF010000001.1 coordinate 893,931, forward strand.
GGAGAGTGTGGATCTGACTTTCCACGAGAATGCGCTGTCGGCGATCGCCAAGCGCGCCATCGAGCGCAAGACCGGCGCACGTGGTCTGCGTTCGATCATGGAAGCCATCCTGCTCGACACCATGTTCGAGTTGCCGGCTCTTGAGGGCGTTCGCGAAGTCGTGATTTCGGAAGAGGTCGTTTCGGGCAACGCCCGGCCGCTCTACATCTATTCCGAGCAGAAGGAAAAGAAGGGCAACGTCAGCGCCTGACGTTGTTTTTCCCAAGGTCGAAACGGCGCCGTTTGGCGCCGTTTTCATTTCGCGGACAAGGACACCGCAGACGGCGCTGCCTAGCACTAAAGGCAGGTGAAGATGGACCTTGATCTTTGCCGGTGTCTTATCCACTTAACAAGCGAAGGCCACGGGCCGAATTCTGTGCTGCAAAACTCCCGTCACAATCGGTGGTAGGCGGAATGGTCCGCGGTCGTTAATATGAGATTCGCGATTGGCCAAAGGCGATCGCGAAGGAAAGGTTGGACAATGGCCAAAATATCCAAGGCTACCGGTGACGGCGCCTTTGCAGTTCTCCCGCTTCGCGACATCGTGGTGTTCCCACACATGATCGTACCGCTCTTCGTTGGGCGTGAAAAATCGATCAAGGCTCTCGAAGAGGTGATGGGCCAGGAAAAGCAGATTCTGCTTGCCACGCAGATGAATGCCGCCGATGACGATCCCGAGCCCGATGCGATTTACGACATCGGTACCCTCGCCAATGTCTTGCAGCTTCTGAAGCTTCCCGATGGCACCGTGAAGGTGCTGGTTGAGGGCGTCGCGCGCGCCAAGATCGTGACCTTTACCGACCGCACCGACTATCATGAGGCCAAGGCCGGTGTTCTGGCTGAGCCGGAAGAGGAAGAGGTCGAGGTTGAGGCACTGGCACGTTCCGTGGTCTCGGACTTCGAGAACTACGTCAAGCTGAACAAGAAGATCTCGCCTGAAGTGGTTGGCGCGGCCAGCCAGATCGACGACTATTCCAAGCTCGCCGACACGGTTGCCTCGCATCTCGCCATCAAGATCCCTGAGAAGCAGGAGATGCTCGCTACGCTTTCCGTCAAGGAGCGTCTCGAGAAGGCGATGGGCTTTATGGAAGCCGAAATCTCCGTCCTGCAGGTGGAGAAGCGCATCCGCTCGCGCGTCAAGCGCCAGATGGAGAAGACGCAGCGCGAGTACTACCTCAACGAGCAGATGAAGGCGATCCAGAAGGAGCTCGGCGAAGGTGAAGACGGTCGTGACGAAGCTGCCGAGATCGAGGCACGCATCAAGAAGACCAAGCTGACCAAGGAGGCTCGTGAGAAGGCTGAGGCGGAGCTGAAGAAGCTGCGCACCATGTCGCCGATGTCCGCCGAGGCCACGGTCGTGCGCAACTATCTCGATTGGATACTGTCGATCCCGTGGGGCAAGAACTCCAAGGTCAAGCAGGACCTGAACTTCGCGCAGGACGTGCTCGATACCGACCATTACGGCCTCGATAAGGTCAAGGACCGCATCGTCGAGTATCTCGCCGTGCAGAGCCGCCAGAAGAAGCTGAAAGGGCCTATCCTGTGCCTCGTCGGACCTCCCGGCGTTGGCAAGACATCGCTCGGCAAGTCGATCGCCAAGGCGACTGGACGCGAGTTCATCCGCATGGCGCTGGGCGGCGTGCGTGACGAAGCGGAGATCCGTGGCCACCGTCGTACTTACATTGGCTCGATGCCCGGCAAGGTCATCCAGTCGATGAAGAAGGCAAAGAAGTCTAACCCGCTCTTCCTGCTCGACGAGATCGACAAGATGGGCCAGGACTTCCGCGGTGATCCGTCGTCTGCGCTGCTCGAAGTGCTCGATCCGGAACAGAACGCTACGTTCATGGACCACTATCTGGAGGTCGAATACGACCTCTCGAGCGTGATGTTCGTGACGACGGCCAATACGCTGAACATCCCTGCGCCCCTGATGGATCGCATGGAGATCATCCGTATCGCCGGTTACACCGAGGACGAGAAGATCGAGATCGCCAAGCGGCACCTGCTGCCGAAGGTGGTGCGTGATCACGCGCTGCAGCCGAAGGAGTTTTCGGTTTCCGAAGACGCCATCCGCGCTGTCATCCAGACCTACACCCGCGAAGCAGGTGTTCGTAGCCTGGAGCGCGAGCTGATGAAGCTTGGCCGTAAGGCTGTGACCGAGATCCTCAAGACCAAGAAGAAGTCTGTGAAGATCACGGCAGCCAATCTGGCTGACTATCTCGGCGTCGAGCGCTATCGCTTCGGTCGTGCGGAGGCTGACGATCAGGTCGGTGTCGTTACCGGCCTGGCCTGGACCGAGGTTGGCGGCGAGTTGCTGACCGTGGAAGGCGTCATGATGCCCGGCAAAGGCAAGATGACAGTGACCGGCAACCTGCGCGACGTCATGAAGGAATCGATCTCGGCGGCGGCATCTTATGTCCGCTCCAGGGCGCTCGATTTCGGCGTCGAGCCGCCGTTGTTCGACAAGCGCGACATCCACGTGCACCTGCCTGAGGGTGCTACGCCGAAGGACGGTCCGTCTGCGGGCGCCGCCATGGCCACCGCCATCGTATCGATCCTGACCGGCATTCCGGTTCGGGCCGATGTGGCGATGACTGGCGAGATCACGCTTCGCGGTCGCATCTTGCCGATCGGCGGCCTGAAGGAGAAGCTGCTCGCGGCACTGCGTGGTGGCATCAAGAAGGTGCTGATCCCGGAAGACAACGCCAAGGATCTGGCAGAGATTCCGGACAACGTGAAGAACGGAATGGAGATCATTCCGGTCTCCCGTGTCGGCGAGGTGCTGCGGCACGCGCTGGTCAGGATGCCTGAACCGATCGAGTGGGTGGAGCCCGTCAGCACACCGGCAAATGCCGATGTTGACGACGCCGGAAAGTCGCTTGCCCACTAGGTGCAGCGTGGCTTTCGGCGCGTGCCGGGGATACTCTGCGGCTGTTCGGCTGCAGCTTGTCCTTGCCGAGAATCGAGTTCGATTTTTGGCTTGGTGCATGACCATCGGCTAAGAGTGCAATGCACAAACGAAAAGCTGGGCCCTGAGCCCGGCTTTTTTGTTGAAAAAGCCCGGTTTTCCGGGCTTTTTTCGTTCTTTTGTCGGTCTTTTGGCTTGGTTGTCGGAACGCTTCTTTCTAAAGTCCAATCCCTGCCGGATGAGTCGCAAGTTCCGGTTTTCTCATGGAAGGGAATTTTGATGAACAAGAACGAACTGGTGTCCGCTGTCGCCGATGCCGCGAAGATCTCGAAGGGTGACGCGCAGTCGGCGGTGGATGCGGTGTTTGCCGTTATCACCGGCGAGTTGAAGAAGGGTGGCGATGTCCGTCTGGTGGGCTTCGGCAATTTCTCGGTTTCGAAGCGCGCTGCCTCGACCGGCCGTAACCCGCAGACCGGTGCCGAAGTGAAGATCCCGGCCCGCACGGTGCCGAAGTTCACGGCCGGCAAGGGCCTGAAGGACGCCGTCAACTAAGGCGCGCTGTTTGTTCAGAACTGCGAAAAGCCGGGCCTAGTGCCCGGCTTTTTTGTTGCCCGAGTGCAGGGCATGGCGCATGAGACCCAGATCAGAAATATGTTTGCGGCTGCACCTGCTTGGCACGCTGACGCAGGTAGAAGCAGTAGAAGCCGAACGCCGCTGCAAACCACATATAGGCTTCGCCGATCGCCAGACGGTTGTTGGAATTGCTCAGCAGTGTGATGGCGAAGAAAACCAGCGTCGAGATGTAACAATGCCACGCAGCCGGTTCGATCAGCTTCGTCCGCGCAGCCTGCTGCACCTGTCTTGCTGCCCAGACGAAGAGGAATGCGAAGAACGCCAGGCCAACGATGCCGTAGCGCACAGCGATTTCGAGATAGCCATTATGGAAGACGTCGTAGATTGCACCGCGATAAGTTCGGTTCTGCCATTCAGTAAGCCAGGCGGAGCTTGGGCCGAAAACCGGATAGCGCTTCCATATATCGAGTGCGTCGGCCCAAAGCATGACACGTTCTTTGGCCGAAGCCGGCGTTAGATCGCTATCAATGGCATGTTTGAGAGCGCTTCCAACACCGTTGCTGGCGACATCGGATATGAGTGTTTTGACGAAGGCTACAGTGTCACCCGCAGTCACCGACAAAATGCCGTAAGAGAAGAAAACTCCAGCAACGATCAAAGCCATTACGCCGGCACCAACCAGCCGTTGACGGCTGTCGCCACGAGCCAAGGTTAACAGCACGAGCAAAACAATCGAAACAGCGAGAGCGAACCAGACGCCTTTCGAGCGCAGGACGACAATGTTGGCGACCGTAAAGAGCATCACCGCAACGGCGAGCAATTCCCAAAGGAATTTTCTTGTTGTCGGGATATCGTTTCTTTGACTCGTGTAGACCGCAAATTGCACCGCGCACAGAAAGATGAAGCCTGCCGCGACGGCTGCGTGGATGGTATTGTTGAACAGTCCGGGACCGGGCTGGGAACCTTGTAACAGGGCCGCGTAGTCCGTGCCGACAGCGAGAAACGCGAGGCTGACTGCCAAGAAACAGGTTGCAACGACCGCAGGCCGCCTGACATAGGCCAGCAGCGCGAAGCCGGTCGTCGCATAAAGCGCCGGAAACAAATAGATGCCTTCGGATGAACCGAGCTGACCGCTTGTGAAATAGACGACGGCAAGGCGGGCGAACACATAGAACGTCCAGCCGAAACAGAGATATCCGACGCCACCGATCAACGGTTTGCCGTACGTCCAGAGATCCTTGCCCAGCCAACGGAAAATGCCCGCCAGAAAAAGCAGGATGCCGGCGTAGCGATAGGTGTCAGCCTCTCGCCAGACTGATGAGACAAAAGCCAACACGAGAATTGTCGCAAGGATCTGCCACAACAGAGGTTGTCTGGACGCCGCAAAGTCCACGACTTCGCTGTCCAATGGCGGACGCAGAAAGACGTGATGGAGGCGTCTAAACTGATCCTTTGCGCGGAAAGAGGCAGTTCCCAGCCGTTTCCACCAGGAAAACCTGGCGCCTTTGTAGCTTCCTGACGGCCCTGCAATGCTTGACACGGCGCTGCGAGAGGTAAAGCTCAGCACGTTCTTTCGGGTGGAATAGACTTCGAGCCCGGAATCCCAGAACCGTTCCAGGGCGATATCCCACGGCAGATTCATCGTAGCGAGTTGTGCGATCAGCTTCTGCGCGCCTTGGCGCGTCACAAGATACGCGGCAGCGGATCCCTGGGGGCCATGGAGGGCCCGTCCGATTTCATCACCCTGCGACGTCGTGACGGCTCGAATAAACAGTCCGGTCCTGTGGGTGGTGAGCTTGATGGCATCGAAATCAGGGACTGCAGCTATGATGGCTTCGATCCGGCCCAACGTATCCTCGTTGAAGGCGACGTCGTCCTCGATGATCAGCCCATATGGAGCATCTTCGGCCAGGAAGGTCCGCAACGCTGTCAGATGGCTCTGGTAGCAGGCATACTCCGTGGGCAGGATCTCTCGACCGCTTCGTGCCCTCGCAGTTGCTAAGTCTACACCACTCCAGTTTTCGACCGGCAGCCCCCGGCCATCGACGGCCGCAATGCGGCGCAGGGAAAGTCCCGCAGCGCTGGCGTTGCCCGCCAATTCTTCCCAGCGGTCGACCTCGGTGTCGAGATTGATGGCGAAGACAGGGAGATCCATATTGCCGTTCTAATGTTTCGGTTGTGATGCACGCTTTATAAGCAGAATCACTGCCTTGGCCAGCGCGGCAACGCTAGCCATTAAATCGTAGAGATTTTGGAAGCGTTGATAATTATACCGACTTTTTGCGCCCACTGTGCTGTGGTCCACAGTCGCTCCATCTCAGGACGTCGTGTTGCGAAAACGAACTGTTCCCTGGCAGGCAACCAAAGATGCTGTATCCAGTCCTGTGAAGGGAGCGCCACAGGGCGCTATTGAGATAGAATGGTTTTCTCTGAAAATAGAAATGGCGCGAGTGACGGGGCTCGAACCCGCGACCTCCGGCGTGACAGGCCGGCACTCTAACCGACTGAGCTACACCCGCGCACTGGCGACACTTGTCTGTGTCGTCGTTGGCGGCTGGATAAGGGGTTCGCTGGCAGGTGTCAAGCGGCCCATCACGGCTAATTGCAGTTCATGCGAAGGTTTTTTGACAGGCCTCTGGAAAGCCGCACAATCGCACGCTTAACATCCTGTAATCTCGTCATTTGGTCTTGCGAAGCGTTCGCTAACTGCTTAAAGGTCCGCGCCGGAGCGGGCGATTAGCTCAGTTGGTAGAGCGCTTCGTTTACACCGAAGATGTCGGCGGTTCGAGTCCGTCATCGCCCACCAGTTTCTTCACGACAACGATCCGAATTTTGACCGGCATGCCGCGGACGCCACCGTCCGGTGCAGACGCCTTATGCTGTGCGCAAGGCAAACGCCGCGACGGAGGCCGGCGCGGCGAGAGACTGCCTTGGGAGGAGACTGTTCAGGCTTTCTTGCGCCTGTTCTGGCGTTGCTGATCGATGATGACGGCGGCCACGATGATGATGCCCTTGATGATTTCCTGGTAGTAGGCACCAACCTTGAGGAAGGTGAAACCCGAAGTCAGCACGCCCAGAATGATGGTGCCGATCAAGGTGCCGGAGATTCGTCCAACGCCGCCCGAAAGGGACGTGCCGCCGATCACGGCTGCCGCAATCGCATCGAGTTCATAGGCGACACCCATATTGGGTTGGCCGGAAGCCGCACGCGCCGCCGTGACAACGCCGGCGAGGCCAGAGAGCAAGCCGGCAATGGCATAGACCTTGATCAGATGGTTGCCGATGTTGATGCCTGATACGCGTGCCGCTTGTGGATTGGCGCCGATCGCATAGGTGAACTTGCCGTAGCGCGTGTAGCCAAGCGCTACATGGAAGACCACCGCCACCAGCAGGAAAATGATCACCGGGAGAGGCAGCGGGAAGCCGAAGATGTCGAAGCTCTTGCCGAACCAGGTGAATTCATCCGACAGCAGGGCTACCGGCTGGCCCTGCGTGTACCATTTGGCAAGACCGCGGGCCGACACCATCATGCCAAGCGTGGCGATGAAAGGCGGGATCTTGGTCTTGGCAATGATGAAGCCATTGACCCAGCCTGCGAGCAGGCCGACGGCAAGGCCGGCCAGTATGGCAAAGATCGGCGAGATGTCTGTCAGCGACGGATAGACAGCGCGTGGATTGAGCGATGTCTGTGCCAGACTGGCTGCCACCATGGCGACGAGGCCGACAACCGAGCCCGAAGACAGATCGACGCCACCGGTGATGATGACTTGGGTGACACCGACCGCGATGATGCCGATGACGGACACTTGCAGGATGATGATGGATAGGCGCTGCTTGTTCATCAGGAAGCTGTCGCCAACCAGAATCCAGCCGAGGATTTCAAACACCAGCGCTATGCCGATGAGGACGGCGAGGATCGATACCTCCGGCGGGAGCCGCTTCTTGGATCCGATCACGCGTGTGGGGCCTGCAGCATCGTTCGTTGTCATGTTTGTCTCCACCAAGGTGGGGCAGCAAATCTCAATGAGATGCCAGCTCCATGATTTTCACTTGATTGGCTTCGTCGCGGTCCAGAAATCCGGTCACTCGACCTTCGTGAACCACCATGATGCGGTCGCTCATTCCGAGCACTTCCGGCATTTCGGATGAGATCATGATGACTGCGACACCTTCTCCCGCCAGCTTGGAAATCAGGCGATGGATTTCCGCCTTGGCCCCGACGTCGATGCCCCGGGTCGGTTCGTCGAGGATCAGAATTTTCGGCTTGGTCAGCAGCCAGCGTGCAATCAGGACCTTCTGCTGGTTGCCGCCGGACAGATTGTTGATCGGCTCCGACATATCGGGCGTTTTGACGCGCAGCGCATTGCTGATGTCGATCGAATCCTTGGCGAGGCGCTTCTGTTCGACAAAACCCTTTTTGACATAGCCAGACTGCAGCACGGCGATTTGGGTGTTCTCCTGAATATCGAGCAGAAGAAAACAGCCGGTATCCTTGCGGTCTTCCGTGAGGAAAGCCATGCCGTGGCGCATCGCTGTGGCAGGACTGTCGATGCTTGTCTCCTCGCCGAACAGTTCGATCGTTCCGGAATTGGCGGGGGTCACGCCGAAGATCGTCTCGGCGATGTTGGAGCGCCCTGATCCGACAAGCCCAGCAATGCCCAGGATTTCGCCGGAGCGAACTTCGAAGCTGACATCCCTGAAAACGCCGTTGAGTGCGAGACCTTTGACTGAAAGCACCACATCGCCGATCGGCACCGTTTCTTTCGGGAACATCTGGGTGATTTCGCGGCCGACCATCATCCGGATGATGTCGTCACGTGTCACCTCACTCGACTTTTTGGTGGCGATGTACTTGCCATCGCGGAACACTGAGAATTCGTCTGCGATCTCGAACAGCTCATTCATCTTGTGCGTGATGTAGATGATGCCTTTGCCCTGTTCGCGCAGGCTGCGAATGATCTTGAACAGGTGTTCGACCTCGCGCTCGGTCAAGGCCGATGTCGGTTCGTCCATGATCAGCACGTCGGATTCGTAGGACACCGCCTTGGCGATTTCGATCATCTGGCGATTGGCAACGCTGAGTGTGCCGACCTGGGCATCTGGATCGAGATCAATGTTCAGGCGCTTGAACAGCGCGGCAGTTTGGGCATGCATCTTGGCATGGTCGACGAAGCCGAAACGGGTGATTGGCTCGCGCCGGATCCAGATGTTTTCCGCAACTGTCATCGGCGCCATCAGGTTGAGTTCCTGATGGATCATGGCGATGCCTCTTTCGAGGGCATCGAGCGGGCTTTTGAGGCGAATATCTTTGTCGTGAAAGCGGAACGAACCGGAGTCAGGTGTATAGATTCCGGCAATGATTTTCATCAGCGTCGACTTGCCGGCGCCATTTTCGCCCATCAGGGCATGAACGCTGCCGCGGCGCAGGCGGAATTGTACGTTGTCGAGGGCAAGGACCCCTGGAAATTCCTTACGCACATCCTCGACCTCGAGGATGTAGTCGTCGATGGGAACGATGCCGGTGTCGTGCGTCGTGGCTGTCACAGGGCTCTGCATGCCGATCAGTCCTCCCAGACCCGGTTCAGATGCACGGTCGATAAATGAAGGGAGAGACGCGCCGCGCGTGCGGCGCGCTCGCCATCAACGGTCAGTTCTTCGAGATGTACTGATCCATGTTGGCTGGGGTCACCAGTTCGAACGGGACCCATACCGGCGATTGCACAGTTTCGCCCTTCGCGAGCTTCATTGCGGTGTCGATTGCGCCTCCGCCTTGAGCTGCCGCATTCTGGAAGACCGTTACATCAAGATCCCCGGCCTTCATGTAGGCGAGCGCTTCCTGCGTTGCGTCGACGCCACCGACGATCACGCTCTTCATATCCCAGCCGGCAGCCTTCATAGCGTTGATGGCGCCGATGGCCATGTTGTCATTGTTGGAAATGACGGCATCCGGCTTGTGACCAGCTGCGATCCAGTTGGTCATCAGGTCCTGGGCCTTGACCGGATCCCAGCCGGCGGTCTGTTCATCGATGATCTTGATGAACGAGCAATCCGGGGTCGCGATCACGTCATGCACGTCCTTGGTGCGCATCACAGCGGCCTGGTTGGCCAGGTCGCCCTGCATCACCAGGATTCCTGCCTCGGTCTTGCCTGCCTCTTTAAGTTGGCGGCAGACTTCCTTGGTCTCAAGGGTGCCGGAATCGACTTCATTCGATCCGACGAACGCGCCTTTGCCGAGCTTGTCCATGTCGATCGGTTGGCGATTGACGTAGACGATCGGGATACCGGCCTCATTGGCGAGTTTGGTCATGCTCGCCGTGGCCGAAGTGTCGACGGGGTTGACGATCACTGCATCTACCTTGGCTGCGATAAAGTTCTGCACCTGGCTGAGCTGCTTATTAACGTCATCGTCCGCGATCTCGATCTGGACCGGTTGCTTGGCATCTGATGCCGCTTTTTCGATGCCCTTGCGCAGCACTGTCAGAAAGGTATCCGAATTGGCCATGGATACACCGATGTCGCCAGCTGCTGCGGTGCCGGTCATAAGGGCGGTCGCAATCGCACCCAGTAAAAACTTCTTCATTTCAGTTCTCCTCCACAAATGGTGTCCGGTCGCACCTGACAATCCGGATTGCTGCTCCCAAAATCATTCCGCTCCGCACTGCTCCTGCCCCAGGGGTGGGCAAGGACATTCCGATTGACGCGCCTCCATAGCATCGATTGGAACGATTGAAGCGTATTGCAATTCCATGGAATATTCATTCCATTTTGTGACGCGTTCGTCAATATGGAATTTGGGTGAGCGATTGGAGGGGGCTGCAGGCGTGAGGAGGGATGGTGGTCAAGCAAGCGAACGTCTTGCTCCGCGCTGCCGGAGCTCGCTCGTTTATCCGCCACTGCGGTGAGGATCTTGAGGCCTGAGACGATACGACGGCGTTCACGCCATCCGATGAGACCTAGAGATACTTCTCGACTTTCTTGCCGATTCTCAGGAACCGCAACGGATCAATGGCATCGCCATCGTGCCGAACTTCATAGTGCAGATGTGGGCCGGTCGAGCGACCGGACGAACCGGTCTGGCCGACGACGTCGCCTGCTCTCACGCTCTGACCGACAGCGACATCGACGCGGCTGAGATGGGCGTAGCGGGTGGTGTAGCCTTGGCCGTGGTCGACTTCGACCATCCGGCCATAACCACCGTTCCACCCGGCCTTGGTGATCACGCCGGCCGCAGTAGCGCGGGCAGGGGAACCGAGGGGAATGCGGAAGTCCATGCCCGAATGCAGTGCCGCGGTGCCGAGCAAGGGATCCGTCCGCACGCCGAACGGGCTGGTCACAGCTCGGCCGGGTGCCGGATTGGCCAGGGGCAGGCGTCGCGCTTCTTTCCTCAGGTGATCCAGTTGGTCGAGCGCCTCGTCGAGTTCCTTGACCTTGGTGTCGAAAAGCGTCGCTCGGTCGATCGGTACGAGTGGCCCGCCGACATCGGTCTCGTCTTTGCCGAAATCAGCGTCAACCGGTAGTCCGGCTGCCTGCAATGCATCCTTGATGGCATCGGCATTCTGGTAGGTCGTGTCGGCAAGCCGAGTGAGGCGCTGCAATTGCTCAGTCTCGATCGCTTGCAGAGATTGGTTGATGGCCCCAAAAAGTTTGTCGGCGCGGTCGGCGGAGGATGCGTTTGCAGGCAGGTCGGCGCGAGTGGACCAGCGCGAAAACGCTGGCAGCTGCGGGCTGGTGAGGCTGGCCAGAGCGGCAAGCTCCGGTGTTGCCTTGTCGCCGATCAGCGCTGCATGGTCTTCTGGTTTTGTCTGGTCAGCCGGCGTTGGCGCCGGGCTCTGCAGTTCGGGGCTGATCGTTTCGAGGGTCTCTGCGCGTTCAAGAATGGGACCGAGCCGACCATGGCGCTGGCTGAGCTGGCTCTGGCGCGCCAGCAATTCACCAACCTTGGTTTCCATCAACTGCTGATCGAGCAATTGCCGGCTGGTGATCCGGTCCACCTGCGCGCGCAACGCGGAGATGCGGTCCTCATAGGCCTGTTGCATGCGAGCTTGGCGAGCTGTCGTCGCGCCGATCAGATCGTCGCGAAAAACGAGATAGGAAGTGGCCAGCAAGTAACCGATGACAACGGCGGCTACGGCCGATCCCAGGCATGCAATCATCCAGGGGCGAACCGTGAAATGCCGGATTTCATCGCCTCGAGCGATGATGACCGTATGCGGCTCTTTGCGCCTGCCGAACAATGCCGACTGACTGTTTGCGCTCACCGAACCAAGCTTTCGTTTGCTTCCCAACAATGCCTATTAGGCACTTGTTATGGTTAACAAAGCCTTCTCCCGCATGATGCCCGCCGTTGGAAGGCCGTTGGTGTCGCGCCAGACGCCTGTCTAGAGAGTTTTCACTGCTTCGAGAACCGATTCGGCGTGTCCCTTGACGCGGACCTTCCGCCAGATGTGGGCTATGCGGCCGTCACGCCCAACCAGGAAGGTGGCGCGTTCCACCCCCATATAGGTGCGACCGTACATCTTCTTCTCCACCCACAGGTGATAGGCCTCAATCACCTTGCGTTCCTCGTCAGAGGCGAGATCGACTTCCAGCCCGTGCTTGGCCTTGAATTTGTCGTGCTTCTTCACGCTGTCGGGTGAAAGTCCGATCACCACCGCACCAGCTTTCCCGAAATCGGATTTGAGTTGCGAGAAGCTGATCGCCTCATTGGTGCAGCTCGGCGTGTCGTCCTCGGGATAAAAATAGAGAACCACCGGCTTGCCAGCGAAAGAAGAGAGCTTGAAGCTGCTGCCGCCGTCGCCGGGGAGAGTGAAATCGGGCGCGATATCGCCCACGTTGAGATCAGCCATAACCATGCCTTTGTTTGAACTTAAGCGCCAAGCTACGCTACGGTGTCTACGAGAGGCAACCTCGGCTGGCATCCGCATGACCTTCAATAAATCGGTGCGCGGTGGAACGCAAAGCTGGATTCTGCTTTTGACGTTCGCGCGCTACGGCGGCTCGCTATAGTGTCGGCGAGGAATCGGCGGCCAACGAGGGCTGAAGACGGAAGACTAGGTGAATCAAGAACTCCCGAGGCCCGAGAAGATCCGGTTCAGGCGCGACGAGATTGCAGATCTCCGCACCTTGCCTTCGGCCAATGCCGTGCCACCGCTTGGCCGCGCAAGGTTTCGTCGGGGCGCTCGTCTTTTCACTCGTTTCCTGTTCGGTCTTGGCATGCTGGTCGTGCTGGTGGTCGCGGGGATTTATGTCGTCGGCGCCAGCGGCATCGGCTCGGAACGATTACGGCAGGCTGCGGAGCAAGCCATTGAAGGAATGGCCGGCGTCGACGTTCGTGTTGCCGTCGGACCGGCCAGCATAACGCTCGACAAGGCGAGCTTCCTTGCCCTGCAGGTTCGTGATGTGAAGCTGACTGCCAGCGATGGCAAGCCGATGGTCGAAGCTGGATTGATGCGCTTCGGCGTACGCCTGCTTCCGCTTCTGTCAGGCGACGTGCAACTGACCAGCGCCAGGGTCTCCGATGCGCGCTTGTTTGCCGACGCAATGCCTTCGCAAGGAAACAGCGACTGGGCTGTGTCTTTGCGCAACGCGGATGGACTGGTTGACCCTGACAAGATCGTCGACACTGTTTTCGGCGCTGTCCATCAGGCGCTTGACGCGATCCGGCTGGATTCGATCCGTTTGATCGATCTCGAAAATGTCGCGGTGGTGCTTTCTTCGACCGGCGACGTGCGCCTGGTAACGGTCGCCGACGCGACGGTTTCACAATCCGGTTCCGCTGGTGTGCAATTTTCTTCCAGGCTCGATGTCGACGGCCGCAAGCTGACGCTCGAGGCCTCCGCCGGCCGTGATCCCACGGCACGCAAGGTAAAGGCGCTTCAGGCCGACATCCTGGTCGAGCCGATCGAAGTCGATGCCGCGACCGCCGGCCAGCCGAGCGGTAATGTCGGGGCGGTCACATTGCATATGCAGGGGACGGAAGGCGAGGGCGACGCGCAACCACGCCTCAGCCTGTCTGGTTCGTTGGCCGGTGCCGTGCTTGACCTCGGCGCACGCGGGTTGCTGCCGGTCGAAGCCAAGCTGAAGGCAACGTTGATACGCGGTGCCAACAAGATCGGCATCGACGGTCTCGACTTGCAGGTTGGTCGATCGGATTTCGATATTGAGGGCTCGCTTGGGCCGAAGCCGCGTCAGGGTACCGCAGGCGACGAACCTTCCTATCGTTTCGACCTCGTCAGCAACAAGTCGATGCTGGCACCGGTCGATTCGTCGGAACCGGCGCTTGATTTCGTCGGACGCATCGCCGGCGACTACCAGACCGTAAGCCGCAAGCTCGTCGTGCCGACGATCGCGGTCCGATCGGGGACGTCGGGCGAGGTTCTGGGCAACGCAGCCTTGGAGTTCGTGCCCGGCAAAGCGCCTGGCGTCTCGATGGCGTTGAACGTTCACGACATGCCGGTCTCGCACGTCAAACAACTCTGGCCATGGTTCTCGGCGCGCGGAGCTCGCGAATGGGTGCTGGAGAACCTTTTCGGCGGCAAGGTCGTCGAGGCCAGCTTGCAATACCAGGTGGCACCCGGGCGGGCAGGAAATGGTATTCCGCTCGACCGCAACGAGGTGTTCGGCCGCTTCCAGCTTGAAGGATCGCGATTCGATACCGCCGGGCAGATTCCGCCCATCCGCGATGCCAACGGCGTCGTCGAGTTTCACGGCAACGATGTCGACATTTCTCTGTCCAGCGGCACAGTGTACATGCCCAGCGGTCGCCTTGTCGCTGCGACCAACGGCACACTGAGCGTCAGGAATGCCAATATACCGCCTGTCATTGGAGCGTTGAACATCGACGTTGCGGGCAATGCCGACGCTGTCGCCGAACTGGCTTCCTATGAACCGATCAATGCAATGCGCCATGTCGGACTGAAGCCGGAGGAGTTGTCTGGAACGGTCACCGGCAACGTCAAGGCGGATATTCCGCTGCAGAAGGGCATCGACACGTCGAAGCTCGGCTGGCTGGTCGCGTTGGACTACAAGGACCTCGCCGTGTCCAAGCCGATCGACGACCAGATGGTCACTGATGCCGATGGCAGCATCGTGGTCGACCCGAAAAGCGCTACGGTCAAGGCGCGCGCACTGCTCAACGACATTCCCGCCGAGATCGGTCTGGTTGAGCCTCTCGAAGCAGATGGACCGCCGCGTTCCCGCAAGGTGACGCTGACGGTCGACGACAAGCTCCGCCAGACCTTGATGCCGGGCCTGTCTGCCATGTTGTCCGGCACGATGAAGATCGCGCTCGACAAGAGTGATAACGCCAACCAGGACGTTGTCGCCGACCTGACCAATGCCAAGCTGAACATTCCCTGGGCGGGATGGAGCAAAGGCCCTGGTGTGCCGGCAACAGTCTCCTTCACCATGGAGAAAACCGGGTCCACCACACGGCTCACTGATTTTGATCTCGACGGCAAGACCTTCGAGGCGCGGGGGTCGGTTGAGCTCTCCAGCGGCGAACTCGTTTCGGCCAACTTGTCCCATGTGCAGCTCAACCGTGGCGATGACGTCGCCGTCTCCATCAAGCGTTCCGGCAAGGGCTATGCCGTCAAGGTGAGTGGCGAAGCGCTCGATGCGCGCGCACTGGTCAAGCAGTTCACTTCGGACACAGAAAGCGCCACCAAGGGCGCAGAGGGTGATGCGATCTCCGTAACGGCCGATGTAAGGTCGCTGACAGGCTTCAACGATGAAGTCGTTTCGAACTTCACCCTCGACTACAGCGGCGCCGGAGCGAAGGTGAACGGACTTACTGTGAAGGCGCAGGCGCGCTCCGGGGCGACCATCGATGTCTCCAACAACACCGTTGGCGGCCGCCACACGCTGGATATGAAATCCGGGGATGCGGGCGCGGTGCTACGCTTCCTCGATATCTACAAACATATGGAAGGCGGGGCGATTGCCGTGGCGCTGGCCGGCACTGCGGACGGGCCGATGCGCGGCACGGTGGATGCCCGCAACTTCCAGATCGTCAATGAACCGAAGCTGGCGTCGATCGTCTCGACGGCACCAAGCGGCGACAAGCGTTCGCTCAATCAGGCGGTGAAGGCCGATATCGATACCTCACGTGTTCAATTCGAGCGCGGCTATGCCGAGATCGTCAAAGGCAACGGATATCTCAAGGTGGCGAATGGTGTGCTGCGCGGCCCGCTGATCGGAACCACTTTCCAGGGCACGCTCTATGACCAGAGCGACAACATGGACATGACCGGCACATTCATGCCGGCCTATGGCATCAACCGCATCTTCGGCGAACTGCCACTGGTTGGCGCCCTACTGGGCAATGGCCGCGACCGCGGCCTGATCGGTGTGACCTACCGGTTGAAGGGCAGCGCCAAAAAGCCCGATCTGCAGATCAATCCGCTGTCGGTGATCGCGCCCGGCATCTTCCGCTCGATCTTCGAGTTCCGGTGAGGAGCGGCCGAGTTAGATCGGCCGCACCAGGATGTGTTTTTTCTTGCCGAGCGAAAGCTTTACGATCTTTTCCGGACTCAGGTCCCGAAGTGTGACGGAGCGCCGTTCGTCGGTAATCGCCTCGTCGTTGACGCGTACCGCGCCGCCCTGGACGTGGCGGCGTGCTTCGCCGTTGGATGCAGCGAGGCCGGCCCGCACCAGCAGAGCGAGGAGGCCTATGCCTGCCTCCAGTTCGGAGCCCGGCACTTCGATTGACGGCAGATTGTCGGCGACCGCGCCTTCCTCGAAGGTCTTGCGCGCCGTCTCGGCAGCGTCCTCTGCCGCCGCACGTCCATGCACGATGGCGGTCACTTCCGTGGCGAGGATCTTCTTGGCTTCGTTGAGTTCGGAGCCCCCAAGTGCCTCCAGCTTCGCGATTTCGGCGAGCGGCATGCGGGTGAAGATCTTCAGGAAACGACCGACGTCTGCGTCTTCCGTGTTGCGGAAGTACTGCCAGAAATCATAGGGGCTGAAGAGATCGCCGTTCAGCCAGACCGCGCCTGAGGCCGACTTGCCCATCTTCTCACCGGAGGATTTGGTGAGCAGCGGCGTGGTCAGTGCGTAGAGCTGCGGGCCGCCCATGCGGTGGCTGAGATCAACGCCGTTGATGATGTTGCCCCACTGATCGGAGCCGCCCATCTGCAGCACCGTGCCGTAGCGCCGGCTGAGCTCGGTGAAGTCGTAGCCCTGCATGATCATGTAGTTGAATTCGAGGAACGACAGCGACTGCTCGCGGTCGAGCCGAAGCTTCACGCTGTCGAAGGACAGCATGCGGTTGACCGAGAAGTGCCGGCCGACGTCGCGCAGGAATTCGACATAGTTGAGCTTCAGCAGCCAGTCGGCATTGTTGACCATAGTCGCCGGGTTCGAGCCGTCGTAGCGCAGGATGTTGCCGTAGACCTTCTTGATGCTCTCGATGTTGTTTCCGATCTGTTCAACCGTCAGCAGCTTGCGCTGCTCGTCGCGGAACGAAGGGTCTCCTACCATCGACGTGCCACCGCCCATCAGCGTGATCGCTTTGTGGCCGGTTTCCTGCAGCCAGTAGAGCATGGTCACGGTGATCAGGTTGCCGATATGGATCGAGGTCGCGGTGGCGTCATAACCGACATAGCCGCTGATCTGGCCTTTCGTTGCCAACGCATCGAGCCCTTCCGGGTCGGAGATCTGGTGAATGAAGCCACGTTCGTCGAGAACGCGCAGAAAGTCGGACTTGAAGGCGGCCATGACAGGATTCCGGAAAACAACAAGAAAACAGCGCGGCTCTTGGCGTGCGCCATTCCGGGGCTTTAGCATCGCCGGGCCTGGAATCACAAGAATATAGGTCAGGAATGCCTCAATTCTGCGCAATAGGTCTGATGAGCGGCACCTCGATGGACGGCATCGACCTCGCCATGCTGCGCAGCGACGGCGAAAATACGCTCGAGCGCGGCCCATCCTTCTTCGTGCCTTACGAGGCTGCCTTCCGCCAGCGCATCGCGGCCGGGCTGGAGGAGGCCAAGGCCATTGTCAGGCGCGAGGAGCGTACAGGCACGCTTGTCGACCTCGAGCGGGAGATCACGGAGAGGCATGCCGACGCGGTCGAGCGCTTTCTGTCAGGGGAAGCCAGGAACTGGGCCCGACCTGACCTGATCGGCTTCCACGGCCAGACCGTTCTGCACAGGCCGCATCTGGGCCTGACCGTTCAACTGGGTGACGGGCCGTTGCTCGCCGCACGCACCGGCTTGCCGGTGGTCTATGACATGCGCGCCAATGACATGCTTCATGGTGGGCAGGGAGCCCCGCTCGTTCCCACCTACCATGCCGCGCTGGCCAAGGCATTGCCGCAACCCTTTGCAGGCGAATATCCGGTTGTGTTCGTCAACATCGGCGGCATTTCCAACATCACCTATGTCGGGGACAGCGGCGATCCCATTGCTTTCGACACCGGCCCCGGCAACACGCTGATCGACCAATGGGTGTCGCGCGAAGGCGGCGTGCCGTTCGACGCCGGTGGCGCGATCGCCAGCGAGGGCGGCGTGATCATCTCGGTTGTCGAGCGCTATCTCGACAGTCCGTTCTTCGCGAAATCTGGGCCTAAGTCATTGGATCGCAATGATTTCACGCTCGCCGAGGTCGAGGGACTGGAACTCGCCGACGGCGCCCGCACATTGGCGAGTGTGTCGGCCGAGGCGGTTCTGAAATCAGCCGACCATATGCCGCAGGCGCCGAAGCTGTGGATCATATGCGGTGGCGGCCGCAAGAACCCGCATATCGTCGGCGACCTGCGTGCCGGTGCGCAAAAGGCGGGGGCACAGGTGATCCTCGCCGAGGACGCCGGCTTCGACGGCGATGCGACGGAGGCGGAAGCCTGGGCTTATCTGGCCGTGCGGGCCGAACGCCGCCTTCCCTTGACGTTTCCAACCACGACCGGCTGCCGCGAAGCGGTGACGGGCGGTGTGATCACGCGTCCGTGAACGGGAAGGGGGCATCTCTGATGCTTGCCACGATCTGGCCGCTGGCGTAAGGAAAGCCCGCGTTCCGGTGGACGCGCCGCCGTTCCAGAGCACGCGTCGGGCCGACCGCGTTGCTTGACATTCGTGAAGCTGTTCCGGTCGATCTGATTGCCAATGGCGGACGCCTTGATCTCCATCGTTATCCCAGGCCGCAACGAGGCGGCCAATTTGCCTCTGCTGATCGACGAGATCGCAGCCGCCATGAGCGGAAGAGATTTCGAGGTGATCATCGTCGATGACGGATCGACCGATGACACAGCAGCGGTGCTGGCCGCCCAGGCTGCCGCGCGGCCGTTTCCGGTTCGTCACATCCGCCATGAGAAATCCTCGGGACAGAGCCTTGCGGTGCGTTCCGGCGTGTGGGCGGCACATGGTGACATCGTCGCCACCATCGATGGCGATGGCCAGAACGATCCGCAATACATTCCGGTTCTGGTCGACGCGCTGCGCGACGCCGGACCGGAGGTGGCCGCTGCCCAGGGACAACGCCTGAAGCGGCGTGACAGCAAGGCCAAGCAGCTTGCCTCGCGCTTTGCCAATTGGCTGCGCAATGCCATTTTGCACGACGAAACCCGCGATACCGGCTGCGGCCTGAAGGCCGTACGTACCGAGATCTTCCGCAAGCTTCCGTTCTTCGATGGCACGCATCGCTTCGTGCCGGCATTGATCATCCAGGAAGGTTACGGGGTTGTGCACCGTGATGTGGTCGACCGCTCGCGTCGTCACGGCAAGTCCAATTACGGCATTTTCGATCGTGGCCTTCAAGGGGCCGCCGATCTGCTCGGAGTTTGGTGGTTGCGGCGCCGGCGTCGGCGCATGCCAAGGGCGAGGGAAATCACGCATGGATAGTGTGTTCCAGGGGCTGATGACCTGGCTGCACGAAGTCTTCGTGCTGCAGTTCGACGGCTGGGTCCTGCTCGGCTTCATCGCCCAGTTCTTCTTCACCATGCGTTTCGTGGTGCAATGGGTGGCCTCCGAACGGGCCAAGCGCTCGGTGGTGCCGATCGCCTTCTGGTTCTTTTCGCTCGGCGGTGGCGGCCTGCTGTTGGTCTATGCGATCCAGCGCCGTGATCCGGTGTTCATCGCGGGGCAGGGGTTGGGTCTCTTCATCTACATCCGCAATCTCTGGCTGATCGCGAATGAGCGTAAGGCTGCCATGAGCAAGGTCGACTAACTCAGGCGATTTCGAAGAGGTCGGCCATGACCGGTAGATGCAGCAACTCTTCGAAATCGCCTTCAATGGCGCGGGCGTCCACGGCGGGTCAATCTTTCGATAGGAGATCAAGCGCGTGGAGATGACCAGAAAATATCTGTTTCTGTTTCTCTTCAGCCTCGTGCTTTCGGCATCGGGGCTGGCCAGCCTGCCGGTGGTGGATCGCGATGAGGCGCGTTTCGTCCAGGCCACCAAGCAGATGGCCGAGAGCGGCGACTATATGGACATCCGCTTCCAGGAGGCTTCGCGCTACAAGAAACCGATCGGCATTTACTGGCTGCAGTCGGCAACCGTAGCGCTGAGCGGCGAGGGAGCCGCGGCACCGATCTGGATCTACCGTCTTGTCTCTGCCTTGGGTATCGCGATCGCTGTCGTTGCGACGGCCTGGACGGCCACTGCGCTGTTCGGCGCCAATGCGGGCCTGGCGGCGGGCCTGGTGGTCGCCGCCATCTTTGCCACCGCCTTTGAAGGGCGTATCGCCAAGACCGACGCTTTCCTGCTTGCCTGCTGCGTGCTGGCGCAAGGTGCGTTGGCGCAGATCTATGTCGCGGCGCGGCGCAACGAGAGGTCGGCGGCCTACTTGCCCTGGCTGTTCTGGATAGCGCAGGGACTGGGCATCCTGATCAAGGGGCCGATCACACCGGCGCTGTCGCTTCTCACCATCCTGGTCCTGCTCGCTTTCGAGCGAGATGCGCGTTGGCTGTCGCGGCTGAAGGCCGGGCGTGGCTTGCTGCTGACGGCTCTCATCGTCGTGCCCTGGCTTGCCATCATCACCTGGAAGAGCGGTGGAGCCTTCTGGCAGGAAGCCGTGGGCAAGGACCTCGTCGGCAAGGTTGCCGACGGTCAGGAATCGCACGGCATGCCTCCGGGTTACTATTCGCTGACCTATTCGCTGTTCATGTGGCCTTTCAGCCTGATTGCGCTCGGTGCCGGGCTGGCTGCCCTCAACCACATGCGCGGCGACCCGCGCCTGCGGTTCTGCCTTGCCTGGTACATACCGTTCTGGGTCCTTCTCGAACTGGTTCCCACCAAGCTGCCGCATTATGTGCTGCCGGCGTATCCCGCTGTTGCGCTGCTGGTCGGCTGGCTGTTGACCCTGACGCCGGAGCAGGCGGCTCTGAAGCGCTGGCAAACCTGGCTCTATTGGGCGACGGCCTTCGGCCTCGTCGTCGTCACGCTCGGGCTGGCGGCGATCGCGGTGGGGGCGCCGCTTTATCTCACCGGCGCATTCAATCCGTGGAGCATTCCAGCAGCCGTTTTTGCGCTCGCGGCAGGCTATCTGGCATTCCCACGCCAATCGCAGCTGTCGTTGAATCGCATTGGAGCGGCAGCTGCCGCGGCGGGCGCGGCATATGCCGTCCTGATCGGCCTCATCGTGCCGACCCTGACACCGATCTGGTTGACCCCGCGCATTGTGGCCGCGATCCAGAACAACAAGCCATGCGAGACTTCGGTTCTGGCATCATCGCAATATCATGAGCCAAGCCTGATTTTCATGGCCGGCACCAACACCAGATTGACCGATACGCAAGGGGCCGCGGCTCACCTGGCAACCGACCCGACCTGCGCTTTGGCGCTCGTTCCCATTGCCGACGAGCCGGCGCTGCAATCCGCACTGACAGGCTCGGGCAAGACGGTGACACGCCTGACAGAAATCGACGGCACCAATTATTCGTCCGGCGACAAATTGGCGCTCGGACTCTACAAGGTCGCCAAGCCTTGACCATTCGTTAGCCAGACCTTGATGATCTGTCATGATAGCGTCACTCTACCGATGTGTTGCTGCCGCTGATCGGCGGAACTGGGGTAAGGGGCTTTGACTATGAAGGACGCAGGCGCGCCATCGCGGCCGCTGTTGCTGCGCATGCTTGCGCGCAGCCGAGAGAACACCGCCATCACCTTTGCCGTCATTGGTCGCCGTTTCCGCCAGCGGCCGGCGCAATACGACCGGATTTTCTGGCTGCCCTGGACGATAGGATGCGTACTTCTGGCGGGATTGGCCGCGATCTATCTCGATCACGCGTCGATACGCGAGTGGCATCCGGCTTTGAATGCGTTCGCGGAGATGTCGACCCCCCTGGGTCTGGGGGAATGGTATCTCTGGCCGGCCGCTGCATGGGTGCTGGTCGCCAATCAGATCGACTGGTCGCGCCTGGGGCGCAAGCAGCTTGTTGCCGTCTATAACCGTACCTCCATTGCGCTTTTCGTGCTCGTTGCTGTCGGGTTGCCGGGATTGCTGACAGTCGTCCTGAAGATCTTGTTCGGTCGCGCGCGCCCCGCGCTCTACGCGGAATATGGGGCGTTCTCATTCCATCCGTTCACGGTGAAAGCGATCTTTGCTTCTTTTCCCTCCGGGCACGCCACCACGATCGGTTCGGTCACAGCCGTCCTGGTGCTTTTGTTCCCGCGTGGGAAATATTGGTTCCTGCTCCTGGGCCTATGGTTCGCCGCGACGCGCATCTTTGTCGGAGCTCATTACCCTAGCGATACCGTCGTCGGTTTTGGCCTTGGTTTTGGCCTGGCGGTGGTGGCAGCGATTGTCTGCGCGCGCCTCGGCTTCCTGTTCCGCTCAAACCCGGCAGGTCTTCCCCTTTTGCGGCGGACTGTCTGGCGCACGCCAAGACGCGACAGGGTTTCGGGAGGGCATGTCGTTCAAACCCCGCCTGCTGCCAGGCACCTGGCCGGGTAGAGCTATTCCAGCAGAAGCGTGTAGCGGTTTTCCGTCTACAACTGCGTAATAACAAAGAGTTGGAGCGTTTTCGTCAGGGGTGAAAACGCCCTAGTCGAGCCCGCCATAGCGACGTACCAGCGCGGCCATGTCGGGCGAATACGGCGAAGCTTCGTGATCAAGGCCGGCCTCAACGCCTACGCGGTCCGCAACCGGCCGGTTCTGGCTCACCTTCCATTTGCCGGTGATGGCTTCAATCGTGATCTCCACGCCCACGATGCCCTTGATCTGCGACTGGATGAATTCAGGTGGGGCATCCTTCACCGCCCAGGCCTGCTCCCGCCCATCTTCCTGTTGGCCGGTGAGATCGGCGATCTGCCGGGCAATCCAGGCGCCGTCGTCCATGATCTTCGCGGTCCCGCGTACCTGCACGATGGCATAGTTCCAGGTTGGCACCACCTTGCCGGTCTAGCGCTTGGTCTCGTACCAGGACGGGGTGACATAGGCATCACTGCCCTGGAAGACGATAAGGATTTTTGCCGACGGATTGTCGGCAAGCAGCCGCCAATGCGGATTGGCTTTGGCCAGATGCGCTCTCAGCATACCTTGCGCACCGCCTTCCGCATCCAGCAGAAACGGGACCGGGTCCGCGGCGGGCCCGTCTACGCTGTTGGAAATCAACAGTCCCAGCGGATGCGCGCGGACCAGTGCGTGCAGGATTTCGAGGCGGGTCTCGTTGAAATGCTGCGGCTGGTACAAGGGCAAGTCCTCTTATCCGGGACCAGCTTGACGCCAACGCGCTCCGTCGGCAATGCGCCTGTTGCAGCCGACGACTGTCTCAGCCCAGTTGCGCCAGATGCAGCAGCGGAAAGGGTTTTCCTGAACCATCGAGTTCGGAGCGCCCCACCTGCGTGAAGCCACATTTGAGATAGAAGGCCAGCGCGCCGGGATTTTGTTCGTTGACGTCCACATTCAGACGTCCCTTCAGCGCAGCCGCGTGCTCGACCAACTGTTTGCCGACGCCCTGTCCATGGTGGGCGGGATCGATGAACAACATTTCGAGATTTGCGCCGTCGAGCCCCGCAAAGCCGAGCAACTGGCCGTCCTCGTTCTCGGCAACATAGACCTCCAGCGCCGGTATGTGCAGGTCACGCAGCCGTGGCAGGAAGAACTGGATGTCGTCCTCAGTCAGGAAATGATGCGTGGCGCGCACGGCGGCGAGCCAGATATCAACCAGGCGCGCAGTATCGCGCTCGGCGAACGGTCTTATTTTCATGTTCGGTCCCGCTGCCGGCGGAGCCGGCAGATATGTTCAGAGCGTTTCCGTTTTGCGGAAACGCTCTTCTTAAGCAATTCCGGACGGAAAACCGCTACGCGCTTTTCCTGGAATTGTTCTAGCGGAGTCGCTTCGGCCGCGGATCGGCCAGCTCGCCGGCCAGGCGGCGGTCGAGATAGTCCGCGCATTCCTCGATCAGCAACTCTGCATCGTTGGCGAAGAAGTGGTTGGCGCCCGGAAGCGTCTTCTGGGTGATGGTGATGCCCTTCTGGGTATGCAGCTTGTCCACCAGTCCCTGCACGTCCTTGGTCGGTGCGACCTTGTCGGCATCGCCATGGATGATCAGGCCCGATGACGGGCACGGGGCCAGGAAGGAGAAATCATAAGTATTGGGCTGTGGCGCTACCGAGATGAAACCTTCGATCTCCGGACGGCGCATCAGCAGTTGCATGCCGATCCAGGAGCCGAACGAATAGCCGGCCACCCAGCAGCTCTTGGAATCGGGATGCAGCGACTGCACCCAGTCGAGCGCTGCTGCCGCATCGGAAAGTTCGCCGGTGCCGTGGTCGAATTCGCCCTGGCTGCGGCCGATGCCACGGAAATTGAAGCGCAGCGTGGTGAAGTTGCGTTTCTGGAACATATAGAAGAGGTCATAGACGATCTTGTTGTTCATCGTGCCGCCGAACTGCGGGTGCGGATGCAGGATGATGGCGATCGGCGCGCTTTTTTCCTTGGAAGGTTGGTAGCGACCCTCAAGGCGCCCGGCCGGACCGGCGAAAATGACCTCTGGCATGAATAACTCCTGGTGTACGCTATATGGTGTTAGAACAATTCCCGCTCCGGCCCCAATCCAAGCTTGACGCAAGGCGAGCGCCTACCTAGAAGCTAGTTTAGAACTGTTCAAAACTGCATGGCCGAGATGTAAGGCTCTGCCATTGCTGCCGCAAGCCGCGTAATAGGACGGCTGGCCTTGGAATTTCAAGGAAATAACGCTTCTCGTCGCGAGAGCGGGTTTTGAAGGGAAAACACCGGGTAAAATGGCCGAGCCTCGCGCCTATCTCGACTATAATGCCAGTGCACCGCTGCTTCCAGCGGCGCGCGCGGCGGTGGTCGTTGCGCTGGATGCGGCAAATCCCTCCTCAGTGCATGCCGAAGGTCGCGCTGCGCGGCGCCTGATCGAAGATGCGCGCCGCGATGTGGCAGCACTCGTCAATGCCAAGCCGGATCATGTAATCTTTACCTCCGGTGCGACCGAGGCGGCAGCGACGCTTCTTTCTCCGGACTGGCGTATGGGGCGTGCTGCTCTGCGCATGGCGTGCCTTTACGTTTCCGCAGCCGAGCATCCCTGCGTGCTGAACGGTGGCCGTTTCACCCAGGAGAAGGTCACGCGCATCGGCGTGACGCGCGATGGCCTCATCGACCTTGAAGCTTTGACGTTGGCGCTTGCCGGCCACGACAAGGCCGATGGACTGCCTCTGGTTGCGATCCATGCTGCCAACAATGAGACCGGTGTCATCCAGCCGGTCGCTGAGGTCGCCACCGTTGTGAAAGCGGCGGGAGGTGTCCTGGTGGTGGATGCAGTGCAGGCGGCAGGCCGCGTTCCGCTCGATATGTCAGCGCCTTACGCGGATTATTTGATTCTTTCTTCGCACAAGCTTGGCGGACCCAAGGGCATTGGTGCCATCGTTGCGGCGTCTGATCTAATGATGCCGATTTCGCTGGTTCCCGGCGGTGGCCAGGAGAAAGGTCATCGCGGCGGTACGGAGAACCTCGCCGGGATTGCCGGTTTCGGCGCAGCTGCGCGCGAAGCGCTGGCTGGGCTGGCCGATATCGAGGGCGTCCGGCAGCGTCGCGATACCATCGAGGCCATCGTGAGCGAATTGGTGTCCGATGCCGAAATTTTCGGAAAGCGCGTGGAACGCCTTGCCAATACGACGTTCTTCGCTATTCCGGGCGCCAAGGCCGAGACGGTGCAGATCGCTTTCGATCTTGCAGGCGTCGCTTTGTCGGCAGGCTCCGCCTGTTCATCCGGTAAGGTTGGCCCCAGCCACGTGCTGAAAGCGATGGGGCATGGCGAGGAGGGTGGAGCGCTGCGCGTCTCGATTGGCGCCGCAACGACCGCCGAGGACGTCGAACGGTTTCGCAAGGCGCTGGCCGGCATTGCCGCTCGCCGCGCCGCACGGGAAAAAGCCGCCTGAAAAGGCGGAGAGAATTCAGGCTTCGGCCTGGTAGAGCCGTGTGTTCCAATTGGCCGGGTGTTTTCTTGGCCGGAGCGCACTATATGGAACTTACGCCGCCAAGCACGGCCCGTATCGGGCCGGCGGTGCCATAGTTTGAAAACGGCCGGGCCTTGACCTCGGCATGGATGGAGAACGCTTATGCCTGCCGTGCAGGAGACGATCGATCGAGTCCGAAAGATCGACGTCGACCAATATAAATATGGCTTTGAGACGACGATCGAAACCGACAAGGCCCCCAAGGGCCTTTCGGAAGACATCATCCGTTTCATTTCCGAAAAGAAGAATGAGCCGGAGTGGATGCTGGAATGGCGTCTGGAAGCGTATCGCCGCTGGCTGACGCTGGAAGAGCCGACCTGGGCGCGTGTCGAATATCCCAAGATCGACTTCCAGGACCTCCACTACTACGCGGCACCGAAGAACCAGTCCGGTCCGAAGTCGCTGGACGAGGTCGATCCGGAGCTGCTCAAGGTTTATGAGAAGCTCGGCATTCCGCTGAAGGAGCAGGAAATCCTCGCCGGCGTGCAGAAGGAAAAGGCACCGGTCGATGGCCTGTCGGACGAGGATGCAAGCGACAACGTCTACAAGTCCGGCCGTGTCGCGGTCGATGCCGTCTTCGACTCGGTTTCGGTCGTGACCACCTTCAAGGAAGAGCTAGCCAAGGCCGGCGTCATCTTCTGCTCGATCTCGGAAGCCATCCGTGAGCATCCGGAGCTGGTGAAGAAATATCTGGGCTCGGTCGTGCCGACCTCGGACAATTTCTATGCCACGCTGAATTCCGCGGTCTTCACAGACGGCTCCTTCGTCTTCGTGCCGAAGGGCGTTCGCTGTCCGATGGAACTCTCGACCTATTTCCGCATCAACGAGAAGAACACCGGCCAGTTCGAGCGTACGCTGATCATCGCGGAAGAAGGAGCATACGTCTCCTATCTGGAAGGCTGCACCGCACCGCAGCGCGACGAGAACCAGCTTCACGCCGCAGTCGTCGAGCTGGTCGCGCTGGATGATGCCGAGATCAAATATTCGACCGTGCAGAACTGGTATCCCGGCGACGCACAGGGCAAGGGCGGCATCTACAATTTCGTCACCAAGCGTGGCGACTGCCGCGGCCACCGTTCGAAGATCTCGTGGACGCAGGTCGAGACCGGTTCGGCGATCACCTGGAAGTACCCGTCCTGCATCCTGCGCGGCGACGAGAGCCAGGGTAACTTCTATTCGATCGCGGTGTCGAACGGCTATCAGCAGATCGATAGCGGCACCAAGATGATCCATCTCGGCAAGAACACCAGGAGCCGGATCATCTCCAAAGGCATCGCTGCCGGCTTCAGCCAGAACACCTATCGCGGCCAGGTCTCGGCTCATCGCAAGGCAACCAACGCGCGCAACTTCACCAACTGTGACTCGCTGCTTATCGGCGACCAGTGCGGCGCACACACGGTTCCCTACATGGAAGCCAAGAACTCGACCGCCAAGTTCGAGCATGAGGCAACGACGTCGAAGATTTCCGAGGACCAGAAGTTCTACGTCATGCAGCGCGGCATTCCCGAAGAGGAAGCCATTGCGCTGATCGTCAACGGCTTCGTCAAGGATGTCATCCAGGAGCTGCCGATGGAGTTCGCCGTCGAGGCGCAGAAACTCATCGGTATCTCCCTGGAGGGAAGTGTGGGGTAGTGAGCGCGAGCCCCAGAATCCATCGAATTGCCGACGCGATACAGTGGGCAATGATCGGTGTTTTGGGCTTGCTCCTCACGGCG
Organism: Mesorhizobium sp. EU05-FHT14A09; assembly: GCF_058790995.1. Taxonomy (NCBI): domain Bacteria; kingdom Pseudomonadati; phylum Pseudomonadota; class Alphaproteobacteria; order Hyphomicrobiales; family Phyllobacteriaceae; genus Mesorhizobium; species Mesorhizobium sp. EU05-FHT14A09. The sequence continues at coordinate 921,583 of NZ_JBYTDF010000001.1, forward strand.
GCAATAGGCGGAGCCGTCCTGGTATTGATTGGTGCCATCGGTGGATGGTCAGAACTCAAGGCACTGGGCGGTTATGTAGCCGGAACTGCTGCTGGTTGTTTTTTTCTCGGGTTGTTTGTGATGCCGCCGTTTTTCAGGTTCGTGTCCGACCTCTCGAGAGTGACTGACCGCGATGATGCGCGGTGAAGAAACAGAATTTTGAAGGTAAGAAGATGCTTGAGATCAAGAACCTGCATGCCCGCATCGCCGATGACGGCACCGAGATCATCCGCGGCCTGAACCTTACGGTGAACAAGGGCGAAGTCGCCGCCATCATGGGCCCGAACGGCTCCGGCAAGTCGACGCTGTCCTATATCCTCGCCGGCCGTGAGGACTACGAGGTCACCGAAGGCGACATCCTCTACAACGGTGAATCGATCCTGGAGATGGATCCGGCCGAGCGCGCTGCCGCCGGCATCTTCCTGGCGTTCCAGTATCCGATGGAAATACCGGGCGTAGCGACGATGGAATTCCTCAAGGTGGCGATGAACGCGCAGCGCAAGGCGCGTGGCGAAGAGCCGCTGAAGGTGCCGGAATTCCTAAAGCTGGTGAAGGAGGCCGCCGCCTCGCTCGACATGGACATCGCCATGCTGAAGCGCCCGCTCAATGTCGGCTTCTCCGGTGGTGAGAAGAAGCGTGCCGAGATCCTGCAGATGAAGCTGCTCGCGCCGAAGCTGTGCGTGCTCGACGAGACTGATTCCGGCCTCGACATCGATGCCTTGAAGATCGTCTCCGACGGTGTGAATGCGCTGCGCTCACCCGACCGGGCGATCATCGTCATCACCCACTACCAGCGCTTGCTCGATCATATCGTTCCGGACAGCGTGCACGTGCTCTACAAGGGCCAGGTCATAAAGTCGGGCGACAAGTCGCTGGCGCTCGACCTGGAGGCTAACGGTTATGCCGGCGTGATCGGCGAGGCTGCGTGAGGGAGCTGTCATGAATGCACATGTTCAACCACAGCTGACCCAGGCCGAGACCGCGTTGATCGACGCCTTCGGCGAGCGGCAGTCGCTGCTGCCGGGCGATGGCGAGGTCATGGTTCGCCGTGACAATGCCATCGAGGCGCTGAAGTCCGGCCTGCCGACGAAGCGCGTCGAAAGCTGGCATTACACCAACCTGCGCACCTTGCTGCCGGCCGTGCCGGCTTTCGATGCATCGGCAAAGGCCAAGGCTATCGCGCCGGTCATCGAAGGTTCGACCGTGGTTTCGGTGCTGAATGGCGCATCGGCATCCAAGTTCCCGACGGTCGAAGGCGTTTCGTTCGCTCGCCTGTCGGACAAACTGATCGACGGCAGCTTCGCGCCGGCGCTCGATCTTTATGGTGCGGATGATACCATCGGCGCGCTGAACACCGCTTTCGTTGCCGATGGCGTGTTTGTTGAAATCGCCGATGAGGTCGAACTGGAAAAGCCGATCGAACTCCAGAACGTGCAGGCCGGTGGCCAGAGCCACGTGCGGTTGCCGGTCCATATCGGCAAGGGCGCCAAGGCGGTCATCGTCGAGCGCCAGACCGGCGAGGGGGCTGCGCTTACCTCGTCCGTCAGCCAGCTGACGCTGGAGGAGGGCGCCGAAGCAACCTGGCTGATCGTGCAGGAGCAGCCGGAAACCGCTTCACATCTTGCCCAGTTCAAGGCGTCGATCGGCAAGGACGCCAAGCTCACTTTGTTCTTCCTGAACGCTGGCGGCAAGCTGGTGCGCCAGGAGGTCGTCGTGGCAACCACGGGCGAAGGCGCGGATTTCAAGCTGCGCGGCGTCAACCTGCTTGCCGGCGACACGCACACCGACGTGACCATGGTGCTCGACCATGCCGTGCCGCACACGACATCGACGGAAGTGATCCGCAATGTCGTCACTGGCAAGGCGCGTGGCGTCTTCCAGGGCCGCATCAACGTGCACCAATACGCGCAGAAGACCGACGCCAAGATGGCCTGCAACACCTTGCTGCTGTCGGACGATGGCGAGTTCTCGACCAAGCCGGAGCTGGAAATCTTCGCTGACGACGTCCAGTGCGGTCACGGCGCCACCGTCACAGAGATCGATCACGGCCATCTTTTTTACCTGATGGCGCGCGGCATCGACGAAAAGAGTGCGCGTGGCCTGCTGGTGAAAGCCTTTGTCGCGGAAGTGATCGAGGAACTGGAAGACGAGCAGATCGTCGAGACGCTGGAAGCCAAGCTCGACGAATGGTTCGCGACGCATGGGTAGCAGTGAGTAGCGAATAGTGAACAGGGAGTGGCGGAAGGAACACCGCTACTCCCGAACACCACCGACTGCTGACTGCCCACCATCCGCTGTGGGTAGGAAATGGACCACGTGCTGAACACCACCGCCCCCTACGACGTCGAGGCGATCCGCCGCGATTTCCCGATCCTGTCGCGCGAGGTCTATGGCAAGCCGCTTGTCTATCTCGACAACGGCGCCTCTGCGCAGAAGCCGCAGGCGGTGCTGGACACCATCCAGCACGCCTATTCGCAGGAATATGCCAATGTCCATCGCGGCCTGCATTTCCTGTCGAACGCCGCCACCGATGCCTATGAAAAGGCACGCGAAACTGTGCGGCGCTTCCTGAATGCGCCAAGCACCGACAACATCATCTTCACCTCCAACACCACGGCAGCCATCAACACGGTGGCTTATGGCTGGGGCATGCCGAATATAGGCGAGGGTGATGAGATCGTGCTCTCGATCATGGAGCACCATTCCAACATCGTGCCATGGCATTTCATCCGCGAGCGCCAGGGCGCCAAGCTTGTCTGGGTGCCGGTGGACGATTTCGGGGCATTCCATATCGAGGAATTCGAGAAGCGGCTCACTGACCGCACCAGGCTCGTCGCCATCACCCAGATGTCGAATGCTCTGGGCACAGTGACGCCGATCAAGGAGATCTGCCGGATCGCGCACCAGCGCGGCATTCCGGTCCTTGTCGACGGCAGCCAGAGCGCCGTGCACATGCCGATCGACGTGCAGGACCTCGATTGTGACTTCTTCGTCTTCACCGGTCACAAGGTTTATGGCCCATCCGGCATCGGCGTGCTCTACGGCAAGAAGGAGAGGCTTGAGGCCATGCGGCCCTTCATGGGCGGTGGCGAAATGATCGTGGAGGTGACGGAGGATGTCGTCACCTACAACGATCCACCGCATCGCTTCGAAGCCGGCACGCCGCCGATCGTGCAGGCGATCGGTCTTGGGGCTGCGCTAGAATACATGGAAAAGATCGGCCGTGAACGCATAGCCGCGCATGAGGCCGACCTGAAGGCCTATGCGCATGAGCGGCTGCGGTCGATCAACTCGCTGCGCATTTTCGGCGACGCGCCCGACAAGGGCGCCATCATCTCCTTCGAACTCAAGGGCATCCACGCCCATGATGTTTCGATGGTCATCGATCGGCAAGGCGTTGCCGTGCGTGCAGGCACGCATTGTGCGCAGCCACTGTTGAAACGCTTCGGCGTGACCTCCACATGCAGGGCATCCTTCGGCATGTACAACACCCGCGCCGAGGTTGACGCGCTGGTCGAGGCGCTGGAAAAAGCACGGAAATTCTTCGGGTAAGAGCCATGGAAGACGCCGCGATCACTGAAACGGAGACACCGCAGACGGCTTCGGCTGACGCTGCACCCGTCTCGGCCATTCCCGCCGACGAGCTGGCGCGTATCACCGACGACATCGTTTCGGCGCTGAAGACGGTCTACGATCCTGAGATTCCGGCCGACATCTATGAACTTGGGCTGGTCTACAAGATCGACATCGAGGACGACCGCACGGTCAAGATCGACATGACGCTGACGGCGCCTGGCTGTCCGGTGGCTGGCGAAATGCCTGGCTGGGTCGAAAACGCCGTTGGCACCGTGGAAGGTGTTTCCGGCGTCGAGGTCAAGATGGTGTTCGACCCGCCATGGACGCCGGACCGCATGTCGGAAGAGGCTCAGGTCGCGGTGGGGTGGTATTAGGCCGTCTTGCACGGCTGCGAAAACTTCACCATCTTATAGATAGACTCGTTCCGTGGGCCTTGAACCCGCGTGAAACTGGAGAATGACATGGGACGCTTCGCCGTCATCTCAATGACCGACAGGGCCGCCGAGCGCGTGCGCGAGATCATGGCCACGCGCGAGAATGCGCATGGCATTCGCCTGGGCATCAAGAAGGGCGGCTGCGCCGGCATGGAGTATACGGTCGACCTGGTGACCGAGCCGAACGCCAAGGACGACCATGTCGAGCGTGACGGCGCGCATGTCTATGTCGCGCCCGAAGCGGCATTGTTCCTGTTCGGAACCGAGATGGATTTCGAGCGCACCACGCTGCGCACCGGTTTCACCTTCCGCAACCCGAACCAGTCATCGGCCTGCGGCTGCGGCGAATCCGTGGAGTTGAAGCCCGCGGATCTCAAGGCACTGGCCGAGGCTCGCGCCCAAAGCGTCGCCTGAGATTTTCCGCGTCGTAGTGCAGCGGGCGGAACGCGCATTTTTCCGCCTCAACGGGTAGGCACTTGAGGATTTTCTCGAGCGAAGGCTGATCGCTTCTTTCTTCCCGTAAACGGGAGAAGAGAACTCACTCCACCCACATGCCTGTCCTGCGATGCCAGTCGGCGATCGATTCTTCAGGGTAGAGATCGAAGACCTTGTCGCCGTCGCGAATGTCAGGCTCCACCCAGCTGCTCTTGTATTTCAACATCAGGTGCGTACGCTCAAGCGGCTCGGGCAGGTCGGTATCGACAGCCGATGCGAACGGATGCACCAGTTCCGGCCAGGTAGGATCGTAGAGCCATAATGCCGAGCCGCAGTTCCTGCAGAAATTGCGTTCGCCCGTGGATGTCTCGCACACAGGGCGTTCGTCGTCCTGGATCTCGGCGCGGTAGACACCGAGGTTCTCCTTGCCGGTTATCTGCAGGCTGACGGAGACGGCGCCCAGGTTGATTGCGTATCCGCCGCCGCCTTGTTGCTTGCGGCAGATCGAGCAATAGCAGAGCTGATAAGGCGCCGGTGTGTGGCTTTCGACCTCGAAGCGCACTGAGCCACAACGGCAGGAACCTTGAAGAAGCAAGGGCATGATTGTTTCCTCTATTTTTGGCCTGAACCTTACACGTTCTCTCTGCAAAACCTGTCAGGAGAGCTTTGGTTGCGCCGTGACATTCACTCGAGCGTTTCCGTTTCTAACGGAAACGCGGAAACGCTCTAACTCTTTGTTTTGACGCAATTCCGTACGGAAAACCGTTAGACACTTTTCCTGGAATTGCTCTGAGGTTCGTGACAGGATCAAGCCATGGACAATGATGCGATTTCCGACCTTTTCGCCGGCCTGGGCCCAGTCAGCATCCGCCGGTTGTTCGGCGGCAAGGGCATTTATTTCGACGGTGTCATCGTGGCTATCGAACTGCGTGGCGAGCTGATGCTGAAGGGCGATGCCGAGCTCGGCCAGGAATTCGACGCTGCGGGCTGCACGCAATGGACCTATGTTGGCTCGCGCCATGGCAAGCAGGTGGCGATGCCGTATTGGACCTTGCCGGACGGTGCGGCTGACGATCCGGATGAAATGGCAGGCTGGGCGAGAAAGTCCTATCAGGCTGGCCTGCGCTCCGGAAAGTGAACAGGCCAGACTGCAGGGATGCCGCTGAAATCAGCTGCAGGAAAACGCGTTCATTTTCTTTTCGAAATCGATGTCGACGTCGGATGTCAGCTTGCCGTTGAGGGCATAGCCTTGAAATACGGAATACGCGGCTGATGCCGTAAAGCCGTGGTTTTCAAGGAATTTCACGTTTTCTGTTTCCGCTCCCATCGAACCCAGCTTGTCGAACCGGGCGTACCATTTGCTGTAAGCGGTATAGGGTTTCTTGTTGTAGGGAGCCTTGCTCTGCAGGCCGTCGTCGATCCACTTCTTGAAGCTTTCCTGTTTCAGGAACGCCTTGCCTTCCTTGATCTGCCTGGCCACCTGCTGCTCATAGGCCGTACATTTGGTCGCGGCCTGACTGCTCGCCACACCCGTGAACAGCGCCGCGGCGCACAAAGCCGCGACGGTCAGTTTTTTCTTGATCAGCATTCTGTCCTCGTCCCTATGTCACCCGCCGGAAGCATCGTGAACACAGTTGCGTGGCATAGGGAAGACGCGGCCTAGGACGCGGCTGCCTTTTCTACAGCGCAGTGATCAAAGCGCCTTGGCGACCTGTGCCGCGACGCGGGCATTGTTTTCCACCAGCGCGATGTTGGTCTTCAGGCTGCGGCCGTTGGTGATCTCAAGGATCTTGCCGAGCAGGAATGGCGTCACCGATTTGCCGGTCACGTTCTGCGCTTCCGCTGCCTTCTGCGCGGCCTCGATATAGCCGGCCATCTCGGCGGCGGGGATCTCGTCGGCAACAGGCACCGGATTGGCTACCAGCAAGCCACCATCAATGCCCAGCGCCTGGCGGGTCTTGAACAGCCTGGCGATCTTTTCGGGCGCATCCAGCGTCAGCGGCGCGCGGAACGGCGATTGCCGCGACCAGAAGGCCGGCATGGTTTCGCAGCCATGGCCGATCACCGGCACGCCACGCGTTTCCAGAACTTCCAGCGTCTTTTCGATGTCGAGGATGGCCTTGGCGCCTGCCGATACCACGATGACCGGCGTGCGTGCCAGCTCATCGAGATCGGCAGAGATGTCGAAGCTCTTTTCCGCCCCCTTGTGCACGCCGCCGATACCGCCGGTGGCGAACACCTTGATGCCGGCCATATGCGCCGCGATCATCGTCGCGGCCACGGTCGTGCCGCCGGTGCGTCCTTCCGCGACGGCGAAGGCGAAGTCGGCGCGTGACAGCTTCATCGCGTCACCGGTCATGGCGAGCGATTCCCTTTCTCCGTCGGACAGCCCGATCTTGATGCGGCCATTGACGACAGCGATCGTCGCAGGCACCGCCCCTTCATCCGAAATGATCTTTTCGACATTGGCCGCCATCGCGCCATTGTCTGGGTAGGGCATGCCGTGGGTGATGATGGTCGATTCCAGTGCCACCACCGGCCGCCCAGCCTTCAGCGCCTCGGCCACGGGGCCATGGATATCGATATAGGGGCGGGCGGTTTCGAGGATCATGAGAAGTCTCCGGTCGGCGTCACGCAGTTGGCGAACAGCCGTTCAACAGGGGGATATGCCGCCCTCATGCCACTTCCTGCGCGTCGGGCACAAGGGCCAGGGCTGCGGCAAAGGATGCCTGGGTGAAGTCAGGCACGGCGAGCGGGCTTTCGATGGCGAGCCCCGCGGCGGCAACGCCTTCGCGCAAGGCGAGGCGCAACGGCAGGCCGCGCAGCAGGGCCGCGGTGGTGGCACCGGCCAGCGCGTCGCCCGCGCCGGTCACATCGATGACCGCCTTCGGCGGGGGCGGGGTAATCGAAAAGGCGCCGTCCTTGTCGAAGCCGAGCGCGGGGCGGTCTCCCGCCGTCACCACGCCGCCACGCATGCCGATCCCCCTCAGACCTGCCACCAGCTCTTTCTCTGGCGCTTCGCGTGACAGGCCGGTCAGTGCCGCTGCCTCGCGGCGGTTCATGAAGACCAGGGCCGGCCGCTCGAACAGCGATGTGAGCCGCACCACCTTGGCCGGCGAGATGGCGATGACGAAGATCGGTCGGTCTCCGGCCTGCGCCATCAACCTTTCGAGCGCCGCAGTCGGCAGGTTCGCATCGCACAGGATCGCCTCCGCCACCTCGATTGCAGCGCGGATGTTGGCGCGACGCAGCTGCTTCGCAAAAGCGAGGTCGTAGAGCCCCATGTCGGCAAACCCCACCACGAGCTCGCCCTCACTGTCGAGGATCGCGGTGTAGCTCGGCGTGGCACGGTCGAGGAAAGTGACCGAAAGGTCCTTGATACCCGCCTGGGCGATCGTGCGTGCAACTGTCTCGCCCGCTGTGTCGCCGCCGCGGACCGACATCAGGGAAGCGGAGATGCCGCGCCGCACCACTGTGCGCAATGCATTGAAGACACCACCACCGACATCCTCGCGCATTGAGCCGGGGTTGGACGCTGCCGGTATATAGGAGCCGCTGACCTGACCGCGCCGGTCGATATGCGCGCCACCAATGGCGAATAGTCTTGGCATCGGACTCATGCAGGCACCGCGCCGCGATTGGTCATGTTATGGTCGGTTGGTGCGGTCGTGCCGAATCGGCGACCGCCTTGTCGCGTCAATGTGATGTCCGTGCGCCAGAATGCTTTTCGGGTGCCGTGGGTAAAACAAAAAAAGAACAAATACGGATTTACTATATTTTTCAAAACGTTGATGCGCCTTGCCAAAACGGAACAAAAAGAGTACATAATCCCAAGGGATCCCGGACTGTCCGGCCTTCATTGACGACCAAGGGGTGATGTATCATGGCTCAGAATAGCTTGAGGCTTGTAGAGGACAATTCGGTGGACAAAACAAAAGCGCTCGACGCTGCGCTGTCGCAGATCGAACGGGCATTCGGCAAGGGCTCGATCATGCGGCTCGGTGCCAACGAGCAGGTGGTCGAGATCGCCACGGTGCCGACAGGCTCGCTGGGACTCGACATTGCGCTCGGCGTCGGCGGCCTGCCGCGCGGCCGCATCATTGAAATTTACGGACCGGAAAGCTCGGGCAAGACCACGCTGGCGCTGCACACGGTGGCGGAAGCACAGAAGAAGGGCGGCATCTGCGCTTTCGTCGATGCCGAACATGCGCTCGACCCGGTCTATGCCCGCAAGCTGGGTGTCGATCTGGAAAATCTTCTGATCTCGCAGCCGGATACCGGTGAGCAGGCGCTGGAGATCTGCGACACGCTGGTGCGCTCCGGTGCCATCGACGTGCTGGTCGTCGATTCGGTCGCAGCCCTTACCCCGCGCGCTGAAATCGAGGGCGAAATGGGCGATTCGCTGCCGGGCCTGCAGGCTCGCCTGATGAGCCAGGCGCTGCGCAAGCTCACGGCTTCGATCTCGCGCTCCAACACCATGGTCATCTTCATCAACCAGATCCGCATGAAGATCGGCGTCATGTTCGGTTCGCCCGAGACGACCACCGGCGGTAACGCGCTGAAGTTCTACGCCTCGGTGCGCATCGACATTCGCCGCATCGGCTCGATCAAGGATCGGGACGAGGTCGTCGGCAACCAGACCCGCGTCAAGGTCGTTAAAAACAAGCTGGCTCCGCCCTTCAAGGTCGTTGAATTCGACATCATGTATGGCGAAGGCGTGTCCAAGACCGGTGAATTGATCGACCTCGGCGTCAAGGCCGGCATTGTCGAGAAATCGGGAGCATGGTTCTCCTACAACTCCCAGCGTCTGGGCCAGGGCCGCGAAAACGCCAAGCAATTCCTGCGTGACAATCCGGATCTTGCCCGGGAGGTCGAGCTGGCGCTGCGGCAGAATTCGGGGCTGATCGCGGAGAAGTTCCTCGACAACGGCGGCGACAGCGACAACGATCTCGACGCTGCAGAAGGCTAGGGGCGCGGTCTGCCCTGTTGCCTGGTGACATTGTTTGACCGCCGGCCTTGTGCCGGCGGTTTGCATTTCGGGCGATAGCCTGGCGGTTGCGCGGCTTTTCCTGTTTCTGGACAGGCTGGAAGGCTGCCGCTAAAAGGCCTAGTCCATTTCCGCCGGCCCGGCCGGCGGCTTCACCATAAAGGCAGTTTCGATGAGTGGCGTGAACGATATCCGGTCGACCTTTCTCGACTATTTCCGCAAGGAAGGGCACGAGATCGTCGCCTCCAGCCCGTTGGTGCCGCGCAACGACCCGACATTGATGTTCACCAACGCCGGCATGGTGCAGTTCAAGAACGTCTTCACGGGCCTCGAGAAGCGGCCTTACTCGCGCGCCGCCACCGCGCAGAAGAGCGTGCGTGCCGGCGGCAAGCACAACGACCTCGACAATGTCGGCTACACCGCCCGCCATCTCACCTTCTTCGAGATGCTCGGCAATTTTTCGTTCGGCGATTATTTCAAGGAACGCGCGATCGAGCTCGCCTGGAACCTGATCACCAAGGATTTCGGGCTGAACAAGGACAAGCTGCTCGTCACCGTCTATCACACCGACGAAGAGGCGGCCGGCTACTGGAAGAAGATTGCCGGTTTTTCGGATGACCGCATCATCCGCATCGCGACATCGGACAATTTCTGGGCGATGGGCGATACCGGTCCGTGCGGTCCATGTTCGGAGATCTTCATCGATCGTGGCGAGCACATCTGGGGCGGCCCTCCCGGCAGCCCGGAAGAGGATGGCGACCGCTTCCTGGAGTTCTGGAACCTGGTCTTCATGCAGTATGAGCAGGTCACCAAGGAAGAGCGCATCGACCTGCCGCGGCCGTCGATCGATACCGGCATGGGCCTGGAGCGTATGGCTTCCATCCTGCAAGGGGTGGAGACGGTTTTCGAGACCGATCTGTTCCGTCATCTGATCGATGCGGCTTCGTCCGCGCTCGGGCAGGGGCCGAACACCGAAAACGTCGCTTCCTATCGTGTGATCGCCGACCATCTGCGTTCGTCGTCCTTCCTGGTGGCCGATGGCGTGCTGCCCTCCAATGAGGGGCGTGGCTATGTGCTGCGCCGCATCATGCGCCGCGCCATGCGCCATGCGCAGTTGCTCGGCGCCAACGAGCCTTTGATGTGGAAGCTGGTGCCGGCGCTGGTGCGCGAAATGGGCCAGGCCTATCCCGAACTGGTGCGCGGCGAAGCACTGCTCACCGAAACGCTGAAGCTCGAGGAAACACGCTTCCGCAAGACGCTGGTGCGCGGCCTTGGCCTGCTCGAAGATGCCACAGGCAAACTCGGCGCCGGCGACATGCTGGACGGCGAGACCGCCTTCAAGCTCTACGACACCTATGGTTTCCCGCTGGACCTGACGCAGGACGCGCTGCGTCAGCGCAGCATCTCGGTCGACCTCGCTGGTTTCACCGACGCGATGGAACGGCAGAAGGCGGAAGCGCGTGCGAGCTGGGCGGGTTCAGGCGAAGCGGCGACCGAGACCGTGTGGTTCTCGGTGCGCGACAAGACCGGCGCGACCGAATTCCTCGGCTACGAAACCGAAAAGGCCGAAGGCATCGTCACGGCCATCCTGCGCGACGGCAAGGTCGTCGATGATACAAAGGAAGGCGACAGTGTCGCGATCATCGTCAACCAGACGCCGTTCTATGGCGAGTCCGGCGGCCAGATGGGCGACACCGGAACCATCACCGGTGAAGGCTTCCGCATCGACGTCACCGATACGCTGAAGAAGGCCGATGGTCTTTTCGTGCATCAGGGCAAGGTGACCAGGGGCGCGCTGAAGACAGGCGCTGCCGTCGAACTCGAGGTCGATCATGCGCGCCGGACGCGCCTGCGCTCCAACCACTCCGCCACGCACCTCATCCATGAGGCGCTGCGCGAGGTCCTGGGCACCCATGTCGCCCAGAAGGGTTCGCTGGTGGCGCCGGAGCGGTTGCGCTTCGACATCTCGCATAACAAGCCGATCTCAGCGGAAGAGCTGGAAGAGGTCGAGCGCATGACCAACGAGATCGTCGTCCAGAACAGTCCGGTGACGACCCGGCTGATGTCGGTGGATGATGCGCGCGCCGAGGGCGCCATGGCGCTGTTCGGCGAAAAGTATGGCGACGAGGTGCGTGTCGTCTCGATGGGCACGGCACTGCATGGCGAGAAGGCCAACCGGCCATATTCGATCGAACTTTGCGGCGGTACCCATGTCAAGGCCACCGGCGATATCGGCCTGGTTCGCATCGTTTCCGACAGCCCGGTTGCAGCCGGCGTTCGCCGTATCGAGGCGCTGACCGGGGAGGCAGCACGCCGCCATCTCGACGAGCAGGACCGCCGCCTCAAGGCGGTTGCTGCGACGCTGAAGATTTCTCCAGCCGACGTGCTTGCGCGGGTGGAAACCCTGCTCGACGAACGCAAGAAGCTGGAGCGCGAGTTGAGCGACGCCCGCAAGAAGCTCGCCATGGGCGGTGGTTCCGCCGGTGCGGCCGAAAACGCCACCGAGACCGTGGCGGGTGTCGGCTTCCTCGGCAAATCGGTCAGCGGTGTTTCGCCGAAGGACCTGAAACCGCTCGCCGACGAAGGCAAGAAGGCGTTGGGTTCCGGCGTTGTCGTGCTGGTCGGTGAAGCCGAAGGCAAGGCCAGCGTCGTTGTCGCCGTTACCGACGACCTGACCGGTCGCTTCAGCGCCGTCGACCTGGTGCGTGTGGCGTCCGCAGCACTTGGCGGGCAGGGCGGCGGCGGTCGGCCCGATATGGCGCAGGCCGGTGGTCCGGACGCCTCCAAGGCCGATGAGGCCATTGCCGCGGTCAAGGCGGTGCTGGCTGCTTAGGCGGCCAGGCTGTCCTTCAACCTGCGATTTGAACGATCAACGGTGCCGGAAGCGATTCCGGCATCGTCTATTTAGAGCTAGAGGCAGTCACCGCAGGCCCTATGCGGTCGATGCGGTTGGTCCAGATCGCGCCGTCGAAGCGGGCGGGCAGCTTCCGGAACGTCGCGATGTCATCGACGCCGGCAGAATGCCTCGAGCCGTCATTGTCGCCGAGGATCACCAGCGTCGAGCCGTTGGCGTCCAGGCGCTGGCTGAGCCGGTGCGGAAAGCCCCAGGCGAAGGGCGCGTAGTTGGCCGGCAGCATGAACAGCGTCCTGCGGCAATCGTCGGGCACATAGCCACTCCAACCGAGCGCGGCATACCGCATCAGACAGGGAACGACGCGGTCTGTTCCCAGCACCACGGCATCGGGCAGGGCGGTTCGGTAGGCATCGATCGCCTTGCCGCCACCATAGACCATGATGTGTTTCTGCCGCTCCGGCGGCAGTGCGCCGATTATCCTGGCCAGCAGCCGGCCTTCGGTTATGTCGTCGCTCTTGATGTTGATCAGGAAGCGCTTGTCCGGAAATGTGGCGAGCACCTCGCCGAGGCTCGGCATCTGGCCGATGCCCTTGCCACGGAACGGGAAGGTCTTGCCGCCATCGGCGGTGTAGCCGTAGCCGATGTCGAGCGCCTTCAGTTCCTTGAGGCTCTTTTCGCGCGTCACGCCCTTGCCGTCGGTGCGACAGTCCACGGTCCAGTCGTGGAACACGGCAAAGTCACCATCGGTGGTCGGATGGACGTCGAGCTCGACGGTGTCGGCGCCTGCCGCGAACGCCGCCCGAAACCCCTCGATGGTGTTTTCGAGATGGGGATGTTCGGGCGGATAGATGCGTTCGGCCGTGCAGGTGTCGTTGCCGATACCGACCGGAGAAAAGGTCTGGCCGAGCCCGCGGTGCGCGATCAGCATCGGCCGTCGGTCCGTGCTGCCGGCGAGCAGGCTGCTGTTCATTGCCCATATGCCGCCAGCGGCAATGACGGCCCCGAGCAGGGCGATGGTCCTCTTGCGCATGATTCCCCCGAATTTCGCGGGAGACTATGCGCTGAACCGGGACGAAATCTGGACCAAGCTGCGCCGGTTTGAAGGCAACTGCTAGTTCACCATGTCAGGCGCTTTCCAGCCAATTCTGATGTGAGGGCAATGTCACACCGGAAGACGGCGTGAGCCTTATTGCAAGCAGTTGAAATCAAGGCGCAGAAACGTATTTCGCAAGGACCGCTAATCTTTCTGGTTGTTCGTCGAGGTTGTGGGCTGTGAAACGACCATTGTTTCCCAGCCATCATAGTCGACCCTAGATTTCTCAGCCATATCGACGAGAACAGGCGTCAGCTCCCGGAATGCTGGCAAATCGACCGGCATTTTACGTGAAAGAACGACGCCGACCGGATCATTTAGCCAATGGTCAACCGAAAAACCGTGGACTTTGAGATCGTCAGAAAGCGTCTCCAGAGATTCGCGTTGACCGTAGAACCAGAAATCCGTCTTCCTCAGCGTGCGCCCATCGTCCCCTTTTTTCTGTAAATGAGAGATAACGTCTTTATCGCCATTCAATTGGGTCTCGAGCGGCGATGGTGTTACAAGACGGACCAATGCTTGGCGATCGCTCACTTCCGATGCTTCGCAGGAGAAGTTCGGCACTTGTGCTTCTTGAAGCAGCCGCGATAAATCGAGCGGGTCACGGTGCACAATGAATATGCGGCGCTGGCCTTGCCCCGTTGCGCTCGCAATATGTAGTGCGCCCGCTGATAGCAACGCCGGCTCGCCATCGAATTTGTCTTCGATGGCATAAAGGCGCTCTGTGCCTTTTGGCATTCCTCGGTCATTTACATTCGCGGTCCGGCAAGTGACGACGGTCGCATGCCCGTTGAGTAGCAGAGCATCGGCAGTGGCATTGCCTGTCCTGGCAACAACCACGAGCGGTTTACCATCAGATGCCACCCGCTCGTAGATCATCCAACGATCGCTATTTGCGGAAACCGCCTTGTCGGCCGGAGCCACGAGAGTTGACGAGACCGTCAGAACGCCAAGCAGCAGAGAGGCGATCTTTCTCGTCATCTGTGACTGCAAAGCTCCCAACCAATTCCGGCAAGTTGAAGCCAACCGAGAAAGACTGTCAACGTTCGGCGGCTGCAGCATGCGGCAAGGTTTGGTTGCCTTGCGCTCCGCACGGCCTCTAGCCCATCGCAAACGTATCAGGATCCGGCCCGATCTTGCCCTTCACATCATCGAGCTTTTCGATCGCGGCGATGTCTTCCGGCGCCAGTTTGAAATCGAAGACCTGGAAGTTCTCGACGATGCGCGATGGCGTCACCGACTTCGGAATGACGACGTTGCCGATGTCGAGATGCCAGCGCAGGATCACCTGGGCGGCTGTCTTGCCATGCTTCTTCGCCAGTGCCACGAGCGCCGGGTCCTGCAGCAGCGTGCCTTGGCCGAGCGGGCTCCAGGCCTCGGTCGCAATGCCTTCCCTGGCGTGGTAGGCGCGCAACTCCTGCTGCTGGAAACGCGGGTGCAGTTCCACCTGATTGATCGCCGGGATGACACCGGTCTCCGCCTTGAGACGCTCGAGATGGGCGATCTGGAAGTTGGAGACGCCGATCGAAGCGACGCGGCCTTCCTCGCGCAGCTTGATCAGCGCTTTCCAGCTGTCGACATAACGATCGCGGGACGGCACCGGCCAGTGGATGAGATAGAGGTCGATCGTGTCGCGGCGCAGCTTCTTGAGGCTGGCGTCGAAGGCTTTCAGCGCCGAATCGTAACCCTGTGCGGAATTCCAGAGTTTGGTGGTGAGGAAGATATCGTCGACTTCGGAGGCAGCGAGCGCGTCACCGACGCCTTCCTCGTTGCCATAGATGGCGGCGGTGTCGATCGAACGGTAGCCGGCTTCGATCGCAGCACTCACGGCGGCATTGGCGCCGTCGTTCGGCACCTGCCAGACGCCGAAACCGAGTTGCGGGATGGCCTTGCCGTCGTTGAAACGGATTGTCGGGCTCATGGGTCTCTTTCCTGAAATGTCTTGAAAGGACAGCGATTGAAAGGCGTCCACATCGGGCAAAGGCATGCAGATGCTGAAGGACGCTCGCGACGAGAACAGCCGCTGCTTTATTTGGGGCGCTTGACAGCCGAGGGCAAGAAACCGCGCTTCGGTTTTGGAAGCTTATGGCGAAAAATCTTTCGAATGTCAGGCTAGCTGGTTGGCGTTGAGGCCATGAAGCTTTCCCGTCCCCGCATCGCCTGCCACCAATCCAGAAGGGCGGGATGCCTGGCAAGCATCGGCGCTGCGATCCCGGCCTGCATGAAATAGGCAAAGATCGGCGCCGCATGCAGGTCAGCCAGGGTCAACTGCGCGCCGAGCAGCCATGGGCCTGGTGGTTTCAGTGCGGCGAGGGCAGCGAGGCAGGCTTCGGCACGGGGCAATGCGGCCGACACGACCGTTTCGTCCTGCGTCTTGCCCTCGCGCGGTTTGGAGACGGTCTCGACATAGATGTCCCACACCAGGGTACGATAGGCGTAGGCGTCGAGCAGGCTGACGATCTGGTTCATCACCGCGCGTTCGCGTGGCAGAACGGGCTGCAAGGCAGGGCTATCGAAAGCCTCGTCGATATAGCGGGCGATCGCCGTCGTTTCGAACAGCGTCAGCCCGTCATGTTCGAACGCCGGGATCTTCGCGAAAGGATGCAAGGCGCGATACCAATCGGGCGGTCCATCTGCGGCGAAGATGTCGACCGGTACGAGATTGTATTCGACGTGCTTCTCCGCCAGGGTAAGCCGCGCGATGCGCACATAGACGCTGTAGTCCGCCCCGTAGAGCGTTGGTCTGTTGTTCATGATCAGGGTCTCCCTGTCTGGCTGCATAGCACGCGGCGGCGGCTGCTTCCTGCGCTTTGCAAGTCAGCAGGATTTGTCAAAAGCGGCTATGGTTGTTTCCAGCCGATCGATTTGCATGAGGCCTGACATGAATGGCGAAACGGCATGGGCAGTCTACGAAACCCGTCTGAGACGGGTCTCGACCCACATCCACGAACACCTCGACGAGGAACTGGATATGGACGGCCTGGCTGAAATCGCCTGCCTGTCACCCTATCACTGGCATCGGATCTATCGCGCCATCTACGGTGAAACCGCCGCGGCAACCGTCAAGAGATTGCGGTTGCATCGCGCGGCCGGCGACATCGTCGGGACGGATCTCGGCATCAGCGAAATTGCAAAACGATCTGGCTATCCCAATGTCCAGTCGTTCAACCGCATCTTCAAGGCGGTCTACGGCATGCCGCCCGCGCGCTACCGGAAAGAGGGAAGCCACACACTCTTTGAAAGCAAGCAGAGAAAGGCTTCCATGATGTTTGATATCTGCATCCGCACGCTCAAGCCGACCGAAGTGGTCGGCGTTTCCCATCAAGGTTCCTACATGGGCATCGGCAAGGCGTTCGAGCAGCTGTTCGGAACGCTTTATGCCCGTGGCCAGGGTCATCCGGCGCAACGCATGATCGGCATCTATCTCGACGATCCCGATGTCGTGGCCGTCGACAAGCTGCGTTCTTATGCATGTGTCGAGATGGACGCAGCGGTGCAACCGCCATTGGAGCGGCGCACGCTCGAAGGCGGTGAATACGCCGTGCTGCGCCACAAGGGACCCTATGCCGAGATGCACAAGGCCTACACCTGGCTCTATGGCGAATGGCTGCCGCTGTCCGGCCGCAAGCTGCGCGACACCGTGATGTTCGAAGAATATCTCAACAATCCGCGCGACGTATCGCCGGCCGAGTTGTTGACCGACATCAACCTGCCGCTGGTTTGACGGGCGATGGCCTGCTCCCGCAGGCAAGGGGAGAAGGCCCCGATGGTGTAGCCAACAAAAAAGCCCCGGATCGCTCCGGGGCTTTTCATTCTCCGTCCTGTCAGGATCAGGCCATCGCCTTCTGCAGGTTCTCGTCGATCTTGTCGAGGAAGCCGGTGGTCGACAGCCACGGCTGGTCGGGGCCGATCAGCAGCGACAGGTCCTTGGTCATGTAGCCGCTCTCGACGGTCTGGATGCAGACCTTTTCCAGCGTCTCGGCGAAGCGCTTCAGTTCGGCATTGTCGTCCAGCTTGGCGCGGTGTGCGAGACCGCGGGTCCAGGCGAAGATCGAGGCGATCGAATTGGTTGAGGTTTCCTCGCCCTTCTGGTGCTGGCGGTAGTGGCGGGTGACCGTGCCGTGCGCGGCTTCCGCTTCCACCGTCTTGCCATCCGGCGTCATCAGCACCGAGGTCATCAGGCCGAGCGAGCCGAAGCCCTGCGCCACGGTGTCCGACTGCACGTCGCCGTCGTAGTTCTTGCAGGCCCAGACATAACCGCCCGACCACTTCAGCGAGGAGGCGACCATGTCGTCGATCAGGCGATGTTCGTACCAGATCTTCTTTTCCTTGAAGGCGACCTCGAATTCTTTCTCATAGACTTCCTGGAAGATGTCCTTGAAGCGGCCGTCATAGGCCTTGAGGATGGTGTTCTTGGTCGAGAGATAGACCGGATAGCCGCGCAGCAGGCCGTAGTTCAGCGAGGCGCGCGCGAACTCGCGGATCGATTCGTCGAGGTTGTACATGGCCATCGCCACGCCGGCGCCCGGCGCGTCGAACACGTCATGCTCGATCACCTGGCCGTCGTCGCCGACGAACTTGATCGAGAGCTTGCCCTTGCCGGGGAACTTGAAATCGGTCGCCTTGTACTGGTCGCCGAAGGCGTGACGGCCGACGATGATCGGCTTGGTCCAGCCCGGCACCAGGCGCGGCACGTTCTTCATGATGATGGGTTCGCGGAAGATGACGCCGCCCAAGATGTTGCGGATGGTACCGTTCGGGCTCTTCCACATCTTCTTGAGCTTGAATTCCTCGACGCGGGCTTCATCGGGCGTGATGGTGGCGCATTTCACGCCGACGCCGTACTTGTTGATGGCGTTGGCGGCGTCGATGGTGACCTGGTCGTTGGTGGCGTCGCGGTGCTCGATGCCGAGATCGTAGTAGTCGAGGTTGAGGTCGAGATAGGGGTGGATCAGCTTGTCCTTGATGAACTGCCAGATGATGCGGGTCATCTCGTCGCCGTCGAGTTCGACGACGGGGTTAGCCACCTTGATCTTCGCCATGGAAAGAAGCCTCGCTGCTGGTCGGGAAGGGCCTCGCGCACGGCTCGGCCAAGAGATGCGGCCCCTATATCAAAGCGTGATTGGGGGTGCAAACGCTGAGACGAGATGATTGAGCGTTCGGTGGCAATCCTCCGCAGACGCTCCGCGACCGCCAGCACGTTGCTTTTCGGCGGAAACGGTGGTGCTGTTGGCAACCATAGACGGGAGCTGACGCATGATCGATCCGGCAACACTGGTTTCTTATGTCGCAATCGTGTTCGGCTTCGTCTTCATTCCGGGGCCGGCGACGCTTCTCACCGTCGCGCGCTCGACCAGTTCGGGGACAAAGGTGGGCGTCGCGACCGGTGCTGGCATCGCGGCAGGTGACCTCATCCACACCGTGCTGGCCATCGTCGGCATTTCGGCCATCATCGCGGCATCGGCCATGCTGTTCTCGATCGTGAAATATCTCGGCGCCGGCTATCTGTTCTACCTCGGCATCCGCGCGATCCTGGCCAAGGCGCCGACGGAACTGGCCGCGAACGCCTTGCCGATCAGCGCTGGCAAGGCTTTTCACCAGGCGATCCTGGCGGAAGTGCTCAACCCCAAGACGGCCTTGTTCTTCCTGGCCTTCCTGCCGCAGTTCGTGCGGCCGGAGAATGGACCGGTTCCTTTCCAATTGCTCAGCCTCGGCATGATCTTCGTCGTGCTGGGGCTGATGAGCACGTTGGTGTTCGCATATAGCGCCGGGGCGCTCGGCAATCTGCTGCGCCGCAATCCGACGATCCTGAAATGGCAGGGCAAAGTCGTTGGCGGCATCTATTGTGCTTTGGGCGTGCGCCTGGCGCTGCAGCATCGCTGAATCGACGGCGCTTGCATCCGAGTCTTTTGTCTATGCCGGCGCATTCGATCGGTTCATTCCGGATGGATCGCCCATTTGGCGCAGATGATGCTTTGGCTGGGGTCATCCCAGGCATCGGGTATTATCTCTTTGAGATTGCCGTAAGCGGATAGGAATTTTTCCTTATCCTTCGCGAGGCATGCAAATCTTGCGTATGCATTGAAGTTGAGTTGATCTGGGTACGCTTTAACCAAATCCTGGAAGCCACGGTCGAGATCACTCCATTTTACATCGAACAGGTCAGCAACGTCCTTTCCATGACCGGATGCAGCCCAGTAACCCCGCGCGATAAAGGATTTTCCATCTGCTTCCTGCGTGTAGATCGCAGCTTTTTGTATGAAGTTGTTTAGTTTTGAGGCGTCTCCACCCCAATTGGGAGTGTTCCGTGTGATCGCGTAGAAATATGTTTGATAATAATACGGCTCTTTTTTCGATGCTTCGGCAATTAGCTGATCAAACTCCGGATCCGGCCATCCTTCTTCACTAGCTAATCTGACCATTCGCGCATACCATTCCGGATCTTTGGTCGCATATCCTCTAATTTTCTGAAGCTGGTCTCGTGCCCTTTCATGGTATTTCCAATACCCGTCGATCTGCTCTTTGGTTAAGTCGTTGTAGTATCCGCCTCCTCGCAAGAACCAGGCATGCTCTGAGAGTATGATCGAATATGCTATTCCTGCCGTGATCGACTTTGGTCGCGTATTCAGCCATGCCTGTGCGCGGGCTTCGAGGCGCTCGAAGGAAGAGCTGCTGTCATTTTCCGCAAGGGGATCGCCAGAAAAACTTTGGTAGAAAAAGGTCAGCTTCCATAGGCCGCTCTCGGTGCGCTCGCGACTGTTACGAAAGTGCTCCGCCATATTTTCAAGCTCATCGAAGTCTCCTTTGGCTAATGCGGTTTGAGCAGCCTTTCGGATGGTTTCACGTTCGGTGAGTTCATCAGAAAGAGCAATCGAGTTAAAGAAAAAAATGAACAGTATATTGATTATGAAAACCGATTTCATAGGTTTGATGTCTCAATGGCGGCCTGTCTTTTCTATGATTGATTTCCTTTTAAGTAAGCTGAAGACATCTGTTAAAATTGAATCGGGGTGTGTGAGAGTGAGACCCCTGTATATCTGTGTCTTTTCGATTTTTGCTACCGGGAAATTGGGAGCTTAACACGCGGTTGCAAGGTGTGGGATGTCAGGTTTGGCGTGGAGGCGAATGGTTTCCACAATTGGCCAAAGCTTCATTTTCGCGGCCGGATGTGGCAGGGGTCGCGACAGTGCCGCAAATGAGCGTTTTGTCATGACGAATTCCCCTGAACAGGCGGCTGGGCCCGCCATCATCCTGGTCGAGCCGCAGCTTGGCGAGAACATCGGCATGGTGGCGCGTGCCATGGCGAATTTCGGCCTGAGCGAGCTGAGGCTGGTCAATCCGCGCGACGGCTGGCCAAGCGAAAAGGCACGCGCCGCAGCCAGCCGGGCCGACCACGTCATCGATGCGGTCAAGCTTTACGACGACCTGCCTTCGGCCATCGCCGATCTCAACTTCATCTTCGCCACCACGGCGCGCGAGCGCGACGGCTTCAAGCCGGTGCGGGGACCGGTGGAAGCGGGCAGGTCGCTGCGGGCCCGCACGCGTGACGGCCTCAAGACCGGCATCCTGTTCGGGCGCGAGCGTTTCGGGCTCTACAATGACGAGGTCGGCCTTGCCGACGAGATCGTCACCTTTCCGGTCGATCCGGCCTTTTCTTCGCTCAACATCGCGCAGGCGGTGCTTTTGATGTCCTATGAGTGGATGAAGTCCGGCCTGGAGAACGAAACCGATACCAATTTCGCCAGCCCTGAGATGCTGCCGGCGACCAAGGAGCAGCTGCACGGGCTGTTCGGACATATCGAGGCGGCGCTCGACGCACGCGGCTATTTCCGGCCCGCCGCAAAGAAGCCCAAGATGGTCGACAATCTGCGTGCCGTTCTGACCCGCGCCGGCTTCGCCGAGCCGGAGCTGAAGGTGCTGCGTGGTGTTGTTGCGTCGCTTGATTATTTCTCGCCGAAAGAGCCGCGTGGCGCCGGCTATCCCGAACGCAAGGCCAAGGTCGATCGTGCGGCGCATCCCTCCGAAGACGGCGACGATGCCGACACGCTGCCGCCTGTCGGTGGCAAGGGGCTGGACAACGACTGAGGGCGTGAGATGAACGAGCAGCCGATCCTGATCTTCGATTCCGGTGTCGGCGGGCTCACCGTGCTGCGTGAAGCGCGCGTGCTGATGCCTGACCGTCGCTTCATCTACATCGCTGACGACGCGGCCTTTCCCTATGGCAATTGGGAGGAGCCGGCCCTGAATGCGCATCTTCTGGCATTGTTTGCCGAACTGCTCGAGCGCTACCGGCCGGCGATTTCGGTCATCGCCTGCAACACGGCCTCTACCTTGGTCATCGATGCGCTGCGCGAGGCATTCCCCAGCCATCTTTTTGTCGGCACCGTTCCGGCGATCAAGCCGGCGGCCGAGCGCACGCGTTCGGGGCTCGTTTCGGTGCTGGCGACGCCGGGTACCGTCAAGCGGCAATACACACGCGACTTGATCGGCAAATGGGCGCAGAAATGCCATGTCCGGCTGGTCGGCTCGACTGCGCTGGCCAGCCTTGCCGAGATCTACATGCGCGACGGCTTTGTCGACGAAGAGGCGGTGCGCGCCGAGATCGCGCCCTGTTTCATCGAGCAGGACGGCCGTTTCACCGACATCGTCGTGCTGGCCTGCACGCATTATCCTTTCCTGGTCAACCGCATGCGCAAGACAGCGCCATGGCCGGTCGACTGGATCGATCCGGCCGAGGCCATTGCACGCAGGGCATTGTCGCTGCTTGAGGATGGGCAGCCGAAGGAGGCCGCCGAGCTTGCCGGCAACGGCGTCGATTTCGCCGTCTTCACCTCCGGCAAGACGAATTTCGCGACACGGCGCCTGATGCAGGGCTTCGGTCTGACCGCGTCCTGAACTTTACCGGAACGTGCGGCTTGGTGGGCCGTTTCCCGATCAGACGGAAACGGGAGATGCGACCATGCCAGCCACTTCGAAAGCGCAGCAGCGCGCTGCCGGCGCCGCACTCGCCGCCAAGCGCGGTGAGATCAAGAAGAGCGAACTCATCGGTGCGTCGAAAGAGATGTTCGAATCGATGACCGAGAAGGAACTGGAAGAGTTCGCCGAAACCAAGCTCGACGGCCTGCCGGAGAGGAAGTCCGAGGACTGACCGCCCGGCAGGGAAATCGTTGTCTGGACAGATCGCTTGGCTTAGTACCCGAGCGTGAAACGCTTGCCGGTGTGCTTCGGTTTCTCGGCTTCGTCGAGGATGGCGTAGGCCAGATCCTCGACCGAGACGTGGCTTTCGCCCTTGGCGTCGAGAACTGGCTCATCGCCGCCGAGGCGGAATTTGCCGGTGCGTTCGCCAGGCGCGATATGCGCGGCCGGCGAGACGAACGACCACTCCAGGCCGCTATCGCTGCGCAGTTCGGCAAGCGCGTCGCGGGCGGCGCGGGCGCCGTCCTTGTAGGCGGCCGGGAAGTCTGGCGAGTCGACGATCTGGCTGCCGTCCGGCGCGAGCAGGCTGCCGGCGCCGCCGACGACGATCAGGCGCACGCCCGCCTGCTTGGCAGCAGCGGCGATGGCGCGCGAGCCGGCAAGATGTTTGTTGTAGATGTCGGGGTCGCCCCAACCGCCATTGAAGGCGGAGATGACGACATCATGGCCGGCGAGCAAGGCTGCCAGTTGCTTGACGTCGTTGACATCGCTTTTGACGGCGGTGACGCCCGCCGCTGCAGCCACCTTTTCCGGGCTGCGCACGATGGCGGTGACGCTGTGGCCGCGCTGGGTCGCTTCCTTGAGCAAGGCGCCGCCGACAAAGCCGGAAGCGCCGATGAGGGCGATCTTCATGGATGGTCTCCTTGTCCTGTCTCTTCCCTTTGCCGGGGAAGATGGATATCTCGAGTAATCAGGTTATCACCGGTAACTACATAGCTGCGACGGGTCGTCGCGAAAAGAACGCATGATTTCGTGCCCAGGTTACACGAAGGGAACCGCATGAACGCCAGGACCAATGAAGTGGGCGTGCCGCTTCTCCACACCACGCCGGGTTTCGCCACCGACGCCGACGGCAACTGCCCGATCCGCGAAGTGCTCGACCGTGTCGGCGATACCTGGAGCATTCTGGTCATCCTCAATTTGCAGCCGGCATCGATGCGTTTCAATGCGCTGAAACGGGCGATCGAGGGCATCTCCCAGCGCATGCTGACGGTTACCTTGCGCTCGCTCGAGCGTGACGGCCTTGTCAGCCGGACCGTGCGGCCGACCACGCCGCCGGAAGTGGACTATGCGCTGACGGAACTCGGCCAGTCGCTGGCGGTGCCGATCGCGGCACTCGGCGCCTGGGCCGCCGGCAATCGTGACAATCTGCGCACCGCTCAGGCCGCCTTCGACGCTGCTGCCTGAGCGAAAGGGGCTGCCTGCGTCAACTTTGCCCGGCAAAGCCCTGTTGGCTTGCTTGACAGAAAGATGACAGCGGTCTATTGAAACCGCGCAACGCCGGGCCGTGAGGTCCGGTGCTTTGTTTTATGCCGCAAGATCTGAAGATACCATTGGTTTCCAGGGTTTTGCATCACTGACGTGTCCCGTGGGTTTTCCAGTCGCTTGCGCGGAAAATCCTGTCAGGTCTCGAAAACGGAGGCCAGAGGAGGGCGCGTTTCCTTCACCCGGACCGCGGTGGTTCGGGTGTGTTGTTTTGAAAGGGAATGCGATGAGCAAACGCGAATCCGCTAAGTACAAGATCGATCGCCGTCTTGGTGAAAACATCTGGGGCCGCCCGAAGTCCCCGGTCAACAAGCGCGAAT
Source organism: Mesorhizobium sp. EU05-FHT14A09 (assembly GCF_058790995.1). Lineage (NCBI taxonomy): Bacteria > Pseudomonadati > Pseudomonadota > Alphaproteobacteria > Hyphomicrobiales > Phyllobacteriaceae > Mesorhizobium > Mesorhizobium sp. EU05-FHT14A09. Next base: position 945,782 of record NZ_JBYTDF010000001.1, read on the forward strand.
ACGGCCCCGGCCAGCACGGCCAGCGCCGCAAGGGCAAGCTTTCCGACTTCGGCCTGCAGCTGCGTGCCAAGCAGAAGCTGAAGGGTCACTATGGTGACGTTTCGGAAAAGCAGTTCCGCAAGACCTATGAAGAGGCCAACCGCCGCAAGGGCGACACCTCCGAGAACCTGATCGGCCTGCTCGAGTCGCGCCTGGACGCCGTCGTCTATCGCGCCAAGTTCGTGCCGACCATCTTCGCAGCACGCCAGTTCGTGAACCACGGCCACGTCAATGTGAACGGCAAGCGCACCAACATTGGTTCGTATCGCTGCAAGCCGGGCGACGTCATCGAAGTGCGCGAGAAGTCGAAGCAGCTCGTCATCGTTCTGGAGTCCGTCGGCCTCGCCGAGCGTGACGTGCCGGACTACATCGAAGCCGACCACAACAAGATGGTCGCGACCTTCGCCCGCGTTCCGGGCCTGGCGGACGTTCCGTTCGCTGTCCAGATGGAACCGAACCTGGTCGTCGAATATTATTCGCGCTAATCCAGTTCGCGAATTTCGAATGCAAAAGGCCGCCTTCGGGCGGCCTTTTTTGTTTCAGGCATTTGTTTGGCAGCGCGAGCCCCGGTATAAGGCGCGGCATCAGAGCCGCGTATCGACTGGATGCGCCAAGATCCTGCGGAACGTAACGCCATGAACGCACCAGCAGACCCGATTCCCGATCTCGATGGCGGTTGCCATCCGCTGTTTCGCGATGTGCCGTCGTCGGTCGAGTTCAACAAGCTGCGCAAGCGACTGCTTCGGCTGTCGCGTCAGGCCATGGAGGATTTCGCCATGGTGAAGCCGGGAGAACGCTGGCTGGTCGCCTTGTCGGGCGGCAAGGATTCCTACGGCTTGCTGGCGCTGCTGCTCGATCTCAAGTGGCGCGGCCTGCTGCCGGTCGAACTCATCGCCTGCAATCTCGACCAGGGCCAGCCGAACTTTCCCAAGCACATCCTGCCGGACTACCTGACGACCAACGGTATCCCGCACCGCATCGAATATCAGGACACCTATTCGATCGTCACCGACAAGCTGCCCGAGAACTCGACCTACTGCTCACTCTGTTCGCGGCTGCGGCGTGGCCACCTCTACCGCGTGGCACGCGAGGAAGGCTGCTCGGCGCTGGTGCTCGGCCATCACCGCGAGGATATCCTCGAAACCTTCTTCATGAACCTCTTCCACGGCGGCCGGCTGGCTGCGATGCCGCCGAAGCTCCTCAATGACGAGGGCGACATGATGGTGCTGCGGCCGCTGGCCTATTGCGCGGAGGAGGATCTGGAGAAATTCGCCAATGCGATGGCCTTTCCGATCATCCCCTGCGACCTCTGCGGCAGCCAGGAAGGGCTGCAGCGCAATGCCATGAAGGCGATGCTGGATGACATCGAAAAGCGCATGCCCGGCCGCAAGGACACGATGATCCGCGCCATGACCAATGTGCGGCCCTCTCATTTGCTCGATCGCAAGCTGTTCGATTTCGCTGCTCTGGCTCCTGCTTCCGGAAATACAAATGGGCTTTGACGACCGTGACATCGAATGGCTGACCGGCGTTCTGGCCGACACTGCCGAGCGTGAGATCATGCCGCGCTTTCGCCGTCTTGGCGCAGGCGACGTGCAGCAGAAGAAGTCGGCGGCTGACCTTGTCACCCAGGCCGACATCAATGCGGAGCGTGTGATTACGCAGGCAATCGCAGCGAGATACCCGGATGCCCTGATTGTCGGCGAGGAAGCCTGCGAGGCCGACAAGACGCTGCTGGCGAAGCTCGGTGGCAGCAAGCTGGCCTTTGTCGTCGACCCGGTCGACGGCACCTACAACTTCGCTTCCGGCGTGCCGGTGTTCGGCGTGATCCTGGCCGTGGTCAAGGACGGCGAGACGGTTGCCGGCATCATCTACGACCCGGTCGGCAAGGATGCGCTGATCGGTGTTCGTGGGGCAGGTAGCCATATGGTGAGCGGGCGGGGCAGAGAGCGTGTCGCGGTGGCCGAATCCGTGCCGTTCTCGTCGATGACGGGCGCGCTCGGCTGGCAGGCATTCGATGAACCGGAGCGTTCGCTGCTCGCCAAGAACCAGGCGAAGTGCCTGTCCTACATCGGTTATCGCTGCTCGGCGCATGAGTATCGCGTACTCGCCGCCGGTCACGCGCACTTCATCGTTCAGAATGTGATGATGCCGTGGGATCACCTCGCCGGTGTGCTGATCCACGAGGAGGCAGGCGGCTACGCTGCGCGCTTCGACGGCAGCGCCTACCTGCCTTCGCATGTTTCGGGCGGCTTGATCGTCGCGCCGGACAAGGCAAGCTGGGCCGAGATCAAGCGCGAGCTATGGGCGGAATAAAGAAGCCGGCAGGATGACTGCCGGCTTCTAAGCTTAGAGTGTTTCCGCAATTCCGGACGGAAAACCGCTACACCCTTTTCCTGGAATTGCTCTAGTGGGAAAGATCCGCGCTGACCGTCTGCTTGGCACTCGGCGCCGTGAACAGCTTGCCGCGTTCCGCGATCAGCACGAACACCAGCCCCAGTAGCCCGACACCGCAGAAACCGGCAGCCAGAGGCGTCACCGTTCCGTCGAAGGCCTGGCCGATGCCGGCGCCGATCAGGCCGCCGCCCAGCGTCTGGATGAAGCCCTGGATCGAGGCCGCCGTACCGGCAATGTGGCCAAGCGGCTCCATGGCGATGGCGTTGAAGTTGGAGCCGATCCAGCCGAACTGGAACATCGCCAGCGCAAACAGCAGCACGAACAGCGGCAGCGGTATCGGTCCAAGCAGAGACAGAACGAACCAGATCGTCGAGACGATGGTGAAGCCGATCAGCGCACCATGCGACAGACGCCGCATGCCAAGCCGCATCACCAGTCGCGAATTCACGAACGACGACACCGCCATCATGCCGGCAATCGCCGCGAACAGCACCGGGAACCAGTAACCGAGGTGATAGATGTCGAGATAGATCTGCGGTGCGGAGTTGATGAAGCCGAACAGCGCGGCAAAGACAGCGGTCGATGCCAGCGTGTAGCCAAGCGACAACCGGTTCGACAGCACGATCCCGAAGCCCTGCAGGACGGAGCTGATATCAACCTGCCGCCGATCCTCGGGATGCTGTGTCTCAGGCATGCGGATGAAGGTCCACAGCGCGATCGCTGTGGCCAGTACAGCCATCGCCATGAAGATCATGTGCCAGTTGGAGAAGATCATCACCAGTTGCCCGATCGAGGGCGCCACCACTGGAACCACCATGAAGACCATGAAGATCAACGACATGACCTCGGCCATGGCACGGCCGCCGAAACGGTCACGCACCATCGAGACGGCGATGACGCGCGTCGAGGCGGCGCCGATGCCCTGGATGAAACGCAGCAGCAGCAGGGTCTCAAAACTCGGTGCGAACACCGCGCTGGCAGCAGCGCAGATGTAGATGACAAGACCGACCAGCAGCGGCTTGCGGCGGCCGAAACGATCCGACAGCGGTCCATAGAAAATCAACGCGGCAGCAAGCCCGCCGAAATAGGCGGAGATCACATATTGCCGGTGGTTTTCGTTGGCAACGCCGAGGCTGGCCCCGATCTCCTGCAGGCCCGGCAGCATGATATCGATGGCGAGCGCGTTGAGCGCCATCAGCGCAGCGCAGATGGCGATGAATTCCCAGCGCGGAATGGCGAAGGCTTGTTGTCGGCCGTCTTGCTGGGCTTGCGTATCCATGAGGATCCCCCAATGCGAAAATGCCGATGCACCATCGGCGGCACATCGGCTAGATGTCCTGAAGCGGACGATTTCAATTCAGCCGGGCAGGGGGCCGCCCGGCAAGGAGCAGGTCAGGCGGCGCCTTTGACCTTGATGCCCTTCTCGTCGAGGAAGGCCTGCAACTCGCCGGCCTGGAACATCTCGCGGATGATGTCGCAGCCGCCCACGAATTCACCCTTTACGTAAAGCTGCGGGATGGTCGGCCAGTTGGAATAGTCCTTGATGCCCTGGCGCAGGTCGTTGGAGGTCAATACGTTGACACCCTTGTAGTCCACGCCGATGTAATCGAGGATCTGCACGACCTGACCCGAGAAGCCGCACTGCGGGAAGCCTGGCGTGCCCTTCATGAACAGGACGACGTCGTTGCTCTTCACTTCGCTGTCGATGTAGTCGTTGATTCCGCTCATGGGCCAAAATCCTTCTGCGCCCGGGGGAGTCGGGCTTGTAACATGTTCATGAGATAACCCCGACAGCGGGCCGAAACAAGATGTTTGCCTATCACCATTCCGAAATGGCGCAAGCAACGGCCGGTTACTGGGCCAAGCAGAACGCGGTTTCAACCTGCCGATGACACGCCGAACCTGGTTCATTTTACTGGTTTTGCTGCTGTCCGGCGCGTGTCTCGCCGGTTGGCTCGTCTTGCGGTCGCAGAGGACAGTATCCTCCAGCCAGCCTTCCACGCCACCGGTGTCATCTCCGCCGGTTGTACTTGCACCCCAGCCTGAACGGTCCACGCAGCAGTCCGCCTCGCCCCCGCCATCGACAAGGGGTGTGATGCTCGAGCCATGCCGTGACGTTGTCTTCGAGACGGTCGCGTATGTCGTGTGCGAGGTCGACCTGCGCCGCTACAGAGTATCGCTGCATCGACAGGATGCTGCGGCCAAACCCTACGGTTCCGTGGCGAAATTCACGGAAGCCATGCGCGCTGCCGAATCACCGGTGCTGCTCGCCATGAATGCCGGCATGTACCACAAGGATTTGTCGCCGGTCGGCCTGTTCGTCGAGAACGGCCGCGAGGAGACGCCGCTCAACCGGGAGGATGCGGAAGGTAATTTCTTCCTCAAGCCCAACGGTGTGTTTTATGTCGGTACCGACGGCAAGGCGGGGGTCCTGGAAACTGGTGTGTTCGCGGAGGCGAAGCCGGCAACGCAATACGCCACGCAATCGGGCCCGATGCTGGTGATCGACGGGGCGCTGCACCCACGCTTCGAGCCGAATGGCACTTCGCGATACATTCGCAATGGCGTCGGCGTTCGCGATCCGGAAACGATTGTGCTCGCGATCTCCCGTGGAGACGTCAGCCTGGGCAGCTTCGCGCGGCTGTTTCGCGATGCACTTGGTTGCCGCAATGCGTTGTTCTTCGATGGCGCCGTCTCGACGCTCTCCAACGGCACGGACACGATCGTCGGTGGCTCTTATCCCGCTGGACCGATCTTGGCGGTAAGGGACAGGAAGTAAGACTAAGACCGGTGGTAGTAGATGTTGCGGGCGAGCTTGGTCTCCAGAACGATATGGGAGACGGTTTTGATGATGCCGGCGATCTCGTTCAGCCCGTTGAGTTCGCGATTGAGTTTCTCGAGGGTTTCCGCAACGAGGTGCACGATAAGGTCCCAATCGCCGGTAATGGCGTGAACGGCTTGAACAGAGGTGATCGACTTGAGCTGCCGCGCGACATCCGGGTAGCTCTTGTTGTTGAGCGCCGCAAAGGTGAAGCAGTGAACGGCGTTCTGGCTGACACCCTGGGCAAGGCGCACCGAATAGCCTTCAATGACGCCGTTTTCCTCCAACCGGTGGATGCGTTCCTGCAGGGCGGTGCGTGAAACGCCGAGTTGCCGCGCCAGGGAGGCGACCGGCTCGCGGGCGTTCCTCTGCATCAGCGCCAGCAACTGGCGATCTTTTTCGGTCAGTTCCATGTTTCGCTCTTCTGCAGGCTGACGCGACGGTATTTGCCCGCGGCGCTCACGACGGCTGTCCATTGGGCTCGTGAAACCCTGGAAAACTGCCGGTCTCGGACGTCGAACTTCGACCACGATAGAAAACGGCCGGCGTTTTGTCGATTCAGCCGGCGAACTGACCGGTTCCACAAAAAATCAGACGGTTCGCCGGGTAGCGTCATGCGATCAGCCGGGGGACCTTAACTTCGAAAGCGTCTTGTTATCCGGCGATGTGCGGGCCTGCCGACATCGCGTGGCGGAGGACGAGAACGTTTTCAGGGGCAATCAAAAATCAATTCTAGAGGGAGGAAACTGGTGAAGAAGCTGCTTGCTGTGTTGGTTTTGGCCGTCAGCGGCCTGTCGGTCGCGGTCGCCAATGCCGGAGAAACGCTTGACCGGGTCACTGCGAAGAAGGCGCTTGTCGTCGCCACCAATGGCGGTTGGCCCCCTCAGGGTTATCTGGACGACAACAATCACCTCGTTGGCTTCGACATCGACGTCTCGCGCGAGATCGCCAAGCGGCTTGGTGTCGAAATCAGTTTCGAGACGCCAGACTGGGCTACGCTGACGGGTGGGCACTGGCAAGGACGGTACGACCTCGGCGTCGGTTCGGTGACGCCAACCAAGGCCCGCGCAAAGGTCATCGATTTCGTCGGTGTCTACTACTACAGCCCTTACGTCTATGTGGTGCACAAAGACAGCACCGCGAAGTCGGTCACTGATCTCAACGGCAAGATCATTGGCGTTGAAACCGCGACCACCTCAGAGGATTTCGTGCGCCGCCAGCTCGAGATCGACGCCCCTGGGCTGCCGCCTGTCGAATACAAGCTGGAGCCGGGCGAGATCCGGACTTTTGCCGATTCCATGCTGCCTTTTGACGATCTGCGGCTCGGCGACGGCGTGCGGCTGAACGCTGTGATCGCCCCAGAACAGACGGCGCAGAATGCCATCAAGAACGGCTATCCGGTGAAGATCCTGGAAGGCGACTATGCGTTTCGCGAGCCGCTGGTGGTGATCGCCGAAAAAAATGACCCGGACTGGACTGCCAAGGTCGGGGCTCTTGTTGCCGACATGAAGAAGGACGGCACGCTCGCGACTTTGACCACCAAGTGGTACGGCAAGAACTACAGCGCCGATTGACGAGACCAGAACAGCCGCGCCTGCGGACGGCCTTGGGCTGTCCGCAGGTAGCGTTCGCCATGCCGAAATCGCTTATCATCACAAGGCGCCGATGACCTATCCCGATACGTATTACAGCCGGACTGCAGTCGACCGTAAGATCAGGCCGCCACTGCGTGATGAAACTGAATGCGACATAGCCGTAATCGGCGGCGGGCTGGCCGCCTTGACGACAGCCCTGCAGTTGGCACGAGCCGGCAAGCTTGTTGCCGTACTGGAAGCAGAATCCATCGGTTTTGGCGCCTCCGGCCGCAATGGCGGTTTCGTGACGCCCGGCTTTTCCGCGAGGGGCGAGGCCGTCCTGGCCAGCGTTGGAACGGACGCAGCGCGGGCATTGCATGGCCTGTCGATCGAGGGAGTAGACTTCGTTCGTGACACGATCAGCGACCTCGCCATCACCGATGCCATGCCACGGGCCGGGTTGATCAGCGTCCTGCGTTATGACGGCGGTGATACGCTTGAACGGTATGCCGAGGAGGCCGCACGGGACTTCGGCTATCAGCTGGAATATCTCGAAACAACTGCCGTACGCTCGGTGCTGAGATCGCGGCGTTACTATCAGGCCCTGCGTGATGCGAACGCTTTCCACATCCATCCGCTCAACTATCTGCGTGCGGTCGCCGACGAAGTCGAACGCCTGGGCGGGCGCATTCACGAAGCCTCGGAGGTCATCGGCTGCGATCTTTCCGGACCTGTGAAACGGCTGTGGACGGCGCAAGGCAGCCTCCATGCCCGGCACATTGTCTTCGCCACCGGTGGCTACACCGGTCGGCTCGTTGAGCGGCTCGAGCGTGCCTACCTGCCGATTGCCACTTACGTGATGGTTTCCGAACCTGCCCCCGACCTCATCGCGCAAGCGGTCGCGACGACGGATGCCGTCGGCGATAACCGGCGCGCCGGCGATTACTACCGCGTCGTTGATCATGGCAGGCGCCTGTTGTGGGGCGGTCGCATCACCACGCGAGCTGCCGCGCCCGCAGCATTGGCCAATGAGCTGCGCCGCGAGATGGTCGGCACCTATCCGCAGCTTGCCGGACTCAAGACCGAGCTGGCCTGGTCCGGACTGATGTCCTACGCCCGTCACCAGATGCCCCAGATCGGGCAGCTGCAGCCCGGCGTCTGGTATTGCACGGCCTTTGGTGGCCACGGGCTCAACACCACGGCGATCGGCGGCAAGCTGATCGCCGAGGGCATCCTCGGCGTTTCGGACCGCTATCGGATGTTTGCACCGTTCGGGCTCGACTGGACGGGCGGTGCCTTCGGCCTTGCCGCAGCGCAACTGACTTACTGGAAACTACAGGCGCAGGACTGGTGGCGCGAGCGCCGCAGCGCTGAGGGAGTGACGACGTGATCGGTCGACTGTTGTTGAGCCATCCCCGGGCAACGCGCCATATCGCCGGGCTTTGCATTTTCACGCTGCTGACGGCCGGGCTCTATGCAATGGGCATAAAGTCGAATTGGGTCAAAGCGTTGATCCCAGCCTCGACAAATTGGCTGGACGCCAATCCCGCGGTGGGACAGCTGCTGTCGGCGTTCCTGATTGTGATGATTGTCGCCGTGAACTGGAAAGTCCTGCAGCGGTTGCCGCGCCGCCAGCAGATCGTCGGCGTGTGGATCGAGCTGTTTGCTCTGCTGATGCTGTTTTTCTATTCGTTCGACCTGTCGTTCGCTTTCATCGCCAAGAAGATCGGCTTCCTGGTCAGCCAGGGTGTTGTCACCACGCTCTACATTTCGGCGATTTCCATCGTCATCGCCACGATCATCGCGCTTGCCGGGGCAATCGCCAAACTGACGGGCAACGGCGTCGTCTATGGCCTTGCGACATTCTACACATCGCTTTTTCGCGGTCTGCCGCTGCTGATGCAGATCTACATCATCTATCTCGGCCTGCCACAGGTCGGTTACGTGATTGGCGCTGTGCCGGCCGGCATCCTGGCGCTGGCGCTGTGTTACGGTGCCTATATGACGGAGATCTTCCGCGCCGGCATCGAGAGCATTCCGCGCGGCCAGAGCGAAGGTGCCGCGGCGCTCGGGCTCAGCCCCGGCCAGACCATGGCGCTGGTGATCCTTCCGCAAGCGATGCGCATCATCATCCCTCCGACGGGCAATCAGTTCATCGCCATGCTGAAGGACAGCTCGCTCGTCTCCGTCGTCGGTGTATGGGAAATCATGTACCTCGCCCGCACCCAGGGGCAGACGGAGTTCCGTCACATCGAGATGCTGATCACGGCATCGATGATCTACTGGATGCTGTCGATCGTTCTGGAATTCCTCCAGGCCTATCTGGAAGAACACTTCGGCCGGTCACAGCGACGCTGACAGGGCCGATCCCGCGCGGCGTTATGGTTTGATCAGGCAAGCCGCGGCGCAATCCAGGGATGGCGCGCGAAATCGTCGAGCTCATGATAGAGCACAGCCTCCCAGCCATGCTGCCGCGCGGTCGCGATAACCTTGGCGGAATCGTCGAAGAACAGTGGCGGCTGGGCTTGTTGTCCGATCAGTCGCTCGACGTTTTCGTAGAAATGGGCGCTGTTTTTGCCGACGCCGAAGCGCGCGGCGTAGAACATCTCGTCGAAGTGGTGTCGCAATCCGACCTCGCTCCACAGGTGGAAAGCCCGGATGTGTTCCTGGTTCGTGGCGATGAACAGCCGCGTGTCGCCGGAACGGCGCAGCCTCTTGATCAGATCGAGAAGCGGCAGGTTCAGGCTGACGTCGCGTGTCAGCCAATAGGTCAGGAAATCAAGCGAGGAACCGCGAAAGCCAATCGTAGGCAGGAACGCGTCGAGTTTGTTGACGAGTGAAATCCGGCCTTCGATCACATCATCGAATTCCGCTCCGAAGAGAGGCGCAATATCCTCCCGGGCCACTCCCAGATCTTCCAGGAGATGCTGATCCCAACGTCTGCGGCGCGCCGGGTCAGGGTGGAAAAGACTGTGGATCAGGACGCCGTCAACATCGAAGAAGACGGCCCGCGTCACTCTGGTATGCTGGTCTGCAGGGCGAGGGCATGCAGGACGCCGCCCATGTTGCCCTTCAGCGCATCGTAAACCATCTGGTGCTGCTGCACGCGGTTCTTCCCACGGAAGCTCTCGGCCACGACTTCTGCCGCATAATGGTCGCCGTCGCCGGCGAGATCGCGGATCGTCACCTTGGCGTCCGGAATGCCTTCCTTGATCAGCCGTTCGATGTCGCGGGAGTCCATAGCCATGGGACGTTCCTTCTTCTTCAGTTCCCCATGACGCGAGGAAACCAGGATTCGTGAGCTTCGGTCAATTCACCAGTGTTGATCTCAAACCAACCGCTGATCGGGATTTGCGTGGCCACAAGGCTGAATATCGTTGGTCGGAAAACCGCTGTCTACTCCCCGTGGATCGAGACCCATTCAAACCGACGCCGGGAAAAAGCGAGATCGAAAGTGATCTCGTCAGGTGCGTTATACTTTCAACGGGCCGCCAGCCTGCCGCTCTCGCCGTGTTTCGTAGAATCCTGCAGACTAAATCCGTAAGACAGGCCGCGATCAGGTTGATCAGGAACTCCGCCATTTTCGATTTGCCGCCGCGTCAGCTGCCGATTCGTCATTTGCTCACGCGTCCTAGGCATCCATGAAGCGAGGAAACCAGGATTCGTGCGCCGCTTTCAAGTCTTTGATTGATATGGCGCGCGCGGCACCAAGTTTCAATTCACTGCCGCCGGTGTTGCCGATCCATGGCGCGAAGATGCCGAGGGCCTTGGCCTCGTTCCACAGCGCCTGCAACTCTTCCGACTGTCCGGCGAACTTCACCGTGACAAGATAGCGGCCCTGGTCTTCACCGAAGAAGACCGGGATCGGATTGGCATCGCTCAGGCCGGGTACGGTCGCGCCGATGCCGGATGCCATCGCCATTTCGGCAAGGCCCACTGCAAGGCCGCCATCCGACAGGTCGTGCACGGCGGTTGCCGCCCCGCTGCGGATCAGCTTGCGCACGAAATCTCCGACCTTCTTCTCATGTGCGAGATCGACTGGCGGCGGCGGACCGTCGCTGCGGTTGTGGATGTCGCGCATGTAGATCGACTGGGCGAGGTGGCTGCCCCAACCGGCGGGGCCGCCGATGAGCAGGATGACTTCGCCTTCGCCGGCGAAGCCCACCTTGGCCATCTTCGACCAGTCGTCGATCAGGCCGACGCCACCGATGGTCGGCGTCGGCAGGATGCCCTGGCCGTTGGTTTCGTTGTAGAGCGAGACGTTGCCCGAAACGATCGGGAAGTCGAGCGCGCGGCAGGCATCACCGATGCCGGTCACTGCCTTGGCGAACTGCCCCATGATCTCGGGGCGTTCGGGATTGCCGAAATTGAGGTTGTCGGTGGCCGCGAGCGGCAACGAGCCCGTCGCGGTCAGATTGCGCCAGCATTCCGCCACCGCCTGTTTGCCTCCCTCATAGGGATCGGCCTCACAATAGCGTGGTGTCACGTCGGACGAGAAGGCGAGCGCCTTGGTGGCGTGGCCGTCGACACGCACAACGCCGGCATCGCCGCCCGGGATCTGCAGCGAGTTGCCCTGGATCAGCGTATCGTACTGCTCCCACACCCAGCGGCGCGAGGAGAGGTCGGGACCGCCGAGCATCTTGAGCAGTGCATCGGCCACATCGGCTTGCGGAATATCATTGGCCGCCAGCGGTGCGCGCTTGGCCGGCTCCACCCATGGGCGGTCGTATTCGGGAGCCTGGTCGCCCAATTCCTTGATCGGCAGGTTCGCGACTTCCTCGCCCTGATGCAGGACGCGGAAGCGCAGGTCGTCGGTGGTCTTGCCAACGATGGCGAAGTCGAGCCCCCATTTGCGGAAGATCGCCTCGGCTTCCTGTTCCTTTTCAGGACGCAGCACCATAAGCATGCGCTCCTGGCTCTCGGAGAGCATCATTTCATAAGCACTCATGCGCTCTTCGCGCACAGGCACCTTGTCGAGTTCGAGCTCGATGCCGAGATCTCCCTTTGCGCCCATCTCGACGGCCGAGCAGGTGAGGCCGGCGGCACCCATGTCCTGAATGGCGATGACGGCGCCAGATGCCATCAGTTCCAGGCAGGCTTCCAGCAGGCACTTTTCGGTGAAGGGGTCGCCGACTTGCACGGTCGGGCGCTTCTCGTCGATCTTGTCGTCGAATTCGGCGGAGGCCATGGTCGCACCGCCGACGCCGTCGCGGCCGGTCTTCGCGCCGAGATAGACGACTGGAAGGCCGACGCCCTTGGCCTGCGACAGGAAGATGCCGTCGGCCTTGGCGAGACCGGCTGCGAAGGCGTTGACCAGGATATTGCCGTTGTAGCGGGCGTCGAAATTGACCTCGCCGCCGACTGTCGGAACGCCGAAGGAATTGCCGTAGCCACCGACCCCGGCAACCACGCCGGCCACCAGGTGGCGGGTCTTGGGGTGGTCAGGCGCGCCGAAGCGCAGTGCATTCATCGCCGCAACCGGTCGTGCGCCCATGGTGAAGACATCGCGCAGGATACCGCCGACACCGGTGGCCGCGCCCTGATAGGGCTCGATGAAGGAGGGGTGGTTGTGGCTCTCCATCTTGAAGACCACGACATCGCCGTCGCCGATATCGACCACGCCGGCATTCTCGCCGGGGCCTTGAATGACCCGAGGGCCTTTCGTCGGCAAGGTGCGCAGCCATTTCTTGGAGGATTTGTACGAGCAGTGCTCGTTCCACATCGCCGAGAAGATACCGAGCTCGGTAAAGGTCGGTTCACGCCCGACCAGCTCGAGAATGCGCTGATATTCGTCAGGCTTCAGCCCGTGAGAGGCAATCAGTTCCGGCGTGATCTTCACGGTGTTGGAGATGGTCATGGTGCAGCGGGCAACTCCGAGAGCGTGTTGGGGCCCCTATAGCCGAACAGTCGGCGCTGCGACACTGCCGATTTCAGAAAAATGGCCGCATGTCACAGTCAGTTTGCCGCCAATTACGCCTTGGCGGCCTGTGCAAGGCGTTTTGCCAGCACCATCGTCCCCGGCCGCGCGGCGCCGCCAGGGCCGGGCAGGGCGCGGACACCGGATGCGTCCAGCTCTTCGCCGCATGCGGAACAGGTGATTTTCGGGGTGAGCGCGCAACCGCATGTCTTGTGCCGGAACTGGATCGGCTGACCTTCCTGCGGTTGCGCCCAGCGATCACCCCATACCGTCAAGGCAAGGATGATCGGGACAAGCTCTTCTCCGGCCTGTGTGAGCTGATAGTCGAACCGCACGGGCCTTCCCTGATAGGCGGAGCGTTTCAGGGCGCCGCTCTCGACCAGATGCCGAAGCCGAAGCGTTAGCAGATTGCGTGAAATGCCGAGATTGAGAGCGATATCATCGAAGCGCGTCAGGCCGAGATAGACGTCTCGAATGATGAGGGGGGACCACCAGTCGCCGATGATCTCCAGGGATCGCGCCAGGGAACAGCGCATTTCGCCAAAGCTGACTTTCTTCATGAGCGGAGCCTAGTGAGTTGCTTGATTGAACTCAAGGCAGTAAGTTCAATCATTGAACTATGGTAATCTCAACAAAGGTGCGCAACGGACTTGCGCCAGAAACTATGTAAAAACAAAGAGATAGGTGTTTTTCTTTTCCGCTGAAAGGAAAGGATCTTGGAGGGCAGCATGTACCACGCGATTGTCCGGGCACGGATACGCTCCTTGTTCGACAGTGTGAACAAGGGTGATGCCGGTCCTGTGCTGGCAGGCTTTGCAACGCGTTTCGAACACAGTTTCCTTGGTGAGGGACATGCGCTTTCCGGTGTGCGCACGTCCTTGTCCAAGACGAAGGAGTGGTACGAACGCCTCTACCGGTTGCTGCCGGATCTGCATTTCGACCTGGATCGGATCGACGTCAGCGGGCCGCCCTGGAATACGCTGGCCATCGTGACCTGGCGGGAAACCAACAGCGGCACGGATGGGGTGCGCACCCACAATCGCGGCATTCACGCCGTGCATCTGGCCTGGGGCAAGATGACGTCCCTGCAGATCTGCCCCGATACGGCAGGGCTGGTAGCGACGCTGGATCGCCTGGCTGCCGCCGGCAACAAAGAAGCACGGGCTGCGCCGATCACGGATTAAGCCTGTGCTTCAGCCGAAGGAATCGTAACCGGCGCGGCCTTCTTCCAGCAGCCGGCGGATGATTTCCACGCCGCGCGCGACGTCGGCGCGCGGGCCTGGCGCCGAAATACCAAAACGCACGGCATGGAAGACCTGTTCCGATCGGCCTGCCTTGAACTCGTCCTCGTCGTCCAGCAATACACCGTTTTCGAACGATGCATTCTTGAACGTGCCGGAAAGCCATGGGTCCGGCAAAGTGAGCCAGACGAAAGGCACATTGTCCCGAGCCTGGAAGGCAAAGCCGGCGAGCTTCTCACGCACGATGGCGATGCGGGCGTTGATTTCGGCAATGCTGTTACGGCGAATTTCATGCGCCTTGCCTGAAAGCACCAGTCTCGAACCAACTTCAGCGAGCAGGAAGGGCATGCCGCCGGTCAGCATCTTGTGTGCCACCTGAATGCGGTGTCGATAGGCGGGTGGGCACGACAGCCAACCGCCACGAACCCCTGCGGATACCGATTTGGACAGACCGCTGGCAACGATTGTGCGCTCCGGTGCGAATTCAGCCAGCAGCGGTGTCTTGTCGTCGGTCAGGCCGCCATAGAGATCGTCTTCGACCAGCAGCACATTGTATTCGCGCGCGATCAGCGCGATGTCGCGGCGGCGGCCGGCATCGATCGTTGCCAGCGTGGGGTTCTGCACGGTCGGCATCAGGAACATCATCCTGGGGTGCTTCTGGGCGCAGACGCGCTCGAAATCCTCCGGATCAATGCCCTCGGCATCGGAGCCGACCAGCGCAATGCGCCGCCCGACCAGTCCTGCGCTACGCGACACCTGCGAATAGGTGAGGTGTTCGAAGGCTATATAGTCGCCAGGTGCGGTCAGCGCAGCGATTGAGGCCATGACTGCCGCATGCGTACCGAGCGTCGGTACGATGCTGTCAGGGGCAGGGCGAAAGCCGTTGCGGGCAAGCCAGAGGCTGCCGGCATCCATCCAGCGCTGTGGGAAATCACGCGTGTAGCTGGCGATCTCATAGGCATGGTCGCGTGTGATCTGCGTCAGGAGATCGGTGATCACGCCGCCCTGGCCGGTGTCGGGTGCGGCCGTGCTGTCGAGGCGCAACTTGCCTGCCGGCGCTATGGCAAGGCGGGTTCCTTCCGGATGAGCAGGCAGCGGAATGGCATCGTCTGGCTGGGTACTGTCGGAATGCCGCTTGAGCACATAAGTGCCGCGGCCGACTTCGCCGCTGACCAGCCCGCGCTCGCGCAGCAATTGATAGGCGCGGCCGATCGTGCCGACCGTTGCGCCGATGTCATAGGCGAGGTCGCGCTGCGGCGGCAGTTTCGTGCCAGCGCCGAGAACACCGCGGTCGATATCGGCCTCGATGCGGTCGGCCAGCCGCTGATAGAGCGGGCCGGTGCCGGAAGAAAGGTCGGGGAGCCAATTTGTCATGGTGACAATTTAGTATATTGTATCAATGAAAGAGTCAATACATATGCATTGCACCGCGATTGTAGCGGTAATTGTGACAATGGTGCTGCTATGGCAAGTGCAATAGAGACAATTTATCGGAGACAATCGTCTTCGGTCATCAAGGTCGAGCAGCCGTCGGGCTTCTCGGGTTTTTGCCGTCGCTTGACGGTGATTGTGACCTCATCGCCGACCTGGCTGGGGAGGGCGCTGGAGCGCCGTCGCAGCCGCCTGGTCCTTTTGGAGATGACCGACGAGCAATTGAAAGACATCGGGGTCACCCGTTCCGACGCCTATCGCGAAGGAATGCGTTCCTTCTTCGATTGAGCCGCCGGTTCCGGTTGAAGGCGAATATGATGGAACGAAAGAAACGATATCCGGCGCCGATATTTACGGTGCGATCGCCCTTGGCCAGGTGGGTCGACAGGCTCGCGCGCAACTGGAAGGCATTGCCGCGACATCAGCTTACCCGTCGAGGTCTGATGGAACTCGGCGATGTGGAGCTTGCCGAACTCGGCATGCCGCGGCGTACAACGGCGAAATGAAAGCAGCCTGATCGGGCAAAGTTCTGCCCGATCCTTCGGAAGAGCGGCGCTCTGGTATCAGGCCTTGGCGCCGCAGTCGCTGTTGCCGGTCTGCCAGCGCGCGATGTCGGAGCCGATGCGGCCGGAGAGCGGGTCGCTCATCAGCGGGCCGAACACTTCGACACGGCTGGAAGCGCCGCGCGCTTGCACCACCAAAAGCGGCTTGCCGCCGTAGTGCTTGGCCGGCACCAGCAGGAAGCGTGGAGTGCCGCCGAAATTGTTGAGCTCATTGGCCATCTGGTAGGATTTGAACGCAGGGTCCTTGGATGCGATCCAGCATTTGTGCGCGGCGATCGCCACCTGTTCCATGGCGCGCAGCGACGCGCTCTTGCCGCCGCCGCTCGGTGCGGAATTGTAGGACTTCGACTGGCAGGCGACCAGCGCGAGGCCCGCCAGGGCGACGAAACCGAAACGGACGGCCATCTTTGCTGCATTCATCGTTTCGGCTTCCCCAAGTCGAGATGAGATCTGGTCGGTGTCGGAAGAGCGACGTGGCTCAGGCCGCGATGCCAAGCGCGCCTTCGAAAAGGGCACGGCCATCAACGCCGCCATGCGCCGCTTCGATCAGGTTTTCCGGATGCGGCATCAGGCCGAGCACATTGCCCTTCTCATTGATGATGCCGGCAATGTCGTTGATCGAACCGTTCGGGTTGGTGTCTCCGGCGTAGCGGAATACCACCCGACCTTCGCCCTCGATGCGGGCGAGCGTATCGGCATCGGCGAAATAATTGCCGTCATGATGCGCGACCGGGCAGCGGATGATCTGATTGGGTTGATAGCCGCGGGTGAAGGCCGTGTTGGCATTCGCGACCTGCAGCTTGACCTCACGGCAGACGAATTTCAGCGAGGCATTGCGCATCAGCGCCCCGGGCAGAAGGCCCGCCTCGACCAGAATCTGGAAGCCGTTGCATACGCCCACCACCATCACGCCCTTGGCAGCTTTTTCGGCCACCGCCCGCATCACTGGCGATCGCGCGGCGATCGCGCCGCAACGCAAATAGTCACCGAAGGAGAAGCCGCCGGGAATGGCGATCAGGTCGACATCCGGGATTTCCGTGTCGGTCTGCCAGACGGTTGCAGGCGCGGTGCCGGAAATCTTGGTCAGCGCTGCGATCATGTCGCGGTCGCGATTAAGGCCGGGGAGGAGGACGACGGCGGTTTTCACGTCAGGCAATCTCCACTGCGTAGTTCTCGATCACCGTATTGGCCAGCAGCTTGTCGCACATCGCCTTGAGGGCGGTCTCTGCCTTGGCCTTGTCGGTGCCGTCGATTTCGATGTCGAACACCTTGCCCTGACGAACCTGACCGACGCCGTCGAAGCCAAGGCCGCCGAGCGCATGCTCGATCGCCTTGCCCTGCGGGTCGAGCACGCCATTCTTCAGAGTTACGGTGACGCGGGCCTTGATCACGCTATACAATCCTCATTGTGGTCGTTGGGTGGTTCCGCGGAACGGCTCCAGGAACCAGATGCGCCGACTTCCGATAGAGAAGCCGGCGCGGCGTGTCGTCTCAGTGCTTGGTGTCCTTCGGGCCGGTGGCGACCAGAACCGGTCCTGTCGGGCGCTGCGGCTCGTTCTCGTTCATGATGCCAAGACGGCGCGCCACTTCCTGATAGGCTTCGACCAACCCGCCCATGTCCCGGCGGAAGCGGTCCTTGTCGAGCTTGTCCTGGGTGGCGACATCCCACAGGCGGCAGGAGTCGGGCGAAATCTCGTCGGCCACGACGATGCGCATCATGTCGCCTTCGAACAGGCGGCCGCATTCGATCTTGAAATCGACGAGCTGGATGCCGACGCCGAGGAACAGGCCGGAGAGGAAGTCGTTGACGCGGATGGCCAGCGCCATGATGTCGTCGATTTCCTGCGGGCTTGCCCAGCCGAAGGCCGTGATGTGCTCTTCCGACACCATCGGATCGTCCAGCGCGTCGGCCTTGTAGTAGAACTCGATGATCGAGCGCGGCAGCACGGTGCCCTCCTCGATGCCGAGCCGCTTGGACAGCGAACCGGCGGCAACATTGCGCACCACCACTTCCAGCGGAATGATCTCGACTTCCTTGATCAGCTGCTCGCGCATGTTGAGCCGGCGGATGAAGTGGGTCGGGATACCCATGCGGTTGAGGTGGTTGAAGATGTGCTCGGAAATGCGGTTGTTGAGCACGCCCTTGCCGTCGACCACCTCGTGCTTCTTCTTGTTGAACGCGGTCGCGTCATCCTTGAAGAACTGGATCAGCGTTCCGGGCTCAGGCCCTTCATAAAGGATCTTGGCCTTGCCTTCATAAATGCGGCGGCGTGACTTCATCGGATTTTTTCTCTGGTTTGAAGGGCAGGTGGCAACGACCGGTCCCTTTCTTTCGCGGCACATTGGCGCGTCTATGGTCTCAATGGCGGTCTCTACCGCAATCATGGACATCGCTCAATCGGCAAATCGGTTGAATCACTGCTTTCCGGGCCGAAATGCCGCAACGCAACAAGCGAGTGCGAGGCAAGATCGCATATTGACCGCGCGCCAGCCATTTGGTTTGAGAAAACTGGATACGCATATATCGACCACCAACCGAATCGGTTCCACCGGAGGATTTGCGATGAGCAGCATGAAGGACCGCGAAGAGGGCTTCGAGCGCAAGTTCGTCTTCGACGAGGAACTGCGTTTCAAGGCAAACGCCCGCCGCAACAAGGCACTTGGCCTGTGGGCGGCCGAAAAGCTCGGCAAAACGGGCGCCGACGCCGAGGCTTATGCCAAGGAAGTCGTGGTTTCGGATATCGAGGAAGCCGGCGACCACGACGTCTTCCGCAAGGTCCGAAAGGATTTCGATGCCGCCGGCATCGACCAGTCCGATCACCAGATCCGCCGTACCATGGACGAACTGATGGCCCAGGCCATCGAGCAGATCAAGAACACCTGATCGTCCGGCGCCGGCATGGCTGGACCAATGGACCGCCCGGTTTCGCCGGGCGGTTTTTCTTTGCCTTTTCCGTCATTTCCGGCTGAAACTGGATTCAACTCGAGCGTTTCCGTTTTCACTGAAACGCTTCTACTTTATGTGTTAAGTAATTCCGGACGAAAGTCACTGTGCACTTTTGCTTGAATTGATCTGGAGAGGAATTACCGATGTCCCTGAAAGCCCGTCTGGAAGCCGATGAAACGCTGTGCACCGCCTGGTCGGGCGTGCCGGATGCGTTGACCGTCGAGATTGTCGCCAGGCAGGGTTTCGACGCGGTGACGCTCGACATGCAGCATGGCGGTCACAACGAGGACAGTGTCCTGCGCTCGATCGCGCCGATCCAGTCCGTCGGCAAGCCAGCACTGGTGCGCATTCCGGTCGGCCGTTTCGACATGGCCAGCCGCGCACTGGACTTCGGTGCCGAAGCCGTGATCGCGCCGATGGTCAACTCAGTGGCCGACGCCAAGGCTTTCGCGGCGGCGATGAAATACCCGCCGCTCGGCGAACGCTCCTGGGGTCCGACCTATGCCTTACCGCGCTACGGCAAGGGCACGCAGGCCGACTGGCTGAAGGAGAGCAACCAGCGCACACTGGCTTTTGCCATGGTCGAGACACGCGCAGCGCTCGCGGCACTGGACGGCATTCTCGAAACCCCCGGCATCGATGGGATTTTTGTTGGCCCGTCGGATTTCTCGATCGCCTGGAGCAATGGCGCCGTCGTGGACTCGACGCTTGAAGACATGATGGAAACGATTGCGCTGATCGCCGAGCGCAGCCGCAAGGCGGGTAAGCACGCGGCGATTTACGTCCTGGATGCCAGCCTCAGCGGCCGTCTGGTCAAGATGGGCTATCGCTTGCTGGCCATGGGCTCTGAACAGGCGCTGGTCGGCCTTGGCGCCAAGACGATGCTGGCAAGCGTGAAAGCGTCGATTGGTTAGAAGGCAAGTAGCGAATAGGGGGAGTCTCTATTCGCTGCTCACTCACAATCTCGACAGGAAATGCGCGAAGGTCATCGAACCTTCCGGCCACGGCCCGTGGCCGGATTCCGAATTGAGATGGCCGGTTTCGCCGGCGTCGATGAACAACGAGCCCCAGGCTCCGGCAAGGTCCTCCGCGACCTCGAAATCACAGAACGGGTCGTTGCGGCTGGCAATCACCATTGACGGAAACGGCAGCGGATCGCGCGGGTAGGGGCCGAAGGTCATCAGGTGCTTGGGCTTGATCTTCGGATTGGCGACATCCGGCGGAGCCACGAAGAAACCGCCGGCGATCGGCTTCTTGCACAGCGGCAGCGCCTGGATGGCGGTCGGTACGCCGAGTGAGTGCGCAACCAGAACGACCGGCTTGGTTGCTTCGTTGACGGCGTCGGCGACGCGTGCCGTCCAGTCCTCGCGCACGGGTTTTGACCATTCGGCCTGCTCGACGCGGCGTGCGGTCGACAGTTTTGTCTCCCAGCGGCTCTGCCAGTGATCAGGCCCCGAATTGGTGTAGCCTGGTACGATGAGGATGTCGGCGTCCTTGACTTTCATGTCGGGGATGTAGCGTTCAGACCTTTCTGGCGCAACCTTGATCCCGAGGCTCAGAGTTCCATCAACACGACGCCGATCGGGTCGCCGCCAACGCCGTGCGAGAAGAAACCATGTTTTATTGGACGGAAACCATGCCGAGCGTAGAAACCCTCGGCATTGAGTGTGGCTTCAACCCTGATCGGACCTTCGTGATTGAGCCGCGCCTTGGCGATGCCGATTTCAAGCAGCTTGCTGCCGAGGCCGAAGCCAGCCGCAGCGGCGAGGAGAAAGAGCCGCGTTACTTCGCCGGGCTCGGCGTCGACGAAACCCACGATCTTGCCGTCATCTTCGGCCACCACCATGCTTCCGCCGACGATCAGCCTCTCGTAGGTCTGCGCAGTGCGGTCGCCCATCCAGCCGGCGATTTGACTTTCGGAATAGTGGCTTTTTGCAAGCTCTCGAACCGAGGCCTGCGTCACATCGAAAACTGCTTGCCCGTCGCCGGCGCGCGCAGGTCTCACATTGATGGCGGTCATGGAATGATGAACCAATTCAAGTTGTTGGCAAAACAATAAAGGATCTGGACAGACCAGTCAGCCGCGATCGCGTGCTGGTGCAATGGAATATCCGGATGGTTCGATGAACCAGCCGGTTTCGGCTAAACTGTGAACACCATGTTCGATTTTTGCTGTCTTGTGTGAACAGTCGGAATGCCTCATCTGGTGGGAGACAATCACCGCCGCCTTTTTCGGAGATAGGGTTTTGCGACTGACGCGGCGTACAATGATGGGCGCAACCGGCGTGCTGGCTCTGTCAGCCATTACCGGTGCGGCCCGCTCGGAGACCAAGATGAGCACCTTGCCTTTCGCCGCCACCACCCCGGTCAGCGTCGCCCGCGTCGGTTTGAAAGCCCGCGATGCCGACAAGCTGGCCGCCTATTACAGCGCTGTCGTTGGCCTGCAGGAACTCGCGCGCGACGGCGAGACGATCACGATGGGTGTTGCCAATCGCCCGTTGCTGGTGCTTGAGCGCGATCCGGCGGCCAAGCCGGACGATCCGCGCAGTGCCGGCCTGTTCCACACCGCATTCCTCCTGCCCAGCCGCGCTGACCTCGGTCGCTGGATCAATCACGCCATCGAAAACAAGATCGCGGTCGAAGGGGCTTCGGACCATCTGGTCTCGGAGGCTGCTTATCTCACCGATCCTGAGGGCAACGGCATCGAGATCTATGCCGATCGTCCGCACGACACTTGGAAGTGGAACGGCCCGACCGTCGAAATGGCGACGATCCGCATGGATATCCCCGGCGTGATCGGCTCCGTCCCAGCCGGCGACGCCGGCTGGAAAGGCGCTCCGGAAAACACGGTGGTTGGCCACGTCCATCTGCGGGTTGGCGACCCCAACCAGGCTGAGGCCTGGTGGAACACCGAATTCGGCTTCGACACGGTCACCAAATACGGTTCGCAGGCGGTGTTCCTGTCGTCCGGTGGCTATCACCATCATATCGGCGCCAACACCTGGCAGAGCGCGGGCGCCGGTAAACGCGACGCCGAACGTTCGGGGCTGTCATGGGTCGAGATGCGTTCCTCGGAAGCCAAGGCGCCATCGACCTATGTCGATCCCTGGGGTACGGTGATCCGTGCAGTGCCCGGAATTCCTGCATAAAGAGTTCCTGTACGAAATGCTGATCCGGCCCGAAACGCCAGCTGATCACGACGCGATCCATGAGCTTACCTGGGTCGCGTTCAAGCCCATGGCCTTCAGCAACGACACCGAGGCGGATATTATCCGGGCGCTGCGTGCGGATGGTGATCTCACGATTTCGCTGGTGGCTGAAGAGGTCGGCGAGATCATTGGCCATGTGGCGTTTTCGCCAGTTACGATCGACGGCGTCGATGACGGCTGGTTTGGGCTTGGTCCGATCGCGGTCAAGCCGGGCATGCAACGTCGGGGTGTCGGCAAGGCGCTGATTGCCGCCGGACTGAAGCTGCTGGATGAACGTGGCGCCAATGGATGCGCGCTGATCGGCAATCCCGACGTCTACAGCCGCGCCGGCTTCGTCAGTGACGGGCGGTTGACCTATCAGGACATCGATACGAAGTATGTCCAGCGGTTCGTCCTGCGCGGACATGCGCCGTCTGGCGCTCTCGGATTCGCACGCGCCTTCGCAGGATGAGGCCGATGTTGCGGCCGGCTGCCGCTAGAACATCTCCGGCGAAAAATCGCCTTCAATGCTCTATCTCTTTGTTTGTACGCAATTCCGGACGCAAAACCGGCGCGCACTTTTGCTGGAATTGCTTTAGCCAGCCTCACCCACAGGACGAAATGGCCCCATGCTCAAGGTTGTCGCTCACGATTTTATCGAGCCCGAGGCGATCGAAACCGTCCGGCCGCTCTATGCAGAGCTCGTCGAGAAGACGCGACGGGAACCGCTTTGCATCTCCTACGAGCTGTTCGTCGATCAGAAGGACCCCGGCCATTTCGTCTTCGTCGAGGCGTGGCCGGACCGCGCGGCGCTGCGGGCGCATGTCGAAACAGAACATTTTCAGCGCCTTGTGCCACTGATCAATGCCCACAAGACGCGCGACGGAACGGTCGTGCTCCTGGATCCGTTCACTGCCTGATTGCGTCAGCTGCCGATGGCGTCGGCGGCAAAGCCGGTCGCCAGCCCGTGCGCCCAATTGGCGAAGCCGCAGGTTTGCGCGCGGCGAGCTGCTTCCGTCCAGTCATAATCGATGGCGCGCAGTTCAAACGACCATCTGCCGTTCCGGTGTGTCGCGATCGCATAGCGTGCGTGCGGGCTGCCGGTGGCAGTCAGGCCGGGAAATGCCTGCACGCCGACACTGCCTGGATTGAGAACGGTCTGGCTCTCAGAGGCCTGAACAACGCGCGGCGTGTGCGAATGGCCGCACAGAACAAGCCCTGCGGCGACGTTGCCGAGCTTGTGGCGGATGGCGCCTTCGGTGGACGGGAAGAAATGGTTGCCGCCATCTTCCTCCAAAAGGAAGATCTCATCGCTCGACGGGCTGCCGTGGCAAAGGAAAATGTCCGCTCCCACGCTCATCGTGGCCGGCAATGCAGCGATCCACTCCCGGGATTTCCCGGACAGATATCGATGGGCAAAAGCATCCGACTCGCCAAGGTCCGCGGCCGGCGTCTCGACGAGCTCGCGGTCATGATTGCCGCGAACCGTCGGCCATCCTTCGGCGGCCAGGTATTGCGCGGTTTCTTCCGGCCAGAGCGGACCGGACAGGCAGTCACCAAGATTGACGATCAGGTCAGGCGCCGCCGCCCTGATCTCGCGGTGCACCGTCTCCAGCGCCCGCACATTGCCATGGATATCGGAAACGACCGCCAGCCGCATGAGGGTTAGCCGAACACGCGCTTGAAGATCGTATCGACATGCTTGGTGTGGTAGCCGAGGTCGAATTTCTCGCGGATCTCGGCTTCCGACAGCGCCGCCGTCACTTCCTTGTCGGCAAGGAGCTCTTCAAGGAAATCAGCATCTTGTTCCCAGACCTTCATGGCGTTGCGCTGGACAAGTCGATAGGCGTCCTCGCGGGAGACGCCGGCTTGCGTCAGGGCCAGCAGTACGCGCTGCGAGTGGACCAGGCCGCGGAACTTGTTGAGGTTCTTGTCCATGTTCTCGGGGTAGACAAGCAGCTTGTCGATAACGCCGGTAAGGCGTGCCAGCGCAAAGTCCAGCGTCACGGTGGCGTCCGGCCCGATCATGCGTTCGACCGAAGAGTGCGAGATGTCGCGTTCGTGCCAGAGCGCCACATTTTCCATGGCTGGCAATGCCATGCCGCGGACCAGCCGGGCGAGGCCTGTGAGGTTCTCGGTCAGCACCGGGTTGCGCTTGTGAGGCATTGCCGACGAACCTTTCTGGCCGGGCGAGAAATATTCCTCGGCTTCCAGCACTTCGGTGCGCTGCAGGTGGCGGATTTCGGTGGCCAGACGCTCCACCGACGAGGCGATGACCCCGAGTGTGGCGAAGAACATGGCGTGACGGTCGCGTGGGATGACCTGCGTCGACACCGGTTCGGGCTTCAGGCCGAGCTTCTTGGCGACGTGTTCTTCCACATAGGGGTCGATATTGGCGAAGGTGCCGATGGCGCCAGAAATCGCACAGGTAGCGATATCCTCGCGTGCATGGACGAGACGCTCACGGCAGCGGCTGAATTCGGCATAGGCCTGCGCGAGCTTGACGCCGAACGTCGTCGGTTCGGCATGAATGCCATGGCTGCGGCCGATGGTGACGGTATCCTTGTGTTCGAAGGCGCGCCGCTTCAGCGCCGCCAGCAAGGCGTCGAGATCGGCCAGCAAAATATCGCTGGCGCGGGTGAGCTGTACCGCAAGGCAAGTGTCGAGCACGTCGGACGAAGTCATGCCCTGGTGAATGAAGCGCGAATCCGGGCCGACGAACTCGGCAAGGTGGGTCAGGAAGGCGATCACGTCATGCTTGGTGACGCGTTCGATCTCATCGATCTTGTCGACGTCGAATTTGGCGGCGCCGCCTTTTTCCCAGATGGTCCTGGCTGCTTCCTTCGGAATGACGCCGAGTTCGGCGAGGGCGTCGCAAGCGTAGGCCTCGATCTCGAACCAGATGCGGAAACGCGTTTCCGGTGACCAGATGGCGACCATTTCCGGCCGGGAGTAGCGTGGGATCATCGGTCCGTCCTGATGTCTCGGGAAAACTTACGCCGCGTCCTAACAGAGCAGGAGAAAATGCTCAACGCGGCTGACGGACAAACCACAGCGCAGCGGCAAACAGCGCGACGAAGCCGAGCGGAAAATAGAAGCGGATGCCGAGGATGGCGAACTGATAAAGCGCGCCGGCGCTGGTGAAGGCGAACTGGAAGAACCAGCGCATACTGAAGGGCGTACCGTGCCACTCGGCATAATAGCTGCGGTATTGCAGCGCGTAGAGGCCGCCGGTCACGCCAAGCGTCGCGGCGAGCAGGCATACAAAAATGGCTGCAAAAGCAACTTCACCGGAACGGTCAAGGGCTATGAGGCGTGCGCCGTAGAGACCAAGGGGAAAGGCGATGGCTCCTCCCGCGGCAAACAACGTCACCACCGCCAGGATGCCGTCCGGCAGCTGCCAGGCGCCATTCCATAGCCTGGCATAGGCGCTTGCTCCCATCAGAAGGCCCCAGACAAGGCTGCCGACAACGGCAAGGCGCCCTGTGGGAAGAGCCAGACGCAGGCGCCTCACAGTTGCGCCAGGCGTTGACGTCGATTGGGCCGCAGCGGTCACAGCCGTCCGGTCACGGCAATCCAGCGGTAATCCGGTCCTTCAAAACCATAGCCGCGTGTCCAGATCAGCACGGCATAGGCCGAGAGGCCGTCGCCGCCGTAAGTCTGCACCGCCCCGATGCCATAGCCACTCGGGCAGCCGCGGCTTTTGGGGATGGATTTGTCGTCATGCAGAAGTTTCGTCATGCCGTTAGGGCTTGCGTCGATGCGCGACAGACGAAAGCCCTTGGTTTCGCCCTGGCTGGCGCAGACATCGTCGCCATTCAGTGCGAACTCGTTCAGCCGAAATTCGAGCGGCTCGTCGATCGCGGGAAAGACCGGGCGCGGGTTTACGACCATGCGCTGCGGATCCGCGGAGAGCTCCGTCACCGGATTGCTTCCGGCCGTGAAACCGGGATTGGCTTCGAGCTCAGCCTGCTTCACGAAGGCTTCGCCCTGTTCACGCGCTTTGCTGCGGGCAGCCTGCAGTGTCGCGCTCTCGTCGTCGAGCCGCACGCGGACCGGTGTGCCTTTGACGAAGGCGTCGGTTGCGGTGTCGATGTAGTAGCGGTTGGCGTAGGGGAACCCGGAACCATCCTGAACGCCGTACTCTTCGAATGCGAAGATGGCCCCGCCCTTGCTGAAACCGAGAATTTGCAGCTGCGCGACGTCGCCGGCCATAGCGGCGACCGGGTTTGCCAGGACAAGGGCGAGCGCGAATGCCGAAGTCATCAGATTGGTCATGTGTTCTCCCGATTGGTTTGATGATACATCCAGTTGGGGTGGCTTGGGTTATTCTACGCAACTTTCACGGGAGAGTGGCCATGACCGACGTCAGCAAGATTCGCGAGCATATGGAAGTCGTTGGCGCAGATGGTACCCATATCGGCACCGTCGACAAGATCGAGGGCAAACGCATCAAGCTGACCAAGGCGGACAGCGGTGAAGGCTCTCACAGAGGACATCACCACTACATTCCCCTCAGCCTTTTCGCGGAAGTTCAGGGCAACAAGGTCTGGCTGTCGGCGAATTCCGACGTCGCGGTGATGTTCGAGGAAGAAAAGTCCGATCCGACCTGATCGGTCAGCTACAAAGCTGTCGGCAGCCGGGCCGGCAGTATCCATCAGCCGAACAGCTTTGACCATGACGGAAAGAGATCTCCTTCGTCCGGCGTGGCGTTGAACACCGCGCGGGCGATCGCGCGCGCCATGGTGGCGCCGGCCGCGGCATAAAGGTCGATGGCTTCGACCGGCGACGGCACGGTACCACTCTTGCCCGTCGCGAGGCCAAAGACGAGGTCTCCATCCACTGGCGTGTGTGTCGGCCAGATGGCGCGCGTGAAGCCGTCATGGGCGGCGATCGCCAGCCGTTTGGCCGCAGCCTTGGTCAGGACAGCGTCCGTGGCGATGATGGCGATGGTGGTGTTGGCGCCGACCGGATTGTCGCGGAACTTCAGCCGGATCTGCCGGCTGTCCTCGGGCAGGGGGGCAGGATAGCCCAGTCCGCCGAATTCATCGCCGATCTCGAAAGGAGCCGCCCAGAAATGGCGGCTGCGGCCGACCGTCACCGAACCGGTCGGATTGGCGGCGACGAGGGCGCCGATGGTGATGCCGCTTTCCAGCAGGGTCGATGCGGAGCCAAGGCCGCCTTTCAAACCGGATGTCAGGGCGCCGATGCCCGCACCGGTGGTACCGATCTCGAAATCAGCGGAAGCAGACAAAGTCGCTTCATGTCCAAACTCGCGATAGGGCGGATAACGGCCCCAGTCCTTGTCGCCATTGTTGGGAAGATCGAACAGGATGGCTGCCGGCACGATGGGGACGCGAAAACCCGCGACCTCGAAGCCGATGCCAAGTTCGCGCAGTGCCGCCTGCACGCCGGAGGCGGCATCGAGCCCGAAGGCGGAACCGCCCGAAAGCACCAGGGCATTGATGGTTTCAACCGAATTGTGCGGCTCGAGCAGATCGGTTTCGCGCGTGCCCGGCGCTCCGCCAAGCACCTGGACGCCGGCGATGGCCGGCTCGTCGCACACCAGAACGGTGGTCCCCGATTTCAGCCTGGCGTCGCCCGCATTGCCGACGCGCAGACCGGCGACATCGGTGATCAGGTTGCGTCGGCCGGTACGGATCATCATTGCTCCTCGAGAGGCATGAAACGCGTGCCGTCGAAACGGAAGGCGCGATAGGGGTTCTGCGCCAGGTCACCTTTCGCGTCGAAGGTGATGGGACCAATCGACGTCGCGAAAGCAGTGCCCGACAAGGTCGTCGCCAATGGCTTGCCGCCGGACTCGGACGCTTTCCTGGCCGCGTCCGCGATTTCGACGGCGGCAAAGGCGGGCAATGCGTAGCCTTCGGGCAGTACCTTGGCGACGGAGAAAAGGTCGAGCGCCTTCCTGTCGGCGACATCCGCCCATTCCGGCATGGCAATCATCAGGGTGTCGGTCGCGTAAGGTACATCGCTTGCAGCCGCGCGCAGCGCCTCGCCGCCTGCGAACACCAGTGCGGAGCCCAGCTTGGCCGCGTCGCGTGCCATGATGGCGACGTCGCGGCCATCACCGCCAACAAAGACGGCGTCCGCACCGGCCTTGCGCAGGCGTCCGACCAGGCCGACCTGATTGTCGAGTTCAGGGCGGAACGTGTCGGTGAACACGGGCTTCAGTGCTGCCTGCTGCGCCGCGACACGCACCGCCTCCGCGATCTCGCGTCCGTAGATGGTGCCATCGTCGACGACGGCAAAGGATGCATTGCGCCACAGCCTGGAGAGGATGGTGCCCGCGGCGTCCCGTTCGGCGTCGCCACGCGGTCCCAGCCGGAACACCGGCCAGCCGGTCCTGGCGCGTCGGTCGGTGAGAGCTTCGCTGCGAACCCCAGGCGTTATGACCGGTATGCCGGCCTGTTTCAGGATCGGCATCGCCGCTTCGATCGCTTCGGTGCAGAGGAAGCCGACGACCACATCGACTTTGGCCGAAACGAACTGCGCAGCCGCAGCAGCGCCACCCTCCGCCGTGCATTTGTCGTCGACAACGGTGGTTTCTATGCCACGGGTGCCGGCACCCAGCTGCGCGCCAGCTTCAATCTGCCTGCCAAGGATCGCTGACGGGCCGGTCAGCGGTGCGGCGACGCCGATCATGAGAGGCGCAGCAGCGGCAGCGCCTGTCAAAAGCAGTCCGCCAAGCAGGCCTATAAGTGCGTGCGGCAGTCGCATACCGAAAAACTGCTCCCCCATCGGTTTCCGAACCGGAGTCGATCCAGACCTAAAGGCTGGCAGCTTCTGGTGCAACAAGGCAATTTCACAGGCTGCATCAACCACTTCGCTTGTCGGACGCAGGATACGGCCATATATAGCGACAAGGGTTTGGTGTCTGGAAAATCGCCCGTGTTGATGAAGAACGATGTCGAGCCGCAGGCCTATCGCGACGCGATGAGCCATTTTGCTGGTCATGTCCACGTGATCACCACCGATGGTGTCGCCGGCAGGCGTGGCGCTACCGTCATCGCCGCCTGTTCGGTATCGGATACCCCGCCGATGGTGCTGGTATGCCTCAACCGGGTCAATCCGAAGAACGAGGCCTTTGTCCAGAACGGCAATTTCGCGTTGAACACCTTGTCTTCGCACCATCAGCCATTGTCGGCCGGCTTTTCGGGGATAACCGGTCTTTCCCTCGAAGAGCGCTTTGCGCTCGGGCAGTGGGATACGATCTCGACGGGTGCCCCAACGCTGTCCGACGCGCTTGCGGTTTTCGACTGCGAATTGTTCGATACCAAGGACTTGGCCACGCATCGTGTGCTTTTTGGCAAGGTGACAGGCCTGCGCATCGGCGATAATTTGAAGCCGCTGATCTATCACGACCGCGGCTACCGCATCCTGCAGGACTAGGTCGCGGGCATTCACGGAGCCAGAATGACCGAGCTGACACCGCGCCCCGCGCCGGCGACGATCGACGAAACGCTCGATCTCCTGACCGGCGCGGACTACGTGGCCGACCGGTCACTGGCGACGGTGCTGTTCCTGTCGCTGCGCATGAAGCGACCGCTGTTCCTCGAAGGCGAGGCCGGCGTCGGCAAGACCGAGATCGCCAAGGTGCTGGCGTCGGCGCTCGGGCGTCGCCTGATCCGTCTCCAGTGCTATGAGGGCCTCGACGTCTCCTCGGCGGTCTATGAATGGAATTATGCCGCCCAGATGATCGAGATCCGCATGGAAGAGGCGGCAGGCAAGGTCGAACGCTCGACCATGGAACGCAACGTCTTCTCGGAAAAATACCTGATCCGTCGCCCCGTGCTCGATGCGCTGACCGGTAAGGCAGGGGCTGCGCCGATCTTTCTGATCGACGAGCTCGATCGTACCGACGAGGCTTTCGAGGCCTTTCTCCTGGAAATCCTGTCCGACTTCCAGGTGACGGTGCCCGAACTCGGCACGATCAAGGCCGAAGAGCCGCCGATCGTTATCATCACCACCAACCGCACCCGTGAAATCCACGATGCCCTGAAGCGGCGCTGTCTCTATCACTGGGTCGACTATCCGAATGCGGCACGCGAGCTGGAGATCGTCAGGCGCAAGGTGCCCGGTGCCAACCGGCGACTGTCGGCCGAAGTCGTCGCCTTCATCCAGAAGCTGAGGCAGATCGAATTGTTCAAGGCGCCGGGTGTGGCGGAAACCATCGACTGGGCCGGCGCGTTGACGGAGCTCGACAAGGTGGCGCTCGACCCGGAGACCGTGTCCGACACGATCGGTGTCCTGCTCAAATACCAGGACGACATTGCCCGCATCGAACAGGGCGAGGGCAGGCGCATTCTCCAGGAGGTCCAGGCGGAACTCGCCTCGGCCGCGGAGTAGTTGGGATGACGGGCAGCCAGCCGGAGGGCCGGATCGCTGACAACATCGTCTATTTCGCGCGCGCCTTGCGCAAGGCGGGCATGCGGGTCGGGCCTGCGTCGGTGAAAGATGCCATCGAGGCGGTGCTCACGGCCGGGATCGGCAGCCGAGACGACTTCTACTGGACGCTGCATGCGGTGCTCGTCACCCGCCACGAGGATCATGCCACCTTCGACGAGGCATTTCGGCTGTTCTGGAAGTCGCGTGAGCTCGTCGAGAAGCTGCTTGCCATGTTCTCGCCGGTGGCGCTGGAGAATCGGGAGCGGCAGAAGCCGCGCGCTGCCGAAAGCCGGGTCAGCGATGCGATGTTCGAAGGACACCAGAACGCGGCGCCGCCGCGCGAGATTCCCGACATCGAGATCGACGCACGTTTCACCGTTTCAGGCAACGAGATGCTGCGCGGCAAGGATTTCGCGCAGATGAGCGCGGCAGAGCTGAGCGACGCCCGCAGGGCAATCTCGGAGCTGCGCCTGCCGATTGACATGGTGACGACGCGGCGCTTCAAGGCCGATGCGTCCGGCCGGCGCATCGATCCCCGCGCCATGATGCGGGCATCGGCGCGGACCGGCGGAGCGCTGATCCTGCCGAAATTCCGGTCGCCGCGGGAGATTCACCCGCCGCTGGTGGTGCTGGCTGATATTTCGGGCTCGATGAGCCAGTACACGCGCATCTTCCTGCATTTCCTGCATGCGCTGACAGAAAAGCGGCGGCGCGTGCACGCCTTCGTGTTCGGCACGCGGCTGACCAACCTGACGCGCCAGATGCGGCATCGCGATCCCGACCAGGCGCTGGCGGACGCTTCCGCCGCCGTCAAGGACTGGTCGGGCGGCACCCGCATCGGCGAGACGCTCGCCGAATTCAACCGACTGTGGTCGCGGCGTGTACTCGGGCAGGGCGCGGTGGTGCTCCTGATCACCGACGGGTTGGAGCGCGACTATGTCGACGGGCTCGCCAGCGAGATGGACCGTCTGCGCAAGTCCTGCCGTCGCCTGATCTGGCTGAACCCGCTGCTGCGCTTCGACGGTTTCGAGGCGCGGGCGCGCGGCGTGCGTGCGATGCTGCCGCATGTCGACGAGTTCCGGCCCGTGCACAATCTGAACGCGCTTGCCGATCTTTGCGTGTCGCTCGGTCGAAGCCCGATGCGCGACAACGATCCGCGCCGCTGGCTCGATGCCGTCACGGCTAGGGCGGCCTAGCGAAATGTCTGGAGGAATGGCCATGTTGAACAGCGCCTATCTCGACGAGGCCCGCGATCCGTTGCTGATCGCGGAGGACTGGATGAAGAATGGCAAGGACGTCGCCATCGCTACGGTCGTCGAAACCTGGGGCTCGGCGCCGCGCCAGGCCGGCAGCCATCTGGTGATCGACGCGGACGGCAATTTCCACGGCTCGGTATCCGGCGGCTGTGTCGAAGGCGCAGTGGTCGCCGAGGCGCTGGACGTCATCGGTTCCGGCAAGGCCAGGATGCTCGAATTCGGCGTCGCCGACGAGACCGCATGGCAGGTCGGCCTTTCCTGCGGCGGGCGCATCAAGGTCTATGTCGAGCGGCTGGGATAGAGGCAAGGCGCGATGGACCCCTACGCTCTCAAGACACTGAACGCCGAGCGCCGCGCGCGACGCGCAGCAGTGCTGGTGACTGATCTCGGCGACGGGCGCGACCGCGTCGTGCGCGAGGGCGATAGGGTTGCTGGAGACCTCGGTACTGCCGTCGAACGTGCCTTCCGCACCGGACTTTCCGGTTCAGTCGATGCCGAGGGCCGCACCTTCTTCCTCAACGCCCATCTGCCGCAGCCGCGCCTTGTGGTGATCGGCGCCGTCCATATCAGCCAGGCGCTTGCGCCGATGGCCAGGATCGCCGGTTATCCGGTCGAGATCATCGATCCGCGCACCGCCTTCGCCACGCCGGATCGCTTTCCGGATGTGCCGCTCCATGCCGACTGGCCGCAGGACGTGCTGGCACGGCAGCCGCTCGATGGTTACACCGCGCTCGCTGCCGTCACCCATGATCCCAAGATCGACGATTTCGCACTGAAGGCGGCGCTCGATGCGCGCTGCTTCTATGTCGGCGCGCTCGGCAGCCGCAAGACGCACGCTGGGCGTGTCGAGCGTCTGCTGGGCCTGGGCGCCGGCGCCGAGGACATCGGACGCATCCATGCGCCGATCGGTGTCGACATCGGCGCGGCGAGTCCTGCCGAAATTGCGGTGGCGGTGCTCGCCGAAGTCATCAACGCCTTCCGCTCGCGCGGTCTTCAGCGCAAGGGTGAAGCAGCGTGAAATTTGGTCCGGTGCCGCTGCAGGAAGCCGAGGGTGCCATCCTGGCGCATTCGACGGTGGTCGGCGACAGGCGCTTGCGCAAGGCGCGCGTGTTGTCCGCCGAAGACATCGCGGCAATGCAGGCGTCCGGCCTGAAGGAGGTCATCGTCGCGGTGCTTGCCGCCGATGACGTCGAGGAGAACGCCGCAGCCGAACGGTTGGCTTCCGGGCTTTCCTTCGCCGGCATCGAGGCCAAACCCGCCGCCACCGGCCGCGTCAATCTCCACGCCACCGTCTCCGGCGTCTTCACGGTCGACAGGCAGTTGGTCGATGCCATCAACCTGGTCGATCCCGACATCACCATCGCCACCATGCCGCCCTTCGCGCCGATGATGGAGGGGCAGATGGTGGCAACAATCAAGATCATCCCCTTCGCTGTTTCTGAAAGCGTGCTGCAGCGCGCGCTGGAACTGGCACGAGGCCGGGAAGCTTTCCGCATGCACCCCTACAAGCCCCTCAGGGTCGGGGTGGTGCAGACCGTGTTGCCGTCGATCAAGACCAGCGTGCTGGACAAGACCCTTCAGGTTACCGAGGAGCGCCTCGGTCGCACCGGCAGCACGATCTCGGGTGAACTGCGCACAGCCCACGCCGCGCCGGACGTTGCGCGCGCCATCGAGCAACTTGCCACTGCCAGCGACATGGTGCTGGTGTTCGGCGCTTCGGCGATGAGCGATCCCGACGAGGATGTCATTCCGGCGGCCATCCGCGCTTCCGGCGGCATCGTTCACCGCTCCGGAATGCCCGTCGATCCCGGCAATCTTTTTGTGCTCGGCGAGCGGCACGGCAAGCCTGTGCTCGGCGCGCCAGGCTGCGCGCGCAGCCCGAAGCTGAATGGCTTCGACTGGGTGCTGGATCGGCTGGTGACCGGGATCCCGGTCACCAATGAGGACATCGCCGGCATGGGCGTCGGCGGGCTTTTGATGGAAATTCCGACCCGGCCGCAGCCACGCGAACTGGCTCCCGGCAGGGCAGTGGCGCTGAAGGTTCCGGTCGTGCTGCTGGCGGCTGGCCGCTCCAGCCGCATGGGCGGACCGAACAAGCTCCTCGCGCTTTTCGACGGCAAGCCGCTGGTGCGGCAGAGCGCGGAGCGCGCGCTGGCATCGAAGGCGAATGGCGTTATCGTCGTCACCGGTCACCAGGACGAGCGGGTGAAGAACGCGCTTGCCAGTCTCAAGCTGGACTTTGTCGGAAATCCGCATTTCGCCGAGGGACTGTCGACCTCGCTGAAGGCCGGTGTCTCGGCGCTTGCCGATGACGCAGCCGGCGTGCTGGTGCTTCTCGGCGATATGCCGGGCGTCTCTGCCGTGGATCTCGATCGGGTGATCGCCGCCTTCCGCGCGTCCGGTGGCCGTTCGGTGGTGCGGGCCTCGCATGATGGCCGGCGCGGCAATCCGGTGATCCTGCCGCGCTCGCTCTTTGACGCCGTCGGTCATCTCGAGGGCGATACCGGCGCGCGCCACCTGGTCGAGGCTGAGGGGCTGGACGTCATCGACGTCGAGATCGGTGCGGCGGCCTTCGTCGATGTCGACACCCGCGAGGCGCTGGCGGACGCCGGCGGCGTGTTGCAGGATTGACAAGAGGGCCTGCCGCAAAGCAACCCTCTGGCATGAACGCCACCATCTTCTTCTCTTTCATCTCCGGCCTTGCGCGGACGCTTCGTTTGCCGCTGGCATTGCTGCTGTTTTCGACCTCGACAGCGGTTTTCGCCGAGGCGCAAACGCTGAAGCCGTTCAAGGATGAGCTGTTTGCCTATCCGGGCATCCTTTCGACCGAGAAGGGCGACGTCTATCGCGTCGTTGACTATCGCGAGATGCGCGACATCAATGAACGCGATGCGGTGCCGGAGCGGCGGGTGCGTCCGCAATACACCTCGACCGAGGTGCGCGGCGTGCAGCAGGATCTGGCGCTGAAGCTCGATGCCGGCACACTGCGTCATGTCGCGGTCGGCAAGGCGGAGAACGCGGCCATCATCGTGCTTTACCTGCATGGGCAAGGGGGCAGCCGCAAGCAGGGCGTCGACGATTTCACCTTCGGCGGCAACTTCAATCGCCTCAAGAACCTGATGGCCAACAATGGCGGCCTCTATCTGTCGCCGGATTTCACCGATTTCGGCGACAAGGGTGCGGGGCAGGTGGCCGCGCTGATCGGTTATTACGCCGAGCGTTCGCCGGGCGCGAAGATCTTCGTTGCCTGCGGCTCGATGGGCGGCGCGCTGTGCTGGAAACTGGCCGGCCGCGCCGACACCGGCAACCGCATCGACGGGTTGCTGTTGCTAGGCTCGTTGTGGGACGAGAGTTTCTTCGCCAGCCCCGCCTTCAAGCGGCGCGTACCGGTGTTTTTCGGGCAAGGCAGCAAGGATCCGGTCTTCCCGGTCGAAAACCAAGAAGCCTTCTTCCGTTCGATCCTCGCCAAGTCAAAGGCTTATCCGACCCGTTTCGTGCGTTTCGAGACGGGAACGCACGGCACCCCGATCCGCATGACCGATTGGCGCGAGACGCTGAACTGGATGCTGTCGCGCGCCAAGTGACCCGCGATTTCGTCGGCAGTCAGGGCGCGGTGTTGTAGTCGAGCACAGTCTCCGGATTGGCCTTGTCATCGTAAGACGCATCGACATCGTATTGCACCAGCACGAACGCGCCGTCGCGGAAAAGGTAAGTGCCTGTGGAGGACGCGTCGTCCATGCCGCGCCATCTGTTGTGCGCAACAAGCGTCAGCGTTTCTTCGTTGTATTTGGCGTTGTAGAGTTCATCGACCGAGCGAAACCCGGTGATGCCGATGTGTTCGACCTTGCTATCCGTGTCGTTGTTTTGATGACGGATATCGAGCTCGGGTTCAACGAACTGCAAGGGCGTGAAACCCCGTCCGGCTTGCGACAGGTAGAAGACGGAAAGTTCGTTGTACGCGCCCATTGAACACAAAAACCGGATTAGACGCACTTCTTTGTCCGGCTGATCTTCGGAGCCGATTTTGTAAACCGTAGGGGTGCCGAGTGGCTGCCCTTCAACGTTGTTCCCCCGGCATGTGTCGGCATAAGTCGCGAGAAAAGCCTTTTTCGCCAACTCTAGTTCCGCATCCTGCTTCGGAATTGCAGGGCTGTTGTCGCCACAGCTTTCCGGCAGCGCTTGTTTGATATCCTTGTCGGAGGGTTCCAGTGCACCCTTCTCGATGCGAATAGGACTGAACGGCGGCGCCTGGACTTCGGCATTGACCTGGCGCAGCGTGTAGCAGCCGGCAAACACCTTGCCGTTGCCGGCCTTGTTGACGGCGCGGATGGCGACCGGAATGGTGTAGTAGATGCTGCCGGCTGCACCTTCGCTGCCGGCACTGCCGGTCAGGACTTCGACCGATTCGGTGCCGTCATAGCCTTTGGCGAAGCTGTCGAAATCCTTGGTGGGTTTGGTGTCGCCGAAATAGTCCCAGGCACGGGCATATTCGTGGCGGCTGATGGCATTGTAGAGCGAGCGGATAACCGCGGCGGCATCGGTGCGGTCATCGAGATAGGGCGGCTCGGCGGCTCGTGCGGCCTGACTGAGTAGGACGAGGCCGACAGTTGCGGTCGCGGCGAAAAGGGCGCTTTTCATCGGAGAATCTCCACTCGACGCGACAAGCATCCGTGGCGAATGAGGCAGGCGCGTGACGGCTCGTCGACACTTGAAGAATCGTCGTCGAGAGCGCTACGTCTCGTTTCGGGCAACAGGGAGAATGATCATGGCGATATCCATGTATGACGCGTCGATCGCGGTGTTCCAGGCCAGGCTGAAGGCGCTGGCTGGGGTGTTGAACGCTGCCGAACAGAATGCGGCGGAACGCAAGATCGACCCCGAGGTCTTCCTTTTGGCCCGCCTTGCACCCGACATGTATCCGCTGACCCGACAGGTGCAGATCGCGACCGACCACGCCAAGGGAGCGAGTTCGAGACTGGCAGGACGGGATGCGCCGCGCTTCGAGGACGACGAGCAGACTTTCGACGACCTGCATGCCCGCATCGGCCGCACCACGGATTACCTGGCGACGTTCACCGCGCAGGATATTGCCGGATCGGAGGAAAAGACGATCGAGCTCAGGCTTGGCGGCCGGCAGCTTTCAATGCCTGGCCTGCAGTATCTGCTGCACTTCGCCATGCCCAACTTCTATTTCCACGTCACCACCGCCTACGACATCCTGCGCCACAATGGCGTGCCGTTGGGCAAGATCACCTTCATCGGCGGCGGGCAACAACGCGCCTGAGGACAGACCAACGCGCCGACACGCGCGTCGGCGGTCAGCGAAGCGCGGGGATACGGGCGATGCGCGGAAAATCCGCCGGCTTGATGCCAGCCTCGGCGCGGTCGGCACGGCTCATCGCATAGATGAGGGCCAGCGAGGCGCGATAACGCACCTGCTCCTGCGGGCGCGGACGGGCGAACATCTCGGTGAAGAACCCCATGGTTCTTGGCTCCGGTTGATCCTCCCATCCCCTATATAGGTGATTCATAACCATTGTTGCAGTGCAGCATGGCCACATCGGTCGGTTTTATGTTGCGACGCACAATATGTCGCAGCCCGCCGGATAACGTATGAGGACCATCCCGGCAGATATTTCGGCATGACGCGCCGGCCGCTAAAAATCCCGTCGCCAATGGCATGCATTCTTAACGCGCCGGATGTATCGTCCGCGCACGTTGGCGCGCATCGCTGGGAGGCTGACATCGCTACCGGAGCCAAGCGGGATTTCGCTTCCTTGCTCGACGACCTCTTTGTCGCTTCTGGAGAAGCGGACGAGGCCGGCGCGAAGCCGACCATTCCCTTCGACTATCTCTCCGTCGTCGACGAGCTGCATTCCGGCCGTATCAAGGTGGCGGGTGAAGCTGTCGCAGCCGAATATCGCGAGAGTGGCGCCGATCTTGCCGCCGAGTTCTCGGCGATGCTCGACCAGGCCCGCATCGTTCTGGCCGACGAGCATCCCAAGCCGGAAGAAATCCTGCCGCCGATCGATCCCGACGCTATCGCGTCGGAACTCGGCCTTGGTCGTATCGCGAAGGCGGCCGATCTCGCGCGCCTGCGCCGCGATTTCGCCTTCGCCAACCATCCGGACCGGGTGGCGCCGCATCTGAGGCAGCGCGCCATGATCCGCATGCAGGTGGCGAACATGCTGATCGACGACGCCAAGAAGAAAGCCCTGGCCGCTACGCGCCGCCGCTAGGGCTGCCTGTTTCGATCGTTCTGTTGAAGTCTTGCGGGGCTTGGCCAGGGAGCCGGGCTTGCCTATGCTGGGTTTCCATCCAGCGTGCCGCGCCATCACCGCGTCAAAACCCATTCCGGAGCAAAAATGCAGAAACGCCGTCTCGGTCGGACAGATCTTTTCGTTTCAAAGATCTGCCTGGGTTCCATGACCTGGGGCCAGCAGAACACCGAAGCCGTAGGGCATGCGCAGATGGACATGGCCTTCGCGCGCGGCGTCAATTTCATCGACACCGCTGAACTCTATCCGATCCCGCCCAAGGCAGAGACGCAGGGGCGCACCGAGACGATCATCGGCAGCTGGCTGAAGGCGCGCGGCAATCGCGACAAGGTCGTGCTGGCCACCAAGGTGGTGGGCCGTACCGCTAGCGAATGGTTCCGTGGTGGGCGTTCCTCCAAGCTGGTCCGCGCCGACATTTTTGACGCCATCGACAAGTCACTGGCCAAGCTTGGCACCGATCATGTCGACCTTTACCAGATCCACTGGCCGGACCGCGATGTGCCGTGGGGCGCCAATCCCACGCGCATTGGCGGTACGCCACCGCGCGGGGATTCTCCCGGCGGCGAGGAGACACCGATCGGTGAGACGCTGGCTGTCTTCGATGAGCTGGTGAAGGCTGGCAAGATCCGCCATTTCGGGCTCTCGAATGAGAGTTCCTGGGGCGTGATGCGTTTCCTGGCTGAAAGCGACAGGGGCGCTGGACCCCGGGTCGTCTCGCTGCAGAATGCCTACAATCTCGTCAACCGGACGTTCGAGGTGAACCTAGCCGAGGCCTGCGCCCGCGAGGACGTCTCCCTGCTTGCCTATTCGCCATTGGCGCAAGGTTATCTCACCGGCAAATACGACCATGGCGCGCGCCCGGCGGGTTCGCGCTCGCAGCTTTTCAATCGCGGCCAGCGCTACGAGACACCGAACGCCGCCGAAGCGCTGCTGGAGTACAATGAGCTGGCACGTTCTTTCGGCATGGAGCCGGCACTGTTCGCCGGTGCCTATGTGGCAAGCCGGCCTTTCGTGACATCGAGCATTGTCGGTGCCACCAGCATTGCCCAGCTCGAGACGGCGCTCGGCTGCGCCGATGTGGTCTGGACGGAAGAGATGCAGAAGGCGGTCGATGCCGTGCATCAGCGTGTCGGCAATCCCTGTCCCTAGCCGGACTTCTGCCCATGCCGCATGAGGGACGGACAAA
The DNA here is from genome assembly GCF_058790995.1 of Mesorhizobium sp. EU05-FHT14A09. Taxonomy (NCBI): domain Bacteria; kingdom Pseudomonadati; phylum Pseudomonadota; class Alphaproteobacteria; order Hyphomicrobiales; family Phyllobacteriaceae; genus Mesorhizobium; species Mesorhizobium sp. EU05-FHT14A09. The sequence continues at coordinate 985,026 of NZ_JBYTDF010000001.1, forward strand.
CTGAGCGAGGACAGGATGGATTTTCCGATCGGGGCCGTACGGGCTGCATTTCCTGCGCTTTCGCTGACCAACAACGGTCGCCGACGCATCTATCTCGACAATCCGGCGGGCACACAAGTGCCGAAATCGGTTGCCGATGCGGTGTCGCTGTGCCTCCTGAACACCAATGCCAATCTCGGCGGCTTCTTCGAGACGACGCTGGCTGCCCAGGTGGTTGTGGACGACGCCCATGCCGCGATGGCGGATTTCCTCGGAGCGGAAACGGCCGAGGAGATCGTCATCGGCGCCAATATGACGACGCTGACCTATCATATGTCGCGCACGCTTGGTCGCGATTTCGCGCCGGGCGACGAAATCATTCTCACCCGCATGGACCACGAAGGCAATGTTTCACCCTGGCTGCAACTGGCGGAGGATCGCGGCCTTGTTGTACGCTGGCTGCCTTTCGACCAGGAAAGCTGGCAGGTCGAGCCGGCAGCCCTGTCCGCGCTTCTCAGCGACCGAACGCGGCTGGTGGCGTTGAACTATGCCTCCAATCTCACCGGTTCGATCAACCGGGTGCGGGAACTCACCCGGATCGCGAAAGACGCAGGCGCGCTGGTCTATGTCGACGCCGTTCAGTTCGCGCCGCACGGGCTTGTCGATGTCGTCGAAATCGGCTGCGACTTCCTGGCCTGCTCCGCTTACAAGTTCTTCGGTCCGCATATGGGCATCCTGTGGGGCAGGCGTGCGGTGATCGACACCTTGCGACCCTACAAATGCCGGTGTTCTTCCAACGGTTTGCCGGAGCGCTTCGAACTCGGCACGCCGCAGATCGAGCTTATGGCGGGATTGACTGCGGCGGTCGGGCATTTCGAACGGCTGGGGCAGGCGGCGGGCTCGACAGGGTCTCGGCGTCAGAAACTCGCGGCTGCGTTCGGCGCGTGCATCGCCTATGAAAACACGCTGGCACGACAACTGATCGACGGGCTTTCCGCAATCAACGGCCTCACCATTCACGGCATCACCGACGGGGCACGCGTGCATGAGCGGGTGCCGACGGTTTCCTTCACCGTTGAGGGCATCACCCCGGAAAGCATCGTCAGGCCGCTGAATGCCGAGGGCATCTTCCTGTGGTCGGGACACAACTACGCCTGGGAGATCGTCCACCAGCTTGGCATTCCCGCCGACCAGGGCGTCGTCCGCATCGGCATCGCGCACTACAACACCGCAGACGAGATCGGCGAGACGCTGGAGAGTGTGACCCGCATCATCGCCATGCTGCGGCAGCAGCGCTGACTACACAGGCACCATGCGGATGCCTGGGATTGCCTATCGCCGATGGTTACTGCCGAATCCGGCGAGGAAGCTGGTCAGGTTGGCGCCGAGCGCGTCGCATAGGTAGCCACCTTCCTGCACGATCACCGTTGGCAGGCCAAGCCTGGCGATCGCCTCGCCGATGCGTGCAAAGCCAGGTGTCGAGACCGACAGGCCCCCGAATGGATCGCCTTCGAAGGCATCGAGACCAAGCGCGATCACCAGGGCATCCGGCGCAAAGCTGCCGATGCGGCGGAAGGCGGCATGCAGTGCGTCCAGGAAAGCCTCATCGCCAGATTTTCGGGCCAGTGGCAGGTTGAGGTTGTAGCCAAGACCAGGGCCTTCGCCGCGCTCGTCGGCATGCCCCCAGAAGAATGGATAGAAGCGTACGGGATCGGCATGGATCGAAACCGTGAGGATGTCGGGGCGTGCGTAGAAGATCCCTTGCGTGCCGTTGCCGTGATGCAGGTCGACGTCGAGGATCGCCACGCGTGCCGCTTGTCGGCGCAGCACCTGTGCGGCAACAGCGGAATTGTTGATGAAACAGAAGCCGCCGGCGACGTCGGCGAAGGCGTGATGGCCGGGTGGCCGGCAGATTGCATAGGCCGCAGGTTCGCCTGAAAGTACGGTTTCAGCTGCGTCCACGGCGCTCCACGCGCTCCACAACGCACTGTTCCAGGTATCTGCCGAGATCGGGCAGGCGGTGTCGGCCATATGGTAGCCGGCCTGACCGACGGCGGAGGCAGGGTAGGATCCAGTGCGCGCGAGCGGGTGGATGTTCGGGATCACTTCCGCGGAAGCGCCCTCGATGCGCTGCCAGCGCTCGAAGATATGTTCGAGGAAATCGAGATATTCGGGCGTGTGCACGGCCGCGACCGGTCCAAGTCCATGCTGGCGTGGCCGTTCGATCAAACAGCCAGCGGCAAGCGCGCCGGCCTTCAGCCGCTCGACACGTTCCGGCCGTTCCGGATTGGGCTGCGGCGCGCCACTGGAAAGAAAAGCATTGGGATCATGACGTTTCTGCTCGTCGGCGTAAAAGGCTCTCACGTCTCGTCCTCGGAATCATTGGCCATGGCAAAGGCAAAGAACGCATCACCGATAATCCTGTGGACCTGATCGTCAGCCTGATGAGCGACACCGATGCGTTCGTAGAAGCGTTGCGCACCAACATTGCCGGTGTCGACCGCGAGTTCCAGGTAGACGCCACCGGCGTCATTTACCTGTCGCGCCAGACGTTGGAGCAGCTTCTCGCCGACCTTTCTGCCGCGGAACGTCTCAGCGACGAAAAGGTCCTGGACGAATGCCCCAGGTCGCCCGCGCCATGTCGAATAGATCGGGAAATACAGACACATGCCGGCGAATTCTGAATCGATTTCTGCGATCAGGACCTGGAAATGCGGCTCGTCTCCGAAACCATCGCGGCGAATGTCCTCGGGCGTCGAGCGCATCTTCTGCAATTCGCCGACCGTCTCGGCGATGCCCAGCAGGCCCGCGTGAATATTGTCGACATCTTCGGCACTTGCCGGCCGGATGTCGACGGTTGTCTGCTTCGTGCTCATGTCAGAATGCCACCCGGTCACCACCCTTGAGAGCGAGCATCTGGCGTGCTTCGGCGGGCGTTGCAACCTCCAGCGACAGGCCGTCGAGTATTTTGCGGATGCGCTTGACCTGGTCGGCATTGGATTGTGCCAGCGCGCGACCATCATAGAGGCTGTCCTCCAGGCCGACCCGTACATTGCCGCCCATGGCAGCGGCCATCGAAATCAGCGGCATCTGCTGTCGGCCTGCCGCAAGCACCGAGAATTTGTAGTCGCTGCCGAACAGCTTGTCGGCGATCCGCTTCATATGGAGCAGATTTTCAGGATCAGCACCGATACCGCCCAGAATGCCCAGAACGAACTGGATGAACAGCGGCCCTTGCACCAGCCCGCGGTCGCGGAAATGGGCGAGGGAATAGAGGTGCCCGACATCATAGCATTCGAATTCGAAGCGCGTACCGCAACCCTTGCCGAGCTTGTCGAGGATGGTCTCCATGTCGGCGAAGGTGTTCTTGAAAATGGTGTGCCGGGTTGCCTCAAGCAGTTTCGGTTCCCATTCGTGTTGCCAGTCGCGAGGCCGGTCGAGCATCGGGAATAGCGCGAAATTCATCGACCCCATGTTGAGCGAGCACATTTCCGGCTGGGCCTGCAGAGGTGCAGCCAGGCGTTCGTCCAGGCTCATCAGGGAAGAGCCGCCGGTGGTGATGTTCACCACTGCATCTGTCGCCTGCTTGATGCGGGGCAGGAACTGCATGAACACGCCGGGATCGGCGGTCGGGCGGCCGTCCTGTGGATCGCGCGCATGCAGATGCAGGATCGAGGCGCCGGCTTCTGCTGCAGCTATGGCGTCCGTCGCGATCTGGTCCGGCTTGACCGGCAGGTGCTGCGACATTGTCGGCGTATGCACCGAACCGGTGATGGCGCAGGTGATGATGACTTTGTTCGGTGCCATGGGATCCTCAGGAATTGACCGGCAGGCCGAGCTCACCGGCCAGGGCCTGCAGGCTGTCGCCCAACACATCCACGACCTCGCCGATCTGTTCCGGCGTGATGATCAGCGGAGGGCAGACCATGAAATTGTCGCTCTCCGGCCCGCCGTTCACCCGGCGCGAATAGATGATCAGCCCGCGCTCGAAGGCGAGGTCGATCAGCCGAACATTGGCATTGCGTTCGCGCGGCAGTGGTGTCCTGGCGACCGGGTCGGCATAAAGCTCGGCGCCGAGCAGCAAGCCCTTGCCACGCACGTCGGCCACGAAAGGAAATCGCTTCGTCAGGGTTTGCAACTCTGTCTTGAGGACCTGGCCCATCGCAGCGGCTTTCTCGACGAGCCCGAGCCTGTCGATCTCGCCAAGCACGGCAAGACCGGCGGCCGCGGCGACGGGATTGCCGCCATAGGTGTGGCCGTGCAGGAAGCCGCCCATGGCGAGCACCGGGCCGACGATTGCTTCGGTTGCCGCAATGGCACCCAGTGGCGCATATCCCGACGACAGTCCCTTGGAGAGCACGACGATGTCCGGCCGGCAGTTCCAGTGATCGCCACCGAGGAAGCGGCCGGTGCGGCCGATGCCGGTCATCACTTCGTCGTGGATGAGCAGGATGCCGTGGCGGTCGCAGATTTCCCGAACCCGGGTGAAATAACTGTCCGGTGGCACCAGCGCCGCTGTCGCCGCGCCGCCGATCGGCTCCATGATGAAGGCAAGCACACTGTCGGCGCCTTCTTCCGCGATCTTGTCTTCCAGCATGTCGGCATAGCGCAGCCCGCGTTCGTCGAGCGAGAGATTGTCCTTGTCGCGATGCACGAAAGGTGCCGGGATCAGGGGCATCGATTTGCCGATTGGCATGAAGGCAGGTGTCAGGACTTCGTCGCCGGTCACGCCGAGCGAGCCTATGGTGATGCCATGATAGGAGGGCATGCGCCCGATGATCTTCCAGCGGTTGGGCTGGCTGGTCGCGACCGCCCATTGCCGCGCAAGCTTCAGGCTGGCCTCGACCGCTTCGGAACCGCCTGAGACGAAATAGATACGGTCCAGTCCGGCCGGCAGGCGCTGGGCGAGGTCGCGCCCGAGAGCGAGTGCCGGCTCACTCTCGAAATGGATGGTGTAGGCGAAGCTGACGCGATCCATCTGCTGCTTCATCGCGTCGACCACGGCCTGGTTGCCGTGGCCAATATTGACGTTCACGGCTCCGCTGGAGCCGTCGATGTAGCGGCGACCCTGCTTGTCCCACAGATAGATACCGGCGGCGCGATCCACGGTCGGGCGCGGCAGTCTGGTGAAATGGAAGAGGTTGGGTCTGGTCACGGAAGCTCCGGCGCGGATTTTGTGGATGCGATCATGAGGATCGCTTACCGAGGAAGCGGTCAAGCACATTGGCCGTGACGCGCTCGACCATCGCGTCCTGGCGCAGCAGCCCCGCGACCCATTCGCAACTGCCGGCATGGAAGACCTCTCCCTTGCCGCGCTGGAACGAGACGATCATGCCGTTCGCGCGCTTGACCTTGTCGAGATTGGCGTCGCTGGCTTCGCCATACAGGGTCTCGGCGCTGAAGCGCCCGTCCTCGTCGCCGAGAAACTGATGCTCCGGCGCGATGTCGGCACTTTCCTCGACCTGTGATGCCATGCCGACGCCGAGGATTTCCAGGCCGGCCGGTGCGCCGCTGCCGGCGGTCGGGTAAGGCAGTCCGCCGCGGATCTCGTGCTCCAGGCCGTCGACTTCATAACCGAAGATGTGGCTGTCGGCTCCGAGCAGGTCACCATAATAGAGACCGGTTCCGGCAAATGCCCAATGTTCGGGACGATAGACGGGAAAGCCTCGTGCACCCCGCGGCGCACAGCCACCCCAGCCGGCATAGAGACCGCGCGTCGCGTTCAACCCGAAAGTCTCCGCTCCCGGCCTGCCGATTTCAGGCGCTTCCCATGAATGGGTGGCGCGGCGGACGTCGCCGCTCTGGTAGACGGGATCCTCGGAACGGGCACGGTATTTGTAGCAGACCTGCTGTCGTCCCTCATTTTCCAGCCGTGTCTGCCACATGAAATTGCCGGCAAAACGCGCGACATGACCGCCTTTTTCGACATAGGCGTCGACGGCGTCGCGCATCTCCCAGGTCCAGTATTCGTCGTGGCCGACAAAGACGACACAATCGTAGCCGTCGACGATCTCCGGAGCGAAATGCAGGTCGTGCTGGCTGGCCAGGTCGATGGCATAGCCGCTGCGTTCGGCGAAACGGAAGAAGTGGCTGTCGTAGCTCGCCCAGCCTGACGAGGCGTATTTCTTTGAATGGCCGGTGGCATAGGCCCATTCCATATGTGGATAACGCGGTGCCGTTCTGGGTGGCATGGAAATGCCATGCGGTACGCGTGGAGCTTCGGGTGGCAGCGCGACGAAACCCCGGCACCACGGCCGCTCGATCGAGACGGTCGGAGAATACTGGTTGCCTTTCGGGCCGGTAATGCCCTCGTAGTAATTGGAGCCGCCCCAGGTGTTGTAGGCCAGCCATGTTCCTGTCGCCGCAACCTGAAGAATTCGGCCCGGTCTTTTGCCGCCAGGCGGTGCGACGATGAAAAGGTGCCGATATTGAATCGGCCGACTGTCCCGGCCTTCCGCCGTCAGCGTCACCCGATAGGCGCCGGATGGCCAGTCATTGCCGATTGCAAATTCGAAGGACGTCTCCCAGCCGCAGCCACCCACCGAACACTGTTCCGACGTCTCCTGCCAACGGCAGGCGATATCGGCCTGTTCGAAAAACGGGGTCTCGGCGGCACCGTCCCGGACGATTTCCATGGAAAACCGAGCCGCCGTCGCGCTGACCTGCAACCGCACGATGTCTCCGGGGCGATAGGACAGACGGTCGGTATAGGCCCATACCTCGCCGAGGCTGCCATCCATGCCCGGCTTCTCGTAATAGTGGCTCCGTACGGCGTCTTGGCGCTGCTGTGAGCTCAAGCCGAAGTCCGGGAATGTCGAAGGCGATCGGTTCATGGCTGGCCCGTGTGTCTGCTGCCATTTCGGCCATCGCTTCGCCGGGCGTCAAATGGAAAGCATCAGGCCAGCGGACCGCTTGGTGCCAGCACGTAAACCGACTATCTAATGCAAGGATATTTTCCGGGAGTTGCCATGCTGAGAGTGCACAGGGTCAAGATAGACGACATCTATGTGCCGGCGGCACGGCGCAAGACACTGCACCCTGAAACCGTTCGCCACCTTGCCGAGGATATTCTTGAGAACGGCATGAAAATGCCGATCCAGGTTCGACATGACGGCAAGCGCCATGTGCTGGTCGAAGGCTTGCATCGGCTCGAAGCCGCGAAATGGCTGGGCGAGGAGACGATCGACGCCTATCTTGTGCAGGCAAGGAAGCACTGAAGCTTCAGCCTGCAAACTGCTGAAATGAATCCTGTTTTCGCAGCGCTCGCTGAATTTTCGAGCGGTGATGTCGGATCGCGGCCGCGCCATCCGTCCTTGGTACGAAGATCGAAATCAAACCATCGAGGAGAGAACTAGCATGGCTACCAAACTCGACATCGCGCCATTGTCGGAGAACGAACTGGTCCTTGCCCGCATCATCGATGCACCACGCGAAGCCGTTTATCGCTGCTGGAGCGATCCGAAGCTGATGACGCAATGGTTCGCACCCAAACCGTGGACGACGCCGCATGCCGAAGTCGACCTGCGCGTCGGCGGCGCGTCGCGGGTCGTGATGGCCGGACCGGATGGCAGCGAGTTCCCCAGCGCCGGCCAGTATCTGGAAGTGGTTCCGGGCCGGAAGCTTGTTTTCACGGACGCCTATGTCAGCGACTGGCAACCTTCCGAGAAACCTTTCATGACCGTCATCCTGACCTTCGAAGACGAGGGCGCCGGCAAGACCCGTTACGTTGCGCGGGTCCGGCACTGGAACGCCGTCGATCGCGAGCAGCATGAACAGATGGGATTTCACGAAGGGTGGGGCATCTGTGCCGATCAGCTCGAAGAGCTTGCCAGGACGCTTTGATCGACGGCTTGAATAGGCCGCATCACTGCTTTTCATTTGACGGCACGGAGCGGCAAGCTACCGTGCCGCTCCTTTTTCAGAATGCCGGGACGAAGATGAAATACCAGGGTGGTTGCCTGTGTGGCGCGGTTCGTTATGTCGCCGAAGGTGAGCCGATCAATCAGCGTGTCTGCCATTGCCGGCTGTGCCAGAAGGCGATCGGCGCGGCATTCAATGCGCGTCTGCTGTTTCACATCGATGCGGTGACGGTGGAAGGGCCGCTTGCCATGGTGAGTTCGTCTCCCGAAATCAGACGAGGGTTCTGTCCGCATTGCGGCTCGACCATGTTCTCCCGCCGCGAGAAGGCCGGCGTCATGGGTGTCACTTCGGGCTCGCTTGATGACCCCACGGCATTCTCGCCCGACATGCATTTCTTCACGGCTTCAAAGCAGCCGTGGCTCGTTCTCGATGACGGCCTGCCGCAATTCGAGGGTGCACCGCCACCGGCGTAGGACGTTGCGACTTCCAAGGCTGAAATGCCTATGCAGCGAATGTGAAACATCTCGCTGACGCCGCCGCATTTTTTTCTTCAAATTCCTCGAAATAGCCGGCGAAGCATCATTGGTCTGCCATGTTTGGCGCCCTATCTATGCGTCGCGGGCGGCCTTCGAAGAGGCAAGACATGAGTGAGCGCAGAGAGACCCTGGAAGAGCTTTTGGGCGATCAGATCGTGCAGCTCGTGATGGAGCGCGACGGCTGGCGTCCCGAACATGTACGCCTGCTTCTCGAAAGGGCCCGAATGCGTTCCGGCATGGAGCCGGGGCTTCCACCGGCGCATGTCATCGCCAAGACCACCTTGCCGCAATGGATGGGTGGCTAGCAGGATTTGCCGGCTATCCACTTTGCAGGCTATCTGCTCTGCTGGGTTTTATGACGCCGCTCCTTCATCGGAGCTGATCAAAGGTTTGACGGCCCCACCTAAAAGCGGGGCCGTCTTCATTGGAATATTGGGGTGGGAAGTGTTCAGTGGCAGCTGCCACAGCAACTCACGACGAGCTTTTCATTGGCATAGCCTGCCTGCAGAATCGCGGCCGAAACCGCGCTCTCGTCAACTGCACCTTCCACCGAAACGGTGGACGTGCCGAGGTCGATCGTCACTTTGGCCTTCGGATCGATCCCTTTGACTGCTTTTTCGACCGTGCTGGCGCAATGGCCGCAGGTCATCTCCGGAACTCTCAGGTTCAGCATCGCAACTCCTTTCGTGGCTGATGCGCTTGTTGTGGGGCTTGCCATGCTGGGAAGGTCAAGCGGCTCGTTCCGATCTTGAAATTTTCGAAGACACCGACTTGACCTTCCAGTCGCTGGAAGCCCTATCTGCTTCGGCAACAACCGGAAGGAAGTTGCGAATCCCATGATTCAGCCTGTCTTGCCCATCGCTCTTGGAACGTTTTTCACGCGAACGCGGAAACGCTCCAGTTCTTTGTCCTTGCGCAATTCCGGACGGAATTGCGCCAACGGCGCCGACCGTCCCGGAAACGCGGGGGCGGTGCAATGAATATCGGGCAGGCAGCCAGCGCCTCCGGCGTTTCGGCCAAAATGATCCGCTACTACGAACAGGTCGGCCTGATTGCCGGTCCCGCTCGCACCGAGGCCGGTTACAGGGACTATTCGGCTGACGAGGTGCATATGCTGCGCTTCATCCGGCGGGCGCGGGACCTGGGTTTTTCCGTCGAACAGATGACAAACCTGCTTGCGCTGTGGAGTGACCGTTCGCGCGCCAGCAGCGACGTCAAGCGTTTTGCCCTGGCGCATGTCGTCGAGCTTGAACGCAAGATGCGCGAGTTGCGCGCCATGGCGGATACGTTGCGACATCTGGCCAAGACCTGCCACGGCGACGAGCGGCCCAACTGTCCCATCATCGAAGAGCTTTCGAGCGGCCATGAAGCGGTGCCGCCCAAACCCAGGCGTGCCGCCTCGAGACGCTACGGCGCGCACTGAACCTCGACAATCAAAGACCATAACAAGAGGAGTTCCCCCATGCATCGGCGCACCTTTCTTACGGCCGGTCTCGCAACGCTGGCGGCAGGCAGCCAGGCACTTGCGCAAATGAAGCCGCACGACATGAACGCAATGCCGGGTATGGACCATTCTGCTCATGGCATGCCGGCCAAACCTGCCGCCTCGCTCGTCCTGAAGGAAGGCGAGGCACTGCGGGATCTGCCGCGACTGGCCAATCAGGCGACCGAAGCCGGCCTGTTTCGCGCCAAGCTGACAGCTGCACCCGCGACAGTCCGTTTTACCGAAAGTGCTGAGACAGTGGTGCTTGCCTACAACGACATGACGCCCGGTCCGCTGATCGAGGCGTTCGAAGGCGACCGTATCGAGATCGATTTCGCCAATGAGATTCCGGGTGAGGAAAGCACGATCCATTGGCACGGCATGCCGGTACCGGCTGACCAGGACGGCAATCCAATGGATCCCGTCGCCTCGGGCTCCGCTCGCCGGTATGCATTCGATTTGCCGGCCGGCAGTGCTGCTTCCTACTGGTTCCATCCACATCCCCACGGCAAGACGGCGGAGCAGGTCTATCGCGGACTTGCCGGCATCTTCCTGGTCAGGCCGAAATCCGATCCTGTCCCCGCGGCCTATGGCGATACAGTGCTCGTCTTCACGGACGTCCGCTTGGCAGCGGATGGGACCATCCCCGAAAATTCGATGGTCGACCTGATGAATGGCCGCGTCGGCGACCATGTCCTGGTCAATGGCCAGAAGAATCCGACGCTCGACGTGCCGCTCGGCGCCAAGCGGCGTTTCCGCCTCTTCAACGCCAGCAACGCACGCTTCCTGAAGCTTTCCTTTGGCGAGGCAGCCATTCAGGTGATTGGCTCGGATGGTGGCCTGCTGGAGGCGCCGGTCGCGGCCAACGATGTCCTGCTGGCACCGGCGGAGCGGCTCGAACTCGTCGTGTCCTTCGACAAGCCCGGAAAGGTGCAGCTGGAAACGCTTGCCTATGAGCGTGGCTGGATGGGGCCGGGCAAGCCGGATGATGCCGGACTGGCGCTTCTGACGGTCAATGTCTCAGGCACCCCGGGCGACGCAATGCCGCCGCTGCCTGAAAAGCTGCGCACCATCCCGACGCTTGGTACTCCGTCGGTCAATCGCCGCTTCGTCTTCACCGAGAAGATGGGCATGGGGGCCAGCGGCATGGAGATGGGGTTCTTCATCAATGACGTTGCCTTCGACATGAAGCGTGTCGACATCGTTGCCAAGGCCGGTGATGTCGAGCTCTGGGAAGTCATCAACAAGGCTGACATGGACCACCCGTTCCATGTTCACGGCACGCAGTTCCAGGTGGTCGAGCATGAGCGCGACGGCAAGGTGACGCCACCCGCCTATCGGGCCTGGAAGGACACCGTAAACGTCGCTCAGGGAGAAACCGTAAGGCTGTTGCTGAAACAGGATCTTCCCGGCCAGCGGATGTATCATTGCCATATTCTCGAGCACGAGCAGCTTGGCATGATGGGTATTGTCGACGTAACGGTCTGACAGGCGCCGGGAAGAGAAAGGGTGTGATCCTGTTGGAAGTGCTCACACCCTATGGCGCGTTGTTCGCGAGCGCCTTCCTTGCCGCAACGCTGCTGCCGGCGTCGTCCGAGCTGGTTCTGCTCGGACTGCTTGCTGCCGGCCGAGGCGATCCTGTCCTTCTCATCGTGGTGGCGACCATCGGCAACACTGCAGGGTCCGTGGTCAACTGGGCTATCGGCCGTGGTGCCGAGTTGCTGCATGGCCGTCGCTGGTTCCCGGTCTCGCGCGAACGCTATGAGCAGGCGAGCAGCCTGTTCAGGCGCTACGGTATCTGGACGCTGCTTTTCGCCTGGTTGCCAGTCATCGGCGATGCGTTGACCGTTGCCGCAGGGGCGGCGCGTGTCGGGTTATGGCGTTTCGTTGCGCTGGTCGGGTTTGGCAAGGCTGCGCGCTATCTGGCGATTGCTGCCGGCCACGCCTGGGCGATTGGCTAAAAAGAACCTGCCGTCTCGGCGGTCAGGAGGCGCTCGAGTTGTCCCGGTGTCCTGCCGGTGAGCCGGCGGCTCTCTCGAACCAGATGCGCCTGATCCGCGTAGCCGGCCTCCATGGCGAGCATCGCCGTCGAGGCCCGCGAGCGCTGCGACAGGCGTTGGAAACGCTGATAGCGCAGGATTCGGTCGAGCGTTTTGGGACCGTAGCCGAAGCTCTCATCAAAGCGACGCCTCAGCGTGCGTTCGCTCATCGCCAGTGCTCGGCCGAGCCAGGGGATGAGCGGAACATCCATGGGTGGCCCGGCCTCGATCAGGCTGAATGCAGCCTGCATGGTATGGTCGGCGGCATGGCTATGGGCATGATCCGCGATGCTTGTCTCGATGGATGCGATAAGGTCGTCGATGTTCGTTTGATCCCGAATCCGGGCTTCCAGAAGCCGGCCTTTTCGACCAAGCGCGGTCGCGATTCCCAGGCGCTGGCCAAGCAGTTCGGAGGCCGGAACACCAAGCCATGACGCCGCCGCGGCCGGCTGGAAACGGAAGCCGATGACAGCGGTGCCGGCCGGTATCGTTTCAGTTTGTGGCTCCTTGTCGGGGCCCGCGATTCGGAAATGCCCGCCGATCCACTGCAGGTCGATCGTGCCGTCAGGCGTCACGATCACGTGTGGGGCCTCGGTCTCCGGCATCTGGTGGGCCCAAACGGCTGAAAACCAGCCGCGCAGGAAGGGCGCGACAGGACGTTCATGATGGTGGCCGGTAGCCTGTGCGGGCACCGCCTGCATGATGATCTCCTGGCCTCTGGATCAGCCGATTTCGTTTGCAACAGGTACGCGCGGTCGTGCCGAGGTTCAACCCGGTGGCGCTTCAGCCAGTAAGATTGGCCGAAATGTTCAAGCAATACCGTTCATTTGAGGAAAGATAGGACAAGGCCGAGATCGCACAGTCTGTGGCCGTCAACCAAACCATCGGGAAGGTCAGAACCATGAAACCAAGGATCAGCGTCATCACGCTCGGCGTGGATGATCTCGAAGCGTCGCTCAAATTCTACCGCGATGGTCTGGGCCTGCAGACAGAGGGCATCATCGGCACCGAGTTCGAACATGGTGCGGTCGCATTCTTCGACCTGCAGGGCGGAGTGAAATTCGCGCTCTTTGCGCGAGACGACATTGCCCACGACGCGGGGATAACGAAAACCGGGCGCAGTCCGACTGAACTCACGCTTGGCCATAATGTGGTGACGGAAGCGGAGGTCGACGTTGTGATGGAACAAGCCATCGCTGCCGGTGCGCGGCTGGTGAAACCGGCACAGAAGACGTTTTGGGGCGGTTATGCCGGCTACTTTCAGGACCCTGACGATCATCTCTGGGAAGTCGTCTACAATCCGGCCTTCCTCCCGAAGGAATGACGGCAGCCGACGGCCTTGGTCATGATGTTCGCGGCAGCAACGTTTTATTCGGCGCTGTTGCCGCGATTCCAATAAGACACAACGAGGTGCTGTTCTTTCTTCAGGCCGAGTTCGCCACGGCAATGGCTGCGGATCTGCCGGAAGGCGGCGAATTCGCAGCCGGCCCAGACATAGACGGATGAGCCGTCGTTTGGAACCACGCTGCCGCGCACGGCGTCGATCAGCAGGGAGGTCGTACCGGCAGCGGCGCCGTCGCGATAGAGCCAGGTCACCTCGATGCCAGCCTGGAATTCAAGTGACTGGACTTCGCTTTTGTCGGCGACTTCAATGAAAGCGTAGCCGCGCGCCTGTGCGGGAAGACGTTCCAGCATGCGGGCGATTGCGGGCAGGGCAGTCTCGTCTCCCGCAAAGAGATACCAGTCGGCTTCGACAAGCCCTCCGCCACCCGGGCCGATGACGCCGATTTGGGCACCGACCAGAACGGCCTCCGCGAGTGCCGAGCCGGGGCCGGCGTCGGCGTGGATGACGAAGTCTATGTCGAGCGTACCCGCAGCGACATCGAGCGAGCGAACGGTGTATTTCCGCAAGCGTGGCCGCCGCTTCGGATCTTCCCATTGGGCCAGTCCGTTGCTGCCGACTGTCGGCCATTGCGGTGCGGCGAGGTCGGGATGCTGGCAAAGGATATTGAGGTGCAGCGCGTCCATTCCCGCAAAACGCGCAACATCGTCACCGCGAAACGATATGCGGCGCATATGAGACGTGATGTCTCGAATGCCGGTAACATGCAGGATCTGGAAGTTCGGCGGTCGTGCCATTTCGCTACCATCGCCGCTCCAGACGATGGTGGGCGCAGCCGGCTCGGCGAATTCCAGAATGTGCGAAGCGACGGCGACCCTGACAAAGTAAAGGCTTTCCAGGTTGTTCGCCTCGACATCCACCAGTGTCCCGTCGTCGGTCAGACTGAACCGTGCGCGGGCGCCGGAAAATTCGAGGACGCGAACCCCACCTTCCATGCGCGCGACGCCGCCATGTTCGAGCATATGTTCGCAAACCGGCGCGATGATCGCCTCGGGATCGGAAAGCGCCACACGGGTGTGGGCAGAAAATGGCATCATGGCCTGGCGTCTCATTGCGGGGTTGCTGCCGGATCTTCCTGCCGCCCAATCCAGAAGGTGCCTTCGAGCGGTATAGCCATGAAGCGCTGGTTGATCTCGGCCAGTGTCCGGTCCGGATCAAGGTCATCGAAGAGCTCCGGGTGCAGCCATTTCGCGAAGCATTCGAAGACAAGGACGTTGAGAGCCGAGATCGAGAGCTGGTGTGACACGGCGTAGGCGCGTCCTGTGCGTACGGCCGTCAGCTCGCCGCGGAAGTCGCGGCCGATTGCCTTGTCCAACGAGGTCCGCGCCGATTGCACGCTCACGCCGCCGCCAACAACCAGGCCACCTTGCGCAGCCAGGTGCGGGCCGCCGGTGGCGATATAGACTTTTGGGTCTGCGCCAAGGACAAATTCGGCGCTGAGTTGCCCGTCATAGCCGGGAATATCGGCGCCAATGCTATGCCCGCCGGCCATTTCGATGGCTTCGGTCATCCGGTTGCCTGCGCCGGGTGATGAACAGCAGACAGCGGCGGCGTGAGCATCGACCAGCACGCTCGGCCGGTCTTTTGCGTTCTTCAGCCGTTCTTCGATCAGGCGATAGCGGTCCTTGACGAAGCTGGCATAGCCACTGGCCTTCGCATCCTGGCCGATTGCCTTGCCGAGCAACGTCATCGAGAACGCGGTCACATCGGCAGGGCTGAGCGAGCTGTTCCTGGGGCTGTCCAGGAAGATCGTCGGAACGCCGGCGGACTTCAGGATATCAACGATGTCGCTCCAGCCGGGATCCCAGATGCTGACGATGAAGATGTCCGGGCGCGCGCTCAGGATCGCTTCAGCGGAACTCTTGCTGGGCAGAACGCCGCCGACCTCGGGAATGTCCATGGCCTTTGGAAATCGTTCGCGGAAAGCGGCAAGGACACCGCTGTCGAGGCGCCTTGGCGCGGCCCATCCGACGATTTTCGTGGCCGGGTCGGGATCGATCAACGCCAGCGAAAGCAGAAGCAGGCTTTCGTTCGTCACGATCCGTGTCGCAGGCTTGTCCAGCCGGACCTCGCGGCCGGCAGCATCGGTCAAAACGATCTCGGCATGCGCCGGCCGCGAGCCGGCGCCGCCGAGCAGCAAGGCCAGACCGAGCGCCAGGAGCGTCGAGCGCAGCATGAGCGGAACCGAGGCGATAAACCTTTCCATGATCCGGTCAGACATCCTCACCACGTATAATTGATGCCCGCGGTAATCGTCCGACCGGTGCCATAGTTACAGCTGCCGCCAGTCAGGTTCAGGCAGTGCGAGACATATCTCTTGTCGAACAGGTTGCTGACGTTGACCTGCAGCTTGGTGCCCTCGAACGTCTTGTCGACCGCGCCGAAGTCATATTCCGCGCCGATGTCCACCAAAGTGCGGGCCGGAATGCGCAGTTGTGCGAGGTAGGTGCTGTCGGTCTGGTAGGACGACGTGGCGCGCACACCGGCGCTGAGGGCAAGGCCCGGCAGATAGGTCGGCCGATAGATCGCCCACAGGCTGGCCTGATGTTCGGGGAGCCTCAGCATTTCGCGACCGAGTTCGACCGGCCTGTTCGAACGCAGCACTTCCGAATGTGAATAGGCGTAGGCGGCCAACACGTCGAGTTCGGAGGTGAGCTCCATCTTGCCTTCGAGTTCGACGCCGCGCACGCGCTGCTTGCCCGCCTGGACAGAGAAGCGCGAATCCTTCGGGTCGGGGGTCAGCGCGTTCTCAAGTGTCAGATCGAACACCGACAGGCCAATCATGCCGCGTGCGCCTACCGGTTCGTATTTGACGCCGACTTCGAATTGCTGGGCAGTCTGCGCCTGGAAGGGGTTGTTCGCCTTGTCCGTTCCGAGCGTCGGCAGGAAAGATGTGGTGTAGCTGGCATAGGGTGCCAGGCCATTGTCGAAAAGGTAGGTCAGGCCGGCGCGCCAGGTCAGCTGGTCGTCGTCGGTCTTCACGGGTTGCGCGTTGGCCAGCATACGGTTGGTGCTCTCAACCTTGGAGCGGTCGTAGCGCAATCCAAACGTTCCGACCCAACGGTCGTAACGTATCTGATCCTGGGCGTAGAAGCCGACCTGATCCTGCTTCTGCAGGCCCGAGCGCTGGATCGGAGCATTCGGGATTATCCGCCCATAGATCGGATTGAGGAAATCGAGCGGCGGCACGTTCACGCCCGGTCCGGTATTGCCGAAATTTGTGTCGGACACGCTGTGCACATAGTCGAGGCCGAGCAGCACGGTGTGGTTGAGCGCGCCGGTGTCGAACACCGCCTCGGCCTGGTTGTCGACCGCGAAAGTGGACAGCGTGTCGTCCGCGACGCCGGTGACCCGGTTCAACTGGCTGGATGGCGCGCCGGTGTAGGCAAAGGCCGGATTGACCAGGGCCAGGAACATGTCCTGCTCCGAGCGCGCATAACGCAGGTTCTGGCGCACGGTCCAGGTCTCGTTGAAGCGATGCGAGAACTCATAGCCGGTGGCGAAGAAGTCGCGGTTAAACTGGTTGGCGTTGGGATCGGCCAGGAACAGGTCGCGCGGGATTTCGCCAGCGGGGTTCGGCAGCAACGTGCCGGCAGCCGGATAGAAGCGCGGGCTGAAAACGTCGCGGTCACGCTGGTAATAGCCATAGAGGGTGAGCGAGGTGTCGGCCGAAGGGTTCCAGGTCAGGCTTGGAGCCAGCATGATCTTGCGATCGCGCTCCATGTCGATCTGGGTATGCATGTTCTTGGCCAGGCCGGTGAAGCGGTAGAGCCATTCGCCATCCGGCGTCAGCGGCCCGGTGACGTCGATGGCCCCTTCAATGCCGCCAAAGCCGCTTGTCTTGATCGACGCTTCGCGGTGTGGCGTTTGCTGCGGCCGCTTGCTGACCTGATTGACCAGTCCGCCGGGTACGGCACGCCCGTAGAGCACCGAGGCCGGGCCCTTGATGACTTCCACGCGCTCGAGCGCGAAAGGATGCATGGTCGGCGTGGCATAGCCGGATGGATCACCAGGCATGACCAGCCCGTCGAGCCAGGTCGTGCCGAAGGCGTTGAAGCCGCGAATGTAGAGCCAGTCGTAGCGGACGTCGAAGCCGTTCGGGTCGGGGAGCACGCCCGGCGTATAGCGCAGCGCGTCTGCGACGCTGTCGACGCCCTGTGCCTTCATCTGGTCACGCGTGACGACGCTGACGGCCTGTGGCGTTTCCTTGAGCGGTGTGCTGGTCTTGGAAGCGCTGATGCTCTGCTTGGCGACGATGCCTTTGTCGGGACCACGCGCGTTTTCGCCCTCAAGGGTGATCTTCTCGAGCTGCGTGGGGGAAGCCTTCTCCTGGGCATTCGCCGACAGTGGCAGCGCCAGCACAGCACCGAAGGCAAGGATCGAACCGCGCAACAGGCGGCCGTGATAAGCGGATATGCGCTGCCGCGCACCGCAAGCCGCATAGGATGTGACGCCAATTCGAACCATTCCAAGCCCCAAATAAATTTGACTGCATTTGTCAAGTTAAAGTAGTGGATAGGGCAGCAAAGCATATGTGACAACGCCGGGACCTTTGCCGGACGCTCAGACATCTTTGCGCGGGAATGATTCTTCAGCCTTGCAATGCCAACGGGTGGTGTGCGAGCGGAAAGCGATGTCGACGGTGCCGCAAACGGACAGAAATCAGAACCCGCCCGTGCCAGGCAAACGGGTGCGCGTTCGCGATTTCATGGCGAGGGACGGGGTAGTCCTCGACAGCCCCGATGATCGCCTTGCCGAAGAGGACACGCTGATCGAAGGCAGGCTGCTGCATCAGGAATTGCGCAGCGGCCTCTTCCTGCACGGTGGCGATGTCGTCGAGGAGCGGATGTTCACCGTGACTTCCCACCTCAAGGAAGGCTTGTCCTGCATCATCTTCCTCGATGGGCAGGTCGATCTCGACATTGGTGACCGCCATTTCGAATTCAAGGGAGATCCGCGAAGCGCCATGCGTGGCAGCGCCATCATGAGCGTCAACTCGGAAAGTTTCCGGCGCGCCTCGCGCGGCCGACAGCACGTGCGCCACCTGGTGATTTCCGCCACCCCGGAATGGTTCGATCGCGACGGCATGGAGGAGATGCAGGACGCCAGGCTGGCAGGCCGCTTCCTCAAGGATCATCTCGCGCATCATGCCTGGACGCTGACGCCGCGCGTCATCGACCTCGTCCAGCAGGTCATGGCGCCTTCGGGGCTCTCCCCGGCGCTGCACAGGCTGTATCTGGAGGGGCGTGCCATCGAGATCATCCTCGAGACGCTCGCCGCCGTCACGCAGTCCGGGCGCCGGCCCTCGTCGGGCGAGGGCATCGCACGCCAGGATCTCGTCCGCCTGCAGCGGGCGAAGGAACTCATCGACAATCGTCCAGGTGGTGCGCTGAGCGTGGAGATGATTGCGCGTGCTGCCGGTATCAGCGCCAGCGGCCTGCAGCGGCTGTTCCGCCAGGCGGAAGGGACAAGCGTCTTCGAGTATATCCGCGATCGGCGGCTGGAACGCGCATTCATCGCGCTGCAGGCCGGTGAAGTGACCGTTCAGGGTGCCGCCGACATGGCCGGCTACACCAGCCCTGCCAACTTCGCGACCGCCTTCCGTCGCCGGTTCGGCGTGACGCCGCGGGAACTCCTGCCTTCTCGGCAATGACGGGGGCGGCTTCTACAGCCGTTGCCAGCGATCAGTCGACGACCGCTTCCGCCTCGATTTCGACCTCGTAGTCGCCGATCAGGTCGCCGGCCGCGATCATGGTGTTGGCCGGCTTGATTTCACCAAAGACACGGCCATGCGCCCGGGATACCGGTTCCCATTGTGAAGCGTCGCGAAGATAGATGCGCGTGCGCACGACATTCTCAGTACGGCCACCGAGTGCCGAGATCGACGCCAGGATCTTGTCGAGGATGTAGGTGGTCTGCGCCCCGGCATCGCCGGGGGCAACGCAACGGTCGGCGCCATGGGTGGCGGTCGTTCCGGACACGCGGATCGTATCCTTGACCCGAACGGCGCGGCTGAAACCGGCAATGGGCTCCCAGATGCTGCCGGAAGAGACGCGCGAACGCCCCGGCCGTCCCGGAACCGGCTCGGCCACATAGACCGAGGGCAGGGCGTCGAGATGATGACTGAGATCGCCGGAAGCCGTCAGGAACGGCGGGCGGCGATATTCGTCGCCGCAATCGCCGGGTATCGGCAACGTGCCGGCGAAAGCGGCTTCAAGCCGGGCGTTGTCTTCATCGTCCAGTGCGAAGGAGAAGACTTTCAGATTGTCGTCACGATGTTCGCTCTCACCGAGACGCGCACCGATGATGGCGGCTGCGACGGATTGATGTCCCAGCACCCAGCCTGTCGCGACATTGGAGATCGAGACCTTGTGCTTGCGGGCGATTTCGCTTGCCGCCGCGAGCACGCCCTGGAAGGCCTGCCAGCCGCCGGCAGTGTCGATGAAACGCTTGTATTTCGAACGGCTCCAGTCTGGAATCGACGCTGGCTCCGACGCGCCCAGCCATTTGTCGGAAAGAAAACCGCCGCACAGGGTTCCGTAGGCGAACAACCTCACGCCACCGCGTGCGCAGAGTTCGGAAAGCGCTCCGGCAGCGCGGCGGTCGATCAGGGAGAAGGAGACCTGATTGGAAGCAAGCGGGATGCCGTCGGCTAGCGCCAGGGCCAGGTGCGCGGCATCGAAATTGGTGACGCCGATCGCTCCGATCAGGCCTTCCTGCCTGAGCTGCGCCATTTCATGCAAAGCATCCAGCCATGCCGGATGTTCGAAGCTCCACCAGTGGAACTGCAGCAGGTCGACTTTGGGGACGCCGAGCCGATCGAGACGTTGCTGAACACCCTTGCGGACGACTTCGGCGGTCATCGGTCCGGGCTCCGGACACCATTTGGTGAAGGCCAGCGGCCGTTTGCCTCCCGGATAGCGAGCCAGCAGGCGCCCGGTGATGATTTCGGCGCTGCCGTAGTGGTCGGCCATGTCGAACGTGTCGAACCCTGCCTCGGCATAGGCCTGCAGAGCATCGGCCGCTTGCGCCGGGTCGAGTGTCGTGCCGCCCTTCTCGATGTCGGCGACCTGCCACAGCCCGCACAGCAGCCGGCTGATGTCCAGCCCGGCCAAAGTGGTGCGCTCGGGAGTGATTGGCATTTCGGCCTCGCTCAGGAATTCGGAGGAGTGAGTTTGGATGCGGTCCGGCGTCCCGGTTTGAGGCGGGCGAGATGGCGTGAAACCACACGCTCCTCGCCGAGAATGCCGCGCGGGCGCAACAACAGGATCGCGCAGAGACCAACGCCGATCAAAACGATCCGCAATGCGGCGGCGCGAGCCTGCTGATCCGGCGGGAACAGGGACGCGATGGCGCCCGCCGAGGCTGCCCAGATGCCCCAGACCAGGATCGCCCCGAGGATGGCGCCGCGGTTGTTGCCGGAGCCACCAACGATCAGCATGGCCCAGACCTGGAAGGTCAGCAGCGGCACGTAGTTGTCGGGCGCGATGAAACCGACGAAATGGGCCTGGGCAGCACCTGCCAGCCCCATGATGGCGCCGCCGATCGCGAAGGCCTGCAGGCGGAAGCGGGTGGCGTTCTTGCCGAGCGCCAGTGCCGCGGTCTCGTCTTCCCGGATGGCGCGAAGGACGCGGCCCCAGGGGCTGCGCAACAAATGTTCGAGTGCGAGGTAGAGCAGGGCCACCACCACGATCAGCACCCCGAGATTGAGCAGGCTGAACGCCAGCGGGTCGCCGGCAAGGCTGGCGAACGGCCTTGGAATGAAACCAATGCCGAAGGGGCCGCCGGTGATGCCTTGCAGGTTGAGAGCGACGAGCTGCACTGTCACCGCCACGCCGAAGGTGGCGATGGCGAGATAATCGGCACGCAACCGGATCGTCAGCCAGCCGACCAGGAACGAAGCAAAGCCTGTGGCAAGGGCCGCGCCCAGCCAGCCGACGAGGATAGGCAGGCCGAAGCCGCCGAAGCGATCCGGCGTGTCGGGCGTGGTGAGCAGCGCCGAGACATAGGCGCCGATGGCGACGAAGCCGGCGACACCGACATTGAACAGGCCGGTCTGCCCCCACTGTACATTGAGGCCGAGGCACATGACGGCGTAAGTCAGCGCCATGGTCAGGAAGAAGGCGATGTAGGCAACGAGTTCGATGCTCATTCCGCCCTCCCGAACAGACCTTGCGGGCGCAGCAGCAAGACGAAGACAAGGATCATGAAGGCGACGGCCGCGCGCCACTCGGCGCCGATCAATTGCACGCCGAGCGCCTCGGCAAGACCGACGATCAGGCCTGCCACCATTGCGCCGGGCACGCTGCCGATGCCGCCGAGGATGGCGGCGGCAAACAGCGGCAGCAGCAGGTCGAAACCCATATAGGGGCGGATCTGCACCAGCAGGCCAGCCATGACACCGGCGATGCAGGCAAGCCCGGCGCCGAGCACCCAGACGGTGCGGATAACCTTGCGGACATCGATGCCGGCGACACCGGCCAACTGCTGGTTCTCGCTCACCGCGCGCATGGAGCGGCCGATCGCGGTGCGGGTCAGCAGGACGTGGACGGCGACGACGAGGAGCCCGGCGAGCACCAGCGACAGAAGCTGGTCGGGTGTTGCGCGTAAACCGCCGCCGAGCGGCAGCGCGATCTGCAACGCCTTGGAGAAATAGGCGGGTTTCGAGGTGAAAAGGAATTCGAGCAGGCTGCGCAACGCCAGCGAGGCGCCGAAGCTTGCCATGACCATGATGATGATGGCGCTGCGGCGCTTGCGCAGCGGACCGAACAGCAACGCGTCGACCAGCAGCGCCAGCATTGCCGTCAGCGCGACGGCGACGAGCACTGCAAGCGGCAGCGACCAGCCGAACGAGAAGGGGCCGATCGGCCTGAACAGCGCTCCCGACAGCGAACCGAGCAGGCCGCTCGTCGCAAGCGCCAGATATGCTCCCCAGCTGATCATCTCGCCATGCGCGAAATTGGCGAAACGCAGGATGGAGTAGGTGAGCGTGATGCCGATGGCGCCGAGCCCGATCATCGCACCGACGATGATGCCGTCCATGATCAGCTGCGGATTCATGGTGTCGCCGCCTTTCCCGCATGACGAGCGCCGAGATAGAGTTCGGCGACGATCGGGTCTTCCGCCAGTGTCGCTGCCGGCCCCTCATGGCGCAGCTGCCCTTCGACGAGGATCGCGGCGCGATCCGCGATGGCCAACGCTGCCTTCACGTTCTGCTCGACCAGAATGATGGTGACGCCGGTATCGTTGATCGCCTTCAATTGCGCGAACACCTCCTGCACCACCTTGGGCGAAAGGCCGGCCGAGGGCTCGTCCAGGATCAGCACGCTTGGCTCGACGATCAGGGCGCGCGCCACCGCCAGCATCTGGCGCTGGCCACCCGAAAGCTGGCCGGCCCGCAGAGACGGTCGCGCCGCAAGATCGGGGAACATCGCATAGAGGTCTGCAACGCGGCGGCTGCGCCTTTCCTTCGGCAGCACGTTCGCGGCCAGCAGCAGATTGTCGTTGATCGACATGGTCGCGAAGATGTTTTCGGTCTGCGGCACGAAGGCGAGGCCATGCCTGATCTTTTCATGCGTCGGCACGGCGGTGATGTCGAAATCGCCAAGCAGGGTGGAACCGGAGTGGATCGGCACCAGTCCGGCGATCGCCTTGACGAAGGTGGACTTGCCGGCGCCGTTGGGGCCGAGAACGATCACCAGCTCGCCGCTGCGGATCGAGAAGTCGACACCACGCACGATCGGCAGGTCGGGTTCGTAGCCGGCGACCAGAGCTCGGGTCGAAAGCGCAATGGGTAGGCTCATGCCGCGACCTCGCCGAGATAGGCTTCGATCACGGTGCGGTTGCGCGAAACTTCGTCGGGCGTGCCTTCCGTCAGCAATTTCCCAGCGGCCATGACGACGACGCGGCCACACAAGCGGGCGACCATGTCCATGTTGTGCTCGATCAGCAGGATCGATTTGCCCTGGTTGTTTAGCTCGAGCACGCGATCGATGATGAGTTCCAGCAGCGTCGGGTTGACGCCGGCGGCGGGTTCGTCGAGCAGGATGGTTTCCGGATCCGCCATCAGCACGCGGGCCAGCTCCAGGAGTTTTCGCTGTCCGCCCGACAGCACCCGCGCCGGTTCTGTTTCCAATCCGGTCAGCTTGACGAAATCCAGCAAGGCGCGTGCCTTCTCGACGGCTTGACGCTCTTCTGCGGCGACACGGCCAGGCTGGAGAAAGTTCTTCCATATGCGTTCGCCGGACTGCCTCTGGCTGCCGGTCAGGACATTTTCCAGCACTGTCATTTCAGCAAAGGGGCGCGGGATCTGGAAGGTGCGTCCGACGCCGCGTGCGATGCGTCGCTCGGGACGCTCCTGCGCCACCTCGACGCCACCAATGCGGATCGAGCCGGATGTCGGGTTCAGGCTGCCCGCGATGAGATTGAAAAGGGTGGTTTTGCCGGCGCCGTTCGGACCGATCAGTCCCACCATCTCGCCGCGCTGCAGCGTGATCGACATGCGATCGACGGCGCGCAGGCCGCCAAATTGCTTGACGAGGTCACGCGCTTCGACGAGCGCGCTGCGCGGGGTATCTGAACTGGTATCTGCGACAGGCTGCATCGTGGCCAATCGATTATTTTTGATCTGTGATGTTTGATCAAACTTTACATCAAGGCAAATTGCAACTACGAAAATGCGTACTGGCCTGAGGTGTCCGACTTCGAATGGTGGACGAAATGCCTGATCGCGAAATCCGTGGAATTTGCCTGAAACCGCACGCGGGAGCCGTGGCATGAGCCGCCGTGGCGCGCTGTCTCCGGTCGTGCGCGAGACGTTGCACGACCGTGTCTATGCAGAGCTGCGTCGCTCGCTGATCCACGGCATGTTCGACGCCGGCGAGATGATGCGCATCGTCGACCTTGCCCAGACGCTGGAGACCAGCACGATGCCGGTTCGCGAGGCGCTCGGCCGTCTCGTTTCCGAGCAGGCGCTGGAAGCGCTGCCGAACAGGTCCGTGCGGGTGCCGTTGATCACGCGCGAGAGGCTGGAGGATCTCGCCCGCGCGCGCTGTCTGATCGAAGGGCAGATGACCGCGCTGGCCTTGCCCCATCTCGAAGCTGCCGATTTCGTCGAACTCAGGCGATTGACCTCGGCCTGCGAGGCGGCCTTCGCCAGCAACGACCGTGACAAGGCGCACAAGACCTCGGAACTCAATCACGCCTTTCATTTCTACATCTACCGGGCGGCCGGCTCGGCGGTGCTGATCCCCATCGTGGAAAGCCTGTGGCTGCAGTCGGGGCCTTATGTCCGCACGGCAGCACAGATCCATGACGAGAATCGCGACATCCCGGCCACGCATCATCATTGGGCCCTGATCGAAGCGCTGGAGCGCCGCGACGTCGCGGGCTCGGTCAAGGCGCTGACCGACGACATCACCCGGTCGTTCAACCTGATCCGCGGCCGCCTCGACGATGATGAGGCCGATGCGCGGGAGCTGCGACATGGCTGAGAGACACGACGATTCCTTCGAGCTTTTCGATCTGCGCGTCGAGGTGACCGCGCCGGAAGGCGGCGCGATCTATTGCGGCGCCAAGGTCGGCGACTATTTCGAGATGCGCGGCGAGATGCTGCATCTGCCGGCAGGGCAGGGTTTCTCCATCTATTCGCTGGCGGCGCTGCTGCCGCTGCTGCCGGCCAAGCAACGGCCGACCCACAGGAACGACTGGATGACGACCGACGCCGAGGTGGCTTGTCCGGATCCCAATTGCAGCTCGCGTTTCCGCATCACGCGAACCGGCCTGCGCCGCTTCAGCCATGCCGAAACCACGGCCGTACCGCTGAAAGACGATTGAGCGAAAAGCATGCAGAGAACCAGACTTGCGCCGGACTATGAGATTTCGCGGGTCATCCGCGGCGGCTGGCAGATGGCCAGCGGCCACGGCGCCGCGTCGAGCGACGATCCCATCGCCGACATGATCGCTTTTGCCGATGCCGGCATCACCACCTTCGATTGCGCCGATATCTATACCGGCGTCGAGGAACTGATCGGCCGTTTCCGCCTGCGCTACCGGGACGAGCGCGGGCAGGAGGCCCTCAGCCGCATCAAGGTGCATACCAAGTTCGTCCCCGATCTCGATATCCTGCAGCGTATCACCAAAGCTTATGTCGAGAGCGTCATCGACCAGTCGTTGCGGCGGCTCAACCTCGACCGGCTCGATCTGGTTCAGTTCCACTGGTGGGACTACGCGGCGCCGCGCTGGCAGGAAACCGCTGGCTGGCTGGACGAGTTGCGACAGGCCGGCAAGATCGACCGGATCGGCGGTACCAATTTCGACACCGATCGCGTCGAGGCGATCGTCGGCGCAGGCGTCCCGCTGACTTCGATGCAAGTGCAGTATTCGCTGCTCGATACCCGCCCGGCGAAGCGGATGGCTGCGCTCGCGGCGGAAAAGGGCATTGCCTTTCTGTGCTATGGCACCGTTGCCGGCGGCTTCCTCGGTGACCGCTGGCTCGGCACGGCTGAGCCTGTCGAACCTTATGAAAACCGGTCGCTGGTCAAATACAAACTGATAATCGACGATTTCGGCGGCTGGGATCTGTTCCAGGCGCTGTTGCGCAGCTTGCGTGCGGTGGCGGACCGGCATGACGTCGACATCGCCACCATCGCCAGCGCTGCAATGCTGTCGCGGCCTTCGGTGGCAGCCGTCATCGTCGGCGCGCGCAGCCGGGCCCATCTTGCCTCGAACCTTGCGATTTCGAGCATCGCCCTGACCGACCAGGATCAGCAGCAGATCGCCGCTGTGCTCGATCAGGCGCGGCAGATCGAAGGCGACGTCTATACGCTCGAGCGCGATCGCCACGGCCGCCATGGCGCGATCATGAAATACAACCTCAACAAGGGGGCTGCCTGAACGAAGGCAGCCGCTTCGCAGACCAACGAGGCCGTGTCGGGAGCTCGGCCATAACAAAGGGGAGTACAATGAAGAAACATCTGTTCGCCACCACCATGCTCGTGGCGTTGGCCGCCTCGGCGGTGCCGTCACTTGCCGCCGATTGCGACATCACCGTCGGCCTCGTCATGGAATTGACCGGCCCTGCCGGCGAATACGGCCAGGCCGGCGCAAAATCCGTCGAAATGGCTTTCCGTGATTTCAATGAGGCTGGCGGCGTCGGCGGCTGCAAGCTGGTCACCGATACACGCGACAGCCAGAGCCAGGGCAATGTCGCCGTCGATCAGGCGACGCAGCTCGTCAACATCAAGAAAGTGCCGGTGGTGATCGGCGGCATCATCTCGTCGGTCTCGATTCCGATCCTGACTTCGGTGACCGCGCCGGCAGGCATCGTGCAGGTGTCGCCAGCGTCGTCTTCGCCGACGCTGACCGCGCTCGGCAAGGATGGCAAGACCAACGGGGTGTTCTTCCGCACCATCACCTCCGATGCGCTGCAAGGGACCGCTGCAGCCAAATACGCGATCGACCAGGGCCTGAAGAAGCTCGCCATCATCCACGTCAACAACGACTTCGGCGTCAACATGGTCAAGGAATTCGCCGACGCGTACAAGAAGCTGGGCGGCACGATCACCTCGACGACGCCCTACAACGAAAAGCAGGCGAGCTATTCAGCCGAGGCCAGCGCCGCGATGACCGGCGAACCGGAAGCGCTTTATCTGGTCAGCTATCCGGTCGACGGCGCGACGATCGCACGCGCCTGGATCTCGGGCGGCGGCGCGCAGAAATTTCTGCTCAACGATGGCATGAATTCCGCCGAGTTCATCGATGCGGTCGGCGCGCAATATCTCAACGAGGCCTATGGCACTTCGTCGGGCACCAGCAAGACGGCGTCGACCGACTATTTCTATGGCGCCTATGAGGCTTTCTCCGGCGGCATCAAGCCTGATGCGCCTGCCGCCGACCGTTCCTACGATGCCGGCGCGATCGTGGCGCTGGCCATCGCCAAGGCAGGCAAGAGCGACGCCGCCGCGATCAAGGCCGCCATTCCGGAAGTGGTCTCTGTCAAGGGCGAGCCGATCCACGCCGGCAAGGAAGAGTTCGCCAAGGCACTGGCCCTGATCAAGGACGGCAAGCCGGTGAAATATGAAGGTGTCATCGGTCCGGTTTCCTTCGACCAGTACGGCGATATCACCGGTCCGTTCCGGCTTTGGAAGGTCAAGGACGGCAAGGTCGAGACGGTTGGCGAGATGAGCGCCGACGAGGTCGCCAAGACCAAGGCGGAAATTCAGAAATAGAATCGACGTCTTGTCATGGAAGCTCTTGGCCCGTTCTTCAGTCCGAAACGGCGGACGGGCCAAGTTTTTGGGCGATTAACCGGCCGCGCCTGATTAGGCCGGCGGCACGAACGAAAGGACCAATTCTTAGCGAAACAGCCTGGGAATTTGACCGAATAGACGCTCGCGGGAAAATCTTAAAGTTCTAACTTGCGGGACCTTGATCTGATCATGACTGTGGAGCAGTATGCGCGCCGCAGCAGTATTCATTTATTGAATTAAACATGATCAAAGGCGATCAAAGCACAAC
Source organism: Mesorhizobium sp. EU05-FHT14A09 (assembly GCF_058790995.1). Lineage (NCBI taxonomy): Bacteria > Pseudomonadati > Pseudomonadota > Alphaproteobacteria > Hyphomicrobiales > Phyllobacteriaceae > Mesorhizobium > Mesorhizobium sp. EU05-FHT14A09. The sequence continues at coordinate 1,012,842 of NZ_JBYTDF010000001.1, forward strand.
GCGCGCGTTGAACAGGCGGCTGGTTCTCAATTGCCTGCGCCGCGAGGGCGGACTCAGTCGCGTTGAAATCGCGGCCATGACCGGCCTCAGCCCCGCTGCGGTCACCGGGGTCACCGCTGAACTCATCAACGAAGGCATGCTCGTCGAAGGAAAGGGCATGCAAAGCACCGGTGGGCGCAAGCCCATCCCGCTCAACATCGACTATCAGCAGCATTGGTCGATCGGCTTCAAGCTCATGCCTGACAGGGTGGAGGGCACGCTGACGGATCTTTCGACGCGACCGATCAGGACATGCAAGGTGCCTTTGGCCAGCCATGATCCCGAGGCGGTTGCCGCTGCGGTGGAAACCGGTGTGGCCGTGCTGCAGAAGGAAAATGCGAATGCGCGAAAGCTTGTCGGCATCGGTGTTGCCATGCCGGGGCTTATCGACGTGAATCGCGGGGTCTGCCTGGAATTCCATGACTTCGGCTGGAATAATGTGCCTGTTGCCGATTTGATCACGGCGCGCATCAGCGTTCCGGTCTGGGTGGAAAACGACGTCAATGCCTTCGCCATCGCCCAGCACTTGTTCGGATACGGGCGCACACGTGGGTCTGCCCTGGTGCTTGTGATAAGCGCCGGCGTTGGGGCTGCGCTGATCTTCAATGGCCAGATCCATCGTGGTGCGCGCTTCGCGGCGGGTGAAATCGGCTTCGTGCACCCGGACAGGAATGGTGGGGCGACGAGTGATCGGCTGAGCTGGAACCGGCGCCTTTCGGTATCGGGAATCCTAAGAGGATGGCGGGAGCTGCGGGAGGGAGAGACGGGCGACGATTTGCTGGCCGCGGCTGAAAACGGTGACCCGCTGGCAGTGACCTATCTGGGTAAGATCGGCCGTGAGATCGGCGAACGGCTGGTCGGCATGATCGATCTCATCGATCCTGAGGTCGTCGTTGTCGGCGGCGAGGCGGTGCGGTTCGGCAAGGCCTTGATCGATCCTCTCGCCAGGGCGGTAAGCGAGAATTCCTTCGGGCCGCCGCCGCCGCTGGAGGTGGACTGGGACAACAATGTCTGGCTGCGTGGCGCGTCCGCGCTCGCCATCCAGAAGTTCTTCGATTTTGAAAGCGCGGCCGGGCATCAGCGGAAACTGGCCAACTGACCGTTACGGCCTCATCCCGATTGCGAGCCGTCAGCCGCCGCGCTCGATATGTGCGAGTGCGGTTCGCAATTGCGCGGAAAGTTCCGGGTCCTGCACAATACCCGCCGCGTCGAGATTGCGCCCCAGCAAGGGCAATGTGATCGACGCTTCTTCGATCAGCCGTGCCGACATGGTCTGCAATGTAAGCCGCAAGGCCGCGTCGGCATGCGTCGATCGCTGCGAGGCGTTGATGACGGCAACCGGCTTGTCCGGGAATTCGAAGCTCGAGACCAGCCAGTCCAGCGCATTCTTCATGACGCCGGCGACGCCGCGTGCATATTCAGGGCTGCAGATGAGCAGGGCATCAGCGCCGCCAACGGCTTCCCGCAGCCTCGACACCGGTGAGGGCGGCGTTTCCGTATCCCTGTCCGGATTGAAATGGGGCAGCGCTTCCAGCCCGTCGAAGATCGTGATTTCAAGCGATTGCGGCGCGAGCATCTGTGCCGCCTGGAGCACGGAAAGATTGGAGGAGCGAGCCCGCAGGCTGCCGCAGATGGCAAGGATATTCATCGTCTTCTCGTCTATGCCACACGCAGTTGGCAGCGGTACCGGGAATCGAAATCGACACAGTCTATCGCACGGATCTTCTTGATGGTCCTGTCTCGTCCTGCCGCCCGGCGCGCCGGTCCTCGCTCGAAGGGGATCTTATTCGCCTATCGAATGACCTGTTTCCAAAAGATCGCTTTGCCCAACAATCGTGCGAGCAAATACTGGGTCATCCCGGCGGACCACAGGTTGCTTGAGGTCTCGACACAAGGTGGCTTCGTAGATGTTTGTCCATATCATCCTGGCGAAACAGACCGCCGAATCCATTGAGCACTTCGAGCGTGCCGTGCGGGCGTATCCCCAAGTTCTGGAGTGTTTCGCGATCATCGGCAATGCGGACTACCACTTGAAAATCGACGCATCTGATCTCGACCAGTACGAAACCCTCCGCGAGAGCATCCTCAGTCGCCTTCCGGGCGTTCGCAGCATCAAGGTCAATGTCCCGATCCGGCGCATCGCGATACGCGCCGAACCGGGCAGCTGATATGCTGTTGCTATTGGATCTTTTCGCCTTCAACTTCCTCAAGGAGCCAGTTCCGAAACGCTAACAGCGGTGCGTAGTTGCCGCGCTCCGATGGATGCGCGAAATAGTATCGATCCTTGCCAGGCACGGCTTCGGACAGTGCTGGCATTAATTGTCCTGCGGCAAGTTCTTCCCTGATGAGGAAGGTTGGCACCAGAGCCAGCCCAAGCCCGTTGCGCGCTGCGCGGATCAGCATCTCGAACAGGTCGAACATCATGCCGTGGATGCCGTCTGCCTGGTTTCCATGACCCTCGAGCCAGCGCTCCCATGCGTCTGGCCTGGAAAGCAGGATCAGAAGAGGCGCCTTGCGAATATCCTGCGGCTTGCGGAATTCATGCCGTGCCACAAGATCGGGTGATCCAACCGGTAGGACGCTTTCGCCGAACAGGGGCGACATCGTGGCGCCCGGCCATTCGGCTTTGCCGAAATGAATGGCGGCATCGATCGAATCCAGATTGAAGTCGAACGGGGTAGAGCGGGTAAAGAAGTTGATGTTGATGCCAGGATAACGCGCCACGAAGCGCGGTAGCCGGGCGGCAAGCCATCGGGTGCCGAAGGTCGGCAAGATGCCCAGATTGAGCGTGCCGCCAAGCGGGTTGGCCCGAATGTTCAACGAAGCCGTGCTGACGCGGCGCAGGGCCTCGCGTATGTCGCGTGCGTAGCTTTGCCCCGCCAGCGTCAATCGGATGCTCTGTTTCTCGCGCACGAAAAGCTCGAGCCCCAACCGCTCCTCAAGTGTCTTGATCTGACGGCTGACTGCACTTTGGGTCAGGCTGAGTTCTCGCGCAGCATTGGAAATGCTGCCCGTTCGCGCGGCGGCTTCGAAGGCGTGGAGCTCGTGGGTCGGCGGCAGGAGGCGTCTGGGAATCTGCATGCTTATTCCATCTTGGAATGACCTATCCCCCTTTTATTGATTTCCTCGACTGATCTTTCAAGGGAGAGTTTCGGGTGTTGCAACCCGATCCCGGACCAGCGCACTCAACCCGTTCGGAGTGATCTCTCCATGTCCACGCTCCCATCGTCCGTAAATGTCGATCCTTTCCTGTTCTCCCTGACCCAGTTGGAGGATGCCGCGCGCGTCGTCCGAAAGGCGCTTGCCGCGACACCGCAGATCGCCTGGCCCCTCCTTGCCGAGAGAAGCGGGGCGCACGTGGTTTGGGTCAAGCATGAGAACCATTTGCCGACCAGCGCCTTCAAGGTGCGCGGCGGCCTGGTTCTCGCCGATGCGCTCAAGAAGGGTGTCTATGGCGAGGTGCCGAAGGGCATCGTTACCGCGACCGTGGGCAATCATGGATTGAGCCAGGCTTTCGCCGGCCGACAGGCCGGCTTCCGCGTTACCATCGTCGTTCCGGAGAACAACAACCCGGAGAAAAACAAGGCCCTGAAGGCCATGGGGGTGGATCTGATAGAAGCGGGGCACGACTACAGCGCCGCTTATGACATCTCCCTCGAAATCGCCAAGGAGCGCGGCCTGTTCCTGGTCGAGCCATTTCTGCCCGAATTGATGCGAGGCGTTGCCACCTATTCGTTCGAACTGTTCAATTCCGTGCCGGACCTCGATACCGTCTACGTCCCCATAGGCATGGGCTCGGGGATTTGCGGCATGATCCGCACCCGTGACCTGCTCGGCCTCAAGACCAGGATTGTCGGGGTCGTTTCCGAAAATGCTGCCGCGCACGCGCTCTCGTTCAAGGCGGGTGAGGTGGTCACGACAGACAGCGCCAACACGTTCGCTGACGGTGTGGCTGTCCGGATCCCCAAACCCGAACCGGTCGCCATCATCCGGCAGGGCGCCGAGCGCATCGTGGAAGTAAGCGATGGGGCCATCGAGGAGGCGATACGCGCCTTCCACGAGGACACACACAACATGGCGGAAGGTGCGGGCGCGATCGGCCTCGCGGCCTTGCTTGGCGAGCGCGAAAAAATGCGGGGCAAGAAGGTTGGCCTCGTCCTTAGCGGCGCCAACATCCGCCGGCCGCTGCTGGCCAAAATCCTCGCCAACTGACAGCGCTCTTCGGAATTGCGGCAGGAAAAGCCTGAACCATCATCACTTTGATCAACGGACAAGGAGATTGAACATGACTGGCCTGATCGAGGCGCGCCTCGCTGAACTCAAGATCGAATTGCCTCAGGCGGCAGCGCCTGTCGCCAACTACGTACCTTTCGCGGTGACCGGAAACCAGGTCCATACCGCCGGGCAGGTTTCACGCTGGAATGGCGAGTTCCTCCATGTCGGGACCGTCGGGAAAGACGTTTCCGTCGAGGATGCCTACAGGGCTGCACGCATATGCGGGCTTAACATCATTGCCCAGGTCCAGGCTGCCGTCGGCGATCTCGACCGGGTGAGACGTTGCGTGAAACTGAATGTCTTCGTCCGTTCCGACGACAATTTCACCGAACAGCCGAAAGTCGCCAACGGCGCCTCTGACCTGATGGTCGAGGTTTTCGGCGATGCCGGCCGGCATGCCCGCTCCGCCATCGGCGTGAAGCAATTGCCGTTTGGCGTATCGGTGGAAATCGACGCCGTATTCGAGTTCGCGTGAAGCGCGTCAAAGCCGGGGGCAAGGGGCGGTTAAATGGTTGGACTGAAGGTTACACCGCGTGGGTTATGGGAGGTGACCGCGCCGCCGGCGCCATCTCTCGTCGCGCTTGTGCAGACGGTTCAAGCTGACGTCGTCATCGTCGGCGCAGGCGTGACAGGCCTTGCCGCGGCACTTGAGCTTGCCAGCCACGGTGCCGATGTCGTCGTTGTTGAAGCCAACGATCCGGGCTCTGGCGCGATTGGGCGAAGTTCCGGGTTGGTCAACGCCGGAATGTGGATCCCGCCCGAGCAGGTGCGGTCCATCTTGGGCCGGGACCATGGAGATCGGCTGCTGCACGCATTGGGCGAGGCGCCAAGGGATCTTTTCGCGCTGATCGACAAATATGGAATTGCCTGTGACCCCGAAAGGGCTGGGACTCTACAATGTGCCGTCGGTGCGAACGGCCTGAAAGCAATAGAGGAACGTGCCAGATCGTGGCGAGGGATCGGCGCCGACGTCGAACTGCTTGATGCCGAGCAGACGCGGATGCGTATCGGGGCAGCCTGCTATCGTAGCGCGCTGCTCGATCGACGGACGGGAACCGTCCAGCCGCTTGCCTATGTTCGAGGCCTCGCACGTGCTGCCGTGGCGGCCGGGGCGCGGATCTTTATCCATTCGCGGGCTACAGGTTTCGAGTCGGCGCCAGGCCGTTGGTGCGTGCGGACCACCGAGGGCGAAGTCGTTGCCGACAGGGTTCTGATAGCAACCGATACCTATGCAATGTCGGACGACTTCGATCTCAAATCCGAATTCGTGAACTTGCCTTATTTCAACATCGCGACGCGCCCTCTAACTCAAGGGGAACTCGCTTCGGTACTGCCATCGCGGCAGGCGATCACCGACACGAGAAAGGTTCTCAGTTCTTATCGTCTCGATCGCGACGGTCGCCTGATCATCGGCAGCGTTGGGGCGCTTTCCGGGGGCGGCCGTTCTGCGCATGTGGCCTGGGCAAGTCGGGCAATCAACAGGCTTTTCCCGCATCTTGGGCAGGTCAGCCTGGATTTCGGCTGGTATGGCGCGATCGGCATGACGGACACTCATCTGCCGGCGATCCATGAACCCGCCCCGGGTATTCTCAGCGCCGGCGGCTACAACGGTCGCGGCATTGCCGCTGGAACCCTCTTTGGTCGCGAAATCGCGCAGTATTTCCTAGGCCGCCGCCACGCACGGGAGCTACCCGTGCCGATTTCCGTGGTGCGCCGAGCCAAGCACAAATACGTGCGTGGCATTTTCTACGAGTGGGGCGCACGCATGGTTCACTTTGCTGACAGGCTCCAAGTGAGAAGAAATCAAACCCAAACCGCAGCCAGCAGCAGGGCGGAAAGGTAGAGACCGACGCCGAAGGAGAAATGCGCCATCAGGCTGCGCAGTCGGGCCACGGTTGGCTTGGGTGTCCGCGAAGCGGCGATGCCGGCGCCGAAAGCGGGCTGCATCACAAAGAACGGGGCCACCACACCGGCAATGCCGACCGCGAGAGCGGGCAGGGGAGTTGGGTGGTGGATCCAGTCCAGGCCTGTAACCAACATCAGCAGAGCGGCGAACGCGATGCCGATGGCGTAGTGTGCCACCCACCCGATCGCCGCCTCTCCCGGAATGGTGGCGGCCTGCCCGATATTGGCATGTGCGAAGCGCCCTCTTGGAAAATGGCCGATCCAGCGCCCGACCCAGGCATAGTCGAGGGAAGGAATGCCGAAAGCGCGTTTCAGGAACAGCGCCCACAAATCCATCACCACCGTTGCCCCGACGCCGAGCGCGATGGTGCGCAGGGCAAACTCCAAACCGTTGTCCATCATACACTCCTGGCAACCATGATTGGCCGTACATAACGGTCAATGGAAAAACATTCAATGGATTGATTGAATGATTGTGTGATGCTAGAACGCACTCATGACAGACAGTGACAGCCATCATCCCATCTTCGACCTGTCGGCCGACATTGCCCGCACGCTCGGGCATGCGCATCGACTTGTGCTGCTCAATCATATCGCGGAGGGCGAGAAGGCAGTGGAGCGGCTGACGGAGCTGACCGGACTTGGTGTCGCCAACACGTCCCAGCACCTTCAACACCTGAAGCGCGCTGGCCTCGTGCAGACAAGGCGGGACGGCAAGCGAGTGCTTTACCGGCTGGCGAGCGGGCCGATCGAAACGGTGCTGGCGGCATTGCGCACCCTGGCCGAACACAACAACGCGCAGTTGCGCGACCTGATCGAAGGCGGCGCATCGAGCGCGGCGCGGCTCGAGAACATTTCCCGCGAAGAGCTCATTCGACGTTTGCAGGAAGATTCTATCGTGCTGCTCGATGTTCGGCCCGTAGACGAGTTCGCAACGGGTCGTCTGCCGGGCGCGATCAACATTCCGGTTGAGGAACTCGAATTGCGACTGGCGGAACTGCCGCGCGACAGGCTGGTCGTCGCCTATTGTCGAGGTGTTCGCTGCGTCTTGTCGGGTGAGGCGCTGGCGATCCTGCGGACGCATGGCTGGGTGGCGCGTCGTTTCGAGGACGGCATTTCAGACTGGCTCGGTGCCGGCCTGAACGTTGAAGGCGGGCACTACAACAGCGGTTGACGGTCCGCAGCGACCGAACCGCCTTTTCCAGAAACTGGACTGCAGGCTCGCGCGAGCGGGCCACGGACTTCTGCGTTCTATGAAAGGAACTGAAATGACGACCTCACCGGTGGCAAGACCCGGTCTTGCCTTCACGATGCTGGCTTTCGTGCAGTGTTCGCTGATCTTCACGATTGCATTGATCATGGTGCCACTGCCGAAGATCGCGGCCGAGTTCAACCTTGCTCCTACGGACGTGCTCCTGCTGCAGGTTGCCTATGGCCTGCCTTTCAGCGGCTTGCTCCTGTTTGGCGGCCGGCTGGCAGATCGTTATGGCGGCAGGCGCATGTTCGTGCTTGGCCTTGTCCTGTTCGCCGCCGCCTCCGTTGTTGCTGCGATGGCCCCGAGCTACGGGATACTGGCGGCGATGCGTTTCTTCGAGGGCGTTGGCGGCGCGATGATCGCGCCCGCCGCGATGTCGGTGCTGCACAGGCTGTTTCCAGGCCCGCGGGACTTCGGCCAGGCCATGGCGACATGGGGCGGCGTTTCGGTTCTTGGAGCCATTCTCGGTTTCGTGGCCTCGGGCATCGTCACGACATGGGTGTCGTGGCGTTTCATGTTTGCGGTGCCGATCCTGGTTGCGCTGATCGCCCTGATCACAAGCGGCGTGCTGCTGCCGCAGGATGGTGAGGCCGCCGCCGCCGAGAGGCCACGTCTCGATCCGCTCGGCGCGTTGTTGGCGACGGCAGGAATCGTTGTCGGCAGCTATGGTCTGATCATGACGGGTGACTATTCCTGGACGTCCATGCCGGTGCTGGCGCCACTGGCCGCTTCCGCGATCCTGCTCTCGGTGTTCTTCGCCGTGGAAGCAAAGACGCGCGATGCCTTGCTGCCACCAGCTTTTCTTGTCGATCCTTGCCGTATCACGGGGCTGCTCGGCATGATGCTGGCTGCCGTCGGTTCAATTGCCATCGAATACATCCTGTCGCTCTATCTTCAGCAGGTGCGTGGCTGGGCACCGCTCGCGACGACGCTGGCTTTCCTGCCCTTTGCCGTCGTCCTCATTGTCACCAACCATCTTTCGCCGGCTCTGGTTGGCCGTTTCGGTGCCGCACAGACGACCATCGGCGGTCTCATCGTCGGAGCGCTCGGGTTGGGGCTGCTTGCCGGGCTTGCCGGAGACACCAGCTATGTCGTCGGCTTGATGCCCGGAACCATCCTGGTCGCCATTGGCATGTCGCTGATGTTCTCAGGCTCGGCCGTGCTGTCCATGACGAATGTGCCGCTGCGCCAGGCAGGCCTGGCCGGCGGCGTCATGAACACGGCGATGGAACTGGGGCCGACGGTCGGGCTGGCGGTACTGATGTCGGTCGCCGCGACCCAGGCCGATGTGGTGCGTGGTTATGGCTGGGCGTTCGGCATCGCGTGCCTGCTCTACATCGTGCTGGCACTTGTCGCGGCCCGTTCCAGCAGGCAGGGAGCCTGTGCTGCCGTCGCGCACGGCTGATTGGCGCGAAAGCACCGGGCGACGCGACTACCGACTGGGCTTCGAGCCGACCGGATGGTCGCTTTGCGCGCTCTCTTTGGGCACATGCGTGTAGTCCGGTGAGTTGGCGCCATAGAGGTCGTTTTCGGCGATCTCCCGCCATTGCGCATCGACGTCTTCAGGCGCCGATGCCTTGGCCCTGTCGTGGCGCGCAAGGCGCCGCACCCAGCGCGGCATCATCTGTCCGAACAGGCTGGCCGTGTGTGACATCGAAATGCTCCTCCTGTTATCGTCGCCCGGCGGCGACGCATCTCATGTCATTGCCCGCCAACGCTCCGGCAGGCTGACGACGTTGGTGGTTTCGATGGGCTCGCGTGATCCGACGAGCTCGACTTCGGCCCGCTTGCGCAGGCGTGCTGCGTCGAGGAGCATGCTGCCGGCCCAGCGATAGACGTTGTTGTCGCGTACGATCTCGCGCATGCGGTGCATGCGATCGCGCTGCTCATCGGACGTCATCGTCAGCGCATGCCGCAGCGTTTCCCCCATCGTGGCGGCATCGAAGGGATTGACGATCATTGCCTCCAGCAACTCCTTGGACGCGCCTGCGAACATCGAGAGGATCAGCACGCCCTGTTCGTCGTCGCGCGCCGCGACGAACTCCTTGGCAACGAGGTTCATGCCGTCATGGAGGCTGGTGACCATGCAGACATCGGCCGCGCGATAGATCTCGTAGACCCGCTGTCGCGTGTGGTGTTCAGCGACGAACAGCACGGGGGTGTAGCCATCAGAGCCATAGCGCTGGTTGATCTCGTCCGCACAGTGCTCGCATTCGCGGTGCAGTTTCTCATAATCGGGCAGGGTGCCGCGGCTCGGTGCCGCGATCTGCAGGAACGTCACTTTGCCGATCCATTCGGGGTGTCGCTCGAACAATTCGCCCAATGCGCGGAACCGATCGACGATGCCTTTGGTATAGTCGAGCCGCTCCACACCCACGCACAGCTTTACGTCGTCGGCAATGCCGAACTGGGTCCGGATGCGCTCCCGACACTGTGCGACAGCCGGAACCTTGCCCAACTGCGCCGGCGGCCATTCGATCGAAATCGGATAGGCGTGAACCAGACTGATCTGACCCTGATAAGAGATCGCCGCGTCTTCGCGCTCGATGCGCGTCTCGAGGAACCGGTCGACGCTTTCGATGAAGTTGTTGCAATGGAATTGCGTGTGGAAGCCGATGATGGAACTGCCCAGCAGCCCGTCCAGGATGCGTTCGCGCCAGGGACAGATGCTGAAGACTTCCGAGTTCGGCCAGGGGATGTGCCAGAAGGTGATGATGATCGCGTCCGGCAACTGCTCTCGCAGCATGCGCGGCAGCAGTGCGAAATGATAGTCCTGGACCAGCACGATCGGCCGTTCGTTGCGGGCTTCGGCAACGACGGCATCGGCGAATTTTCGGTTGACGCTCTCATAGGTTTCCCAGTCAGACGCCCGGAAGTTCGGCCGGGTGAACGCGATGTGGCAGAGCGGCCAGAGCCCTTCATTCGCAAAGCCCAGATAGTAGCCTGCATGCTCTGCTTCGTTCAGCCAGACACGGCGAAGCACATAGGAGGGGGCATCGGGCGGTACGGCGACACGATCATGTTCGTCGACGGTAAGATGGTCCGCCGAACCACCGCCATAGGCGATCCAGGTGCCGGCACAGGCGCGCGTGATCGGCTCGAGCGCTGAAACCAGTCCGCTTGCCGGCACAACCAGCTCAACATCGTCGTCTCTGAAATTGTGGATGTACGGCTCGCGGTTGGAAACCACGATCACCTGGGCTTCGGGTAGCTCGGTGGCGAGAATCTTGCGAAGCGTGTCGGGCGACCATTTGACCAGCGCAGCGTCTGCCGAATGACCGTTCTTCTCAAATTCCCGCAGCAGTGTCCGCACCGTATCAGGGGTGGTGTCGGGAGGGGCGGAGGGGCGTCTGGACTTGCCGGACCGCATCAACGCTGCGGTGAGCGCTAAACCCGCCAGACAGAAGGTCGCCAGAACTGCAAACCACAGGACTGGAAGCGAGTTCGCGAAATCGCTGGTTGTCATAAATGGTTCTGCTTCCGACCGGGCAGTCGGTTGCATCTCCCGTGTTTCGAGAAGAATTGCCTGCGCTGCAGGTATGGTGTCCAACGCGACGTTGGCGCGATGGTTCCGGTTTTCAACTGCGCACGATCAACGGCACGAGCCCTTCATGCTGATCGGCAAGGAACGCACCGATGCGATCGCCGACGCGCTGAAAGGTGAGGTCGACGGCGACGGTTCCGACCTGGAGGTGACGGATCGTCAAATTGTCGATGCCGATCGGCAGGCGAGGGTGGGTCACTTCGATGGTGCCTGTCCATCCATCCACGTGAAGGCCGAGGCAGGTCTGCATCAGCATGAAGGCCGCTCCGGCGGACCAGGCTTGCGGCAGACAGGCGACCGGGTAGGCGATCGGCGCTTCGCCCGGCGCGCGCGTGAAGCCGCAGAAAAGCTCGGGCAACCTCATATTGAAATGCACTGCTGCCTCGAATGTGCCGCTGGTCAGCCGAACCACGTCTTCGCGAATGCCATAGCGGGCAAGTCCAGCGGTGCAGATTGCGGTGTCATGCGGCCAGATCGATCCGTTGTGATAGGACATCGGATTGAAGAACACGGCATCATCAGCGAGCGTGCGCAGCCCCCAGCCCGAATGAAATGACGCCGACAGCAATTGCTCTGCCACTTTTGCCGCGCGTTCCGCACGTGGCAGGCCGACATAAAGCAGATGCCCTGCATTGGAGGTGCGCACCCGGCACGGCTCACCGTCGCCGTCCAGCGCAAGCGCGTAGTAGTTGATATCGTCCATCCAGAATCGTTCCTCCACCCGGTCGCGCAATGCGTCAGCGAGAAGCCTCCACTGTTTGGCCTGTTCCGCTTCATCGCGGCGTTCGGCAAGGCCGGCCAATGCACGCAGTGCAGCAAAAACGTAACCTTGCACTTCCACGAGAGCGATGGGCCCCTTGGGGATGCGTCCGTCGGCGTGGAAGACGGAATCGTAGCTGTCTTTCCAACCCTGGTTGGCCAGGCCGGAGGCTGCGGCGCGTTGATAGGTCACGAAGCCTGTGGCCTTGGACGCATCGATCATCCAGTCAGCGGCTGCTACCAGTGAGGGCCAGAGCCGGTCGATGAAATCCATATCGCCGGTCCTGTCGGCATAGGAACAGGCGAGCAGGATGTAGAGCGGCGTCGTGTCGACGCCGCCATAGTAGCGCCCGAAGGGCAGCTCGCTGAGCGCCACCATCTCGCCCTTGCGGGTCTCATGCATGATCTTGCCCGGCTGGGCATCACTGAACGAGGATGTCTCCGTGGCCTGGTGCTGCGCGAGAAAGGCCAGCACGCCGCGCGCCAGTCCCGGATTAAGCCAGAGCATCTGCAGCGCTGAAACCACCCCGTCACGACCGAAGGCTGTCGAAAACCAGGGGATGCCGGCATATGGGTAAGGCCCGGTTTCGAGTTCCGTGGTCAACAGCGCGACGTCGGCGCGCGCTCGATTGATCCAGTCATTGAACACGCGGCCGGAACTGTGAACCGTGGCGCCATGGCGCCGCTTGGCGCGCATGGCGAACCGCGCACGTGCTGCGGCGGCTCGAAACCGTTCTCGATCGGGTGCCGCCACATGGGTGCCCACTTCGACATAAAGCGTCTGTTTGCCGCGCCTCGGAATGGTCAGGAAGAAATCGGCCTGGTCCGGCATCAACTGGTCCGGCATTTGCGAGAACGAGATCGCTGAAATCCGCTCGACGCTGTCGAGGCCCTGATAGCGCAGCACGATGGAGTTCTGCCCTGCCTCGGCAAGATGCGCGATGCCGCGCTTCTGCCGAACGGTACCTCGCACTTCGAACATGTCGCGGAAATCGGCGGCAAACCGGAGCGATAGAACGATGGCGGACTGCTCCTGGCCATAATTCGAGAGCGTTAGCCGCTCGTAGAGCCTGTCCTCCCAGATCAGCCGTACCCGTTCGATATGGATCGCCCCTTGCCGAATCTCCTTTCCGTCCATGGTCTTGACCGGCAGGTTGGTGAGGTTGGTAGAAAAGAGCACATTGTCCTGGCTCAGCGAAGCGCCAAGCAGGGAAGTCGAACGTCCGCCGACGGTGAGCCGAAACTCCGACAACATGCGCATGTCGTCGCGGAAGAAGCCGTCGCCAACTCCGCGTATATCGCCATAGGCGTCGGCGACGGCAAAACTGTCGCCATGCTTCAAGGCAAACAGGCGGTGCGGCTCTCGCGGCGCCGCTTCGTCGAGCGATGCCAAGGCGATGGCTGGATCGAGCTTGTGCTCATCGAGCGGTACGGTGTTCAATGGATTGCTCCAAGGGGATTTTCGCTGCGGGCGGCATGCCTGGTGTCTTTCGGGGAGGCGATCAACTGCCGGTAGGCGGTCACATAGTCCCCGGCCATGCGCGATGCCGAAAACCGCTCTTCGAAGGTGGTGCGGACGCGGCGCCGGTCGAGTGACAACAGGCCCGGCATTGTTGCCACGGCGTCTTCCATGGTCTCGACCAGGATGCCGGTTACGCCATGGTCGACCACCTCTGGCAGGGCGCCGCAACTCCAGGCCATCACTGGTGTGCCGCACGCCATAGCTTCGATGGCTGCCAGCCCGAAGGGTTCCGGCCAATCGATCGGGAACAGAAGCCCCGCGGCGTTGCCGAGGAAATCGTTCTTGGCATGCTCCGGGATCTCACCGACATATTCGATCTGATCGCCGTCGATCAGTGGCTCAACCACCTCGGCGAAATAGTCGCGATCGCCGTCGCCAATCTTGGCCGCCAGCTTCAGCTTGAGCCCGGTGCGGCGGGCGATCTCGATGGCTCGATCCGGCCGCTTGTCACGGGAAAGTCTGCCGAGGAACGCCAGGTAGGTGCTGCTCGTGCCGGCTTCGGAGTTGAGCGTGTACAGGTCTGGCGGGATGCCGTGATGGATGGTGGCAAGCCAATTGGCATCCGGCAGCCCGGTTTTCTGGCTTTGCGAAATCGAGATCATCGGGAATTGCGCAAACCGCGCATAGGCAGGTGCCAGGTCGGCATAGTCGAGCCGGCCATGTGGCGTCGTCACCGTTCGCTGCGCCATGGCGTCGAAGAACGGGAAATGCAGGAAGTGGCTGAGGTGGAAATGAATGATGTCGAATTCGTCGGCTCGCGCCTTGACGTCGTGCAGCATGGAAAGATGGGCGGCGATTTCCGACTTCAGCGGATTGGGATCGAGCCTTAGCGCCCGCTCGCGCCCCGCCACCAATGTCGCCGATGTCTTAGCATCTCCGGCGGCAAACAGGGTGACATCGTGACCGAGGTCGACAAGGGCTTCGGTCAGGTAGGAAATGATGCGTTCTGTGCCGCCGTAAAGTCGTGGCGGGACGGACTCAAAAAGCGGTGCGACATGGGCAATTTTCATGGCCCGGCAATCCTCCTATGGGTCGGTGATGGAAGCCAAATGCATCAGCGTCGGGATCGTTCCGACATTCATCCTCGACGCGGGCATCCTCGACGCGGGCATCGTCGATGCGGGGAATTGAATTGCCATGCGCCGGATCGGGATTCTGGGACGATCTTGATCGCGCCCGCGTGCTAGCCCCGTGCCGTTCTTCCCGTCGCATAATCGGTTTTCGAAGCGTTCGTGACAGCGATATCGCCACGCAGGATGTCGTCGATGATCTCCGCGACGCCGTCACCTGCGGGGGCAAGAGTGACCCGATCCGCCGTTTCCTTCAAACTCGGCAACGCGTTGGCCACTGCAACGCCGAAGCCTGCGCGGCGTAGAAGATCATGATCGTTCTCGGCATCACCGATCGCGACCACTCCCTCGATCGGCATGTCGAGATCGTCCAGCGCGGCTATCAGTCCGGTCGCCTTGTTGATACCGCTCGGTAGCACCATGACGGCGCCTTTGTTGAAGATGATCTCAAGTTCGAGGCCCTGACGCCGAATCTCGTCGAGAACGATCATCTCGTTCGGCACCAGTGTGCCAATCACAGATTGGCCGACGAGAAGTGGATCGATGCCGCGTTCTCTCAGCGCGTCGATGAAAGCCCGAGGAGGAGACGGAGCCAGAAGCCGTTGTTGCCCTGTCGTTGGATCATGCAAGACGGCTCCATTTTCGGCGACCACCCTGTCGAAGATGCCAAAGTTCGGAAAGACAGTCTTGAGGTCGGGCAGTTGCCGACCTGACACCAAAATGAGCCTGCAGCCGGTGTCCTTGAGCTTTTGCAGTGCGGCAAACGTGGTGGCGGAAACCACTCCTTCTTCCGCAAGCGTTTCATCATAGTCGGTGGCAAGCGCCGTCACATCCATCGAAAGACCTCTCCTTTGGGGTTCGGTTTCTCAACTGTGCAGGCGCTCTATTGTTCCGCCTTATTCATGCGCGCAACGCCTCTGGGCCTTCCAGGGCATAGATCAGGCCCGGCTGAACAATCCACTCGCCCGGGCGCAGATGTTCCACCGCGAAACGGCCGCCATGCGTACGCGGCATGACTCCGCTGAACCGGTAACGCCGACCATCCCGATCGATGACGGCCTCGCGGATCGGTTTGCCGGCAAGGTGCCCAACCACCGGCCCGTCCGACTGCAGGTTGGCCAGGATAAAATATTCGGTTGGTATGGCGTTGGTTCTGGTCAGCAGCCGGAACTGGGAAACGGGTTTGAGCATGGCAAAGGTCGTGGTGTTGTCGCCGGACCACGGCAACGTAATGCCATGCCGGCTGTCCTGGTATCTTCCTGTGATAAGCCGAGCCGGCATCAGAATTCGATTGGGGATCTGCCGGTCCCGGATCAAGAAAACATCAGGGCTCGGGCTTCCGTCATCTTTGGGGCAAGACAAAAGGCTGCGGCTCAAAACATTGCTGCTGCGAAGGCGCGAGGAGATAGAAAATTGTTGCGGCGATCGCTTCGGTTTTGGAACAGAATCTGCCTGTCAAAGGATGGTTCCGACGCCTATGTAATTGGTCCGCGAGGATGGCGGCTCATCTGTCAGCCACCCGCCGATCCGATGGGAGCCGAGAATGTCCGACCAATCCGCATACACGCCGCCGAAAGTATGGACCTGGGACAAGGCCAACGGTGGTGCCTTCGCAAGCACCAACCGGCCGATCGCCGGGCCGACGCACGACAAGGACCTGCCCATCGGCAAGCATCCGCTGCAGCTCTATTCGCTGGGCACACCGAACGGTGTGAAAGTGACGATCATGCTGGAGGAATTGCTGGCAGCCGGCCACAAGGGCGCCGAGTATGATGCCTGGCTGATCAAGATCGACGGCGAACAGTTCGGTTCCGGTTTTGTCGACGTCAATCCGAACTCGAAGATCCCGGCACTGCTCGACCGCAGTGGCAGCAAGCCGATCCGGGTTTTCGAGTCCGGCGCGATCCTGACGTATCTTGCTGAAAAGTTCGGTGCCTTCCTGCCGACCGAACAGCCGGCGCGGGCGGAGACGCTGTCCTGGCTGTTCTGGCAGATGGGATCGGCGCCCTTCGTCGGCGGCGGATTCGGCCATTTTTACGCCTACGCGCCGGAGAAGATCGAATATGCGATCAACCGCTACGCCATGGAAACCAAGCGGCAGCTCGACGTGCTCGACCGGCGGCTGGCTGACAATGAATTTGTGGCGGGCAGCGAATATACCATCGCCGATATCGCGATCTGGCCATGGTACGGCGGCATGGTGAAGGGCTGGAACTATGGTGCGGGTGAATTCCTTTCGGTGCACGAATACAAGAATGTCCTGCGCTGGGCCGACCAGCTTCATGCGCGCCCGGCGGTGAAGCGGGGGCGCATGGTCAACCGCGTTTCCGGCGACCCCGCAGGCCAACTGCGCGAACGTCACGACGCCAGCGATTTCGAAACGAACACGCAGGACAAGGTTGCAGCGGAATAGGGCCCGGCGACCTGACAGGATGCGTCGTGTTAGCTCTGGGGCATGATGACGATGCTCGAAACGGCGCGGCTGGAGCTGCGCCCATCAACGGCCGCTGACAAGGACGATCTCTTCGCGCTCGAGCAAGACGCGGAGGTGATGCGTTTCCTGAACGGCGGCCAGCCGACGCCTGTGGACGGCATTGATCCCGATGCCGATTTCCTGATGCCGAGGGGAGGTGAAGCCGGGCTCTGGGTGGCTGCGGAGAAAGCTTCCGGCAGCTTCGTGGGCTGGTTCTCGTTGTACGATCATGGGAACGGAAAAGCCGAACTCGGCTACCGTCTGCGGCGTGCCACCTGGGGGCAGGGCTATGGCTCCGAAGGCGAGAGAGCGCTTGTCGATGCCGGGTTCCTGCACTTCGGCTTCATCCGCATCGTGGCCAATACGATGGCGGTGAACAGGGAATCACGCCGGGTGGTGGAGAATGCCGGGCTCACTCACGTCCGCACCGTCCATGTCGAGTGGGCAAATCCGTTGCCCGGTTCTGAAGAAGGCGACGTCGAATACGAGATTACCCGTGAAGCCTGGAAAGCGGATCAGTCGACCGACTGACCCGCTTTTGTCGTGATGTCGTCAGATCTTCGCGGTCTCGATTGCAGCCAGGGAACGCTCGACGGCCTTGTTTAGGGATTGGCCGAGGGACGTGTCGCCGAGCTCCTCAAGGCTGACGGCGACCCGGGCGGCGAAACCAAGATGGAAGTCGACAAGCCATTCTGGATGCGGCTCAGGTTCGGGAATGGGCGGCCACCAGGGCGGTAGTTTGATCTTTTTCGGCCGTGTCGGGCACCAGTCGTCGAGATCGTCGAAGACCTGTTTCAAGTCCAGCCCGCCTCTCTCGACCAGCCAGGCCGACCGGATGAATTCGGCCGCGACGGCTGCTCCCAGATGTCCTGGCGGCAGTGGCTGCGGGTTGAGTGCGGCATAGGACAGCGAGGCCAGCGGTCCTCGTGGGATGACGTCATAGATGGCGGGAATGCGTTTCCCGATAATGGCGAGCAGTTTGGCATTCAGTTTCATCGGAACCTCCTTCCGCGGGCGGCGAACGCGCTGACTTGGTTTGAGGGGCGGGACCTGGGTCCACGTCGGGCCGCGCGGTGAAAAATGCGAAGGAGCCGCGGCTTTATCTATGAACGGCTTTACACAACGTCAGGAAATTTAGAGGTTTCTAATGGAAAACCCTGCCGTGGCGGGGTTTTTCGTGCATTGACCTGCGCCAGCCCTCATTTCCAGTCCGGCGGGCATCCAAGAGTTTCCACTACGGCATTCGACAGGATTTCGTCGAGCCGCATCAAGGTCATGCTGCCCTGCGTGGGCGATGTCTGCAGGAGGTGGACGATAGAACGGTGAAGTCTGTTCGCCTCGGCTTTGAAGGCCTCGGGTTCGACCGTGTAGGTCAGCGGTGGCTTGCCAAACGGCGTGGTGACTACGATTTGCTGCATTGCTGTTCCGATGGGGTTGGGATCAGTTGTGTCGTAGGCGTGATGGTCTGATTGTTCTCCTGCGTTGCGCTCATGTTCAGGACCGGCCGATGACGAGGTCCTCGATGCGGATCGGGAAGCGGCGCACGCGCACGCCTGTGGCATGCCACACCGCGTTGGCGACCGCGCCCACGGTGCCGGTGATGCCGATCTCGCCGACGCCCTTGATGCCGAGCGGGTTGACGAAAGGGTCATCTTCCGGGATCAGGATCGCGTCCAGCGAAGGCACGTCCGCATTGACCGGCACGTGATATTCGGCGAGGTCGGCATTCATGATCCTGCCGGTCCTGTGGTCGGTTATCGCCTCTTCATGCAGCGCGAAGGATGTTCCCCAGATCATGCCGCCGAAATACTGGCTGCGCACGAGCCGCGGATTGATCACGCGACCGGCTGCGAACGCGCCAACCAGGCGTGTTGCGCGGATCTGGCCGAGATCGGGATCGACCTTGACCTCGGCGAAGACCGCGCCGTGCGAGAACATGGCATGGCGAGACGCGGTCTCCTGGTCGCGCGCTGCCTTGGCCGTCCCGGTCACTTCGGCCAGGCCGGCGCGGGCGAGGATCTCGACATAGCTTTCGCTGCGGCTCTCATCGTCAAGCCGGTGAAGCCGGCCCGAGCGGGCGACCACCCCGATGTTGCCGGCTCCGAAAAGCGGCGATGCGGGATCGGCGGTGGCGAGCGCCGCAAGTCTGGCGATCGCATCTTCGCCCGCATTGTTCAGCGCCAGACCCGCGCTCGCCGTGTGGCCGGAGCCGCCTGCAATGCCGCCATCGGGCAGGCTTGATACGCCGGAGTGGAATTCTACCTGATCGGGGTCAAGGCCGAGCGCCTCCGCCGCGATCTGGGCGAGTGCCGTCCAGGCGCCCTGGCCCATGTCGGCGCCCGCGGTCTCCACCAGGGCAGTGCCGTCGGCCCGCAAGGTGGCGCGAGCCGCCGCCGGGAAATGCGGGCAATGGAAAACCGCCGTCCCGATGCCCCAGCCGACGAGGAAGCCGTTTTCGTCGCGCATCTGGCGAGGTTCGAGCGGCCGGCCAGCCCAGCCAAAACGTCTGGCGCCTTCCGAATAGCATTCCCGCAGCGCCTTGGAGGAAAATGGCCTGCCGGTGCCAGGCTCGGTCTCGGCATAGTTGGCGAGCCTGAAGTCGAGCGGATCCATGCCGCAGGCGACAGCAGCCTCATCCATCGCGACCTCGAGTGCGGCGGACCCGGAAGCGAGGCCGGGCGCCCGCATCGGCCCTGGCGTGCCGGTGTCCAGCCTGAGCCCTTCATGTTCGACAAGGATGGCAGGACTGTCATAGAGCGGCAGCGAAACATTGGCCGAGGCTTCGATGAATTCGTCGAAGCTGGAGGTCGCGGCAAGCGCGTAATGGTGCAGGGCGGTGAGGCGCCCGTTGCCATCCGTGCCGATGCGCAGTTTCTGCCAGGTGTCGCCGCGATGCCCGACCGGGCCATACATCTGCGCCCGGGTCAGCGCCAGCTTGACCGGCCGCTTCAGCATGCGGGCGGCGAGGATGGCCAATATCTGTGGCCCGTTGAGGATCGCCTTGGAGCCGAAACCACCACCCAGGAAGGGCGAACGGATCAGCACGTTTTCGGCAGGAATCCCGAAATAGGCTGCATAGGCGGCGCAGCTCAGCGCCATGGCCTGGTTGGGCATGTCGAGGGTGACCCTGTCGCCATCCCATTCGGCCACGACGGCATGGGGTTCCATTGCATTGTGGTATTGCGCCGGCGTCACATACGCGGCCTCGGTTACATGGGTAGCGCTGGCCATGCCGGCCTCGATGTCGCCATGGGCGGTGCGTGCCGGCACGCCGATGCCGACAACGGCGACGTTGAAACGGTCGCCATTCGAGAGCCCCGTGCGGGCATCGGCGATCTCATATTGCGGATCGAGCAGGGCGGCAGCTTCCGTTGCCGCTTCCAATGTCTCGGCGACGACGAGGGCGATCGGCTGTCCGACATAACGCACATCGTCGTTCTGCAGCACCTCCACGCGGAAGCCGAACGGCGGCATCTTTTCGTTCGGATCATGGGCCAGCAGCGGTCGGTTTGCTGGAGTGAGGATCTCGACGACGCCGGCATGCGCCTTGGCGGCGTCGATATCGAGTGCCGTGACACGTCCACGTGCAATGCGGCTGACGGCTGCCACGGCATAGAGCATGCCTTGCGGATGGTTGTCGGCGGCATAGGTGGCGCGGCCGGTGACTTTCAGCAGGCCGTCGCGTCGTGTCAGCGGCTGGCCGGCATTCGAGCCATGACGGCGAGATTGCGTGAGTGGGGAGACGGTGTCAGGCGACATGAGATGCTCCAGCGGAGAAGGGTGAAGCCGGCAGTGCCGGCATGACCTCTGGTGTTCCTGCAGCGGCGAGGCTGAGTGCGCGTACGACGATGCGGCGCGCCAACTCGATCTTGAAAGCGTTGTCCCCGGACGGAACCGCATCGGCCAGCGCCAGCCCGGCCGCCTTCGCGAAGGTTTCCTGCGATGCCTGCATGCCAGCCAGGGCTGCTTCTGCTTCGCGTGCTCGCCAGGGTTTGGCGGCAACACCGCCGAGTGCGACACGCGCCTTGCGGATGTGGCCGCCTTCGAGCTCCAGCGCTGCCATCGCTGAAACCACGGCGAATGCGTAGGAGGTGCGCTCGCGCAGTTTCAGATAGCGGGCGTTGCCGGAGAAGGCTGCCGCTTCCGCGGGCAGTCGCAGTGCAACGATGAGCTCGCCGGGAGCAAGCGCCGTTGCCCGTTCCGGCGTTGCGCCTGGCAGGACGTGCAACTGGTCGACAGCAATGTCGCGGCCGCCATGCGGACCCTCGACTTCAACCGCGGCATCCAGTGCAACCAGTGGCACGCAGAAATCGGAAGGGTGGGTGGCGATGCAATGCTCGCTCCAGCCCAGCACGGCGTGGAGGCGGTTCTCGCCGTCGCGGGCATCGCAGCCTGAACCGGCCGCGCGGCGATTGCAGGCGCTGGCGAGATCATGGAAATAAGCACAACGCGTGCGCTGCATCAGGTTGCCGCCGACAGTGGCGGCATTGCGCAACTGGGCCGAGGCGCCTGAAAGCAGTGCTTCAGCCACCGCCGGAAAGGTCTGTGCGAAGCGTGCGTCATAGGCGAGGTCGGAATTGCGGACCATGGCACCGATCCGCACGCTGCCGTCGGGCAACCATTCGATGCGGTCGAGCCCCGGCAAGCGTGTGATGTCGATGATGCGCTCCGGCCGCAGGGTGCCGACCTTCATCAGGTCGAGCAGGTTGGTCCCGGCGGCAAGGTAGGCCGATCCTGGAAGCGCCGCGGCTGCGACCGCTTCGGGCACGCTGGTGGGGCGGATGTAATCAAAACGGTTCATGCCGCGTTCCTCCGCTTGGTTTCGGTGGTCGCCTTCTGCGCTTCGAGGATCGCTTCGGTGATGCCCTGATAGGCGCCGCAGCGGCAGATGTTGCCGCTCATCAGCTCACGGATACGCTCCGCATCGCCATTTGCATGGCCCTCCTTGATAAGGCCGACGGCGCTCATGATCTGGCCGGGTGTGCAGTAACCGCATTGGAATCCATCATGGGCGATGAAAGCGGCCTGGACCGGATGCAGCGTGTCGCCTTCGGCAAGACCTTCGATGGTGGTGACCTCGGCTCCATCGAGGCTTGCTGCCAATGCCAGGCACGAATTGATGCGCCGGCCGTCGACCAGCACCGTGCACGCCCCGCATTGTCCGCGGTCGCAACCTTTCTTGGTGCCTGGCAGGTCCAGTCGTTCGCGCAGGAGGTCGAGCAGCGTCACACGCACGTCGTCGAGCACGACCGAGCGTGCTTGACCATTGATGGTGAGGCTGATGGAGAGTGACATCGCGGTACTCCATTCAGTGATCGTGATATATGGAAGCCGCTGTCCAGCGGCGAAGGATGCGGGCGCGCGGAGAGATCTGTTGCGAAGCGGTCCGTTGACCCTGACCGGAATCGCCTTTGTGCAAAGTTCCGATCTGCATTACTATATACGGAGGGTGCCTCCGTTTATCAAGAGGAAATGTCCCCCGTTGGAGAAAATGGAACCCAGGACCGAAAAGGCAAGGCGGAAACCGCGCGCTGACTCACTTCGCAACCGTGAGCTGCTGCTCGAAACGGCGACGCGAATTTTCAGTGTCGGCGGGTCGCAGGCCAGCCTCGAAGCGGTGGCAAGGCAGGCCGGCGTCGGCATCGGCACGCTCTATCGTCATTTTCCGACGCGCGAGGCTCTGTTCGAGGCGGTCTATCGCCACGAAGTCGACCAGTTGACCAGCCTTGCCGAACGGTTGGTCGAAGACACCGAGCCGGTCGAAGCATTGCGCAAATGGCTGCACGCCAACGTGCGCCTGGTGGCCACCAAGAAAGGCATGATCGAAGGGCTGCAACTCGGTGCGCATGGCTCCTCGGAACTGAAAGCCTACTCCTTCGAGCGGCTGACGGCAGCTATCGGTCTCTTGCTCGAACGTGGCGTTGCCGCTGGCGAACTTCGTTCCGACATATCGCCTGGAGACCTGCTGCGGACCCTGGTTGGCATCTTCTATTCGCAAGGCACGGGAGACTGGCAGCCCACGGCGCTTCGTCTCGTCGATGTCTTTGTCGACGGTCTGCGCCGACGCTGAGGTGCGCCCTGGCAGATTGCGTATCGCCGATGAAGGCGACACCAAGCGCGCAGCAATAGCATCCCAAGAGGCACGACATGTCTTTCCCTGGCCGCCCCGCTTCGATTTCCGACGCTGAAAGACAAGAACGGCTGCAGCAATTGCGCAGCAGGATGGAAGCTGCCGGCGTCGCGGCCGTCCTGCTCGGCTCAAGCGAAAGCTTGCGTTATTTCACCGGGCTGGTCTGGCACCAGAGCGAACGGCTGCTCGGCGCGGTGGTGACGCTGACGGCTCTGACCTATGTCGTTCCCGCGTTCGAACGCAGCCGGGTGGAAACGCTGCCGCACCTGGATGCCGATATCGCGACCTGGGACGAGGAGGAAAGCCCGGCTGCTCTCGTGGGAGCGCTGGTCGGATCCAAGGGTACCGTCGCACTCGACGACGCTCTGCCGCTTTTCATCTATCACGCGCTTGCCGCAGCCATTGGCGCCGAGCGCCTGGTCGACGGCACGCAACTGGTCCGCGAATTGCGGCTCTGCAAGTCGGAGGCCGAGATCGCGCTGATAAAATACGCCATGGAGCTGACGCTTGAAGTGCACAGGCGCGCCCATGCGATCCTGAAGCCGGGAATCCTTGCCTCGGAGGTCGTTCGCTACATCGACGAGCAGCACAGGGCACTGGCCGCGCGCGGGTCCAGCTTCTGCATCGTCTCGTTCGGCACGGCGACGTCGCTCCCGCATGGCGCGGATGGCGATCAGGTCCTCGAGAAGGGGCAGCCGATCCTTGTCGATACCGGCACGCGCATCGACGGTTATCATTCGGATCTGACGCGCTCCTACATGATCGACGAGCCGGATGCCGATTACGCACGCATCTGGCACATCGAACGTGAAGCCCAGCAGGCCGTCTTCGACGCTGCGCAAGTCGGCGCTCCGTGCCACCGGCTCGACGATGCGGCGCGTGCCGTGCTGGTTCGCCATGGTCTCGGACCGGATTACCGGCTGCCGGGCCTTCCGCACAGGGCCGGCCATGGCCTGGGGCTCGAGATCCACGAAGGCCCATACATCGTGCGTGGCAGCACGACAGCGCTTCAGCGGGGGATGTGCTTCTCCAACGAGCCGATGATCGTGGTTCCCGATCGCTTCGGAATCCGGCTGGAAGACCACATCTACATGACCGACGAAGGGCCGCAGTGGTTCACGAAGCCGGGCAAGGGGCCGACCGAGCCGTTTGGCTGATCGGCTCGAGCATTCCGGCGAGAAAAGTGTCCACGGTACACGGCACGAGCCACCTCAGGTGCGGCCGGCACGGCTTTCCACCGGCGTTCCGGAATGGATCCCCGACACTCCGCTCCCTTCGGTCGCTCCGAGGTCGAGGATGACGGTGGTAGGGAGCGCGCCGGTCAACCTCCAGCGTCGCTGATGACGCCTGACGAAAAACCGCTACGCACTTTTGCTGGAATTGCCCGGTCGCTCAAAGGAGCTGTCGCGCTGCCAGATTGCGCATGAGGTGTGAAGCCCCGAACACCCATGGCGGACATTCCGTGGACAGGCGAACCCGGTTCGTCAGAGAGCCGAGTTCGTCATTGGCGATCGTCACGACGTCGCCGATCTTGTGCGTGAAGCCTTGGCCAGGCGTGCCGCGGTCCTCGGTCGGGGCAAACAGCGTACCCATGAACAGCACCAGCCCGTCCGGATACTGGTGATGGCGGCCGATGGTCTGCGACACCAGGTCGAGCGGGTCGCGGCTGATCTCCTTCATCGAGCTGCGGCCGTCGAGCACAAAGCCGTCCTCACCGACCACTTTCAAACTGAGTTCCGCATTGCGCACGTCATCGATCGTATAGCTGGCGTCGAAAAGCCTGATGAACGGTCCGATCGAACAAGAGGCGTTGTTGTCTTTGGCTTTGCCGAGCAAGAGAGCCGAGCGGCCCTCTACATCGCGCAGGTTGACGTCATTGCCGAGCGTTGCGCCTTTCACCTGGCCGGCGGAGTTCACGACAAGCACGATCTCAGGCTCGGGATTGTTCCATTTCGAGACCGGGTGCAGGCCGACATCCGCACCATGGCCGACTGAGGACAGCACCTGCGCCTTGGAGAAGACCTCGGCGTCCGGACCGATCCCGACCTCCAGATATTGCGACCAGACGCCGTCCTCAATCAGCGCTTCCTTGACTTTCGCTGCCTCGGCTGAGCCCGCCTTGAGGTTGCGCAGGCTGTCGCCGACGATGGCAACGACCTTTTCGCGGATCTTGATGGCGAGATCCGGATTGCCTGCCGCGCGTTCTTCTATGACCCGCTCGATCATAGAGCGGGCGAAGGTGACGCCGCAGGCCTTGACCGCCTGCAGGTCATTCGGCGCCAACAAGTGCAGGTTCCGCTGATCCCGCTCCCCGGTGCCATACGATAGCACGTCGGCGAGGGATGCCAGGAGCCGACCGTCGGCTCGCGCGACGTAGTCAACCGCATCCTCGCGCTCGATCAGGTCACGCATCGTCGGCGTCGCCCTGGATGTGATGTCGACCAGCTTGCCATCACGGATCGTGACGAGGCAAGGACCGGCGACGGCTGGGTCCCAGACCCGGCCAACGAAGGTGCCGGTGGTGAAGACATCATATGGGCTTGTCACTGTCACTCGCTCCTGTTTGGAGCGATTAGGTTTGATTTTCTGTTTGTTCGCAAGCTCCAGCATGGCGGCAGCACCGCTTGGCAGTGGGCCACCCGACGGGGGCCCGGCGCGACAAACGAATGAGGATTACTCAAAGCTTCAATTTCTTTAGTCGTTTGACCGTCGTGACCGCTTGCGAGCAGTTTTTGTGCGTCAGGATCTTGAGGAGGCCACCTGCGGCGTTTCCGTTTTTCACGAAATGCACTGGTGGAAGAGCCGCGACAATCAAACAACAAATCACAGTGGGAGGGTTTACGTGTACACACGACGCAGCGTCCTGCAGCTGGCCGGCGCCTCGCTGACCATGCTGGCGACAAGGGGTTTGGCGCAAGCCGAGCCGGCCGCGCAATTGATCGCGGATGCAAAAGCGGAAGGGCAGGTGGTCTGGTACACCGGCCTGATCATCAAGCAACTGGTCCGGCCGCTGACCAAGAATTTCCAGGATAAATACGGCATCGAAGTCAAATACATGGAGGCTGGGGACTCCGACACCGTCCTGAAGATCACCAGCCAGGCGCGTGCCGGAAAGATCGAAGCGGATGTGTTCGATACACCCGGTACCGCGCTTGCACCGCTGGAAGCGGCCAATCTGATCGAGCCATACGCACCGAACTCGATGGCCGACTACGATCCGATGTTCAAGCCAGCGTCGAAGCTCTATTGCGGCAGCGACGTTCTTTATCTGACGACCACCTACAACACCGATCTCATCGCCGCAGACAAGGCGCCCAAGACGTTCGAGGACCTGCTCGACCCGCAATGGAAGGGCAAGATGGTGTGGACCGACACCCGCGGCATATCCGGCCCTCCCGGCTTCATCGGCAACATCCTGATGACGATGGGCGAGGAGAAAGGTCATGCCTATCTGCGCAAGCTTTCGGAGCAGAAAGTCATTCGCGAGCCCGGCAACCAGCGTGTGGTCATCGACAAGGTGATTTCGGGCGAACATCAGATCGGGCTGATGACCTACAACCATCACGCGGTGATCAGCAAGGGCAAGGGTGCTCCGATCGCGTGGATCAAAATGGAGCCGCTGGTCGCCAATCTCGGCGCGATCGCGCTGGTCAGGAATTCCCCGCATCCCAACGCTGCCAAGCTCTTCCTGGAATATTACTTCTCCGATGAGGCAGCTTATGTGATCCGCGATGCCGGCTATCCCCCGGTCGATGCCAAGGTGCCGCCGAAAGATCCGTCAATCAGCCCTGTCACCGGGCAATTCAAGATCACCATGATGAAACCGGAAATAGCGTCGCCTGAAACGGAGCCGCTGAAGTCTTGGCTGAAGATCTACGATGAGTTGTTCAGCTGACTGCTGACAACGCGGACTTCGGCACGATCGATCGTCCGTTGCAACTGGCGGCCATCCCTCGCAGTTCTGTCGCGGTGATGGCCGCCATTCTTCAGCCGTTCGCGGCTCACAGATGGAGAACCTGCGTGCAAGAACCGATCCTCGACCTGACCGACGACCCTGATCCGGAAATCCGCGAGCAGATCGGCGCGGTTCTTGTCCGCCACAATGAGGAACAGGTCGGCGCCTATGAACGTCGCGCCCTGTCGGTCACGGTTCGCGACGCCACGACGAACGCAATCATCGGCGGCCTGGCTGGCCGGACGGCACTCGGCCTACTTTTCATCGATCTTTTTGCGCTTCCCACCGACCTGCGCGGTTTTGGACTGGGCGGGCGCGTGCTCGGCCTCGCCGAGGAGGAGGGGAGGAAACGCGGCTGTCACGCGGTGCTGCTGAACACCGCCAATTTCCAGGCGCCGGATTTTTACACACGGCATGGCTATCGCGTTTTCGGTGAGATCGACGGCGCGCCTGGTGTAAAACGGATTTTCCTGACCAAGAATCTCTAGAGTGTTTCCGTTTTTCACCGAACCGCTCTAACTCCTTGTTTCTAAGCGATTCCGACGGTGACTGCTGCGCGCTTTTCCTGGAGTTGCTCCAGCGCGGCTGTCGAAGAACCGCCAGCAGGCAACAGCGAATGGTAGTGATGAACATGAACACGGCGACATCTGCCCACAAACTCAATGCCCGCGATCTTGGAATTCCCTTTGTGGGCACGCCGGGACCTGACAATGCCATCACCGACGTCGCCGGGGTCAAGGTTGGCTATTCGACGATCATCGAGGGCAGTGGCAAGCTCGAAGCCGGCAAAGGCCCGGTCCGCACCGGCGTGACGGCAATCCTGCCGCGCGGCCACAGCTTCGACCCGGTCTTTTCCGGCTGGTATTCGCTGAATGGCAATGGCGAGATGACGGGCACGACCTGGATCGAGGAGAGCGGCTTTCTGGAGGGGCCGATCACCATCACCAACACGCACAGCGTCGGCGTGGTTCGCGATGCCGTCATTTCGTGGTTGGTGCAACGCGGGCTCGAAGGGCCGCATTTCCGCGATCTGTACTGGCTGCTACCCGTGGTGGCCGAAACTTGGGACGGAATACTCAACGACATCAATGGCATGCATGTAAAACCGCAACATGTCTTCGAAGCGTTGGACCGCGCGGTCTCCGGCCCCATCGCGCAAGGCAATGTCGGTGGCGGCACCGGCATGAATCTCTTCAACTTCAAGGGCGGTACCGGTACGGCGTCCCGCAAGCTCGCCGACGAAGACGGTGCCTATACGGTCGGCGTGCTGGTGCAGGGCAACTTCGGCTCGCGCAAGGATTTGACGATCGCGGGCGTGCCGGTCGGCCAGGAGATCACCGACCTGTTGCCCGATACATCATGGCGGCGGGAGGAGACCGGCTCGATCATCGTCGTTGTCGCGACCGATGCGCCGCTGCTGCCGCATCAACTGAAGCGGCTGGCGCGCCGCGTCCCGCTCGGGATGGCGCGCACCGGCGGCAACGGCGCCAATGGCAGCGGCGACATCTTCATCACCTTCTCGACCGCCAACCCGGGCGCGTTCAGCCGCGACGAGACGACCACCCTGGAAATGCTGCCGAACGACAAGATGAACCCGTTGATAGAAGCGACGGCGCACGCGACGGAAGAAGCGATCATCAACGCAATGGTTGCAGCAGAGACCATGGTCGGGCGCGATGACAACGTGTCCTTCGCCATTCCTCACGATCGGCTGAAAGAGGTGCTGAAGAAGTACAACCGGCTCAATCGATAAGAGACACGGATTGGCCAAGGCCTGTCCGGTCGCGGGCTTTGGACCGTCCGGTTGTGAAATCCGGCATGCACTGATGTAAAGTTGTACCGGCACTGATTCCTTCCGGTGAAACTGGCTGATCGATATGAAAAAAGCTGCCGTCGCAGTGATTGCCGTGGTCGCGGCCGTCGTCGGACTGCTCCTGGTCCTTCCAACCCTGATTTCGAGTGATTGGGCCAGGTCCGAATTGAGCCGGCAACTGTCGTCGGCCAGCGGCATGGACATCAGCCTGAACGGACCGGTACGGCTGTCCTTCCTGCCCAGTCTGGCCGTGGTGGCCAAGGACATCACCGTTTCGTCCCCGACAGGCGATTTGTCCGCGAAAGTGCCCGGGTTTTCGACCGCGATCACGCTGTCGTCGCTGTGGTCGAAAAAGTTGGAAATCCAGTCCATCGCGCTGGTCGAGCCTGCCATCGCCATTCAACCGTCTGCCGAAGGCGGGAATGCGCAGCCGGCACCATCCGGCGAAACGGGTAATGATCCTTTCGCGGCCCTTGTCAGCACGCTGGAGCGCCTGGCCGTCAATCGGATCACCATTGAAAACGGCAGCCTCAGCTCGGTTGACGGAACCGGGGCGACAAGCTCCGTCGGTGCCATCGATGTCGATCTGAAGGCGCCGGATCTCGACCGCGAGGCGGTGTTCTCACTGGCGGCGACACAGGATGGCCGGCGGCTGCAACTGGACGGCACGCTTTCGGCGCTCAGGCCGATCCTGCAGCGGCAACCGGCCAAGCTCGCCCTCGACGCGAAGTTCGAGCCCGCACCGTCTCCTCTGCTTTCTTCCCTGAAGGCGAGCGGCGAAATCCGGTTGAACGAGAATGGCGGCTACCAGATCAGGGGCGGACAGTTCGAGCTCACCGACCAGTCTTTCCAGCTGGACGCGCTGTTCCAGCCCGGCAAACCGCATCGCTTCCTTGCCGATCTGTCGACAAAGCGGATCGACATCGGTGCGCTCGCGAGTGGCGGAAGCGGGAAATCTGCACCGGGCGATGCCGGCGAGCCCAGCCTGGCGATGCTTTCGAACATCGACGCTGATGTCAGCGTCACCATCGATCAATTGGTCAGCGGTGCGCTGACCGCCTCCGATGTCCAGTTTGCAGCGACCCTGCGCGACGGGCATCTCGAAGCGAATTTGCAGCATCTGGGTCTCGATGCAGGCAATATCGCCGCATCGGTCTCAACCAATGTGAGCAAGACACCTCCGATGTTCCAGGGCAAGCTGACCAGCTCCGGGCTGGATATCGGCGCCATTGCCAAGCTTGCCGGCCAGACCGCGCCGCTGTCCGGAAAGATAACCTTGAACACGTCCTTTGCCTTTCACGGGTTGGACGCGGGCAAGATACGCGAAAGCCTCAACCTGCGGGGCATGGTGGGCATCCGCCAGGGCAAGGTTCCGCTGGCGGCGCTTGCCGGCCAAAAAGGCGGTGACATCACCGGCCTGAGCCTCGACGCGAAAATTCAGGACATCGCCGAGCCGGTCGATGTCGCAGGCAAGCTGACCTGGCAAGGCCAGGAGATCGCTTTCCAGTCGCAGGTCGCACCAGCCGATTTCCTTGCGAGCCCATCGATCGCCGAGGCCTCGGGACCAGTCAGCCTCTCCGTGACGTCGAAGTTGCTGCGTGCCAGCGCGAACGGCACGGTCGGTGCCGGAGGCACGTTCAAGGGGCAGGTTTCCGCCGCGACACCATCGCTCGACAGGCTTATGCAATGGCTGGGGCAGGGAGCTTCCGGCGGCCTGCAGGATTTCGACTTCAAGGGCACTGTTGACGCCAGCCCGGCAGGGGTCTCGTTCGCGAAGGCCAATATCGGCCTCAACGGCATCAAGGCGTCCGGCGACGGTGCGGTCAAGCTTGGCACGCCGCTCAACATCCGCACCTCGCTGCAGTTCGCGTTGCTCGATTTCGCTGCGCTGACGGGAGGAGGCAAGACCGCGGCCAGTGGAAAGCAAAGTTCGGCCGGTCCAAGCGACGCCCCCATCGACCTTGCCTTCCTCAAAGGATTGGACGCCAAGATCGACGTCGCGGCAGACAGGATCGGCTACGGCAAGGTGTTTGCGGGTCCGGTAAAGACAACGCTCGTCGTGGCGAATGGGGATGCCGACCTGAACCTGCCGCAAAGCCCATTCTACGACGGCACCATTGCCGCGAAAATGTCGGCGAGCGGCTCCGGCGACGTGCCGGCGATAAAACTGGACCTCGCCGTTGCGGGCGCTACCGCCGCGGCGCTGTTCAACGATGCGGCGGGCTTCAACAAGCTGGAGGGCCGGCTCGATACGACCATCGTCGTCGCGGGGGCCGGAAAGACCAGCAAAACGCTGAGGCGATCGCTTGCCGGCAACGCCTCGCTGAAACTCAGCGATGGTGCATTGCGCGGCATCAACATCGCGGAAGTCTACAACAATCTGGCCGGGCTGCTTTCCAGCGGCTTCAAGGCGGATGACAGCAAGAAGACCACCTTCACCGAACTTGGCGCGTCGTTCACCATCGAAAACGGTGTTGCTGAGACACAGGACATCAGCCTGCTCGGCCCGCTTGTCCGCATGGACGGTGCCGGCAAGATCGACCTTGCGGAGCAGACACTGGAAATCAACCTCAACCCGCGGGTCGTTGCCTCGCTCTCCGGGCAGGGCGGTGACATCGCCGCGAAGGGTATCGGCGTGCCTGTTATTGTCGACGGCTCGCTGTCCGCGCCGCGGATCTATCCCGACCTGCGCAAACTGCTGCAGGACCCGAAGGGCGCGCTCGAAATGCTGAACCGTCTCGGCTTGCCGACGGGCAAGCTCAACCTCGACAAGCTGCTTCCCGGCGAAACCGGTGCCGGCGACCTCATCGGTGACCTGATCAAGGGCGGCAAGGACAAAAGCGGTAAATCCGGGCTCACCGACATCCTCAACGGCGTCTTGCCGGGTCAGCAGCCGGAACAGGGCGCCTCCGATCCGGTGCCCGCTGAGACGCCGACGGAAGGTGGGGGCGAGGTGGCTCCGGAGGCTGCCCAGCCGCCTGCACCGGAAGCGCCGAAGAAAGACAAGATCGGAACGATCCTCGATCAGCTCCTGCAATAGAACGGTTCATCGTTCGCGGGATCGCTCTATCTCTTCAGGCTCTCGATCTCAGGCGGCCCAATCAGGGCGTCTGGTCGCTCGCGGCCTCGACCGGATCGACCACGATGTTCGGCTGGATTTGCCATGACACCGTCTGGACTCTGATCGGCTCGACAGGACCGCACAGCACCGCCGCGACGATTTCGCCCGCACTGCAGGGCACGCGCAGCTCGAATCGGCCATAGCCTCCGTCGACGGCGCCGACATCCGTGGCCACGACGCGCGTCGCCGTCAGATCCAGGGTTCCAGCCTTCTCTCGAAGGGAGCTGAGTTCCTGCGCCCGCTCGGCATAGGGGCGATCCAAAGCGACATTCTCCAGGAAGATGGCATCCGCTGTTTTGGCGTCCCAGGCTTCTGCCAGCAGTCGCTGAACGCCATCGGCCAGCTGTTTGACGGCGACGGGCACCAACTCTTCGGCCACGGTCATGGCTGCAAAGGCGTCCAGGATCAGGACCAAGGCATCGGCGGTCGGGCTCCAGGCGCCCGAATAGGTGGCGTTCTCGACCGCGACGACGCCGAGGCGTGCTGCCGGATTCCACCGCATATGCGCGCTGAAACCGGGATATCCGCCGGAGTGGGAGATGATCGGGCCGAAGCGCGCGTGGTCTTCGATCACCAGACCGTATCCATAGCCCTTCAGCCGCAGTTCGTCCTTTGCATCGAAGGCGATGGGACAGTGGATGCGCTGCATCTCTCGGCGGCTGGCACTTGAGAGGGGGCCATCGTCGTCACGTTGCGGATGGAAGGCCGCGCACAGCCAGCCTGCCCACCGCGCCAGGTCCGAAGGGGTGGTGACGAGGCCGCCAATGGATGAGAAGGCGCCGGGACCGCTGAACGGCAGTGCCACCCATTCGTCGCCGACCTTGCGGTATCCGGTCGCCATCGCGCCTTCCGGGACGGCGGCGGTATCGAAACCGGTTTCGTCGAGTCCAAGCGGCTTGAGCAGGTTCTCGGTCACGAATACGGGAAAGGACTGGCCAGTGACGGCTTCGATCACTTGCCCAAGCAGCGCATAGCCCAGATTGGAGTATTCATAGCGCGTTCCCGGTGCCGTCGCGAAGCGGACACCGTTGCGCAAAACCGAGCGGAAGGTTTCGTTGGAGATCGATTCCTGCCGATCGGCCCACGGATCGTCGGTCGGAAAGCCGCCGGCCATCGACAGCAGCATGCGAAGTGTCGGCGCCTCCGGCTGATCGACCGGCAGGGTCGGAACAAGTTCGGGAACGTAGTTCGTCACAGGGGTGTCCAGCGACAGCAGCCCGCGGTCGCGCAGCAAAAGGACCGCGGCGGCGGTAAAACTCTTGGTGCAGGAAGCGACGCGGAAGCGGCTGTGCGGCCCGGGCGGCGTTCCCGCAGCTCCGGCAGTGCCGAAGCTGCCTTCCAGCACCGGCCCGGAAGCATCGAACACCACATAGCGTGTGCCTGGGCAGGCCTGTTTGGCGACGCGTTGCGCAAAGACCTCCGCCACGGCGGCGGCAAGGGCTTCGCGTTCGGCTAACTCGTTCAGGCGGGGCATCGCTTCACATCCTTCAAGCCAGACCAGAGTTTCGAAAAACAGACAGAGGACCGGCCGGATCAGGCGCACCCGAATCTGCTTCGAAGTCCCGTTGAGGTTCTAGAAAACATCCACGCGCTCGAGGAAGGCTTTCGGCTGTCAAATCTCGGATAATTTTGAGTGGCGGGATGAGGGGCCGTCCAGGCAAAGACCCCTGCACCATAGCCCTTAAGGCTCACCCCGTCCTGGCCTGGCGATAGCGCTCCTCGCGCCAATCATTGCTGCGTGATTGCCGAACCAAGGCGATGTGGAGTGTCAGCAGCGCGCCCGCTGTGTTGAAGACGAAGAGGCCGGTGCGCGAAATCGGGTTACGACGGGCGCGCGCTTCGTTTCGGCTCATCTGCTTCAGCGAAGGCAGAAGTTCTATGAATTTGCTGTGGTTCAGCGCATCCATGCTGTTGGCGTCCGACATGTTGATGACCCTAAGGCCGTACTGCGCGATGGTGTCGTGGGTCTCTTTTGTGTCTTCGATCAGAACGTTGCCGACGCGTGGCAAATCTCCTGACAGCCACTGTGAAACCGCCAGGGCCTCGTCATCCGCGGAGATAGCGACCGTAATCGGGGGATTGCGTTTGCCGATCACAGCGAGTTGGGTGGCGAAGACATCGAGGTCGATATCGGGCGACATTAGGAAAACCTCGCCGAGTTTTGGCAGGAAAGCGGATTTGCCTCGTATTGCCGCCTGACGCAGCGTCTCCATGGCAAGCAGATTGCCCATTGAATGCGCGATGATGTTGATGCGACGTATCCCGGATGTGCGGGCCAGGCTGTTCAGCATCTGCTCGAGATAATCACGTGAAAAGGTGGCACTCTCGCGGTCTGTGAGATAGTCGCCAACCGCATCGCGAGATGGCCAGGCGAACGCTACGATCGCGTCCGGGAAACGGCTATCATGTTTCAGCTGCGCCGCCCGGAACACGGCTCTCTCATAGCTGGTCTTGTAGCCATGAACGAAGACCGTGACTTCGCCGGTGCCATTCGCGTCTTGAATGACGTTTCGGTTGAAGCTTGCCTCGTCGAGAGGCGCTGACTTGAGTGCGACAAAGTCGGTCGCAGGGTTCCCCGGCAACTTGCTTGGCCACTCTATCTCGTTCGCAACATGCCTGGCCGGCACTGAAATCGTATAGGATCCATAGGCTAGGCCATAATTGCGCTCATTGGTGAAATCGCGCTTGTCTGCCTCCGAGCGCTTGCGCGTGGTGGCAACCAGGACATTGACGGTAGAGCCGGCCTTAGCCGTGGCGGCAACCGGATGCAGCACGGCGCTCCCGGGGCCGCCAGCACAGGACGTTATGCTTGCGCTCGCTATGACGAGGACGAACCAGCACAAGAAGCGAGAAGTCGAGGATGTCACGCTAGCCTCATCAAACAAACGATCGACATGTCACTTAATGCGCTCATAGAGCGGTGCCGCCTCGGTGATCCTATCCGACACCGGCAGTGTCGTGCGCTCGATGAAGCCTCGATTCGAGGCCATCAAAAAAGCCCCCGCCGCGTGGCAGGGGCTGATTTTTGCCTGAGATGGAAAATTATGGGTGCCTATGCAGCAGCCCCATCAAACATTGCGACTCAGCTGCACCCGCTGGTGGCGCCGCAGGTGTCGCACTTCTCGCAGGTGCCGTTGCGCACCATCGTGAAGTTCTGGCACTCCGAGCAGCTGTTGCCGGTGTAACCCTGCAGCAGCGACTTGGCGCGGCGGTCGGCGGCTAGCTTCTTGGCCTCGGCGACTTCCTGTGCGGCCGCGTCGGTGAACAGTGCCGAAGTCGCGGTTTCTTCCACCTCTTCGAAGGCGATGTCCTCGGCCAGTTCCTTGGCGCGCTCCTCATAATCGCGCTTGTAGGCGAGCGCGTCTTCGGCGCTCGGCTTCAGCGCCAGCACGTTGGAGCCGGCGAAGGCGGTCGACGCCGGGCGGGCAGGGGCGGCCGGTGCCGGGCTGCCACCGAAACCCTTCGGCTCGGCGCCGAGGTTCGACACCAACTTCACCGGCGAGGCGCCGCGATAGAGACCCTTGGAGAAAGGCGTCGTCTTGCCTTCGGTGATGCCTTTGCCGAGCGAAGTCTTGTCGAGGTCCGACTGATCGACATGGGCGAGGTCGTGGCGTGACAGGTATGAAACAGCCAGTTCGCGGAACACGTAGTCGAGGATCGAGGTGGCATTCTTGATGGCGTCGTTGCCGACGACCATGCCGGCCGGCTCGAACTTGGTGAAGGTGAAGGCCTCGACATACTCGTCCAGCGGCACGCCGTACTGGAGACCCAGCGAGATGGCGATGGCGAAGTTGTTCATCATGGCGCGGAAGGCAGCGCCTTCCTTGTGCATGTCGATGAAGATCTCGCCGAGACGGCCGTCATCGAATTCGCCGGTGCGCAGGTAGACCTTGTGGCCACCGACGATCGCTTTCTGGGTGTAGCCCTTGCGACGGTTCGGCAGCTTCTCGCGGTCGCGGTAGAGGCGTTCCACGACGCGCTCGACAATCTTTTCCGTCACCTGCACGGCCTTGGCGGCGGCGGGTGCTGCGATCAGCGCCTCGATGGCATCGTCTTCGTCCTCGTCGTCATCGGCGATGAGCGAGGCGTTGAGCGGCTGCGACAGCTTCGAGCCGTCTCGGTAGAGCGCATTGGCCTTCAGCGCCAGCTTCCACGACAGCATGTAGGCGCTCTTGGCGTCTTCGACCGTCGCTTCGTTCGGCATGTTGATGGTCTTGGAGATAGCACCCGAGATGAACGGCTGCGCGGCGGCCATCATGTGGATGTGGCTTTCCACCGACAGGTAGCGCTTGCCGATCTTGCCGCACGGGTTGGCGCAATCGAACACCGCATAGTGCTCGACCTTCAGGAACGGCGCGCCTTCCAGCGTCATCGCACCGCAGACATGGACGTTGGCGGCTTCGATCTCTTTCCTGGAGAAGCCCAGTGCCGGCAGCATTTCGAAGGAGAAATCGCCGAGCTGCTCGTCGGTGAAGCCGAAGGTCTCCTTCACCCAGTCGGCGCCGAGCGTCCACTGGTTGAAGACGAACTTGATGTCGAAGGCGCTCTTGAGGGCCGCATTCAGCGCCTCGATCTTATCGTCGGTGAAGCCCTTGGCCTTCAGCGACGACGGATTGATGCCCGGCGCCTGGTTGAGGTTGCCATGGCCGACGGCATAGGCCTCGATCTCGGCGATCTGGTTTTCGGCATAGCCGAGCGTGCGCAGCGCTTCCGGAACGGCGCGGTTGATAATCTTGAAATAACCGCCGCCGGCCAGCTTCTTGAACTTCACCAGCGCGAAATCGGGTTCGATGCCGGTGGTGTCGCAATCCATCACCAGGCCGATCGTGCCGGTCGGTGCGATCACGGTCGCCTGCGCGTTGCGGTAGCCGTGCTCTTCGCCGAGTTCGATGGCGCGATCCCAGGCAGCCTTGGCATGCTGGCCGAGTTCGGCCTGAGTCAGGTCGGCATGGACGAGCGGAACCGGATTGACGGCCAGCTTCTCGTAACCGTCCTTGTCGCCATAGGCGGCACGGCGATGGTTGCGCATGACGCGCAGCATGTTGACGGCGTTGCGGTCATAGTCCGGGAAGGCGCCGAGTTCGGCGGCCATTTCGGCCGAGGTGGCGTAGGCGACGCCGGTCATGATCGCCGTCAGTGCTGCGCAGATGGCGCGGCCTTCCGCCGAGTCGTAAGGAATGCCGGACGTCATCAGCAGGCCGCCGATGTTGGCGTAGCCGAGGCCGAGCGTGCGGTAGTCATAGGAGAGCTTGGCGATCTCCTTGGACGGGAACTGCGCCATCATCACCGAGATTTCGAGCACGATGGTCCACAGGCGAGCGGTGTGCTCGTAGGCTGCGATGTCGATCGCGCCGTTGTTCTGGCGGTAGGGCAGAAGGTTGATCGAGGCGAGATTGCAGGCCGTGTCGTCGAGGAACATGTATTCCGAGCACGGGTTCGAAGCGCGGATGGCACCGGCCGACGCACAGGTGTGCCAGTCGTTCATCGTGGTGTTGAAATGCAGGCCCGGATCAGCCGAAGCCCAGGCGGCGTAGCCGATCTTTTCCCACAGATCCCGCGCCTTCAGCGTCTTCAGGACCTTGCCGTCCTTGCGGGCGGTCAGGTGCCAGTCGCCATCGGCTTCGACGGAGCGCAGGAAGTCGTCCTTCAAAGAGACCGAGTTGTTCGAATTCTGGCCGGAGACGGTGAGATAAGCTTCCGAATCCCAGTCGGTGTCGTAGGTCTTGAAATCGAGCGCGGTGTAGCCCTGGCGCGCAAACTGGATGACGCGCTGGACGTAGTTCTCCGGCACGGCGTTCTTCTTGGCGGCCTTGATCTCGCGCTTCAGCGCGGTGTTGATGGCCGGGTCGAAGCAGTCGTCATCCTGGCCTTCGCAGTTGACGCAGGCCTTCATGATGGCGTCGAGGTGCTTCTTGACGATCTTGGAGCCGGCGACCAGCGAGGCGACCTTCTGCTCTTCCTTCACCTTCCAGTCGATGAAGGCTTCGATGTCGGGGTGGTCGGCGTCGACGATGACCATCTTGGCGGCGCGCCGCGTCGTGCCGCCCGACTTGATTGCGCCCGCTGCGCGGTCGCCGATCTTCAGGAAGCTCATCAGGCCGGACGACTTGCCGCCGCCGGACAGCTTTTCGCCTTCGCCACGCAGATAGGAGAAGTTCGAGCCGGTGCCGGAGCCGTATTTGAACAGGCGTGCCTCACGCACCCACAGGTCCATGATGCCGCCTTCATTGACGAGGTCGTCGCCAACCGACTGGATGAAGCAGGCATGCGGCTGCGGGTGTTCGTAGGCGGACTTCGACTTGGTCAGCTTGCCGGTGAACGGGTCGACATAATAGTGGCCCTGGCCGGGGCCATCGATGCCATAGGCCCAGTGCAGGCCGGTGTTGAACCACTGCGGCGAATTGGGCGCAACGCGCTGGGTGGCGAGCATATAGGCGAGTTCGTCACGGAAAGCGGCTGCGTCTTCCTCGGACGCGAAATAGCCGCCCTTCCAGCCCCAGTAGGTCCAGGTGCCGGCAAGACGGTCGAAAACCTGACGGGCATCGCGCTCGGAACCATAGCGCTCGTTTTCGGGCAGTTTGGCCAGCTCGGCTTCGTCAGCGACTGAACGCCAGAGGAAAGAGGGGACGTCGTTTTCCTCGACCTTCTTCAGGCGCGCCGGAACGCCGGCCTTGCGGAAGTACTTCTGTGCCAGGATGTCGGCTGCGACCTGCGAGAACTGCGCGGGCACGTCGATGTTGTCGAGGCGGAACACCACGGAACCATCCGGATTCTTGATCTCGGAAAGTGCTTTGCGGAATTCGATCTCCGCATAAGCCGATTGTCCTGGCTTGGTGAAACGCCGCTCAATG
Source organism: Mesorhizobium sp. EU05-FHT14A09 (assembly GCF_058790995.1). Lineage (NCBI taxonomy): Bacteria > Pseudomonadati > Pseudomonadota > Alphaproteobacteria > Hyphomicrobiales > Phyllobacteriaceae > Mesorhizobium > Mesorhizobium sp. EU05-FHT14A09. The sequence goes on from NZ_JBYTDF010000001.1 coordinate 1,051,554, forward strand.
CGCATCGTTGTGGTTCCTTCTTATCTATATATAGCGCTTTTTGCGGGTGTTTGCCCGATCCCTTTCCAAAAAGCGCACGCCCCAGCTTTCCGGCTGCCTCGCAACAACCGGTGTTCCTTGCCGCGCCCTGTCGCCGCCCTGCTTCATTCCGCTTCTTGCGAAGCCTCGTTCAGCTTGTCGGCAGACCCGCGCGGGTCTCTTTGATCTGAAAAATTTCGATTCCCTCATCGGAGGGTTCTTCACATTATCTAGGGCCGAGACTGCCTGCAAACACTAAATATAGTGTTAACAGGTCATTTATTCCAGCCGTAAAAGTCTCCTCTTCGGTGTTTCGCGCCCGACAAATGCCACGCCTCCGCCGGCCTAGTGGTTAAGGCGGAAAACGGGCGAAAACGCACAAATTCCTGGGAAAAAGACCGGGCTCGAAACTTTCCGGTCGCGCCCGAAACGCGAGCACATGACCTATAAAAGTCGACTCGCCCCGGGGCGTCAAGAGTTCGTTTTTGTAGATTTTGTGACCCCAACATATTGTGTGTCACATATGTGGATAATGGGGAGAAAGCTCTCCCGGCAAAATGATCGTCGGCATCAGGAATTTCTACGCGACGGCTTGCTTGTTTGGCTCGCACGCGTAAAAGAGGCGCGGGGGAATATGGCTGAGAGGGAACAGCCGTCACGCGACTGGGGTGACAGTTGAAGGCCTATTTCGTCCGCAAGTCTGGCGACCGCGAGGTCGTTGGGCTGTTTGTTGCGCCATCACTCATATTGCTCGCTGCGCTGGTCGACGAATGCTGCGACCCGTCGATCTGCGACTATGCGCTCGCGCCGATGGGCGGCCTGCTGGTCCCGGGCGCGACGCAGACACAATGGCCGTTGAACGAGGACGACTCGGAATGCGGTTTCGAGCATGTCGCCCTGTCCCAGCAGTGGGATGACGAATTGCGCGAAGGCGGCGAACTCGAATGGAAGCCGCTGAAGGCAGCGGCCCTCAAGATGCTGCGCGAATGGTCCGGCACCACAGCCTCGTCAGGCGGTGGTTCCCAGAAGCGCTCGGCACCCCTCGGCGAAACCGCCTGATCCCATCGCGAAAGGCAACCGTTCCGCACAGGGCGGGCAGGCTGAAGTCAGCCTTGCCGCGGTTCAGGCTGCGAAGCGCTTCGGGTTCTCGCCGAAGTGAGCGATGATCAGGCCGAGATCCGGCTCATTGACCATGCGGGCTGCCTGGGTCGGTGTCACCCATTTGCGCTCGCGTTCATGCCGCTCCTTCCACTTGGTGGCGACATCGACGACCTTGAGTGGAAAGACAAGCACCTCGCAAGGCACCTGCTGTCCGGTTGACAGGGCTTTGGCGTAGAAATAACGGCCGACTTCGAGGGTCGATATGGTGCCTGTCAGGCCGGCTTCCTCACCGGCCTCGCGCGCCGCGGCCTCACACAAGGGTTCGCGCGCTTCCGGCCAGCCTTTGGGCAGGACCCAGCGGCCGGTGTCACGGCTGGTGATGAGCATCACTTCGACGGAGCGATGGTGCCGGCGCCAGGGCAATGCGGCGACCTGCAGGCGCAACGGAACCGTGCCGAAAAGTTTTCTCACCCTTTCAGCCAGACTGGCGTTCGCTAGAGGTCCGTTCAACATTCGAAAGCCGCCGCCAAGAAACCGAAACTTCTTTGCCGTCTCACGAAATATGGGCGCTATTTTGCGAAACAAAAGTAAAAACCGCACATAACTCCCCGAAAACAGGGGTAAGGACGGAAAAAATTGTGAAAGGTCGGGCACAAAACAGTGCAAAGCCGCCTTGCGGGGGCCTTGCAGCAAATGATCGGCGCGCAATCGCAGGTCTGATTCGGGTGCCGGGCATCCGAAACAGAACGAAAGTGAGAACGAAAACCTGACCGGTTCTAGCCGGCGTGGTCGTCGGCGATCGGCTTCTGGTAGGTGAAACCCATATCCCAGGGGAAGTAGATCCAGGTGTCCTGGCTGACTTCGGTCACGAAAGTGTCGACCAGCGGGCGGCCTTTCGGCTTGGCATAGACGGTGGCGAAATGCGCCTTTGGCATCATCGCGCGAACGATGCCGGCGGTTTTGCCGGTGTCGGTGAGGTCGTCGATGATCAGGACGCCTGCGCCTTCTTCGACGAGCAAAGATGGTTCGACCTGTTTCAGCACCTGAAGCTGACCTTGCGACGTGTAGTCGTGATAGGAGGCGATACACACCGTCTCGATGATCCGAATGCCGAGCTCACGCGAGATGATAGCCGCTGGCACCAGGCCGCCGCGGGTGATGCATACGATTGCCTTCCATTGCCCGTTCACGCCGGATAGCCGCCAGGCGAGCGCACGCGCGTCGCGGTGGAACTGATCCCAGGAAACTGGAAAGGCCTTTTCGGGAAGGGACATCGCGCACTCCGCAGGCGCGCCGGTCGCGCGCAGGATTTGAGGAATGCGGGCGGAATTAGCCGGAAAGCCGCGCCCTTGGCAAGAGGCGTGCGGTTTGTACGATGGTCGGGTGCCAGGATATCCACGGCGATGACACGAGCACGCCGGCCAATGTGCCGAAGCGCCGGTACTGAAGTGTCGCAAGATGCGATTTGACGACTGTCCGGAAGGCGATCGTCACCGCGACAGGAAAGCTGTCACCGGCGAGGAGCGCAGCACGGTCCTCGTCACGCCGCCATAGAGCAGCCGGTGCAGCCAGGAATGGCTGTAGGCTCCGATGACGATCAGATCCGCCCCGGTTTCGACAAGCCGGTTCTGAACGGCATCCTCGACGGTGCCACCCTTTGTTTGCCGTGTCGCAACGCTCGCCTTTACGCCGTGACGGCTCAGGGCTGCTGCAATTCCGGCACCGCCGAGGCCTTCCTCGTCGCTGTCCTCGCCAGGGTCGACCACGAAGATCTCGACCTTTTCGGCTTCGATCATGAAGGGCAGGGCGTCGAAGGCGGCGCGCGCAGCCTCGCGGCTGCCGTTCCAGGCCAGCATCACATGGCGGAAGCTGGCAGCGATGGGGCCGGTGTGGGGAACCACAAGCACCGGTCGGCCGGCATCGTAGACGAGCGAACCGATATCGGCATTGGTGTCGCTGTCGGCATCGCGCTGTGCCGCGACCACAATGTCCGCGGTGCGCACGCTGGCGAGGCTGGAAAGCGCGCTGTCGCCCGAAAATGTCTCTTCGGCACGCCATTCGAAGGACAGGCCGGACGGCTGCAATTTCTTCTGGAAGACGGTACGCAGTTTCGCCGATCGTTCCTTGTTGAGATCGGCCGAGACCTGCATGAATTCGGTGTCCGGGAAGCCGGTGGCCGAAGTGTATGGCATCGGCAGCGCTTCGGCATGGACGCCGATGACATGTGCCTTGAAGCGGGAGGCCAGCGCCACCGCGCCGTCCAGAACGCGCTCCGCATCCTGTTCGCTTTGTACGATGGCGACGATGGTCTTGAACGACATGGGAAACCTCCTGCGCTTTCCGTCCACTGCCGGGCCCACACCGGACATTTCAGCACTGGCTCAGATATCACCAGAACGTCGAGGATATAGGACAGGTTCCCGGTCGGCCAGCGGGCTCAGCCTTCCTGGGCCAGTCCCGCCACCATGGCTTCGATTTCGGCCCGCACCGTCTCCAGCACCTCCGGCGAACGGGCGCGCACCACCAGTTCCGTCCAGAACGTGCCGTCGGCATATTTCGGATAGGAGCCGATGATGGTGTCGGGATGCGCTTTCTGGATTTCACCGAGCGGGCCGCCGATGCGGCCCTCGCCATAGGGACACTGCACCGTGGCCGAAAGCAGCTTGGTTCCGGTCCTCAGCGTCGGCACGACATTGTCCAGCATTGCCTGGAAGATCGACGGCACCCCGGCCATGACATGGACATTGCCGATGCGGAAACCCGGCGCGACCGAAACAGGGTTGTCGATGTGTTCGGCGCCGCGCGGCATGCGCGCCATGCGCTTGCGCGCCTCGTTGAATTCGATGCCGCGCTTCTCGTAACTCTCCGCAAGCATGGCGAGCGCCCTGGCGTCATATTCGCAAGGCACGCCAAATGCTTTGGCGATGGAATCGGCGGTGATGTCGTCATGGGTCGGGCCAATGCCGCCGGTGGTGAAGACATAGGTGTAGCGGGCACGCAGCGCGTTGACCGCCGTGACGATCTCGTCCTCCTCGTCGGGCACGACGCGGACTTCCTTGAGATCGATGCCGATCGCCGTCATCATATCGGCAAGGTGGCCGATGTTTTTGTCCTTGGTGCGCCCCGACAGGATCTCGTCGCCGATGACGATCATGGCGGCTGTTACAATGTCTGGCATGGCGCACTCCGGATTGGGTCGCTGTCGAATAGCGCGGCGGCCGGACGCGGGCAATGCTCCTGAAACGGTGAACAGTGCGTGTCAGATTTGGCGGCTTCCGGTGAACGGTCCGAACACTAGATTGCGTCGCAACGGAACGAGGGCGTTCCTGCGATCCAATCATTCGGAGATACGGCATGGCAAAGGTATTGGTGCTTTACTATTCGAGCTGGGGCCATATGGAGCAGATGGCGAAGGCCGCTGCCGAAGGTGCGCGGGAAGCCGGCGCCGACGTGACCATCAAGCGGGTGCCCGAACTGGTACCGGAAGCTGTCGCCAAGGCGGCTTACTACAAGCTCGACCAGGAAGCGCCGATCGCCGATCCGCTCGAACTGGAAAATTACGATGCCATCATCCTGGGCACCGCCACGCGTTACGGCGCCATGGCTGCCCAGATGAAGAACTTTCTCGACCAGACCGGTCCGTTGTGGGCCAAGGGTGCGCTGCTCAACAAGGTTGGATCGGTGATGGTTTCGACCGCGACCCAGCATGGTGGCGCGGAACTGGCGCTGATCAATGCCCAGGTGCTGATGCAGCATCACGGCATGATCATCGTGCCGCTTTCCTATGCGTATCAGGGCCAGATGGGCAATGATGTCGTGCGCGGCGGCGCCCCTTACGGCATGACCACCACAGCGGATGGCGACGGCTCGCGCCAGCCTTCGGCGCAGGAACTGGAAGGCGCGCGTTTCCAGGGCAAGCGCGTGGCCGAAATCACTGCCAAGCTGCACGGCTGAGCGTCTCACGGCTGGCATTTGGCAGGCGGGCGGCTCACAAGGGCCGCCCGCTTTGCGTGAAAGGGGCCGGTTTCATCACGGCCGATGATATTTCCGTGAGGCTGGAACGCCGTTTCTCCCGACGCATTTCCTTCCCGCGGATCGGGAACTTCCGGCGAGCACAGCTAATCGCGACAGGTGGAACCAGACGGTCCAGCAGCGGAACGGGCTGCGGAGCGGACGTTGCTTGTTCTCAATTCAAGAGGAACAACCATGTCTTCCTTCTCATCAAGACTGCTTCTCGTCGCCTCCGTCGTCGCAGTCATTCCGATCGCGGGCGGCGCATTTGCAGCCGAACACCGGCATGCGCGCGGCGCGGCTCACGACGCCGCAATATCGAGTTCCGACAGCAGCATGGCGCGGACGATCTACAACCAGGCAGATGGCGTCGGACAAGGTATCCGCGATGCCGAGCGGCTCAACCTGATCGACGCCTCGAAGGCACGTGAGCTGGCATCGGATGTGCGTCAGATCCGCGCCGAGGCCGCGCGTGGCGACGGTTCGAGGCAATTGCTTGCCCGCCTCGATGACGTCTCGCAAAGCCTTCGCGCCGCGACCGGCGAAGCAACGCCCAACGGCAATGGCGGCGACGGTGGATATTATCCGGACGGATACAGCTCAAGCTTCCCGCGATAGGCGCATCGCCGGGTCTTTCTGAAGACATCGCTGTCAGCAGCGAAGAATATGCCGGCTTCGTGGGCATGACCCGTGGGGCCGGCATGATTTTGTCCGGAGCGTTGGTTAGCCGCCATCGGTAATATTTGTGTGAGTGCGGAACGCTGGTGTGCCTGAGGCATTGAATGCTGGCGGATCGGGAACTTCCGGCGGCAATCGCGACAGGTGGAACTTGACGATCCGGCAGCGGCACCGTTCGTCGAACGACGGTGCAGTGCATTCCAAGGAACAATCATGTCTTCTTCCAGGACTTTTCTTATCGCGACGATCGTCGCTTTGGTCCCGATCGCCAACGGCGCGCTGGCGGCAGAGCGCCCCGCAGCCCCGAACGACATCACGGCGCGGGCAATCTACAACCAGGCAGAAGGTGTCAGTCAGGGCGCCCGCAGCGCCGCCAGGCTGAAATTCGTCGATGCGGCCAAGGCACGAGAACTGGAGGCCGAGGCGCTGAGCGTTCGCAACGAGGCGGCACGCGGCAACGGTTCACGTGAGTTGCTTGCACGGCTCGACGACATCTCGCAGCGCCTGCGCAATGCAAGTGGTGAAGGCCAGTTGTTCGGCAATGGCGATGATGGCGGCTATTATCCTGCCGGCTACGAAGCCAATTTCCCACGCTAGCAGCCAGAGCCGACGGTATTTTCTCAAAAAGGCAGTCCGAAATACGGCATTTGCCGTATGCCACGACCGCATTTCCCCCGCTATTCTGATGCGGTGTGGTCTGGTTCCTGGGCAGGGCTTTACGGACCAGCGGGAAATCCGGGCTGGCAACAGCTCGGATTTCTGCATTTTCTCCGAGCTTGCACTGGCGCGAGAAGGGCGAATTGTTCCCCGCCGCAGTTCCATTCCAACGCACTGATCCAGACGAAGAAGGCTTCTCTTGACAGCGGCCATCTACGGACGCCGATATGCAACGACGTCTGGATTAGAGATCGCTGATGTTGCTGACCGTGTTTCTTTGGCTGCTTGCCGCAGTGGTCCTGGCGGCTCTCGCCGTCGTCGGTTTCTTCGTTTTCAAGACACGCCGCATCGTCGCCTGGGTCGAGCGCACCATGCCGCCGGCCGGCAAATTCATCGACATCAAGGGCAACCGTATCCACTATGTCGATGTCGGAGAGGGGCCACCGATCGTTTTCCTGCATGGCCTCGGCGCGCAACTGCACCATTTTACGCATCCGCTGTTCCGGGTGTTCGGGCCGGGTTATCGGCTGATAGCGCTCGACCGGCCGGGTTCCGGCTATTCGACACGCGCCCGCGGCTCGACGGGGCGCTTGCCCGAGCAGGCCGATATCGTCTGCGCCTTCATGGAAAAGCTCGGTCTCGAAAAACCAGTGATCGTCGGCCATTCGCTGGGTGGTGCGGTGGCGCTTGCGATCGCGGTCGAACATCCGCAAGCCATCTCAGGCCTGGTGCTCCTGGCGGCGCTCACCCACAAAGAGGTCGACCTTCGCCCGGAATTCAAGGCGCTGTTCGTCTCTTCACCGCTGAAGCGTTTCATTCTTGCGCATACGGTTTCCGCGCCGGCTGGGCTGAAATACGGCATGAAGACGATGGCGCTGATCTTCGCGCCACATACGCCGCCGCAAAACTACATGACCGAGAATGGTGGCTATATCGGGCTGCGCCCCAGTCACTATTACGCCAGTGCCACCGATTTTGCCGTGATCGAGATGGACCTGCCGCGCCTGTCGGAGCGCTACAGCGAGATCAAGGTGCCGTCCGGACTGCTGTTCGGCGGGGTTGACCCCATCATCACGCTCGCGGTGCAAGGCACGCCGGTCAAGGAGAAGATCGCGGGGCTGGACCTGGAGATCGCCGAAAATCTCGGCCACATGCCTCAATTCATCGGCCCGGAGCAGGTGGCTGCTTTCATCCGTCGTATCGCGGAGCGTGCCTTCGCTAATCGTGTTTCAGCCTGATTTTGGCTGGAACACTTCGGTTGCTCGGCTGTCAGGCAGCAGAATCGTCCCGTACCTCTGTTTCCGGGCGGTCGCGTCCGTCTGCGAGCTCCGAATGCCATTTGCCATCGGCATCCTCATATTCGATGCCATCGGTCTGGCCGGCGATCTGCTGCTCGGAAGACGCAATCCGGGCCGCCTGCAAGGCATCCGAATGGCTCGGAAAGGTTTCCGAATAGGTGTCGCCAACCTTGTAGGCCCACCCCCCATCATGCTCGACGATCTTGTAAGTCAACTTCGTCATGAAAAGCCTCCGGTGACGGCACTCCTTCCAGCCCTGACTTTCCTGCACTTTGAGACGGATTTCAACCTCTTGCGGCCTTAGCCGGCAACTAGAGCGCCGCGCGCCCATTCGGATGCGCAAAGGACGCTCTAGCACTTTGATTTGGCGCATGACGGGTGACGCATGTCACCCCGGGTGACGCATGTCACCCCGGGTGACGCATGTCACCCCGGGTGACGCATGTCACCCCGGGTGGCGCTGGCCGCCCCCACTTTCCGAAAATCGATTCCGATTTTCGGGGTCATGCGCTCGCGGGCCAGCCTCAGCCTTCGTCATGAATCCAGTGCTCCATCGTGGTGACGGAGCGGGCAAGCTGCGGTGCCGGCTGGATCTTCTCGCCGAGGCTCGCGGCTGCGCGCCAACCCCAGCGTGGATCGGCCAGGAATGCCCGCCCAAGGGCCACGATGTCGGCCTTGCCCTCGGCAACGATCGCATCCGCATGCTTCGGATCGGTGATGAGGCCAACGGTCCGCGTGGCGATGCCGACAGCCTTGCGGATCGCTTCGCCGAGATGCACCTGATAGCCTGCGCCGGTCGGCAGTTTCTGCAGCGGAGAATTGCCGCCGCTGGAGCAGCACAGATAGGCAACACCGACGTCCTGCAGCGCTTTCGCCACTTCGATGGCATCCGGCACATCGAAGCCGCCATCCACCCATTCCTTCACCGAAAGCCTGGCACCGAGCATCAGTTTGGGGGCTGCGACTTTCACGGCCCTGGCGACCTCGATCGCGAAGCGCATGCGGTTTTCAAGCGATCCGCCCCAGCGGTCTGTCCGCCGGTTGGAGAGTGGAGAGAGGAACTGGAAGATCAGGTAGCCGTGAGCGGCGTGCAGTTCGAGGAAGTCGAAGCCGGCGCGGTCCGCGCGCCGTGCCGCATCGGCAAAGTGCTGGATGACGCCGAGCACTTCCTCGTCACTGAGTTCGTGCGGCACCTGCCAGCCGTTATCGTAGGCGATGGCTGAGGCCGAGACGATCGGCCAGGGGTCCTGTTCCGGCTTCAACGGACCGCCGCCTTCCCAGGGGCGCTGGCAGGAGGCCTTGCGTCCGGCATGGGCAAGCTGCACGCCGAACTTGGCTCTCGGCAGCGCCACGCGGCGCGCCGCGTCCAGCGTGCGTTTGGCCGCCGCCTCGTTGTGATCCGAATAAAGCCCAAGGCAGCCATGCGAGATGCGACCACGTCGTTCGACATCGGTCATCTCGACCGTGATCATGCCGGCACCCGACATCGCGAGGTTCATCCAATGGTAGAGATGCCAGTCGGTCGCGGAGCCATCGTCGGCCGAATACTGGCACATCGGCGCCACGGCGATGCGGTTCGGCAGGTCGAGGCCATCAAGTGAAATGGGTTGGAAGAGGGCGGCTGTCATGATGGCTCCAGTTCGACGTGGTCTTATCTCTAGTCCAGGCACAGCACTGCCCGCCAGATTGTCGGCAACGCAACCGTTTGGCCCAGCGGGCGGGACATCATTGCGGTCCGACCTGTCGCGCGCTATCCCATCGCATCCCCCAAGACGAGGCAAGCATGGACGACCGCATCCGCATCCTTTCGCAGGAAATCCTTTCCGACGACTGGGCCATTCTGAAAAAGACCACCTTCGACTATCGCCGCCGCGACGGTGTCTGGGAAACGCAGGTGCGCCAGACCTACGATCGTGGCGATGGCGCTGCCATTCTGCCCTTCGATCCCGACCGAGGCACGGTGCTTCTGGTCAAACAGTTCCGCTGGCCAGCCTTTGTCACCGGCCACAAGGAGCCGTTGATCGAGGTTTGTGCCGGCTTGCTCGACAAGAACGATGCAGAAACCTGTATCCGCAAGGAAGCGGAAGAGGAACTGGGCTATCGTCTCGACAACGTGAAGCTTCTGTTCAACCCCTATATGAGCCCGGGCAGCGTCACGGAGCGGCTGTGGCTGTTTGCTGCGCGCTACTCACCCGCGGATCGTATTTCCGAAGGCGGAGGCGCGCCGGACGAGGGCGAGGACATCGAGGTGCTCGAGATGCCGGTCGACGATGCGCTGGCTGCGATCTCGGACGGACGCATCATCGATGCCAAGACAATCTTGTTGCTGCAGCACCTGAAGCTCAATCCTGGCCTGTTCGCCTAGAGCAATTGCGGGAAAACTGCATGGGAGGGCGACACCGGCGCGAGCCTCAAAGTTCGCGCGGGCAACGCTGCTTGCGGCTGGCTTCGATGGCTGCTTCCTGCGCCTGGAGGCGTTCGATATCCGCGGTTCGCCGATCCTTGAGCACGGACACCGCCTTCTGGCCGCCGGGTAGCCAGAACGGGATGCGCGTGTTCGAAATGTTGGCGCGGCTGATCGCGGTCGAGGTCACCCCGGTCGCCAGTTCGCCGAGCGCGACATTGAGCTCGGCACAATTCATCGATGCATATTGCGATGGGTCGACCGATCGCATCGAGCCGCAGCCCGCCAGCAGGAGCAGGCCAAGCAGAAACGCGGTTGCCAAAGGCGTGCGGGCGATCGCTTTCATGAGGACAAGCTAGCAAGGTCGCTCGCGAAAGGGAACGGCTGAACACGTGTCGGAAAAGTGAGGTCGGGGCCTGATCGTCAGACGCTCAGCCCCGATAGAAATTCATCCTCTCGCGCAGGGCGCGCGGTGAAAAGAGATTTTCAGCGGTTTGCCGGGCGTTATGGCCCACGGCGGCCCGCAGGGCCGGATCCGCTCTAAGCACCGCCAGGATTTGGCGGGCTTCCTGGCTTGTCTCGAACAGGTAACCGTTTTCGCCCTGCCTGATGTGATCAGCGTAGCCGCCATGCTTGTGGCAGACCACCGGCAAACCGCATGCCATTGCCTCCAGCACGACACGGCCGAACGTCTCCACATGCGTGCCGCTTCGATAATAAAAGACGTCGAGTGTCGACATGAAGTCGGCCGCGTCGAACAGGCCTTCCGGCAGCAGCTCCAGCTGTGGATGTGGTGCCAACTTGCCCCGAAGAAGCGCTCCGCCCTGGATCCGTACTTTGGCGCCATCTGCGAGCAGGGACTGATAGATCGGCAGGTCATCGGCGTGATGCTTGGCGGCTGAATTGCGGCTCATGCGCCCCACCGTGAAAGGGCGGCCCTCGATGACGGATCGTGGTGCAAACCGCTCGATGTCGATTGGCGAGGGATGTACGACGCCGTCGACCTGCAGCAGACGCTTCTGAAAATCAGAAATCAGCACCATCTCGGCCTTGGGCCAACCCAGAATCTGCGGCATCCGGGTCGTCAGTGCGAGGATTTTCGGATGAAAGGTGTTGAACACATAAATCAACCGGCGTGGGCGCGATATCAGATAGGGCCAAACCTTGCTGCGCCAATGTGCCCCGAGAAAGACATAGGTGCCGCCATTCGGCACATCCCGCGTCAGCGGCGAGGGGCGGCGGATCGGATAGCGGCGCGTCAATTCGTTCGAGGCTCTGGAAGACGTTGCCCAAAGACGGACCTCTGTATCCACATTCAAGTGTCGATACAGTTCCAGTGCCTCCAGGTCGCTGCCGCCAAAGGGGCTCATAAAGCCATTAAACAGGTGGATCATGAAGTGCGCGAGGAGCAACCGGATTGAATTGGTCGAACTGAGGCCTGGGCGCGGGACTCCAGCTATGGTTGATGCAGCAACGGTGCGAGGGCTTCGCGGACACTCTGTTCGATCTCGATCTCGAGCTGGTGCCGTCGCCTGATCTGGGCCCGCTTGTTGGGCTTGTATTCGTCCGGAGAGCGCCGGATCTTCGCCAGCGGGAGCTCGAAGATCGTGGAGCGCACGCGCCTGCCTCCGGATTCTGTCCAGAAGCCATCATAGTCAGCCGCAATCCGGTGGCGTAACGTGATGTCCGATGCAAACACATGGCCTCTGTTGGAGGCGGCAAAAACGCCGGAGAGCTTCAGGCTGCCGGCGACGCTCTGTGCGACGAGCAGGAGCAGGCTCTTGGGCCGCAGGCCGGCCAGGTTCTTGGTCAGGATCCGCGCATCGTCGAGCCCGTGTGCGCCGACAGCTATCGTCTTGAGGGCACCGATCCAGAGGACTGGTCCCGTCCCCTCGATGCGAAGAAGGCGGCTGTCGACGATCGCAATACCCATCTCGACGACAGCCCTGCCATTCCAGGACAGCAGAAGCCGCCACTCGGCTTCGCGATAGAGCCCTTGCTGGCCCGTGAGGTCCACGGAGATGTCGCCTACCGGGCTTTCCAGCGTCAGCAGACGTTTGCCCGTAATGTGGCTCTCGACAAAAGCCTTGCTGTTCAGCAGACGAAACGCAGTCGCGTAATGTCCCACAAGCGCGGCCGTGCGTTGCGCAGGCCGCAGCCCGCTGAGGAGGTAGGAGCGCACCGGTTTGAATGGAATGTCCGGATAGGCCTCGACGATACGGCAGAATGGATCTGCACTGAGTGCGTTTTTGATGGTGGAGATTTCACGCTGGAATATCCGCCGCACGATCGCCTGTTTCGTCGTGCGGATCCATGCGTTCAGCACCCGGCGAGGTGTGGAGTGTCTTCTGCGCGAGAATTTGGCGCGCAGCGGAGCGTCTGAGGCCGTCATGAGGTTTTGCGCTTCCCGCAGCTGAAAATCATTGTGGCGCGCGTCGAGCCGATGCTGCGCAAGGCTGCTATTCTGAAAACATCCGCGTGGAGAGAGCGTGGAGAAACAGTGGAGGACGCGTTCGGATGATCGGAGGATGGCAGCTTTCTGCCACCTCGCTGAGATCATTCATCGTGTGAGCAAGAGGCGGTCGACACAGACGCCTGGGAAAGCATCGGCGTCGCTTGGTGAAAACCGACCGTCGACGACCAGCGCCCGCCGTCGAAATGCACGCCATCGATTTGTTTTGAAAACGATTTATCGCAAATGGTGCGGACGACGGGAATCGAACCCGTACGATCGAGGATCGAGGGATTTTAAGTCCCTTGCGTCTACCAGTTCCGCCACGTCCGCACGCGCAGTCACTTCAAATACTTAGAGGACGTAGTCAACAGATGTTTTGCCTGCCCGGGCGAAACTTGTGAGGAGGGGGCTCAGCAGCAAACCCGTCCCACAACTGCGTCAGAGGCGTGGTCAACGCCTGTTCAGAAGTCTGCGCAATCGCATGGGGAAAGACCGGAACAGGCCTAATGCCAGACTGATGCAAAGCCACTGCACCAGCAGTGCCGCGGCTATGCCGGCTGGCAACCAGATGCCGGTGCGAGAGATGCTGACGCATCCCTCGCAGATAAGATCGAAGGCAAATTTGACGAGCATTTCTGACCGGTGTTCCGTCGAACGTGGGCAAATCGTTGCCAGTGGTTCTTACGTCGTCGTCCGGAGCACGGCAAGTGACGCGTTCGCTGGAGTGTTGCCGCTTTTCACGGAAACGCTCTCAGTTTTGTTTTCACCGCATTTCCGTAACGCCAGGTGATCCCACTTGGCTACAAAATGCTCTTGCAGGACGTCATAGCGCAAATCCACCGAAGCCGGCGACACTCGGCTTCACGGTGATGTATTTGGTGTCTTCAGGTACCAGGATCTTGGAGCGGCGGGCAAAGGCAAGAAACGCATTGCGCGCGATCTGGGGATCCAGTTCTCCGGACTGGGCGGCATTGCACGCCTTCATGGCGATTTCCCAGGTCTTGCTCTCTCCGGTCTTGGCCCATTCGGTGAGGAACTCGACCATATCGCAGAGCGAGGAGATTTCACGTTTGTCGCCAACCTCGGCAGTGACAATGACAGGCTTGAACGCCAGCAAATTGTGCATCGGAAGGCCTTTCTGAAAATGGAGGGAGGCCAAAAACGAACGCTGGCCTCGGCAGGAGAACGCACATGAACGTTCCAGCACGGCTGTGGTTCCGTGCTTAAATCCATCTTCGCTTATATCATGCCTCCAGTCGAGGATTCAGAAAGTCATTGGGTCGAAAGACATCGGCGAAAGCTCGCTGCAATGTTGCTGGCGTCAGTGGATCGAGCATTGGCAGCCGACCCAGGATCCTGATTCTGCCAAGCTCGCCTATGATGCTTGCCGTCTCCGGTTGAGCCTCGCCGACAAAGGCTACGCCGACAACGGGAATTGTGCGGGCACGCAGCGCTTCCAGCGACAGAAGTGTGTGGTTGATGGTGCCAAGCCGGGTGCTCGCGCACAACACCACCGGCAACTTCCAGCGCGCGAAGACGTCGGCGAAGGTAGCGGTGCGGGTCAGTGGTACCAGAACCCCGCCGGCGCCCTCGATGATCAGCGGGCGATCGACTTCTGGTAGCGTCAGGTCTTCGGGGACGATGGTGACCTCGTCGACCGCCGCGGCATGATGTGGCGAGGCCGGCGCCCCCAGCCGCCATCTCTCCGGCAGGATGCGGCTCGGCGGAATTTCGCCGAGCCGCCCTACGGTCTCGCTGTCGGTCTCGCCAGCCAACCCCGCCTGCACGGGTTTCCAGTAGCAAGCTCCCAGCAGCCTGGTCAGCCCCGCCGCGAAGATCGTCTTGCCGATATCGGTGTCGGTGCCGGTGACGACGATGCGCATACTCAAAGGTTGCCAACCGCCTGCGAGGGATGGGAGGTTTGAGAGGACGCACCGTTGATCTGTTGCTGACGATCATCGGTGCCGGCATGGACCGGCTTTTCGGCTGCGCGCATGCCGAGCTTTTTCAGCAATGCGAAATCCTTGTTGCGCTCCGGATTGCCGGTGGTCAGAAGCACGTTGCCGGTGAAGATCGAGTTGGCACCCGCAAGGAAGCATAGCGCCTGCAACTCGTCGCTCATGGCATGGCGGCCGGCTGAAAGCCGAACCACGCTCTCAGGCATGAGAATGCGTGCCAGCGCTATCAGCCGCACGAAAGCGATCGGCTCGACAGGCTGGCTCTTTTCCATCACCGGTGTGCCCTTGACCTCGTTCCACATGTTGATCGGAACGCTTTCCGGGTGTTTCTCCAGCGTCGCCAGGATGACCAGCATCGCGATGCGGTCAGTCATGGTTTCTCCCATGCCGACAATGCCGCCCGAACAGATCTTGATGCCGCCGGCACGGACCAGCGCCAGCGTATCCAGTCTGTCATCAATGGTGCGGGTGGTGGCGATCTCGGGGTAGTATTCCCGCGACGTGTCGATGTTGTGGTTGTAGTAGTCGAGGCCGGCATCGTTCAGGCGTTCGACCTGCAGGGCAGTCAGCATGCCAAGCGTCACGCAGGTTTCCATGCCGAGCGCCCTGACGCCTTCGATCATGGCGCAGACCCGGTCCATGTCGCGGTCTTTCGGGCTGCGCCAGGCAGCCCCCATGCAAAACCGGGTCGCCCCACCGGCCTTGGCGCGCTTTGCGTCCTCGATCACGCGCTCCACTGCCATCAATTTGCTGGCCTTGACGCCGGTGTCGTGATGCGCGCTCTGTGAGCAGTAGCCGCAATCTTCCGGACAGCCGCCGGTTTTGACGCTGAGCAGGCTGGCGGTTTCGACGACGGTTGGGTCGAAGCGGTCGCGGTGCGTGCTCTGTGCCCGATGAAGCAAGTCGGGCAGCGGCAAGCCATAGATCGCTTCCGCTTCGGCCTGTGTCCAGTCGGTGCGCACGGCGCTCGCCTCTTCAAAGGGCGAGCGTGTCGGCATGGAAGACGCACTCACCGACCGATCCTTCCCAGCAGGCGTGCCGGGATCATCGCCGCCCCGGCTGCGACCATGGCGATGTTGATGAGGTCGCCCAGGATGAACGGGGTAAAGCCGAGCGGAACGATATCCTTGACGGGAATATAGAAGCCGAGCCAGGGCAGGCCGGCTGCGTAGGTGACGACGAGACCAGCCAGCATAGCCATGACGCGGCCGAACGTCTGTCTGCCTTCAGCGAGCCAACCGGTCAGCCAGCTGGCGAAGAGATATCCCAACAGATAGCCGCCAGTTGGCCCCATCATGTAGGCAATGCCGATTCCGCGTTCCGGCGAGCCTGAGAATACGGGCACCCCGGCAGCGCCAACCGCCAGAAAGGCGAGGAAGGTGGCTGTCGCCATGCGCGGGCCGGTGGCGATCGCAATGCCCATGACCGCCAGCGTGTACAGCGTCAGCGGCACCGGCCAGAATGGAATGCGCAGCTTGGCGCATAGCGTGATCAGGGCGACGCCCGCGATGATCGTCGCAGCAGTTCTTACCGCCTTGCGCGGCTTGACGCCGCGCAGCGTGAGGGTCTCGCTCATGATGTTCCTTTCTTAAATTATAGATAATCTATGATCTATATCTACATTGAATCCACAAAAGGAAACGAGTCGCAATAGGATTATAGATATTTTTATCCGACAATCGCGAAAGCGTCGCGAATGCCGCCGCTGGCCGACTTCTGGGGGCGGCGGCCGATCCACTGGACGTGGCCGGCCAGCGTGGTGCACGCGGCCTCGATCTGGCCCTTGCGCAAGGCCGATAGAATGGCGCGATGGTCGTGGTCGGTACGCGCTTCCCAGTCCGACTGCCAGGCGGCGAACAGAAAACGGGCGCTGGCGGCGTGGAGGTCGTCGATGGCTGAAAGCAGGCGCGTCATGGCGCAAGGCTCCAGGATAAGTCGATGGAAGCGCCGGTTAGCCTCCTCCCAGGAGCGGACGTCGCGCGAATTGTCGCCAGCCTTGGTGGCTTCTTCGGCAGCATCAAGAATGGCCGGCGTCAGATGCGGCGCGGCATGGCGCAGCGCCAGCACCTCAAGCGCCGCGCGCATTTCCGCCACTTCCTTCACTTCGGCGAGGTCAAAGCTGGCAACACGCACGCCCCGACGCGGTTCGCTCACCGCGAGACCTTGTGCTTCCAGCCGGCGAAAGGCCTCGCGCACGGGAACGTGGCTGGCACCGAACTCCTCGGCGATATGATCCTGCCGCAGCCGCGAGCCGGGTTCGATCTTGCCTGCGATGATGCGATCGGCCAGCGTCTTCGAAATGCGGACCGCGAGAGTGTCTTCTTTTTGTGCGCCCATGTTTCATAGATAATTTGGCGCGCGAGGCTTGTCGATTGGCCGACAGGACAAGAGATACTTCCCTTGCTGGCGTTTCCCCAGGCTTTCTCTCTGGGCAAAAAGAAAGGCAAGGGGCAGGGCACCTTGCCTTGAGATGACGCGGAGACGTAGATCTGCCTTTTTGGCTGGGCTACTCTATTTCCTGGAATTGCTCTAGCGCCGCGCCACCGGCGGCACATAATGCTCGAGTTCCGGTGCCGGGAAGCGAACCGTCTCACCGGTTTCCGCCGATTTGTAGAGGCCCATCATCATCTCCACCACGGCAAGCCCATCGTGGAAGGTTTCCAGCGGGGTCTCGCCCTTGCGGAAACATTCGGTCATGTGGCGGTTTTCGTCGGTATAGCCGTAGACGCCGGCCTCGTCTTCCAGCACCGGCATCAGGCCTTGTTCGGCATTCTGCTTCTCGACCAGGTCTTCGCCCTCCGAACCTTGCACGGCGCGCGACATGAAGATCTTAAGGCCGGTGCCCAGCGAATTGAATTCCATCGCATATTCAGGCCCCAGCAATTCGAGCTGGATGCGCAACCCGGCTCCCACATAGGCCCAGGATGTGGTGGCTTCGATCATCAACTCGTTGCCCGCTTCGTCCTCCAGCGCCACAACCCCGCGCGCGAAGTCTTCTGAAGGGTGGTTGCGATAGTCGACGCCGGAGCCGAAGCGGCGAGCGAGGTCGTCTGCGTAATGCGGCCGGGTCCATTTCAGGTTGGCAACGGTTCCGTTGACCGATTTGACCTTGAGCGAACCTCGCGCTGCGCCGGGAGCCGTCAGCAGATGGCGCGCGACTTCAAGGCTGTGGCACATCATGTCCGACAGCACGCCGCCGCCTTGTTTGTCGCCTTGCCAGAACCAGGCCTCGTGTGGACCGGAATGCTCTTCGGCGGCACGGGCAAGATAGGGGCGGCCGGTGGTCGATGCGGCGCGGCGCCAGATGATTTCCTTGCCGCGGATGACCGGTGTCGCGAACACCTGGTTTTCGAGATAGCCATGGTTCAGCCCGGCCTCCTCGGCCAGCTTCAGCATTTCGCGTGCTTCGGCAACGGTGCGCGCCAGCGGCTTTTCGCAGGCAACCGCGAACACCTTGGATCGGCCGGCCTTTATCTCGGCATGCAGCGTGCGCATGATGTCGAGGCGCGTGTAATTCGGCGACAGGATCCAGACCGCATCGAGCGTGGGGTCGCCAAGCAGGCTTTCCAGGCTGTCGTGGTTCTTGCAGGCGCCGAGACCGAGCTCTTCGGCCAGCTTGACGAAGTGCTCGCGTTTTTCGTTGCTGCGGCTGTAGACGCCGACAACATCGATGTTGCGCACGCCGACCAGCGATTTCAGGTGGAACTGGGCGATGAAGCCCGTCCCCACGAACCCGACGCGCAATCTCTCCTTCGGCAACTGTGCCATGATCGTCCTTCCTGCTTTGTCTTTCAGATTGATTTTGGCCGGGCGGTGGAGCCGCGGATCTGCAGCGTCGTCGGCATTTCCAGCGTCTCCGCTTCGACTTCTTCTCCAGCCAGCACCCGCAGCAACTGCCGCATCGCTTCCTGGCCGATCTCCGCGCGCGGCTGGCGCACCGTCGTCAGCGGTGGATAGTAGGCCTGGCTGAGGAACAGATCGTCGAAACCGACCACGGAAATGTCGCCGGGAACGTCGAGGCCTAACCGGCGCAACTCGTTGATCGCGCCGAAGGCCATTTCGTCGTTGGCGACAAACATCGCGGTTGGCCGGTCCGGTCGCTCGAACAGCTCGCGGCACAAGGCTTCGCCCGAGTGCAGCAGATAGTCGCCGACAGGTTCGTAGCCGTCCGGTATCGCCAATCCTGCAGCGTGCATGGCCTGGCGAAATCCTTCACGACGGCGGACGGCCATGATTTCGGGGATGGGGCCGCAGATATGGGCGATGGCTCGATGACCGAGCCCGATCAGATGTTCGACCGCGCTGCGTGAGGCGCCGACATTGTCGATCTGCACATGGGGCAACCCCATGCCTTCGATCGTTTCCAGTGCCACCACCACAGGCAGGCCCTGTAGATGGGATCGACTCTCTTCGCTCGACCACGGCAGCTTGCCGGTGATCAGGATCATGCCGTCGGCATGGCCATCGCGCAGCATGTCGAAATATTCGACCTCGCGCTCGGCGTTGTTTTCGGTGTTGCCCATCAGCACCGAATAGCCGGCAGCACGAGCGGTCGCTTCGACACCCTTCATGATCTCGAGATAGAAGGGGTTGCCGACATCGCGCACCACCATCAGCACTGCCATCGATTTCTGGGTGCGCAAATTGCGGGCGCTCACATTGGGCCTGTAGTTCAGCATCTGCGCCACTTCGCGAATGCGCGAGAGCGTCGGCTCAGCCACCAGGCCGGTATCGGAAAGCGCGCGCGAGACCGTGGCCGGAGAAACGCCGGCGCGGGCGGCGATGTCCTTGATCTTGGCGGGCCCGGCCATCCTGGTCAGCCTCGCATCGCCTTGGCGCGTCCGTAGAACAGCATCAGCGCCACCAAGGTCGCGCCGAACACCATCTGCCGGCCGGCCTCGTCGATATGGACGGTGGTCAGGATGCTTTGGAGCAGAACCAGGAGGATCGCACCGGCCATCGTGCCGGTATAGCCGCCCTTGCCGCCGGAGAGCGGGGTGCCGCCCAGCACCACAGCGATGATCGAAGGCAGCATGTATTGTTCGCCGACATTGGCGAAGGAAGATCCGGAATAGCCCAGCAGGCACATGCCGGCGATGGCTGCGAAAACGCCGGACAGCATGAACAACGCGACGCGGACCGTCTTGACCGGCACCCCGGCCATGAAGGCGGCCTGCTCGTTGGAGCCTATGGCGTAGACGCGATAGCCGAAGACCGTGCGGCGCAGCAGGAATGCCATGGCGAGCCCGATCAGCAGCCATAGCCAGATGATGCCCGGCAGGCCGAGCAGGAACGGTTTGACGACGAAATCGGACAGACCCGGCGCAGCGCGGCCGGATGGGATGCCATTGCGGATCACCACCAGCAGGCCCTGCAGCACGCCGAGCATGCCGAGCGTCATTACCAGTGGCGGGATGCGCAGCAGCGTCACTCCGACACCGTTGATGAGGCCGAACAAGGCGCCGACCACGATGCAGACGAGGATGGCTGGCAGGATGCCGCCATCGGCACCGTTCATGACATTGCCGGCCAGGATCGCCGCCAGCGAGACGACACCCCCGACCGAGAGGTCGATGCCCTCGCGTCCGCCCAGTATGACGAGATTCTGGCCAGCCGCGACGATGCCGAGCAAGGCAGCAACGATCAGCAGCCTCAGGATCTGGCCGGGTGACGCGAAGCCCGGCGACAGCCATTCGCCGACGGCAAGCAGCAGCACGATCAGGATCAGCGCCACCACGAGCGGCTTCTTCAGGAACGCCAGAACGGCATTCCCTGTGGTTTTAGAGGAGAGGGCGTCGGTGCTCATGCCCGTGCTCCGCGGCTGACGAGGATGCCTGTCATCAAGGCCAGGAGGATGGCGAGACCCTGTACGAAGTTCTGCCATTCCGAAGGCGTGCCGACGAAGAAAACCAGCGCATTGATGAGGCCGATGATGAGTGCGCCGACCAACGACCCTGTCACCGTGCCGAAGCCGCCGGCCAGTGCCGAACCGCCGAGCACGACGGCGGCGACCGAATAGAGCGTCATCTTGCCGCCGACCAGCGGATCGCCGCTTGCAGTGTCGCCGGTGATGCAGAGTGCGGCGAGCGCCGCGAACAGGCCGCAGAAAACGTAACCTTTGATGCGGATCGCGGTCACCGGCAAGCCGCTCTGGAACGCCGCCTGCTGATCGTCACCGACAGCCAGCATCTGCGTGGTCAAACGCAAGCGCATCAATATGGCGAGCAGGATTGCGACCGCGGCGACGGCAAAAAAGACAAAGGGGATGCCGAAGAAACGACCGCCATAGGTCGTCCAGTAGGCTTCGGGCGCCGGTGTGCCGGCCACAGGCAAGACGGTAAGTGCGAGGCCGGTGAAGAAGATGGAGGTCGCGAAGGTGGCGACGATCGCCTGCAATCTCAGGCCCGCCACGACGATGCCGTTGATCAGCCCGCAAGCGAGCCCGATCAGGGCGCCGACAAGGCAGGCAGCAATGACAGTGAGACCGTCACCGCCCCATTTCTGCATCAGCACGATCACCGAGACATTGACCAAGGATACAATGCTGCCCGCCGACAGGTCGATGTCGCCCGAAAAGACGACATAGGTCTGCGCCACGGCCAGCATCATCAGCGCCAGGTAGGTCGAGACGAGTCCGGTCGTCGAACGGAAGCTCAAGCTGCGCGGCTCGAAGATGCCGTTGAGCGCCAGAAGCAGGATGAGGATGATCAGTGCCGGCAGAAAAGGGTAGCGGCGGATCAGACGTCCAAGGCCAGTACCGGTCTGGGTTGCTGCGTTGCTCATCAGGCAGCCTCATATGCAGCATGGTAGAGATTGTAGCGGGTTCGATCGTCGCCCTGCAGTTCGCGGGTCACGACGCCCGAATTGAAGACCAGGATACGATCGGCGTTGGTGAGCAATTCGGCATCCTCCGAAGAATACAGCACGATGCCCATGCCCTCAGCCGCCAGGGAGCGGATGAGCTGGAAAAGGTCCGACTTCGCGGCAAGGTCGATACCCTTGGTCGGGTCGTCGAGCAGCAGGATTGCAGGCCGGTCGATCAGCCAGCGTGCGATCACCACCTTTTGCTGGTTGCCGCCGGACAGCGAATTCACCGGCTGGCCGATATCCCGGAATTTGGTCTTCAGCGCCTTCAGCGGTCCATCGGCCAGCGCAGAGAGGACGCCGGGACGGGCAAGCTGCAGCCTGTTGCGCAGGAAATGGATCGGCGTGACGTTTTCCAGGATCGGCCGGCCAGTCAAGGCGCCGTCGCGGCCGCGATCGCCGGAGACATAGGCAATGCCATTGCGGATGGCCTCGGCCGGCGTGCGTGCGGCGCAGGCCCTGCCGCTCACCTCGATCGTGCCGGTATTGTGGGGCAGGGCCCCGAAAATAGCGCGTAGGACCGAGGATTGACCTTGGCCATGCAGTCCGCCGAAGCCCAGAATCTCACCCTTGCCGACGGTGAAGGAAACATCGCGGAAGCCGGAGCCGCCGAGATTGGCAACCAACAGCATGGGCTCGCCGGCGGCAGCCGGTACAGGCGGCTTGCTTTCGGCCGACAGCGCCTCGCGTTCGCCCACCATCTGGCGGATCACTTCATCGGCGTTCGTCTCGGCGATGGCGGAAGTGGCGACGGTGGCGCCGTCGCGTATGACCGTGACCCGGTCGCCGATCGAGAAGATCTCGTCCATGCGGTGCGAGATGAACACCATGGCGCGGCCTTCCTGTTTCAGGCGGCGCAGAATCTCGAAGAAACGATCGACCTGGGCGCGGTCGAGCGCGGAGGTCGGTTCGTCGAAAATGAGGATAGGGGCCTCGCTGGCAAGAGCCTTCATGATCTCGACCAACTGGCGCTGGTCGGCGCGCAATCTGTCCACCGTGACATCGGCGGCAAAGCCTTCGCCGGCGACGTCCTGGAATTGCGCAATGATCCGGGCCGTCCGAGCCTCGAGTTCGGAACGATCGACAAAGATGCCACCCTTCACCGGCATTGCCGGCAGCAGGATGTTCTCAGCCACGGTGCGGCGGGCTGCCAGGCTGAGCTCCTGGTAGAAGATGCCGATGCCGAGCGCGCGCGCCGCGCGCGGTCCGTCGATGGTGACCGGCTTGCCGTCCAGCAGCACTTCGCCGGCATCCGGCCTCACGCTGCCGGCGACGATCTTGCACAGCGTGCTTTTGCCCGATCCGTTCGAGCCGATCAGCACATGCACTTCGCCAGGTTTGAGATGCAGGTCGCCGCGGCTTAGCGCAACTGTTGCGCCATAGGCCTTGCGCGCGCCGCGAACGATGAGTTCGGACATCGAAGCCGTCCCTTCGGCAGCCGGTTTTTACCCCGGATTGTCAGCTTACTTGAAAAGTCGTCCCGGATCCGCCCGGAGCACAGCTGCCGGGCGGAGGTCCTGAGACCTGTTATTTGAAGAGCTTTTCAGCGTCTTCGATCGAGAGCTGGCTGGTGAAGGAGTAGTAGCCGGGCTTGCCGTCCACGGCTTTCGCTGCGTCATCGAGGCTCTTGTTGTCGATGAAAGGGATCGGCAGGTACATGGCGTTGCCGTACTGGCCGGCAGCCGCAGGTTCCTTCAATTCCTTGCCCTGAAGCATCAGCACCGCGACATTGAGTGCGCTGGCCATGACCCCGGGTGGGTTCACCGAGGCGCCGGAATTCAGCTTGTCCTTCTTCCACAGGTCGATGAAGTCCTTGCGGATTTCACCGGTCGCGGCGATCGAGGACTGCTTGTTGGCGTCGATGATCGACTTCCATGCGCCGGCAGCCATGCCATCCTGCACCCAGACGCCGGTGATGTCCGGGTAAGTGGCAAGCAGGTTCTGCATGGCCTGCTGGCCCTGTGCCTGATCCCAGTTGGCGTTCACCTCGTTGACGATCTTGATGTCGGGATATTGGCCGAACACTTCCTTGTAGCCGGAAACGCGCATCTCGTTGGCGGGATGACCGGCAACGCCGTTGATCGCCACGACATTGCCCTTGCCGCCAAGCGTCTCGGCCAGCCATTTGGCGCCGGCGGCGCCCCAGGCCTTCTGGTCGATGCCGACATAGGTGGCATCCTTGGAAGACACTTCCGAATCCGTGGCGATGACCAGAATGCCGGCGTCCTTGGCCTGCTTGAAGATCGGGTCGAATGCGGTCGGGCTGTTCGGATTGATGATAATGGCGTTGACGCCCTGGCTCATGAAATTGCGCACCTGCGCGATCTGGCCGGGCACGTCGACATTGGCGCTCTGCACCACGACCTCGACATTGACGCCCTTATCCTTCCAGGCAGCAGCAGCGGCCTGGGCCTCCTCGATCATCTGCGTGCGCCATTCCGAGCCGACCCAGCCATTGGAAAGGCCGATCTTGAAATCCGCTGCGTAGGTGGAAAATGCCGACGCGGCCAGCGCGGTGGTGGCCGTCAAAGCCAATACGATCGCTTTCTTCATTATTGATCCTCCCTGAGTGCGACAACGGCAAGGTTATCAGGAATGAAATCGATTTCAATAGCGATTTCACGGCATTTCAGTGCGAATTTCGTCATCTGAAAGCGAAAATGAGGACGAGGTGTCCGGCCAAACCCGATGGGTTGGCGTTGCGTCTTACTTCGCGTCGATGAAGTCGAGCACGGCCTTGTTGTATTCGTCCGGAGCCTGCAGCATCGCGAAATGGCTGGCGTTGGGCAGGATGATCTCGGTCGCGCCGGGGATCATCTTGGCCATGGCGTCGGTGTGTTCGCGCTTGATCGCCTCATCATGGTCGCCGGCAACGACGGCGATCGGCGTGGTGATCCTGGCGAGCTGTTCCTTGTTCCAGCTCGGCTGAGTTTCCCACATCTTGCTGATCTGGCCGACGAAAGCGTCGTACTGGTCGGGCGTCTTGGACAGCTTCTTGTAGTCGCGGCCGGAGCGTTCGATGTATGCGGCGAAGGTCTTGTTGGTCAGCACGCCCGGATCGACGCCGTCGGTGCTGACATTGGCGGCCTGCGCAAAGACGCGCGTCAACCGGTCGGGATGGTTCATCGCGAGGTCGATGCCGATGATGCCGCCATCGCTCCAGCCCACCAAAGCGGTTTTGTCGATCTTGAGGTGGTCGAGCAAGGCGACGTAGTCGGACGCCATCAGATCATAGCCGAAGGGCTCTTCCGTGCGGGTCGAGCGGCCGTGCCCGCGGCTGTCGGCGACGATCACCTTGTGCGTCTTGGCCAACTCCGCCACCTGGCTCGACCAGATGTCGGCGTGGCCGAGACCGCCATGGATCAGCAGGGCCGGGGTGCCTTTGCCATAGACGGCGTAATACATCTGGATGCCGTTGACGGGAGCGTAGCCGCTGTCATCGGCCTTGGGCATCGGCACCGGTTCGGGCAGGGTCTGCCAGCGTTCCTCGGCATTGGCGGCACCTGCAAACAGCAGCAGGGCGGCAACGGTCAGGGCGGTCCACAAACGCGACATCGGGCGATCCTCCGGAAGGGAAGGCGGGATGAACCGCCTTCCCTTCCGGAAAGTCAACAGCGATGACGGTCGCGAGGCAAGGCCTCAAGCATCCTCTTCGACGAACACTTCCTCGCGCTTCTTGCGCACGGATGGCAGCAGGACGACCACCAGGACCAGGGCGGCCGCCAGCAGCAGGATGGCGCTGATTGGCCTGGTCACGAAGATCGATGGATCGCCCCTGGACAGGATCATCGCGCGGCGCAGGTTTTCCTCGAACAGCGGGCCGAGCACGAAGCCGAGCAGCAACGGAGCAGGCTCGCACCGCAGCTTGGCCAGCAGGTAGCCAAGGAAGCCGAAGAAGGCGACCGAGTAGAGATCCCAGGCGCTCGACTTCACCGAATAGACGCCGATCGCCGAGAACGCCATGATCGCTGGGAACAGCACCTGGTAAGGCACGGTCAGCAGTCTCACCCACAGCCCGATCAGTGGCAGGTTGAGCACGATCAGCATCAGATTGCCGATCCACATCGATGCGATCAGCCCCCAGAACAGTGCCGGTCGTTCGGCGGCGACGTCGGGTCCCGGCACGATGCCCTGGATGATCATGGCGCCGATCATCAGTGCCATCACCGGATTGGCCGGAATGCCCAGCGTCAGCATCGGGATGAATGAGGTCTGCGCCGCGGCATTGTTGGCCGATTCCGGCCCGGCCACGCCTTCGATCGCGCCCTTGCCGAATTCCTCCGGGTTCTTGGCGACCCGCTTTTCCATTGTGTAGGAGGCGAAGGAAGCGAGAATGGCGCCGCCGCCGGGCAGGATGCCCAGCACCGAACCGAGCCCTGTGCCGCGCAGAATAGGGGCCGCCATACGCCGGAAATCCTCGCGCGTCGGCATCAGTCCGGTCACCTTGCGGATCATCACCGAGCGGTCGTGTTCGTTTTCCAGATTGCGCAGGATTTCTGCGACGCCGAACACACCGACCGCCACCGCGACAAAGTTCAGGCCATCGGCGAATTCACGGATGCCGAGGGTGAATCGGGGCGTGCCCTCGAAAATGTCGGAACCGACCAGGCCGAGCAGCAGGCCGAGCACCACCATGGCCAGCGCCTTGACTATCGAACCATGGGCAAGTGCGATCGACGAGACCAATCCGACGACCATCAGCGAGAAGTATTCGGCCGCACCGAACTGCAGCGCGATCTTGGTCAGCGGTGGCGCAAACAGCGCGACCAGGAAGGTCGCCACCGTGCCGGCGAAGAAGGAACCGAGCGCGGCAGTGGCAAGTGCTGCTCCCGCACGACCGTTGCGCGCCATCTGGTAACCGTCGATGGCGGTCACCGCAGAGGAAGACTCGCCCGGCATGTTGATCAGGATGGCCGTGGTGGAGCCGCCATATTGTGCGCCGTAATAGATGCCGGCCAGCATGATCAGCGACGAAACCGGGTCGCCGATCTGGAAGGTCACCGGCAGCAGCATGGCGATGGTCGCCGTTGCGCCGATGCCGGGCAGCACGCCGATCAATGTGCCGAGGAGCACACCGACCAGGCAGAAAATCAGGTTCCACATGGTGGAAGCGGTGACGAAACCGAGCGCGAGATTGTCGAAAAGATCCATGGCTCAGACTCCCGCCCAGGAAAGCCAGGGACCGAACCGCTGGAACGGCAGGCCGAGCGCATAGCTGAACACGATCGTAGAGAAGATGGTGAGTGCCAGCGCCACGATGATCGCAGTGCCCGGCCGCATCCGCTGCGAGGCAAAGGCTGCGATCAGTGCGGTTATGAACAGCGACGGTACGAAACCCAGGCCGCGTACGGTGAGCCCGAAGAAGATCGGCGCGGGCAGGATGAAGAACATGCCACGCCAGGCGATTGCACCGATAGGCTCGCCCGCGACCCGGGTGGCCTGGATGGCGATGATGGCACCGAGCACGATCAGGATGCCCGACAGCACGAGCGGGAAATAGCCCGGTCCCATGCGAAAGGCGGTGCCGATCTCCTGGCCGAGTGACTGGTAGCCGAAGAACAGGCCGGCGGCGACGAAAATCGCCCCGCACGCGCCGTTCGTCGGATCGATGGAAAGCTTGTTCACGGTTCCCTCCAGAGGCCTGACGCGAGACGTCGCTTCACGCGGCCGCCCCGCATGCTCAACCCGAGCGCGGCAGCCTGCAACGTGAAAGGCCGGACGAGGCGTGCTCGTCCGGCCTTGTGAAGTGTCAATCGGCGTATTGACCGGCAGCTTCGATCACCGGCTTCCAGCGGGCGACTTCGCTCTCCAGCTTGGCCTTGAGCGCTGCCGGCGTGGCATCGGCCTCGGGCGACGGCTTGGTGCCGAGTTCTGCGAAGCGGGCGATGACGTTCTCATCCTTCAGCGCCTTCTGCAGCGACTTGCTGAGCTTGTCGAGCACTTCCGGAGGCGTGCCTTTCGGCGCATAGAGCCCATGCCAGATGCCGACCTGGAAACCCGGCAGTCCAGCTTCCTCCGTGGTCGGGATGTTGGGCAGCACGTCGAGACGGGCAGGCGAGGTGACGGCATAGGCCTTGATGGTACCGCCCTGGATCTGCTTGGTGGTGTTGGTGGTCTGGTCACACATGATATCGACCTGGCTGCCGAGCAGATCGGTCATCGCCGGGCCGGTGCCTTTGTAGGGCACGGTCACGAACTGGGTCTGGATGGCGTTCATGAACATCATGCCGCACAGATGCGAGGCGGCGCCGATGCCGGCATTGGCGAGTGTCACCTTGTCCTTGTTGGCCTTGACGTAGTCGATCAGGCCTTTCAGGTCGGCGGGTTCGAAATCCTTGCGCGTGACGATCGTCATCGGCACTTCGGTGACGAGGCCGACATAGTCGAAAGCATTCAACGTGTCGTAGGCGAGCTTGCGGTAGAGCGTGGCGCTGGTGGCCATGCCGATATGATGCAGGAGCAGCGTGTAGCCATCGGGATCGGCTTCGGCGACGCGGGCCGCGCCCAACGTTCCGCCGGCACCGCCGACATTTTCCACGATGAGCTGCTGGCCGAGGTCCTTGGACATCGACTCAGCGACCAGGCGGGTGACTGTGTCGGTCGGTCCGCCGGCGGCGAACGGTACGATCACGGTGATCGTCTTGTCGGGATAGGTCTGTGCCCCGGCAGAGCTCGCCAGAACGGCAAAGGTCGCGGCCGTCGCCAGCGAGGCGATAAGCTTCTTCATGAAATCCTCCCAGATGCTCGTTTAGAGCGTTTCCGTTTTCGACGGAAACGCTCCGTTCCCTTGTTTCACGCTATTCCGGACGGAAAACCGCTACGCACTTTTCCTGGAATTGCTCTGGCGCAGGTCTCCTCCGGCGCCGTGAACGGATGACTAATAGGAGAAGTCTTTGCTTCGTTCGGCAATATCAGAATGTGCGAAAACGATGGCACCCTTCGTCCAATGCCGGTGCAATGGGTGGAAATCGTAACATTGTGCTCTGGGCGTGGGTGGTTTCCCACACATTCGGGCTCAGTCCGCGGCCTCCGGCATACCGAGCTGCTTCTTGTCGAGTCCATAGCGCTGCATCTTTTCGTAGAGCGTCTTGCGCGAGATTCCGAGCTGTTCGTAAACCGGCTTGAGGCTGCCGCCATGCGCGACAAGGGCCGCCGAGATGATGTCCTTTTCGAACTCCGCGACGCGATCCGCCAGGCGCAGGTCACCATTGGTCGGTTCGGTCGTCTGCGCTCCGCCATCCGGGCTCAATCCCAGCACGAACCGGTCCGCGGCATTCCTGAGTTCGCGCACATTGCCAGGCCAGTCCCGCCCGGCGATGTCGGCGATGACATGCGGCGGCACATCGGCGTCGTCGCGGCGATAGCGTCCGGCCGCCTCGCGCACCAATTGCAGGAAGAGCAAAGGAACGTCTTCGCGCCGGGCGACGAGCGCCGGCATTCTCAGCGTCACCACATTGAGGTGGTAGAGCAGATCGGCACGGAAGCGTCCTGCCGTGACTTCCTCATCGAGATCGACCTTGCTTGTGGCGATGAAGCGCACGTCCAACGGGATCGCTTCATTGGAGCCCAGCCGGTAGATGACACGGTCCTGTATGACGCGCAGCAGCTTGGCCTGCAGATCGATGGGCATCGAACCGATTTCGTCGAGAAGGACGGTGCCGCCCCTGGCATGCTCGAACTTGCCGAAGCGCGGCCGCAGGGCGCCAGGGAAGGCGCCGGCCTCATGGCCGAACAGTTCGCTTTCGATAAGGGTGGCGGGAAGCGCAGCACAGTTGATGGCGATAAAGGGTTTGGTCGCGCGGCCGCTGATGTCGTGCAACGCGCGCGCAGCCACCTCCTTGCCGGTTCCGGTATCGCCGATCACCAGAATGTCGGCATCGGTGGCCGCGATCGCCCGCAATTTGTAGCGCAGCTCGACCATCACCTGGGTCCGGCCGGGCAGGCGGGCCTCGAGATCGTCATTCTTGCCGGCCGCGGCGCGCAACTGCCGATTTTCCAGCACGAGCTGGCGCCGGTCGATGGCGCGCCCGGCCATTTCGATCAGGTGCTGCACGACATAAGGTTTTTCCAGGAAGTCGTAAGCGCCCTCGCGCATGGCGCGCACAGCAAGCTGCACGTCACCGTGGCCCGTCACGAGGATGACGGGGATATCCGCGTCGATCTCGCGAATGCGCGCAAGCAAAGTCATTCCATCCATGCCGGGCATACGGATGTCGGAGACGACGACGCCGTTGAAACCCTGGGTGATGAAGTCGAGCGCGCGCTCCGCCGAGGCGCATTCCTGCAGCGCAAGCCCGGCAAGGTCGAGCGATTGGGCCGCTGCCCGGCGCGGTTCCTCTTCGTCGTCGACCAGCAGCACGATCGGCGGCTTCATTCGGCTGCCTCCCGCAAGGTGTTGCGCATCGCTTCGAGTTCTATCGTGAACAGGGCGCCACCTTCTGGATGATTCAGGACGGCAAGGCTTCCGCCGAAGTCCTTGATGATGTTGTAGGAAATAGAGAGGCCAAGACCGAGCCCCTTGCCGACGCCCTTCGTTGAGAAGAACGGATCGAATATGCGTTCCGCGATGGCGTCGGCGACACCCGGGCCACGGTCGCGAACGGTGACCAGCACTTTGCCTGCCTTGCGGCGCGCCTGCAGTTCAATCCGCCTGTCGGGAAGTCCTTCGATGGCGTCGGCAGCGTTGGTGATGATGTTCACCAGCACCTGCTGCAGCCGGACCGAACCGGCCTTGACCGTCAGCGGCGTACGGCCGAGGTCGACAAGCAGCGTCGCATCGGCCGCCTTGAGGCGCCAGGCCACGATTTCTTGTGTATCGCGCACCACATCCGCCAGATCGACCGCGCCGAGTTTTTCGTTCGGCTTGCGCGCGAAGTTGCGGAGGTGGCGGCTGATCGAGGCCATGCGGTCGGCGAGGCCCGAAATGCGCGCAACGTTGTCGCGCGCCTCGGCGACACGGTTGCGCTCGATGAGAATGGCGGCGTTGTCGGCATAGGTCTTCACCGCCGCCAGCGGTTGATTGAATTCATGCGACAGCGCCGCCGACATCTGCCCAAGCGCTGCCAGCTTGCCGGCCTGGATCAGGTCGGCCTGTGTCTGCCGCAGTTGCTGCTCCGTGGTGCGTCGTTCGGCAACTTCGGTCTCCAGGCGCGTGTTGACGAGGGCTAGATCATGTGTGCGCTCTTCGACACGATGCTCCAACTCTTCGCGCGCAAAACGCTGCATTTCCATGCGTTCGGCAAGCCGGGCCCGGCGCTGCAGCAGGACAAAGCCGGCCAGGGCGGCAAGGCCCAAAGTCAGCAGAACCGCGGCCACCGTGGTCAAGGCCTGAGTGCGTGCCGAGCGTGTGTCCAGCAGCACGTTGATCGTCCAGCCGGCATCCGGCATGGCCTCGGACAGCACCAGATATTCGTTCTGCTGCCTGTCGAAATCGACCGTCATCAGCGAAAGCCGGTTTTCGAAATTTCCGCGCGTCACCGGAAGTTCGCGAAGGCTGGCGTTGGCGTAGCGCCGCGAGGCGGCTGTGCGGGCGAGGCGCTCCGGGGTCAAGGGCAGCAGGCTGGTGTAGAGCCACTCAGGCCGCTCCGCCATGAAGATGATGCCTTCGGGATCGGTGACGATGATCTCGTCGTCGCCGCCGAGCCATGACGCCTCGATGGCGTCGACCTCGACCTTGAACACCACGACACCGCGGATGACATCGCCGACCTGGACGGGAGCCGAAAAATAGTAGCCGCGCTTCAGCGAGGTGGTGCCGAGTGCGAAAAAGCGGCCGCGCTTGCCTTGGATCGCCTCCTGGAAATAGGGGCGATAGGAGAAATTCTCGCCGACGAAGCTGATCGGCCGGTCGAAATTGCTGGCCACGATCGTCACGCCATCCGGGCCGATGACGTAGATGTCCGAGGACTGCAGCAAGGCATTGATCTGTTTGAGATAAAGGTCGCCCCGCGCGCGAAGCTCCGGGTTGCCGGGATCTGCCAGCAGTTCTTTGATGTCGTCATTGTCGGCGATCAGGGATGGCAGTGGCTCGAAGCGATTGAGCTGCCCCTGCAGAGCGGCTACCGCCAGCCTTAGCGTGGTCTTGCCGCGCGACGCCGCCTGATCGAGATAGGCGCGTGTGGCAAAATTGCTGCCGTAGAAGCCAAGCGCCACGGTGAGCGCTGCCAGAAGCGCGATCCAGAACCAGCGTCTATCGGAAAGTGACTTGAGCATCAGCGTCGCCGGTTGATCCGCATGCAGTATAGCCGGCGTGCCATCCTGCACAACGGATCCCGGAGGTCGCGAGGGTTCGGCCGGTCGCGGGCGCATTTCGGCACATCCGCTGTTCCCGTATCGGCATTGGAGGATCGATCGGAGATTCCGATATTCGTTGTCCTGTGGATACCAGGACAATGGAGCGCGCCATGACGAACCGACCTGACCAATTGTCTGCAAACATCACCGCAACGTTGATCGGCGGTCCAACCGCCCTGATCAATATCGGCGGCCTCAATCTTCTCACCGATCCGGCATTCGATACGCCGCAGGCCTATGACGGCGGGGTACGCCTGGTGAAGCTGACCGGTCCGGCGCTCGGACCGGATGAGCTGCCGCCCATCGATGCCGTCCTTCTCAGCCACGACCAGCATTTCGACAATCTCGATCATGCCGGGCGCGCCTTCCTGCCGAAAGCCGGCCGGGTGCTCACCACGAAGGTGGGGGCCGAGCGCCTGGGAGGTCTCGCCGAGGGTCTCGAGCCCTGGCAGAGCGTCGACATCCAGACCCCGCAGGGGCAGCGGCTGGTGATAACGGCGGCTCCCGCCCGTCACGGTCCGCACGGCTTCGAGCCGATCAGTGGCGATGTCATCGGCTTCATCATCTCGCTCGGCGATGAGAAAGGGCCGAGCATCTATGTTTCCGGCGACACCGTCTGGTTCGACGGCGTTGCGGAAGTTGCCCGGCGTTTCGACGTGCGCCTGGCCGTGCTGTTCACCGGTTCCGCCAAGCCACGCGGAGCCTTCCACGTCACCATGGATGCCAATGACGCGATCGAGGCAGCCGCGGCCTTCAAGAAGGCGATCATCGTCGCCATCCACAATGAAGGCTGGGAGCACTTCACCGAAACGCAGGAGCAGCTCGCGCACGCCTTCAAGGCTCTGGGCATCGCCGACCGACTGAAGGTGTTGGAGAAAGGCAAGCCGACCGAATTTGCAGTTTAGCTTCAGTCTGTTGGCATGATTTCCTGACTCTCCGTCTCACACGACCTTCCGACAGGATGTCGTGTGAGACGGAGACGCGCACTCAAATCAGCCGTTAGCTTGTCATCATCGAACTGGTTTCCCGCCGGCAGTTTTGCCAGAGTGGGAAATTCAGTGCGATCGACGGAAGCGAAACGTGATTCCAGCAACATTTTCCCGACCCAAACCCTGGACCGAGATGGCGACGCAGCTTGTCGATGTCGCCACCGGGCGCAAGCCGGCCGATCTGGTCGTACGCAATGGTCGCTGGGTCAATGTCCACTCCGGCGAGATCATCGCCGGCACCGACATTGCTGTTGTCGGCGGCCGTTTTGCCTATTGCGGCCCTGATGCGTCTCACGCCATAGGACCGGATACCGTGGTGGTCGACGCCGGCGGGCGCTATATGGTGCCTGGCCTGTGCGACGCGCACATGCATGTCGAAAGCGGCATGGTCACCGTCACCGAGTTCAGCCGTGCCGTCATTCCGCATGGCACCACCTCGATGTTCATCGACCCGCACGAGATCGCCAATGTGCTTGGCCTGCCCGGTGTGCGGCTGATGCATGACGAGGCGCTGGCCATGCCGATCAACGTGCATGTGCAGATGCCATCCTGCGTGCCTTCCGCGCCGGGGCTGGAAAACGCCGGCGCGGTGCTCACTGTCGAGGACGTTGCCGAGGCGATGACCTGGGAAAACATCATCGGGCTTGGCGAAGTCATGAACTTCCCCGGTGTCGCTGCCAACAACCCGGTCATGTCCGGCGAGATCGCCGCGACTGTGAAGGCGGGCAAGACGGTCGGCGGTCACTATGCTTCGCCTGATCTCGGCCTGCCTTTCCACGGCTATGTCGCCGGTGGGCCGGAGGACGATCACGAAGGCACGCGTGCCGAGGACGCCATTGCGCGTGTGCGGCAAGGCATGAAGGCGATGCTCAGGCTCGGTTCCGCCTGGTATGATGTGGCCGAACAGATCAAGGCCGTGACGGAGCAGGGCATTGATCCGCGCAATTTCATCCTGTGCACCGACGACAGCCACTCCGGCACGCTGGTGAATGAGGGGCACATGGATCGCGTCGTCCGGCACGCCATCCAGCAGGGCCTGAAGCCGGTGACGGCGATCCAGATGGTGACGATCAACACCGCCCAGCATTTCCGCCTGGAGCGCGAGATCGGCTCGATCGCACCGGGACGGCTGGCCGATTTCCTGATCGTGTCCAATCTCGCCGAGATGACCATCGACGAGGTCTATGGCCGCGGCGCGCGGCTGGCGGCGAACGGCAGGCTCGAGGCCGATATTCCGGCCTATGACTATCCCGCCAGCGCCAAGAACACGGTGAAGCTCGGCAAGCGGCTTGCCGCAGCCGATTTCGACATCAAGGCGCCGGAAGGCGCCAACAAGGTGCGCGCGCGGGTCATCGGCGTCATCGAGAACCAGGCGCCGACGCGCGCGCTGGAGGCGGACCTGGCGGTCGAGGATGGTCTCGTTGCCATCGACCGGGCAGGTGACGTCTGCCAGATCGCACTGGTCGAGCGCCATCGCGGCACCGGCGGCGTCACCAACGCCTTCGTGTCCGGCTTCGGCTACACCGAGGATTGTGCGATGGCGTCATCGGTGGCGCATGACAGCCATCACATCATCGTCGTCGGTACCAACAAGCAGGACATGGCGCTCGCCGCCAACCGGCTCGCCGAGGTCGGAGGCGGCGTGGTGCTCTACTCGAAGGGCAAGGAACTGGCGCTGGTCGAAATGCCGATCGCCGGCCTGATGTCGGACGAGCGCGCCGAGATCGTCGCTGCCAAGGCCGAGAAGCTGACCGAGGCGATGCGCAAGGTAGGCTGTTCGCTGAACAACGCCTACATGCAGCACTCGCTTCTGGCGCTGGTGGTGATCCCGGAACTGCGCATCTCGGATGTCGGCCTGGTCGACGTCAGGACCTTCGAGAAGGTCGACCTGTTCGTCTGAACACAATCGACCTGTTCGTCTGGGCGCAACGGATTTCGAGACAGCGAATGTATATTGGCCGTTCCTACAGATTGCTGGATTTCGCGCTCTGGTCACGGCGCAGCGTCATCTACATGATCGTGGTGAGCGCACTGGCTGTCGCGCTGTACCGCACGGTCGGGTTCTCGGTGCCCTGGTCGGTCGTGCTTGTGCTCGGCACCACCGTGTCGCTGGTCGCCGGGTTCAAGAATTCGCAGGTGTTCACCCGCAGCAACGAAGCCTTGCAGGCGTTTTCCCAGATCACCGCAAGCAGCCGATTGTGGTCCAGTTTCTGCCGGGACTTCACCGACGCGACAACTGCCAGGCAGCTCATCTACCGGCACCTTGCCTGGTTGACGGCGCTGCGGTTCTCGTTGCGGCGGCCGATGCCATGGGAGGCGCTGGCGCGTGCCGCCAACATCGAGTTTCGGCACCGGCGCTATCGCATCCAGGAGGACAAAAGTTCCATCGCTGAAGAGTTGCGCGCGCTGTTGGCCGAAGACGCCGTACACGTCCTGAAGACGCCGCAACCGGCGATAACCCTGCTTGAGATGCAATCCGCCCAGATCAACGTCTTGCTCAAGAACGCCGCTGTTCCGACACAGGTGTATTCCGAACTGACAAAGCTGATACGCGACTTCCACGATCAGCAGGCGCGCTGCGATCGCATCAAGAACAATCCGTACCCGCGGCAGTATGCGATCATCAGTTCGATGTTCATGGTCATCTTCTGCACCTTGCTGCCGTTCGGTACTGTTCCTGTGTTTGCCGAGATGGGAAAGCTGGGCGGCATCCTCGGACCTGTCGCGATCTGGTTGACGATCCCGTTCAGTGCGCTTCTGGGCTGGGTCTACATGTCGCTGGACCTTGTCGGCGAGAGCAGCGCCAACCCGTTCGAGGGCGGCGCCAACGACGTCCCCATTTCCCAGATCTGCCGGGACATCGAGATCGAGCTACGCCGCTCGCTTGGGGAGACCAGCCTGCCGGCTCCCGTGCCGGCGATCAATGATATCGCGACCTGAACGGTCGAACGGGATTTTCCGGTAGCTCGCAGCATCACCATGACGATTCCCGTTGTGTGCGTTTCTGCATATCGGGTGCACAGCATGTGCTGAAAACCACCCAAAAACGGCTCCAAATAACCGCTTCTGTGTCTGTTGCGTGCTCTGGGAATTTTCAGGGTCTCTTGGCAGCATAGTCGAAATCGAATTGACCCACTTTGGGGCTCAAAAGAGCGGGTACTTCGGTGCTGGTAATTTTCCTGGCCATCTTTGCTCTTTTGGCTTTTGTGGCAGTGGGTTTCGTCGCGATCGCGCTGCGTTTTTTCTTTTGGCTTTGGCAGCAGACCCGATCTGGTCAAAACCTGGCGCGAGGAATGATCGTCGCGATGGCGATGGCTTTTGTTGTCTCGCCTTATGTCGCGTACAAAATTCGCGAACGGGCGGCGGTGCTCGCTCGCGTTCCCGAGCCTCTCAAAGTGGCGGCAATAGAATATCGATTGGAGGCGTCCTGGGGGATGGGTGGGCCGGGCGATGACGAAACAGGTTTCGTTGTTTATCGTCTCACCGCGTCCAGTACGGAATGGGCGCTTAGCCGAGGAGCCAATCTCGGCAGCATGCTGGCGGCCGAAGCAGAAGAAAGATGGCGACCGACACCGGTCGGCGAAGATGGTGATCGCGATACTTGGCACCCCAACGACAAATCCGACATGGGGTCGTTCCGACCTGAGCCGCACCCTCCGACCATTGAGGAATTCCTGGAGAGGTACGGCTTTACGATACCGGTCGAGAAGGGATTGCTGGCCGAGGTTGACCGAGTGATCCAGGCCAAGGGTTCTTTCTACTACGATGATGGTGGGGGGAGCATTACGATCGTCGATCCGCAAAATGGAAAAGTCTATTTTGCATATGCAGGGTAGTATCCAACCTGGAGAACCTGTCTGTCTCACAGCTGCCATGGCGGCTGTTTCCAGGCTGCCGCTGCCGCATCGACAAATAGGCGTACCTTGGGCGACAGATAGCGGCGGCTGGGATAGACCGCGCGAATTGGCGACCCTTCAGCCACGAAATCGTTGAGCACGGCGATCAATCGGCCTGATTTCAACGCCTCGCCTGCCACGAACTGGTCAAGCTGCGCCAGGCCTGCGCCATCGAGCGCAGCTTCGAGGATGGTTTCGGTGCTGTTCAGCCGAAGCCTGCCATTGACCGGCCTTGTCCAGGATTGACCGTGTGCCTGGAAACGCCATTCAAGCGGTCTC
Source organism: Mesorhizobium sp. EU05-FHT14A09 (assembly GCF_058790995.1). Taxonomy (NCBI): domain Bacteria; kingdom Pseudomonadati; phylum Pseudomonadota; class Alphaproteobacteria; order Hyphomicrobiales; family Phyllobacteriaceae; genus Mesorhizobium; species Mesorhizobium sp. EU05-FHT14A09. The sequence continues at coordinate 1,088,455 of NZ_JBYTDF010000001.1, forward strand.
CAGCCACTGGTGAAGCCGATGCACTGGTGGGCCTGAAGATCGTCCGGTGTGGCTGGGGCTCCATGCGTGGCGACATAGTTCGGGCTGGCGCAGATGATCATGCGGTTGCGCGCCAGCGTTCTGCCGACAAGCCGGTTGTCGCCTTCGTCGCCGATCCGGATGGCAAGATCGATGCCTTCGCCGACCAGATCGGTGAAATGGTCGGTGAAGCTTGCCTGGACCGAGACTTCCGGCCAGCGCCGCAGGAAGCTGGTTATCAGCGGCATGACATGCAGGCGGCCGAAGCTGACCGGGAGATCGAGGCGCAACGTGCCGAACGGCTCGTCGCCATGGCTGGTCGCTGCAAGCTCTGCCTCTTCCAGATCCTGTAGGATCCTCGAGCAGCGTTCGAAGAAGAGCGCTCCTTCCTCGCTGAGGCTCAGGCTGCGGGTCGTGCGGTGGAGCAGGCGTGTGCCGAGATGTCGTTCGAGGCGTGCGATGCTTTTGCCGACGGCGGAACGAGAGACACCGAGCCGTTCTCCGGCGCGCGTGAAACTCCTGGCCTCGACGGCGCGCACGAAAGCGACAATTTCGGTGATCCGATCCTGCATCGCATTGGGTCCTCATATTCCCCATTGATGGGAATATCGAGCTTCTTATAGCAAATAGGATCCCGAATATATTGGAGGCATGGGTGAGCTGCATCGAGCTTGCCGCAACTGTGGAGGCTGTCATGCCTATCGCAATCTTTGCTCTCGCGATTTCGGCTTTCGGGATTGGGACGTCGGAGTTCGTCATCAATGGGCTCCTACCGGAGATTGCCCGCGATTTTCAGATTTCCATTTCCGTTGCCGGCCTTCTGGTGAGCGGTTTTGCCGCCGGCATCATCGTCGGTGCGCCATCGCTGTCCATCCTGACCCAGCGTTTGCCACGGAAAGCGGTTTTGCAGGCGTCGTTGGCGCTTTTCATCGTCGGCAGTGGCGTCAGCGCGGCAGCGAGCGACTATTGGCTGCTGATGACCGGTCGTGTGGTGTCTGCCATGGCGGTGGGCGCATTTTATGGTGTCGGTTCGATCGTGGCCGCATCACTGGTCGGATCGGACAGGCAGGCATCCGCAATCGCGCTGATGTTTGCCGGCGCTACCGCCGCCACGGTTTTCGGCGTGCCGCTGGGAACCCTGGTTGGGCAGCAACTGGGTTGGCGTATCACCTATTGGATTGTGACGCTGATCGGTGTCGTCGGTCTGCTTGGTGTAACGGCGTTCGTGCCGCGGATTCCTCAAGGCCCGGGATCGAACATCTTCGGCGAACTGGCGACGTTCAAAAGACCGCAGGTCTGGCTGGCGCTTGCCATGACGGCAGCCTCATTCGGTGCGATCGCTACGACCTTCACCTACATCGCGCCACTGCTGACCCATGTGACCGGCTTTGCCGAGAGCGACATGACCCTGCTGCTGTTTGTCGGCGGTCTCGGCCTGTTCGCCGGGAACTATGCCGGCGGAAAACTCGCCGACCGCAGTCTCATGGGCACGATGAGCGGCTTCTTCGCCATGTTGGTTTTAATCCTGCTCACATTCTATCTTGCCGCGCACGACAGGGCGTCAGTCGTCGTCCTCACCTTTCTGTTCGGCTTTGCCGGTTACGGGCTGGTGCCCGGCGCGCAGATCCGTGTCGTCGGCAAGGCCGGGGGAGCACCGACGCTCGCTTCGGCGATGAACATTGCCGCATTCAACGTCGGCGTGACCATCGGCGCTGCGTTGGGTGGCGTCGCTATCGATTTCGGCTTTGGATTTGCCTCGGTGACCTTGGTTGGAGCGGCGATTGCGCTGGTGGGGCTGTCTCTCGCGATATGGTCATGGCGACTGGATGTCGCCACGCGGCAGCACGCGACCGAAGCGCCTTGCATCGTTTAGGGCATCGGCAGGGTGGTCCAGCCATTTGGCGACAAATCGCATTCGAAGCTTATTGCAACTTCACGAACCGCTAAAGAAGATCTTCGCGAGCGCGATGCCAGTTTTCTGAAGGCCGTGGAAGAGACCAAACGCACAAAAGCATATGATCAACATCAGGCCCAATTTCTGTTTCCATAAGTTCCACGTTCCGAGCTGAGACGGCTGCGCCAACTGGGACCTTTTTGCGATGAGTTCAGCTGCCAAAGCAGGGTTTCGTGGAAGGTCTTCGTATTCCCGACGCAAGCTGGTGATCCTGAGCCCCACTAGAAAAACCACGAGCGCGATCCAGCTGATGCCGAAAAGCCATATGCTCATGACATAAAGTTGCGGATAAAACACATGATCGCTGCTTAAGCAGGCCTGTGAGAGCGATATGCCTCGTCTAATGCTGCTCCGCGAAAGCCCGCCTATCCACCAGCCTTTCTCGCTTGTTGCTGGGCCAATCAAAAAGCCTGCAAAAAGTACAGCGCCGGAAGCAAGGCAGAGCGATGGTTTGCAGTCCTTCCTTTGTCGAAGGGCGTAGACGGCAAAGCTCACCGCAATTGCGAGTAATAGAAAACAGAAAAGTACAGAGTACGTTGTCTGCGCCATAATGATGGCAGAGAACAATTGAGAGCATTTTCTCAGGTCGACTTCGAGGTCGAAAGCCTCAGAGAACATAGTTCCGAACGTTCGGCCTGATCCGTAGAAAAAACTATATACGAATGTGGTCAAGCAGAGGACGATGGTCGAGGCTGCGAAAAATGCCCAGCGCGTGTCGTCGAATTTGGTCTCCCAACGAACTTTCATATCCGACGCCCAGGTGAGACTTCAGTCTAGCGCTCCAAGCTTAATAAGTTTCCAGCTGTATCCGTCGCGTTCGATGAATCTGGATCCATTTGTCGCTATTGCGAATTAACTCAACACCGCACGATTTCCGCTCTCCGCTGCTGCTTCGATCGCAGCGATGATGCGGTGAACCGCGACAGCGTCGTCGAAACTTGGAGCGGTGCGTGTGCCATTGCGCAGGTCGTCCGCCATCCTGGCGTAGACCCGGGCGACGTTGCCTGGCTCTACCGCCGTCGGCCAGCCGGTGCGATAGGAGGCCGGGACCTCCAACGGTCGGAACGCCGTGTCGCCGCCGCGCGCACCTTTGAGCGAAAGCTGAACCATCTGCGTGTGACCGGAAGCGCCGATGATGCGGATGTCGCCCTCGGTGCCGTGGATTTCCCAGAACAGCCCATCGCCATCCCGAGCCGGACCGCCGCGATAGTGGATGGAGATCGGAGCACCGCTGGCCAGGATGCCGCTGACCAGGATCTGGTCTGGGGCCGATACCGGCAGCCACTCCTGTGTGTCGACTGCAAGCGCCATGGGTCGCCGCGTCGCCAGCACGGCGGAGACTTCCGCGATCTCACCGAGCACATCGCGCAATGCTGCCAGCGTATGCCCCACGGGGATCGTCAGCGCGGTGGCGCCGTTGGCGTGGTCGAGCAGATAGCTGTAGGTTCTCTTTTCGGAAATAGAGCCGGAGCCGAGCGAGGCTCCGGCATAAGCGACCAGGGTGGTGGACAGAACTTCGCCAACATAGCCCTCGGCGATCAGCTGCCGTACATAGGTGATTTCCGGGGCAAGCCGCGCTTGGGTTCCGACCACTCCTACTATTCCCCTTTCACGGGCGAGTTCCGCCATTGCTTCTGCTTCGGCCAAACCGTTGCCGAGCGGCCACTCACAGTAGACATGTTTGCCGGTGGCGATCGCCGCTTTCACGATCTCGAAATGCGGCGGCACCTTCACCGTGACGGTGACGATATCGATGTCCGGTGCGGTAACGAGGTCGGCTACACTGGCGAACGCCTTCGACGACAATCCCATCTCGGTCACCGCCGACTCCGCGCTGGCGAGACTGGAATTGGCGATGCCGGCGATTTCGAACCTGTCGGGCAGCGCCCGGAGTGCAGGTATATGGGCTCTGGCAGCCCAGCTCCTTCCCGGTTGCAGGCCAACGATACCCACCCTGAGACGGTGTCCGGTCATGCTGTGATCCTCGCGGGAGATTTGCTTCGATGGCGAAGAAATACATTGGTGCGTTCTCTGCGAAAATTCGGCATATGTGCGAGTGGTCCTGGAGATTTTGCACAGATGATCGATTGGGAAGATGTCCGCCATTTCCTGGCTGTTGCGCAGGTCGGCACGCTATCGGGCGCCGCCCGCTGCCTGAGGGTTGATCACGCCACGGTCAGCCGACGGCTTGCATCACTGGAAGCCGCGCTCGACGTGCGACTTGTCGATCGGCTGCCGCGCTCCTCCCGTCTCACCACGCTGGGCAGGCAGGTGTTTGAACAAGCAATGGAAATGGAGAACGGAGCCAATGGCATAGCCCGGCTGGCCAAAGCCTCTCAGGCTCCGCTTTTCGGACGGATAGCGCTCAGTGCCCCACCTGTTCTCGTCACCCATCTCCTGACGGAGAATCTGGCGCGCTTCAGAGCGGAACATCCCGACATAAGGCTTTCCATGTCGGCGCAACCGCAACGCGTTTCGCTTGCGCGACGCGAGGCCGATGTAGCGGTACGGTTCGTGAAGCCCGAAGAGGCCGGCAGCGTGACGCGAAAGATCGGCACGATGCCCTTCGGCCTTTATGCGCACCGGTCATATGCACATCTCGCCGCGCCGGAGCGTTGGGAGTTCATCGTCTGGGATGAAACCTATGCCCACACGCCGGCGCAATCATGGCTGCTCGGCATTGTCGGCGATCGTCCCGTGATCTGCGAACTGACCCATTCCAGCGAACATCTCGTTGCCGTCAGGGCTGGCCTGGGCATTGCCAGCCTGCCCTGTTTCCTAGGGGAGAGGGACCGCGATCTGGTCAGGGTCGAAAAGGACGCTCCATCCTTTGCGCGCGACATCTGGCTGGCGGTTCACGGCGACCTGCGCAAGATGCCTGCGGTGCGTGCGGTGATGGACTTCGTGACCGCTGTCGTTTCCGAACGGGAACACCTGTCTTTCGCTACAGCAGGGTGAGCTGGGCGCGGAATGCACGCGCCTCCGTATTGACCAGCCTTGATGCCCGGCTACCGGGATGCTCGGACAGGAAACGTTCCACCAGCCGGAACCCCAGCGCATATCCCGACCAGCCAGGCCGGTCGGCGGTGCCGAAGAACCATGCTTCGTGGTTGTAATCCGTCTTGTCCCACTCCTGCACTGCCAGACCAAGGTGGGGCCGGACTTTGCTCATCGGCAGTGACTCCCAGGGCTCAAGCGGCTCCCCATGGAGTTCCTGGGCGAAATGTCCGGCAAGTCCTTCCGAGACGAGCGCTTCCCCGAGAGATGAACCATAGCCTGGCCCGTCCCAGCGGGCCGCGTGATGAAGCTCATGCGCAAACATCCGCTCCAGCGATGCCTCCGCATTGGTCTGCAACGCCGGATTATTCGGATCTACCGTAACGAAGATCACGCCAGGTTTCGGTGCATATCCCATATGCCCTTTCTCGGGAATGACCCAGCTTCCGGTCTGCACGATGACGTCCAGAGGCTGAATAGCCATCAGCGCTGCCGCTTTCGCATGTGTTTCCAGCAAGCTGTTGCGAAGCCAGTCACGATGTTGCGTCAGCGCGCCGCGTGCGTCGAGGAAGTGAAGCTCCATGGACATGGCGACGAAATCCCAATGACATCCATGCGGGAGGGGGTGGCGTGCGGTGCGCGTTGCCTCCAGGCGCTATTCTCCGCCGGTCACCACCGTCAAAACCTTGAATGGCGTGGTGATAACGATCTGCGCCACGGATCCGACGGCCTGGCCAAGGCCGGTACCGAGCTGTTCGATCGGCTGGCTGCCACCCGGCTCAACTGCGGCAAGCGCTGCCGGTGTCCGCAACTGCTTGCCGAGCAACTGCACCAGGAGCGGGTTGTCGGCGAACTTCGCATGATTCAGGCTGTCGCCGCTCTCGGTCTTTGTCAGGTCGACGACGGTAACGCCGTACTGCGCGAGGTCGGAGGCATTGCCATAGTCGCCGACGCGCGGCTTGGCGCCGGAGATGAAGGTCGAAAGCTGCAGTGCGCGGTCATCAGCCGATAACAGCACCGTGAACGGACGGTCCGGCTTGCCGTAGCGGATCATCTGCTTCTTGAAGACGTCGACATCGATATCGGGCGAAGCGAGCACGACATAGCCGAGCTTGCCGGAAAGATCGCGGTCGCCGGTGATGGCCAGTTGCCGCAAAGCCTCCATCGCCACCCAGTTGCCCATCGAATGCGCGATGATGTCGATGCTCTTGGCCTTGGTCTTCGCCAGCAGCCTGAGCGTCGCCTCTAGATCGTCGCGGGCCGCGTTAGCGCTTTCCTTGTCGTAGATGTAGCCGGTGGTCTTGCCGGACGAAGCCCAGGAGAACAGCACCGGAGTTCCAGGATAGTTCGTATCCTGCACGATCTGGGTCAGGCGATAGACACCGTCGTCGAAGCCGTTGTTGTAGCCGTGCACGAAAACAAGGACACGTCCGTCGCTGCGGGCGATGTCGGCGCCGACCGCCTGCTCGAATTCCTTGGCGTTGCCATAGAGCGTGGCGCGGGTGGCGGTGAAGTGCTTGGCGGGGTTGCTGTCAGCACGGCCCTTGGCCCGCTCGATCTGGCCGACCTGGTGGATCTTCGGCACCGACACGTCGATGCGTGCATATTGCGTGCGCAGCGAGCGCTCGCCAGCGAACACCTGGCGCGGCTCGGCCTTCGCCGCTTCGCGTGTCGTGGCGACATAGATGTCGTGGGTGGCGGCGATCGCCGAAGCCGGCGCTTCCACCACGTTCTTGTTGAGCAGATCGTGTGTCTTGGACCCGGCGCAGCCGCTGGCCGAGAGCGCGATGGCGACGACGAACAATGCCTTCCAGCGCATCAAGCCGCTCCCGATGCCTTCGCGCCCGAGCATGGCGCTTTCAATCCCGAATAGAGGCAGAAGCCGCCCCCGTCCAGATTATTTGAGCTGTGACTTACATCATGCCCAGCTGTTTGATGCGGTCGGTGACGGTACGGTCATTGGCATAACCATCGTCTTCGCGCAGCCGCTGGCCAAGCAGTTTGACCATCTCGGGATTGTCGGCGAACTTGTTGTGATTGAACGAATCCGTACCCGACTTGGACGACAGGTCGACGACGGTTACGCCATAGTCCGCGAGCTCAGCGGCATCCTTGTAGTCGCCGAGGCGAGGGCGCGAGCCGGCAAGGATACCGGAGAGGCGCAAAGCGCGATCGTCGTCGGACAACAGCACGATGAATGGCTTGTCGGGCTTGCCGTAGCGGCGCATCTGGCTCTTGAAAACGTCGACGTCGATGTCCGGCGAAGCCAGGATCACGTCGCCCAGCTTGCCGTTCAGATTGCGGTCACCAGTGATGGCAAGCTGGCGCAGGGCTTCCATCGTCACCCAGGTGCCCATGGAGTGCGCCACGATGTCGATGCGGCGGGCGCCTGAACGTGCCAGCGTCCGCAAAGTGCCTTCGAGCTGGTCGCGGGCGACGCTGGCGCTCTCGCGGTCGTAGACGTAACCGGTGGTCGAGGCGCCCGAGGCCCAGGAGAACAGCACCGGCGTGCCGGGATAGCCGGAATCGTTGACGATCTGCGTCAGCCGGTAGACCGCGTTGTCGAACGAGGTGTTGTAGCCGTGCACGAACACCATCGCGCGGCCGCCACGGGCAGCAATATCGGCATTCAGCGCAGCTTCGAACTTCGGCTCGGTGTCGTAGCCGACCATCTGCGAGGCCATGAAGTACTTCGACGGATCATCGGAATTGCCGCGGCTCTTGCGCTCGATCTGCCCGACCTGATGTTCTTTCGGCACGGTGACGTTGACGCGCGCATAGTTGAGCGTGGCCGAACGGTCGCCGTCAAAGCCCTGGTTGGGATCGTCGGAACGTTTGCGGGTCGTGGTGATGAAGATGGCGTGGTTGCCGACGATGTCGGAAACCGCGGCCGTCACCATGGCGCTGCCCAAGACTTCCTGTGGCCCCTGGCTGGCGCAGCCGGCGGCAACAAGCGTCATCGCAACGATCAGGAACCTCTTCAAACGCACGATACGTCCAGCCCTGCTAAGTCCGACTCCAGCCGGTTCTTGTCCTTTGAAAGCAGCCTCACGACAGGTCAAGTGCGGCTAAAGTAAGTCAGCGGCAGCCAAAACCACACTGCGGGGTGTCTGTCGAGAGCTGGGTGTTGCGCCAAAGCCAAAATGGCGTCAGGAACGATTGCTGTAATTTCTACAAGGGCTTGCCTTATGACCAGTTTTGCCGATCGGGTCGCAAACGCAGCCGCGGCGGTGCGGCAGATCTTTCCGGAAACGCCTCTGCAGGAGAATGATTACCTGTCGCGGAGGTACGGTGCGCGTGTGCTTTTGAAGCGCGAGGATCTGACGCCGGTGCGGTCCTACAAGATCCGGGGGGCGTTCAATTTCTTCCGCAAGGCGTTGGCCGAAGGCAACGAGGCCGAATTGTTTGTCTGTGCCTCGGCCGGCAATCATGCCCAGGGTTTTGCGTTCGTCTGCCGGCATTTCGGCCGCAAGGGCGTCGTCTTCATGCCGGTGACGACCCCCCAGCAGAAGATCGACAAGACGCGGCTGTTCGGTGGCGAGTTCGTCGAGATCAGGCTGGTCGGCGACTTTTTCGACGAATGCTACCGCGCCGCCTTCGAATTCACCGAGCAGAGTGGTGCCCAGATGGTGCCGCCATTCGATCACAAGGACATCATCGAGGGGCAGGCGACGGTGGCTTACGAGATCGCCGATCAGATGCCTGGTGCGCGGCTGCCCGACATCATCATGCTGCCGGTTGGCGGCGGCGGACTTTCGGCGGGTGTCTCACACTATTTCACCCAAGGGGGTAAGGCGCCGCGTTTCATCTTCTGCGAGCCGGCAGGCGCGCCGAGCCTCAGGGAAAGTCTTGCCTCCGACAAGCGCGTGAAACTCCCCAGGGTCGATAACTTCGTCGACGGCGCGGCCGTTGCCGAAATCGGCCGCGAGCCGTTCCGTCATCTGAAAGGATACTCCCAGGACGATGTGCGGCTGGTGCCGGAGAACCGGCTCTGCGCCACCATGATCGAGATGCTGAATGTCGAAGGCGTTGTGCTGGAGCCCGCCGGCGCGCTCGCCATCGATGCGCTGAAGGATTTTCCGCGCAAGGGAATTCGAGGCAAGACCATTGTCGCCGTGGTTTCGGGCGGCAATTTCGACTTCGAAAGGCTGCCCGACGTTAAGGAGCGGGCGCTGCGTTTCGAAGGCTTGAAGAAATACTTCATCATCCGGTTCCCGCAGCGCCCGGGGGCGTTGCGCGACTTCCTCGAAATGTTGGGTCCGGACGACGATATCGCCCGCTTCGAATATCTGAAAAAATCCGCGCGTAATTTCGGCTCGGTGCTGATCGGCATCGAAACCAAAGACCGTCGCAACTTCGACCTGCTCACCGCCAACTTCGCCACGCATGGTGTGCAATATCAGGACATCACCGACAACGAGACCCTGGCGGGTTTCATCATATGAACGGGTTCGTGGCGCTTTTTTCCGGCATCAATGTGGGCGGCAATCGCATCGTGAAGATGGCGGAGCTGCGTGCCTTCTTTGAAGAACTCGGCTTTGCCGATGTGGCGAGCTACGTCCAGAGCGGGAATGTGGTGTTCCGCTCGACGCAGACCGACGTCGCAGCACTGACCAAGGCATTGCAGGAGGCGTTCGAGCAGCGTTGGGGTTTTCATTCACGCATCCTGGTGCGTGATGCGGCATGGTTTGCGCGCCTTGTGGCGGACAATCCTTATCCCGAGATCGTGGACGACCCGACGAAGCTGCATGCAATGGCGCTGGAACGCGTGCCGACGCCCGAAGAGACCAGCAGGCTCGCGGAGAAGTGCACCGGACCGGAGCGGTTCGAAATAAAAGGCGATGTCCTCTATCTGCACGCGCCGGATGGCCTGGGCAAATCGAAGTTCGCCGAAATCCTGCCGCGCACGCTCAGGGTGCCCGGCACGATGCGCAATTGGCGCAGTGTGCTTGCGCTGGCGGAGATGATCGGCCAGCGCTGACGCTCAGTGCGATTCCAGGAAAGCGTAAAGAGCTGGAGCGTTTCCCTTGGAGCGCGCGGCGCTTTAGGCGGCCACCCAGTTGAAGACGAGCTCCTCGCGGAAGGCAAAGCGCTTGATGTGGTCTTCCACGACACGCTCAAGCTGTTCCAGCTGGGGGGCGTCACTTGCCGTCAGCCCGATGCGCAGCGCCGTCGCGTCGGCATCCATCACGGTCTTGCCGATGGTCAGCTCGATTTCACCATGGTTGGGGTCGAAGCTGACGGGAAATTTATGTGCCCAATGCTTGCAGAGCTGCTGCAGGTAGCGGCTGGCGTGTTCGGTGCTGACGTCGGCATTGCTGGTCGACATGGAAGTTCTCCGTTCGGCTGTCTGGCTGGCGTCACGCTGGCTGATAGAGCGGGACGGCTACAGGGCCGTTCCGCCGAAAGATGAAAGAGTGGGCTTGTCGCCGCCCTGGTGACTACCAGTTTCCGGTATTGGCCATGGAGGCCCACGGCTCAGCCTTCTCCTTGGCCGCGCCCTTTTGCAGAAGCTCGATCGAAATGCCGTCGGGCGACTTGATGAAGGCCATGTAGCCGTCGCGCGGCGGGCGGTTGATCGTGACGCCCTGATCTTGCAAGCGCTGGCATGTCGCGTAGATGTCGTCGACTTCATAGGCCAGATGGCCGAAATTGCGTCCGCCTTTGTATTCTTCGGGATCCCAGTTGTAGGTCAGCTCGACCAGCGGCGCGCGCGCTTCGACGCCGCTTTTCTCGTCCGCGGAGGCGGCCAGGAAGATCAGCGTGAAGCGACCCTGTTCGTTCTCGATGCGGCGGACTTCCTTGAGGCCGAGCTTGTTGCAGTAGAAATCGAGGGATTCTTCGACATTGGTCACGCGGACCATCGTGTGCAGATAGCGCATATGTGTCTCCAGGCTCGGGATCGCGGGCACCATAGGGGCGCTCGCCGGATGCTGCAACGCCGAAAAGCAACGTAACGGCAGCTAGCAAATAGTCTTTATGAGCTTATTTGACTGTACCCCTGAACGAGCCGGTGAAAAAAGGCACGTCAGGTCTTGCACACCCCGGAAGCCGAAGTGTTAATCTCATGTAAAGAATCAGTAGTTGCAGTTTCGGAGAAAGGGGGCGTTCTGATGGGGGAAAAGGCCTCTCTGACCGGTCGGGATGCGCTTCTTGGCGATACCGCTGGGCGTGACGAGATCGGCGAATCGGCGGATCTGCTGGAGGTCTCCGGCGCGATCAAATGGTTCGACGTTGCCAAGGGATATGGCTTTATTCTTCCCGATGATGGTGTCTCCGGCGATATTCTGCTTCACGTGACCTGCCTGCGCCGTGACGGCTTCCAGACTGCACTCGAGGGCGCCCGCGTGGTTTGCCTTGTGAAGCACGGCGACCGCGGCCTGCAGGCGTTTCGCGTGCTCTCCATGGACACCTCGACCGCTGTCCATCCGGCCGAACAGCAGGAGCAGCGCACGCACGTTACCGTGACGCCCGAAAGCGGGCTGGAGCGGGCGCTCGTCAAATGGTTCAACCGCACCAAGGGTTTTGGTTTCCTGAGCCGCGGCGAGGGCACCGAGGATATCTTCGTGCATATGGAAACGCTGCGCCGTTACGGCGTGACGGAGCTCCGGCCCGGTCAGGTCGTTCTGGTGCGCTACGGCCGTGGTGACAAGGGCTTGATGGCCGCGGAAATCCACCCCGACATGGGAACCTTGCCTGTCGCGCACTGAGCGTCGGGTTTTCCGGAAATAGAGGCCGCGTTTGCGCGGCCTTTTTTGTTACCCGGCATGCGCCGTCTTGCCACCGTCGATCACCAGCGATGCGCCGGTCATGTAAGGGTGGTCATCGGACGCGAGCACCAGTGCGAAGGCTGCGATTTCTTCGGCCGTCGCCATGCGGCCGAGGCCCGGCACATTCGACTTTGCCCATTGTGCCGCCACCACTTTCCATGCGGCATCGGGGATACCTTCCATTCCGGCGGCCCGCCGCACCAGCTCGGTATCGGTGGTGCCGGGAACAAGGGCGTTTATCCGAATGTTGTGCCGCGCGTAGTCGAGTGCGGCTGCCTGCACCAGTCCGACCAGCGCGCGCTTGCTGGCGGTATAGGCGCCGCGCCCGGCATTGGTGGCAATTGCGTTGGATGAGGACGTGACGACGATTGTGCCGCCCCCAGCGGCGATCATGTGCGGCAACTGATATTTCATCGACAGGAAGACGCCGCGCAGGTTTGTGTTCACCACCCGGTCCCATTCATCGATGCTGTATTCGTGCAAGGTCTTCTCGAGCGTGACGCCGGCGTTGTTGAAAGCGACATCCAGCCCGCCATAATGATCGACAGCCCTGTCGACGAAGGTCCGCATGTCGTCTTCCTGCAGCACGTCCGCAGGCACATAGAGCGCATCGCCGCCTGCTGCCTTGATCTCGCTTTCGACCTTGCGGCCAAGCTGTTCGCGCCTGCCGCAGAAGGCAACCTTGCCGCCTTCGCGGGCAAAGGCGACTGCCGCTGCCCGCCCGATGCCGGAGGTTGCGCCGGTGATGATGACGACCTTGCCAGCGAAACGCCGTCCCTCGATGCGGGGCGTCGCCGGAGGGTTGGAAGATTGGCCAAGTGCGACGCCGCCGGTCAGTCCAAGCGCGAGACCTGCGCCCGCGCCAACTGCAGCGGCACTCAGCAGTCCACGACGCGATGGTGTGCGGATGTCTCTGGTCATGGCTTTTCCCCTGTTGCACCTTGGAAGACGGAACTGTGCCGCGTGATCCTATAGACCGCTGCCGGCGGCATATTGCGCAGCGTACGGCCCGCACGTTCCGCCCTCAGGCCGAGCGCAGCCAGAATGGCTGGGGAGATGGGGCAACGCGGCCCATAGGTGAATTGGTAGAAAGCGCCGTCCTGGCGCATCCAGTGGAATGCGCCAGCCAGAATGGCTGTCACCTTGTGGGCCGGCATTGACAGCAGTGGCAAGCCGCTGATCGCCGCGCCGGCGATCGCATGGTCGAAAAGCGGGATCGAGCCGACGACGGCGGCATCGATCTCCAGCACCCTGGCGTCTGGAAAACGTTCCCTCGACAACTTCGCAAAGTCCGCGCCAAGCTCGATCAGCGTCAGATCGCTTTCAACCACGCCGCGCCTCAGCAGCGCGCGGGTGAAGACACCTGTGCCCGGCCCGAATTCCAGCACCGGCCCGGTCGACGCCGAGATCCCGGAAGTTATCAGATCGGCGAGCGCACTGCTCGATGGTGTCACCGAGGCCACGCGCAGTGGCGCTGACATCCATGCCAGGAAGAAGGCCAGTGTATCCGGCGCCATAGCTGAACCTCCAGTTGGCAGGCCGATGCGGCCTGCACACCAAAGGTAAGGCTCTTGCTTCTGTCCGAGAATACGACATAACGTGGACGAACTATGCAGTCTGGCTTCATAATAGCGCGAGATCAGTTTGACGGGGTGGTCGCGCTCCTGCGCGTCGCGGAATTGCGCAGTTTTCGCGCAGCGGCACAGGAGCTCGGCGTTTCGCCATCGGCCCTCAGCCAGATCATTCGTGCCCTGGAAGCCCGCATCGGTGTGACCTTGCTCACCCGTACGACCCGCACTGTCGGCCTGACCGAGGCCGGCGAGCGTTTTGTCGATCATGCCCGTCCCGCTGTCGACCGCCTGATGCTCGGCTTCGAGGCTGCACAGGCACTGGGAGCCGAGGTGACAGGGTTGCTGCGCATCACCATGCCACGTCCGCTGTTGCCGTTTTTCTCCGATGAACTGCTCTCCGAATTCTGCGCTCGTTATCCGGCACTCGAGGTCGAGTTGTTTGCCGACAATGCGCTGACCGACATTGTCGGCGAGGGTTTCGACGCCGGCATTCGCCTTGGTGAACTGCTGGAGGCGGACATGGTGGCGTTGCGTCTCACTCCCGCCTTTCGGTTCGTCGTGGTCGGATCGCCAGATTATTTGGAGCGCCACGGCAAGCCACGGAAGCCGGCCGAACTGCAGGCTCATCGCTGCATTCGGTCACGCCGCGCCGCGCGCCGTTCCATCTATCGCTGGGAATTTGTGGAAGATAGTCGCGACATCGAGGTCTCGGTCGACGGTCCTTTGATCGTCAATGACGGCGCATTGAACATCGCTGCTGCCGTCAAAGGGCTGGGGCTGGCCTATGCGCCGGAGCCGATCGTCATGCATCACGTGCGCAAAGGCGAGCTGGAGATTGTGCTGGGGGACTATGCCCCGGACTCTCCGGGCCTTTTTCTCTACTATCCCAGTCGCTCGCAGATGTTGCCGAAGCTCAGGGCTTTCATCGATTTCGCACGGGAGCGGGTCCGTGCCCGTTTTGCAAGGCTGATGGATTGATGTTGGCCATCATTGGTGCCCCGCTGCGAATTTCGAGCGCGAAACAACCGGCCCTACGTCTTGTCGAACGGCGCCGCAACCGGGTTCAAATAGGGCTTGCTTCAACCGGTGTCATCAGGAGGGGGGCATGGTGGTGACCGGTAAACTCCCCAAAAGGATCAGCGCCTTTCACCTTGATGGATTTGCCGACAAGTTTCTTGAGTAGGTGCTTGTCATTGATGAGTTGGATGCGATCGATGACCCTGCCGTCGTCCAGGGAGCTGTCACCGGTTACGCAAAATGGCTTGTTCAGCGTCAGGATGTAGGCAGGCTCTGGTTTGTCGCCGGTTCGTACGTCCTCATAATTCGGAGGACCAGGGAAAGTTGTGAGGCGCAAAACCCCGGTTGCTTTAACTGTCGGGTGTGTGGAGAGATCGAGACATGCCGCGAGGACGGGTGATGAAACGGTTGCCGCAACGAGAATGACCAGCGTGGGTAAAGCACGAACGCCGTACTTCGTGATGACCTTCAAAACAGCCCCCATCGCCACGTAGGAAATCATGACAATTCCACACTGTTCCGGTACCCACAGTGGTGTCAATGATGATAGCCTGTGCGGCGTCTCAGTTTGGCTGTCCAGATCCAAAACGATCACAAACGCGACGGCATTGGAGTAAATGGATTGGAATTGTTCAGAGTGCCATTGTGGCAAATTATGCGTCACTCCGCCTTTGCCGTTGCTTTGGTTATCTGCGTCGCCAGCCGGGCACTGGCCGTCGAGGGGCAAGCGATGATGTTGCCCGTCGACCCAGCGCCACTGGTTGCGGTGACGGCCAAGGGGGACCGTCCTTTCCAGATCGAGATTGCTGACGACGATGGCGAGCGCGAAGCCGGGCTGATGTTCCGCCAGACCATGCCGGATGATCGCGGCATGCTGTTCGTGTTTCCTCAGACCCAGGGTGTCGGCTTCTGGATGAAGAACACGCCGATGCGGCTGGACCTGCTCTTCATCGGACAGGACGGCCGGATCAAGGCGATCCGGCAGGGAGAGCCACAGTCGGAAGCCGTCATCGCGCCCAATGAACCGGTGCGTTTCGTGCTGGAGCTGAAAGCGGGTACCGCCGCGCGCGAGAACATCAAGGAGGGGGATCTCGTCAAGCATCCGGCCCTCAACGCTGTCTCAGGCGTCAACTGAAGGTAATTTCACGCAATGCAGTTTTTCAGCCATGACGGCTTTGATCTTGCCTTTCTCGATCGCCAGCCGGCCACGGGCAGCGGCGATCCCGTCCTGATGATCCACGGCTTTGCCTCGAGCCACTATGTCAACTGGGTCTCGCCGGGCTGGTTCAAGACGCTGAACGACGCGGGTTACCGCGCCATTGCCTTCGACCATCGTGGCCATGGCGCCTCCACCAAGAGTTATGACGGTGCCGATTATACGCCAGACAAGATGGCTTCGGATGCGGCTGCGCTGCTCGATCATCTCGGCATCGAGCGGGCGCATGTCATGGGTTATTCCATGGGCGCGCGCGTCTCCGCTTTCCTGGCGCTCTCGGACCCCGACAAGGTCGCCACGCTGGTTCTGGGCGGGCTGGGCATCGGCATGGTCGACGGCGTCGGCGACTGGGATCCGATCGCCGAGGCATTGATGGCGCCGGATGCCTCTGCCATCACGCATACGCGCGGCAAGATGTTCCGCAGTTTTGCCGACCAGACCAGAAGCGATCGCCATGCGCTCGCCGCTTGCATTGTCACGTCGCGCGAACTGCTTTCCGAAGACGAGGTTTCACGGATCGCGCAGCCAACGCTGGTGGCCGTCGGCACCACCGACGACATTGCCGGTTCGGCCGATGATCTGGCGGCCTTGATGCCGAACGCCGTGGCATTCCACATCGAAGGCCGCGATCATATGCTGTCGGTGGGGGACCGCACCTTCAAGAAACGGGTCCTGGAGTTTTACGCCGAACATCCGCTCTGAACGGCACGTGGTCGACCTTCTCGTTACATATCTGGACATGGCTGCACCGCCCGCCGGGCCCGCACTGGCGCCTCCGGATGGCATGGTGAGCCTTGCGCGCGAGTACCCGCCGCTCGACGACTATCTGGACCTCTATCGCACGGTTGGCGCTCCACTGGATTGGGATCAGCGGTTGCGCATGCCGAGGCAGGACCTAGCAGTGCTGCTGGCCAAGCCATCCACCTTGCTCAACGTCCTGCGCATGGACGGTGTGGCTGGCGGTTTCTGTGAGTTCATCGACGTCGGCGAACCGATCGTGGAACTGGCTCATTTCGGCTTGGCGCAGGCCTTCCAGGGCAGGGGACTTGGACCTTATCTGCTGGACAGGTCGCTGCGCGCCATCTGGGCGATGCGGCCGGAGCGGGTCTGGTTGCACACCGACACCAACGACCACCCCAAGGCACTGTCCGTTTATCTGCGGGCCGGTTTCTCCATTCGTGAACAGCGGATGGAGACGTTCCCGGACTAGCCCGGGGTGGACGCATCAAGCGCGTCGATGGAACGCCGGAGATTCTCCCGCGCCTGTTGTTCGTAGCGACTGCGGAAGACCTTGGTGTGGAAAATGTGGTCGCGCGCGAGGAACGTCTTCAAGACATTGCTGCGCCCGATCACCCAGAATGGTTCCTCCAACCAGGCATATTCGCGTCGCACCGCTGCCTCATACGCATCGAACGTTCCGGGCTCTGCGCCCAGGATAGACAAATCCATGTCAAGCAGAAGGGCGGTGTCGTGTCTCGCCGTCTCTGGTTCGATTTCGGGGACCGTGTGTGTGGCCGTCGCCTCGATCGTTCGGACGATGCGGTTGAGCCGTTCTGCACTGACGACCTCGATCAGTTTTTCGCGTGCGAGATCGGCGCTGCGCGCTTCGTTGTCCTTGGCGCGGCTGTCGTAGATCGCGTCGTGGAACCAGATCACCGCCTCGATTGCCTCGGCGTCGGCGAAGCATGGGCGATAATGGTCGAGCAGGCCGAGCAGTGCCTGGATATGAGCGATGCCGTGATAGTGGCGATCTTCGGCGCCGTAGAGTGCCGACAATTCTGCCTTCAATGCCGGCGAAATCAGCGAGGCGCTCATTGGCCGATGAACTCCGGTCTGCGACGCGCCTGGAAGGCGGCACGACCCTCGGCGTAGTCCGAACTTGTGAAGGTTCTATCGCCAGCGGCACGAGCAAGCTCAACGTCGGTCGCATCGCCACTCAGCTCCGCATGGATCGCCAGTTTCGACGCACGCACCGACAGCGGCGCATTGCCGGCGATGGTCGCTGCGAGCTCTGCGATGCGCCGCGCGAGTTCCGCCTGGGCCACGATCTCCAGCAGGAAACCTGCTCTGAGAGCGGTCTCGGCATCGATGCGATTGCCGGTGAAAGTCAGATAGCGCGCCATTTGTGGTCCCGCCGCGCCAACGATGTCACGCATGGCATCCTGCGGATAGGCGAGACCGAGTTTTGCGGCAGGCACGGCAAACGACGCATCCGGCGTTGCAATCCGCAGGTCGGCCGCAGCGGCAAGGCCGAAGCCGCCGCCGAAGCACACGCCATGCAACGCGGCGATCACCGGCACGCGCGCGTTGCGAATGGCGGCGAAGGCCGCGGAATTGGCCGCTTCATAGCCACGCGCATTGTCGCCGCCGCGCAACGTGTCGAATTCAGCGATATCGGCACCGGCGCAGAAATCGGCGCCGGCGCCGCTCAATGTGATGGCCCGCACAGACGCATTGGCGGACAAGGCTTCAAATTCGGCGGAGAGTGCCTGCCACATGGCGAAGGTGACGGCGTTCTTTTTCTGCGCCCGGTTGATGACAATCGAGGCCACCTTGTCGGTGACCGTCACGATCAAGGGTTCGTTTTCCATGCCCGGTTGAATTCCAGCCAGCCAAAACCATTTGAACACACACTAAGGAAAATTGAGTTCACCCGTGCTATGATATGGCTTATAGGACCGGCCGGATAAGACAAGCCGCCAGCGGAGACTGTCCATGAACAGCATCAGCATCGCCCGCTCCAACCTGTTGCAACCGGTAGACCCGATCTGGCGGTCCATTCGCGACGAGGCGACCGAGGCGGTCAACCGCGATCCGCTGCTGGCTGCGTTCCTCTACGCCACCATCCTGAACCAGGAGACGCTGGAAGAGGCAGTGATCCACCGCCTTGCCGAACGGCTGGCCCATCAGGACGTCGGTGCCGACCTGATCCGGCAGACCTTCAAGGCCATGCTGGACGATCAGCCCGAATGGTCCGATGTGGTGCGAACCGACATCCAGGCCTATTTCGACCGCGATCCGGCGTGCGACCGCTATCTGATGCCGGTTCTCTACTTCAAGGGCTTCCATGCGATCCAGACGCACCGTCTGGCGCACTGGCTGTGGAACCACGGCCGCCGCGATTTCGCGCTCTATGTGCAGAGCCGGTCGTCATCGGTGTTCCAGACCGACATCAACCCTGCCGCCCGGATCGGCAAGGGTATCTTCCTTGATCATGCCACCGGCTTCGTCGTCGGCGAGACGGCGGTCATCGAGGACGACGTTTCCATCCTGCATGGCGTGACACTGGGCGGTACCGGCAAGGCCGGTGGCGACCGTCACCCCAAGATCCGCCACGGCGTGCTGATCGGCGCCGGCGCAAAGATCCTCGGCAACATCGAGATCGGCCATTGCTCCAAGGTGGCGGCCGGTTCGGTCGTGCTCTCGGCGGTGCCGCACAACAAGACGGTTGCCGGCGTGCCGGCACGTGTCGTGGGCGAGACCGGCTGCGACCAGCCGTCCCGCCAGATGGACCAGTTGCTGCCATCACAGTCGATGGAGCACGTTGTTTCCTTCGACATCTGAACCAGTTCCAGATCTCTGGATTTTGGGGGCGCCAGCGCCGCTTCATTGTGCGACGGAGCTTGTCACCAACAGGCGTGCCCGCCTTTACATCGCCATCCTTGCCGTGCCAGAAGCGCGGAACGCCGAGAGCGCCGGATGGTGCCGGGCAGCCATTTCCTAGAGCGTTTCCGTTTTTCACGGAAACGCGGAAACGCTCTAGGCTTTTGTTTTTGCCGCATTTTTGTAACGCCAAGTGATTCCACTTGGCTACAAAATGCTCTAGCGGAGAAAGCCGTTGAAACCCGACGAAATCAGAAAGCTGGACGCCTACTTCAAACGCGTCTTCCAGAACCCGAATCTTGAAGTGAAGGCGCGTCCTCGCAAGGAAGATTCTGCCGAACTTTATATCGGCGACGAGTTCCTGGGCCTTGTCTACAAGGATGAGGAAGAAGGCGACTACAATTTCTCGATGGCGATCCTCGACATCGATCTCGGCTGATAAGATTGGCACTGCCCCTAGAGCGTTTCCGTTTTTCACGGAAATGCGGAAACGCTCTAAGGTTTAGTTTTGCCGCATTTTCGTAACGCCAAGTGATCCCACTTGGCCCCAGATGCTCGAGTGGCGGCGCCTTCAATTCTTCGACGGTGCGCCCGTATTCACAGTGCGCGCTGCGAAAGCCAGGACGGTTGCGTCCAGTGCTGGCCATTGGGCCAGGAATTCTTTCGGGAACCGGTAAGTAAGGCTCAGCCTTTCGCCGACGAGCACATCGCGCTCGCAGGGGGCGAGCGATTCTTCCGCGCTCGGCCCGGCGAGGCAGCGCGCAACGAACGGCTCCTGTCCGGGGCGCTCGGCCACGATCAACGTCTCGTTGAGATAGCCGGACTTTTCAATGAAATTGTAGATCATGCTTCCCGCGGGCCCGGGCGTACCGGGTTGTGCGATCAGCGATGAATAGATCGGCCCAAGGCGACCACTCATATCGCGCGACATCGCCTGTTCTTCGAAAGTCAGAAACAGGACGGTGCGTTTGCCGCGCGCATTGTTAAAGTCGTCCCGCGCGGCGGTCGAGTATCCGTCCATCCTGGGGTAGCGCAAATAGAGATCGAGCCGCTCGGCACTGCCGTCGCGACGCGCTTTGTCGAAACGGATCACGTTGGCCGGCACCGCCAAAACATTGTTGCCGATGATCACCCTGCGCAGTTTTGTATCGTCGGAATAGCCGCCCATGGCGATGGAATGGCCCAGCCATTTCCCGGCAGCGCTGATAGCCAGTGACAGCAATGCCACGGCCGCGAAAACGTAGAACACCTTCACCATCAGGCGGGAATCGAGAACCGTGAATTCGGGCGTGTCCGCTGCGGCTTTGCTCATCTCTATCCCGAAGGCTGTATCCTGCTGTTGGTGCCGCGCGTGTGCGATTCCAACAGGATGTCGGTCCAGCTTCGACTGTGGGGATTTATGGTAAACGGACGGTAAAGGTGTGGCTGCTTGTCATGGCTGTGGCGCGTCCTCTACTCTCCGCGCGACCTGAATTTGAACTCCGAGGAAAAGATGCCGACTTATGCATTGGATGGAAAAGCGCCGCGCTTCGTCGATGCCGACAGCAACTGGATCGCGCCCGATGCAACATTGATCGGTGACATCACGCTGGGCCGTAATGCCGGCATCTGGTTCGGCGTGGTCATTCGCGGCGACAACGAGCCGATTCTCATCGGTGACGACACCAATGTGCAGGAGCATACCATCATGCACACCGATATCGGCTTCCCGCTTACCATCGGTACCGGCTGCACCATCGGCCATCGTGCGATGCTGCACGGCTGCAGCATCGGTGACAACAGCCTTATCGGCATGGGTGCCATCGTGCTGAATGGCGCGAAGATCGGCAACAACTGCCTGGTTGGCGCTGGCGCGCTGGTGACCGAGGGCAAGGTGTTTCCAGACAATTCGTTGATCGTCGGTTCACCGGCACGCGTCATTCGTACGCTTGACGAGAGCGCGGTCGCCGGCCTGCGCAATTCGGCCGCCCACTATGTCGCCAACGGCAAGCGCTTCAAGGTCGGTCTTGCCGCCACGTGATCCAGCTGTTGGATCGGGCCGCCACCTGAAAAAGGTGGAGCCGGCCCGGGGACTGGGCCGGCTCCGTGACCCGGTCGTCGGGGACGGGGAGGGTGGGGACTCGACCGGGTTTCCGTGATGTCCTTGACGTGCGAGGCGTGGGCCGTGCCTGGTCTCAGCGGACGCTGGCGACGGCGTCGGCGCGGCCATCGGTGATCGTTACCCACACACCGGAGTTCGTCTCGGACTGGCGCTTGAGATAGGTGTAGGGCGTCTGGCTCCACAGCAGGACCTTCGGCTGCAGGTTGTCGAGCACGAAGTCGCCCATCGAAGTGCGGACGGTGAGCACGGCGTGACCATCGCCGTTCGGCTGGCGCGCCACGGTGATGAGAAGATCTCCTGCGGGGACGCCGGCCCTCATCAATTGGCGGCGCTTCTCCAGGGCATAGTCTTCGCAATCGCCATAGCCCTTGTCCGGATAGGCCCAGTATTCCTCGATGCCATAGGCTTCCAGATCGGTGACGGGTTTCACCTTGGTGTTGACGTCGTTGTTGACCGAAATCATCGTCGCCCACAATTTGCGCGACAAATCGATCGGTGCGCCCTTTGCCGTGCGCTGGCTGCATTCGTCAGGCAGCCGCTGGCAGAGCTCATAGTGGCCGACGGGCTGCGTCGTGCGAGCGCCGGTAGGCATATAGTCGCCGCCAGCCTTTGCGGTCCCCACCGCGCCGACCAGCACAGCCACCGCCACCAGCAGCTTGCGTCCAAATCCGTGCATCCTGTCGTCTCCCCGTTTGAGGTGACAATGACATGGTCGGATTTATTTGACGCAAAACGGCGAAGTAGATATTGAATAAAAGGCGGAACGATTTGAAAACTATTTCAAACTCAATAAGTATAAAATAGTTACGATTTTTGTTATATATTGTTAACCATGCTGCCGTGGGCTCGAGCAGAGGTGGCGAACATGGCGATTTGCCGACCGACCATCGCTGGATTTCGAACTGGCGAAACGCCGAAAAAGCGTGTGGCGTGATCCCGCGGAAGGGCTTGCCTTTCAAACGGCAAAGGCGCAAGCCTTGCTGCATCAACAGGTTTTGCCAATTGAGTTTTGTCCGAGGGGCGGCCGCGGGTCTGTAGATGGACGAGGAGATCCAGAAAAGGTCCGGCCATCGCCAGTCGTCGGTTCTTCCCGATGATCATAATCTGCTGCGCAGCATCATCGACCACGCGGCCGTGGCAATGGCGTTGCTTGATGAAGACGGTCGATGTCTTTTTGCCAACGGCACTTTTGGTGCATTGTTTGGCCGGGAGCCATGGGCCTGCGTCGGCCTTCTCGTGTCGGAGATCGTGCATCCCGATGACCGTGCAGGTTTTGTAGCGCCTTTGCTGGCGCAGGCCGGCGTGGAGCGCCGCTATCGACGCGCCGACGGCAGCATCTTTCATGGTCTGACCAACATCGCGGTGCTGGAGAGGGTGGGACGTGGCGACCCATTCCGCTTTATCCTGCAACTCATCGACATCGATGCGAGAAGGCTTGCCGAACAAATTCTCGCCGGGAATGAACGGCGACTGAGTGAAGCATTGCTTGGATCCGACCAGGCTGTCTGGGACAACGACGTCGTTGCAGGGCGGATGTGGGTCTCAGCGCAGATGACGACCATGCTTGGCCTCGAAGCGCGCGAAATGACGATCAGCGCGAACGAGTGGCACGAGAGGGTACACCCAGATGATCGGGACCGGGTCGGCCGCGCCGCAAGAGACGTCGTCAAAGGCATACTGCCTGCACATGACGAAATTTATCGGCTCCGCCATGAAGACGGTCATTGGGTCTGGGTTCGGGCTCGCGGCAGGGTCGTCTCGCGGATGCCCGACGGGCGATCGCATCGGCTTGTCGGCACCGTTACCGACATCTCGCGCCAGAAAGAGATGGAGACGCAGCTCGCCGATGCTTCCGAGCGTCTGGACATCGCATTGGAAACCGGCGGGATCGGCATCTTCCACGTCGATTTTCCATCCGGGTTCCGCCACTGGGATGCGCGGACGCACGAGTTGCACGGGGTCAGCCAGGAAACCTTCGATGGCACGGTCGATTCATTCAAGCGTCTGCTCCATCCCGATGACCTGCTCAAGGTAGACCGGGTCCGGAACGCTGCCCTGCTTCAGCAGGAGCGTTACCAGACGGACTATCGCGTCAAGACGGATGTACCGGACACCTATCGCCATATCCGGGTTTCTGTCCGCCTTCTGCGCGACCCGGATGGCTCGGTGCGTCGTGGCATTGGTGCCTGCTGGGACATCACCGGCGACGTTGAGCGAGCGACCGAGTTGACCGAAACGCTGGAACAGCTTTCTGGTGTCACCGACCGCCTGCAACTGGCTCTCGAGGCCGGCCATATCGGCACTTTCGACATCGACTGTGCGACCGGTATCCGAAAATGGGACGCGCGCGCCTATGCGCTTCACGGCGTGACGCCGGAAACCTATGACGGGTCGCGTGAAAATTTCTACACGCTGCTTCATCCGGAAGACATTGCGCGCGTGCGTGAACAGACCCGTCACTTCACGGAATCGCGCGATACTTTCACCTCCGTCGAATACAGGGCAGTTCATCCCGCTTCGGGGGATGTTCATCACATCCGCGTTGCAACCAAGGCAATCCGTCGGCCGGACGGTGAGGTTCGCCGTTTTGTTGGTGTCTGCTGGGACATCACCGAGCAGATCGAGCGGTCCAGGCAATTGCACGATGCGCTGGCTCTTCTGGAGGCCGTGATGCGTGGCACGCCGGACCTGATCTATGCCAAGGATATCGAAGGGCGCTATCTGCTCACCAACAAATCGGTCGAGCAACTGGCTGGTCGCGCGAGCGCCGATATACTGGGTCTGTTCGACCATGAGGTGTTTCCGAAAGCCACGGCGGACACCGTGGTCGTCCACGACAAGCAAGTCATGCAGACCGGCAAGCCATTCACAGTCGAGGAGACCGTGCTGGTGGACGGTGTGCTGCGAACCTATTCGTCGACCAAGGCGCCTCGTCTGGACGAAAAAGGGGGCATCGTTGGCATCGTCGGCATTTCGCGTGACATCACCGAGGCCAAGGCTGCGGAAGCGGCGCTACGCAGAAGCGAGATGCGCTGGCAGTTTGCTGTCGATGGCGCCGGCGATGGTATCTGGGATTGGAACCTGGAGACAGGCCACGTCTTCTACTCCCATCGCTGGAAAAGCATGCTGGGTTATGACGAGGACGACATCGGCAATGCGGTCAGCGATTGGTCGGACCATGTCCATCCGCAGGATCTGCCGCGCTGCATGGAGATCATCGAAAAACATTTCCGCAGTGAGACAACCGACTTTGTCCTCGAACACCGCATGCGGGCCAAGGACGGTACTTGGCGCTGGATCTACGATCGCGGCAAGGTGATCGAGAGGGATGAGGCCGGCAAGCCGTTGCGCTGCATCGGGACCCATACCGACATCACCGAGCGGAAGGAGGCGGAGCAGGCTATCCTGGCTTTGAACCAGCGCCTGCAATTGGCGGTCGAGGCATCCGAGGCCGGTATCTTCGAGCTCGATTTCGTCACCGGGCAGTTCACCTGGGACGAACGCATGTATGAATTGTACGAGCTATCGCCTGAGGATTTCAACGGCACGCTCGAGCATTGGATGACCTTCATCCATCCCGATGATGTGCCGGAAGTGTTGCGTCGTTATGAAGTCGGGGTCCAGGAAACATCGATCTTTTCCATGGACGTGCGCATCCGGCGCCAGCATTCGGGTGACATGCGTCATATCCGATCGCTCGCCAAGTTGTCGCGGGATGAAAGCGGCTCGCCTTTGCGTGCCGTCGGGATGAATTGGGACATCACCGAGCATATCGCCTTGGCCCAGGCCGTGTTCGAGGAAAAGGAACGCTTGCGCATCACGCTGCACTCGATCGGCGACTCGGTGATTTCAACCGATGCGCACGCGCGCATCACATTCATGAACCCGGTTGCCGAACAGATGACCGGCTGGCTGGCGAGCGAAGCGGCCGGCATGCCTTTGCGCGACGTATTCCGGATCGTCGACGAAAAGACCGGTGATCCGATCCCGGATCCGGTAGAAACCTGCCTCGACCGGCTGCAGCCTTTCTATCTGAGCGATGCCGCGATCCTGATCGGCCGTGACGGCGAGCGGCGAAGCGTCCGCGACTCCGCTGCGCCGGTGCGCACGGCTTCAGGCGAAGTGATCGGTGCGGTTCTGGTCTTCCAGGATGTAACCAAGGCCCGTACGCTGCAGCAGGCGCTGGAGCATTCAGCCAGCCATGACAGCCTGACAGGCTTGCCCAACCGTACGGCTTTCGAACGAGAGCTCAGGATCGCGACCGAGCAGGCTCGTTCGCGTGGGCAGGAGCATGTCATGTGCTTTATCGATCTCGATCGCTTCAAGCTGGTCAATGACAGCGCCGGTCACGCCGCCGGCGACGCATTGCTGCGTGAAGTCGCCAATGTGATGCGCAGGGTCTGCCGTGAAGACGACATCGTCGCTCGCCTTGGCGGCGACGAGTTCGGTCTGCTGCTTTACGAGTGCGGAACTGCCGACGGCGAAAAGATCACCCAGCAGCTGCTGCGCCAGCTCGCCGCGCTGAAATTCGTCTGGGATGACCGCACCTACCAGATTGGTGCAAGCATCGGCTTGACCATCATCGGGCCGGAGGGGCTGCGCATCGACGAGTTGATGAGCCAGGCCGACATTGCCTGTTACACGGCAAAAACCGCGGGCCGCAACCAGGTGTCGGTTTATGGTGGCGCGGGCAGTGATGCGCATCGAAACCATCGCCAGGTCCAGGTGGCGGCAGGCATCCGCAATGCCATCGAGGCCAACCGGTTCAGACTATTCGCCCAGCAGGTGCGCGATCTCAGCGGCCGCTCGAACGGCACTTTGCACTATGAAATTCTGCTCAGGATGCTTGGCGACGATGGCGGCATCGTCGAACCTGCGGCCTTCATTCCGGCATCCGAACACTACGATCTCATGGGCAACATCGACCGTTGGGTCATCCGCACCACATTCCGTGACTTCGGCGAGCGTCTGGCATCGGCGGAGAATCTGTCCTTTGCCATCAACCTGTCAGCCAACTCGCTCAACGACCCGTTCCTGTGGCCGTTCCTGCAGGAGGAATTGGGCCGCTCTGGTCTTGCGCCGGGGCGACTGCATTTCGAGATTACCGAAACGGCGGTCATGAACAATCTATCAGCGGCCAAGCAGTTCCTGTCCAAGGCGCGCACGGCCGGCTGCGGCGTGGTTCTGGACGATTTTGGCACCGGCCTGAGCTCGTTCAGCTATCTCAGGCAGTTTCCGGTCAACGGCTTGAAAATCGACGGCAGCTTCATCCGTCAGGTCACGGAGAACGATCTCGATCGCGCCATCGTGGAATCGATCAATGCCGTCGGCCACCGCCTGGGCGCCATCACCGTTGCCGAGCAGGTCGAGGACAAAAAGACACTCGAGCTGGTGAAGGCCATGGGCATCGACCAGGCGCAGGGATATGCGATTGCCATGCCGCAGCCGCTGGAGACGATTTTCTGACAGCCGAGGGGACAACGGCACTGTTGCAGACGATGTCCTCTGGCCCGCGGACTAAGTCCGCGGCCGGTTGAATTCGGAATCGAGCGTTTCCGGACGCTGCACGACCGCGAACTCGATGGCGATGCCTTCTTCGAAGTGACGCACCACCTGACCCCGCATGGTGCCCAGCACCACCTGGACACCCTTGGCTGGTTTGACATCGATCTCGATGGCCGCGCCCGACAGCGACAGATCGATGATGCGGCACTGGTACTGGCGTCCGTCCGAAAGCTGCAGCATGCTCATCGGGTTGCGCGGTGCGACGCGCTCGTGGCGCCGGTCTTCCGGCAGGTCGAGCTCGTGCTTGTTGGCCAGCCAGGTGAGCTGCGCGGCCAGCTTGTCGCGTTTGCGCTCCGAGGCCACCACGGTCATGGCGAAGCCGTCCTGAAGGCGCCGCGTCACCACGCCTTCGATTCGGCCGATATGGTCGAGATAGGCGATCACCTTCTCGCCCGGGTCGCCGACCCGGTCGGCGCGAAGAGCCACGTTGCCAGGTGACATGTCGATGACCTGGCAGGGATGCTCCGTGCGGTCCTCAAGCATGAAACGGCCATAGATCTTCACGCGGACGCGCTGAAAGTTGCGCCTTTCAGCCGCCGCCGGCTCGATCGCCGCTGACCTCATCACCGTTCAATACCTCGTTGGCATTCCCGCGCCGCTGCGAGGAATTTCAGCGGAACGCTACACGATGAGAAGTTAAGAAAGCTGAAAATGTTAACGTCAGCTTAGAGGATTTACTCTTCTTCACGCCCACCTTCGAGCACGACCAGATGGCGCACGCGCCTTGCTCCGCCGAAGGCTCCCTTCAGGCCGGCCCGACCAAGTTCCGTTGGTGCGAGCGATGGAGCGGGGATAGCCGTCCGGCTGGTCAGGGCAGCCATTTCCTTGTCAGGATCGATGACACGGACCGACGCGATCACTGCGCTGACGATGGGGTCGGCGCCCAACCAGAACGGCTTTTCGGCGACGCTGACGACGCCCAAGCAGCGTGGGTGTTCCGCACCGCCGTCGAGCGGCAACGCCAGCAGTTCGAACGTGCAGGAATGGCCGCCGCGGCTCATGCCTTCATAGCTGATCAGGACCGCTGAATTCTGCTCGAAAACCCCCTGCATCAGGCGGGATACCAAGCGTTGATCCTTTTCCAGCCAAAGTGAAGGGAAGGAGAAACCCTTCAGCTCACGGCCATAGGTGGCGCACAGCCTCGTGCCGGCGAGCCGGAAGACGGCCTCGCCACGCGTATCCTTCTCAAGAATGAAGGTGTCGGCCAGCAATGTCTTTATATCAGCAGGCTCTACCTCGGTTCGCCGGGGTGCCGGGCGGCCGCGGCGCAGCCGGTTCCAATATTGGAACAGTGCGATCGATCCGTTCAGGTTCATAGTCGATATGCTCCGCGCCATCCGTCCGTCAGATGTGCCATCGGGGAACAGGTGGGCGTTTTCCGATGACCTACATGGGACGCGGAGCAGGATGCGTGCCAGTCTGGATGCCAATTGTTAACCGGCCGGGGTCATTAAGGTTAACGAACGGTTTAGATTGCTGTTCAAACTTGTCCATGCAAGATTGAAATCACTCCAGTTTTTGTCGTTGTCCCGCTTGGGCAACGACATCCAGTCAAAAGCTTCAGGGGGAGCATGGGGGCTCGACCGGCCGTCCGAGGGAAACCTCGGACGGCTTTTTCTTTTGTTTCCTGGACTTTGATTCGTTCCCGTCGCTGCCGTTTGTGTAATGCGCCACCTTGGCTTACATGCTCGCTCGACGAGATCAGGCCAAACACCGGGAATGATGTAATGAACGAGGCAAGAGAAACGGAGACATCGGCGGACGGCGAGGTTTCGTCGCGCGAGCCGATCTTCAATCTTCCGGCTATCGTCCTGGCGATCATCGTGATCTGCGCAGCGGTACATCTGCTGCGCCTCTACGTCCTGACGCCGCAGCAGGACATTGAACTCCTTATTCGGGCGGCATTCATCCCGGTTCGGTATTCTGGTCAATACGACATTGATTTCTATGCTTTTTCCAGCCCGCTTACCTACACTTTCCTGCATGGCGGCTGGGCGCATCTGATCGTGAACATGATCTGGCTTGCGGCCTTCGGCTCGCCGCTTGCGAACCGCATCGGCATCGTGCGCTTCGCACTCTTCTTCGCAGTCACGGGGATTGCCGCGGCATTCTTCTTTTTCGCCATTCATCCGCAAACGCAGGCGCCGCTGATCGGCGCGTCGGGCTCGATCTCCGGGATGATGGGCGCGGCCGCCCGTTTCGCCTTTCATGTCGACCGCTCCGCCGGCAAAGGCGCGTTCGCGGGGCGGCTGCTGCCATTCCGGGAGGTCTTTCGCTCGCGGGCCACGCTGAGTTTCCTGGCTGTATGGATGATCATCAACATCGTCACCGGCGTCGTCGGTTTTGTCCCAGGCGAAGACAGCCAGATAGCGTGGGAGGCTCATATCGGCGGCTTCCTCGCTGGTTTCCTCGGCTTGCGTTTCTTCGACCGCAGGCAGGCCTATGGTCGTTGATCGGAATACTTGAAATGCGGCTCGTCACGGCGCACCATATCCCTGCTTGACGTCAATATCCGTCCGCCCGAGGCTGACGGATAGTTGCAGAGGAGGACGCCATGACTGTTAAGGCAATTCTTGAAGCGAAGGGCCATGCTGTGGTCACGCTTGGCCCCAACGCCACGCTGGCCGAGGCCGTCGGGTTGCTCGCCGATCGGCGCATCGGTGCGCTGGTCATCACCAACGGAGATCGCAAGATCGTTGGTATTCTCTCGGAACGTGACGTGGTGCGCGTGATCGCCAAGGAGGGGGCCGCCGCGCTCGACCTTCAGGTGCGTGCCGTCATGACGCCAAAGGTCAAGATCTGCAACGCCAGCCACACGGTCAACGAGGTCATGGAAATCATGACCAACGGCCGCTTCCGCCACTTGCCAGTGGAAAAGGACGGTTTGCTCGACGGTATCATCTCGATCGGTGACGTGGTCAAACGCCGTATCGAGACGGTCGAACGCGAGGCAGAGCAGATCAAAGCCTACATCGCTACGGCTTGAGCCACGCGACGGATTCTAAGCCTCCCGGCGCCGTTTGTGAAACGGCGCCGGGAGGCGTTTTTTGTGTGCAACTCAGCGGTTGTCGAGTTGTGGTCGCACCAGCTTCAACCCTTCGCGTGTGATGCGG
Organism: Mesorhizobium sp. EU05-FHT14A09; assembly: GCF_058790995.1. NCBI lineage: Bacteria > Pseudomonadati > Pseudomonadota > Alphaproteobacteria > Hyphomicrobiales > Phyllobacteriaceae > Mesorhizobium > Mesorhizobium sp. EU05-FHT14A09. Next base: position 1,118,380 of record NZ_JBYTDF010000001.1, read on the forward strand.
TAGGGGCCACCATTGCTCGAAGCGACCGCCTTCTTGCGCTTCAGTTTCTTGAAGAGCGGAACATCGAAGCCTGGGTAACGCCAACCCTCGCGGGTGAGGCAATGTACGGATTCGATCTTCAGGTTGTCGCCTTTTTCGATTTCAATGCGTCCGCCCTGCGCGAGCAGGTGCAGGATGCGCTGTTCCAAGCGCGAAATGTTCATTGTGTAATCCCGGGAAAACCTGGCCGGAACGGCCAAAGCAAAAAACCGCAGCCACGCGAACGCGGCACGGGGTTTCAGGTTTTCACGCCCCGCCTTCAGGAGAAGGTCGGGGCCCTAGCGGGACTCAGACGAAGTAAACATCCACACTCCATGGGATGAGCGCCATATGGGCGAAACCCTCACGGAATGCCAGTCTGGGCATCCAGCCGGATCAGCTGCGACGGTCCAGACGTGCGACCAGCCGGTCGCCCAGCCACTGTATGCCGCACACGAGTACGATCAGCACTGCCACCACGGCAATCATCACGGTGGTCTCGAAGCGCTGGTAGCCGTAGCGGATGGCGAGGTCGCCAAGTCCACCGGCACCAATCGCGCCAGCCATTGCGGATGCGCCGACCAGCGTCACCAGTGTCACGGTGAAGCCGGCAACGATGCCAGGAAGGGCTTCGGGGACCAACACCTCGCGGATGATCGTCCAGCGATTGCCACCCATCGCGCGCGCCGCCTCGATGAGACCGCGATCGACTTCGCGCAGCGAAACCTCGGCAATGCGCGCGTAGTAGGGCGTTGCAGCGATCGATAGCGGCACGATTGCCGCCCATGTGCCGATCGAGGTGCCAACGATCAACCTCGTCACCGGGATCAGCGCCACCAGCAGGATGATGAACGGTACCGAACGGAAGCCATTGATGATGGCGGCGAGGATGCGGTTTACCCAGAGGTTCTCCGCGATGCCGCCGCGCTCGGTCGCGATCAGCGCCAGTCCCAGCGGCAAGCCGGCAATCAGCGAGATCAAGCCGGACGCCGCCGTCATCAGAATGGTCTCCCAAAGCGACCGCAGCAGGAGTTGGAGCATGATGTCAGACATAACCGAGCACCTTGGTCCGAGCGTTCCGGGCGGTCAGGAAATCAAGCGTTTTGGCGACCTGGCCGTCCTTGGTGGCGATGCCGAGGAAAAGGCTGCCGACCGGCTCGCCCTGGACATGGTCGACGCCGCCGTGGATGAGGCGGAAACGGCCTGGAACGGCGGCTGCCAATTCCGAAAGCAGCGGACGCCTTGCGGCATCGCCAGCGACGTCCACCCGAAGGATCGCCTCCTTGCCCGGAACGGATGAGAGATTCTCGGCGATCTCGGCCGGCAATTGCGGACGGATACCGCCAAGCAGGCTCTGCGTGATTTCGGATTGTGGATCCGCGAACACCGACCAGACCGGACCTTCTTCGACGATGCGGCCGGCGTCGATCACTGCGACGCGGTCGGCAATGGACCGGATCACTTCCATTTCGTGGGTGATGAGCAGGATGGTCAGGCCGAACCGCTGGTTGATGTCCTTGAGCAGCGCCAGGATCGATCGTGTCGTCTCCGGATCGAGTGCGGAAGTGGCTTCATCCGACAACAGCAGCGCCGGTTCGGCAGCAAGCGCACGGGCAATGCCGACACGTTGCTTCTGTCCGCCCGACAGCGAGGATGGATAGGCTTTCGCCTTGGAGGAAAGCCCAACCAACTCGAGCAGTTCGGCCGCGCGGGCCCGGCGCTCGGCTTTGGGCCGGCCTTCGATCTTGAGCGGGAGGGCAACATTGTCCTCGACGGTCTTGGCCGACAGCAGGTTGAAATGCTGGAAGATCATGCCAATGCGCCGCCGCAACGGCTGCAGTTCGCTTTCACCGAGCCGGCTGATTTCACGGCCTTCGATATAGACTTGGCCGGAATCCGGGCGTTCCAGCCCGTTCAGGCAGCGGATCAAGGTCGATTTGCCCGCACCGCTGCGGCCGATGATGCCAAGGATCTCGCCCTTGCGTACCGTCAGCGATACGCCTTCCAGTGCTGGCGTCTCGCCGAAATGGCGCTTCAGGTCGACAAGGCGCACGATCTCTTCGCCCGAGGCGGGGGCAGGGCTGATTGGCCGGTTGGTGACATCGTCGTCGATTGCGTCGGCCAAATGCGGGATCTCCGCCAAGACGTGCTGGTTCACAAAATGTCCTTTCCGCGCGACCTCCTGCGGCTGCGCATCGAACGGCTCCAAACCAAGCAGCCCGCTGGCCGAAAGGCCGCGAGCTGCTCGCCGTTCAAGATAGGGTTGCATCGGCCTCAGTAGGCGCTGATGCCGGTGCCCTTGTAGACGCGGTCGAATTCGGCTTTCACCGTCGGGTTCTGATAGGCCGCGACCAATGCTTTGACCCAAGGTTCCTTCTCGCTGCCCTGCTTGACGGCGATGAAGTTGCGGTACGGATTGTCGGCAACCGGCTCCTGGGCGATGCGGTTTTCGGGAGTGAGCCCGCTCTTCAGCGCCCAATCGGTGTTGACGACGGCCGCGTCGAGGTCTTCAACCGAACGGCCAACGATGCCCGCGTCGAGTTCCTTGATCTCGATGCCGCTTGGATTCTCGGCAATGTCGGCGGTGGTGGCGAGAATGCCTGTACCGTCCTTCAGCTTGATCAGCTTCTCGTTCTGAAGCACGCGCAGCGCGCGGCCTTCATTGGACGGATCGTTCGGCACGCCGACTACCGCGCCCTTCTGAAGGTCGGCCACCTTGGTGTGCTTCTTCGAATAGAGGCCGATCGGCCAGACGCCGGTGTAGCCGACCGGAACGATGTGGTAGCCCTGAGTCTTGACCTGGTTGTCGAGATAAGGCTGGTGCTGGAAGGCATTGGCGTCGATCTCGCCGCGCTCCAGCGCCTCGTTGGGCTGCGTGTAGTCATTGAAGACCACGGTCTCGATGGTCAGGCCCGACTTGGCCGCCTCGGCGGTAACGACGCGCCAGACATCCTCGTCCTCGCCGGAAATGATGCCGACCTTCAATGTCTTCTTGTCTTCTGCATAGGTGGAAGACGGCGCGGCAAGGCTGACGAGCGCGACGGCGGAAGCCAGCAATGCAGCCAATCCGGCACGGCGGGTAATCGGGCTCTTAAGGGCGGTGGTCATAATAGTCCTCGGTCAAAAATAGCCTTGGGAGGCGAAAGGGTTGGCAGCGCGGAATGCGAAACCTGCCCTTATCGTCCACAAAGCCGGCTTTATGTTCAAAGGACCGCTTTCCCTGAGCCGTCGCGACAACAGGAATTTTGTCTTAAAGATTCCGCATTGCCGAGCAGAACAAACCTCGCCTTCGCAGTTGCGAGATGGCGACGCGCAAAGTTTTTCCTGCATGTGGTGGTGCGCGGTGGTGTTTTCCGTGGCTTGCCTCGCGCTGCCGGTTGCGCTAGCCCAAATCAACGATTTCACGCTTCCTGAATGCAGGCCTCCATGACCCTCGTCGACACCCGCACACCCGATCCCAAGCGATTGATTCCCGGCGCTACCGGCGACTGGGAAGTCATCATCGGCATGGAAGTCCATGCGCAGGTAACCTCGGAGGCCAAGCTGTTCTCCGGTGCGTCGACTGCCTTCGGCGCAGCGCCCAATGCCAATGTCTCGTTTGTCGATGCGGCGATGCCCGGCATGCTGCCGGTGATCAACGAGGAATGTGTGCGCCAGGCCATCCGCACCGGGCTCGGCCTGAAGGCGCAGATCAACCACAAGTCGGTTTTCGACCGGAAGAACTATTTTTATCCGGATCTGCCGCAAGGCTACCAGATTTCGCAGTTCAAGCAGCCGATCGTCGGCGAGGGCACGGTCATCGTCTCCGTCGGTCCCGACAAGAAGGGCGAATTCGAGGACATCGAGGTCGGCATCGAGCGCCTGCACCTGGAGCAGGACGCCGGCAAGTCGATGCACGACCAGCATCCGACGATGTCTTATGTCGATCTCAACCGCTCTGGCGTGGCGCTGATGGAGATCGTGTCGAAGCCTGACATTCGCTCATCCGACGAAGCCAAGGCCTACATCACCAAGCTGCGCACCATCGTCCGCTATCTCGGCACCTGCGACGGCAACATGGACGAAGGCTCGCTGCGTGCCGACGTCAACGTTTCGGTGCGGCGGCCGGGTGAAGGCTTCGGCACGCGCTGCGAGATCAAGAACATGAACTCGATCCGCTTCATCGGCCAAGCCATCGAATATGAAGCGCGCCGGCAGATCGCCATCCTCGAAGATGGCGGCTCGATCGATCAGGAGACCCGCCTGTACGATCCTGTGAAGGGCGAAACGCGCTCCATGCGTTCCAAGGAAGAAGCGCATGATTATCGCTACTTCCCCGATCCGGATCTTTTGCCGCTGGAGTTCGACCAGGCCTATGTCGACGAACTGGCCAGGCATCTGCCGGAACTGCCGGACGACAAGAAGACGCGACTGGTCGAAAAGCTCGGCCTGTCCGCCTACGACGCCTCGATCCTGGTTTCGGAAAAGGCCATCGCCGATTATTTCGAGCAGGTGACGACGGGCCGCGACGGCAAGACCGTGGCGAACTGGGTCATCAACGACCTGCTCGGCGCCTTGAACAAGTCCGGCAAAGCCATTGAGGAGACTCCGGTTTCGCCGGCCCAGCTTGGCGCCATCGTCGACCTGATCAAGGAAGGCACTATCTCCGGCAAGATCGCGAAGGACCTCTTCGAGATCGTCTGGAACGAGGGCGGCGATCCCAAGCAACTCGTCGAGTCACGCGGGATGAAGCAGGTCACCGACACCGGCGCCATCGAAAAGGCGGTGGACGAGGTGATCGCAGCCAACCCGGACAAGGTCGAGCAGGCCAAGGCCAAGCCGTCGATGGCCGGCTGGTTTGTCGGACAGGTCATGAAGTCGACCGGAGGCAAGGCCAATCCGCAGGCGGTGAACGACCTCGTCAAGGCCAAGCTGGGCATCACGGAATAACGGCCATGTTCGTACGCACGGCGAGCGAGCGCGACCTCGATGCGATCAAGGCGCTGCTCGCCGAGACATGGCATGCCACCTATGACGCGATCTACGGTGTGGAGCGGGTGAACGAGATCACCGGGACGTGGCACGCGCCAGCCGCGCTCAAAGCGCGGCTGACCCAGCCGAGCTCCGAGTTTCTGGTTGCCGACGACGGCGAGACCATTGCCGGCGTGGCCTTCGCTGCGGCGACCGATGATCCGAAGGTGGTCATGCTGCGCCAGCTTTATGTGCTGCCGGCGTTCCAGCACAAAGGCATCGGCAGCATGCTGCTGGAAGAGATCGAAGACAGCTTTCCGGATGCCAGCACGTTGCGGCTGGAAGTGGAGGGGGCGAACGTGCCGGCAATCCGCTTCTACAAGGCCAATGGTTTCACCGAGATCGGCCAGAACAGCGATTGCGGCGTTTCAGGTTCCGGTATTCCGGCGCTGGTGTTTGAGAAACGGTTGGGCTGACGGCACCGTCCTGAGCGCGCCGGCTATCGAACCGCCTGCTGCAACCGCAGGAAGTCCAAGATTGCAGCATTGGCGCGGTGCCTGGCTTCTTCGCGGCTAGGTGGTTCCGTGAGGCGAAGCAGCAGTTTCATCATCAGGTCACCCCACAACAACGCCAGGAAACGCTCCGTCATTTGAGCGGTATCTCCACCTAATAGGCCGCGCGACTGCGCGCGTTCCAGGATCGTTGCCAACTCCTTCCGTGCCGCCGCCCGGCCGATCGAATCCAGCGCCCGCGCAATCTCCGGTGCCCGTTCGGCTTCCGCGATGGCAAGGCGAAAAACGCCGAGAACAACCGGATCGCTGACTTCGCACAGCAGCCTTTCACCGAATGCTGACAGCACATCGGCAAGACCGTCGCGGTCAGATGGCTCCGGCACTTCGGCCGTTGGCCGCATGCGACCCGTGCGCTCGCTGATGCAGGCAACCAGCATTTCATGCTTGTTGCCGATCAGGGCATAGAGCTCCCGCTTGGAGACTTTGGCGCGGGTTGCTATCTCGAGCATGCTGGTCTGGGCGTAGCCATATGCGCCGAAGGCAGCGAAAGCCGCATCGAGGATGCGAGCCCGGGCTGGCTTCTGGTCCGGGTCTTCCGGAGAAACATCGGGCGCTGTCGTCATATGTCTTCCTTGACATTGGTACCGATGGGTACCATCATAGCTGGAAATGGTTGTCGCATTCCATCAATCACGCTGATCGGGCAGCCCGACGGGAGATGTTTATGTCGCCGGCGATTATTTTCACAGTCCAGCTCGTTCTCGGCTATGTGCCGTGGCTCTTGGTGTTCGGCACCTATGTACTGCCCAGAGTGAAGTCCACGGATCATTTCGAGGTGCAGCGCGCCATCGCCATGCTGCACAGCTTTCGCTTCTTCGGGCTGGTCTTCATTGTACCCGGTGTTGTCGGTCCGGGATTGCCTGCCGGTTTCGCCCCATTCGCGGCCTATGTTGATTTCATCACGGGCCTGCTCGCCATGATGGCCCTGCTGACGGTTCGGGTGCGACCGCTGTTCTGGTTGTTCGTCATCGCCTTCAACATCGTCGGAGCGGCCGACCTGTTCGTCGACTACTACCATGGCGTCCGCTATGGGCTTCCCGAACGCGCGGGCGAGTTGGCCGCGGCCTACTGGATCCCGATCCTCTACGTGCCAATTCTGATGATTACGCACATCCTGGCATTCTACCTGCTGGCGCGACCTCGATCTCGAGCGCTGTCGGCCGTTGCCGGTGGAGTAACCTCCTGAATCAGTTGCGTGCGACCTCGACATTGTCGATCAGCCTCGTCGCGCCGAGGCGAGCAGCAACCAGGATGCGGCCATCGCGGTCGCGTCGCCATGCGGCGAGCGTATCGCTCTCACGCGCTTCGACATAATCGACGCTGCCAAAACCGACGGCGAGGATTTGCCGGCGGGCGTCATCCAGCGTTGCCTGCACATCGCTGCCGGACTGCAGCTCCTGCGCGGCGCGGCGCAGGATCTTGTTGAGTTGTCGTGCCTGCGCGAGTTCGGCCGGCGACAGATATGCATTGCGCGAGGACATGGCGAGGCCCTCGGCGTCGCGTATCGTGGGGGCGCCGATGATCTCGACGGGGATGTCCAGATCGCGGCACAGCTTTTTCACCACGCAGAGCTGCTGATAATCCTTCTCGCCGAAAACCGCACAGTCGGGCAAAGCCTGCAGGAGGAGCTTGGCAACCACTGTCGCGACGCCCTGGAAGAATGTTGGCCGGAAATCGGTCTCCAGCCCGGCCGAGGGACCACCGATGACCACCTTGGCGTCGAAGCCATGCGGGTACATGTCAGCCGCCGTCGGCGTAAACGCAAGCTGCACACCTGACTCGGCCAGCCGGTCGAGGTCGGCGGCGAGTTGGCGCGGATATTTGTCGAGGTCTTCGGTCGGTGCGAATTGCGTCGGATTGACGAAGATCGACACCACGCAACGATCGGCGCGTTCGAGCGCGATGCGGGTCAGCGAGACGTGGCCGTCATGCAGGGCGCCCATGGTTGGCACCATGGCAACGCTCAGGCCCTGCCGGCGCCACTCGCGCACGGCCGCGCGCAGATCGGAAACAGTTTCAATGACTTGCGGGCGTTTCATGATTCTCTCGTGCCCTTCGGCTGGAAGACATGTTCGCGACCTGGGAACGTGCGCGCCCGCACGTCGCCGGCATAGCGGGTGGCTGCTTCCGCCACCGTGTCGCGCAGGCTGGCATATTCCTTGACGAATTTCGGCACGCGGTCGACGGTCAGGCCGATTGCGTCGTCGATCACCAGGATCTGGCCGTCGCAGGCCACGCTCGCGCCGATACCGATTGTGGGGATCGTCGCCCGGCGGGTTATCTCGGCCGCGACCGGTTCCATAGTTCCCTCGATGACCATCGAAAAGGCGCCGGCGCGCTCGACGGCTTCGGCGTCGGCGAGAAGGGCAGTGACCGCGGCATCGGTACCGCCCTTGATCTTGTAGCCGCCGTCCTTTTCGACCGATTGCGGCTGCAATCCGATGTGGCCCATGACGGGAATGCCGGCATCGACGATAGCCGCGATCTGTGCTGCTACATCGACACCGCCCTCCAGCTTCACGGCGTCGCAGCCGGTTTCGTCGATCAGGCGACGTGCGGAGGCGAGGGCGATGGCAGGGGAGCCCTCGTAGCTGCCGGCAGGCATGTCGAGCACCACGCAGGCGCGGTGTGCACCGCGCATCACTGCCTGCCCGTGCAGGATCATCATATCCATCGTCGCACCGAGCGTGGTCTTGTGGCCATGCAGGACCATGGCAACGCTGTCGCCGACCAGCAGGAGATCGACATGCGGGTCAAGCAGGCGGGCAATGGGATAGGTATAAGCCGTCAGGCAGACGATCGGCTTGCCGCCCTTGCGGGCCGACAGCTCAGCGGGCGTGATGCGGCGGGCAGCCGCAGGCGCATCAGAAGCCATCTTTTCCTCCCTCGACGGACAGGCCGAACCTGTCCGGGCGCCCGGTTGACCGAACGCCTAAGGGATACGGAGCGGCTAATTATTTTGCAAGTGCGAGATGATTTTGAGCACTTGCGAAAGGTGCGCTCTCTTTTCCCCATTTCCGGACGAAGAGAGCGGGAACTGAACGTCATCGCGACGATCTAAACCCTTGCCTTCCGACGGACAGAGCGCCATAAGCAGGCAACGGCAAACGCCCGCGAGGACCAGCATGGCAGGCTTTCTGACGCAGTTTTTCACCTGGTGGAACGGCCAGACGCTGGGCACGCGTTTCCATACCTGGCGCCATGGCAAGAAGGTCGGCCAGGACGAATTCGGCAACGTCTATTACGAAGGCGGCATCAATTCCGATGGGCAAACCCGTCGTTGGGTGATCTATGCCGGCAAGTCTGAGGCTTCAGCCATTCCTCCGGGCTGGCATGGCTGGATCCATCACCGCGTCGATGTCGCGCCGGTCAACGAGACCTACAAGCCGCGCGAGTGGCAGAAGCCGCATGAGCCTAACCTGACCGGCAGCGCCGCGGCGTACCGCCCCAAGGGGTCGATCCTGGGCAGCCAGCACCGTCCGCAGGTCACCGGCGATTATGACGCCTGGACGCCGGGCTCCTGAGACGACACGGTTCGGGTTCTCGCCACATTTGCCGTTTAGCTGGTTCGCTTCGCCGGAACGCTCTACCTTTGGGCGTTGAGAATCACCTGCCCAAAGACGGGTCGTCCGTATGAGATCTTTCAGCCGCCTTTCGACCGGCGCCTTGGCTACGATGCTGGCGGTTGCTTACCCGCTGCATGCGAATTCGCAGCAGATGCCCTGGGATCCGCCGGCCGGCGAAACGCCGGCCCAGATACCGTTCGAGGTTCAGCCGGACGCCAATCAGGGCCAGCCCATCCAGGAGCAACCGACCCAGGAACCCGCCCCGCAGCAGCCCGCCCAAAATGACCAATCCGGCCAGAAGCAGCCTGCTCAGAACAAGCCCGCTCCCGAGGTGAAGGTCGAGCGTGTCGCCAATCCGGTCGCCGAGTTTTCCGGAATCGACAAGATCACCGGCCGTATCATCAATTTCGATGTCTATATCGACGAGACGGTGCAGTTCGGTGCCCTGCAGGTGACACCGCGCGTGTGCTACTCGCGCCCCGGCGCCGAAGCGCCGAAGACGGACTCCTTCGTCGAGGTCGACGAGATCACGCTCGATCGCAAGATTCGCCGCATCTTCACCGGCTGGATGTTTGCCGAAAGCCCCGGCATCAACGCCGTCGAACACGCCGTCTACGACGTGTGGCTGAAGGGATGCAAACAGAAGTCCGATGTGCCGGCGCCTGTCGCGGCCAAGCCGTCGTCGGGCGGCGCGCCCGCCAAGATCAACAGCAAACAGCCTACCAACTAGAGCATTTCCGGCGAAACAGGATCGCCTTCAATGCTCCATCCCTTTGTTTTTGCGTAATTCCGAACGCAAAACCGCTGCGCGCTTTTGCTGGAATTGCTCTAGCCGTCTGAAATCCCAATCGCTTCTGGGCTGAACAGAGCTTCCCCTTTCAGGGCGGCCGCCAGCATTTTCTCATAACGGCCGCGCGGGACGTCGACCGCGCCGAACCGTTTCAGATGTTCGGTCGTGAACTGGGTATCGAGCAAAGCAAAGCCGCGCTCCCTCAGTCGATCGACGAGATGCGCAAGGCACACCTTGGAGGCATCGGTCTCTCGCGAAAACATGCTTTCGCCAAAGAAGACACGACCGAGCGATACACCGTAGAGGCCGCCCACCAGACGACCTTCCCGCCACGCCTCGACCGAGTGGCAGTGGCTCAGCCTGGCCAATTGCAGATAGGCTTCGCGGATCGGCGCGTTGATCCAGGTCGACTGGCGCTCCTGTCGCTGTTCGGCGCAGCCGTCTATCGTTGCCGCGATGTCATGGTCGAAGCGGATGTCGAAGGAAGCCCTGCGGATCGTCTTGGCGAGACTCTTCGGGATATGGAAGCCGTCGAGAGGGATGATACCGCGCTTCTCCGGCCGCACCCAGAACACTTCCGGATCATCGGCACTCTCGGCCATCGGGAAGACCCCCGAGGCATAAGCCTTGAGCAGAAGGTCGGTCGGAATGCGATAGCCGGGCGCGAAAGGGCGAGTCATCTCAACGCTATGCTAGAGCGTTTCCGTTTTTCACGGAAATGCGGAAAAGCTCTAAGGTTTTGTTTTCGTCGCATTTTTGTAACGCCAAGTGATTCCACTTGGCTACAAAATGCTCTGAGCATGATCCGAAAAAACTGCAGACTTTCACATAGAGATCATACGACAAAACAAGGAGATAGGGCCGGCTCGATTGCATTCGCCCTATGGGTGCGCCCCCTTGGCAAAGCTTCGGGGACGCTCAATCCTTTACTCCGTCTTGGCCAGATATTTTTCCAGCCAGTGGATATCGTAGTCGCCATTGGCGATGTCGGGGTTGCCGACGAGATCGCGGAACAGCGGCAGCGTCGTCTTGATGCCGTCGACGACGAATTCGTCGAGCGCACGGCGCAGGCGCATCATGCATTCCACGCGGTTGCGGCCGTGCACGATGAGCTTGCCGATCAGGCTGTCGTAGTAGGGCGGAATCCGGTAGCCGGAATAGACGCCGGAATCGACGCGGATGCCGAGCCCACCAGGGGTGTGGAAATGCGTGATGGTTCCCGGCGATGGCGTGAAGGTACGCGGGTCCTCGGCATTGATGCGGCATTCAATGGCATGGCCGTTGAATTTGATATCTTCCTGTCGCACCGAAAGTCCGCCGCCCGAGGCGACGCGAATCTGTTCATGCACGAGGTCGATGCCGGTGATGGCTTCGGTCACCGGATGTTCCACCTGCAGACGCGTGTTCATCTCGATGAAGTAGAATTCACCGTTCTCGTAGAGGAACTCGATCGTGCCGGCACCCGAATAGCCGAGGTCAGCGACCGCGTTGGCGCAGATACCGCCGATGCGGGCACGCTCTTCCTCGTTGAGGGCAGGGGAATTCGCTTCTTCCCACACCTTCTGGTGGCGGCGCTGCAGCGAACAGTCACGCTCGCCGAAATGCACGCCTCTGCCGGCACCGTCGCCGAACACCTGCAGTTCGATGTGGCGCGGCTTTTCCAGATATTTCTCGATATAGACGGCGTCGTCGCCAAAGGCTGCGCCAGCTTCCGAACGTGCCGTTGCAAGCGCCACTTCGAGGTCAGCCTCGGTCCGCGCCACTTTCATGCCGCGGCCGCCGCCGCCTGCGGATGCCTTGATGATGACCGGATAGCCGATCTCTGCGGCGACGCGCTTGGCTTCCTTTTCCTCGGTGACCGCACCGTCCGACCCCGGAACGACCGGAATGCCGAGGCGCTTTGCTGTGCGCTTGGCCTCGATCTTGTCGCCCATGATGCGGATATGGTCGCCCGAGGGACCGATGAAGGTGATGTTGTGGGCGGCAAGGATGTCGGCAAACTTGGCGTTCTCCGACAGGAAGCCGTAGCCTGGATGCACGGCATCGGCGCCGGTGATCTCGCAGGCGGCCACGATCTGATGGATGTTGAGATAGCTGTCGCGCGAAGGCGGCGGGCCAATGCAGACGCTTTCGTCCGCGAGGCGAACATGCATGGCGTCGGCGTCGGCGGTGGAGTGCACCACGACAGTCTTGATGCCGAGTTCCTTGCAAGCGCGCAGCACCCGAAGGGCGATTTCGCCACGATTGGCGATGAGGATCTTCTGGAACATTCCGTCCGTCCCCGTGCCTTACTCGATCACGACGAGCGGCATTCCGTATTCGACCGGCTGCGCGTCCTCGACCAGGATCGCCGTCACCGTACCGGCGCGCGGTGAAGGAATCTGGTTCATCGTCTTCATGGCCTCGATAATCAGCAGCGTCTGGCCTTCCTTCACCTTCTGGCCGATTTCAACGAACTGCTTGGCGTCGGGCGAGGGAGAAAGATAGGCGGTGCCGACCATCGGCGAGGGCACGGCATTCTTTGCGGCTTCGGCCGCGCTCGGTGCGGCGGGAGCAGTCGCTGCCAGCGGAGCGGCGGCCTGGGCGAAGACCGGAGCAGGTGCCGCGACTGCGTGCACGGTCGGCGCATGACGCGACACGCGCAGTTTCAGATCGCCAAGCTCAACTTCGATTTCGGTGAGGTTGGTGTCGTTCAGGATGCCCGCTAGATCGCGGATCAGCTGCTGGTCAACACCGGTTTTTTTCGTCGTCATGTCCGACCCTTCTTGTTGTCCGCCCATTTCAGATGCGGGCGGCGAGCGCTTGCAGCGCCAGCGTGTAGCCAAGCGGCCCGAAGCCGCAGATCATGCCCACGGCGTGCGGTGCGATCCGGGATACATGCCGGAATGGCTCGCGTGCGTGGATGTTGGAAAGATGCACTTCCACCACCGGCAGCGGGAAAACCCCCCGGATGGCGTCGTGGATGGCGATCGAGGTATGGGTGTAGGCGCCGGCGTTGATGACAACCCCTGCCGCGGCCTCGCCCGCTTCCTGGATCCAGTCGACCAGATGGCCCTCATGATTGGACTGGCGGAAATCGATGGTCAGCCCCAATTGCTCGCCCGCCTTCACACAATCACCGGCGATGTCGTCCAGCGTCTGGTCGCCATAGATCGACGGCTCGCGTTTGCCGAGCATATTGAGGTTGGGACCGTTAAGGACGAAAACCGTTTTCAAAAATGGCTACCTTTATCCTCGCGCTGAACATTGCCGGCGCGCCGGACCTCTATAATGGGCATAACCGGCCGCGAAAAGAGCGCAAGTGTGATCTTGGCCTGTCCACAACGCCGGTTTGACCGGACTTGACGCGGTCAAGTCCGGTCCTTTGGTTCCGCGAAGCTCAAAGCGTCGGCTTGGCGGCCTTGATCTTTTCAGTCAGAACATCTGCACCGAGCGCACCAAACACCACCTCATTGCCGATGACATAGGAGGGCGTGCCGGTGATGGCGAGCTTGTTGGCAAGGTCGTAGGTCTTGGCGAAACGTTCCATGATCGCCGGATCTTTCATCGCCTCGCGCAACTTTGCCTCGTCGGCGCCGAGCTCCAGCGCGATCTTGATGGCGGTCTCTTCTGTGGCGCGGGTCTGGCCGCCGAGCAGTTCGAGATGGAATTCGCCTGCCTTCTCCGGCATCAGCTTCTGGAACGCCTGCGAGACGACATGCGCCTTCTGCGAGTCCGGTCCGAGGATCGGGAACTCCTTCAGCACGAAGCGCAGGTCGGGGTTGGCCTTGGTGAGATCTGCCATGTCGGCCATGGCGCGTTTGCAGAAGCCGCAATTGTAGTCGTAGAACTCGACGATCGTGATCTTGCCCTTGGGGTTGCCGACGACGGTGTCATAGGAGGCGTTGAAGATCTCGTCCTTGTTTTCCTTGATGACACCGCCCGCCGCGAGCTTCTGCTCCTCCTTCTGCTTGGTCTCCAGCGCATCCTGGACTTCAAGCAGGATCTCCGGGTTCTTCAGAAGGTAGTTGCGCACGATCTCCTCGACCTGGGCGCGATCGAGCTTGGTGTCGGCAGATGCTGGACGGGTGTCGCTGGCCGTGAAACCGAAGGTGAAGGCGGCAAGGGCAATGGCCGCTCCGGCGGTGCTGAGCAGATAGGCCTTGTTCATGGTCGTCTTCCTTTTGCCTTTCGAGGGCTGCGCAGAAGGTGTCCTGCCACGCGTGCCGTCTTAGTTCGATTTTTTGGTAGGCGCCTTGGCGCCGATGATGTCCTGAGCACGCACCCAGGCCGGCTCGCCGGGCTTCAAAAGCTTCTGCGCCCGCATCGCGAAGATTTTGGCGTCCTTGGTAGCGCCTTGATAGAAATACCCCTCGGCGGTCGCGAGCTCAGCCTTGCCGACATCACCGAGTTCGCCATAGGCCTGTGCCAGAAAGCGGTAGCCGCCGGCGTTCTCGCGGTCTCGCTCGAGGCCGCTGGAGAGCTGCGCAACAGCCTGCTTCCGCGATTCCGGCGTGCCCTGGGCAAGCAAAGCCTGGCCATAGGAGACGGACAAGAGACCGGATTTCGCAGGATCGAGGCTGACGGCCTTGGCGTAAGCAGATGCCGCTTCCTTCGGTTTGTTGACCTTCATCAGGATGTCGCCGCGCAATTCCTGCAGGTATGGGTTCTTGGGCTGGGACTTGATCATCGCGTCGGTCCTGGCCAGCGCCGAACTCGGATTGCCGTTGAGGTAGTTCGAGATTGCTTCGCCATATTGCACCGCAACCGGATCGGGATTCTTGCGCAGCAGCCGTGATGTGGCCGCCTGGCCTTGCGTGAAGGCGGCGATCTTGACGCGCATCATATTGTGGCGCTGCTGCAGGGCGGGCGGGTCCTTGGCGTCGAGATAAGGGCTCTTGCTGACCAGGTCCTGCAGGTTGGAAATACGCTCTTGCGGCATCGGGTGGCTGACGCGGTAGGGGTCGACGCGCGCGCCGGAAAGGGACAGCGCGCTCTGGAAGCGCTGGAAGGTCTTCAGCATGCCGGCGCCGGACTGGCCGGTGGCGTTGAGGTAGGTGATGGCTGAGCGGTCGGCCGTCATTTCCTCGCCGCGCTGGTAGGCGAGCAATGAGCGCTGTGCCAGTTCCGTGCCGCCGGTGGCAAGCCCCATGCCTGCACCAGCCAGACCTTTGCTGTCGGTGGCGGCACCCGCCACCAGAGCGCCGGCACCCAGCAGGCCGGCGACGATTGCCATAGTCTTGGCGCGCTCGAGCTGTTCGCGCAGTCTTTGCTGGTGCCCACCGGCAATGTGCCCGGTTTCGTGCGCCAGCACGCCGATCACCTCATTCGGTGTCTCGGCCTGCATCAATGTACCCGTGTTGATGAAGACACGACGACCTGCGACGAAAGCGTTGAAGCTTGGATCATTGACCAGCACGATCTGGATGCCGGCGTTGGAGAGACCTGCCGCCTTGAAGATCGGCCTGGCGTACTCGCGCACCAGTGCTTCGATCTCGGCATCGCGCACGACCGGCACGTTCTGGGCGAAGGCGTTGACGGTGCCGGAGACGGCGATCACCGTGCCTAGAGCGAGTGTCGCCAGGGCGCGCGCGGTCCTTGCGATCGTCTGTCCGGGGCGTGAAAGGCTCAACATGATGCGTACACTGGTAGACGAGGCGGTTGACGATGAAAAGCCGGCGCGCGAAAACTTGCTGAACTTGTGATCCCTATCAATCGGGCATTTGTGCGGCGCGATCCGGCGGCCGGACGCGGATGGCGGGGTATTGCCAACAGGAGTGTTGCCCAAGAATGGTTGTTTCATTGTCACGGCGCGGAGACGTCGAGCCGTTCCATGCCATGGATGTGCTGGCTGGCGCCAACAAACTGAAGGCGCAAGGCGTTCCGGTTATCTCCATGGCTGTCGGCCAGCCCTCCGATCCGGCTCCCGGCATTGTGCGCGAAGCTGCCGCCGCCGCGTTGAAGACCGGGCGCATCGGCTACACCGACGCGCTTGGCCTTGTCGATCTGCGTCGTGCCATAGCCGCTCACTATCGCGATCACTACCGGATCGAGGTCGCGCCGGAGCGCATTGCTGTCACGACAGGGTCTTCTGCGGCCTTCAATCTGGCGTTTCTGGCCATGTTCGACGCGGGCGATCGCGTTGCCATCGCCGCACCTGGTTATCCGGCCTACCGCAACATCATGGCGGCTCTCGGCATCGAGGTGGTCGAGATCGAGCTGGAAGGCAGCGCCTATCTGCACGCCGAGCATCTGGCGAGTGCTCACGCCGAAAAACCGCTGAAAGGGGTCTTGTTTGCCAGCCCAGCCAACCCGACCGGCGCGGTCATCCCTGAGGAGGCATTGAAGGCATTGGTCGAAACGGCCAACCGGCTGGGTATCGCGGTGATCTCCGACGAAATCTACCATCGACTGGCCTATTTGGCGCCCGACACAACGGCGCTGGCCTTTGGCCCGGATGTCACGGTGATCAATTCCTTCTCCAAATATTATTGCATGACTGGCTGGCGCATCGGCTGGATGGTGCTCCCGGAAAAACTGGTGCGGCCGGTCGAGCGTATCGCGCAGAGTCTCTACATCTCTGCGCCTGAACTCTCGCAAGTCGCAGCCATGGAAGCCTTCAAGGCGACCGAGGAACTGGAAGCGGTGAAGGCGCGTTACGCCTGGAACCGTGAATTGCTGATGAAGCGTCTGCCGGAATTGGGCTTTTCGCTCGCAGCTCCCATGGACGGTGCCTTTTATGCCTTTTGCGATGTCTCGCGCCTTACCAACGACAGCATGGCGTTCGCAGGCAAGATGCTGGCCGAAGCGCATGTCGCCGCCACACCCGGTCGCGATTTCGATCCTCGGCAAGGGCACCGCTTCATGCGGTTCTCCTATGCCGGCAGCCATGACGAGATGGTGGAGGCGGTTGCTCGACTGGAGCACTGGCTGAAGTAGGCAAGGGGTGGCCAGGCACGGATCACGATTTCGCGACTGCTGGGAACCGGCAGGCTCAGATTGCGTTTTATCGTCAGGCAACATCTCATGGAGGCACCGATGCGCGCCATGAACCTTGTCACCCTCGTCCTGATCATCATTGGCGGCCTGAACTGGCTGGTGATGGGCGTTGCGGGTTACGATGTCCTCGGAATACTTTTCGGAGGCGCCGGCACCCCGCTTGCCCGGCTGGTTTCTGTCATCATCGGCCTTTCGGCCGTGTGGCAGTTCATGCCGTTCGTGCAGGCGTTCAGCGAAGGTGAGGTTTCGGCGGAACGTCATATCCGCCACCACTAGAACCGGAACTGCATAAAAACAAAGAGTTAGGGCGCTTCCGCGACGGCACGCAAAGCGAAGTGCTCCAGGCTCTCAAGATGAAAGAAGCGGCGGCATCTGATGCCGCCGCTTCTTTCATTCGAAACTGTCGTCAGGCGCTTTGTGCGCTATGACGGCATTGTCGGCTCAGAAGAAGCCCTTGCGCTGCCACCAGCCGGCGCGCTTCGGCTTTTCTTCGGCAACTTCCTCAGCTCCCGCTGTGGCCGTGGAAGAAACGACCGGTGCTGCCGGTGTCTCTGCGCTTGCGACCTTGCGGCGCGACGCGCGTGGCTTCTTCTCGGCAGGTGTTTCCTTCGCCTCGGCCGGAGCGACTTCGATGACGATGTCGGCTGGCGCCTCCGTTGCCACCTCTGCCGCAGCAGCCTCGGCTGCGGCAGCTTCCGCCTTCTTCGACTTTGCGGTGCGGCGGGGCTTCTTCGGCTTCTCTGCGGGAGATTCCTCCACGGTCGCGGGGGCTTCGGGCTCGACCGCAGGCACTTCGGCGACTGCCTCGGCAACGACTGTTTCGCTGTCCGCCGCAGCCAATTCGACTGCTTCGTCGGCAGCATCGCCGTCTTCCTTGCGGCTGCGCTTGCCGCCGCGCTTGCCGCGCCGGCGCTTCTTGGCCGGTTCGTCATCGCTCTCGTCGGCTGCAACGGTTTCGACCTCAGCAGACGCCTCGACTACAACCGCATCGGCATCGCTGTCTTCGCCGCCGTCTTCTTCGTCGGATGCGGAATCTTCGCCGTTGCCTGCTTCAGAGGCCGCCTCGTCACGATCGCGGCCGCCACGACGGCGCCTGCGCCGACGCCGCTTGCGGTCGCGCTGGCTATCGCCCTCGCGTGCCTGCTGCTGCTCCTGGCGAGGCTTTTCTTCTTCGGCCTCGTCCTCATCCTCGACGATGATTTCGTCTTCCGGCTCTTCAGGTTCGACCGGGATCGGCTGCTGCTTCGCCTCGACGAAACCTTCCGGCTTTTCGGCGATTGCACCGCGCACGATCGCGTAGTGCTGCGAGCCGACTGTCTCATCGGCTTCGATGGTGATCGTCAGACCGAACCGGGTTTCCAGTTCGACCAGCGTCGAGCGCTTGTGGTTGAGCACGTAGAGCGCGGTCGCTGCCGGGGTGCGCACGGTGATGTGGCTGCGCGAATCCTTGAGCAGGAACTCTTCGATGGCGCGCACGACAAGCAGCGCGACGGAGGAATCGGAGCGAACGTGGCCGGTGCCGCCGCAATGCGGGCAAGGCTTCATGGTCGATTCCAGCACGCTGGCGCGGATGCGCTGGCGGCTCATCTCCATCAGGCCGAAATGCGAGATGCGGCCGACCTGGATGCGGGCGCGATCGTTCTTAAGGCAATCCTTCAGCTTCTTCTCGACCGCCCGGTTGTTCCGGTTCTCCTCCATGTCGATGAAATCGATGACGATCAGGCCGGCGAGGTCGCGCAGCCGCAGCTGGCGGGCCACTTCTTCAGCCGCTTCCAGATTGGTCTGCAGTGCGGTGTCTTCAATCGAGTGCTCACGCGTCGAGCGGCCCGAGTTGACGTCGATCGAAACCAGCGCCTCGGTCTGGTTGATAATCAGATAGCCGCCGCTCTTCAGCGTCACCTGTGGCTGCAGCATCTTGTCGAGCTGTGCCTCGATGCCGTTGCGCGCGAAGATCGGCGAGGTGTCGCGGTAAGGCTGGACCATCTTGGCATGGCTGGGCATCAGCATGCGCATGAAGTCCTTGGCTTCGCGATAGCCATCCTCGCCGGCGACCAGGATCTCGTCGATCTCCTTGTTGTAGAGATCGCGCACCGAACGCTTGATCAGCGACCCTTCTTCATAAACCAGTGCGGGAGCCGTGGAGTTGAGTGTCAGGTTGCGGACGTTCTCCCACAAACGCATCAGATATTCGTAGTCGCGCTTGATCTCGGCCTTGGTGCGGCTTTCGCCAGCAGTGCGCAGGATCACACCCATGCCCTGCGGCACCTCGAGGTCAGCGACCACTTCCTTGAGACGCTTGCGATCCTGGGCGTTGGTGATCTTGCGCGAGATGCCGCCGCCTCGGGCCGTGTTCGGCATCAGGACGGAGTAACGGCCAGCCAGAGACAGATACGTGGTCAGAGCGGCACCCTTGTTGCCGCGCTCTTCCTTGACGACCTGAACCAGCAGGATCTGCCGACGCTTGATGACTTCCTGGATCTTGTATTGCTTGCGCACCGGCCGGCGACGATCGCGGATTTCCTCCAGCGCATCCTCGGCGCCTACCGACTCGACCTCATGCTCGTCGGAAAGGGAGGAGGGGACTTCTTCCAGCGTGCCACGATCGGCATCCGCTGGAGGTGCAGCCTCGTCGTGATGGCTGGTTTCGGAAGCCTGAGGTTCTTCTTCACGGCTCTCCAGTGTGACTTCGACCTCTTCCGAGATCACATCGACTTCGACATCGGCCGCGATCGAACCGCCCTTGGCGTTTTCGTCGGCCTCGCCATCGTCGTGCGCGTCAGCGGCTTCAACAGCCTCGCCGTTTTCGTCGGCCGCTGCGGCCTCGTCGCTTGCTTCGCCGTTTTCGTCGGCTGCTGCGTCGCGCTTGCGCTCACCGCGGTCGCGGTTGCGTCCACGACGGCGTCCACGCCGCCCGCGGTTGCGTTCCTGGCGTTCTTCGCCGTTCTCGCCGTTTTCGTCCTCGTCCTCGTCCTCATGCTCCTGGGCCTCGGCACGCAGCAGCGCCTGACGGTCGGCGACCGGGATCTGATAGTAGTCGGGATGGATTTCGCTGAAAGCAAGGAAGCCATGGCGGTTACCGCCATATTCTACAAACGCAGCCTGTAGCGACGGCTCAACCCGGGTGACGCGGGCGAGGTAGATGTTTCCCTTGAGCTGTTTCTTGTCTTGCGATTCGAAGTCGAATTCTTCGATGCGGTTACCGCGTACGACGACTACGCGTGTTTCCTCCGGGTGGGAGGCGTCGATTAGCATCTTGTTGGGCATAATTGTGTTTCCTCCCGGCAGCCGCCAGCCTCGGCCGACGGGGCAATGCCCGCAGCCATGATGCTGTTTGTGCGTGAGTGCCGGATATTTGTGCGTCCGCAGTGGGCCGCTTCAGGGTGATGGCGGTGCCGCCCGCAGCCATGTTGGCGCGGTTGAATGCGGACCTTTCCAATATAGTGCCTGAAACCGTCAAAACCGAACGGACCTTTTTGAACCAAAGCCCGGAAACCCGGACCAGCTTGTTTTGCTCCTGTCGAGCCGGCGCGGTGCAACCCTTGCCGTTTTCCTGCCGCAGACACTTCCCCCGCCTCGGGCAAGCGACTGCGAAAATCGTCGCGATCACCTGCATTCCCGCCACTTTGGCGAAGACCTACCTCTCACCTGGACCCAGCAGAAAAGCTGAGGGGAAAGGCGGTCCCTGGATTGCAGTGACCCACCATCGCTTTTATGATTTGACGCGTAGGAAGGCAACCCCGATTTCCATGCCGGCAAAGGGCCGCTCCGTCAGCGAAATCGCCCTTGAAAAGGCTTGGTTAACCTTCTCTGGATACCAATCGTTAATCGAGTTTATCGCTTAAGCGCGTCTTCGATCGAACAACCGGGCCGTTTCGGTGAAACGGCAACGACTGGAACTGAGATGGGGCTGAAAGCAATCACGAACAAGAGGCTCGGCGGCTGGATCGGCGTGTTGTGTTGCGCCCTGTTCGTCGTGGTGGCGAGCCTGATCCTGCCGGCGATCGCACGCGCCGAAGAGGTTCCGCTGGCGGCAACCGGCTACAAGATGGCGGGCGATGCCACCAAGATGCGCATCGTTGTCGATTTCGATCGCGAACCCAATCCTCGCTGGTTCCTGCTGCGTGGTCCGCACCGGCTGGTTATCGACGTGCCGAATTCCAAGCTGGCTTTCAGCGCCAAGGATCTCAAGGCACGAGGGTTGATCAAGAGTGTGCGTTACGGCCAGATCGAGGCAGGTGCATCCCGGCTGATCCTGATCAGCAAGGGGCCGTTCCACGTCGACAAGCTGGATGTGCTCAAGAATGAGGATGGTTCAGGTTATCGCATGGCCGTCGATATCTCGGCGGTGTCGGATCGCGAGTTCGACGCGGCCCTCGCGGACCAGGCCGTTACGACGGCTTCCACCGTTTCTCCGGACAAGCGCGAGCGCCTGGCCAAACCCGTTCCCGCCCTCGCCTCCACCAAATTCATCATTGTCATCGACCCTGGTCATGGTGGCGTCGACGGTGGCGCAGAGGGCTTGAACGGCACGATCGAAAAGAATGTCACCCTGGCCTTTGCCAAGGAACTGCGTGACAAGCTCTCCGCGGAAGGCAAATACGACATCTCGCTCACCCGTGACGACGATACCTTCCTGCGCCTGGATGACCGTGTTCGCATCGCCCGTCAGCGCGGCGCCAATCTGTTCATTTCGATCCACGCGGACACCATCCGACTGAAGGGGATTCGCGGAGCCACGGTCTACACGGTCTCCGACAAGGCCTCCGATCCGGAAGCGCAGGCTCTGGCGGATCGCGAAAACCTGTCCGACCAGTTCGCTGGCATGGAGATCAAGGAAGACAGCCAGGAAGTGACCGACATCCTGATCGATCTGATCCGTCGGGAGACCCATTCCTTTTCGATGAGCTTTGCCCAGACACTGGTAGGGGAGCTCGGCAACAGCGTCGGGCTGATCAACAATCCGCACCGCTTCGCCGGCTTCCGCGTGCTGAAGGCGCCCGACGTGCCCTCGGTTCTGGTTGAACTGGGTTATCTGTCGAATGCCAAGGACGAGGAACAGCTCACCAATCCTGAATGGCGTGGCAAGGCTGCAGACAGCATCAGCAAGGCAGTTTCGGCTTTCGCGGCCTCGCGGGTGAACGCCGGCGGATGAGCCGGCCTGCGTCGTTGGTGGGTTTTTGTTCGCCTTTGGCAGCGTTGCGCCCCGACAACACCGGGTGTTAATATTCAAGCCGATTGGCCAGGAAATTTGCGATTGCCGCAATTTACCCACATCGCCGCGACAATGGGTGGCGAACGGCCGGGTGGTTCCCGAGCCTTGCGTGGCAGGCAGTATCGTTTATGGCGTCTCATGCAGAGGCAGGACGCAAGGATTGCCGTAGCGTATGAAGCGGCGCAGAAGCGCCCGGGAAATCGATTCCGATTCCCGGGACCATGCGCTAGGGAAATCCTGGGCCACGGACTGGAGTGGGCATGATTCGTCTTATCGGCTATTTTTTCGGCATCGGCACGATGCTGGCTCTGTTGGCCGCCGCGGTCGTTGCGATCTACGTCGGCAGTCTGGCCAAAGAGTTGCCGGACTACGAGGTCCTGGCCAAGTACGAGCCGCCGGTCACCACCCGAATTCACGCTTCCGACGGTGCGCTGATGGCCGAATATGCCCGTGAGCGTCGTCTCTATCTGCCGATTCAGGCTGTGCCCGACCGCGTCAAGGCCGCTTTCCTGTCGGCCGAAGACAAGAATTTCTATTCGCATCCCGGCATCGACATCACCGGCCTTGGCCGTGCCATCATCGTCAACGTGCAGAACTGGGGTTCGCGCCGTCCCGTCGGCGCCTCGACCATCACCCAGCAGGTAGCAAAGAACTTCCTGCTCTCCGCCGACCAGACGATGGACCGCAAGATCAAGGAAGCGATCCTGGCCTTCCGTATCGAGCAGGCTTATTCCAAGGACCGCATCCTTGAGCTCTATCTCAACGAGATCTTCTTCGGCTTGAATGCCTATGGCGTCGCCGGCGCGGCGCTTACCTATTTCGACAAGTCGGTCAACGAACTGACGGTGGCCGAGGCTGCCTATCTCGCGGCTCTGCCGCGTGGTCCGTCCAACTACCATCCCTTCCGGCACACCGAGCGCGCCATCGAGCGCCGCAACTGGGTGATCGACCAGATGGTCGAGAACGGCTACGTGAGCAAGGAAGAGGGCGCCAAGGCCAAGGCAGAGCCGCTGGGCGTCAAGCCGCGCCGCAACGGCACCTACCTGTTCGCCGGTGAATATTTCACCGAGGAAGTCCGTCGCCAGATCATCTCCCGCTACGGCGAGAATGCGCTCTATGAAGGTGGTCTTTCCGTCCGCACCACGCTCGACCCCAAGCTGCAGCTGTTCGCCCGCAAGGCGATGCAGAGCGGCTTGATGAAGTTCGACACGCTGCGCGGCTATCGTGGCCCGATCACCCACATCGACGTGTCCGGTGATTGGGGACCGGGACTGGGCGCTGTGAAGGCGCTGAGCGACGTGCCGGAATGGACGCTTGCTGTCGTGCTCGACAGCTCGAGCGAGGGCCTTTCGATCGGCCTGCAGCCAGACCGTGAAGCTTCCGGGGATCTCGTCAAGGAGCGTGTCGAGGGTACGGTGTCGCGCGAGGACATGGCCTGGGCCATGCGCTACAAGCAGGGCGACAAGACGCTGAAAGCGAAATCTCCCGCGGAAGTCCTGAAGGCCGGCGATGTCGTCTTCGTCCAGAAGAAAGGTGACGGCGGTTCCGACTATCTGCTGCGTCAGGTTCCGCAGGTCGAGGGTGGCCTGGTTGCGATGGATCCGCATACCGGCCGTGTGCTCGCCATGGTCGGCGGCTTCTCCTACGCCGCTTCGGAATTCAACCGCGCGACGCAGGCAATGCGTCAGCCTGGTTCGTCATTCAAGCCGATCGTCTATGCGGCGGCGTTGGACAATGGCTATACGCCCGCCTCCGTCATCATGGACGGCCCGATCACCATCCAGTCCGGCAACACCACCTGGACGCCGAAGAACTACGACGGCAACTCGGCAGGCCCGTCGACGCTGCGCAACGGCATCGAGCGTTCGCGCAACTTGATGACCGTTCGCCTCGCCAATGACATGGGCATGAAGCTGGTTGCTGAATATGCCGAACGCTTCGGTGTCTATGACAAGCTGGCGCCGTATCTGCCGATGGCGCTGGGTTCGGGTGAAACCACTGTTATGCGTATGGTTTCGGCCTATGCGATCATGGCCAATGGCGGCAAGTCGATCAAACCGTCGGTTATCGACCGTATCCAGGATCGTTACGGCAAGACGGTGTTCCGTCAGGATGAGCGGACCTGCGAGAACTGCAACGCCACCGAGTGGAAGAACCAGCCCGAGCCGGAACTGACAGACAATTCCGAACAGGTTCTGGATCCGATGACCGCTTACCAGATCACGTCCATGATGGAAGGCGTGATCAAACGCGGTACAGGCGCCACCGTTGCTGAACTCGGCTACCCGATGGCCGGCAAGACTGGCACCACCAATGACGAGAAGGACGCCTGGTTCATCGGCTTCACGCCGAACCTGCTGGTCGGTCTTTATCTCGGTTATGACCAGCCCAAGCCACTCGGCAAGGGCATCACTGGTGGTGGTCTCGCGGCGCCGATCTTCAAGGATATGATGCGCGAGGCGCTCGTCGGTCAGCCGAAGATCGAATTCAAGGTGCCGGAAGGCATGACGCTGATCGCCATCAACCGCAAGACCGGCATGCGTGCCAATGAGGGCGATCCCAACACCATCATGGAAGCGTTCAAGCCAGGTACCGGACCAGCCGACAGCTATTGGGTCATCGGCATGGGTTCGGACGGCTCGAACGGTCCCGGCACCGGTATCTCACCCCAGGCTTCGCAAGCGATCCAGTCGGGTGGCGGCGGCCTCTACTGACAAGACGACAGTCGCTGATGGGCCGGCTCTGCACCGGCCCATTTCACTTTACAGGCGGTGGGGTGATGCCTATGTATCGCGCCGGCTTGTTATGAGCGGTTACGGTCGTCACCTCTAAGAACCGGAAAAGAAAAAGAGATCATGCGCGCGGAAACGCAGAACATTGTCGACGAAATCAGGCAGGCGATAACCCTGCTGAGGAGGCATCTTTGACTGGGATCAAGCGCTAAAAAGGCTTGAATACCTCAACGTCCGTGCCGAGGACGCCAGTCTCTGGAACGATCCGCAGGAAGCGCAGAAGCTGATGCGCGAGCGCCAGGGCCTGGAGGAAGGCATCGGCACCGTCAAGGGCGTCACCCAGGCTCTCGAAGACAATATAGGCCTGATCGAACTTGGTGAAGAAGAGGGCGACGAAAGCGTCGTCCAGGAAGCCGAGACCGCGATCCGCTCGCTGGCGGGCGAAGTCAGGGCGCGCCAGATCGAGACCATGCTTTCAGGCGAAGCCGACTCCAACGACACCTATCTCGAAGTCCATGCCGGAGCCGGCGGCACCGAAAGCCAGGACTGGGCGAACATGCTGCTGCGCATGTACACGCGCTGGGCCGAGCGTCGCAAATTCAAGGTCGAAGTGCTGGAAGTCCACGATGGAGAAGAAGCCGGCATCAAGTCGGCCACGGTACTCATCAAGGGCCACAATGCCTATGGCTGGCTGAAGACGGAATCGGGCGTGCATCGTCTCGTGCGCATCTCGCCATACGATTCCAACGCGCGCCGTCATACCTCGTTCTCGTCCATCTGGGTCTATCCGGTCATCGACGATAACATCCAGATCGACGTCAGCGAATCCGATGTGCGTATCGACACCTATCGTTCGTCGGGTGCCGGCGGCCAGCACGTCAACACCACCGATTCGGCCGTGCGCATCACGCATATCGCGACTGGCATCGCTGTTGCCTGCCAGGCAGGCCGCTCGCAGCACCAGAACCGCGCCAAGGCGTGGGAGATGCTGCGTTCGCGCCTCTACGAGGAAGAGCTGAAGAAGCGCGAGGCGGCCGCCAGCGCAACCGAAGCGGCCAAGACCGACATCGGCTGGGGACATCAGATCCGCTCCTATGTCTTGCAGCCGTATCAGCTCGTGAAGGACCTGCGCACCGGCGTGGAGTCGACAAGCCCGTCGGACGTGCTCGATGGCGACCTCGACGACTTCATGGAAGCCTCGCTGTCGCAACGCATCGAAGGCGGCGTCGGGCAGCC
Source organism: Mesorhizobium sp. EU05-FHT14A09 (assembly GCF_058790995.1). Taxonomy (NCBI): domain Bacteria; kingdom Pseudomonadati; phylum Pseudomonadota; class Alphaproteobacteria; order Hyphomicrobiales; family Phyllobacteriaceae; genus Mesorhizobium; species Mesorhizobium sp. EU05-FHT14A09. The sequence continues at coordinate 1,144,434 of NZ_JBYTDF010000001.1, forward strand.
GGTCGCAGATATCGACTAGGGCGAATCCTGTCCAACCAGATGCCTCCTGACGCCAAGTTGTCAGGGGGCGCTCTCTATGGTGTGTTGCGTTTCAGGCGCGCGGCATGGAGAGGAAAAATGATCATCAAGGGAAGCTGTCACTGCAAGGCCACGACATTCGAGGTGTCGGAAGCGCCGCAGACGGTGACGCAATGCACCTGCTCCTTCTGTTCGAAGCGCGGTTCGCTCTGGGCCTACTACACGCCGGACAAATTCAAGCTGACTAGCCCTGCGGAAAATGTGAGTTTCTACCGCTGGGGCTCCAAGACCATCAAGCACGGTTTCTGCGCGACCTGCGGCTGCGGCACCTTCACCGAGACACCGGACTGGTCGACGGGTGAGCCTGACTTCGACAATCCGAAGATCAGCATCAACTCGCGCCTGTTTGACGATTTCGACCTCGACAAGGTCGAGGTGGTGGTCATTGACGGAAAGAACCTGTGGTAGCAGCCGTCTGACGTTTCTTTCACCTTGATGCATTGACCTTGAAAGGGCGCTGGAAAATCCCGCACCCTGCCATTTCATACTCCGGTTTCTGCCGCAATTCGTGCTAGAAAGGTGACTAAGCACTTGCCCGCGCGCCGAGTCGCGGCCGTAGTCTGGAGAGGGATATCCCATGAAGAAAATTGTGCTCAGCGTGGTGGCTACGGCGGTGTTGGCCAGTGCCTGCACGACCGATCCCTACACGGGTGAGCAGAAGGTTTCCAACACCGCGGGCGGTGCCGTTCTCGGTGGCCTGGCAGGTGCAGCACTTGGCACGCTCGCCGGCGGCAACGACCGCCGCAACGCGCTGATCGGCGCCGGTATCGGCGCACTGGCCGGTGGTGCCGTCGGCTCGGTGATGGACCAGAATGAAAATGCGCTGCGCCAGCAGCTGCAGGGCACCGGCGTCAGCGTCACGCGCGTCGGCAACCAGATCGTTCTCAACATGCCGTCCGACATCACCTTCGCTACCGACCAGGATTCGGTGAAGGCGGGTTTCTATCCGGTGTTGAATTCGGTTGCGCTGGTCCTGAAGAAATACAACCAGACCACCGTCGATGTGTTCGGTCACACCGACTCGACCGGTTCGGAACAGCACAATTTCGACCTGTCGCAGCGCCGCGCGCTCTCCGTGGCGAACTATCTGTCGTCACAGGGGGTCGATTCACGTCGCTTCGCGGTTACCGGCTTCGGCAAGACCCGGCCGGTTGCACCCAACAACACAGCCGAAGGCCGCGCGCAGAACCGCCGGGTCGAGATCCAGCTTTCGCCGCTTACCTGAGCACGACTTCAACACAAATGAAAACGGCCCCGTTCGGGGCCGTTTTCATTTCTGCGCTTCTTTTCGGAGTAGAGCGGGCCGAATGCCACGCAACAAGGCTCAGACCTTGGCGATGATCTTCATGAAGGCCGGCACGTCGTCACCGAAGCCGATCGTCTTGTCGTCTTCTTCTTCGCGATGACGGGAAGGGCGCTGGTCGCGATGCGGGCGCTGTTCTTTGCGATCGGCATTCTCGGTGCGGATCGCGTCCTTACGCTGCCTGCGATCGTCGCTTGCGGGCGGTGCCACTTCAGCGGGAGCCGGAACTGCCTCGCCGTTTTCGTTGGCGGCATGCCTGTCGCCGCGCTTGCCCTTGTTGCGGCGATCGTCGCCGTCCTTACGACCGCCACGGCGCTTGTCATTGCGGCCACGGCGCGGTGCCTCGTCGGCGTCCTCACTGACAACCAGCGTGGAAAGATCGCCATCGAACCATTCGATCTGTTTGCCGATCAGTTTTTCGATCGCGTCGACATATTTGGTGTCGCCCTTGGTCGCAATGGTGAAGGACTTGCCGGAACGTCCCGCACGGCCGGTACGGCCGATGCGATGGACATAGTCTTCGGCATGGATCGGCACGTCGTAGTTGAAGACGTGGCTGACATCGGGGATGTCCAGCCCACGCGCAGCGACGTCCGAGGCAACCAGCAGCTTGAGCTTGCCGTCGCGGAAGTTGGACAGCATCGTCATGCGCGCGCGCTGGTCCATGTCGCCATGCAGCGCGCCGGCATTGAAGTCATGCTTCAACAGCGAGCGGAACAGCTCGGAGACCTCGACCTTGCGGTTGCAGAAGATGATGGCGTTCTTCAGCCCTTCTTCTTCCGCCTTGATCAGGTCGCGCAGCACGGCGCGCTTGTCCCAAGGCTTCGAGCCGGCCTTGACCAGGCGCTGCGTCACTGTGGCAGCGGTGGTCGCAGCCTTGGCGACTTCGATGCGCACCGGAGCATGCAGGAATTGCTCGGTCAGCTTGGTGATCTCGGGTGGCATGGTCGCCGAGAAGAACAGCGTCTGCCGGGTGAAGGGGATCAGCTTGCAGATGCGCTCAATGTCGGGAATGAAGCCCATGTCGAGCATGCGGTCGGCCTCGTCGATTACGAGGATTTCAACACCGGTCAGAAGCAGTTTGCCACGCTCGAAATGATCGAGCAGGCGACCAGGGGTCGCGATCAGCACGTCGGCGCCGCGTTCCAGTTTCTTTTCCTGGTCGTCGAAGGAAACACCGCCGATGAGAAGCGCCACGGTGAGGCGATGGTTCTTGCCGTATTTTACGAAATTCTCTTCAACCTGCGCCGCCAGTTCGCGCGTTGGCTCCAGGATCAGCGTGCGCGGCATTCGTGCGCGGGCTCGTCCCTTTTCCAGCCGCGTCAGCATCGGCAGCACGAAAGACGCCGTCTTGCCCGTTCCGGTCTGGGCGATGCCAAGGACATCCTTGCCCTGCAGGGCGTGGGGGATCGCGCCGGCCTGGATCGGCGTCGGCTGCGTGTACCCGGCGTCGGTCACAGCTGAAAGAACCTTGGGCGAGAGGCCGAGGTCGGAGAAAAGCAACGCTTCTTGAGCGGTCTGGGTGTCTGAGGACAAGTTTTACTGTCTTTGGCTTGTATGGGAGCGCGGCGGCTTCCGTCGCGGCAGACGCCTCGCGCCTGCAATATCGTGAACGCCGATAGGCGCAAGTCCACGTTTTGTCAACACAAACGGGCTTGAAAGCCAGCAATCACGCGGTGATTGGGCTAAGGTAGTGTCCGATATGGTTCCGTCAACCCGGATTGGAGCTCAATATCGGAACTGTTCCGCGAGAATGCGTTCGTCCCAGGAATGGTTGGGATCGAACAGCACCGTGGCGGTTGCCGTCAACGATTCCCGCACCGTCACCGACGTCACGGCCTTCACCTCGGTATGGTCAGCCGCGGCGTTCACCGGGCGCTTTTCGGCTTCCAGTATGTCAAAGCGCACGGTCGCCCGGTTGGACAGCAATGCGCCACGCCAGCGGCGTGGCCTGAATGGGCTGACCGGCGTCAGCGCCAGCAGTGGCGCGTCGAGCGGCAGGATCGGGCCATGGGCAGACAGGTTGTAGGCGGTGGAGCCCGCCGGTGTGGCAATCATGACACCGTCGCAGCTCAATTCCTCGAGGCGCACATGATCGTCGACCGCGATGCGGATCTTGGCCGTCTGATAGGACTGGCGCCACAACGCCACCTCGTTGATGGCAAGCGCGTCGATGGTTTCGCCTTCGGCGTTGGTTGCCGACATTTCCAATGGCCGGATGGTTTCCGGCACCGCCTTGGCAATGCGTTCGGTCAGCCCCTTTTCGCGAAATTCATTCATCAGGAAGCCGATCGTGCCGCGGTTCATGCCGTAGACACGTTTGCCGCTGCTCATCGTGTCGCGCAGCGTCTGCAGCAGGAAACCGTCGCCGCCAAGGGCAACGATGGTATCGGCTTCGTCCACCGGCACCTGGCCATAGCGGGCGCTCAGCCGCTCCAGGGCTGCCCGGGCGTCGGCGGTTTCGGAAGAAACGAAGGCGAGGCGGCTGGCGGTATTCGTCATGGCTCCCGGCAGGCGATGGCTGATCTTCGGCATAGACCCGCGCGGCGTAGCATGGTCAACCGGTGCCTGCAAAGGGCGTGATGCAGGCGGCTCAAGACCAGTGTCATCCGAGGTGGCCGAATCGTGGCGCCTATGGCCGGTCAAGCAACATGGTTAAAATCCGTCTTAATTTTTCTGAAATTTGCTTTGGTCATGCTTGGGCCTGCAATCGGTGGGCGGGGGCCAAGTCGAGAGCTTTCCCATTGTCGATGTCACGCCTGATGATCCTTTTCCTGATGCTCGGTTCCTTCGCCGTGATGTTCTCCATCGTCGTGCGGGCCTCCGATCAGATGAATCAGCCGGTCGTGTCGTCGAAATGCACCGGCGTGCTGTTTCCTTGCCTGAGCAAACGCTGACGCGAATTGTGATTGCGAGCGGGCGAGTGTCCCGACATAGGATGTCAGAGCCGTAGGGGATCGAAATGGTGCCGGCGGAGAGGATCGAACTCCCGACCTTCGGTTTACAAAACCGCTGCACTACCGCTGTGCTACGCCGGCCCAGGACACCGCAATCCGGTGGCCAATCGGTAATTGTTGCCTTCCAACCCGACTTTGCTTGCCAAGTCGAAAGAGCACGGCGCACCGGTTAGCACATTTGCCGCGCCAGTAAAGATAATTGTCGGCGATCGCTGTGCTGAACTGGCGACCATCGCGCCAAAGCGTGAAATCAGCCCGTTTCGTACTTATATCCGGTTGGATGCCTGTCGCAGGCATGATTGCTGGGGTTTGCGATGATCCGAATCGTTGCTGTCGGTTTGATCGTGCTCGTCGTCTGGGTACTGGCGGTGAGGCTGTTGCGTGCTCTCAAGGGCGCCAATGTCGACTGGACCGGGGTCAGCTTTGCCGTTGGCTTTGTGGTGCTGGCCTTCTGGCTGCGCCACGCCACCGGCATGGGCTGATCGCGATGTTCAGCGTTTGTTGCTGCCGCCGATCATCTTGGTGATCTCCACCGCGGCATCCCGAACCAACGGTCCGATTTCGGCGAGTCGCTCAGGCGTCACCCGCGCGGTCGGCCCCGACACCGAAACACCGCCGATCGGTTCGCCGAACTCGTTGAAGATAGCGGCAGCGACACAGCGCATTCCGAGATTGCGCTCCTCGTCGTCGACGGACCAGCCGCGTTCGCGGATATCCTTCAGGTCGAGCGCCAAAGCGGGCAGGGTGGCCAGCGTTTTACCGGTAAAGGCTTCGAGGCCGGCCTTGCGGCTGATGGCGGCGACACGATCGCCGTCGAGATAGGCCAGCACCGCCTTGCCAATGCCGGAGGCGTGAAACGGGCTGCGCGTACCCGGCCGGAAGAAGGCGCGGATAGCCTGATGTGTCTCGACCTGACTGACGAAGACGACACAGTCGTCTTCGGCCAGGCCGAGGTTGGCGGTCTCGCCAGTTTTTTCCATCAGTTCCTGCATCACAATGCGGGCGCGGTCGACCAGCTTGCGGCGGCGCAGAAATGCAGCGCCCATGCGGTAGGTTTCGACGCCGATCGACCAGAGCTGATCGCTCTTGTCGAATTCGACCATGCCGTGCGTTTCGAGGGTCGTCAGCATCCGGTAAGCGGTCGAGGCGGCAATCCCCGAGGCGTTGGCTACCTCCGACAGCGACAGGCCGCTGCCCTCCGCGACAATGGCAAGGATGCGCAGCGCACGATCCAGCGATTGCACCTGCGCAGCGTCTGCCGGAGCATTGAAAGCGCGTGGACGCCCGCGCTGGCGCTTTTCCGTCTGTTCCATATCCGCATTGTCGCCAAAATCGGTCAGCCGGCAATAAAAAACTTTTCTGAAATGTCTCGCCTACTTTATTTGGAAAACAGAATTCCTTTTAGATTCAGTGTGAAGTTGATAAAATTTAAAAATGAAAAATTATTCTGGAAAAATTGAAAAATACGCACGGCGCTGGCAGAGTCCGACCATTCGAACATCACCGTTTTGGAGGGCTCAGATATGGCAAGGATGCGCGCAGTCGATGCAGCGGTTCTCGTTCTCGAGAAAGAAGGGATCAAGTGCGGCTTTGGTGTGCCCGGTGCTGCCATCAACCCATTCTATTCGGCGCTGAAGGCGCGCGGTACCATTGGCCACGTCCTTGCCCGCCACGTCGAGGGCGCCTCGCACATGGCTGAGGGTTATACCCGTGCCAAGGCCGGCAATATCGGCCTGTGTATCGGTACTTCCGGTCCGGCCGGCACCGACATGATCACCGGCCTCTATTCGGCCGCGGCTGACTCGATTCCGATCCTGTGCATCACCGGCCAGGCGCCGCGCGCTCGTCTCACCAAGGAAGACTTCCAGGCCGTCGACATCGCTGCCATTGCTGGTCCGGTCGCCAAGTGGGCGGTGACGGTCATGGAACCCTACCTGGTTCCGATGACGTTGCAGAAAGCCTTCTATCTGATGCGTTCGGGCCGTCCGGGTCCGGTCTTAGTCGACCTGCCGATCGACGTGCAACTCGCCGAAATCGAATTCGATATCGACGCCTATGAGCCGCTGCCGCTGGCCAAGCCCGCGTTGACCCGCGCTCAGGCCGAAAAAGCTCTCACCATGCTGAACCAGGCGGAGAAACCCCTGATCGTTGCCGGTGGCGGCATCATCAACGCCGACGCTTCCGATCTGCTCATCGAATTTGCCGAGATCACCGGCGTTCCGGTTGTTCCAACCCTGATGGGCTGGGGCTCCATCCCCGATGACCATCGCCTGATGGCGGGCATGTGCGGCCTGCAGACATCGCATCGCTACGGCAATGCGACCATGCTCGAAGCCGACTTCGTGTTCGGCATCGGCAACCGCTGGGCCAACCGCCACACCGGTTCGGTCGATGTCTACACCAAGGGCAAGAAGTTCATCCACATCGACATCGAACCGACCCAGATCGGCCGTGTCTTCGCACCGGATCTCGGCCTGGTCTCGGATGCCGGTGCCGCGTTGAAGGCGCTGCTCGACGTCGCTACCGAATGGAAGACGGCCGGCAAGCTGCGTGACTGGTCGGGCTGGGCCAAGCAATGCCAGGAACGCAAGAAGAGCCTCAAGCGCAAGACCCATTTCGATCAGGTGCCGCTGAAGCCGCAGCGCGTCTATGAAGAGATGAACAAGGCTTTTCCGCGCGACACCACCTATGTCACCACGATCGGCCTCAGCCAGATCGCCGGCGCGCAGTTCCTGCATGTCTACAAGCCGCGTAACTGGATCAATTGTGGTCAGGCTGGCCCGCTCGGCTGGACGTTGCCGGCGGCACTCGGTGTTCGCGCCGCCAATCCGGATGCCTATATCGTCGCCCTGTCGGGGGACTATGATTTCCAGTTCATGATCGAAGAGCTGGCGGTCGGCGCCCAGCACAAGCTGCCATACATCCACGTCGTCGTGAACAACGCCTATCTCGGCCTCATCCGCCAGGCGCAGCGCGGTTTCCAGATGGATTACGAGGTCAGCCTTGCCTTCGAAAACCAGAACCGGAAGGATGACCCAGAGGCAGGTTATGGTGTCGACCACGTCGCGGTCGCCGAAGGCATGGGCTGCAAGGCGGTTCGCGTCCGCAAGCCGGAAGAATTTGCCGGAGCCTTCAAGGAAGCAGAACGGCTGATGAAGGAGCATCAGGTTCCGGTCGTCCTGGAGTTCATCCTGGAGCGTGTCACCAACATCTCCATGGGCACCGAGATCAACAACATCACCGAGTTCGAGGAACTGGCCGAGAAGAACGAAGACGCTCCCACGGCGATCGTGCTGCTCGATTGAATCTGTTCCTGAAGTCGTTGACTCAATTTCCAAGGAAGTTCCGCTATGCCACGGTTTTCAGCCAATCTTTCGATGCTCTTCAACGAGCATGAATTCCTCGACCGCTTCGACGCAGCCGCCCGCGCAGGTTTCAAGGGCGTCGAATACATCGGTCCCTACGACCATGCCCCTGAGGTGGTCGCGGCTCGTCTGAAGAAGAACGGCCTGACGCAAGTCCTGTTCAACCTTCCGGTCGGCGACTGGGGCAAGGGCGAACGCGGTATCGCTGTGCTGCCGGATCGCATCCATGAGTTCCGCCAGGGCGTTGCCAAGGCAATCACCTACGCCCATGCCCTCGGTTGCGACCAGCTCAACTGCCTGGCCGGTATCACACCGGCCGGCGTGTCGACCCAGGCATTGGAAAATGTCCTCGTCGAGAATCTCGGCTTCGCCGCCGAAAAACTGGAGCAGGCCGGCATCAAGCTCTTGATCGAACCGATCAACACCCGCGACATTCCGGGCTTCTTCCTGACCAACACCAGGCAGGCACTCGATATCATCGAGCGCGTTGGCTCGAAGAACCTCTACCTTCAGTATGACATCTACCACATGCAGGTCATGGAGGGGGATCTCGCCCGCACCATCGAGGCTAACCTCGGCCGCATCGCGCATATCCAGCTTGCGGACAACCCCGGACGCAACGAGCCGGGAACGGGCGAGATCAACTATCCGTTCCTGTACGAGCACATCGATCGTATCGGCTATGCAGGCTGGATCGGCGCCGAATACAAGCCGAAGGCCGGTACTGAAGCAGGCCTTGGCTGGTTCCAGGCGCAGGTAGGCAAGGGTAGCGCCGCAGCCTGACCGTCATCCGACCGACACATCTACCCCGTTCCAGCGGCGCGAGCCGACTGGCGCGATGACGACTGACATCGAAAGGACAATCACAATGGAAAAGATCGGTTTCATCGGCCTGGGCATCATGGGCACGCCGATGGCGGGACATCTGCTGGACGCCGGCTATGAGGTGGTGACCACGGACCATTTCGCGAAGCCGGCGCCGGAGCTTGCCGCCAAGGGCATCAAGGTCGTGACCGGCAACGATGCCGTGGCGCGCGCGGCCAACATCATCATCCTGATGGTTCCGGACACCCCGCAGGTCGAGGAGGTTCTGTTCGGTGCCAAGGGCGTCGCCGAAGGTTTGTCCAAGGGCAAGCTGGTCGTCGACATGAGCTCGATCTCGCCGATCTTCACCAAGGAGTTCGCCGCCAAGGTCAAGGCAACGGGCGCGGATTATCTCGACGCTCCGGTTTCCGGCGGTGAAGTTGGTGCGAAAGCCGCATCGCTCGCCATCATGGTCGGCGGCGAGGAAGCTTCGTTCGATCGCGCCAGGCCGATCTTCGACAAGCTCGGCAAGAACATCACCCTGGTCGGCCCGAATGGTTCCGGCCAGACCGCCAAGGTGGCTAACCAGATCATCGTCGCGCTCACCATCGAAGCCGTCGCCGAGGCGCTGGTGTTTGCCTCCAAGGCAGGGGCCGATCCGGCCAAGGTGCGCCAGGCGCTGATGGGTGGCCTCGCCAATTCGCGCATCCTGGAGGTCCATGGCGAGCGCATGATCAAGCGCACCTTCGCACCGGGGTTCCGCATCGAGCTGCACCAGAAAGACCTGAACCTGGCACTGGAAGGCGCGAAGTCGCTGGGCGTCGCTTTGCCCAACACCTCGACCACACAGCAGCTCTTCAATGCTTGCGCAGCCAATGGCGGCGCCAAGGACGATCATTCCGGCGTGGTCAAGGCGCTGGAACTGATGGCTGGGCATCCAGTCGCCTAGTGCGACTACAAAGACCTGAGGCGAATGATCGGAAACGCCCCAGGTCCCATCTTCAGGCAACCTCTCCCTGGGCACGTTCCTTGAAATGCGCCCTTTTTTGAAGCCTGCCTCGACGCGTCTTCTGGCATGCCATGGAGGAGATGACGCTCGGTCGGTTTTCGACGGGCGAGGGGTTCCCGATCGCGGTTCACCTTGGGAGCGGCGGACCGCCTCCAGATCCACCTCGTCGAGGTGTCACATCACGACGGGGTGGATCGATCCATCACGACCTCGGCCGACGGGACCCGTCTGGATGAGGGTCTCACATTCAGGCGCAAGCCCTTGCCCTCGATCCCAACGCGAGGGCATTCTTTTTGGGTGGGTCAGCCGAGGAAGCGTCGCACCGCGTAGAGTGCCACTGCTGCCGCGTTGGAAACATTGAGCGAGCGAATGGCACCCGGCATGTCGAGTCGTGCCAACGACGTCACCGTTTCACGCGTCTTCTGACGCAGCCCTTTTCCTTCGGCTCCCAGCACCAGGGCGATTCTGTCGCTGGAGAACGTTTTCTCAAGTTCTGCTGGTCCGTCCGAATCGAGCCCGATCGTCTGGAAACCCGCTTCGTGCAGTTGACCGAGCGCCTCGGCGAGATTCTTCACTTCGATATGGTCGATATGCTCCAGCGCGCCCGACGCCGATTTCGCCAGCACGCCACTTTCCTGCGGGCTGTGGCGCGCAGTGGTGATCAGCGCTCCTGCGCCGAAAGCGACAGCCGAACGCAGGATGGCGCCGACATTGTGCGGGTCGGTGACCTGGTCGAGGACCAGCACCAGATTGCTGGCGCCAAGCGCGTCGAGCCGTTTTGGCTTCAAGGGTTCGGCTTCGATCAGCACGCCTTGATGCACGGCGTCGGATCCGGTCAGCTTGTCGATATCGCGCGGTTCGACCAGTTCGGCCTGGAAGGGTAGGGCGCCGATGTCGGAAATGTCGAGGCGCTCAAGCGCATTGCGTGTCACCAGCATGGAGCGGATGCGGCGGGCAGGATTGTCGAGCGCTGCGCTTACCGTATGCAGCCCGTAGAGCCGAACCAGACCGTTTGCCGGCCCTTCGCCGGGCGCAACCTTCGGGCGCGGGCGGAAAGTCGGCGCTCCGCCGGTCTTTTCTTCGCGATGTGCACGCCGCAGCCGCGCGTAGTGGCTGTCCTTCGGCGTTCCCTTTTTGGTGTCGTTGCTCATCGAGGCGGCTCCGGCATTGCGCAAGCGCAGTTTTATCGGAGATGTCGCGGCTGCGTCCAAAAGTAAACCGGTGTGTCGGCTTTTCTTTCAACCGACGGCAAAATCCCTTCGTGCGAACGGCCTTTCAGCGGTGAATTCCGGGCTGGTCTTGCAGGAAGAAGCGCTGTCATGCGCCATATTTTACCGCAGTCATCTTAGCCACGACAGCTTTGCGACCATCGCTGCGGAGCAGTTGTCACCGCATGTGAAGAAAATCATCCTGGTGGCCATCAGCCGTGGTTGACAGGCCGAACCTCAACCGCCATAAGGCACCCGGTTTCCGGCCGGCCGATCCCGTAACAGGGCAGGTCACGGTTAAGGGAGAATGTCCCGAGCGGCAAAGGGGGCGGACTGTAAATCCGCTGGCTACGCCTTCGTAGGTTCGAGTCCTACTTCTCCCACCACTTCCTCCACGTGAGAATATGGTTGAGCATCTGCAAGGCAGCTGCCTTGTTCAGTCAGCCAAATTTCTTGTGGAACGGGCTTCCGGATTGCCGCCTTCTCATCTATGGATGCGGACGCAAAGCGGGTGTAGCTCAATGGTAGAGCAGCAGCCTTCCAAGCTGAATACGAGGGTTCGATTCCCTTCACCCGCTCCAGCGCTTCCCTTGTTCCCAAAAGAAAAGACCGCGCATAGCGCGGCCTAAACAGTGTTTTGGTGGCGTGCCTTCGTCCGAAGGCGACACCAGCGCCGGCTGGTTAGAACACCGCCAGATACTTGAGCAGCGACACGATCCCGATCAGAATCACGATGATCTGCACGATCTGTCGGATTTTGCCGTCGAGCGGCAGCCGTTGCACGAGATAAAGAACAAGCACGATCACCAGGAAGGTGATCAGGATGCTGATCAGCATGGAAGCAGCCATATCAATCTCCTCACACGATTGGTTCGGGGGACAAACCGCTGCAGTGGCCTACCAGTAGCTGTCCCTGCCGTTGTGAGACCTGGCCAGAGCCATGCCGGCGAGCAGCGCCAATGCACCGACCACCGCAACCACGGCCGTTGTGGCGCGAGGGTTTTCCCTTGCCGTTTCCGAAACCGAATGTGCCTGACTGCGCAGGTGACGCATGGCTTTTGCCGCGGTAGCCGACGCGCTGCGGTAGGTATCGTCGGCGTGATCCAGGGCTTCGTCGAAGATTTCGCCGCCGCGAGCGGCCAAGGATTTGTTCAGCCTCGCGACTTCGCGTCGCAATTCCGAAAGTTGTCCTTCAAGTGCCGCCTGGATGTCCGTTCCGTTTGCGTGCGTTTCTTTGGACGTAGCAACCATTCCACACTCCTTTGATCGTTGTACACGACCGCAACGGTGGAAGCGGGCAGTTCGTTCCGAAATTGTTCGATCCGGAAATAACTTTACCTGACAAGACGTTACAGAGCCCGGCCGAGATTTCACTCTCCGCGGGCCGCAAAGAAAAACGCCGCCCTGGCGAGGGGCGGCGTTCTGCATGCTGGTTCGGATGCGGCGAACGGCAGTCTACGCGCTGAGCCGTCCCCATTCCTGCGCCATGGTAAGCGCGGCGCGGTCGAGCGCCTCTTCGCTCAGGATACCTTTGTTCTGGGCAAAGCGCTGGAACGCGTCGCGAGCCTCGGCTGATGAGCGCACGCGGGCGATCGCATCACGGCAGGCGCCGATCGCCGCTGCGTGGTCGCCGTCGCGGGTGCCGTTCCATTCGAGCAGCACATCATAGGCTTCGAGCACGTTCTCGACGTCGCGCGGAAAGCCGAGGCCCATGAAGATCGAAACGGGGTTGTTGAAACGAAGGTCGGTCATGGAAGTCCGTCTCCTTGATAAGGGCGCCTTTTTGACTGGCCAAAGCGGGCAAGGAAATGGTCGCTCTCGTCACAAATGGAGACGGGATGGTGCGGATCTGTGATGGAATCGATTAAGTTGCTGCCTGCCGGGCAGCGGACGCGATCATACGATCGGCATCGAGCCGGGACGGATCGGTTGCCCATACGAAAAACGGGCGCCGAGGGCGCCCGTTTCGATCCGGCAAGATGTTCGAAAATCAGTTGCCGAACAATGATTCGAGCTGGTTGCGCGACGGCACCTGTCCGTTCGGGGTCAGCTTGTCGACGACGCCAGGCAGCGCATTGGACAGTTGCTTCAGCAACTCTTGCTCATCCAGTCCGGTGCGTGCGGCGATCTCGCGGATCACCTGCGGGCCGAGCGCCTTGCCGAGCGTGCCGGCATCGATCGACTGGTTCTGGCCGGTGCCGACCCAGGAGTCAGCAACCTGGCCGTGTCCGGCATCCTTCAGCTTACCGAGCAGGCCGCCAAGGCCGCCGAGCAGGCCGCCATCGGCGCCGGCGTTATCAGGAGCCGCGGGTTCGGGCGCCTGTTGCTGTGCCGAACCGCCGCCACCGAGCATCTTGCCCACCAGCAGGGCGCCCAGTGCGATCATCAGAGGTTTTGTGATGTTGCCGCCTGGAACGGCATTGTCGAACAGTCCCATCGTGGATCTCCGTTGTAAACAGTCCTGGCCCACTCAGTCCGGCCCACCCTGACAATTGACCCTCTCCACGACAATTTCAAGACGAGCTTGAGCTTTGGCCCGCCCTATGGAAATCTGCGCTTGCCTGGGGGCAAACGGAGCAGCGCAATGGGCATTATCAGCTGGATTATCCTCGGCGTCATCGCCGGCTTCATCGGCAGCAAAATCGTCAACAAGAGTGGTCAGGGCTTCCTGATGGATATCGTGCTCGGCATCGTCGGGGCGATCGTCGGCGGTGTGATCTTCAGCGCCTTCGGCGCCACCGGCGTTACCGGGCTCAATATCTACAGCCTGATCGTGGCCGTGATCGGGGCCGTCGTGGTCCTCTGGGGCTATCATGCCATCAGCGGGCGGCGCGCCTAGCGTCATCATCCGGTGAAGCAAAACAAAGGGCCGCGGACGATAAGTCGCGCGGCCCTTTTTGATCGTGTCGCTCGATCGCGGGAGGCTTATTGGCCCCAGATGCCCTGGCCATAGCCGGGGTCTGGCATGGTGAAGGGATCCTGGTCGGTTGGCGAGACACGCGGTGCCGCAACCGGCGATCCGATCGAGGATGTACGGGTTTGATCGACCTGTTCGGCGGCCTGGCGGGTGGCCTGCTTCATATGCGTTGTGTTGGCGGCGAAGGCACTGCCGGAAGCAGCGACCAGCAGGGCGGCTGCGGTAAGAACGATCTTGTTCATGGACGAAAACTCCTTGATTTCAAACCGGCGGCTGGCTTCTGAAGGCGCCGTCCGCAGGCATGACGGATATGTGCCGGAGCTTGGTCGGCTTCCAATCACGACATGATCGCGCGCCGTCACGAGATCGTTGATCGGTTGTGAACGAAGCGCCGTGCGCCGCACCTCTTGCGAACTAGGTTTGAATTCCTACATTTAGGCAAATCCACAGCACTGATCCAGCTCTGTCGATGCCTGCGTTTCCGACGCCAGCTACAAGAGGCTTGTGTTTTGCGGCCTTTGTCGCTAATCGCCGCGCATCCGACTGAACGTAGGTCCAGGCCGTCCAAGGAAAGAGACTATGGCAAAAGGTAAATTCGAGCGTACGAAGCCTCATGTGAACATTGGCACGATTGGTCACGTTGACCATGGCAAGACGTCGCTGACGGCAGCGATCACGAAGTACTTTGGCGAATACAAGCCTTACGATCAGATCGACGCAGCGCCGGAAGAGAAGGCCCGCGGCATCACGATCTCGACGGCGCACGTCGAGTACGAGACGCCGAACCGTCACTATGCGCACGTCGACTGCCCCGGCCACGCCGACTATGTGAAGAACATGATCACGGGTGCTGCCCAGATGGACGGCGCGATCCTGGTTTGCTCGGCCGCTGACGGCCCGATGCCGCAGACCCGCGAGCACATCCTGCTCGCTCGTCAGGTTGGCGTTCCTGCGATCGTTGTGTTCCTGAACAAGGTCGACCAGGTTGACGACGCCGAGCTTCTCGAGCTGGTCGAGTTGGAAGTTCGCGAGCTTCTGTCGAAGTACGAGTTCCCGGGCGACGACATTCCGATCATCAAGGGCTCGGCTCTTGCTGCGCTGGAAGATTCGGACAAGAAGATCGGTGAAGACGCGATCCGCGAGCTGATGGCTGCGGTCGACAGCTACATCCCGACGCCAGAGCGTCCGATCGACAAGCCGTTCCTGATGCCGATCGAAGACGTGTTCTCGATCTCGGGCCGCGGCACGGTCGTGACCGGTCGCGTCGAGCGCGGCATTGTCAAGGTTGGCGAAGAACTCGAGATCGTCGGCATCCGTCCGACCTCGAAGACGACCTGCACGGGCGTCGAAATGTTCCGCAAGCTGCTCGATCAGGGCCAGGCAGGCGACAACATCGGCGCGCTGCTGCGCGGCGTTGACCGTGAAGGCGTCGAGCGCGGCCAGGTTCTGGCCAAGCCGGGCACCGTGAAGCCGCACAAGAAGTTCAAGGCGGAAGCCTACATCCTGACGAAGGAAGAGGGTGGCCGTCATACGCCGTTCTTCACGAACTACCGTCCGCAGTTCTACTTCCGCACGACGGACGTGACGGGCATCGTTTCGCTGCCGGCCGGCACCGAGATGGTCATGCCTGGCGACAACATCACCGTTGACGTCGAGCTGATCGTGCCGATCGCCATGGAAGAGAAGCTGCGCTTCGCTATCCGCGAAGGCGGCCGCACCGTCGGCGCCGGCATTGTAGCTTCCATCGTCGAGTAATCGGCGGTTCGACTGAATAGCGAAAGGGCGGTCTTCGGGCCGCCCTTTCTTTTTGCCTTGATCGTACCCGCCCCTTGCCTGCCGAGTAAGCCGGTGGCAGAAATGGGGTGGGCGGAGGCAATGTCGTTGAAAAAGGACAGGTTTGGAGGCTCCTTCAGCTTCTGGTCGCCTCTTTTTCTTCTCCTTCTTATCACGGCAATTCTGACCGTTTTCGAGCCCGCGCATGCAGTGCAGGCACAAGCGGCCGGGCCTTCTCAACCCATTCGTTTTGCTGTCGTCCGAAGTGCTGCCTACTCGTGCGAACCCAATTGTCCTGAATGGATATGGGCTGAGGGCGATATCGATTCGAGCGCGGCGACGCGTTTCAGGCAATTTCTCAAGAAGGTTGGTGGCCGCAAGCTTCCAATTGTCCTCCAGTCACGCGGAGGCGATCTCAATGCCGCCATCGCCATGGGGAGAATGATCCGGCAAAGGGGCCTTGACGTTGCCGTAGGCTACACGACTTTCGTTACCTGTGCCCCAAGGCAGGTTGGGTGCGATGTCGATAAAAAGGGTGGCTATAAAGGCGTTGCTGCAGCCGGTTTTGCCTACTGTTATTCCGCATGCCCGCTGATCCTGGCGGGCGGGACACGGCGCCTGGTCGGTGCCTGGGCCCAACTGGGGGTTCATCAGGTTACCACCACCTACAGACAGCAATTGATCACCTACAGAACTACGACGCGTATAGTGAAGGGTAGGAAAGTCGTCTCGAAGAAAGTTGTCGGGCGCAAAAATACCGGCACCTTCTCAACAACGGACATGAGCAAAAAACTGCGCCGTGATCTGGTGGCCTATCTGGCGGAAATGGGGATAAGTGCCCAGATAATCGAACCCATCAACAACACGCCGGCGTCGGGAATACTCGTTCTCGCGCAGGACGAGATGTTGAAAATGCGGCTGATCACCAGCCTTGACCAGGTCGATGCGCTGACTTCGCCCACAATATGCAAGTCCGTCTCGTCGCCAGCGAATTGCAGGCAGGTTCCGTCTCCTCTGGTGGTCGCTTCTGCCCCGCTATCCGCCAAGCAGTTGCCTTCAAATGCCGCGTCATCCAGTACGCCAGGCGGCAGGGGGCCCGCGATGAGAATTGTGGTCGTTCGCTCCAGCGAAAGCGGCTGCGAGCCGGTCTGCCCTCAATGGATATCCGCCGAAGGTTCGATCACAGCAGAAACGCCGAAACTGCTGGAAAAGACCTTGAGTGATCTCAACGGCAAGCGGCTGCTGGTTGTGCTCACATCTTCCGGCGGCAATGCAGAAGCCGCAATGGCGATCGGCCGCATCATCAGGAGCCACGGGTTGTCCGTCGCCTTGGGCAAGACAAAATTCACGGGTTGCGAGCCGGGTCGGGCCGATTGTTCCGGTGAAAATGATCGCTTTTCCGGACGTGCAGGATCGTACGAAGGTTATTGCGCGGCTGAAATGCGTATTGATGGTCGTCGGAGGCACGCAACGGTTTGCGGCCAGCGGAGCTATGGTCACGCTTCGTCGCAAGAAAACCGACGCGGACAAGGACCTCGAACAGAGGCTTGCGCAGTATCTGGCCGAGATGGGTATCGAAATCAAGCTTCTTGCCGCAATGCAGGCATCTCCGGGCGCAGGTTTTGATGCTCCCTCATTGGCGGATATGCAGGCGTTGAAGTTCATTACCAACGCGGTAGATGTCGATTCCCTGACCGCGGCCGTCCTTTGCAAAGACCCTCCTGCCTCGGAGGGTTGTATTTTGCGCACCACACAGACCGACAACAACTAATCGCATTGCCAGCTTGCAGCGGTCGTGAATGGCATTGACTATGCGCCAGTTTTGATCTGAACCCAGGAGGGGATCATTTCTGGTGACATACCCACGCTTTACGATTGGGCAGGCGGAGCCGAACGGCTCAATCGGCTGACCTCGGCTTTCTACGACAAGGTGGCGAAAGATCCTGTCGTCGGGCCGGTCTTCCGCAACATGTCGCCCGATCATCCCGCTCATGTCGCTGCCTTCATTGGCGAGGTCTTCGGCGGTCCGCAGACCTATTCCGAGAAGCATGGCGGACATCGCGAGATGGTGATGCATCATCTCGATAGGCAGCTGACCGAAGAACAGCGACGGCGCTGGATCAGCCTTCTGATGGATGCAGCCGATGACGTCGGTTTGCCGGATGATCCCGAATTCCGCTCTGCGTTTGCCGCCTATGTCGAATGGGGTTCGCGGCTGGCGAAGATGAATTCCACGCTGGGCGCGACCTGCGACCCGCAGCAAGAGCCGATGCCGCAATGGGGCTGGGGGGTGCCGGGCGGCCCCTATAAACCTCCGGAGGGCTGAGGCATAGTTGGACTGCATGCAGTCAGGGAGCCGGTCGCCCGATGAACACCGAAGTTGTCGCACGCTGGCAGGAATGGGAGGGGGCTGGCACCCAGCACTTGGTGTTGAGTGCCCTGCGCGACGGACTGTCCGTGGATGCGGTTGCTGTTTCCACCGATCCGCATGCCTTCGCCGCACGCTACAGGATCGCGATCGGTGCCGACTGGTTGACCCGTCGCGTGGAGGTCTCATTGATCGGTCGCAAGGATGAGCTTGTCCTGGAGACCGATGGCAAGGGCCACTGGACGATCAGCGGTCGGCCTGCACCTGCGTTGGATGGCGCGCTGGAGCCCGATCTGTCGATAAGCCCTTTCACCAATACGCTGCCGGTGAAGCGGCTTCGTCTTGCCAAGGGCGAGAGCGCGGAGGTTCGCACGGCCTATGTCTATGTGCCGACGCTTGAGGTCTTTCCCGACCCCCAGCGCTACACATGCCTGGAGGAGGGCAGGCTCTATCTCTACGAATCCCTGGACAGCGATTTCCGCCGCGAGGTCGCATTCGACAAGCATGGACTGGTCACGGATTACCCAGGGCTGTTTCGCAGGCTTTTGTGATTGAGCCGGCTTTCCGGTTGCGGTGTGATTTGCGTCAAACCTGCTCTTTACAGACGACGCGGAAGCTTCTAGGAAGCGCCTGCCGCGCAGATGATGCGTCGCAACTCTAGGGGTATAGCTCAGTTGGTAGAGCGGCGGTCTCCAAAACCGCAGGTCGCGGGTTCGAGCCCTGCTGCCCCTGCCAGTTTCCAAATTCGTTGAGAACACAGGTCTTGAACTGGGCGCAAGCCTTGCCATATGTGCGTTTTTCGGGCATAAGGCGCCCATAGCCGGGACGGAACGACTGGATGGTTCCGATGCGGCGTTTGGCCATAAAGCGGAAGCTTGCCACTTGCGTGGAACAAGAATCGTCTTTATGTAGACACGACAGACACGCGGCGCGTGGAGCTGGGAAGCCAGCTTTGCGCGTCTGATTTGCATGGATCGAAGGTCGGCTGATTCGGCTGGAGCTTCGGTTTTTGCGGCGCATCCCGGCCGGCGGGATCATCCAGGAGGTCCGGTCAACGGGCCTTGAAAGCAGAGCGGACATGGCGTCGAAGACATCCAATCCTTTCGTCTTCCTTCAGCAGGTGAGGGCGGAGACTGCCAAGGTCACATGGCCTTCCAGGCGGGAAACGATGATTTCGACAGTCATGGTCCTGGCCTTCGCGGCGATTGCCATGATTTTCTTCTTCGCTGCCGACCAGATCATGGGTTTGGCGGTCGAGATGATCCTCGGCATCGGCAAGTAAGACCACCACGACGGGGATAATTGATAGATGACTGCGCGGTGGTACATCGTTCACGCTTATTCGAACTTCGAGAAGAAGGTCGCTGAAGATATCGAGAACAAGGCCAGGCAGAAGGGCCTGTCGGAGCGTATCGAACAGATCGTGGTTCCGACCGAGAAGGTTGTCGAGGTTCGTCGCGGCAAGAAGGTCGACGCAGAGCGCAAGTTCTTCCCCGGCTACGTGCTGATGAAGGCGGACCTGAACGATGCGGTGATTTCGCTGGTGAAGAATACGCCGCGCGTTACCGGTTTCCTCGGTGAGGACAAGCATACGGCGAAGCCGATGTTCATCACCGAAAAGGAGGCCGAGCGCATCCTGCATCAGGTGCAGGAGGGCGTCGAGCGGCCGAAGCCGTCGGTCACTTTCGAGATCGGCGAGCAGGTGCGGGTTTCGGACGGGCCTTTCGCCTCGTTCAATGGTTTCGTCCAGGAAGTGGACGAGGAGCGTGCCCGTCTCAAGGTGGAAGTTTCGATCTTCGGGCGCGCCGTGCCTGTCGATCTCGAATTCGGTCAGGTCGAAAAGGGCTGATCGGTTTTCGTCCTCCTCCTACGGGAGGGCGGATTGGGTGGCGCTGTCGGCGTTGCCTTGAACGGGTGGGAGGTGAGGGCGGCTTAGCCGGCCGAACGAACCGGACCACCATACTGCAACCGCCGGTATCTTCCTCAAGTTAGGGGATCTGGCATGACTGAAGGCAGGAAAGAGTATGGCTAAGAAAATAGCGGGCCAGCTCAAGCTCCAGGTTGCCGCGGGTTCTGCGACTCCGTCGCCCCCGATCGGCCCGGCGCTTGGTCAGCGCGGCATCAACATCATGGAATTCTGCAAGGCGTTCAACGCGCAGACGCAGGAACTGGAGAAGGGTTCGCCCATCCCGGTCGTCATTACCTACTATCAGGACAAGTCGTTCACCTTCGTCATGAAGACGCCGCCGGTGAGCTATTTCCTGAAGAAGGCCGCCAACCTGAAGTCGGGCTCGAAGGAGCCGGGCAAGGTCAAGGCCGGCACGATCGCCCGCGACAAGGTGCGCGAGATCGCCGAGAAGAAGATGAAGGACCTGAACGCCAACGACGTGGAAGCAGCAATGCGCATGGTCGAAGGCTCTGCCCGTTCGATGGGCCTGGAAGTGGTGGGCTAAGACGATGGCAAAGATTGCAAAGCGTGTAGCCAAGACCCGCGAAGGCATCGACCCGAACAAGGCTTATGGCCTGGGCGAGGCACTGCAGATCCTCAAGGATCGCTCGAAGGTGAAGTTCGATGAGACCATCGAGATCGCCATGAACCTCGGCGTTGATCCACGTCATGCCGACCAGATGGTTCGCGGTGTGGTCAACCTGCCGAACGGAACTGGCAAGAACGTCCGCGTCGCCGTGTTCGCACGTGGCGACAAGGCTGAAGAGGCCAAGGCCGCTGGCGCCGATATCGTTGGTGCCGAGGATCTGGTCGACATCGTCCAGAAGGGCACGATCGATTTCGATCGCTGCATCGCCACTCCGGATATGATGCCGCTGGTCGGTCGTCTGGGTAAGGTGCTCGGCCCGCGTGGCATGATGCCGAACCCGAAGGTTGGTACCGTGACTGCCGACGTCGCCGCCGCTGTCAAGGCGTCGAAGGGTGGCGCGGTCGAGTTCCGCGTCGAGAAGGCTGGTATCATCCATGCCGGCATTGGCAAGGTTTCGTTCGACGTCAAGGCGCTGGAAGAAAACATCCGCGCGTTCGCCGATGCTGTCACCAAGGCCAAGCCGACGGGCGCCAAGGGCAACTACGTCAAGAAGGTGTCGGTCACCTCGACGATGGGGCCGGGCCTGAAGCTGGATGTCGCGACCCTCGTTGTCGCCTGACAAGTTTAATGTGGGCCAGCGCCTGAGGCGTTGGCCTGTCTGAAGAATTCCGATCCCCGCGCAAGTGGGGATCGGATGCCGGAAATCGAAAGAGATCCGGCATCCTGTCCGAGATTGCAGGCGGCCTAGTCCCGAAAGGGCGGACCTTAATTGAATGGCCTGCATGAGACGGGGTAGGACCCGACACCGGAGCTTCGGCTCCATGGAAGGTTCGAACCGTGTTTGCCTTTTGTCTGCGCACTGCGCCGGGGAAACCTGTCGGGTGTGGCGAAAGGGGGCAGGATCCTCGAGCGCCGTTCGGGAGATCTGGATTTCTGGATAGCCCGCCCGGCAAAAGGCAACCCGACTGCTGTTCCCGCAAATGGGAAAAGTGGTCAACTGGAGATAGGCAGTGGACAGAGCGGAAAAACGCGAACTCGTCACGGACCTGAACGACGCCTTCAAGGGCGCCGGCTCAGTGGTCGTGGCCCACTATGCCGGTATCACCGTCGCGCAGATGAACGATCTTCGTACGAAGATGCGTAATGCCGGCGGCACCGTCAAAGTCGCGAAGAACCGCCTCGCCAAGATCGCTCTTCAGGGCACGGAATCCGAAAGCATCATCGATCTGTTCAAGGGACAGACGCTGGTCGCCTATTCGGATGATCCGATTGCGGCGCCGAAGGTCGCCTCCGATTTCGCCAAGGGAAATGACAAGCTGGTCATTCTCGGCGGATCGATGGGGTCGACCTCGCTCAACGCCGATGGTGTGAAGGCTCTTGCCTCGCTGCCGTCGCTCGACGAGCTGCGTGCAAGGCTGGTTGGCATGATCGCCACTCCGGCAACCCGGATCGCCCAGATCGTCAATGCACCGGCGGCTTCGGTCGCTCGCGTCATTGGCGCCTATGCCCGGAAGGACGAGGCGGCGTGAGGCCGTTCCTCATCACAACAACACGTTCGAACCTTATGAAGGAATATCAAAATGGCTGATCTCGCAAAGATCGTTGACGACCTCTCGAGCCTGACCGTCCTCGAGGCGGCTGAACTCTCGAAGCTGCTGGAAGAGAAGTGGGGCGTTTCGGCTGCCGCTCCGGTGGCTGTTGCTGCTGCTGGCGGCGGTGCCGCTGCTGCTGCTCCGGTTGAAGAGAAGACCGAATTCGACGTCATTCTTGCTGCCGCTGGCGACAAGAAGATCGAAGTCATCAAGGAAGTGCGCGCCATCACCGGCCTGGGCCTCAAGGAAGCCAAGGACCTGGTCGAGGCCGCTCCGAAGCCGGTCAAGGAAGGCGTGGCCAAGGCCGACGCCGAGAAGATCAAGGCCCAGCTGGAAGCAGCCGGCGCCAAGGTCGAGCTGAAGTAATTCAGGGTTTCGGTGGACGGCACGTGCCGTCCACCGGTCCTGAAGGGACGTTCTGGAAACCTCTTTCCTGAAGGCCGAAATCCGGCTTTCAGGAAACGGGTTTTCAACCGTTCTGGCCCGGTGCCGGAAGGCGAAGGGTGCCCGTAAGGACTGCCACGCGGAGGCGGTCGAGAATTGCAAGGCAGGTCGAGGCGAATGCCTGCCCCAAGAGCTAGCCAAGGAGCGACGATGGCCCAGACGCAGACTTTCAATGGCCGCAGACGCGTACGCAAGTTCTTCGGAAAGATCCCGGAAGTTGCGGAGATGCCGAACCTGATCGAGGTTCAGAAGGCATCTTATGATCAGTTCCTGATGGTGGACGAGCCCAAGGGCGGACGTCCGGATGAGGGCCTGCAGGCTGTTTTCAAGTCGGTGTTCCCGATTTCCGACTTTTCCGGCTCTTCGATGCTGGAATTCGTCAAGTATGAGTTTGAGGCGCCGAAGTTCGACGTTGACGAATGCCGTCAGCGCGATCTGACCTATGCCGCGCCGCTCAAGGTGACGCTGCGCCTGATCGTGTTCGATATCGATGAGGATACCGGCTCGAAGTCCATCAAGGACATCAAGGAGCAGGACGTCTACATGGGCGACATGCCGCTCATGACCATGAACGGTACCTTCATCGTCAACGGCACCGAGCGTGTCATCGTCTCGCAGATGCACCGTTCGCCGGGCGTCTTCTTCGATCACGACAAGGGCAAGACGCACTCGTCGGGCAAACTTCTGTTTGCTGCGCGCGTCATCCCGTATCGTGGTTCGTGGCTCGACATCGAGTTCGACTCGAAGGACGTCGTGCACGCCCGCATCGATCGCCGTCGCAAGATCCCTGCGACATCGCTTTTGATGGCGCTCGGCATGGACAGCGAAGAGATCCTGTCGACCTTCTACAACAAGATCACCTATAAGCGGACTGGCGATCATTGGCGCATTCCGTTCAGTGTCGACCGTTTCCGTGGCCTGAAGGCCGTCAACGACCTGGTTGACGCTGACACGGGCGAGATCGTCGTTGAGCAGGGCAAGAAGATCACTGCCCGCCAGTCGCGTCAGCTGGCCGACAAGGGCCTGAAAGCGATCAAGGCGACGGATGAGGATTTGCTCGGCAATTACCTCGCCGAGGATATCGTCAACTACGCCACCGGCGAGATCTTCCTCGAGGCCGGCGACGAGATCGACGAAAAGACCCTCAAGGTCCTGCTCGGCACTGGCGAGAACGAGATTCAGATCCTTGACATCGATCACGTCAACGTCGGTGCCTACATCCGCAACACGCTGGCTGCCGACAAGAATGAAAGCCGCCAGGACGCGCTGTTCGACGTTTATCGTGTGATGCGCCCGGGTGAGCCGCCGACGCTTGAGACCGCTGAAGCCATGTTCAACTCGCTGTTCTTCGACAGCGAGCGCTACGACCTGTCCGCGGTCGGCCGCGTCAAGATGAACATGCGCCTTGAACTCGACGCCGAGGACACCGTGCGCGTGCTGCGCAAGGCCGATATCCTTGCCGTCGTCAAGACGCTGGTCGAGCTGCGTGACGGCAAGGGCGAGATCGACGACATCGACAATCTCGGCAACCGTCGTGTGCGCTCGGTCGGCGAGCTGATGGAAAACCAGTACCGCGTCGGTCTGCTGCGCATGGAGCGCGCGATCAAGGAACGTATGTCCTCGATCGAGATCGACACGGTCATGCCGCAGGACCTGATCAACGCCAAGCCTGCCGCTGCCGCGGTGCGCGAGTTCTTCGGTTCCTCGCAGCTGTCGCAGTTCATGGACCAGACCAACCCGCTCTCTGAGATCACGCACAAGCGTCGTCTCTCGGCGCTCGGACCTGGCGGTCTGACCCGCGAGCGCGCCGGCTTCGAAGTCCGCGACGTGCACCCGACGCATTACGGCCGTATCTGCCCGATTGAAACGCCGGAAGGCCCGAACATTGGTCTGATCAACTCGCTGGCCACCTTTGCCCGGGTCAACAAGTACGGCTTCATCGAGAGCCCGTACCGCAAGATCGTTGACGGCAAGCTGACTGACGAGGTCGTCTATCTGTCGGCCATGGAAGAGGCCAAGCACTATGTGGCCCAGGCTAACGCCGAGCTCGACAAGGAAGGCCGTTTCGTCGACGAATTCGTCATTTGCCGTAACGCCGGCGAAGTGATGATGGCGCCGCGCGAAAACGTCGACCTGATGGACGTGTCGCCGAAGCAGATGGTGTCGGTCGCTGCCGCGCTCATCCCGTTCCTCGAGAACGACGACGCCAACCGCGCGCTGATGGGTTCGAACATGCAGCGTCAGGCCGTGCCACTGGTACGTGCCGAAGCTCCGTTCGTTGGTACCGGTATGGAGCCGATCGTTGCCCGTGACTCCGGCGCTGCCATTGCGGCCCGCCGCACCGGCATCGTCGACCAGGTGGACGCGACCCGTATCGTTATCCGCGCTACCGAGGATCTCGATCCTGGCAAGTCCGGCGTCGACATCTACCGGCTGATGAAGTTCCAGCGCTCGAACCAGTCAACCTGCATCAACCAGCGTCCGCTGGTGAAGGTAGGCGACCGGATCGAGAGGGGCGACATCATCGCTGACGGTCCTTCGACCGATCTCGGCGATCTGGCGCTCGGCCGCAACGTGCTCGTCGCGTTCATGCCGTGGAACGGCTACAACTACGAGGACTCCATCCTCCTGTCCGAACGCATCGTCGCCGATGACGTCTTCACCTCGATCCACATCGAGGAGTTCGAGGTCATGGCGCGCGATACGAAGCTTGGGCCTGAGGAAATCACCCGCGACATTCCGAACGTTTCGGAAGAAGCGCTGAAGAACCTCGACGAAGCCGGCATCGTATACATCGGTGCGGAAGTGCAGCCGGGCGATATCCTGGTCGGCAAGATCACGCCGAAGGGTGAAAGCCCGATGACGCCGGAAGAGAAGCTTCTGCGCGCCATCTTCGGTGAAAAGGCGTCCGACGTCCGCGACACCTCCATGCGCATGCCGCCCGGAACCTTCGGCACCGTCGTCGAAGTGCGCGTCTTCAACCGCCACGGCGTGGAGAAGGACGAGCGCGCTATGGCGATCGAGCGCGAGGAAATCGAGCGCCTGGCCAAGGACCGCGACGACGAACAGGCGATCCTGGATCGCAACGTCTACGCCCGTCTGTCCGATGTGCTCATCGGCAAGGAGGCTATCGCCGGGCCGAAGGGCTTCAAGAAGGGCTCGACGCTGGCCAAGGATACGCTGGACGACTATCCGCGTTCGCAGTGGTGGCAGTTCGCCGTGGAGAACGAGAAGCTCCAGAGCGAGCTGGAAGCCCTGCGCGGCCAGTACGACGATTCCAAGAAGGCTCTCGAGCAGCGCTTCATGGACAAGGTCGAGAAGGTGCAGCGCGGCGACGAGATGCCTCCGGGCGTCATGAAGATGGTCAAGGTCTTCGTGGCCGTGAAGCGCAAGATGCAGCCGGGCGATAAGATGGCCGGCCGTCACGGCAACAAGGGCGTGGTCTCGCGCATCGTTCCGGTCGAGGACATGCCGTTCCTCGAGGACGGCACGCATGCCGATATCGTGCTCAATCCGCTGGGCGTGCCTTCGCGCATGAATGTCGGCCAGATCCTGGAAACGCATCTGGGCTGGGCTTGTGCTGGCATGGGCAGGAAGATCGGCGAGCTGATCGAAGCCTATAAGGGCGGTGGCGATATCAAGCCGCTGCGCCAGACGATCGAGCAGATCATCCCGGCCAACGACCGCAACGAGCCGGTCCGCGAGTATGACGACGAGTCCATCGTTCGCCTCGGCGAGCAGATGAAGCGCGGCGTCTCCATCGCGACCCCGGTGTTCGACGGTGCGCATGAGGTCAACATCAACGAGATGCTGGAGCAGGCTGGCCTGCACACTTCCGGTCAGTCTCAGTTGTATGATGGCCGCACGGGTGAGCCGTTCGACCGCAAGGTGACCATGGGCTACATCTACATGCTCAAGCTTCACCATCTGGTCGACGACAAGATCCACGCCCGTTCGATCGGCCCGTACTCGCTCGTTACCCAGCAGCCGCTGGGCGGCAAGGCGCAGTTCGGCGGTCAGCGCTTCGGCGAAATGGAGGTCTGGGCTCTGGAAGCCTACGGCGCCGCCTACACGTTGCAGGAAATGCTGACCGTGAAGTCGGACGACGTGGCCGGCCGTACCAAGGTCTACGAAGCGATCGTCCGTGGCGACGACACCTTCGAAGCGGGCATTCCCGAGAGCTTCAACGTTCTCGTCAAGGAAATGCGTTCGCTGGGCCTCAACGTCGAGCTCGAGAACACCAAGGTCGAGAACGCTCAGCAGAACCTGCCGGACGCGGCCGAATAAGACGCCAATGGCGGGCGCGGATTTGTCCGCGCCCGCCAAGATGTCTAACCAAGAATGAGATTTTCCGGCTCAGGCCGGGTTTCGCGAGCGGTGGCTCGCAGTCACATGCAAAGGGGTTTTCGAGGACCCCGAAAAGGAGAATGGCATGAACCAAGAGGTCATGAATCTCTTCAATCCGCAGGCGCCTGCGCAGGTGTTCGATTCCATTCGCATCTCGCTGGCGTCGCCTGACAAGATTCTGTCCTGGTCGTTCGGTGAGATCAAGAAGCCGGAAACGATCAACTACCGCACGTTCAAGCCCGAGCGTGACGGCCTGTTCTGCGCGCGCATCTTTGGTCCGATCAAGGACTATGAGTGCCTGTGCGGCAAGTACAAGCGCATGAAGTACAAGGGCGTCATCTGCGAAAAGTGCGGCGTCGAAGTCACGCTGTCGCGTGTTCGCCGCGAGCGCATGGGCCACATCGAGCTCGCCGCTCCGGTCGCTCACATCTGGTTCCTGAAGTCGCTTCCGTCGCGCATCGGCACGCTGCTCGACATGACGCTGAAGGATATCGAGCGCGTCCTCTACTTCGAAAACTACATCGTCACCGAGCCGGGCCTCACCGCGCTGAAGGAGCACCAGCTGCTCAGCGAAGAAGAGTACATGCTGGCCGTTGACGAGTACGGCGAAGATTCCTTCACCGCCATGATCGGAGCCGAGGCGATCCATGACCTGCTCGCGGGCATGGAGCTGGAGAAGATCGCAGGCGACCTGCGTTCGGAACTCGCTTCCACCACGTCGGAACTGAAGCAGAAGAAGCTCTTGAAGCGCCTCAAGGTGGTCGAGAACTTCATGGAATCCGGCAACCGTCCGGAATGGATGATCATGAAGGTCGTCCCGGTCATCCCGCCGGACCTGCGCCCGCTGGTTCCGCTGGACGGCGGCCGTTTCGCGACGTCCGATCTGAACGATCTCTATCGCCGCGTCATCAACCGTAACAACCGCCTGAAGCGCCTCATCGAGCTGCGTGCGCCTGGCATCATCGTGCGTAATGAAAAGCGCATGCTGCAGGAAGCCGTTGACGCGCTGTTCGATAACGGCCGCCGCGGCCGCGTCATCACGGGTGCCAACAAGCGTCCGCTGAAGTCGCTGTCCGACATGCTGAAGGGCAAGCAGGGCCGCTTCCGCCAGAACCTGCTCGGCAAGCGCGTCGACTATTCCGGCCGTTCCGTCATCGTGACCGGTCCGGAGCTGAAGCTTCATCAGTGCGGCCTGCCGAAGAAGATGGCGCTGGAGCTGTTCAAGCCGTTCATCTACGCCCGCCTCGACGCCAAGGGTTATTCCTCGACCGTCAAGCAGGCGAAGAAGCTGGTCGAGAAGGAGCGTCCGGAAGTCTGGGATATCCTGGATGAGGTCATCCGCGAGCATCCGGTGCTGCTCAACCGCGCACCGACGCTTCACCGCCTCGGCATCCAGGCATTCGAGCCCACCCTGATCGAAGGCAAGGCGATCCAGCTGCATCCGCTGGTCTGCACGGCTTTCAACGCCGACTTCGACGGTGACCAGATGGCGGTCCACGTGCCGCTGTCGCTGGAAGCGCAGCTCGAAGCCCGCGTGCTGATGATGTCGACCAACAACATCCTGCACCCGGCCTCCGGCGCGCCGATCATCGTGCCGTCGCAGGACATGGTTCTGGGCCTCTACTATCTCTCGATCGTCAACCAGAACGAGCCGGGAGAAGGCATGGCATTCGCCGACATGGGCGAGCTGCAGCATGCGCTGGAGACCAAGGCCGTCACCCTGCACGCAAAGATCAAGGGCCGCTTCCGGACCGTTGATGCGGAAGGTAACGTCGTGTCGAAGATCTACGACACCACGCCCGGCCGCATGATCCTCGGCGAACTGCTGCCCAAGAACGTCAACGTGCCGTTCGAGACCGCCAACCAGGAGATGACCAAGAAGAACATCTCCAAGATGATCGACACCGTCTACCGCCATTGCGGTCAGAAAGAGACGGTCATCTTCTGCGATCGCATCATGGCTCTCGGCTTCGCTCATGCGTGCCGCGCCGGCATTTCGTTCGGCAAGGACGACATGCTGATCCCGGACACCAAGGAGAAGCTGGTTGCCGAGACCGAGGCTTTGGCCAAGGAATACGAGCAGCAGTACAATGACGGCCTGATCACCCAGGGCGAGAAGTACAACAAGGTCGTCGACGCCTGGGCCAAGTGCTCGGAAAAGGTCGCCGACGAAATGATGGGCCGCATCAAGGCAGTCGAGTTCGACCCGAGCGGCCGCCAGAAGCCGATGAACTCGATCTACATGATGTCGCATTCGGGTGCGCGTGGTTCGCCCACCCAGATGCGTCAGCTCGCCGGTATGCGCGGCCTGATGGCCAAGCCGTCGGGTGAGATCATCGAGACGCCGATCATCTCGAACTTCAAGGAAGGCCTGACCGTTCTGGAGTACTTCAACTCCACGCACGGCGCTCGCAAGGGTCTGGCCGACACCGCTCTGAAGACCGCGAACTCGGGTTACCTGACCCGTCGTCTGGTCGACGTGGCGCAGGACTGTATCGTCAACTCCGTGGATTGCGGCACCGACAAGGGCCTCACCATGCAGCCGATCGTCGATGCCGGTCAGGTCGTTGCTTCCATCGGCCAGCGCGTGCTGGGCCGTACGGCACTCGACGACATCAACCATCCGGTTACCGGCGATCTGCTGGTCAAGGCTGGTACGATGATGGACGAGCGCGATGTCGAGCAGATCGAGAAGGCTGGCGTACAGTCGGTTCGCATCCGTTCGGCGCTGACCTGCGAGGTCCGTATCGGCGTCTGCGCGGTCTGCTACGGTCGCGATCTTGCGCGCGGTACTCCGGTCAACCAGGGCGAAGCAGTCGGCGTCATCGCGGCGCAGTCGATCGGCGAGCCGGGCACGCAGCTTACCATGCGTACCTTCCACATGGGCGGTACCGCCCAGGTGGTCGACTCCTCCTATCTCGAGGCGTCGTACGAGGGCACCGTGTCGGTTCGCAACCGCGCCGTGGTCCGCAACTCCGATGGCAACCTCGTGGTGATGGGCCGCAACATGGCGATCCTGATCCTCGACGAAGCCGGGAAGGAGCGCGCCACGCACCGCGTCACCTACGGTTCGCGTATCTACGTGGACGACGGCGACAAGGTGAAGCGCGGCCAGCGTATCGCCGAGTGGGATCCATACACCCGTCCGATCCTCACCGAAATCGAGGGTCGCGTGGCGTTCGAAGATCTGGTCGACGGCATTTCCGTTCAGGAAACCGCCGACGAGTCGACGGGCATCACCAAGCGCGAGGTCATCGATTGGCGGTCCACGCCGCGCGGTTCTGACCTCAAGCCGGCGATCGTCGTCCAGGACGCCAAGGGCAAGGTCGGCAAGCTGTCGAAGGGCGGCGATGCGCGCTTCCTGCTCTCGGTCGAGGCGATCCTCTCGGTCGAACCGGGTTCCACGGTCAAGCCGGGCGACGTGCTCGCTCGTATCCCGATGGAAAGCGCCAAGACCAAGGACATCACCGGTGGTCTGCCGCGCGTGGCCGAACTGTTCGAGGCTCGTCGTCCGAAGGATCACGCCATCATCGCCGAGATCGATGGTACCGTCCGCTTCGGTCGCGACTACAAGAACAAGCGCCGCATCATCATCGAGCCGCATGACTCGACGCTGGAGCCGGTCGAATACCTGATCCCGAAGGGCAAGCCGTTCCATCTCCAGGACGGTGACGTCATCGAGAAGGGCGACTACATCCTCGACGGCAATCCGGCGCCGCACGACATCCTGGCGATCAAGGGTGTGGAAGCTCTGGCTTCCTACCTCGTCAACGAAATCCAGGAAGTCTACCGGCTGCAGGGCGTGACGATCAACGACAAGCACATCGAGGTGATTGTCCGTCAGATGCTGCAGAAGGTGGAAATCACCGAGCAGGGCGACTCGACCTACATCCCGGGCGACCATGTCGACGTGATCGAACTGGACGAGATCAACGAGCGCCTGATCGAGGAAGGCAAGAAGCCTGCGGCCGGCCAGCCGGTGCTGCTAGGCATCACCAAGGCCTCGCTGCAGACGCCGTCCTTCATCTCGGCCGCCTCCTTCCAGGAGACGACCCGCGTGCTGACGGAAGCTGCCGTTGCCGGCAAGACCGACATGCTGCAGGGCCTGAAGGAAAACGTCATCGTCGGCCGTCTGATCCCAGCCGGCACGGGTGGCCAGATGAGCCAGATCCGTCGCATCGCGACGCATCGCGACGAGCTCATCCTCGACGAGCGTCGCAAGACGTCCGGCGTCGAAGTGGCCGAGCCGATGCTGACCGAGATGGTCACTGCCGCGCAGTAAGCGGTTGCATGAGTGAACGGAAAAGGGGCCTTTTGGCCCCTTTTTCTTTTGGCGGTTACGGTCAATGAGGAGCATGATCGGCTTCGGT
The DNA here is from genome assembly GCF_058790995.1 of Mesorhizobium sp. EU05-FHT14A09. NCBI lineage: Bacteria > Pseudomonadati > Pseudomonadota > Alphaproteobacteria > Hyphomicrobiales > Phyllobacteriaceae > Mesorhizobium > Mesorhizobium sp. EU05-FHT14A09. Next base: position 1,175,506 of record NZ_JBYTDF010000001.1, read on the forward strand.
CGGATACGCGGCGCTAGCCTGATCCATTGCGAGGTCGCCATGAAATACGTCGTGTTTGCAGCCGCTTTCGCACTCGCCACCACAGCCCAGGCCGTGGCCGACGATTGGAAGCCTTACGGAAACGCCCGTTACAACTACTGGATCGATGTCCCTGCGGGTTTCTCGACCATCGAGGAATCTGCCAATGGCGATGGCGGCACAGCACAGTCGATCGACGGGAGTGCCAGGCTTGCCGTCTGGGGTGCCTATCCTGGCGATGGCGGTTTCGTGCAGGACGTGAAATGGCGTATCGGCCAGGACGAAGCCGAGGGTTGGTCGGTCGGCTACCAGCGACGAAAATCCGATTGGGCGGTATGGTCGGGTTCGAAAGGAGAGCGCATCTATTACGAACGCGCGATTCCGGTTTGCAGTGATGCGGTCGCGTACTTCCGCCTCGAATACGACAAGGCGAGAGCGAAGGCGTTCGATCCGGTCGTCGCGCGTCTGACGAAGTCGTTGCGCAGCGGCCAGTGCTGAAACAACGCAAGAAACGGAATGCGGTGCGGGATTGCACTGAATAGCCTTGGTGACAGATCGGCCGTTCCTGTCTTTCGGGATACGGAACGCCCCACGCCAAGGAGGTCTCTATGAACGCCAGTGCCCAGATCAGTCTATCCGCGGAGCAGCGTGTCAGCGTCTATGATTGGGGTGCGCTTGGCTCCGATCTCGATGCCTACGGCTGCGCCGTTATCGACAAGCTGCTTTCGCCCCAGGAATGCTCGGATATCGCCGCGCTTTACCAGCATGAAGCGCATTTCCGCAGCCATATCGTGATGGCCCGTCATGGTTTCGGCAAAGGCGAGTACCGCTATTTCAAATACCCGCTGCCGGATCTGATCGGCAGCCTGCGCACCGCGCTTTACCCGCGTCTGGCCTCTGTAGCCAATGCGTGGAATGTACGTATGGGGGTCGACCAGCGTTATCCCGTCGAACATCGCGACTATCTCGACCTTTGCCATGACGCCGGGCAGCAACGGCCAACGCCGCTTCTGCTCCAGTACAAGGTGGGCGATTTCAACTGTCTGCACCAGGATCTCTATGGGGATATGGCATTCCCGATCCAGGTGGCGGTCCTGCTCTCCGAACCGGGGCGCGATTTTACCGGTGGCGAATTCGTGCTGACCGAGCAGCGTCCTCGTATGCAGAGCCGCGCCGAGGTGGTGCCATTGCGTCAGGGAGACGCCGTCGCTTTTGCCGTTCATAACCGGCCGGTGCAAGGCACAAAGGGCAACTATCGCGTCAACCTGCGCCATGGCGTGAGCAGGATACGCTCGGGACATCGCCATACCGTCGGCATCATCTTCCACGATGCACGCTAAAGGGGCGCGCCTTTTTCTGTGGGGTGCGGAACACTCCTGACAGAAAAGAACGGACGACATGGCTAATCTCGATCGTCGTTAGCTGGTCATACATCGGTGAAGCCCGGAGGACGCGATGACACAGAAAAGCGGGGAACGGACGGAGCTGATCTCCGGGACGGTAGCGACACCGATCGGTCCGATCGTGGTGATCGAGGACGAGGCTCAAGCGCTTTTCATGGTCGAGTTCGCCGATTGTGATCATCGCATGGATCGGTGGCTCCGGCACCGGCTTGCCTCTGGCCGCTATCGGTTGCGGGCAGGGACGCTCTCGTCGCGAGCACGAGAGACCTTCGCTGCCTATTTCGACGGCGAGGTCGGCAGCCTTCGCAGTCTTTCGGTCAGGTTGGACGGGACATCGTTCCAGAACGATATATGGACGAGCCTGCGTGAAGTCGTGCCGGGTGAAACGCTGGCCTACGGTGCTTTCGCCGAGAGGTTGGGCCGGCCGAACGCTGCTCGTGCCGTCGGCCACGCCAATGGCTCAAATCCGCTGTCGATCGTTGTGCCGTGTCATCGCCTGGTCGGCGCCAACGGTGCGCTCACGAATTACGGTGGCGGGCTGGAGCGCAAGCGCTGGCTGCTCGATCACGAGGCGTGCCATGTCACCCTGAAACAATGACATCGCACGGTATCTGGGCGCTGCGTTCGTAACGGGGCGGCAGTTTGACATCCCTTGCTGCTGCTCCATACTCGACCGGGGATGAAGGGCGGGTCCGAAGTTTGATCCTCTGTCGGCATGGCAGACGGATCAGCGCGAAACGAGGATGCAGTGTCCCGTTCGACCAGATGGTCACGGCGCCGCAAACGAGGAGGGACCGATGACCGACGCAACCTTCAAATCAGGCCACGCCGACGCGGCGGAGCCCAGTCTCCATCGTGTCATGGGCCCATGGCTGCTGCTCTTGTTTATTGTCGGCGATATCCTGGGCACCGGCATCTACGCCTTGACCGGGCAGGTCGCCAAGCAGGTCGGGGGCGTCGTTTGGCTGCCATTCCTGGTTGCCTTCGTCGTCGCGGTCATCACCGCCTTCAGTTACCTGGAACTGGTCACGAAATACCCACGTGCGGCAGGAGCCGCGCTCTACACGCACAAGGCCTTCGGCATCCATTTCGTCACCTTCATCGTGGCCTTCGCGGTGATGTGTTCAGGCATCACATCGGCTTCGACGGCTTCGCGCGCTTTCGCAGTCAACTTCTCCTCTGCTTTCGGCCTCGGACTCGAGGAGGGCACCGGAGTGATCCTGCTCGGCCTTGCCTTCATGGCCATCGTCGCGGCGGTGAATTTCCGCGGCGTCGGCGAGAGCGTGAAGCTGAACGTGGTTCTGACCTGTGTCGAACTCACCGGCCTGCTCATTGTCATCGCCATCGGTTTCTGGGCGATCGGCATGGGGCAGGGCGATGTCTCGCGCGTCACCGAGTTCCACACCCCAGAAGGTGTCAGCCCGTTCTGGCCGGTCATCGCTGCCACCACGCTTGCCTTCTTCGCCATGGTGGGTTTCGAAGATTCGGTGAACATGGCTGAGGAAACCAAGGAACCGACCAAGATATTTCCGAAAATCCTGCTTGCCGGCCTGCTGATCACCGGCGTGATCTATGTGCTGGTCTCGGTCTCCGCGGTCACGCTCGTGGAACCGGCGGAACTCGGCGAAGGCGAGGCGCCCTTGCTGAAGGTTGTGTCGACCGGCGCACCGGGCTTCCCTATCTGGATTTTCGCCTTCATCACCATGTTCGCCGTGGCGAACTCCGCGCTCATCAACATGCTGATGGCCAGCCGTCTGGTCTATGGCATGAGCCGTGAGCATGTTCTGCCGCCGATGCTTGGCAAGGTTCATGCGAGCCGCAAGACACCGTATATCGCCATTATCTTCACGACTCTGCTCGCCTTCGGCCTGATCACCTTCGTCGGCTCGGTGCCGCAACTTGGTGGCACGACGGCGTTGCTGCTGCTTTGCGTGTTCACCGTCGTCAACATCGCGGTGCTGGTGCTGCGCAAGGACAAGGTCGACCATGACCACTTCACGGCGCCGACCATCCTGCCGGTGATCGGCGCCATCGCCTGTGGGTTCCTGACGGGACCTTGGACCGGCCGCAATCCCGACCAGTACAAGATCGCCGGTGTACTCCTGGCGATTGGCGTCGTGCTGTGGATGGTTACGGTTTTCATCAATCGTGCAACCGGCGTTAAGCCGGAAGCGCCGACGGTCGGTGAGGGTGGTATGCCCGGTCCCGTGAATTAGGCAGCCGATAGAGACAACGAAAAACGGCGGGTGTTTGCGCCCGCCGTTTCTTGTGTGCCCACCTTCCCGCCATGTCAGTCGAAGAAGGCCTCGACGACATTGCGCTTGCCGAGCATGAAGGCATCAGCCACGTGCTGCAGCGGCGCGAGATCAACATCGGAGCTTTGGCCGCGCACCAGTTCTGCGAAGCGACGGTAGAGGGTCGGATATTCTGTATCCGGTCCTTCCTGTATCACCTTGCCGTCAACGCTGAGTTTCGCGCCGCCGCTGGACAGCACCATTGAACCCTTGTCCGTTTCGGCCAGGATGTCCCAGCTCTGGGGGCCTGTCTGGCGCCAGTCGAAGTCGACGGCAACCGGGATGCCGCTGTCGGTGCGGAAGCTGACTTGCGCTGCTATCGGTGCGCCGCGGTTTTCGGGAAAATCGAGTGTCGCAGCGGTGATGAACATCGGCGGCAGGATATGGGTCGCGATCGACAAGGCGTTGATACCGGGATCGAACACACCGAAACCACCAGGCTGCCAGATCCAGTCCTGATTCGGGTGCCAGCGGCGTACGTCTTCTTTCCAGTTGATGGCAGCCGCCTTGATCCGCGCCGATGCGAGAAAAGCGCGTGCGGCTTCTACTGCCGGCGCAAAGCGTGAGTGCCAGGAGGCAAACAGCGTCACGCCTTTTTCTGCCGCGAGCGTTTTCAACTGCTCGACCTCGCTCACTGTAGCGCCGGGTGGCTTTTCCAGGAAGACATGCTTGCCGGCGAGAATCGCCGCACGCGCCGCGTCATGCCGAAACTGCGGCGGCATGCACAACGACACCGCATCGATATCGGGCACGCCCTGCAGGAGCGTTTCAATATCGCGGAAGTTGGCGATGCCATCGACCGTTCCATGCGGGCTGGCGGCGGCGACGAGCCGGAAATCCCCGTCCTTGGCAAGTGCCGGCAGATGCTGGTCGCGGGCGATCTTGCCGACACCGACAATGGCAATATTGATGGGGCGTGCAGCGGTCATCGCCAGCTTTCTTCCAGTTTGAGTTCGAACGGGCCGCCGGCCAGGAAATTCTCGAACGTTGGCTCGAAGGGTAACGGGTCGATGGCGTTCGCCTGCAGCCATTCGTCTGAGTAGTAAGTGTTGGCGTAGCGTTCGCCGGAATCGCAGATCAGCGTCACCACCGAGCCGCTTTCCCCTGAGGCGATCATGCCTGCGGCATGAAAACACATCGCCGCGAAGTTGGTCCCGGTCGAGCCGCCGACTCGGCGGCCAAGCCGGCGCGACAGCACACGCTTGGCCGCGATTGAAACCGAGTCCGGTATGCGCAGCATATGGTCGATGACGCCGGGCACGAAGGATGGTTCGACGCGTGGACGACCGATGCCTTCAATGCGGGAGGGGCGCTCGCTGGAGCAGTCCGGATCCTGTTTCGTGTAGCCTTCGAAGAAAGCGGAATGTTCGACATCGGCGACGGACAGCCTCGTCGCGTGGCGTTTGTAGCGGATGTAGCGGCCAATGGTCGCCGAGGTGCCGCCGGTGCCGGCGCCCATCACCACCCACGAGGGAATCGCGAAGCGTTCCGCGCGCATCTGGTGGAAAATGGATTCGGCGATGTTGTTGTTGCCGCGCCAGTCCGTCGCGCGCTCGGCATGGGTGAACTGGTCCATGAAATAGCCGCCCAGCCGCGCGGCGAGTTCTGCGGATTCGGCATAGATGCGGCGGCCATCGTCGATGAAATGGCAATTGCCGCCATAGTGCTCGATAGCAGCGATCTTTTCGCGGGAAGTCGAACGCGGCATCACCGCATAGAAGGGCGAACCGATCATGCGTGCGAAATAGGCTTCCGAAACGGCGGTGGACCCGGATGATGCTTCCACCACCGCGGTGCCCTCGCGGATGAGGCCGTTGCACAAGGCGTAGAGAAAGAGCGAACGCGCCAGCCGGTGTTTCAGGCTTCCTGTCGGATGCGTGGATTCGTCTTTCAGATAAAGGTCTATGCCTGGGAGAGCGGGAACATCCAGCTTCCACAGATGGGTATCAGCCGAGCGGTGCTGGTCGGCTTCGATGGCGGCCACCGCATGATCCGCCCAGTCCCGTGAAGTTGCCGCTCGGCCCGGATTCCCTGCCACGATCATTCCCTGTCAGATCGGCTCGTCGAAGGTCACGATCGAGACTTCACCCTCGAGCGCGCCCTGATAGGCCGAAATGTGTGGTTCTTCGTCGGGTTCTTCCTGCATCTCGCCGATCTGGTCGAGCTCGGCCTCGGCGTAACCTTCCGCAGCGAGTGATTCCAGGGCGCGGCGTACGGCGGAATCATCGTCGGGCGCCATCAGCATCACGTGGACCCCCTCCGGCTTGCCGTTCTTCTTTTTCCAGACCCGACCGGTGATGATCATGACCGGGCGGGGCTCGTCATTGTCGTTCAGTGGGTCCTGCAAAGAGTGATTCCTTCATATCGGGCGTCCAAAGGGACATTTTGCCCCTTTTTGCATGAAGGCGCTCCGGGCAACAGCCGCCACCTGGTCACTTTCTTCCTCACATATGCAAAAAGGCGCAACAATATTACATGCATCGCACGCATGGCAGCCAAGCCCTGGCGCAAGTTGAAATTCTGGGGCTTCGGGCTTGACGGTTAGCGATGTTGCGAGTAGAAGCCGCGACGTCTGAACCGATGTGAGGTCAGCTTTTCCGAGGCGTCGCGCCTTGGAGTTTGCCTCAAACAGGGTTCGTTTTACGAGCGAATGACATTTCCGTCACGCATGAAGCGGCAACGCTTCCTCTGCTTTTTGTTCGGGCAAGACCGCAAACGCGCGGTTTCGGCCCGAATTTGCGTATGGAAATCCGCTTGAAACGGCCCATTTCGGGTTTGCGACACGAGATTGAGAACTAGAAGGAAGGTTTAATGCCTACCGTAAACCAGCTGATCCGCAAGCCGCGCCAGGTGCCGGCAACGCGAAACAAGGTCCCTGCCATGCAGCAGAACCCGCAGAAGCGGGGCGTCTGCACACGCGTTTACACGACCACGCCGAAGAAGCCGAACTCGGCTCTGCGCAAGGTGGCCAAGATTCGTCTGACCAACGGTTTCGAAGTGATCGGCTACATCCCGGGTGAAGGCCATAACCTTCAGGAGCACTCGGTTGTCATGATCCGTGGCGGCCGCGTGAAGGACCTTCCGGGTGTGCGCTATCACGTTATCCGTGGCGTGCTCGACACCCAGGGCGTCAAGAACCGCAAGCAGCGCCGTTCGAAGTACGGCGCCAAGCGTCCGAAGTAAGGTTTTCCGGCTTCGGCGCTTTTTATTTGTGCGCCAAGCCTGCGAGATTGAGAGACAAGAACCATGTCCCGTCGTCACAGTGCAGAAAAGCGTGAGATCAATCCGGATCCGAAGTTCGGCGATCTGGTGATCACCAAGTTCATGAATGCCGTCATGTATGACGGCAAGAAGTCGGTTGCCGAGACGATCGTCTATGGTGCGCTCGATCAGGTCCAGACGAAGACCAAGCAGGAGCCGGTGGCTGTGTTCCATCAGGCGCTCGACAATGTCGCTCCGCACGTTGAAGTGCGTTCGCGTCGCGTTGGCGGTGCGACCTACCAGGTTCCGGTCGATGTTCGTCCGGAGCGTCGTCAGGCTCTCGCCATTCGTTGGCTGATCACGGCTGCGCGCAACCGCAACGAGACCACCATGGTCGACCGCCTCTCCGGCGAGCTGTTGGACGCGGCTAACAACCGCGGCACCGCCGTGAAGAAGCGTGAAGACACCCACAAGATGGCGGAAGCCAACCGCGCATTCGCGCACTACCGCTGGTAAGCGCGAACGAGACTTGAGAGGCACCTCCCATGGCCCGCGAATATAAAATCGAAGACTACCGCAATTTCGGTATCATGGCGCACATCGACGCCGGCAAGACGACGACGACCGAGCGCGTCCTGTATTACACGGGCAAGTCGCACAAGATCGGCGAAGTCCATGACGGCGCTGCCACCATGGACTGGATGGAGCAGGAGCAGGAACGCGGCATCACCATCACGTCCGCCGCGACCACGACCTTCTGGCAGGGTCGTGACGGCAAGATGCGCCGCTTCAACATCATCGACACTCCCGGCCACGTTGACTTCACCATCGAAGTCGAGCGTTCGCTGCGCGTGCTGGACGGCGCCATCGCGCTGCTCGACGCCAATGCCGGTGTCGAGCCGCAGACCGAGACCGTATGGCGCCAGGCAGACAAGTATCATGTTCCGCGCATGATCTTCTGCAACAAGATGGACAAGATCGGTGCCGATTTCTACCGCTCGGTGGAGATGATCGGTTCGCGCCTCGGTGCGCAGGCCGTTGTGATGCAGCTGCCGATCGGTGCTGAATCCGAGTTCAAGGGCGTTGTCGATCTGATCGAGATGAACGCGCTGGTCTGGCGTGATGAATCGCTGGGCGCTGCCTGGGATATCGTCGAGATCCCGGCCGACCTTAAGGCGAAGGCTGAGGAATACCGCGAGAAGCTCATCGAAGCCGCCGTTGAAATGGACGACGACGCGATGAATGCTTATCTCGAAGGCAATCTCCCGTCGAACGACCAGCTGCGCGCGCTGATCCGCAAGGGCACCATCGCGGTCAAGTTCTACCCGATGTTCTGTGGTTCGGCCTTCAAGAACAAGGGTGTGCAGCCTTTGCTCGACGCCGTTGTCGAATATCTGCCGTCGCCGATCGACGTGCCGGCAATCAAGGGCGTCGACGCCAAGACCGATGCCGAGATCGAGCGTCATGCGGACGACAACGAGCCGCTGTCCATGCTGGCTTTCAAGATCATGAACGATCCGTTCGTCGGCTCGCTCACCTTCGCCCGCATTTACTCGGGCAAGCTCACCAAGGGTGCTTCGCTCGATAACACCGTGAAGGGCAAGAAAGAGCGCATCGGCCGCATGCTGCAGATGCACGCGAATTCCCGTGCGGATATCGAAGAGGCTTTCGCTGGCGACATCGTCGCTTTGGCCGGTCTCAAGGAAACCACCACCGGCGACACGCTGTGCGACCCGCTGCATCCGGTCATCCTGGAGCGCATGGAGTTCCCGGATCCGGTTATCCAGATCGCCATCGAGCCAAAGACCAAGGGCGACCAGGAAAAGATGGGCCTCGCGCTGCATCGCCTGGCTGCCGAAGATCCGTCCTTCCGCGTCAAGACCGACGAGGAATCGGGCCAGACCATCATCGCCGGTATGGGCGAACTTCACCTCGACATCATCGTCGACCGTATGCGTCGCGAGTTCAAGGTCGAGGCGAATGTCGGCGCTCCGCAGGTGGCTTATCGTGAGACGATCACCCGTACCCACGAGCAGGACTACACCCACAAGAAGCAGACCGGCGGTACCGGCCAGTTCGCCCGCGTCAAGCTGGTGTTCGAGCCGAATCCGGAAGGCGAAGACTACGTGTTCGAGTCCAAGATCGTCGGCGGTTCGGTTCCGAAGGAATACATCCCGGGTGTCGAAAAGGGCATCGGTTCGGTGATGTCGTCCGGCCCGTTCGCTGGCTTCCCGATGATCGGCGTGAAGGCGACGCTGATCGACGGCGCCTTCCACGACGTCGACTCCTCGGTTCTGGCCTTCGAAATCGCTTCGCGTGCCGCTTTCAGGGAAGCCGCCCCGAAGCTCGGTGTCCAGCTGCTCGAGCCGATCATGAAGGTCGAGGTTGTTACGCCGGAAGACTACGTCGGCAACGTCATCGGCGATCTGAACAGCCGTCGCGGCCAGATTCAGGGTCAGGAGACCCGTGGTGTTGCGGTCGTCGTCAATGCGATGGTTCCGCTGGCGAACATGTTCAAATACGTCGACTCGCTGCGTTCGATGTCGCAGGGCCGCGCCCAGTACACGATGCAGTTCGACCACTACGAGCCGGTTCCGACCGCGGTCGCTCAGGAAGTTCAGAAAAAATACGCGTAATTCCGAGGAATTGCGTCAGTAACCAGGTTTAACGCCTTCGGGCATGCAGGAAATGGAGACCTCACATGGCAAAAGGTAAATTCGAGCGTACGAAGCCTCATGTGAACATTGGCACGATTGGTCACGTTGACCATGGCAAGACG